>NZ_LRTK01000081.1 GCF_001636565.1 Frankia sp. EI5c
GGAAAAAATGGGGCACCTCACCTCGATCGACTGGCCGTCGACCCCGGCCGCTCCCCTGTCCGCCCTGACCCTCCGATACGCCCCGGGCCAAAAAGTAACACCCGGTTCCGATGCCACCCCCGATTACTGGCTAGGTGGTGCCCGGCGTGGAGGCGACGTGAGCCTGGTCTGCGGCTCTCGCATGGAACCTGATTCAATAACGACGCGTCGACAGCGATCGTCTTCCTGGCCCCACCTGACGCCTCACGGGCGCCTTTTCCTCATCGCTCACCACGACAGTCTTCAGCTAACGCAGCATGAGGCAGTTTGAAGCCTCCCCCTAAGGGCGGCTCCAGAGGGCCAGCAATCCCCATCTCCCGCACAGGTCCGCCTCGACGCCACCGCACCCGCCACCAAAACCATCAGCTACGACCTCGCCGGCCGGCTCACCGGCGTCGTCGACGCCGTCAGCTACGGCGGACCCAGAATCTGCACCACCCGCACCTACACCTACGACACCGACTACAACCGCACCGCACTGAACAGTTACCCCGACGCCGGCGGCCAGCCCGACACCGGAAACTGTTCCACCAGTACGACACCCCAGGTCTACTCTCACACCTATGACCAGGCCGACCGGATCACCGACACCGGCTACACCTACGACCTGTTCGGCCGCACCACCGCCGTCCCCGCGGCCGACGCGGCGGGTGTGGCACTCACCGTCGGCTACTACGTCAACGACCTGGTCGCCTCCCAGACCGTCGGCTCCACCACCCGCACCTACACCCTCGACCCCGCACGCCGCTTCCGCTCCTGGACCGAAGGCTCAACCACCTCCACCAACCACTACACCACCGCCACAGGCGACAGCCCCGCCTGGACTGGCATCACCGGCGGAGCCTGGACCCGCAACATCCTCGGAATCGGCAAAGATCTCGCCGCCACCCAGGACAGCACCGGCACCGTCACCCTGCAACTCGCCAACCTCCACGGCGACATCGTCGCCACCGCCGACGACAACACCAGCGCCACCGCCATCAGCAGCTATGCCGAATCCGGCGAGTTCGGCACCCCCTACTTCCCCAGCACCGCCTACACCCGCTACGGCTGGCTCGGCGCCAAACAACGCTCCCGCGACACCCTCGGCGGCCTCACCCTCATGGGCATCCGCCTCTACAACCCCTACACCGGACGATTCCTCTCCACCGACCCCATCTTCGGCGGCTCCGCCAATGCTTACGACTACGCCTACCAAGACCCCTACAACAACCTCGACCTCGATGGCAAATGGTGTCTCTTCGGCAGGAATCCGAATGGAAGTTGCCGAGGTTCTCGCTACACGCCGGTCGCAATAGGTATCGCTGGGATATTCGCAGCGTCGGCCTGCGGCCTATACGTAATATGTGGCATAGCGGTCGGTGTTGCCACTTCTTACGCCGGCTATGCGGTCACTAACCGGCGGCAGACTTGGNGCGGAGCGGCAACCGCTGTTGGCATTGGAGCACTCTACGGCTTCGTCGGTGCTGGAAGAAATGCCTATGCAACATCGAGAGGCTGGAGAGCAGGAGTCGGTGTAGGTAGACATGCTCGAGGCCACGGGGGGCCGTGTTGGAAATACATGAGATTCGGCTAAGAAACGCAACTAGATAATCTTAAAGATTCTTACGTACCGGACCTCTCGGAATACAAAGGACGTGATCCATGGATGACCGAAACTAGACATAGCTTTGTCGCCAGGGTAATTTCCGTTGCGCCGATATACTTCATCGGCGGCGGCGTCGTCGTCCTCTTCTCGGACGACCATAAGATCGCAGTCACACTGTTCGCCCTGGGCGGTGCCACGGCCTCCTACCTACTACTGAGCCGGATCGGCCGCCGCAGTCGACAAGCAAGAAAGTAGTCTCGGAGTTGCGGCCTGATTCACACGATTCACTTTACGAAGGCGGCCTATACCACTAACGTGATTTACGCTGCGCCTTCGATTCTCCCTTAGGTGGGATGAGGAAGATGCCCGTAGGATAAAATCTACTCGTGTAAGGGTGGGCCGCGCATCCCAAAAGCGTGACCCACCCTTACACGGCACCGCGCGATGCACATTAAGAGCGTTATTCATAATCTGAAACGGCTTTCCTTCCGGACCTGACCTGCTCACACGTCTCCTCCCGGCANCGCCGGTTGCTCGCGCGAAACAAACCATCGATGAGCCGGCCCCTTCGCATCCACCCCGATTACCAGGGCTTCCCCGCTACTACGAGCCGGTCCGCCAGCAGACGCCGCAACGGTACTCAACGCCTTACGGTTCCAGCCGGGTTCGAGTCCCCTCGCCGGCTCCAGACAGATAGCCCCCGACCTGCGGTTTTGTGAATTTTTAGACCATCTATTCAGGATAGAAATGGGTTTGGGTGCTTGAGTGCGCGTTCGGCAATTTTGTGCAGAGAATGATCATGAACGAAGTGCCTGTGGGGTGTCGGAACTCGGCCACCGGCCTTGACCTGGGGTTTTAGGCGGCTCGTTCGTATTCGTTGATCAGGCCACCGAGGACGGGTCGGCGCTTGATCCGTTCCTTGGTCAGGTCCGCGACAGGGTGGTCGGGCCGAGGCGGTTGAAGGCCACAACCGCGGNGGGGNCGTCGTCCGTTGTAGTGCCGTGCGTACTCGGCCAGAACGGTGCGCGTGCCGCTCGCCGAAGATCAGCATCCGGTCGGTGACCTCGTTCCGGACCGTGCGGACGAACCGTTCCGCATAGGCGTTCGCCCGCGGAGCCCGGGGTGGAATCTTGATCGCGATGATGCCGGCGTCGGCGAGGATCGCGTCGAACGACGCGGTGAACTGGCTGGCCCGGTCACGGACCAGGAACTGGAAGTCGGCCGCCCGGTCGCCGAGATCCATGAGCAGGTTCCGGGCTTGTTGGGTGGTCCACGGTCCGTCGGGGTGGGCGGTGACCCCGAGGATTCGGACGGTGNGGGAGCCGACCTCGATGACGAAGAAACAGTACAGACGCCGCAGCGTCACCGCGCAGTNCACATGGAAGAAGTCCACGGCCAGCATCGTCGACGCCTGCGTACGCAGGAACTGCCGCCACGTCGTGTCGGTCTGCCGTCGCGGAGCCGGGGGCAGCCCCAGAGACTTCAGGACCCGGCGGATCGTGGAGGCACTCACCCGGTGACCGAGCTTGAGCAGCTCGCCCCGGATCCGCNGGTAGCCCCACGTCGTGTTCTCGGTCGCGAGCCGCTCGATGAGCGTCACGATCTCCGTGCCGACCGGTGGCCGACCCATCCGCTGTGGATGGGTCCATGTCCGTGCGATCAGACGGCGGTGCCACCGCAGGACGGTGCCGGGCGTGACCAGCCGGTGCGCTCGCAGGGGTCTGGGCAGGAGTCGGATCAGGGCGGCGAGGACCGCTCGGTCCGCCCAGTCCCACCGAGGCTTGGGCTGGGTACGGCGCAGCACCGCGACCTCATGCCGCAGCACCAGCAGCTCGATGTCCTTCGACGCCGACGAACGACCGAGGAGAACCAGCCAGCCACACACCCGCAAGAAGATCAGATAGAGCAGGCGTGCGAACATGACTGACCATCATGCCGGCTGCCGCACCGTCGCGTCACCCCAGCTCACGGGCCCAAGCCGACTTCTGGCACCCCACAGGCGAATCGCCCTTCTGGAAGAGCCTAAGAAATTACCGAGGAAAAACAAAGACTAATGGACAATCCGGTCGCGCCAAGCGGCTTTACGAATGGGATTACACTCACGGCGACGTTGAAGTTTACGACGGAGACGGGAAACATCCCGGCAGCGCGGACCCGCAATACGGAAGAATCTACAAGCCAGCAGTACCCGGACGCAGAATTACAAAGTGACAAGGTACTCAATGTGAAGTACGTCGACGCCGTTCTAGCCGGAAAAATCTCACCAGACGAAATCCTCGATTACCGAACCGCGTGGGATTCAACCTCAGGGGAGGTTTCTCTCCATGAATTCCTAGGTCTCACCTGGTCCGAGTATGCGATGTGGGTTCACGACGACCGAAACTTGGAATACATATTCGCCGCTAGAAGGGGAGGGAAATCTCTTCGTCAGCACCTCGAAGATCGACGGGGAGCAGACCAAATTGCCGACGAGCTATATAAAATGAGCGACTTCTACGACTGGGATTGACGGAGAATAACACCACGGCGCCTGGGAGTACGCATCCGAGATAATTGAATCTCTACTTTCTCCCAGGCGCCGGACCAGTAAGTACAGTACCTGCCGGCACGCTCATGCACGGCTACCGGGATCCGCCCGAGCGCCNGCGATGCCACGCCGGCTGGTACGTACTATTGCCGCGTCACACAGCAGTTCGGCACCGCGNGTGCGCGAACGATCTTTACGGCGCATCGGGCAGCAGCCGGGCTCCGGCGGCGGGGAGATGCACATCGGATTCACCTTGGCCACAGAGATCATCTGCTGATGGTTGAAGTGCGGCGCGACACCACCATAGACGTCACCGTGCAGATAGAGGCCTGATCGAAGGCCGCCACACGTCCCATGCGATAAAGGCAGGCCCCGCGACCAACTCGCCCCCGCAGCGCCCTCAATATCTTCTAGATCATGATCGCGCGAGTTTCGACTCCTCCGCACGAAACACCATGATCCCAATCCGCCGGCCGATTTCATTGGCCGAGCGACCNACGCGACTACGATCCGTAACCAGATCCGTCGGCACGCTCCAGGGAATCGAACCAAACGATCAATGCCCCGACCTGGACTTCCACTATTCGATCAACCGTCAGATCTCATAGAACTTACCTATTTGCCCAGGTCAGGGCATTGTTACGCATCGTGGTGGACCTAACGCAACACAATAAGAACCGCCTGATCTTGGTCCAGGGACCTGAGATCACCGTCCGGCCGGTCTCCACGAGGCTCCTGACCAGGGGCGATGCCCCATGAGCACTCAGCCGAGCACCTCGCCGATCGAATCGAACACACGTTCCGTAGACCTGGTGGGTCCGAACGGCACCGCCCGCATGGTGACCGTGATCGTGGGCACCGTTGTCGGGCTCACTTTCCTCTTCGGGCTCGGCAACGTCGCCGCACTCGGCATCCGCCTCGGGGTCCCGACCTACGTCGCCATCCTCGTGGCACCCGCAGTCGATCTCTCCGTCGTCGGACTCCTCCTCGGCGCACGCCACCTCNCCCTGCACGGCGGACCCGCCGACGTCATCCGCGCCGCACGACGCCTACTGATCTTCGCAAGCACCGTCACGCTCGCCCTGAACATCACCGAGCCCCTCATCACCGGCCATTACGGCAAAGCCGCTTTCGACGCAGTCGGCCCCCTCCTACTTATCGGATGGGCAGAAGTCGGCCCCGGTCTCCTCCAAGCCATCCAGACCACCGTCCCGTCCCGGAGCATTTCCCCAGCAGCAAAGAATGCCGACCGGCCACAGGATTCAGTAACACCACCCGCGATCGCGCGAAGCCGGCAGAAACCAGCAGGCGCCACATCACGCCAGACCGAGCGGGACGCACGCCAACAGGACCTGCTCCACCGCGCACGCGCCGAAGACGTCCTCCACTGGCAACATCACCACCGACCCATCTCAGCCGAAACCCTCCGCAAGCGACTTAACGTCGGCACCGGCACCGCACGCACCCTCGTCACCCAAATCCGCCAGGACACCGGAGCAGCTGTCAACAGCCAGCCGCCCCAACCACCGACCTCGTAACAGTTGAAGCGTCGTCGGAACGTCCGCAAGCGAGGCCCTGAGCCGCAGGCAGCCAAGCGTGATCACTACCTTCTGCTGATAGCGCAGGACATGAACAACTCGGCGGCGTGCCGGGAAGTCGGGATCAATCGCAGGACCGGAACACGGTGGCGCTACGGGCGCACCAGCACCGACCACGCCGGCCGGACCCACTCGTATCCACCGATCACCCAGCAGCCGCGGCCCCTGTCCTCTCGGTTCCTGTCCGAGGACGAGCGGGTCCGCATTGCTGACCTGCGGCGATCGGGAACTCGATGCGGGAGATCGCCCGCCAGCTCGGCCGTGGCCCTGCCACGATCAGCCGCGAGATCCGCCGCAACAGCGACCCGCGCTCCGGGGTCTACCNCCCCCACCAGGCCGAACAGCGCGCCGTGGCCCGCCGTGCCCGGTCCACCGACGGGAAGCTGCGGCGCAACCNGCAGCTGCGTCAGTTCGTCCAGCAGCGCCTGGACCAGCGCTGGAGCCCCGAACAGATCAGCGTCGCACTCCGGCAGGAATTCCCCGACGACCCGGACATGCAGGCCGCACCCGAGACCATCCACCAGGCCCTCTACCGGCCCGAACGCGGCGGCCTGGATCGCGACACCGCCACGAAACTCCGTACCCGCCGACGGTCACGCCGCCCTGACCAGCGCGCCACCCGCTTCGTCGACCCCGGCACCCTGATCACCCAGCGGCGTCACCAGGTTCACTGATGCAGCCGGCCCCACCGTCGATGGACCCATTTCGCCCCTCTTCACCCGCACCTTCTTCCTCCAGCGCGGCGACGGGCACGGCGCCCTTGCGGCCCATCTCGCCGGCGCCCGCGAACGCCTCTGGACCGAGACCACGCTGACCCCCCACCTCACCGCGGCAGGCTTGCGCGTCGCCGAACGGGCGACCGTCGTCGCGCGCGACGACGCCCTCGGACGCGTCGACGTCGACATGCTCGTCCTGCACATCTCAGGCTGACCTTCGGCGCGGCCAGGCCGGCCCGGTCATACGCGGAGCAGCACATCACCGCATCCCGGGACACCTCGACCGGTCTGCGTTGCGATCCCACACCCCGTTTACGCACCATGTTTGCAGCTGCATATGAGTGGCAACTACTGTTCAGTCGCTGGCCGATCGAGGGGAGCAGACCATGGGCAGCGTCCCTGACGGCCCGGCGGCGTGCCTGCCGGCAGCAATCGAGATCATGACCGCCTACACCGACTCCGCCACCGACCCCGCGTTCTTCTGGACCACCGTCCAGCGCGTGATGGCAGACGGAGCCGACCGCGCCAACCCCACAGCGGCGATGGCGGAACTCGTCCTCGGCCTCGCGACCCTGTGCGGGATCACCCTCGACCACCTCGCGGACCGATCCGGCCCCGACACCGGGCCACGCGACCTCCTCGCCGCGATCCGCAACGCCTACGTCACCGACCCCGTCTGACCCGTCCGCCCGCCGGACATCCACTACTACTCACAGCGAAGGACACCCTCGTGGCCGTGTACACGTTGCCGGACCTGCAGTACGACTACGCCGCCCTGGAGCCTGCGATCAGCGGCCAGATCATCGAACTGCACCACGACAAGCACCACGCGACCTACGTCGCCGGCGCCAACACCACCCTGGAGAAGCTCGCCGAAGCCCGAGACAAGGGCGACTTCGGCGCGATCGTCGGCCTGGAGAAAACCCTCGCGTTCAACGTCTCCGGCCACATCCTGCACTCCATCTACTGGCAGAACCTCTCCCCCGACGGCGGCGACAAGCCCGACGGCGCCCTCGCCGACGCCATCGCCGAATCCTTCGGCTCCTTCGACAACTTCAAGGCCCAGCTCACCGCCGCCACCACCACCGTGCAGGGCTCCGGCTGGGGCATCCTCGCCTACGACCAGCTCTCCGGACGTCTCCTCGTCGAGCAGGTCTACGACCACCAGAGCAACGTCGGCATCGGCAACACCACGCTCCTCGCCTTCGACGCCTGGGAGCACGCCTGGTACCTGCAGTACAAGAACGTCAAAGCCGACTACGTCACCGCCCTGTGGGACATCGTCAACTGGGCCGACGTCGCCGCCCGCTACGCCACCGCCAAGCAGATCATTTCGGCCTGACAGGCCGGAGATAACCACTGGCCAGCGGTTCGTCCGCTGGCCAGTGGACTTCGACCGACTGACCGCCACCCGGGGAGGTCGCATAACGCTGTTGCCCATCCGCACTCTCGGCGATCCGGTCCTGCGCACCCCCGCGGAACCGGTCACCGCCTTCGACGCCACGCTACGGCGCCTCGTCGCCAACATGATCGAGACCATGTACGCGGCCCCGGGAGTCGGCCTCGCGGCACCCCAGATCGGTGTCGGTCTGCGGCTGTTCGTCTTCGACACCGGTTACGACACCGAGGAGCCCACCACCCGCCGGCCGCTCGTCGTCGCGAACCCGCAGCTGGAACGTGGCGAAGGCGACCAGCACGGTTCGGAGGGCTGCCTGTCCATACCCCGGCTGGGCTACCCGACGACCCGGTCCGCCAGCGCCACCGTCCGCGGGTTCGACGAGACCGGCAGCCCCGTCGAGTACAGCGGCTCCGGCCTGCTCGCCCGCTGCCTCCAGCACGAGACCGACCACCTCGACGGCACCCTCTACATCGACCGGCTCACCGGTGAGTACCGCCAAGCCGCCAGGGAGGCGCTTCGTGACGGCGTCCCCGCGGTCACCCCAGCCCCTTCGGCGTTCCGTCGGGCGCACGGACACGCGGGCTGACGGACGGACCGGGGTCTGGCCTCTGGCAGGCGGTTGTCCGCCGGCCAGAGGCTGGGACAGCAGCTCCCGACACCAGTGACCACGCCGACGACGAGGGCTGACGCGCCGAGGGAGGCCAGCAGTGGGCCGGTGACCGACCGGGCGCCTTCGTAGACGAAGTCCGCCAGCAGGCTGACCGTGCCGAAGACCAGCACGAACCGCCACGGCCGCAGCCGGCCGGCCACGGCGGCCTTCACCGCCGTGTCTGGCCGGGTCATCCCCACACCGCCTGGGCCACACCCATCCCGAGGAAGGCGGCGCCGAGGGCGCCGAGCGCACTTCCGGCGACGTTCGCGGCGGCGAGCACCCCGGCGCCTTCCTCGGCCAGGCGCAGCGTCTCGTAGGAGAACGTCGAGTAGGTGCTCAACGTCCCACACAGCCCTGTGCCGACCAGCAGCCCTACCCGCGACGACGCGGCCCCTGCCAGGACCGCTCCAGTGACCAGGCCGAGGATCAGGCTGGCGGCGACGTTGACGGTGAACGTGCCCCAGGGGAAGACGGTGTCGTGGCGTGCCTGCACCGCCCGGTCGACCAGATATCGGGCCGGGGCGCCGACCATAGCCCCCAAAACTACCAGCAGCCAGCTCACTGTCGCGCTTTCCGGCCGACGTAACGGATGACCTCGACCTCATCGAGGATCACCAGGCCCTCGGAGACCAACTCGTCGAGCTGCGGCAGAAACGCGCGAATCCGTGGCTCGTCGTCGACGATGACCACCGCCACTGGCAGGTCCTGACTCATCGACAACAAGCGTGTGGTGTGCACGATCGAGGAGGCACCGAACCCCTCCATCCCGTGAAAGACGCTCGCGCCGGCGAGCCCGGCACGGTGCGCCCGGTGCACGATCTCACTGGCCAGCGGCCGGTGATGCCACTGGTCGCTTTCCCCGATGAACACCGTCAGTCGCAGCGCCCGACCCGTCAGCCTCATCCCGCCCACCTCACGACCAGCCGGCGGGTCGCCACCGCCGACGCCCAGACCGCGCCCAGCGCCAGCACCACGGTCAGCGCCAGATATCCCAATGCGAGGCCGGCGTGTTCGCCGTCGACCAGCCGTTCCGCGTCGACCGCGTAGGTGGAGAACGTGGTGAACCCGCCCAGCACGCCCGTGCCCAGGAACGGCCGGGCCAGCGGGTGTACCGCCCGCACCTCGGTGATCACCACCATGAGTAGCCCGATTACCGCGCATCCCGCCGTGTTCACCAGCAGTGTGGTCCACGGGAACGCTCCGGCCGGACTCGGCCAGACCAGCGACGTGCCGTAGCGGGCGCACGCCCCGATCGCCCCACCGGCCGCGATCACCGCCAGCAACGCCATTGGCCTGTGGTGCAGTTCCCGACGCTGCACCGGAACGTGCAGGTCCACATCTGGATCAGAGGGCTTCACGGCCTCCTGCGAAGGTGCGCCGTCCACATCAACCTCCCTACCTGCGCGGCACCCGGGCAACCGGGCGCGACCTGGCACAAGTAGGGACTGTTGGCGGCACATGATGCCGCGGTTCGGGTACGGCGAGCCCCACCGCCGCGTGGCGGCCAACAGCCGCCAACCTCCACAAAGATACCGCGTCCGCCACAGTCACCGCTGCAGACGCCCCCGACGACTCCCCCTGCCAGGGGAACTGGGAGACGACGCTGGGTTCACCGTCAGTCGTCAGCGTCAACCGCACCTTGGGATTGGGAAGGCGCAGCCTCGTGGCGGAGGTCTCCCGTGCCAGGTGTCACAGCCTGGGCGGCTACGGCGGCGCTCGCGTCCCCTTCGATCCGGCTACGGTAGGACTTCGGTGTGCCGGGAAGCCTGGTCGGCAGCGTGTCAGCTGTCCCCTTGACCAGGAGCGCCGCCGTGAGCCAGACCCCGCCCCCCATCTTCGGCCGCAGGTCGTGGACCGAGACCCGCCGGATCATGGCCATCCTCCGTAAGGAGACCATCGGGGGCGCGCTGCTGCTCGCCGCGACGGTCGTCGCTCTCGGCTGGGCGAACTCGCCGTGGTCACGGTCCTACCAGTCGATGTTGTCCTACCAGATCGGCCCGTCCTGGCTGCACCTGGACCTCAGCCTCGCCCAGTGGGCCGCCGACGGCCTGCTAGCGATCTTCTTCTTCGTCGCCGGACTGGAACTCAAACGCGAGTTCGTCGCCGGTGACCTCCGCGACCCGCGCCGTGCCGTGGTCCCCGTCGTCGCNGCGGCCGGCGGCGTCGCCGTTCCCGCCGTCCTCTACACGTTGGTCAACCTCGGCGGCGACGCATCATCGGGCTGGGCGATCCCGACCGCCACCGACATCGCCTTCGCGCTGGCCGTGCTGGCGGTCATCGGCCGGCACCTGCCCTCCGCCCTGCGAACCTTCCTACTCACCCTCGCGGTGGTCGACGACCTGCTCGCCATCGCCATCATTGCCGTCTTCTACACCCGTCACCTGTCGATCCTCCCGGCACTGGGCGCGCTGGTGCCGCTGGCGCTGTTCACCCTGCTGGTGCAACGCCGGGTGCAGTCCTGGTGGCTGCTACTGCCCCTGGCCGCCGCCACCTGGATGCTGGTCCACGCCTCCGGTATCCACGCCACGGTCGCCGGGGTGCTACTCGGCCTCGCCGTGCCCGTCCTACGCAGCGAGCGGGCAGGCGGCCCGGACGCGGGCCCAGGGCTGGCCGAACACTTGGAGCACCGCTGGCGGCCCGTCTCCGCCGGGCTGGCCGTACCGATCTTCGCGTTCTTCTCCGCCGGCGTCGCCATCGGCGGCGCGAGCGGTCTTGCCAGCGCTCTGGGCGACCGGGCCGCGGTCGGTGTCATGGTCGGCCTGGTCGTCGGCAAGCCACTCGGGATCATGGCCGCCAGCTGTCTTGTGGCCCGCTTCACCCGCGCTGCCCTCGCTGATGGGCTGGCCTGGATCGACGTCCTCGNGGTGGCGGTCCTCGCCGGTATCGGGTTCACCGTCTCCCTGCTCATCGGCGAGCTGGCATTCGGCACCGGCAGCGAACGCGACAACCACGTCAAGATCGCCATCCTGGCTGGCTCGCTGCTCGCCGCCCTGCTAGCCGCCGTCGTGCTGCGCCTCCGTAACCGCGTCTACCGCCGCATCCACCACGCAGAGACCGTCGACAACGACCACGACACCATCCCGGACCTCTACCAGGACCCAATCACACCGGCGGCCGAATAACGAAACGCGCATGCAGCACCCAGTCCGGCGAGTCGCCTTCGACACCGACGTCTCACCCGCACCCCCACACCCAGCCGCACTGCTCGCCTCTCGGTCGGCTGTGCCTACCCGGTGCGCGAAGGCGACGGTCCTGCCTGGTGTCAGCAGGCGCATCCTCCGCCGCAGCCGCAGGACCCGCCGGTCACGGTGCGTGCGGTGGTCCTGCGGCGCTGGTGCCATCCCAGGAACACCACCGCGAGGACGGCCAGGGCGATCGCGGCGGCGACCAGCGTCTGGTTGACCGCGGCGGCGGCTCCGGCCGTGAGTAGCCCCGCGCCGATCAGCAGCGGCAGCGCGCAGCACGCGGCGCAGGCGAGCACCGCCAGGGTCGCCGAGACGGCGGCCCGGCGCGGTGTCCGAGATCGGTCCGAGGCCGGGGGCTGCCCGGTGGCCGTCCGGAGCTCGAACGGTCCCGCGGCGGTCGACGGCGGCGTGGCGGGACGCGGGTCGGTGGGCGTGGCGGTCACGGCTGGCTCCTCGTGCGGGCGACAGGGCTGGGCGAGCTGACTGGGCCGGGCGGGATGGCATCGGGATGGTCGGGTGGACGCCGCGCGATCTCGACGTAGGGCAGGGGGCAGTCGGGGCAGGTGCAGTGGGTGAGGCTGTCGCAACCGGCCTCGACCACGCCGGACAGCGCGGCTCTGATCGTCTCCAGGTCGCGGATCTTGGTGTTGATCTCGTCGAGTTTCGCCAGGGCACGCTCCTTCAGCGCGCCGCTGGAGTGGCGGCGACGGCCGGTGTCGAGCAGGTCGGCGACCTCGTCGAGGGTGAACCCGAGCCGCTGCGCGGCCTTGATCACACCGAGCAGGGTCACCGCGTCAGCCGGGTAGAGCCGGTGCCCGCCGGGGGTGCGCGCCGGTTCGGCGAGCAGCCCGCGTCGTTCGTAGTAGCGCACGGTCTGGAGGTTCACCCCTGCCGCGGCGGCCAGCTCACCGGAACGCAGCGCTGCGCCGGTCATCGGGCTGTAGGTGCGGCGTTGGCGGCGAGCGTGACGAGGCCGTCGAGGACGGCGGTCTGCGTGTCAGGTACTTGGACGTCGAGGACGACCTGGTCGCCGGTGGGGGTGATGGTGAAGGTGAAGAAGGTGCAGCACCGGCTTTCCCGGGCGGTCAGGTCGCGGACGGTGTCTGCCAGGCCGCCGTCTCGGGTCAGGGTCAGCCGCAGGTGGCGGGCATCGATGCGCTCTATCCGGTGCAGGGCGGTGGCGAACAGGGCGTCGAACTCGGCGATCCGCAGCGGCCGGGCGGCGGTCGGCAGAGTGCAGGCGTCCACCTGCGGCGCCTTCACGGTGAAGGGCATCGGCTTCTCCTGTCGGGCCTGGTGGCGCCGTGTGCCGGCGCCCTCGACTCGACGGTAAGGCTGTACCTGGGTACCGGATGCAAGCCCGCCTACCCGCCGGCTTCGTCACAGGAACGGCCAGGTCAGGATGAGCGGACAGCCGTGGTCGCCGGGTCGGGCAGGGCAGGGGGCTGGATGTGATCGACAGGGTCGTCGCGGCGATGGAACGCCACCAGATAGCGATCTACCTCGCCGCGATCGCAGCCGGCGGCCTGCTCGGCTGGGCCGCGCCCGACGCCAGCCCCGGACTCGAACACGCGATCAACCCGGTGCTGGCGGCGTTGCTGTTCGTCACGTTCCTCCAGGTCCCCGCCGCGGAGCTGGTCCGCTCGCTGCGAGCCGGCCGGTTCCTCGGCGCCGCGCTCGCCGTGAACTTCCTGGTTGTTCCCCTTGTCGTGGCGGCGATGTTCCCTGTCCTGCCCGACGACCAGGCGCTACGGCTGGGCGTCCTGCTGGTGCTGCTCTGCCCGTGCGTCGACTACGTCATCGTGTTCAGCGGCCTGGCTGGCGCGCGCAACCAGCAGCTGCTCGCCGCGACACCGCTGCTGCTCGTCGCGCAGATGCTGCTGCTTCCGCTGTTCCTGCTGGCCTTCCTCGGCTCGGGGCTCGCCGACGTGGTCGACGCGGGCCCGTTCCTCGAAGCCTTCACCTTTCTGATCGTCGTCCCGCTCGCCCTGGCCTGGACGGTCCAGGCATGGGCCGCCCGCCGGCCCCGCGGGCAAGCCGTCATGGCGGTGGCGGGGACGACCATGGTGCCGCTGATGGTGGCAACCCTGGTCACGGTCGTCGCCTCCCAGGTCCCCAAGCTCGACGACAACCTCGCCGACATCGCCCGGCTGGTGCCCTTCTACGTCCTGTTCCTGCTGGTGATGGCCTTCGCCGGGCTCGCCGTCGCTCGCCTGTTCCGTCTCGACGTCCCCGCCGGCCGCGCGATCGTCTTCACCGGCGCGACCCGCAACTCCCTCGTCGTGCTCCCGCTCGCGCTCGCTCTGCCCGACCACCTCGCCGTCGCCGCCGTCGCCGTCGTCACCCAGACCCTCGTCGAGGTCGTCGGCATGGTCGTCTACGTCCGCGCCGTTCCGCGGCTCCTCCCGGTGTAGGGCTCTTCCAGGGCAGCTCGAAGAACGCGGGCAGGGGTGTCCGGCGGCTCCCGTGAGCACGGGAGCCGCCGGCTGTTCGGTGAGAGCGGCCGTGTGGTGTGGCCCGGGTGTCAGCTGCCGGCGGGCAGGAGCTCGCCGATCAGCTTCTCGATGCGGGCGCGGATGTCGTCGCGGATGGGGCGGACCGCGTCGATGCCCTGCCCGGCGGGGTCGTCGAGTTTCCAGTCTTCGTAGCGTTTGCCGGGGAAGATGGGGCAGGCATCGCCGCAGCCCATGGTGATGACCACGTCGGACGCCTGGACGGCCTCGACGGTGAGGATCTTCGGTGTTTCAGCGGTGATGTCGATACCGACCTCGCTCATCGCGGCGACGGCGGTCGGGTTGATCTGCTCGGCGGGCATGGAACCGGCGGAACGGACCTCGATCCGGCCGGCGGCGAGGTGAGTGAGCCAGCCGGCGGCCATCTGGGAACGGCCGGCGTTGTGGACGCAGACGAACAGCACCGAGGGCTTCTCGGACACAGGCAGGTCCTTTCGACCAGGTGGGCGTGCGCGGCCGGGGCGGGCCGCGCGTGAGGGTCAGCGGGGGTCGGGCAGGGTGAGCTCAGGGAGCATGCTGGCGATCAGCCCGCGGACCCGCCGGTCGATGTCGTCGCGGACGGCGGCGACCTGATCGGCCGGCGCGCCGTCAGGGTCGTCGATCGGCCAGTCCTCGTAGCGTTTGCCGGGGACGTAGGGGCAGCGGTCGCCGCAGCCCATCGTGATGACGACGTCGGCGGCGGCGAGGATGTCGTCGGTCAGCGGCTTGGGGAACTCCTCGTCCAGGCTCAGACCGATGTCCTTCATCGCCGCGACCACCTCGGGATGGATGTGCTCGCCCGGGTCGGAGCCGCCGGTCCGAATGTGCAGCGCGGTCCCGGCGTAGTGCCGGGTCAGCGCGGCGGCCATCTGGGAGCGGCCGGCGTTGCGGACGCAGACGAACAGCACCTCGGGGACCCGCTTGGCGATCAGTCCGCGGGTCGCACCGAGGGCTTCGAGGCGTTCCCGGGTCAGGCGTTCCGCCAGGGTCGGGAGAAACAGGGTGACCCGGGCGGTGCGGGCGAGCTGGCGGTAGGAGTCGAGGAGCACCTCCTCGACCTCGCTCGCAGCGAAGGTGGTGTCGTAGTCGTAGGCGAGCCGGGCCGCACTCGCGGACAGCGCCCGTGCGGTCGCCGGGTCCAGGCCCTGTAAGCCGCCGACGCCGGTAGCGCTGTCGAAATCGGTCATGAGACACCTCCAGGAAGACGTGGCTGGGCGGCACCGTTCGCCGCGGCGGCCGTGTCCGTGTGCGGGAGCAGGACCTGGGCGGCCTGCGCAGGAGCGGCCGAGGTCGGCGGGTAGAACAGCCGCACCAGCCCGAACCCGACCAGCCCACCCACCGCCTGCACGGCGACGAACGCGGGCACGGAAGCGGGAGCGATCCCGGCGAAGGTGTCGGAGAACATCCGCCCGACGCTGATCGCGGGGTTCGCGAAACTGGTGGAACTGGTGAACCAGTACGCGGCGCCGATGTACGCGCCGACCGCAGCCGGTGCCCGTTCGCCGCGCCCGGACCGCACCAGGGCGAAGATCAGGAGGATGAGGCCGGCGGTCGCGACGACCTCAGCGAGCAGATGCGACCCGGACGCCCGATGGTGCGTCGAGATCGATACGGCCGACTGGTCGAACATCAGGTTTGCCAGCACCGCCCCCGCGATGCAACCCGCGACCTGGGCCGGCAGGTAGGCGGCGGCGTCCCGCCACGACAACCCGCCGAACGCGGCGTCCACCGCGGTCACCACCGGGTTGAAGTGCGCCCCGGAGACCGGGCCGACCATGAGGATGATCGCGTAGAGGCCGGCGGCAGTCGCCGCGGCGTTCTCCACCAGTTGCAGGCCGGTCTGGTCGGGGCTGAGCTGCTGCGCGGCGATGCCCGACCCCACGACCAGGGCGGCGAGCAGCATGCTGCCCACCGTTTCGGCGGCCAGCCGCCGTACGAGCGGTGGCTGGCTCTCCCCGTTGTCCGCCACGTCCGGTGTCAGCGGGTCGCGCCGGCGGGTGCCGGTTCGATCGTCATCGTGGGGGCGCAGACCGGCCCGCAGTCACAGGCGGAACCGGGGCCGCCGCCCGGCTCGACGGTGCGCAGCTGGGTGCCGGTACTCTCGGCGATGTCGGCGAGGACCGTGTAGATCTCCCACGGTGCGCCGTCCGGGTCGTCGACCCAGACCTTGTCCTGCACCGCGTAACAGCAGGCGGTGTTCTCCTCGACCGCCGTGTCCAACCCGGCGCCCGAAAGCCGCGCGGTCGCGGCACCCACCTCGTCGGAGGACTCGACCTCGACCCCGAGGTGGTTCAGCGCACCGGCGACGCCGGCGCCGCGGGCGTCCGGGTTCTCGATCAGCACCAGCTTCAACGGCGGCACGTCGACGGCGAAGTTCGCGTACCCCGGCCGGCGCTTCGCCGGCGCGACTCCGAACAGCTTCGAGTAGAACTCCACCGCCGCGTCCACATCGGACACGTTCAACGCCAACTGCACCCTGGCCATCACAACCACCCATCACATCGACACTCGTCTATGTTGCTGACGAGCCGAGGATGGACGCAGACATAGACGCCTGTCAATAGCTGAGGCATGCTGGAGGCATGGCGACCACCACCGCAGCGGCGACCCTGCCGGTCNTCGGCGCGACGGCCGACAGCCCGCCGGGTCTCGCAGGGGCGATCTCGGCCTGTTGCACCCCGCTGTCCCGCGCACCGCTGTCCGCTGAGGAAGCCGACACCCTGGTCGCCGTCCTCAAGGCCATCGCCGTCCCGACCCGACTACGACTCCTGTCGATGATCTACGCCCGGGACGGTGGCGAAGCCTGCGTCTGCGAACTCACCGAACCCCTCGGCCTCACCCAACCCACCATCAGCCACCACCTCAAAGTCCTCGTCGACGCCGGCCTGATCACCCGCGACAAACGCGGCGTCTGGGCCTACTACCGCGCCGTCCCCGAAGCACTCGTTGCCCTCGCCGCCGTGTTCAGCCCACCCCAGTAGGCCCGGTTCAGGAGTGTGTGGGTCGACGGGTGCGAACCGGCTGCGCGCCAGGGGTTTTCCGCGTCGCCCACAGGAGCGCTGTGAGCGCGAGCGCCATCCAGGCCGCGAGGTAGCCGAACGCGAACGTGGGTGAGGCCACCGTGTAGAGGAGCCCGGCGGCGACGCTGGCCGCGATGTTCCCGACCGCTTGCACGGTGGCGAGCAGTCCAAACGCCGACCCACGGATCTTCTCGGGAGCGAACACGGCGACCGCCGCGTGCTCCGCGGTCTCCGCGCACCCGATGCCGACCCCGGCCAGCACGAACGCGGCACCCAGCAGCCAGACCTGCGGCCCGGACACAGCGAACAGCAGGTAGGAGAGCAGGAACGCCGTCACGCCGGCGACCGTGACCAGCAGCGGCCCACGGCGGCCCAGCCGGTCGGAGACCCCTCCGGCGGGAAACGACGCGATCGTGGCAGCGACGTTGTAGGCGATGTACAGACCGATCGCGATCCGGGTGGCCGCGTCCGTGCCGTGGCCAGGGGCCAGCAGGTCGCTAGCCCGCAGGATCAGCAGGGTAGCAGCCACGTTGCCGACCTCGAAGGCGGTGAACCCGGCCAGCACCCGCCCGAGCTGCCCGCGCAACACCGGCCGGACCTGGAACCGCAGCCGGCGACGCTCACCGGCGCGGGGCAGCTTCGCCTGCCGGATCGCGTAGACGATCGCGACCGCGGCCAGCAACCCTGGAACAACTGACAGCAGCATCGCGGTCCGCACGCCGACCAGCGACACCAGACCGAGCGCGAGCAGCGGGCCCACGATCGCCCCAAGATTGTCCATGGTCCGCTCGAACCCGTAAGCCCGACCATAGGCGGCGGCAGGCACCACATCGGCAAGAAGCGCATTACGGGCCGGAACCCGCAGCCCCCGAGCCGCCCACGCCGCCCCACGCAACACCCCCGCCTGCACCGCCGACGTCGTCACCCCGATCAGCGCCGACAGCACAGCGGTAGTGGTATAGCCACCCACCGCGACCGTCCGGCGCCGCCGACGATCATCGGCCAGCGCACCCCCGACGAACCGGCCCGCACCAGCCAGCCCGTCCGAGATGCCCTCGATCACCCCCAGCGCGGCGGCCGGCGCACCCAGCGTCGAGGTGACGAAACCGGCCATCAGCGCGGTCGGCACCTCATGACCAACGTCGGCCAGGAAACTCGCCGTCCCGATCCCCCCCACCCCCGGGGTCAGCCACGGCCGACGACCAACCGACTCCTCCGGGGTACCGATCGCTGCTTCCGGCACCGATCCGGCCGCCGCCTCACTTTCCGCCTGCCTACGCACATAAGAAAGGAGACCGGATCAAGAGCCGCAGGTGCAGACTGTTCTTCCTCCCTCGCACCGCATATAATGATCTTCGGTGCGATCTGTGCTACCACTGTCCGCACCAACAACCGCAGGGCTATCCCTCGCGTGCACGGTCCGGGCCGACCGGCCGGACCGTGCCGGTGTGGGCGAGGTCATAGCCACCCAGTGCCGTGGCCGCTCGATGTAGGGCGGGGTCCCGCAGCGCGGTGAGCAGCGGCCGGGCCGCGCCCAACGCCTCCCGCCCGAGAGCGATCTCGTACGGCTCCCACAGCAGCGGGACGAATTCCAGCCCCAGATCCGCCAGCCCTGCCCGTACCCCCACCCCCACGTCGGCGATCCCCAGGGCGACCGCGAACGCGATCTCCATATGCGAGGACAGTTCCGGTCCGGCAACCGCGTCCGGGGCGATCCCNTCGGCAAGCAGCAGCTGATCAAGCAGTACCNGGGTCCCNGCCCCCATCTCGCGTCGGGCGACCTGCCGGCCGCCGATCCCAGCGACGGAGGCCAGCCCATGCGGATTACCAGCGGGGACGATCAGGCCCTGCTCGCGCCGCCACAGATGCAACAGGTACGGCTCCTCGCCGCCCAGCACCGCCCGCACGAACGCCTCGTTGTACACCCCGTCACGATGCCGTAGATGGATCACCGCGCCGTCAGCCTCACCCCGCGCGACCGCCCGCAGCCCGGGAAAACTCCCCCGCACCCCCNCCGGCTCCACCAGCGCACCGAGCCGACCGAGCAGAACCCCCAACGCCGGATCGTCGCTGCCCGCCAGCCGGAATACCCGCTCCGGCTCCAACAGCCGCGCCGCCGCGATCGCACCATCCCCGGCGATCCGAGCCCGCCGCCGATCCACCAGCGTGATCACCGCACCATCCGCCAGATACCGGTAGGCCCGCACCACCGTCGACGACGTCGTCCCCAGCNCCCGCGCGTACTCCCGCNCCCCCGGCAGTTCCGCACCCGCCGTCAGCTCCCCGGAGCGCACACGACACGCCAGATCATTTGCAATCTGCACATAACGGGCCACGGCCGACGACTGTACGACCCCAACNCAGAACGCCCTCAGCCCAATCACGCGGTGCCGAGCGCGATCATGCCCCGCTACGCGCTACTCACCGATTTACTCCGATCGGGCCGCAACGGGCCCGCACCAACTACACCTCGCGTTGACTGGCCAGCCGACCAACCCCCCGCAACTACTCCCCGTAACCAAGGTCCGCCGACACGTTTAGGGAATCGAACCAAACGATCAATGCCCCGACCTGGACATCTTCCATTCGATCAACCATCAGATCTCATAGATTTTACCTATTTGCCCAGGTCAGGGCATTGTTACGCATCGTGGTGGAGGTGGCGGGAATCGAACCCGCGTCCTCCGGCCCCGACACAGGGCTTCTCCGGGCGCAGCCTGCTTGTTTTTTCTCAGCCCCGCCGGTCCCGCAGGCAAGCCGGCGCAGGCTCAGTCGCTGTTAGATTTCCCGACCCACCNCGCGACCGGATGGGAAGGTGATCCTCCTAGCGACGCCAGATCCTGGGCCGGAGGAACTCCNAGGCTGACGGCTACTTAGTCTCTGCTCAGGCCGCGAGGGCGTAAGCGGAGGTAGCAGGCTGCGTCTTAGTGGCAGCTATTGTTTCGAACGGATCGTTAACGAGATAACCGCTCATCCTCGGCCCGCTTCCCCTGCCTCGACGTCCGGAGTCGAAGCCGGTCACCCCCTGGTGTGTGACTACCTGACAACCTTACCGAACCACCGGTGAGCCACCGGCGCTACACGGTGCAACGTGCACCGTGGCCCACATGTTCCCATACCGGGGCCCGCACCACCAGCCGATATCGACCGACGTGCCGGCCTGCCGCCACGCCCCGACGCCGCCCCTCCTCGGCGCCGAGTACCTCGGCGCCGGCCTTCCTCGGTACGAGCGTTCCTCGGTGCCGAGGCGCCTGCGATCAGGCCGGGAACATCCACCCGGGTCGTACAGTTGAACCTTCAACCATGAAGGGCGCCCATCGGGAGGAACCGTGGAGATCAAGGAACTTGGGCATCTGGTGCTCTACGTCCACAACCTGGAACGGTCTGTAGCCTTCTACCGGGACGTTCTCGGGTGGCGCCAGGTCTTCCCGGNCCCCGGCGATGGCGACGGCCGGATCAACATCCCCGCCGCGGCGTTCTCCTCCGGGCGGACGCATCATGAACTGCTGCTGATCGAGGTCGGCGAGGACGCGGCGGCGTTGCCCCGCGGGCGGCGGGTGGGGCTGTACCACTTCGGGCTGAAGATCGGCGACAGCGACGACGAGCTGCGCGCGGCGCTGGCCCGCATCACCGAGGCCGGCGTGCGGATCGCCGGGGCCTCGGACCACACGGTGACCCACAGCCTGTACATCTACGACCCGGACGGGAACGAGATCGAGCTGTACGTCGACGTGCCCGGAGTCGACTGGCGAGCCGACCCGAGCCTGATCGCCGCGCCGATCCGCCCGCTGCGCCTCTGAGTGGTCCCGACTCCCTGATACTCACCCGGTGCACACGCCCGGATACCCCCGGCGTTCCGGCGCCGGGCCGGAGCGGGAGAACGTGCCTGCGGGCGGGCGCGCCGAAGCCGCCACCGAGCACACCCGGATGCCCCGGACAGCGGAGCGTCGCGTCACCGCCCTGCTGCTGATGATGACGGCGTTGACCGGCCTGGTGGACTCCATGACCTTCCTGGGCCTCGGCGAGGTCTTCGTGGCGAACATGACCGGCAACGTCGCCGTGCTCGGATTCTCGCTGGCCGGCGCCAGCGGGATCTCCGGCGTGCTGTCCCTGGACGCGCTGGCCTGCTTCGTCTTCGGCGCGCTGGTGGGAGGCCGGATCAGCGCACGCTTCGATGATCATTCCCGGTTGTGGCTCGGGGCGGTCACCGCCGTGCAGGCGCTCCTGCTGAGCGGAGCGCTGCTGCTGACGATGTTCGCGCTGCACGACGACCTGCGGGCCGCGGTCGCCGCCGGCGGCAGGCTGATCGACACCCAGCCCAGCCAGGCCGACTACGCGCTGGTCTCGATGCTGGCCGTCGGGATGGGCCTGCAACACGCGACGGCGCAACGGCTGGCCCGGCCGGAGATTCCCACCAACGTGCTGACCACCACGATCACCACCTTCGTCATCCAGACCCGCCTCGGCGGCGGGCACGGGTCCCGCGGGCTGCGGCAGCTGGTCGGCCCGGCGCTGCTGCTCACGAGTGCGGCGGTGGGCGCACTGGGCTTCCTGAAGGTCGCCGTGCTGTTCCCCCTGATCTGTGGACTCGCGCTGACGCTGGCGAGCCTGGCGCTCGCCACCGTCGGTTCCGCTCCCGCCCCGGCCGGCTCCCGCCAGCGGGCGCCGGCCGGCGTCACGCCTCCCAGTCGGCCGGAGTGACCTCGGTACACAGCAGCGCCCAGGGCTCGTCCCGCACCCTCGTCATAATCACCGTCATCGTCGGCCCGTGCGGCACCAGATCACGCCGGGATGGCAGCAGCCGCCGGCGGATCGCGTCGACATCGCCAGCCAGGCCCCGGCGGCGGACGTCCACCGCGCCGACCCCGGCGGCACGCACGGCGGCGGCGACCCGGCGGACGTCGAAAGGCATCTCGGCCTGGACCCTGAGCACGCGGGCGAACGGGGTGGCCACCGGCCGGTCCGCACCGAGGAACGCGATCCGCGGGTCGATCTGCCAGCCGCCGACCAGGCGACCCAGAGTGCCGACCAGGCCCGCCCGGGTCACCGCGGGGCTCGGGTCGAAGACGAACGGACCTGGCGGGCGGAGTGGGAGCCGGCCGGTCCGATCCTCGTCGGCAGGACCACCGGCGGCGTCGTCGGCCCGATTGTCCGGCTCCGGGTCGGGGTCACCCGTCAGGGTCGCCACCTGCCCGGCTCCCTGGTCACCGTGACCGCCAGCCGCTCCCAGAACTGTGGCGCGCCGTGCCGCCGTCGCCAGCGCGGGCGAGAACAGGACCGATTCCTTCAGACCACGGCGGTCCGCGACGAACTCGATCTCCCAGCCCGGCGGGACAAGATCCAGCGGTAGCCCGGGAGCGGCCTTGATGGCCACGGCCGGGACCCGCTCGGCCAGCCCGAGGCACCACCCCAGCGGCGGTTCGCTGGCGCCTGTCGCCATCCGCAGGTCACCGCCGCGCCGAGCGGGATCGACGAACACCCCGTCGACGCCGCGCAGATCGACATCGCGGACGTCGGCCACGCACGGCTCGACCGCGACGCCACGGCCGACGCCGGCACCACCGGCACCACCGGTGCCGCCGGTGCCGCCGGTGCCGCCGGTGCCGCCGGTGCCGCCGGTGCCGCTGACCAGGTCCGCGTTGTGGACGGCCATCCGCAGGTGCAGCGGGTCGCGGTCCACCGCGAGTACGGGATGGTGCGCGGCCAGCGCCAGCAGATCACCGCCGATCCCCGTGCACAGGTCGGCCAGCCGGCCCAGACCCGCGAACCGGGCGGCCCGGTGCTCCGCGCTGCGCTGCGAGGACGCCTGCTCGAGCCCGGCCCGGGTGAAGAACATCCGGTCCGCCGCAGGGAACTTGAGCCGCGCCCGCGCCCGCAGCTCGGCCTGGGTGAACGCCGCTGCCACCAGGTCGACTGGATGACCGGCCGCCCGCAGCCGCGTGCCCACCGCGAGCTCGGCGCCGTCCGCGAGCGCCGCCGCGGCCGCGGCGAGCAGCTCTGTGCCGAGCGGGGTCCGCAGCGCCTCGAGCACGGCCAGCCGCTCCGCCGCACCGCCTGCCGAGCCCCCGGTACTCGCCGCGGCGGCACTGTCTGCCGGGACGCAGGCAGGGCCGGCATCAGCCACGGCGGCCCTTCGCCTGCTGACCCATGATCCGGCTCATCTCCCGGGTGGCGTCACGCTCGGCGATGGCGTGCCGCTTGTCATATGACTTCCGGCCGCGGGCAAGCGCGATCTCGACCTTCGCGCGGCCGTCCTTGAAATACAGCGAGAGCGGGACGACGGTGAGCCCGCCCTCCCGGGTCTTGCCGATCAGCTTCTCGATCTCCGCCCGGTGCAGCAGGAGCTTGCGCCGCCGCCGAGGGGCGTGGTTGGTCCACGTCCCCTCGGTGTACTCCGGGATGTGTACGTTATGTAGCCACATCTCACCGTCAGCGATCTGCGCGAAACCGTCGATCAGGGAGGCCCGGCCGGCGCGCAGCGCCTTGACCTCGGTGCCCATGAGCACCAGCCCCGCCTCGTAGGTGTCGAGGATTTCGTAGTCGTGGCGGGCACGCTTGTTCTGCGCGATCAGTTTGCGCCCGGTTTCCTTCGGCACTGCCGTCTGCCCTGCTTCCCGTCCGTCACACGGTTCGTCGCCCCATTGCCCGGGACGCCGTCAGGTGCGCAGGTGCCTGCGCAGCGCGACGGAGGCCATGCCCGCCGCCGCCGTGACACCGACGGCGAGCACCGTCCCGGCCGCCATCCAGACCGCGTCCCAGCCGAACAGTGGGAACATTGTCTGATGGGCGAAACGTCCGTCCACCAGATATATCTTGGCTAGCAGCAGGACGCCGACGGCCAGCAGCCCACCNACCAGACCGGCGAGCGCGCTCTCCAGCACGAAGGGCGCCCGGATCGCCGCGTTGGTCGCCCCGACGAGCCGCATGATCGCGGTCTCCCGGCGGCGGGCGTGCGCGGAGATCCGGATCATGGTGTAGATCAGGACGAACGACGCCGCGGCCTGCACGCCTGCCAGCGCGAACGCCCCCACGGTGAAGGCGTCGAGGAAGCGGTACAGCGGGCCGAGGAGCGCTCGCTGGTCTCGAACGGCCTCGACACCCTCTCGGCCAGTGTACGCGTAGACGATCTCCGCGGCGTCCCGCGGATCGGTGAGCGCGAGCCGGAAGGAGGCGGGGAGATCGTCCGGGCCCACCCCCGCGACGACGTCCGG
The DNA here is from genome assembly GCF_001636565.1 of Frankia sp. EI5c. Lineage (GTDB taxonomy): Bacteria > Actinomycetota > Actinomycetes > Frankiales > Frankiaceae > Parafrankia. Next base: position 24,428 of record NZ_LRTK01000081.1, read on the forward strand.
GGAGCTGCGGAAATCACGGCGGAACCGCTCGTAGACCGCCTGCTTGCTCTCGTAGGTGACCCTGACGACCAGCGGGTCGGCGGCCAGTTCGTCCCGCAGCGCCTGGCGGTCGGCGGTGGGCAGTCCGTCCTGCAGGTCGACGACGACCTCGATCTGGTCGAGCAGGAACCCGTCCACGGTCTGCGCCTGGGCGCGCAGCAGCAGGCCGGCGCCCAGCAGGGCGAGCGAGATCGCGATGGTGACGACCACCGCGCAGGTCATCGCGACGTTGCGACGCAGGCTGGTGGCCAGCGCCGCCAGCAGCGGGCCCGCACGCATCAGCGCGTCTTCCAGCCGACGGGCTCCGCCGGCCGCGGCGCGGGCACGACGACGCGGCCGGCCTCCCCGGAGGCGGCGACGGGGGCGGGGGTGGCGACAGGGGCGTCGTAGCCGCCTCGGCGCTCGTCACGGACCAGTCGGCCCCCGTCGAGTTCCAGGACCCGACGGCGCATGGCGTCGACGAGCCCGGCGTTGTGCGTGGCCATGAGGACGGTCGTTCCCGCCTCGTTGATGTCCTCCAGCAGGTCCATGATCTCGGCGCTGGTCGCGGGGTCGAGGTTGCCGGTCGGCTCGTCCGCCAGCAGCACCTGCGGGCGTCCGACGAACGCCCGCGCGATCGCGACCCGCTGCTGCTCCCCGCCGGAGAGCTCGTCGGGGAAGCGCTTCTCCTTGCCGGTCANCCCGACCAGATCAAGCATCTCGGGAACCACAGAGCGGACCACATGTCGGGGCCGACCGACGACGTCCAGGGCAAAGGCCACGTTTCCGGCCACCGTCCGATCCGGCAGCAGGCGGAAATCCTGGAAGACACAGCCGATGGTCCGGCGCAGCAGAGGTACCNTGCGGTCCGGCACGCGCGCGACATCGCGTCCCCCCACCTCGACCAGGCCGGCCGTGGCCCGCTCCTCGCGCAGCAGCAGGCGCAGCAGGGTCGACTTCCCGGAGCCCGAGGGGCCGACCAGGAACACGAACTCACCCGCGTCGATCTCGGTCGAGACCTCGGAAAGCGCCGGACGACTCCCGGCCGTGTAGCACTTGGTCACGGAGGTAAGTCGGATCATCGGGACCTCCCTAGCCCGCGAGGCGGACCCATCACGATACGTAGTCGGATGGGTCAGGTCTCGTACCGTCACCCGCGCGCGTCCGCGATCGCCGGGTTCACACGGCCGCGTGCGCCAGCGGACGGCATCCACCGGGCGTACCGTGGAGGTCTCGTATCGCGTCCAGCCGGTGACGGACCCTGTCGGGTGGATCCGTCGGTCACGGGACCTGGCCGAAGGAGGACGGCACATGTGCTGCGAAGACCTCGTCTGTGCGAGATGTGCCGGTCCGGTCGCAGAGGGCCGCTGCCCAAGCTGCCGCGCCGCCCGCCAGTCCATGCACCACCCGTCCTTCACGATCTCCCCCCAACTGCTGATCGCACTGTTGACCGTGCTGATCGCACTGCTGGCCCTCGCCGGCTACCGGATCTGAGGCCGGCGCGGTACGTCACCGCTGGCCGATACGGTCGCCGTGGCCGGGTATGACGCGCGCGGGGGTGGGCCCCGCTCGGACGCGGCGACCGGCCGGGCATCACAACCCGGCCGGGCACCACAACCCGGCCAGCCACCGGGCCCCGTGCGGACGCTGGATCCCGTGCGGACGCTGGTGCTCCCGGCGGGTGGGATCCTGCTCGTGGCCGGCATCCCGGGCGCTGGCAAGAGCACCCTCATCCACCGTCTCTTCCAGGCGGCATTACCGGTGCCGGCGCAGCCCGCCGCCAGGCCGCGCAGCCGGGCGGCGGCCGGGTCGCGAAGCGGTCCGCGGGCCGTCCGGCGGGTGCCACCCGAGGCCGGGCCGATGGTTCTGGACTCCGCACAGGTGCGAGACGTGCTGGCTCGCCGGCTGCACCTGCTCCCCTACAGCCTGTACCGACCCCTCGTACACACGGTGCACTATGCACGCATCGCGGTCTGGGCGGCCGGGCCGCGCCGCGATCTGGTGATCCACGAGTGCGGTACCCGGGGGTGGGCCCGCCGCACCGTCGCCCTGCTGGCACGGATCCGCCGCCGGCCCGCCTACCTGGTCTTCCTGGAGACACCACCGGACACCGCGCTGGCTGGGCAGCACCAGCGCGGTCGTATCGTCCCCTCACGGTCGTTCCGGCGGCACGAGCGGTCCTGGGAACGCCTGCGGGACTCGCTGCGCGACGGCTCGCTCGTCGATGAAGGGTGGACCTGGGCCCGCGCGATCACCCGGGACGAGGCCGCCCTGCTGACCGAGGTGCGGTTCGAGTAGGGCGCTGTTCGAGTAGGGCCAGCCGTGCCGCGCGAGCCCGGCTGTCACGAGCCCGGCTGTCACGAGCCCGGCGTCCGGATACCCGGTGTCAGGGTCCGGTGCCGAGCTCCACCTCCGCGTCCGGGATCCGGCTCAGGCCGAGACTGCCGTGCAGCCCGACCACCTCACCGATCACGATCACCGCCGGGGAGGAGATCCGTGCCGCCNGCGCCAGCCCGGTGATTTCGCTCAGCTCCCCGGTGACGGTTCGCTCGCGTTCCGTACCGCCGTCCTGAATCACCGCTGTCGNGGTCCGGGGCGACCGCCCGCGCTTGATCAGTTCGGCGCTGATCCTGGACAGCGCCGCGACGCCCATGAGGACGACGACCGTGCCAGGACCGGTCGCCAACGCGTCCCAGTCCGCCGTCGAGCCGGGATGGGATGGATCGACGTGCCCGGAGACGATCGCGACGTCCTGCGTCGATCCGCGGTGGGTGACCGGAATACCCGCCATCGCCGGCACCGCGACCGCACTGGTCACACCGGGCACCACCTCGCACCGCACACCGGCCGCGGCACACGCCAGGGCCTCCTCGCCGCCCCGCCCGAAGACGAAGGGGTCACCCCCCTTGAGACGGACGACAGCCAGGCCACGTTGCGCACGTTCGACGATGAGCGTGTTGATCTGGGTCTGGGTGAGATTGTGCCCGTGCGGCGCCTTGCCGGCGTCGACGATCTCCGCCTCCGGGCGCGCCTCCGCGAGCAGCTCGCGGGGCGCGAGCCGGTCGACGACGACCACGTCCGCCCGGCGCAGCAGCCGCAGGCCGCGCAGCGTGATCAGGTCCCCCCGACCCGGACCGGCCCCGACCAGNGCGACCCATCCGCCCCACGCGTCCACACCCACCCCCGGCGTCGCTCACCGCACCGCACCGTGGACGTTCCGCGGCGTCTGCGTGCTCTGCCTGGTCAGTGTGCGTCCTGACGCTGGTCGCCCNCGACCTCTCCGGGAAGTTCAGGCCGCTATGACCCCGCTCACAGCGGCCCGGATCCTGGGGTGGCGACGGCGCTGGGCCGTGGGATGACAGTGGCCTGGCCGGGCACGCGGCAGTCACCTTCGGGCGCTCGTCCACACTTTCGGGCCGACCCCGACAGCGGGATCTCTCCGCGCGTGGAGAAAGACCCGCACGCTGGCCTCAGCGGCATTCGGATGCCTCCCGAACAGGTTTCAGGAAACCCCGCCGAGCGATTCAGCTACTTCCGGCGGACCGGACAGCTCAGGCTGTTCCACCGGACGCTCTGGGCGACCCAGGCATTTCAGGGGGAGTGCCTGGGGCGCGTCAGGCCGTTTCCACACCGAGCCGCCAGCGGAGCGACCGGTACGCACGCCAACCGGACCGCAGCCTGCGCCTGGCCGCGAGTGCGGCCTCCCGCTGCCCTTCGGTGACCAGGCGAAGAATGTCGGCCGCCCCCACCGAACGCCCGACGAGCAGCCTGCTCACCTGAAAACGGGAACGGCTGCGCCGATGCAGGCGATAGCCCACCTCACAGGCGGACCCAAATCCGGCACTCTCGACAATCCGTCGCACACCGGGCGAATGGTAACCGTAGGGGTAGCAGAAACTGTCCGGCCGGCGGCCCGTCTCCTCGGAGATGGTGCGCATGCTCGCGGTCACGTCATAACGCGCGATGGCGGGCGGAACCACGTCGAGCTCCACGTGACGGTGGCCGTGGGCGCCGATCTCGATGCCGCGATCGATCAGCGCGGCCAGCGCCGGCCAGTCCAGCAGGGCGAGCTCACGCTCCGCGTAGGGCTCCAGCCAGCGGGCCCGCTGCCCGACATAGGCGGTCGGCACGTAGAGCGTCGCCCGCGCCCCGAACTCGGCGAGCACGGGCAGCGCCCTGGTCAGAAAGTCCTCGAACCCGTTGTCGAAGGTGATCGCGACCTGGCGCTCCCGGGGGTTGGCCAGGGCGTCGGACAGACTGGTGACGGTGTAGCCGTGCTCGGCCAGGCTGCCGAGCTGCTCCGCGAGGGCACCGGCCGGCACCTCCCACCGGTGGAACGCCGCGGCCGACGACTCACCGATGCTCTGGTACATGAGCACCGGCAGCACGGCTCTGGAGGAGCCGGACACCGCGGACGAATCCTCCTGCGGGTTACCAGGAGGCCACGTCCCGTCCGGTGAAGCCGTCATGGCTGTCGACATTCCGGTCATCAGTCGTCACGCCCCGAGACGAGCGCCGTGAGTTCGGACATTCCNCCCGCCGTCTCGTCGAAGAAGCTCGGTCGGCACGGAGCGTCACTCTACACGCGTGCGGACGGCGAGCCAATCCCTCGATGTCCGTCCCCGCATGACGGGACACAATGACCCGGAAGATACCCGGCCGGGCGGGGCGCCTTTTATGAATTCCGAAGACCGATCCCGCCCCGCCGGCCGCACCAGACGGCAACAAATCGACACACTATCGCCCGAAAAGCGCCCGGAAAGTTTTCGGGATTATCGCCGAACCGCCGCGCAAAAGCCGCGAAAGTTCGGTCACCCGGCCTTTTCGGCGGCCCTGCGCCACCTGATCTCGGCGTCGATGAAATCGTCTATGTCGCCGTCGAGCACAGCGCCCGTGTTGGACGTCTCGACGTCGGTACGCAGGTCCTTCACCATCTGGTACGGGTGCAGCACGTAGTTGCGGATCTGCGAGCCGAAGGAGACGTCCTGCGGCCCGCCGGTGAGCCGCTGCTTCTCCGCGGCCTCCTCCGCACGCTGACGATCGAGCAGCTTGGCCTGCAGCACCAGCATCGCCGCGGCCTTGTTCTGCAGCTGGCTGCGCTCGTTCTGGCAGGTCACCACGATGCCCGTCGGCAGGTGGGTGATGCGCACCGCGGAGTCGGTGGTGTTCACGCCCTGCCCGCCGGGCCCGGAGGACCGGAAGATGTCGATCCGCAGTTCCTTCTCGTCGATGTCGACATGATCCGAGACCTCGACGGCCGGGGTCACCTCGACGCCGGCGAAGGACGTCTGCCGGCGGTTCTGGTTGTCGAACGGCGAGATCCGGACCAGCCGGTGGACGCCGTGCTCACTGCGCAACGTTCCGTAGGCATAGGGGCACTTCACCTGGAAGGTGGCCGACTTGAGGCCCGCCTCCTCCGCCTCGGAGGTGTCGAACACCTCGGTCGCGTAGCCGTGCCGCTCGGCCCAGCGGAGGTACATCCGGAGCAGCATCGCGGTCCAGTCGGCCGCGTCGACACCGCCCGCGCCCGCGGAGAGCTGGACGATCGCGTCCCGCTCGTCGTACTCCCCGGACAGCAGGGTGCGGACCTCGAGCGCGGAGACATCCCGGGTGAGGGCGGGGAGATCCACCGCGGCCTCGGCCAGCAGGTCGTCGTCACCCAGCTCCAGGGCGGTGATGAGCTCGTCCANCCGGCGCCGCAGGCCCTCGACCCGACCGATGTCGCCCTTCACCGCGGACAACCGCCTGGTGACGCTCTGGGCGCGCACCTGGTCGCTCCACAGCTCCGGGTCCGCCGCCTCCTCCTCCAGCTCCTGGGCACGACGACGGAGGCCTTCGATGTCGAGCACCGTCTCGATGCCCACCAGCGTCGCATCGAGCGTTTTGATCTCCTCGGAGAGGTCGACGGCCATGGGTGCCAGCCTACCGGCGCGCGCGAGCGGGGCCACAGACGGTCAAACCGCCGGCCAGCCGGCCGACCGTCAGCGCACGGTGGGCCCGATGCCCGGCCCGGGCACCACAGGCGCTCCGGGTACCCCGGGCAGGTCTTCCGGACCTGTCGCGGATACCCGCCGGGCAGGCCGTCAGACCTGCCCGGACCAGGCCGGTGGATCCCATCGGCGATGGCCCGCCCACCGGGCGGCGACAACCGACCGTACCGGTTCGGACCTCTTCCACCACTTTCACTGGCCGGCGGCAGGCCTCCCGCCGGGCCGTCGGCCGGGTCACCGGAAAGAAACATGCAACGGCGCTTTGAAATATCCGGTTAACATGCGGCCCGCCAGGTCGCCGCCAGCAAGCAAAATGCCACGAGATGTTTCCGCCAGCAGCATCCGGAGAGGTGCGTTCCACATCACGCCCCGCACCCGAACCGCTCCTGAGGCAGACGGAAGCGATATCGTCGATTCATCGCGGCGCGGTGGGGCGCGGCGTTCGGCGATTCGACCCGGCGGGTGACCCGAATGGTTCACCGTGGCCTTCCGGGGCGGCCTCGCCCGACGCACGGCCCGGCGGCGGCCCGGCAATGGACGACGAGGTCCACGGGCCCGGAACCGTCGTGTCGCGAGGCCGGTCGGCAACCCGTGCCGCGGAACGTCTGCGCTGACGCAGGCGGCGCACCGGCGGGATCGCCGAACCAGGTGGGATTGCCAGACCAGTAGGCGGGCAACGTCGCCCCGGTGGCAGCGCTGCCGCCTGATCGTGCCCGGCATCGAAGGTGCTGCCGTCCACACGTTCTTCTGTTGTTCGGACGACGCACGCACTGGACCACGACATCGACCGGCGGGCCCACCGCCGGTGTTTGGCGACGTTATCGGCCCGCCGCGACCAGCACCGCGGCGGCAGGCGACCGACGGCGCCAGCAACAGACAACGCAGCGGCAAACAGACGTGAGGTCAGCGGATATGCGCACTCGCAACGGCCGGCAACCGATACCCGGCCGATACCCGGCCGGGTACGGACGACCTGTCAGCGAATGTCGAGCATGTCAGTGCGCCGCACGTCGCGGTTCAGGCGCCGGTCGCGCGGTCGCCGAGCAGGCGGGTCACTCCGCCCCGGCGACGGGGGTCCTGGCCCGATGAGCCCCCAGTCGCCCACAGCCGGGCACGAGACCGCCGCGGGCCTGCGTGACACCTGCCTGGCGGCGCTGCATGCGGCGGTGGCCAACTACGAGACCGTCGATCTCGCCGTCACGGCCGCCACCCTCGAGCCGCTGGAGGAGACGACCCGGACCATCCCGCAGCAGTACCGCCTGCGTGGACGTCCGGCGATCGACTGGATGTGGCTGCACGCCGCGGTGACCACCGCCGCGGCGGCGGCCGCCTACGACCGGGGGCAGCACGCCAGGGCCGCCAGCCGGGCCGACCGCGCCGCGTCCCTGGCCCGCGCCGCGGGTGACGGCCCGCTGGCGGCCCGTGCGCTGGCACTGCGCGCCCGGGTGGTGCGCCCACACAGTCCTTCGGTGGCCCTGCAGATCGCCGGCTCGGCGGCACGGATCGCCGGCCGCAGCCCGACCCGGGCCCTGATCGCTGGCAAGGTTGCCACCAGCGCCTGCGCGGCCGCCGGCGATACCGCGGGCGTACGCGACGCGGTGGCCCGAGCCTGGGCGACCATGGCGGAGCTCGGCGAGGAGATGCACGGGCGGCCGGGCTTCAGCCTCGACACCTACTCCCCCGCCGACCTCGCTCTCGCCTGCGCGGAGGCGCTCACCACCGTCGGGGCCGCCGACGAGGCGACCCCCTACCTCGACCGGGCGGCGTCGCTGATCGCGCGCAGCGGCCAGACCGGCATGATCGTCTCGGTTCGGATGGCGCAGTCGCGAGCGGCCGTCGCCCGGGCCTTTCCCGATCGTGACGAGGCGATCGAGCATGCGTCCGAGGCGGTGGCGCTGGCGGCCCGCCGGCCGGCCGAATGGGTGGCCCGGCTCGTACGGGACGTCTCCGACCTCGCCGAGATCCGGACGGGTCACGGCTTCGACGACCTGGTGGCGGTGACCTCCACCTGGATCTCCGAGCCGGAGCCGGCGCCGCGCCCCGGGGCCGGCGGGGCCGCCGACTTCGGTGCGATGGTCCCCGCGACCGGGGCGACCGGCACCGTGCCGGCACCGCGCCGGGCTCCGCGCGCCGCGCGAGGCACTACCGACGGGACGGGATCTGAGCGCGACGGGATCTGAGCGCGACGGATCTGGGCGCGACGGGATCTGGGCGGCCCGCGGGAACGGACCGCCCGGTCACGGTTCCGCCGGAGTCCTGACCCGCGTCTGGGCCTGCGCGCCCGCGCGTACCGTCACCGGGCCCACGCCGAGGACGCCGACCACGGGCAGCCGGACCTCCCGGCTGCCCTCGACCCGCACGGTCACCGGGTCGGCGAGCTCGGCGGTCAGCGCCGTGCGGCCGGAGGGGTCCGCCCGGGTCTGGTAGTCCGCGACGGTGTCCTCGATGTCGCGCAGCGGCAGCGCGGTGAAGTCCTCCCCCGCGGTGTAGATCGCGTTCTCGTCGATGCGCTGGACGGCGGCGAGCGCCGCGCCGTCAGCCGCGGAGGCCACCGAGCGACGGGCCAGGTACACCACGGACACGTCGGTGACGACCACCGCCAGCATCGCCGCGAGCATGAGGTACCCCAGGGTCAGGATCAGGATCGTCCCGCCGTCGGCGGCCGGCCCACCCTGCCCGCCGCCGGGTTCGGCCGCCGCTCCCGCCGGTGCTCCGGGCACGTCCAGCGCCTCAGCCGGCCGGGGTGACCCGCACCGGGATGCCGTTGAGCACCGCGGTGCCCGAAAGCGGATCGAGCCGCGACGCGTCGGTGAGAACATTGGTGTTCACGCCGGGGTGCGCCGCGGCGACCGACATGCGGGTGCCGGCCAGCCCGTGGCCCCAGCCGTGCGGCAGGCACACGACTCCGGCCATAACCTCGTCGCTGACCTGCACCGTCACCTCCAGCGAGCCCACGGCTGAGGTGACCCGGGCGGGCTCCCCGTCGCGCACGCCGCTGCGGTCCGCGTCTCGGGGGTGCACAAGCAGCGTGCAACGGTTCCGCCCCTTGGCCATGGCCGGGACGTTGTGCATCCAGCTGTTGTTGGTCCGCAGGTGCCGACGGCCGATCAGCGTGAGCTCCGAGGTCGCGGGCCGCGCGCCGAGCACGGTGCGCAGCCGGTCCAGGTCGGCCACCACCGGCTCCGGACACAGCTCGATCGTTCCGCTGGGCGTCCGCAGCAGTGCCGGAACGCGTGGCTCGAGCGGGCCCAGGTCGACCCCGTGCGGGTTCGCCAGCAGCGTGCTCAGCCGCAGCCCGCCTGGACGCGCCCCGAACGCGTCACCGAAGTGGCCGGTGCGCAGCGCGACGTCCAGCAGCCGCTCGGGGGCGCTGGCGCCGTCCACCTGGGCGTGCAGCTCGGCGACGTCGCGGCCGAGGACGGGTGAGCCCCGCTCACCGACGGCGCGCCGCAGCGCGTCGAGAACCAGGCTTTCGTGGAACGCGTCCACCGCGGCCTGGTCCGGCACCCCGTCAGCCGCGGCCTCCCCGGACCCGCCGGACCCGGCGGTGCTGGCGGTGCTGGCGGAGGGGTCGGAGGGGTCGGAGGGGTCGGTGAGGGCCTGGGCGATGAGGGTCAGCCTGGCCAGGATGTCGTGCTCGGCCATCCCGGTGGGGTCGGGCGGCAGCACCGGCGGAGAGTAGGTCGCAACCGTGCGGACCGCCAGCGCGCCGAGGCTGAAGTCGTAGTGACCGACCCGGGCCGAGTCCGTCGGCGGCAGCACCACGTCCGCGTTGCGGGACGTCTCGTTCAGGTACGGGTCGACGCTCACCATGAAGTCCAGCTGGGTCAGCGCCGCGGCCAGCCGCCCCGAGTCGGGGGTCGAGAGGGCCGGGTTGCCGGCGACGGTGAACAGCGCCCGCAGGCGTCCCTCACCCGGGGTGTCGATCTCCTCGGCGAGTGTGGCGACGGGCAGCTCACCCATCACCTCGGGCAGCCGGCGGACGCGGCTGTGCCAGCGACCGGTGCCCCAGCCGCGGCCGGTTCCCGGCTGCCCCGGCGGCACCCGGTCGGCCCGGCCGTGCGCGCCGCGGCCGAACATCATTCCGCCCGGAGAGTCGAGATTGCCGGTGAGCACGTTCAGGACGAGGGTCAGCCAGCTCGTCGTGGCCCCGAACTCGACGGTGGTGGTGCCCATCCGGCCGTAGACCGCCGCTCGCGGCGCGGCGGCCAGCTCACGGGCGATCCGCCGGGTCGTCTCGGCGGGGATGCCGCAGGCCGCCTCGACCGCCTCGGGGGTGAACGGGGCGGCCAGTTCGAGCACCCGCTCCGCCCCCGTGACCTGCCCGGCCAGCCGGCCGAGCTTGACCAGGCCCTCGGCGGCGAGGACGTTGACGATCGCGAACAACCACAGGGCGTCGGAGCCGGGCCGGATCGGCAGGTGCTCGTCGGCGAGGGTGGCCGTCCGGGTCCGCCGCGGGTCGACCACGACGACCTTCCCACCGCGCTCCCGGATGGCGGCCAGCCGGCCCGGGAAGTCCGGTGCCGTGCACAGGCTGCCGTTGGACACCGCCGGATTGGCACCGAGCATCAGCAGATATCCGGTGCGGTCCAGGTCAGGTACCGGGATCAGGCCGGGGTGGCCGAAGACCAGGCCGCAGGCTACGTGCATCGGCATCTGGTCGACCGTGGAGGCGCTGAACCGCCCGCGGGTGCGCAGCGAGCGGACGAAGGCGGGCAGGTGCTGGCCGCCGGCCATCGTGTGGGCGTTCGGGTTGCCGGAGTAGAGCCCGACCACGGCCGGGCCGTGCGCGCCGACGACCCGGCTCAGCCCCGCGCGGACGGCGGCGAACGCCTCGTCCCAGCTCACCTCACGGTGCTCACCGGTGGCCCTGTCCCGCACCAGCGGACGGCGTAGCCGGTCGGGGTCGTTCACCAGCTGCGGAAACGACGCGCCTTTGGGGCAGATGAAACCGCGGCTGAGCGGATGTTGCGCATCGCCGCGGGCGGTCCGCACGCGACCGCCCTCGATTCGCAGTTCCAATCCGCAGGTTGCCTCACACAGCGGGCAGGTCCGTAGGGCGGTGACCGATCCGGTCGACGAGTTCGGTGCCGGTTCCAAGGCCATGCCCGGCAGGATCGCACATTCCCCGAACTTCGGCGCGCTTCGGTCGTCCTGCCTGCAACGCCGCGGGGCAGGCCGTCACACGCCGGCGGCGGACAGTTCGGTCGCGGACCACAGCCGTATCGTCATGTCCTCGCTACCGCTGAAAACGGTGCTGCCGTCCGGCGCGAACGCCACCGCCAACACTCTTTCGGTGTGTCCGTGCACGGATCTGGCTGCCGGCCGGGGGTGCCGGTGATTCGTCACGTCCCACAGCCGGACGTCGTGGTCGAAGCCGCCGCTGGCGAGCAGGTGCCCGTCCCGGGAGAAGCGCAATGCCCAGACGGCGTTGCCGTGGCCGGTCAGGGCTTTGTCTATCACGGTCACGGCCGGCAGGGCCGACACGTTCCACAGCCGTACGGCGCTCTCCCCGTCGAATCCCGCGACAACAGTGGCGTCCGGCGCCATGATCGGCCGCGCCCACCTGACGCCGGGCCGCGCGGTCTCGAATTCCTTACGTCGTTGCGGCGTGGCCGGGTCCGTCACGTCCCAGATCCGCGCGTTCCCCTTCTTGTCGCTCTCGAACAGGATGCGCCTGTCCTTGGACAGCGCCACCGAAGCCACCCCGGCGGACTCCGGCGCGGCGGGCGTCCTGACGGGCNGCCGGAAGTCGATCGGTGCCGGGCGGCGCACGTCTCGCACGTCCCACATCCGCACCGTCCCGTCCCAGTTGCCGCTTGCGAGCATTGTTCCGTCGGCGGAGAAGGCCATTGACACGACTCCCGGGGTGTCGCCGGGCAGCGGGTCACCGATGGCGTGCGCGCGCGCCGGGTCGGAGACGTCCCAGAGCTGGACGGTTCCGTCCGCACTGCCGCTGGCGAGCGTGCGGCCGTCCGGGGAGACCTCCAGAGCGGTGACCCAGCCGGTGTGTCCGGTCAGCGGCTCGCCGATCTGCTGGAGCTCCCGGGTGGGCGGCTCGCCGCTCTGCCGGGGTTGGGGGGTGCTCGACCGGTCGGCGTCGCCGTGCCAGGTGGTGGCCAGCGTGCCGAGGACGCCCGCGAGGGTGAGGGCGATCGGCACGGTGAGGAGGAGGCCGCGCCGGCCCGCAGCCCTCCGGCCGGCCTTCGATCCCGGCCCGGAGGGCGCCCGGTGCCTTGGCCGGGCGGGCCTTCCTGGAGGTGTACCGCCTGAGCCGGAGCCGGGAGGCTCACCCGCGTACGGCGGCGGGGGCGGGGGCGGTGTCACGGACGGCGGAACGGGGCGCGATGTCAGGGGCCAGGTCGGGGTCGGGATTGAGGTCGGGGTCGGGATTGAGGTCGGAGTCGGGATTGAGGTCGGAGTCGGGATTGAGGTCGGAGTCGGGGCTGCCGCCGGGGTTGCGGCGGGAGTGGGGGCGGCAGTGGGGTCGGGAGTTGCGGCCGGGGCCGACGGGGGTGTCGGCGTCGGGGTTGCGGGGGGTGTCGGTGAGCCCTGGTTCCGGCGGGCGGCCGGTGTGCTCACCGTTCCTCGGGAGGGCGCGGGGTTCTCCACCGCCCGCCGGATCTCGTCGTCGAGGTGCAGCACCATCCCGGTGTTGGTCGTCCAGCCGCTGCCGTAGGCCCTGGCCGCGGCCAGGGCCAGGTCGAGGGCGAACTCCCGCGCCGATGACGGACGATCCGCCGGGTCCGGTGCGAGCGCCCGCACCAGGACGCTCGCGACCGGTTCCGGTACGCCGGCCGGAGGCAGGCAGCGGGCCTCGAAGCGGCTCCGCCATGGCGCCGGCGCGAACCCGGCGGGCCCCTCCATTGAGCCCAGGTCTCCTACCGCCTCATCCTCACCGACGAGCAGCAGCCGCAGCACCACTCCGAGCGCGTAAAGGTCCGTGGCGGCGCTGAGGTGACCCCCCATCAGTTGCTCCGGAGCCATGTAGAACGGGGTCCCGACCAGCCCGCTGGCCGTCGCCACCGGGCCGGTGACCAGTTTCGCGACACCGAAGTCAGCGACCTTCAGCAACCCCTCGGCGTCGAACAGAACATTGTCCGGCTTGATATCGCGATGCAGTACACCGCGAGCATGCGCGCAACTCAGTGCACNGGCGACCGCCAGTCCGACGGCACAGACCCGGGGCCCGTCCAGGTCACTGCGATAAAGGCTCAGCGGACCGGCGGAAAGCATTTCCATGACAAGCACGCGCAAACCATCGGACTCAAGATAGTCGTAGATCCGCACAATATGCGGGTGGTCCAGGGCGGCCAGAATCCTGGCCTCGTCGACGAAACGCGACGCTCCCCTGTCCCGATCCGCCCCGGCCAGAACCTTCACGGCCACCCGGCGCTCCAGGTGACGGTGCACACCCGCCAGCACCAGCCCGAACCCGCCCGAGCCGAGCTCTTCGCCCAGGTCGTAGCCGGGCAGTGCGGCGGCGACCCGCGCCCGGTCAAGAATCATGACGTCGCTCTGACGCGTGGTGGTGTATTCGACCCACCGCGGCCGTTGTACCTGGCACGGTGGGTGATCCTATGGGTGCACTCATACGCCCCGAAGGCGGGGTGACCCGCACACGTCCACCCGCCTGGGCTTTCCGACCAACGGCAGTATCCCGCTGCCCGTTTTCTGCACCGCAACGACCAAGAAAGGACAACCCCACTGCTCAGATCAATGGCGCCGCGTAACCATCGGAGCCACCCGACGAAAGATGGACGACGGAACGTCACACGAGTGACACACCGGGCGGTGTCCGATCCGGCGGTCACCGGTTCGCGACCGGCGGCGTACCAACCGACCACCGGTAGCCGGCCAGACCTGTCAGCGAGCCCGCTGTGTCGACCACGCGAGCACCGTGCCCTGCGCAACCCGCCACGGCGCAGCTCAGCCGAGGCCCCACAGGCGGACCAGTCGGTCGCCACCGGCGGTGGCAAGCATGTGCCCGTCCGGGGAGAAGGCGACGGCCGAGAAGCCGGACTGGCTCGTCAGCGGCTCCCCCAGCCGGCTGGGTGCCGTCCGGTCGGTGACGTCCCACAGCAGCACCGTGCCGTCATCGCTGCCCGTCGCCAACGTGCGCCCGTCCGGCGAGAAGGCCACCGCGGGGACGGTCGCGCTGTGGTCGGCCAGCGGGGCGCCGAGCCGGGTGGGCTCCGTGGGCGTGGTGATGTCCCACAGCTGGACCGTCCTGGCATCTCCGGCGGTGGCCACGGTGCGGCCGTCCGGGGAGAAGGCGATGGCGTAGACCCAGCCGGCGGCGACGGAGGGCAGCTCGGCCGTCGCGCGGACGGAGCTCCCGGCGGTGACGTCCCACAGAACCGCCCGCGTACCGTCGCCGCTGGCCGCGGTCCGGCCGTCCGGGGCGAACGTCACCGACGCCGTGTGCCCGTCGAGGCGGGTCACCAGCCTGGGCCTGGCGCGGTCGGCGACGTCCCAGAGGACCATCGCCTGCCCGCTGCCGGCGGCGGCGAGCAGGCGGCCGCCGGGTGCGAACGCGACGGAGTACATGAGGCCGGCGTAGCCGGTCAACGGCGCACCGAGAGCCCGGGGCGACACGGGGTTGCTGATGTCCCACAGCCGCAGGGTCTCCTCGCCCGCGACGGCGAGGGTACGGCCGTCCGGCGCGAAGGCGACATCCTCGACCCGGCCGAGGTGGGTGATCGCCCTCGTCCCGAGATCGCGGGGCGAGGTCGGGTCGGACACGTCCCACAGCAGGACGACCTGATCGTCGCCGCCGGTGGCCATCAGGTCGCCGCGAGGCGAGATCTTCACCGTCCAGACAGCCGCGGTGTGCGCGGCCAGCGGGGTGCTCAGCAGCTCGGGGGCGTTTCGGGAGCCGACCCGGGCCGGCGGCTGGGCGGTGATCGACGTCGACGGCGGCGCGGTCGACCGCTGGTCCGGAACACCTCCGCCGGCGAGCCTCCGACCGCTGTCGCCGCCGTCGCCGCCGTTCCGCAGGAGGATGAACAGGAGGCCGGCCACTCCGACGACGAGCACGCTCGCGAGGCCGACGACAGCACGGCGACCCGGGCGCGAAACCGGGTACGGCGGCGGCGGCTGTGAACGCGACTGGTGCGGGGCCCGCGCCGCTTGGTACGGGGCACGCGCAGCTTGGTGCGGGAACGGATGACCGTCGGCGGCCGCGCGGACCTCGTCGTCAAGGCGCACTGCCAGCCCACTGCGGGCGAGCCAGCCCGGGCCGAGTTCGACGACTGCGGCGTGGGCCAGCTCCACCGCGAAGGCGTGGGCCGACGGCTGCCGCGCGGCCGGCTCCTTCGCGAGGGCGCGCATCAGCACCTGGGAGATCCGGGCGGGCACCCCGACCGGCGGTGGCGGCAGCACGTTCAGATGGTGGGCGATGAGGGACGGCGCCGGAAGTCCCGCGCCGTACGGCGGCTTCCCGGTGGACAGCTCGTACAGCATCGTCGCGAGGGAGTAGAGGTCGGTCGCGGCGCTGAGCCGTCCCGCAAGCAGCTGCTCGGGTGCCATGTAGCGGGGGGTGCCGATGACGGCGCTCGCGCTCGCGTCGGCCGCCGCGCCCTCCACGAGCTTCGCGATGCCGAAGTCGGTGACCTTCAGCAGCCCCGACCGGTCGAACAGAATGTTCTCCGGTTTGATGTCGCGGTGCAGCACCCCGTTCTGGTGGGCGCACGCCAGCGCGGCGGCCACCGCCAGCCCGACCGCGCACACGGCCTCGGTGGAGATACCCGCCGCGCGGTGGGTGAGCGTCCCGCCCGGCAGCAGTTCCATCACGATCAGGTGGAGATCGTCCACGGTGACGGCGTCGAAGACCCGCACGACGTGTGGATGGTCCAGGAGCGCGAGCAGCCGGGCCTCGGCCATCCGTCCCTCGCCGATCGGCAGGACCTTGATGGCCACATCCCGCCCCAGCTCACGGTGCCGGCCGGCCAGTACCACGCCGAACGCCCCCCGGCCCAGCTGGGAACCCAGCTCGTAGGCGGGCAGGGCGGCGGCGAGCCGTGCCTCGTTGAGGATCACAGGAAGATGAACCAGCCTCGATCAGGTCTGCCACGGATTGTCCGGGTAGCAGTGACATTCTGACAGCATCGACCGAAGCCGTTCGGTCAGGGCACGCGGTCGCGCGGGCCGGCCGGCCGGTCAGCACGGCCCGGCCAGCCGGCCCGGTCAGCACAGCCCGGCCAGCCGGCCACTCAGCACAGCCCGGTCAGCACAGCCCGGTCACGTCCGCGGCCGTGAGACGTCCGACGACCTCTTCGGGCCGCCAGACGCCGTGGGCACCGGGCAGCCCGGCCAGGTAGGCGGCGATCCGCGCCGGTGGCCAGCCATTGCCCTCCCGCAACCCGGCCGCCAGCACGTCCAGGTAGGCCCCGGAAGGAGCGGTGAGAGCGACGTCGGCCAAGCCCCACGAGGCGGTGAACGTCAGCAACGGCACCGGACCCCAGTGGCCGACGAGCAGCACCGTCTCGTACCGGCCGGGCCCGAGAACGGCCCGGCCGCCGCCGCGCAGTGCGGTCAGGTCCAGATCGCCGCCAGGTTCCCGGTGCATCTCCTGCGCCGCGATGTCGACGAACTGCTGGCGGCTGATCAGGTACGCGCGGGCCGCGGCGGGACCGGGCACGGCCGGGTCGTAGAAGGCCATCCCGCCGCCCCAGACCTTCGACTCCAGGGCGAAGTACACCGACCCCGGTAGCAGGAGCGGCGCGGTGGCACGCGGTGGACGGCGGTCACGGCAACCCGGGTAGACGTGGGTCGTGCCCGGCATCATCNCACCCGCCAGGTAGTAGGCCAGCCGCGACGACCGCAGGTTCGACCCGTAGCTGACGTACCAGACCAGTGGCGCGCCCTCCGAATCCGCCGCCGCCATCTCGACCTCCCAGACCTCCCAGACCACCACGACCACGACCACCTGCCGACTGCCGCCGACCGACGGCATGCGCATGGGGCGCTCCGCTCCACCGCGCGCCAGGCCACCGTGCTCCCCTCACGAGGTCGCGTGGAGGTCGAGCTGTCGGCGGAAGATCGCGAGTGTAGCTACAACGCGCGGGCACTCGGAGGCGGGCACTCGGAGGCGGGGACGCGCAGGCGCGGGTCCCGCGGGCCGGCGGGCGGAGTTGGCCTACTCTGTGGTGATGCCGGACCGCATGAGCATCGTCGACCGGTGCCCGTGTGGCTCCCGCCGGGAGTACGCGCAGTGCTGCGAGCCGTTCCATCTCGGGAGCCCGGCGCCGACCGCCGAGATGCTCATGCGATCCCGCTACAGCGCCTTCGCCCGCGGCCTGGCGCCGTATCTGCTGCGCACCTGGCATCCGTCCACGCGCCCCCGGCGCCTTGACCTGGACGCCGATCTGACCTGGCGCGCCCTGCAGATCGTCGACACCGTGAACGGGGGCCCGGACGACGACACCGGTGTCGTGGAGTTCCGCGCGATCGCGCGCACGGCGGCCGGCGAGCGTCGCGTGCAGCACGAGCGCAGCACGTTCACGCGGATCGACGGCCGCTGGTTCTACGTCGACGCCGGGACGGGACCCCTGGTCCGCGACCGGTAATCCTGCCGCCGGTGCCCCGCGGGCCACTCCCGCCAGGCTCGGCGATAGTCAAGCGTGAATAGTATTGCGCCATGTCATCGGCGACCCGCCTCCTTGTTCTCGGTGCGATCCGGATCATGCAGCCCGTGCACGGGTACGACGTGCGGCGGGAACTGGTGACCTGGCGGCTGGAGGAGGTGGCCAACGTCCGTCCAGGCTCGATCTACGGGGCGATCCGCACCCTCGAGCGGGACGGGTGCGTCGCGGTGCACTCGCGCGGCAGCGAGAGCAACCGGCCGGAGCGGACCGCCTACGTCCTCACGGCCGAGGGCGAGAAGGAGTTCACCCTGCTGCTGCGCCAGGCGTGGTGGACAGTCCAGCGCCCCATCGAGCCGCTGGTCCCCGCACTCTGCCTGATGACCTTCATGTCGCGGGACGAACTGGTCCGCGCCCTCCAGGCACGCATCACCGCGCTGGAGTCCGAGCTCGAGGCGTCGTCCTTCGTCCGGAGCTCCATCGTGGACGGGGCCACCGGCGCCGAGGGGGGGATCCCGGAGCACGTCCGCGAGATCTTCGATTTCACCGCCGGCCGGAGCAGGGCCGAGATCACCTGGGCCCGCGCGTTCATCCGGCGGATTCGGGCGGGGGCGTACCACTTCGCCGGGGACCCGGACTTCCCGCGGTTCGGGCCCGGGCTGGGCGCGGCGGCCCTGGGCTACCCGAGCGGCGACGGCGAGCCGACCGAGAATTAGTCAAGCTTGACTAATTTTGAGCGCCTATGCGATCCTGCCGACGTGGCGGATGATGATCTGATTCAAGCGCGCGGGCTTGCTCGCTCCTTCAAGACGAAGACCGGGCTGGTCGAGGCCGTGAAGGGCATCGACCTGGAGGTCCGGCCCGGCGAGATCGTCGGCCTGCTCGGCCCGAACGGCGCCGGGAAGACCACCACCCTGCGGATGCTCACCACGCTGCTGCTGCCGAGTTCCGGTGGCGCCACGGTCGCCGGCTACGACCTGGTGAGCCAGCCGCGCGAGGTCCGGCGCCGCATCGGGTACGTCGCGCAGGTCGGCTCGGCACCCAGCGCGGGGCTGCGGGTGGGCGAGGAGCTCATCACGCAGGCGCGGCTACAGGGTCTGTCCACGGCCGAGGCGCGGGCCCGGGTCGCGCAGCTCGCTCCCCGGCTCGACCTCGGCGGGCTGGAAGGCCGGGCGCTGCTGGAGCTCTCCGGCGGCCAGCGGCGCCGCTTCGACGTCGCCCTCGGCCTGATGCACGAGCCGCGGCTGGTGTTCCTGGACGAACCGACCGCCGGGCTGGACCCGCAGAGCCGCGCCAACCTGTGGACGCACATCCGCTCGCTGCGCGACGACGCCGGCGTGACCATCGTGCTGACGACCCACTATCTGGACGAGGCCGACGCACTCGCCGACCGGATCCTGGTGATGGACGGTGGCCGGATCGTCGCCAACGACGCCCCGGAGGTGCTCAAGGCGCAGGTCGCCGGGGACGTGGTCCGGCTCGCCCTGCCGGATCCGCAGGCCCGGGTCGCGGCCGAGGCGGTCGTGCGCAAGGCACACCCCGTCCGCGAGCTGGTCGCCACGGACGCCGGCCTGTTCGTGACGGTCGACGACGGAGCGGTCGCGGTCGCGCCGATCCTGCGCGGCCTCGACGCGGCCGGGCTGAGCCCGACCTCGATCAGTGTCGACCGGCCCACGCTGGACGACGTCTTCCTGTCCCTGACCGGCCGGACCCTGCGCGACGAGGTGGCGGCGTGATGCGCACCGAGGTCTGGGTCGTCTTCCAGCGGCAGATGCGGATCCTGCTGCGTAACCCCGTGTGGGTCTTCTTCGGCCTGATCCAGCCGATCATCTATCTCGTGCTGTTCGGCCCGCTGCTGAAGAACGTCACCGGCGGGGGTCTCGGCGGGGACACCGCCTGGCGGGTGTTCGTGCCCGGGCTGCTGCTCCAGCTGACGATCTTCGGCGCGGGTTTCGCGGGTTTCGGCATCATCCAGGAACTGCGCGAGGGTGTGATCGAACGCCAGCGGGTCACCCCGGCCCGCCGGGCCTCGCTCATCCTCGGCCGCACCCTGAGCAACATGGTCACGACGGCCGTCCAGGCCCTGCTGCTGGTCGTCGTCGCCATCCCGTTCGGGCTGCGTGCCTCGTGGGGCGGCGTCGCGGCCACGCTCGTCCTGATCTGTCTGCTGGGCCTCGGCATCTCGGCCGCCTCGTACGCGATGGGGCTGATCCTGCGGGACGAGGACTCGTTCGCTCCGTTCGTGCAGGGGGTGTCGTTGCCGTTGCTGCTGCTGTCCGGGGTGCTGCTGCCGATGTCGCTGGCACCGGCCTGGCTGCGGCACACCTCCCAGGCGAACCCGCTCAGCTACATCGTCGACGCCAGCCGCGACCTGTTCCGGGGCGACTTCTCCGACCAGCACGTCTGGGTCGGTGCCGCGATCACCGTGGCGCTGACGGCCCTGTTGGCGCTCTGGGGAACCCGGGTGTTCCAACGCCAGAGCGCGTGACCCCGCCGGCGAGAGGTCGTCTGGCCGATCCCGACCCGAGCAGACCGCCGGCAGCCGACAAGGAAGTAAGTACCCACTTGCTAAGTGGGGGCGCCCTGATTAGCGTGCTTGCCCAGACAACTACTGGTCGGGGGTGCGACGAATGGCCGTCCAAGGGCGTCTCACCGGCAAGGTCGCCATCGTCACCGGGGCGGGCTCGACACCGGGCCCGGGCATGGCGACCGGCCGGGGCTGCGCCATCCTGATGGCGCGTGANGGCGCACAGGTCGTGCTGGCCGACATCGCCCCCGACCGCGCGGCCGAAACCCGGGAGCTCATCGAGAAGGAGGGCGGCACCGCGGTCGTCTTCGGCGGCGACATGACAACGGCCACCGACTGCGACGCGATGGTCGCCACGGCCGTCGACGCCTTCGGCACGGTGGACATCCTGGTGAACAACATCGGCGTCTCCGCCGCGGGCAACGTCGTCGACACCAGCGAAGCCGACTGGGACCGGGTGCAGGCGCTCAGCCTGCGCACCATGTTCCTCGCCAGCAAGAGTGCCGTACCCGTCATGGCCGCCAGGGGCGCCGGGTCCATCGTGAACATCGGCTCGATAGCCGGTGCCCGCGGCGGCAACTACGCCAGCTACGCCGCGGCGAAGGGTGGCATGCACGCCCTCACCGTCGACATGGCCTACGCGCACGGCAGGCAGGGCATCCGGGTCAACGCCATCGCCCCCGGCCACATCACGACCCCGCTGCTCTTCTCCGTCGTCGGTGTGACACCGGAGGCCGACTACCGCCAGCGGCTGGCGGCAGCCTCGACCATGCTGGGCACCGGCGGCGACGGCTGGGACGTCGGCTGGGCCGCCGTTTTCCTCGCCAGCGACCAGGCTCGCTGGATCACCGGAGTCGTCCTGCCGGTCGACGGCGGCGTCATGGCCGTGACGCCGCTGATGATGGCGGATCATCTGCGGGCCGTGCAGGCACCGCCATCCGCCTGACCGCGGAGCCGCGGAGCCGCGGTGCCGCGGTGCCGCGGAGCCGCATCGGGGAGCCGAGGATGAGGACCACCGGGTGCGGAGGGCTTCAGTCGTCGCGCCCGGCACCGCGGTCGGGTGCGCTCATGTCCCCCGTCCCGGGGGTGCCGGCGGCAAGCCCGTAGCGCAGGTACACGGTGCCCTTCGGACTGGCTGTCGGCGGTTCGAGGAGGGTGACGTTCGTGGGCACCGCGCCACCGTCGAAGACCTTCTTCCCGACGCCGAGCACGACCGGGTGCACCCAGAGGTCGAGACGGTCGAACAGCTTCTCACGCAGGAGGGTCTGCACCAGGTTCAGGCTCCCGACGACCTTCACGTGCTCATGCCGGTCACGGATCTCGCGGACCGCGCCAGCCAGATCCGGGCCGAGCTGGGTGGACCCGGCCCACGACAGGTCGGGCCGGCCGCGGGAGGCCACGTACTTCGGGACGCCGTTGAACAGCGTGGCGATCTCGCTGTCCTCGCCACTCTCCTGGTGCGGCCAGTAGGCGGCGAAGATGTCGTAGGTCCGCCGGCCGAGCAACAGGGCGTCCGTGCCCTCGTACGCGGCACCGATCTGGGCCCCGGTGACCTCGTCCACCAGGGGCGCCTGCCAGCCGCCGAACGGGAACCCCACCGGGTCCTCGTCGGGGCCGCCGGGCGCCTGCCCGACGAGGTCGAGGGTTGCGAACAGCTCGATCTGGATGATGCCCATGTCCCGCTCCCGATGAGTTGGCTGGCTCGGTCAGGAGGTAGACCCGCGGGAGCCGGCAGACTCATCGCCGCGACGGCAACCGGACCGCACCTGGCGACCGCCCGGCAGCGGAGCCCGCTTCTCCGTCAGAGGCGATTGACGACCACGCGGGCGAGAGCCGCGGACCGTGTCCGACAGCAAGGTCCACGAGGCGATCACGAAGACGTTGGAGCAGGCTCCGTCGAACGGCGACACGCATTGGTCGTCGCGGTCGATGGCGAAAGCGAGCGGGTTGTCGCAGTCGACGGTGTCGCGGATGTGACGTGCCTTCGGGTTGAAACCGCATCTGGTCGAGACGTGGAAGCTCTCCACCGATCCGCAGTTCATGGAGAAGGTCCGCGACGTGGTGGGGGTCTATCTCGACCCGCCGGAGAAAGCGATCGTTCTCTGCGTGGCGAGAAAAGCCAGATTCAGGCGCTACGCGCCTACGTCGAGGCCCTCGGCGGGAAACTGAAAGTCACCGCCGAGTTCGACGACTCGAGCTACATCGTCGCCTGATCGACGGCAGCGATCAACGGAGCGCTCCCATGAACTCGTGCGGGAGTCCGCAATCNGCCGGACGGCGGCCACCACCACCGTTCGAGTCAGCGCCAGTTATCGCTCATCCAAGCGCTATGCCATGGGACCTCAGATCATCAGCCCAGCAAACTCGCAGGTCAGACGCTTGACCGGTCGGCCCGGTAGGCGTCGACGACCACGGTGAACTGGCCGTTCTTTTCGGGTTATCGCTGACACCTGCGAAAAGCCTGATCCGGCGCGAACGAAGGTAGGCCAGT
>NZ_LRTK01000082.1 GCF_001636565.1 Frankia sp. EI5c
AAGCACATCGAGGCCAGGATCCCGTTGCGGTCCATGTCCCGCACCCGGTCATGGATGTCGTACACCCCCGGCCGCATCTCCGCGAACCCGGCCGGGTCGATCCCCCATTCCTCCGCCGGCCAGGAGACGACCGCGTTCAGACCCACCACACCGGTGGCCCGGCCCTGGTAAATCCACTGGTCGACGCCGTTTTCGTCGGTTTCCACATGGGGGGCCTGATCGGCCAGGCGGGCCGGCACGTGGTTGTCGAACATATCCGGCGGCTCGACGACGTGGTCGTCGATGCTCACCAGGATCATGTCGTCGATGTTCATGATCCACCTCGGGCTGCGGGATCGGGAATACACACCGGAATACGCCTCGGCGGGTCGACAACAGTGGCCCCGGCGACGTACTGCTACTTTTACGCCTCACCCCTCTGGCCGTCGCCGCATCGTCGGCCAGAAATACGACTGGAACGGCCACGGAGGCTCGCGCCCCGGCCCGAGCCCGGCGGGTAGCGGCCAGGCGCTACCCGGGCTGCCGGCCCGCTACCAGTCCGTTGGGGGCGCGCTACCAGCCAGGGTGATTCTTCCCGGCATCAGCTCCGCGGCAGGGAACGAAAGCCGCGGGCAGCAGAGGACGACGCGCCGTGGAAAGGCTGGTCCACATGCCCATCGATGCCACCCAGTACGCCGCGACCCCCGCCGCCGACTACCTGCGGGAGCTCGTGGACCTCTTCGAGAACTCGAACATCGGAATCATGGTCACCGATTTCAACGGCGGCGTCCGGCGGGCGAACCCGGCACAGCGCCGCCTCGCCGGCTGGGCCGACGCGCCCGGCGGGACGGGCCCGGCGAAGCCGTCCGCGCGCACCCTGCTCGGCGCCGACGTCTGGGAGCGGGTGACCGCCGCGGCGGTCGACGGGTACGCCCTTCACAACCTGCCCGTCGAACTGCGGCGGGCGGACGGGACGACGGCCAGCGCCCTGCTCGACGCCAACGGCGAGGCCGACGGCGGCATCCTGCGCCTGGTCACCCGGCCCGCGTTCCGCGGATCCCTCCCGGGGACCGACGAGTCCGACACCCGGGTGTGGCACGAGCAGTGGAGCGAGACCGACGTCAGCCGGTTCGTCGACGAGCTCGGGGAGGACCGGGTCACCGCGCTGACGAAGGAGCTGGAGGATCTCTTCGAGCTGCTGCCCGTGCCGCTGCACGCCATGGCCCGCGCCGCCGAGGTCCGGCGGACCAACCAGGTGCACCTGGAGTTCCTCGGCTGTGCCGACGAGCCCGACAGGTTCGTCGGCCAGAACCTGCTGAGCATCTTCGCCGTCGAGGAGCATCTGATCGCGCTCGGCGGGTCGCTGACCACCGAGAAGGCGATCCTCAACTTCCCGACCACGATCCGGCGCCTCGACGGCTCGCTGCTGCCGATGCGGGTCTACTCCAGCGCGGTGACCCGCGACGGCGAGTTCGTCGGCACCCGCTGCTTCCTGTTCTTCGCCGAGACGTCGGACGCCCCCGACAGCACCCCGTACCTCGCCGCCTGACACGCGGTACCTCGCCGCCTGACGCGCGCCGTGCCGGCACGGGCCGCGGCGCGGCGCCACCCGGCGTAGCCTCACCCGCGATGCCAGCACCGCTCGCCCCGATGCTCGCCGTCCCCGGGGACCTTCCCCACGGTGCGGGCTGGGCGTATGAGATCAAGTGGGACGGCGTGCGGGTACTGACGGAGATCTCGGGCGGCCGGCTGCGCGCGTACGGCCGTTCCGGGCGGGACATGACGGCGACCTACCCGGAGCTGGCGGCCGTCGCGGGCGCGCTCGGTCCCACCGAGGCGGTTCTGGACGGTGAGATCGTCGCCTTCGGTGCGGGCGGTGTGCCCGACTTCGCCCTGCTCGCGCACCGGATCCACCTCACCGACCCGCACCGGGTGCGCCGGGCCGCGGCCGCCGTCCCCGTCCGGTACCTGGTGTTCGACCTGCTCGTCCTGGCCGGGCGGGAGCTGCTGGACCAGCCCTACGACGCCCGGCGGGCGCGGCTGGCGGCGCTGCCGGGTATCGAGGTGCCGGACTCCTTTCCCGGCGGGCCGCCGGGTGCCGGCGAGGCCGTGCTCGGGGCGAGCGCCGCGGCCGGGCTGGAAGGCGTGGTGGCCAAGCGCCGGGCCTCGCCCTACCGGCCGGGCCGGCGCAGCCCGGACTGGGTGAAGGTCAAGAACGTCCGCCGGCAGAGCGTGGTGATCGGCGGCTGGGAGCCGGGCGCGGGCCGGCGGGCCGACCGCGTCGGCGCGCTGCTCGTCGGGGTGTCCACCCCGGCGGGGCCGCGCTACGCCGGCCAGGTCGGCACCGGCTTCTCCGAGGCCACGCTGGCCCGGCTCGCGGAACTGCTCGCCCCGCTGCGCACCGACCGGCCGCCGTTCCCCGACGTCGGGCGCGACCAGGCGCGCACCGCGGTCTGGGTCGAGCCCATGCTGGTCGCCGAGGTCGAGTACACCGCGTGGACGCCCGACGGCCGCCTGCGCCACCCGTCCTTCAAGGGCCTGCGCGACGACGTGGATCCGCTCGACGCCGTGCGGGAGGACACCGGTCGTCCCACCCGCGAAGGCTGAGTCCACGCGGAAGTCGGGGCCACGCGGAAGTTGAGGCCGTGACCGGTGGTTCGGTCACGGCCCCAACCTCAACCGGCCCGGCGGTGGATCAGCCGCCGTCGGGCGCCGTGAACGGGCCGTCGGGGCCGTAGGCGGCGACCTCGGTGTAGATGGCCGCCCGCCTCGCCGGATCCTGCAGGGGCCGCAGCGGCGAGGTGGCCGGCTTGTGATCGGCCCCGGTCTCCCACTCGGCGAATTCCGCCATGCTGCTCCACTCGCTGACCACGGCGAAGTGGGACGGCTCGGCGGCCGAGCGCAGCAGGCGGTTACCGAGCAGGCCGGGGGTGCCCACGAGCTTGGAGCTGATCTCGTGGTAGGCCCGCTCCACCGCGCCGGGATCCTCGGGCGGTTCGACCGCCCAGAGCATCACCCGGACCCGGCCGCCGGTCGCGGCGGCGACGGCGGAACCCGCCGCCGCCTCCTCGCCGGCGGTCACGCCGCCGCCGCGCCGACCAGGTGGGTGAGCACCGTGCCGGTCACCATCGACCCACTGGCGCGCAGCGGATGCAGGATCTTGCGGTGCTCCAGGTGGCCCGGGCTCTGCTCGAACTCGCGGAACTGCGCCTCGTCCACCCAGTCACTGATGATGAGGTAGGTGCTCGGCTCGTCCTCGGAGCGGATCAGCCACTGCCCCAGGTTGGCCGGGTGGCTGGTCACCCCGTCCCCGATCCGCAGCCAGGTCTGCTCGAACTCCTGCTCGCGGCCGGGGTGGATGTGCATGGTGAGGATGATGCGGAACGGCTGCGGGTGACCCATCAGATGCCTCCGTCGACCGTGAAGGTGGCGCCGTTGACGTAGCTGGAGACGTCACTGGCGAGGAACAGGACGACGGCGGCGACCTCGTGGGCCTCGCCGAGCCGGCCGAGCGGGATCCGGTTGGTGTAGGCCGTGCGGGCGGCTTCGGGCATGCCGGCGGCCTGGTCGGTCTCGATGACTCCCGGCGAGACCAGGTTCACCCGGACGCCCTTCGAGCCGAGCTCCTTGGACAGCGAGCGGGTGAGGCCGATGAGGCCGGTCTTCGCGGCGGTGTAGTGGGCACGCAGCGGCACGCCGACCAGCCCGGCGCCGGAACCGATGTTGACCACCGAGCCGGAGTTCCCGAGCAGTTCGAGGGCGCCCTGGGTGACCAGGTGGGTCGCGGTGAGGTTGGTGGCCAGCACCTGGGTCCACGCCTCCAGCGGCAGCTGGGCGTAGGGGATGTGGCTGATCGTGCCGACGCTGTTCACCACGATGTCGAGGCCGCCGAGATGGCTGCCGGTGGCCGAGATCAGCTCGGTGATCTGGGCGGGGTCGGCGACGTCGGCCTGCACCAGCAGGTGCTCGTTGCCGGTGGCCTTGAGCTCGCGGCGCAGGCTCTCGGCGTCCTCGGTCTCCCGCTGGTGACCGACGACGACGGTGGCGCCGGCCTGGGCGAGCCCAAGCGCGACGGACCGGCCGATGCCGCGGGTGCCACCGGTGACCAGGGCACGCTTGCCGGCCAGGTCTGGAAACATCAGTGTTCCTCTCTATCGACCGCTCGCAGAACGAGCGAGCTGTTGAAGCCGCCGTGGCCGCGCGCGTTGACGAGCGCGACCCGGACCCGGCCTTCCCGAGGCGTCCGCACCAGATCCAGCCCGTGGGCGGGATCCGGTTCGTCCAGGTTGCCGACCGCGGGGATCACGCCGTCGCGGATCGAGAGCAGGGCGGTGGCCGCGGCCACCGCCGAGCCGCCCGCGCACAGGCGTCCGATCAGCCCCTGCGGCGCCGTGACGGGCACGGCACCGGTACCGAAGACGGAGCGGATGGCCGCCGCCTCCAGCGCGTCGAGGTCCGGGGAGCCGGCACCGTCGGCGAACACGACGTCGACGTCGGCCGGGCTCAGGTCGGCGTCGGCCAGCGCGCGCCGCATCGCCGCGGCGAGCCAGCGCGGGTCGCCCGGGGCCTGCTCGTAGTGGGCGGCGTCATGGGTCGCGGCGTAGCCGGCGATCTCGGCGTACACCCGGGCGCCGCGGCGGGCCGCGCCGGCCGGATCCTCGACGAGCAGCGTCGCCCCGCCCTCACCGGGCAGGTAGCCGTTCGCCCGCACGTCGAACGGCTTGTAACCGGCCGCCGGGTCCGTCGCGGTGCTGACCCGCCCGCTGCTGAGGTGGCAGGTCAGCGCGTAGGGAGTCAGTCCGCACTCGGCGCCGCCGGCGAGCACGGTCGGTGTGCCGCGCCGGATCGTGCGCCGGGCCTGCGCGAGGCTGTCCAGGCCCCCGGCGGTGTCACTGACCAGGACACCGGACGGGCCCTTGAGGCCGTGCCGGATCGACGTCTGACCGGTCGTCGCCGCGTAGAACCAGGCGATCGACTGGTAGACGCTGACCGCGGTGCGCCCGCGCGTCCACAGCCGGGAGAGCTCCCGCTGGCCGAAGTCGTTGCCGCCGGAACCGGCGCCGAACACGACGGACGTCTCGTACGGGTCGTGGTCGGCCGGGTCGTAGCCGGCGTCCGCCATCGCCAGCCTGGAGGCGGCCATGCCCAGCCAGGTCCACCGGTCGGTCTGCACCAAGTAGCGGTGGTCGACGAAGTTCTCGGCGACGAACCCGGTGATCTCGCCGGCGAGCCGCGATTCGTAGCGGTCGGTCTCGAAGCGGGTGATCGGGGCGATCCGCAGCTCGCCGCGCAG
This sequence comes from Frankia sp. EI5c, assembly GCF_001636565.1. GTDB lineage: Bacteria > Actinomycetota > Actinomycetes > Frankiales > Frankiaceae > Parafrankia. The sequence goes on from NZ_LRTK01000082.1 coordinate 5,273, forward strand.
CGTCGAGGCCCAGTGCTCCTCGGTGCCCACCCCGCTCGGCGAGATGACCCCCAGCCCGGTGATGACCGGCCGGACCGCGGGGGCGGGCACCCCGCCCCGGCTCCGGGCGGCCGGCCGCGCGACCGTGCCGACGGTGCCCACCGCGCCCACCGCGCCCACCGCGCCGCCGCTCGGGTCGGCGGACGGTTCGAGGGCGGTCATGACACTCCCGTCGCGGCCAGCACGATCGCGGACTGGAACCCGCCGAACCCGCTGCCCACGGACAGCGCGACGTCGACCTTGCGGTCCCGGGCGATGTTCGGGACGTAGTCCAGGTCGCACTCGGGGTCCCGGGTGGTCCAGTTCGCCGTCGGCGGCACGACGTCGTGCTCGATCGCCAGCGCGCAGGCGGCGAGCTCGATGGAGCCGATGGCACCCAGCGAGTGGCCGACCATGGACTTGATCGAGCTGACGGGCACCTCGTAGGCGTGCGCGCCCAGGGAGCGCTTGAAGGCGGCCGTCTCGTGCCGGTCGTTCTGCTTGGTGCCCGATCCGTGCGCGTTGACGTAGTCCACCGCGGTCGGGTCCAGCCTGGCCTGGTCGAGGGCGATCCGGACGGCCTCGGCCATCTCGACGCCGTCGGGGCGCAGGCCGGTCATGTGGAACGCGTTCGACCGGGAGGCGTAGCCACCGACCTCGCAGTAGATGTGCGCGCCGCGGGCCCGGGCATGCTCCAGCTCCTCCAGGATGAGGACGGCGCTGCCCTCACCCATGACGAACCCGTCCCGGCTGAGGTCGAACGGCCGGGAGGCGTGCTCCGGATCGTCGTTGCGGGCCGAGGTGGCCCGGATCGCGTCGAAGCAGGCGATCGAGATCGGCGACAGCGGGGCGTCGGACGCCCCGGCGATCACGATGTCGGCCTCGCCGTCGGCGATGAGCTGGTGGCCGTAGCCCACGGCGTCGATACCGGAGGTGCAGCCGGTGGAGACGACGAACGACGGGCCGTGCGCGCCGAACCGGCAGGCGATCTCCGTCGCCAGGCAGCTCGGCACGAGCGCGTGGTAGAGGAACGAGCTCGCGTACCGCGGGTCGACCTCCCACAGCTTGCCGCTGTCGCTGACGACGACGTACTCGTTCTCCAGCCTGGTGGTCGCGCCGACCGCGCTGCCCATGCTGACGCCGACGATCGGCCCGTCGTCCGGGTCACGCTCGCTGGTCGCGCGGCCTTCACCGTCATCGAGACCGAGCTCCAGCCCGCTGTCCGCCACGGCCTCGATCGCCGCGGCGAGCGCGAACTGGACGAAGCGGTCGTTGCGGGCGACCTCCTGGCGGGTGAGCCCGGCGCTCAGCGGATCGAAGTCGCACTCGGCGGCGACCTGGGAGCGGAAGGGCGACGGGTCGAAGAGGGACAGCCGCCTAGTGGCGGTGCGGCCGTCGGTCAGCAGGCTCCAGAACTCCTTGCGGGTCGAGCCACCGGGCGCGACCACGCCGATCCCGGTCACCGCGGCGCGACGCGGCCCGCTGCCTTTGGACGCCGCCGAGCGGGCACCCTCCGGCCGCGCCCGCCTGATCGGTTCGCTCACGGCTGCGGCTGCTCGGGCAGCGGTTCGGTGTCGACGTGCCCCAGGTCCGGCCGCGGCGCGAGCGGGCTGAGGTGGAAGACGAGGAAGGCCACCTCGTCGCCGGTGTTCACGATCCGGTGCCGCATCCCGATCGGGATCAACAGGCCATGCTCGGCCGACAGCGCGGTGTGCTCACCGTCGAGGCGCGCGGTGACCGCCCCGGACACGCAGTAGAGGAACTCCTCGGAGTAGGGGTGCCAGTGCTCGGTCACCACCTCGCCGGGCTGGAGAGTGAGGGTGCCCAGGAAGCCGGACTTCGCGCCGACCGTCGCCGGCGAGAGCAGCGTGCGGATGTCGCCGCCGCGACGCCGGTTGGCGGGCACGTCGTGGATCGAGAGGACTTTGGGGACCGTCAGGGACGCGGGCGGGGTTGCGGTGCTCACCGGGCTACTCCTCAGACCTGTTCGGGGACCTGGCTGCCTACCAGCGCGGTGGCACCGGCACGGGCGGCCTGCTCGACCTTGTCGCGGATGGCGGCCATCTCGCGGGGGGTGTTGGTGTTGATCCGGGCGGTCATCTGCTCGTCGTTCGCCGGGGCGGACGGCCGCATCTGGAAGTCCTGGACCCACCGCATGCGGGTGCCCGTCCCCTCCGGCAGGTAGGTCCACTCGATGTGCATGTACTCGAAGGGACCGGTCTCCACCCGATAGGCGCGGACCTTGTGGTTCACCGGGTCGAGAATCCGCTCGGAAACCCAGCTCCAGGCCGTCCCCGACTCGTCGGGGTGCATCGTGAGCCGGAACTTGAAGGTGTTGTCCGTACGCTCCAGGATCTCCACCGAGGCGTACTCGGTGAACAGCTGGGGCCAGGACTCCAGGTCGTTCGTCATCGACCAGACGAGGTCGATGTCGGCATCAATGAAAATCGAGTTGTCAGTGTGTCCGCTCACGTGCTTCTCCGCTCTGCTGGCTGACGGAACAAAAAGCTGGGGGCGGCCGCCGCCGGCATGGTTTCCCGGGCCGGACGGCGGCCGGCCTTTGCCGGGTCCTGCGCCGCTCAGGCGAGCTCGGGTTCCAGCAGCGCGTTGTTCACGGTGGCCATGATGTCGGCCAGGGTGAAGCCCTCGGGCGCCTCGTTGGGGAGGTCCACACCGAAACGCTCCTGGACCTCCGCCTGCAGCTGTAGATAGGCGAGCGAGTCCAGGCCGATGTCGGTGAACGTCACGTCGAGGTTCGCCGGCCGGTCCTCCGGCGGGAGACCTGCCTGCTCCTCAAGGAAACCGAGAAGCTCGTCAGCGGTCCACTGCGTTGACATGCGTTTTATTCCTTCCCACATTTTCCGCACAGGCGGAGCACTGTTGTGACATGGAACTCGCGGGGCCGGGCGGGCGCCGGGCGCCGGCCGACGGCTTGAGCCGCGGCGGCGCGCCGGCCGTCCTGGTCGGCCTGGCGGCCGATCTGGGGGTCCACCTGAGGCCGTCGCGGCACAACGGCGGGCGCGGGGCTTCAGGAACGGGAGAACTTCGGGACGGGCCGACCTCGGACCGGACGAGGGGTGCTCGGGCACTGCCGGCGGCGGGGTCCGCCGCAGGTGTCCGCTGTCAGGCGTCCGCCGTCGGTGGACGGCGGGCCACCGCCGGGAGAGCCGGCGGTCAACGGCCGGGTACCGGCCGGGGGTGTTCCCCGGCAGGATGTACGCACCCCGGCGCGGCGGGCGGCGCTGCCGGGCACGTCGGCGTGTCAGGCAGGGCTCGGGAACGACGCGCGGCGCCGGGCCTGCGTACCGGAGGTGGCCCCGGGGGTGTCAGGAACCGCTCTGATCGGCCACCCAGGTGTAAAAGCTCTGCGCCATCGCGTCCCGCGGGCCACGCCAGGTCTGTGGGTCGTAGGCGGTGATGTACTTCTCCAACTTGCTGTTCACGTCGACGAACAGCGGATGGTCCCGCACCGGCGGAAGCGTCCCGTTGATGTCCGCCCGGCTTTCAATGAGATGAAAGTAGAGGCCATGGAAACGAAACAGATCACGCCGGGCGACGCCCACCAGGTGTGGAAGCTCACCGGCATCCGACTCCGCGAAGATGTCGGCGACCGCGCCGGCGTCGTCTGGACCCATTCNGGCGACAATCAGCGTCCGCTGGGTGGGCGTGCTCTGGTTCGGAACCGAGCCGGATTCCGTCGGCACTCGATCTCCTCTTTCGGAGTGAGGGTGAACTGGCTGCGCCGGGCGCGGGCGGCCCGCCACCGCCGGACCCTGAGGTTCACGGCGGCTGGAGTCGGTCGCGCCCGGCACTGACGCGCAGAGCCACCGGTATCGCGTGTGTCCGCGGATCGGCGGAGATCCCTGACAGGTTCCTGCTGTGGTGGAACCTGCCAGGCAGGTGCATTCCGGTTGCTCATCGGAATCATGCGGCTCTTCGGCACTTCTGTCCGGCGAACCGGGTGGCAGGAAGTTGCCCTGACCATCTACTGCCAACGCACAGACCAGCTGATCACAACATCGTTACAACCATCCTCGGCGGGCGGCGACCGTCCCGGCCTGGAATCGGCTGCGCGCATCGAGGCGCATCATCAGGTCCGCGACCATGCGCCGGACCGTGCGGACCGAGACCCCGAGATGCCGGGCCGCGGCCTCGTCCTTGACACCCAGGCTCAGCAGGCGCAGCAGCAGCCGCTCGGTGTCGCTGGGCCGGTCGTCGGCCCCGTTCTCCGCCACCCCGCCATCGGGGGAGGCCAGCGGCTCGGCGCTCTCCCAGACCTGCTCGAACAGCTGGGTGACCAGGTTCGCGAGCGCCGGCGAGCGCACGATCAGCGCCAGCTGGTCCGCGCCCGGCGAGATGAACTGCACCAGCCCGACCCTGCCGTCCACCGTCGTGGCGTCGATGCGGGGGTCGTCGGTGACCCGCGCCTCCAGGCCGTGCGAGGCGACCGTCCGGACATACCCGACCCCGGTCTCGTCGGTGTTGACCGTGCGCGGCAGCACACTGCGCATCGTCACGCCGCGCCGCAGTGCGCGCAGTTCCACCGGGAGGACCTCCGCGGTGAGCGCCGGCGGCATCCCCTGGCGGGTGTGCAGCGCCAGCACCTCCTTCTCGGACCGGCCGAGAAGGGTTAACAGTTCGACCCTGGCCTGGTCGGCGCTGTCGATGTGCTCGACCTCCGCGCCGTCCCCACCGGGCCGGTTGTCCAGGTACTCGGAGACGAAGGTGTTGACCTGTGCCCTCGCCCGCACGAGCCGCTCGTGCCGGCGGATCAGTGCTTCGTGCTGGGCCTGGAGCAGATGTTCCAGACCGGCCTCCGGATGCACGGCCACCAGGTGGCCCGGACGCTCGGTCGACGGCAACAACAGTGACAGCTCGACGAGCCGATCTCGTGATCGGCGGACCGCCCCCGCGGGCTGGCCGACGGCGGCGGCAACCCCGTCGACACCCATTTCAGGATGTCGTAGCCACAGCCGGTAGGCAGCGAGCGTGACGTCGTCAAGACCGAGGAACTCGAGCAAGATCCCCTTCCCGGGTCGGATCGAATGGTCCGCGGGCGCCGGGGTGGCACGCGCGGTGCCGCTCACCGGGTGCCAGTCGGCAGTCCGGGACGCTGACTCTCCGCCGACACCACCTCAAGGGCGTGCCGGACGAGCGCGATGAGCGACTGGCGGACGGACTCCCGCTGGCGGGCGTCGCAGAGCACCATCGGCCGGCGCGGATCCAGGTCCAGCGCCGCGCGAATGTCCTCGCTGCGGTAGCGACGCGCGCCGTCGAAATGGTTCAGCGCGATGAGGAACGGAATATCGCGCTCCTCGAAGTAGTCGATCGCCGGGAAGGAGTCGGCGAGCCGCCGGGTGTCCACCAGCACGACCGCTCCGATGGCACCGAGCACCAGCTCGTCCCACATGAACCAGAAACGGTCCTGGCCGGGCGTCCCGAACAGGTACAGAATGACACTGTCGACCAGGGTGATACGGCCGAAGTCCATCGCCACCGTGGTCGTTGTCTTCGACGCCACGGCACTGGTGTCGTCGACACCGATGCTGGCGGAGGTCATTGCGGCCTCGGTGGTAAGCGGAGGAATCTCGCTGACGGCACCGACGAAGGTGGTCTTCCCCACCCCGAATCCCCCGGCCACGATGATTTTGACCGGATGCGGCGCTGCGGGTTCGGCCGCTCGGGTCCTAGAGAGCCTGGAGTCCACTGAGTACCTTTTCGATAATCGCCACGCTGGGGCGGTCCGATGGTTGTTCGGGCCGGTACACCGTCACCAGCCCGGCATCGAGCATGTCGCCGACGAGGACACGCGCGACTCCGACCGGCAGGTTCAGCCGGGCGGAGATCTCGACAACCGACTNGTGCCGCTGACAGAGCACCGCAATGGCGCGCTGTTCCGGCTCCAGCGAGTTTGCGACCGCGCGGCCCTGTGGCGAGGTGGTGACCAACGCCACCAGATCAAGGGTCCGGTTGCTGGGGCGAGTCCGCCCTCCCGTGACGGCGTAGGGCCGTACCACCGGCCCGGCATCGTCGTCGAACCATTCCTCATCCCCTGACACCGCGGTCCTCCTGCCTTTTTTGGATCGTCATGTGCCGGCGGCGGCCGGCGCGTCATGGGTTCTCCCGGCCGCACAGCGGGCCGGGAGAACCATGGCGCGCCGCCGCGCCCGCATTCGGACAGGTCCTAGATCGGCAGCGCCGACTGGATCTCGGCGCGAAGCTCCGGCGTCAGAAACTCACCCACCCTCGTCACCAGCAATGCCATCTCATAGGCGATCAACCCGATGTCAGCACCCGGGCTGCTGAGGATCGCAAGACACGATCCGTCGCCCACTGCGGTGACGAACAGGAATCCCGCTTCCATCTCGACGATCGTCTGCCGCACGTTACCGCCGCCGAAGAAACGGCCGGCACCCCGGGCCAGACTGTTGAATCCGGAGGCGACCGCGGCCAGCTGGTCCGCGGTGGCCCGGTCCATACCCCGCGAGGTCGCGAGCAGCAGACCGTCCGAAGAAAGCACGATCACATAGGTGACCTCGGGGACCTTCTTGACCAGGTTGTTGAGCAACCAGTTCATGTTCTCGGACGGCCCCAGCGGACGCATCAGGTTACCTTCCTCACATCATCTCCGTCATTGGACAGCGTTCCGTCCTCGATTCCACGGCCGAAGTTGGCCTGGAAGGACGACATCATGCTGCGGATCTCCTCGGGTGAACGCGGACCAGCGGCCACGGCCGACCGGCTCGCGTCCGTGTTCTCCCGGCGCAGCTGAGGTGCCAGGTTGGCGCGCCGCCGCCGCTTGGGCAGGCCGAGTTCGTCCAGTTCGCCGAGGGGGTCCTCGTCGTTCGCGGGCAAGCCGGTCGCGGCCGGCCCCGGATCCGCCTCGCGGGCCATCCGGCCGGTGCGGCCAGCGTCCGCGCCAGGCGGCGCCCAGTTCCCCGCGCGGTAGCCGTCGCCGGCGCCCGCATCGCCCGGGGAGGTGGCCGCCGTGTAGCCGGGTGCCGAGTAGCCGGCGCTCCGGCCACGGTCGCCGTAGCCACGGTCGCCGTAGCCACCGTCCCGCGGCGTCTCGTACTGCCCGCCGTCTCGCGGCGGGCGGCCGAACTCCCCGCCCCGGTCGGCGCGCGGCTCCCGGTACCCCTCCTCGGAACCATGGCGCGCGGATGCCGGCTGATCTCCACCGGTGCCGCGCGGACCGCGCCGGCGTGACGGCAGATCCCTGCCCGGCAGCGGCTCGAGCGCGCCGTCCGGCGGATCCGCCGGACGCCCCAGAGCGAAGCCGGGACCGGCGGACCCGCTGCCGGGCAGGCCGTTCGGCGGGGTGAAGCTCGCCCGGTTGACTTCCGAGGTCGGGTAGTCCGAGGGCCGGTTGGCGTCGTCGCCGTAGCCGTCGTCGCCGTAGCCGTCGTTGCCGTAGCCCATGTTGCCGCGGGCACCGCGGGCGTCACCTTCGGTGCCTCCCGAGCCACCGAAGGCGCCGTTGTCGTAGCCGCCCGGCCGGTAGCTGGTGAACTGGCCGGTGTCGGGTGGCGCGCTGAACAGCGAACCGTTCGCGGGCGGGCTGAACAGCGAGCCCGAGGAGCGGTAGCGCCCGTCGGAGGGGTCCTGGTCCGCCCGGCCGTACCGCCCGGTCCCCCAGTTGTCCGAGTCGTCCGCGGACGACTGCTCTCCGGCCCCGGCGGCTTCCTCTTCCCCGGCGGTGAGCTCGGCGAGCGGCATCGGGCTGGTCAGCTCGCCGGGCACGGCCGGCGAGCCCGTGCCGTCCTCGTCCGCCGGCCGCCCGCCCCGGGGCCGGTCGGCGACGAACCAGCTCGAGCGGGCCGTCGCGAAGACGGGGAGGTCGTCGATCAGGGTCTCGTCCGTCCGCGGACCCGTGGCGGGAGCGGTACCGAGCTTCGCCTGGGCGGCGTCCGCCCCGCCGTCGTGCTCGTCGCCGGAGATGTTCGGTGTGCCCGGCGTACCCGGTGTACCCGACCAGCGGCCGTTGCTGCTGGGGAGCGACGCGTCCAGTTCGGCGAGGTCGTTGGGCACCTCGCCCAGGCCGTTGAGGGCCGCGAGGCTGCCGTTCTGCGTGCCGGCGCTCGCCGCCCCGACGGCCGCGAACTCACGCGGATCGGCGGTGTCCGTCTTCTCCTCGGTCTCGCGCAGCAGGGCCTCGGGCAGCAGGACGATCGCCATCGTCCCGCCGTAGGGCGAGGGCCGCAGCCGCACCTGGACGGCGTGCCGCTGGGCCAGCCGACCGACCANGAACAGTCCCAGCCGCTCGCTGGTCGACAGGTCGAACGGCGGCGGGTTCGCCAGCCGGTGGTTGAGCGCGTCGATCTCCTCCTGGCTCATTCCCAGCCCGCGGTCCTCGATCTCGACGACGAAGCCGTTCGAGACCGGATGCCCGGAGACCTGGACCGGGGTGTGCGGCGGGGAGAAGGAGGTGGCGTTCTCGATCAGCTCGGCGAACATGTGGATCACGTCACCGACGGCGTGGCCGCTAACCGCCCCACCGGTGATCGGCAGCACCTTCACCCGGGTGTAGTCCTCGACCTCCGCCACCGCACCGCGGACGATGTCCTTGATCGGGACGGGCCGGCGCCAGCCACGGGCCGGCTTCGAACCCGAGAGAACGATCAGGTCCTCCGCGTGGCGACGCATACGGGTCGCCAGGTGGTCGAGCCGGAAGAGCTCCTCCAGCTCGTCGGGGTCGGTCTCCTTGCGCTCCAGCGCGTCGATGATCTTCAGCTGGCGATGGATGAGGGCCTGGCTTCGGCGGGCGAGGTTGAGGAAGGTGTCCCCGATGCTCTTGCGCATCGCGGCCTGCTCGACCGCCGTGCGCACCGCCACCTCGTGCACGGTCGCGAAGGCGTCCGCGAGCTGGCCGATCTCGTCCTTGCTCGTCGAGGGAACCGGGAAGGCCTCGGCGTCGATGTCGACGGGCTCGCCCCGATGCAGCCGCTCGACGACCGCCGGCAGGCGGTCGGTCGCGACGTCGAGGGCGCCACGCCGCAGCCGCCGCAGCTGGTTGATCATGGGGCTGGCGACCAGCAGCGAGATCACGATCGACACGATCAGAATGCCGGCCACGCCGACGCTGCCGATCAGTGCGCCGCGGGAGGCGTCATCGGAGATCGTGCGGCTGGTGACTCCCAGGTCGGAGGCGACCCGGCGCTCGACCTCACGCATCTGCGCGATCTTCGCGTCCGCGAGCTGGGTCCAGTCCCGGGGGCCCATGGTGATCGGGTCGCCGGCGGTCAGCGCGGCGATGATCCGCTCCCGGACCTGGTCCACGTTGGTCTTGGAACGGCCGACCGTGGAGTTGAAGACTTCCTGCTGATCGGCGGTCGCGGTGGTGCGGAACTGCTCGATCCAGGCGTCCTCGGCACCGGCGGTGGCCTCAAGCTGCCAGATCGTCTGCGACGTCGCGCTGCGCAGCGACAGCATCTGGGCGACCGCACCACGCTGCTGGGCCGCCTGCTCCTTGGCCTGCGAGATACCCGCGAGCGTGGTCGCGGCGCTGGCCAGCCGGGCGTCGGTGCTACCCGAGGCCACCTGGGCGTTGAGCCGCAGCAGGTTCTTCACGCCCGCGTCGTAGAAGGCGATGGTCGTGGCGACCTGCGTCTGGTGGGCGTCGAACTGCCTGCGCTGTTCGGGAAGCTGGTTGAGCTGCTCAGTGATCGCCGACAGCGTTCCGCCGAGTTCGTCACGGGCCGAGTCCGGCAGTGTCTGCTCGCCCGCCCAGTAGACCCTGAGCGCCTCGTCCACCGGCTGGCGGGAGGACATGACTGCCTCACCCAGCGCCGGAAAGCTGTAGTTGGAGCCGAGGTAGGCGTTGCTCGCGTAGCGCTCGACCTGAAGCGCGTGGACGAGATCGTTCGCTTTGATCGAGAAGTTGGCGAGTGCCTCGATGCGGTCCGCGGCCCGGACGTTGTCGACGTCCCCGCGCACCTGTATCGCGCTCAGCACGGCCAGCGCGGCCAGTGGGACGATGAGAATCACCACCAGCTTCGAGCGGATGGGCCAATTCCGGAGCATCCAGTCCTCTCGTCCGACGCCCCGGGGTTGGGCGCCTCGTGTGCGGGGTGAGCGAATCGCTCATTCGATGCCTGATCCGCGACGGACGGCACGCGACAAGTACGGACCACGCGGGATTGAGACGCGGGCCGCGCCCATCTGAAAGCGTCCGACGTCGGACAACTCTAGCGAGCCGGTACAGAAGCCCTTCAACACCTCCCGCCATCCGCCGATGATGGCTACGGACGCCACCGGCCATTGTCAACCGGAACATGCGGAAGACACATTCACACCAGGAATCAAATAATCACAGGCTGTGATCGCTTACCGGCTCCGCGCCCCCTAAAGGGCATACGCATTAGAGGTACGGGAATGCCGACAGTAACGGTGATGGAGCTCACATCAATCCTGTCCGAACCCTGCCCCGGATGACCGTCGGCAAGCGCTCTACCTGCGTAGACGCAAAGATGATCCACTCCAGCATGACAAGTCCCCGCAGGCCGGGACCCCCTCGACGAGACGACAGGGGGACCACGCGGCCCGGGCTCGTGCGATCTGAGCCACACCCGCCGCATCGGCTGCCCCATCTGCGATCCCGACATCCTCCAGAGCCCCGCGGGTGAGCAACACCGTCGCCCGTTGTGTGCAGGTCGCGTGCAGGTTCGCGATCCGGAGCGAATCCGCGGACGCACCTGTCACCGCCGGGAAAGACGTTTGACTTCCGCCGGTCTTCCCCGCGCACCCGCTCAGCGCTCACGGGGCCCCGCAAGCACCCGGCCCGCACCGGAACACACCCCGACCCGGCGCGCGACTCCTCCGGAGCGGGCCCGGCAACTCCCCGACGGACCGCGGGTGGCCGGGTCACGCGGCCGGAAGCGCGCGGAGCACCGCCAACCACGGCCAGCCCGGTTCCAGACAAAAGGACTAAATGGGCATTCCGTACAAGGAAGTCGGGCCGCCCGGGACGGACGACACGCCGTCATGAGGCCTCGGGCCACGGCTCTTCCCGAGTTACCGACACCAACTCGCACCGCGGAACCCGTTCCGGGATCCCACTCATCGCGCGTATTGGATCCAAAATATGTCAGGCCGCCCGGGTTGTCATCCGGCATACACCGTCTGATCGGGCATAGTGTGAGCAGAGATCCGATGCGGCACCGAGGGGTGCACAGACCGCATGCCGGAAACCAGCTCGCCTGCCGCCCCAGCCGCACCAGAGCCAGCCGCGCCAGAGCCAGCCGCGCCACAGCCAGCCGCGCCACAGCCAGCCGCTCCGGCCTCAGGTGCTGCCACGGCCCGGCCACAGCGCCCCCCACGGAACCGGCTACTCCCAGCCGGCCGGCGGCCCGGCCGGGGCTAGCTGACCAGCCGGGTCAGCAGGGCACGGCGCCCGAGGGGCCACCGGTCGCAACCAGGGCGCTCGTACCGAAGCGCTCAGGTGTCCACCAGTGATCCCAGGCGCCCCTCGCGGCCCGAACGGCACGTCGTGTCACGGTAGGCCTCTTTCGTGACGTAAGACCCACCTTCCGTAGCGGAGACGGTCCGGGTAGGTGCCGACCTGGGCTGATGCACGTCGCATCACTTTCGCCTCCACCACCGGCAGGCCAACGTGGACGCAGAGGACACAACCACGCGGGGACGACACCACGCCCCTGGCCCGCCCCCGGGCCGGCCACCACCCCACCTGGACGGTCCGGGGCCAGCAGGTGCCCGGCGCCCAGCGGAACCGAGCCCTGAAGAAAAGGAAGAGGAGCGTTCGCGGCGATGACTCTCGGAGAGCTGCTCACCTCGGTCGGAGTCGGCCACCTGGTCGCCCTCCCCGGCTCGCGGTCCGCCCGGGCCCTGCCCCCGGGAGCCACCAGACCCCGGCTGGTCCCCGCGCCGGACGAGACCTGCGCGCGGCTGCTCGCCACAGCGGCCGCCGAGCTCGGCGACGGGCTCGGCGCCTACTGGGACGGTACGGTGCTCACCCTGCTTTCCAGCGGGGCCCGGCCGGCAGCGGCACACGCGGGCCGGGACCTGCCCGAGCACCCGGGGCACCCGGGGCACCCGGGGCACCCGGGGCACCCCGAGTCTGCGGTCCCGGTCCCGGTCTCGACGCCGGCGGAGTTCCTGCGCGCCGTCGAGTCGGCACGGCTTGCCGGTGCCGGTGAACTGCGGCTGCGGCCGCATCCGGACTTCCTCCTGAGCTCCCCCGCCCCGGAAGGCGAACCGCACCGGGAAGGAGGCCCGCGCCCGCCGGGTGACCAGGCCGCCGGGGACCACCGAGGCCCGGCCGGCGACCGGCCGGCACGTGCCGCCGCACCGGCCCCCTCCTGGCCCCCGCCCGCCGACGGCACCGGGCTGCCGGCCGTCCCCGCGGAGCGGGCCGGCGATCTCGCCGAGCTCATCGGCCAGCTCGCCGCCCGGGACGCGGCACCGCTCACCCCGGCCCGCGCGGCTGTCGACCTGGCCGAGACGCTGCCCGCCGACGGTGTCATCATCGCGGCCTCCGGCCAGGCCGGGCCCTGGTTCGGGCATCCGGCGGCGCCGGCCCGCGGGGAGGCACGTGTCCTGCGGTCCGGTGGCGGCCCGGTCGCCGTGGCGGGTGCGCTGCTGGCCGGCCGGGAGGGACGTCCCGCGGTCGCGGTGGTCGACGAACCGCCGGTCGGGCCCGCGGCCACGTTGCTGCATCTCGCGTCCGCGCTGGACGTCGATCTCCTCGTCGAGGTCTGGGGGCGCCGGGGTGGCCTCCGCTCGGCCGCCGACCACCGGGAGCGACTGCGCGCCGCGTTGCGGGGGCGCGGCGTCCGGGTGATCGAGGTCCCGGTGGATTTCACGGCCACGAAGCTTCTTGTCGACGTCCTCGCCCACCAGGCTGATCCACGAGACTGAGCCGCGGTGCCGATTCACGCAGGGCTCACGCACCGGGCGAGTGAACCGCGACTGAACATTCCGCTGGCAACTTCATGCCAATTTCTTTTGGGGTAGTTGACTACATCAGACGATTCAACTCAGCTCTCCGGCACTGACCCCGATTGGTCGGCGCGGAGGCGGGGCACACCGCAGGCGTGACCCGCCAGGTACCGCGCCAACGCTCCGAGCGCCCAACGCGCCCACAACCGTGGTGGCGCTCGGCCGGCTCGTGGGGCGACCGCTGGACCGGAGCGCCGCCAGCCGGCAGCGCCCTGGGCCTGCGCCGCGCGCTGGCACTGTTCGGCCTGGTGTTCTGCGGTGTCACGGCCGGCCTCAGCGCGGCGGCCGGGCAGGTCGGGCCCGCCGTCGCGCTGGCCGTGATCGGGCTGACCGCCCTCGTCGACCTGGTGGTCATCCACCGTCGCACGGTCTCGGCTCGGCGGGACGGGCGCCCGCGCTCATAAGGTGAGGCGGATCCCGTCGGTGCGGGCGCGCTCGCCCCTGACCGCGCCCCGCCCCTGCCGACGGACCCACGGCGGAGAGCGGAGCGGCGCGGATGGCACCTGGGCTCCTGGCCGCGGATGCGAGCTCCGAGGCCGCGATGCGCCGCGGGCTGCGCCGGATGCGCGGCATCGCCGCCGGCCTGCTCGCGTTCATGGTCACCGTCTACATCATCACCTGGCGCTGGGACGCTTCGGGCGCCCCCGGCTGGGTCGGCTATGTGGCGGCCGCCGCCGAGGCCGGCACCGTCGGCGCGCTCGCGGACTGGTTCGCCGTCACGGCCCTGTTCCGGCATCCGCTCGGGCTGCCGATCCCGCACACCGCGATCATCCCACGCCGCAAGGACGCCCTCGGGCGCGGGCTGCAGACCTTCGTCGGGACGCATTTCCTCTCCGAGGAGGTCGTCCGCGAGAAGCTCGACCAGCTCGGCGTGGCCGCCAGGGCGGGTGAGTGGCTGCGGCGCCCGAAGAACGCCGAGCGGGTCACCACCGAGATCTCCACCCGCGCCGCCGCCATGATCGCCGGGATCGAGGACGACCTCGTCCGCGAGCTGGTGGAGAAGACGGTCCTGCCTCGCCTGCTGGAACGGCGCTGGGCCGGGGCCCTCGGGCTCGCACTCGACCGGGTGGTCGCCGAGGGCACCCACCACCATCTTGTCGACCTGCTGGTCGGTGAGATCGAGAACTGGCTGAAGGCCAACCCGGACACCGTCCTGCGGGTGGTCCGCGAGCAGGCCCCCTCGTGGTCTCCGAAGTGGCTCGACGAGGCGGTCGCCGCCCGCGCCTACGCCGAGGCGCTGCGGTTCGCCGCCGAGCTGCGGGCCGACCGCGGGCACCGGCTGCGCCGCGCCCTCGACACCTTTCTCCTCTCCTTCGCCGACAGGCTGCGCACCGACCCCGCGCTCGGCGAGAAGGTCGAGGCGCTCAAACGCCGCATCGTCGCCCACCCCGAGGCCGACCGGGCGGTGACGGCGATCTGGATGACCGCCCGCGGTGTGCTGCTCGACCTCACCACCGATCCGGACGGAACGGCCCGCACCAGGGCCACCGAGGCACTGACCGCGTTCGGCGCCCGGCTGGCCACCGAGCCCGCCCTGGCAGCCACGGTGGACCGCACCGCCGCCGACGTCGCCACCCGCGCCGTCCGCCGGTACCGCGAGGACATCGTCGCAGTGATCGGCGACACGGTCTCCCGGTGGGAACCGGACGACGCGTCCCGCCGCATCGAGCTGCACGTCGGCCGCGACCTGCAGTTCATCCGCATCAACGGCACGGTCGTCGGCGCGCTGGCCGGGCTGGTGATCCATCTGCTCACCGAGCTCCTGCTCTGAGCACCGCGGCGCGCCGGCGCCCGCACGGCACGTGAGCCGACGAGTGGTCTGCGTCATCGACGGGCCGGCCGGGGTGGGAGCATGAACGTCGCAGGCCCCGACGATCCTGGAGACTGGGTGCAGCGCCGACCGGAGCAGCAGTCATGACGACGGACCGCCTCGACGACACCGGTACCTGTGCCCACCCGGGCAGTGACACCGGCGGCGGCGGCACCGGCGGCGGCGGCGCGGGGGTCGCCCGGGCCGTCGTGGCCGGCGCGGCGGGCCCACTCACCCTCACGGTCATCATCGGCCTCATCTGGGTCGGGTTCGTGGCCCCGATCGCCCACTTCGACATCGATGTGTTCCTGCGCGCCGGTGCCGCCGTCGGCGACGGGCAGGACCCGTATCCGCCGCCCGGCACGCCCGAGGTGTACTCCGGGTTCGCCTTCGTCTACCCGTACCTGATGTCGCTGCCGTTCGTTCCGCTCTCCGCACTGCCGGGAGCGGACACCGTGTTCATCGCGCTGTCGGTGGCCGCGCTCTTCGCCGCCTGCCGCCTGGCCCGGGCGGGCTGGTGGACGTCCGCCCTGGTGCTCGGGGCGTCCTGCACCATCACGGGGCTGCAGATGGGCACCCTGAACGCACTGCTGTTCCTCGGTCTGGTGGCCCTGTGGCGGCTGCGGGACACCCCCGTGGGCGCCGGGGCGGTGGCCGCCCTGCTGGTCTACAGCAAGCTCTTCCTGCTGCCGGTCGTGCTGTGGCTGGTGCTCACCCGGCGGTCCCGGGCGGCGGGGTACGCCGTCGCCGCGCTGGCCGCGCTGTTCGCCGTCGGGGAGATCTACAGCCCGGTGCGGGCCGGCACCTATGCCGACATGCTCGGCGTCCTGGCCCGCGAGGAGGCGCCGGACGGCCTGAGCCTGACCGGCCTGCTGATGAACACCGGGCTCGGCGCGGGCACAGCGGCCTGGGCCGCCCGGGCCGCGGCGGGCCTCCTGCTGGTCGGATGCGTGGTCGTCGCGCGGCGGTCCGGGCGGGCCGCCGGGGACGGGCTGATCTTCGCGGCCACCGTGGCGACGGCGCTGGTGGCCTCCCCCATCGTGTGGAGCCACTACCTGCTGCTCCTGGTGGCTCCACTGCTCGCCATCACCCGCGGCTCACCGGTGCCGCCGGGTGACCGCCGAGCGCGCCATCCCGACCGGCCGCTCGCGGTGTTCACCGCCGGCAGCTGGCTGCTGGTCACCCCGCATCTGAGCACGCCGGCGGAGCTGCTGGCCGCGGCTGCCATCCTCGCCCCGCTGGTCGCCGTCCCGCTCCTGCGCCCGGCTCCCCCCGTTCCCCCGACCAGCGCGGCCCGGCGCGCGACGCTGGTGGCGCTGGCGGTCACGGGCATCGGAGCCGCGCTGTGGGCCACGGCCCGCGTCCACGGGGACGACCAGCGGGTGATCGGCGCCTACGGGGCGCTCGTCGGCACGGTGACGCTGCTGGTCTGGGCGTGCCGGCGATCCGGCACGTCCGGGAGCACAACCGGGAGCACGGCCGGGAGTACGAGCACGGCCGCAACGCCCGCCGCGGGCGCTCCGCGCACCCGAACGGGCCGGATGCACCGCCGGTAACAGATGCCCGCCAGGCATGGGCAATCAGGCCGACACTCACGTCTCCATGGTCATCGGCACAGGAAATGGCGTCCGGGCGACCTCGAACCGCAGTTCGGTGGTTCAGCGGGCCGGATGTGACGCAGAACGTCCTCCCCGGATGGTTAACCACACACCTCACGGCCCCCGATCACGCCCCGGTCCGGGGTAACGTCTTACTGTCGGCGTCACCGAGGGCAACCACCCTCGGAGCGAAGACAAGATCTCTGGGACTTCCGGTCAGATTGGCCGGATGTCCGAAGGTCGGTGCGAGCGCCATGGCGGTCCGAAACCGCGGTTGGGTCCGGTCGCGTGAAAACCGGCCGCCCCCTGGCCGCCGGATGACAC
Source organism: Frankia sp. EI5c (assembly GCF_001636565.1). Taxonomy (GTDB): domain Bacteria; phylum Actinomycetota; class Actinomycetes; order Frankiales; family Frankiaceae; genus Parafrankia. The sequence goes on from NZ_LRTK01000082.1 coordinate 21,980, forward strand.
TTTCCGCGTTCGTGAACTACGCCGCATGGCGCGTGGAACCGACGTGGCGTGTGTTCTGTCGGCCCTGACCTGATCGGCGGATCCCCTGACTCAGCCCCGCAGCACCCAGCCCAGCACCGCCCACCGTTCGGCCCGTCCCTCCCGGGGCGGCCGCACCCGCCCCACCGGGCACGGTCGCGGTGGACCCCGTCCCGCCCAGTTCCGAGGCGGTGAGCGCCCGGTCGCACGTCCGGCACTCACCACCCGTTCCCCCCGCCCGCCGGCCGAGTCGTTCGCGGCGGCCGGCCTCCCCCCGAAGCTCGTGGCGGCGCTCGCCGACCGCGGCATCCACGGGCCCTTCCCCGTCCAGGCCGCCACCCTGCCCGACGTGCTGGCCGGCGAGAACGTGCTCGGCCGGGCCCGCACCGGCTCCGGCAAGACACTGGCGTTCGGCCTCCCGCTGCTCGCCAGGCTCGCCGCGACCGGGCCCGCCCGGCCGCGCCAGCCCCGCGGGCTGATCCTCGTCCCGACCCGGGAGCTGGCCCAGCAGGTCAACGATGTGCTGGCCCCGCTCACCCGGGCACTCGGGCTGTGGATGACCCCGGTCTACGGCGGCACGTCCATCAGCCGGCAGATCTCGGCGCTGCGCCGCGGTGTGCACCTGGTCGTGGCGACCCCCGGCCGGCTCACCGACCTCGTCGAGCGCGATGCCTGCCTCCTCGACGAGATCGAGATCACCGTGCTGGACGAGGCCGACTTCATGTGCGACCTCGGGTTCCTCCCGGCGGTGAAGGCGCTGCTGGACATGACGCCCGCGGAAAGCCAGCGGCTGCTGTTCAGCGCCACGCTCGACCGTGAGGTCGAGGTCCTCGTCCGGGGCTATCTGCCCGAGCCGGTGCTCGTCGCGGTGGACCCGGAGGTGTCGCAGGTCTCGACCCTGGCGCGGCACGCGCTGGAGTCCGTGGACCGGATGGCGCAGCTGCGGCTGGTCACGGCCCTGGCCGCCGGTGCCGGACGGACCCTGGTGTTCGTCCGTACCCAGCGGGACGCCGACCGCGTCGCGCAGACCCTCACCGAGGCGGGCGTCCCGGCCGAGCCGCTGCACGGCGGAATGCCCCAGGGCGCCCGCACCCGGGCGCTGGCCGGCTTCACGGACGGCTTCTACCGGGTCCTGGTCGCCACCGACGTCGCCGCCCGCGGCATCCACGTCGACGGCATCAGCCTGGTGCTGCACCTCGGCCCGCCCGAGGACGCGAAGACCTACCAGCACCGCGGGGGCCGCACGGCGCGTGCCGGTGCCGACGGCGCCGACGTGCTGATCACCGTGCCGGCCGAGCGCGGCAAGGCGCGTTCCCTGCTGCGCGCGGTGGGCGTACCGGCACAGCCGGTACCGACCCTGCCCGACGACCCGATCGTCACCGAGCTCGCCGGTCCGCCGGCGCCGCCGGTCGACCCGGCCACCATCCAGGCCCGCCGGCGCGAGAGCCGACGGGACAGCGGGCGCCGCGACGGCCCCCGCCGGGACGGTGGCGGCGGTCGGCGTGAAGGCTCCGGCCGGGATGGCGCCCGCCGCGGCGGCCCCGGCGCACGGGTGGGCGGCGAGCGCGACGCGACGCCGCGCCACCGCCTTGACGGGCACCGCCCGGGCCGACCGGCCCGCGGCCTGACCACCACCCGTACGGCCGCGCCCGCCCCGGGCATCTGAGAACCGGCCCGGGCCCCAGCGGCCCGGGCCGACCACGAGACCGCGATCGGTGCCCGCGGCGCGGCGGGCCCACCCGCGACAGTGCCCCGGAACGCTTCAGGCGTTCCGGGGCACTGGTGGTTCTCGGGAACATCACCCGCGGATGCTCCGCGTGGTCACAGCGAGCGCGAGACGCCCAGTCGCAGCCGGTTCGGGTTCGCGACCGACCCGAAGCTCAGCTCCCCCGCGGAGCTCTCCGCGAGTTCGCCGCCATCCGCCGGCGCCGCCGGGACCACCTCGAGCTCGAGGGACGCCACGGACCCCGGCGTGGGGTCGACCGACTCGTCCTGATCCATGCGCAACACCTTTCGAAGAGTCATCGAATCGACACTGGATACGAAAACGGTATCGAGCGGGCGTGGCGGCCAGGCGGGGAGGTGTCGGCGGTCACAGTGACGTCGGTCGGCATCACTCTTCGGCGCCACAGTTCGGGCGGGCGCACCGCGGCATCAGGCATGCTCGTACACGCCGTCCGGGGGCACCGGGCCGGCCAGGGGTCCCCGGCCTGCTGGCTGACCGCGCGCATCGGGCCGGCCGCAGACAGCGGGCCTGGTCGAAGGCTCCGGGGCTCCCCGCGGGAAGGAAAGCGTTGACCACTCCGCCGGGAGACGCCGGCACCGCCACGGCGCGGGCCTTCACCCACATCACCGGCTACCTCGCCGAGCTCGGCTCGCGGCCGGTCGGCGCGACCGCCGGCTACGAGCAGCTGCGCGCGCGGCTGGAGATGCCGCTGCCGGCCGGTCCGACCGACCCGGCCGAGGTGGTGGACGCGCTGGCCGCCGCGGCCGGGCCCGGGCTGACCGCCACCGGGTCGCCCCGGTTCTTCGGCTACGTCATCGGCGGGGTGCTGCCGGCCGCGCTGGCCGCGGACCTGATGGCGGTCGCCTGGGACCAGAACGCCGGCCTGACCAGCCTCTCCCCCGCGGCGGCCGCCGCCGAGGCGGTCGCGGGCCGGTGGGTCAAGGAGCTGCTGGGCCTGCCCGCGTCCGCCTCGGTCGGCGTCACGACCGGAACCCAGATGGCCCACGTGACGGCGCTGGGCGCCGCCCGGCACCGGGTGCTTGCCCGGCACGGCTGGGACGTCGAGGCCGACGGCCTGCCCGGGGCGCCGCCGGTGCGGGTGTTCGTCGGCGCCGCCCGGCATGTCACCGTGGACGCGGCGCTGCGCCTGCTGGGCTTCGGCACCCGCCGGGTGAGGGTGGTGGCCGCGGACCGGGCCGGGCGGATGCGGCCGGACGCGCTGCGGGCGGCACTCGCGGGCGGCTCCGGCCCGGCGATCGTGATCGCCCAGGCCGGCGAGATCAACACCGGCGCCTTCGACCCGATGCCGCGGATCTGCGCGGTCAGCCGCGAGCACGGGGCCTGGGTGCACGTCGACGGCGCGTTCGGGCTGTGGGCGGCGGTTTCGGGCTCCGCGCGGCGCCGCGCGCTGGTCGCCGGCATCGAGCAGGCCGACTCCTGGGCCACCGACGGGCACAAGTGGCTGAACCTCGCCTACGACTGCGGTATCGCGATCGTCGCCGACGAGCAGGCGCACCGGGTCGCCATGTCGACCCGGGCCGACTACATCACGCACGCCGGCGAGGGTGAGCACGAACCGCTGGAGTGGACACCCGAGTTCAGCCGGCGGGCCCGCGGCTTCGCGCTCTACGCGGCGCTGCGCTCACTGGGCCGGGCAGGGCTGACCGACCTGGTGGACCGCTGCTGTGAGCACGCGCGGCGCTTCGCCACCGCGCTGGGCAGCCTCGACGGCGTCACGGTGCTCAACGACGTCGAGCTCAACCAGGTCCTGCTGCGGTTCGACGACGACGACGCGACCACCGCGGCCACCACCGCCGGGGTCGTCGCGGGCGGGGAGGCCTACGTCTCCGGCACGGTGTGGCGGGGCGCGGTGGCGATGCGGGTGTCGGTCTGCAACTGGCTGACGACCGAGTCGGACGTCGACCGTGCCGTCGCGGCCATCGCCGCCGCGGCCGCCGCGGCCCGCTCCCGCGCCCGCGCCCGCGCCTGACCGCGGCCCACCGGAGCGGCGCGAGCCGGAGCGGCGCGAGCCGCGTGTCAAGGCGCGATGGCCCCTCCGGTGGCCTTCACGTGGACACGTCCGTAGGTTCCCGAGGCCCGCCCGACAGGCCGGGCTAGGCTGCATCAATGCCACCGGGCGAGCGCCACCGGCCGACTTCACCACCGAGAGGAACAATGACGTCACCGTAGCAACCGGAAACAACCGGAGAACAATCGGGCGGGCGGGTTATCCGATTCTCGTCCGGGTTTTCCGTGCGCCGCCGTGACCATCCGTTCCCGTCCGGATGCCGCCGGCCGCCGCCCGCCCCGCATCCGGGCTCCCCTCCCCACCAGCTTCGACCGGCGTGCCCTCCGCGCGCGGGAAGGTCCGACGACATGGCGAACTCCTTCGTCCACCTTCACGTTCACACCGAGTACTCCATGCTCGACGGAGCGGCCCGGTTGAAGGACATGTTCTCCGAGGTGTCCCGGCAGGGGATGCCGGCCGTCGCGATCACCGACCACGGGTACATGTACGGGGCGTACGACTTCTACCGACAGGCCACGGCGGCCGGCGTGAAGCCGATCATCGGCTGCGAGGCGTACGTCGCGCCCGAGTCACGCCTGCTCAAGCAGCGGGTGCGGTGGGGTGACCCGAACCAGAAGAGCGACGACGTCTCCGGCGGTGGCTCCTACACCCACATGACGATGTGGGCACGTAACTCCGTCGGCCTGCACAACCTTTTCCGGCTCAATTCCCGGGCCTCCATCGAAGGCCATTACATCAAATGGCCGCGCATGGACGCCGAAATCATCGCCGAGCACTCCGAAGGGCTCATGGCGACCACCGGCTGCCCGTCCGGGGAGGTGCAGACCCGGCTGCGCCTGGGGCACTACGACGAGGCGCTGAAGGCGGCCGCCAGGTACCAGGAGATCTTCGGCCGCGAGAACTTCTACTGCGAGATCATGGATCACGGCATCGAGATCGAGCGCCGGGTCCGTGACGGGCTGGTCGACATCGCCCGCGCACTGAACATGCGCTTCGTGGTCACCAACGACTCGCACTACACCTACGAGTCGGAGCGGGCGACCNACTCCGCACTGCTCTGTGTGCAGACCGCCTCGACGGTGGCGAACCCGACCTTCCAGTTCGAGGGCTCGGGCTACTACCTCAAGAGCGCCGAGCAGATGTACGCCATCGACACCTCGGATGCCTGGCGGGAGGGGTGCGAGACCACCCTGATGATCGCCGAGCGGGTCGACCCGGCCGGCATGTTCGCCAAGCACAACCTGATGCCCCGCTTCCCCGTCCCCGAGGGTGAGACCGAGGAGTCCTGGTTCCGCAAGGAGACCTGGGCGGGTATGGCCCGGCGGTTCCCGGACGGGTTCGACGAGGAGCACCGCGCCCGGGTGGAGTACGAGCTCGGGGTCATCCTGTCGATGGGCTTCCCGTCGTACTTCCTCGTGGTCGCCGACTTCATCATGTGGGCCAAGGGCCAGGGCATCCCGGTCGGCCCCGGCCGTGGCAGCGCCGCGGGCTCGATGGTCGCCTTCGCCCTGGGCATCACCGACCTCGACCCCATCCCGCACAGCCTGCTGTTCGAGCGGTTCCTCAACCCCGACCGCGTGTCCATGCCCGACATCGACATCGACTTCGACGAACGTCGGCGTGGCGACGTGATCCGCTACGTCACGGAGAAGTGGGGCGACGACCGCATCGCGCAGATCGTCACCTACGGCACCATCAAGGCGAAGGCCGCGATCAAGGACTCCTCCCGGGTCCTCGGCTACCCCTACGCGGTCGGCGACCGCATCACCAAGGCCATGCCGCCAGCCGTCATGGGCAAGGACATCCCGCTGTCGGGCATCTTCGACCCGAAGCACCCCCGTTACAGCGAGGCCGGCGAGATCCGCGGCCTGTACGAGTCCGACGCGGACGTCCGCAAGGTCATCGACACCGCCAAGGGCCTGGAAGGGCTCATCCGCCAGGCCGGCGTGCACGCCGCCGGCGTGATCATGTCCGCCGAGCCGATCATCGACCACATCCCGGTGTGGCGCCGCGACGCCGACGGCGCGATCATCACGCAGTTCGACTACCCGACCTGCGAGACGCTCGGCCTGCTGAAGATGGACTTCCTCGGCCTGCGCAACCTCACCGTCATGGACGACGCGGTGCGCAACGTCGAGGCCAACCGCGGCTTCCGGGTCGACCTGATGAGCCTGGAGCTCAACGATCCGGCCTCCTACGAGCTGCTCGCCCGCGGCGACACCCTCGGGGTGTTCCAGCTCGACGGCGGGCCGATGCGCTCACTGCTGCGCATGATGCGCCCCGACAACTTCGAGGACATCTCCGCCGTCCTCGCGCTCTACCGGCCCGGGCCGATGGGCGCGAACTCGCACATCAACTACGCGCTGCGCAAGAACGGCCAGCAGGAGATCACCCCGATCCACCCCGAGCTCGCCGAGCCGCTCGCCGACATCCTGGGTACCACCTACGGCCTGATCGTGTACCAGGAGCAGGTCATGGCCATCGCGCAGAAGGTCGCCGGCTACACGCTCGGCCAGGCCGACCTGCTCCGCCGGGCGATGGGCAAGAAGAAGAAGGAGATCCTGGACAAGGAGTTCGGGCCGTTCTCCGACGGTATGAAGGCCAACGGCTTCTCCGCCGAGGCCATCNAGACCCTCTGGGACATCCTGGTCCCCTTCTCCGACTACGCCTTCAACAAGGCGCACACCGCCGGGTACGGGCTGGTCTCCTACTGGACGGCCTACCTCAAGGCCAACTTCCCGGCCGAGTACATGGCCGCACTGCTCACCTCGGTGCGCGACGACAAGGACAAGAGCGCGATCTACCTGAACGAGTGCCGGCGGATGGGCATCCGGGTGCTGCCGCCGGACGTGAACACCTCCGACGCCGACTACACCGCCCACGGCGAGAACGAGATCAAGGTCGGCCTCGCCGCCATCCGCAACGTGGGTGTCAACGTGGTCGAGTCCATCGTGCGTAACCGGAAGGCGAAGGGTCGTTTCGCCTCCTTTCCCGACTTCCTGGACAAGGTCGACGCCGTCGCCTGCAACAAGCGGACCGTCGAGTCCCTGATCAAGGCCGGCGCGTTCGACGCCCTCGGGCACACCNGCCGGGGTCTCGTCGAGAAGCACGAGCAGGCCATCGACGCGGTCATGGGCGTGAAGAAGAAGAACGCCGAGGGCCAGTTCGACCTGTTCGCCTTCGACGGCGAAGGTGACGCGGCGGAGGCCGCGCCCATCTTCGGCGTCCAGGAGTTCTCCGACCAGGAATGGGACAAGGCCCTGCTGCTCTCCCTCGAGCGGGAGATGCTCGGCCTTTACGTGTCGGACCACCCGCTGCTCGGCGTCGAGCACATCCTCGCGGCGAAGGCGGACTGCGGCATCGCATCCCTGAACAGCGGGGAGTACCCGGACGGCTCGGTGGTCACCATCGGCGGGATCATCTCCAGCCTGCAGCGGAAGGTGACCAAGCAGGGCAAGCTGTGGGCGCTGGCCACCGTGGAGGACCTGGAGGGTGGCCTGGAGGTGATGTTCTTCCCCGCCACCTACGAGACCTGCTCCACCCAGCTCGCCGAGGACGCGGTGGTCATCGTCAAGGGCCGGATCGACAAGCGGGAGGACACTCCCCGCCTCGTCGCCTCCGACCTGACCGTGCCCGACCTGAGTGACCATGCGCTCAGCCCGCCGGTGGTCATCACCCTGCCGGCCTCGCGGGTCAACCCGCCGACGGTAGACCGGCTGCGCGAGGTGCTCGGTGACCACCCCGGGACCACAGAGGTCCACCTGCGCCTGCAGTCGTCGAGCCGCACCACCCTGCTCCGGCTCGACGACGCCTACAAAGTCCAGCGAACCCCGGCCCTGATGGGCGACCTCAAAGCCCTGCTGGGTGCCTCCGCCGTGGCCTGACCACACCGGCGCGCGTGGGCTCGGCAACCCACGCGCGCCGGGCGGCATCCGAACGATTCCTCAGTAGACGGTGGGCCAGCCTCCGCTCCAGCCGATCAGGTTGACTCCCAGCGTCTCCCGTCCCCCGGCGCCCGCGTCGTAGTAGTGGTAGACGAGGAGCGTGCCGTCGGTGTCGCGCAGCACGCTCTGCCCGCCCGGCCCGACCACCGCGCCGTGGGTTGCCAGGACCTCGGTACCGCCCCCGTTGCGCAGCGGCACCCCCGCCCGGTCGAGATACGGCCCGTTCGGGTTCGCCGAGCGCCCCACCGTGATCCGATAGGTGCTCGAGGTGCCCCGGCAGCACAGGTCGTGGGACGTGAACAGGTAGTAGTAACCACTCCGGTAGACAATCTGGGGTGCCTCCACCGCGTGCGGGTCAGGCGGGCGGTGGGCGAGGTGGTATCGGGTCGTGTCGGCGGCCAGCCGCTTTCCGGTGGCGGGATCTATCCGGATCATGTAGATCCCGCTCCAGAAGGACCNGAAGGACAGCCACCATCTGCCGTTGTTGTCCACGAGCAGCGACGGATCGATGGCGTTGAAGTTGCTCGACCTCGTGGAGTTCACGACGATTCCCCGGTCGGTCCAGCTTCCGGGCAGGCCGGTGGTGGACGTCGCCAGCCNGATGGCGGAGTTGTTGCTCCCGAAACTGGAGGCCGAGTAGTAGAGCCAGTACAGCCCGCTCTGATAGGAGACGTCGGGAGCCCAGACGTCACCGGAGCTGTTGTAGGAGTACACCCAGGACGGCACCGTCGGAAACGCCCGCCCCAGGAGGGTGAAATTCACCCGGTCGCTGGAGAAACGGGTCTCTATGCCGTTGTGGGTGGAGTAGAGCAGATAGCCGGAGGAGGTCCGCACCATGGACGGGTCGTGCACGGTCACGTTTCCGGTCACGCGACCGGGTGCCGGGTAGGCCGCCAACGCCGGGGAGCCGGCCGCGACCGTGGCGTACACCACCACCGCCACCGCAACAGTGATCTTCCGCCAGCACGGTAATCGCCGCCTGTCGCCGAATCTCATGCGTACTCCCCGCGCTCAGTTGACGTAGGTGATGTTGGAGCTGGAGTAACGGCAGTATGTGCCGTCGGCACCGCTGCCGTTGGTACGCGGCTCGTCACCGTCGTCGTTGCCGATGTACTTCTGGCAGACGGTGAGCTTGCGGTTCGGGTCGTTGATGACGGTGACGCCGGAGAAGGTGGCCGTGTCGCCGTAGTTGGTGTTGATGCCGGCGAGGCGGTTGGCGGGGGTGGTCACCCAGACGTTCTGGAAGACGACGTGCCGGGTGTACTGGGTGGAGCAGTTGCCGCAGGAGCGGTAGGCGGTGCCGATGTTCTGGAACTGGAAGTTGCGGACGGTCAGCGTGCCGGCGCCGTTGTGCTGGAAGACCTTGTCGGCGGCCAGCCGAGCGCCGCCGCCGTCGACGAGGAAGGCCGGCGAACCGCTGCCGCGGAAGGTCGCGGCGTCCTCGCCGACGTCCTCCCACCACACGTTGCGCAGGGTGCAGGCGCCGGCGCAGTGGATGCCGTCAGCGGCGGGGGAACCGAGGATGACGTTCTGGAGGGTGGCGCCGGCGGCGAGCTTGAACAGGGGGTCCTGGCCCTCGTCCTGGCTGCTGCCACCGAGCGCACCGGTGCCGTAGTAGCGGCGCATGCCGCCGTCGAAGGTGCCACTGACCGAGATGGAGCTGGAGACACCCTGACTGCCGCTGGCACTCGGCCAGCTCGGCGGGGTGGTGCCGCTCCCGCCGCTGCCGCCGCCCACCCGGACCAGCTGCCACTGCTGGTTGTCGCCGCCCCAGTTGTCGTACTGCACGACGTCGGCGCCGTTGGCGGTGGAGGCGTTGCGCACCTCGAGCACCCGGCCGCTGTGGCGGTTGATCAGCTGGACGTGGCCGCCGGAGGTGTCGGCCAGCCTCCACTGCTGGTTGGCGCCGTTGAGATCGGTCCACTGGACCACGGGCGCGAGGTTCGCGGTGGACCACTCGTAGACATCGAGGACCTTGCCGGAGTGCCGGGACTTGAGCCGGTAGTAGCCGCCGCCGGAATCGACGAACTGCCACTGCTGCCAGTACCCGTCGTTACGGGGCCACTGGGCGATGCGCGCGCCGTTGGCGGTGGCCCGGTCGTACACGTCCAGCGCCTGCCCGCTGTTGCGGTTGACCAGGACGTACCAGGCGCTGGTGTCCACCGTCGCCGCGGACGCCGCCGGCATGTTGAGCACCACCGCCGTACACCCGACCACCATCATGCTCAGCGCCGCGGCGAGGGCGCGCAACCGCCGGAGGCGTCTGCGTAACGGGGCGGGAGAGGCCGCACCTCTGGCTTTCATCGTTCACTCCTCAGACGGGAACCACCCGGGATCAGGACTGACACGCTCCGGGTCGTGCATACCGCTCCNCTTTCACTGGGGCCGACGCGCCGGGGCAGACGGAGGAGAAGTGGCAGGGGCTGCCAGGAACAGCCATGGCCGCAGAACCAAACACTGGTTCCGCGCATCCGGAGAAGGCTCGACCGGGAAGCGGAGACGACCGGGGGAGGTTATCAAGAAAGCCTGTCGGCAAACCAATGATCTGCCTTGTTTGTCGAGGGCGATCCGCCGGGTCGGAAATCCCGGCGACGGGTTGACTTCCCGGTGAAACAAGAAGTCTGAAACGGGCTGCGCGGCGGGTGGCAACCAGCGGACCCGTCCGGTGAATCGACACCCGGCCGCAACCGTGTTTTTGATATCTGATTTTCTCGGCGGGCCGAAAAGGGCGTCAGCCCGCGCACGGCACGCGTTCGGGGCAGCTCGCTTGCGTGTCCCCGGGCGTCCGTAATCGTGTTGATGATGGCGAGGTGTGGCGCAGCAGACCCGCCCGGCAGGACCCGTGGTTGTTTGCGCAACACGGGTGGTGGGGGAGTATGCGGTTCAGGTGGGCACGCGTCGCCCTGTCTCCGCCGACGCCGCCCTGGCACATGGTGGGCACGCAGGGCCGATGCTCCTCCGCGACGTCGCCGTGCCGTCCGTGCTGTGCGGTCGCCTGACGGTCGCCGGACGGGCGGCCAGGCGCTCTCCGTGGTGGCCACGGTCCTCGGTGCCCGAAGGGACCCGGAGGACGCTGTGACGGTCGATCACCCCGTCGAGTCGCAAGCCACTACGCCGGCACGGGGAGGAACGCTCCCCGCCGCGAGCCCATCCACCGCGCCGGGCGGGAGGGGCGGGCCGGGTGGGACAGGTGGGACGGATGAGACAGGTGGGACAGGTGGGACGTCCGCGCCACCCGAGGCCCGGCCGGGCGGGTTCGACTGGCCGCCCGCGGTCGAGAAGGCGTCCCGCGAGCTGCTGCTGGATTTGTTCGGACCGTCACCGGCAGTTCGCGTCGAGCTGTGGGACGGCTACGCGCTCGGCCCGCGGACGGGCACCCGCGTGCTGGTCCGCAACCCGCACGCGCTCCGCCGGGCGCTGTCCCACCCCGGCGAGCTGGGCTTCGCGCGCGCCTTCGTCGCCGGTGACCTGGAGATCGACGGCGACATCTTCGAAGCTCTCGCCCTGCGCACGCGGATCGCCCGGTTGCGGCCGTCGGCGGCGGTGCTGCGGGCGGCGGTGGTGCTGGCCCGGCAGTTCGGCCCGCGCCCGCCGCAGCCCCCGCCGGAAGAGGCCCGCCTGCGCGGGCGGGCACACAGCCGGTCCCGCGACGCCGAGGCGATCTCCCACCACTACGACGTCTCGAACGACTTCTACCGGCTGGTCCTCGGGCCGGCCATGACCTACTCGTGCGCGGTCTGGGAATCCCCCTCGACCGACCTGGCCGCCGCGCAGGCGGCCAAACACGAACTGATCTGCCGCAAGCTCGGCCTGCGGCCCGACGAACGGCTGCTGGACGTCGGCTGCGGCTGGGGCAGCATGCTCCTGCACGCGGCCCGCCACCACGGGGTGACCGGCGTCGGGATCACGATCTCGGCGGAGCAGGCCGCCGAAGCCCGCCGCCGCGTGGCCGAGGCCGGGCTGGCGGACCGGATTGAGATCCGCCTCCAGGACTACCGTGAGATCACGGACGGCCCCTTCGATGCGATCAGCTCGGTCGGTATGGTCGAACACGTCGGGCGGGCCAAGCTGCCCGTCTACTTCCGAACCCTGTTCGAGCTGCTCCGTCCGGGCGGTCGCCTACTCAACCATGGCATCTCATTCCCCGGTGACCCGGCGAGTGCCGCCCGCAGCCGGCCCCGCATCGGCCCGGTGCCGCTGCCGAAGGACGCTGACTTCCTGCACCGTTACGTCTTCCCCGACGGCGAGCTGCACGAGATCGGCGCCCTGACCACCCTGATGCAGGGGGGTGGCTTCGAGGTGCGCCACATCGAGAACCTGCGCGAGCACTACGCGCTCACCCTGCGGGCCTGGGTCAGCAACCTGGAGGAACACTGGGACGAGGCGGTCGCCCTCGTCGGCGCCGGCCGGGCGCGGGTCTGGCGGCTGTACATGGCCGGCTCGGCGCTCAGCTTCGAAGCCGGCCTGTCCCAGATCCACCAGGTCCTCGGCGTCCGCCCCGACGCCGGCGCCTCGCACCAGCCACTGCGCCCGTCCTACTGACCCGTCCCGGTGGTGCCCGGCCCGGCAGGCAGGCTCAGCCCGGCAGGCGGAAGCTGAGATCGGCGGCGGGGATGCGCACGTCCAGCTGGGCCTTCTGCAGGCGCCCGGACAGCTCCCAGGTCAGCGACTGCCACCGGGTCATCTGGTCGAGCACCCACTGGCCGGACTGGCGGGCGCCGTTGCCCGACCGCCCGTTGCCGCCGAAGGGCAGGTGCGCCTCCGCGCCGGAGGTCGACGTGTTCACGCTGACCATGCCGGCCCTGATCCCCCGGCGGAAACGCCGGACCGTCACCGGGTCCCCGGTGAAGATCGACGAGGACAGGCCGTAACCGGGCAGGTTGGCGAGCTCGATCGCCTCCTCCAGGTTGCGGTAGGACGTCAGCCCGACGATGGGCCCGAAGGTCTCCTCGGTGAACAGGTCGTCGTCGGGTCGCACCCCGTCGACGACCACCGGGTGGTAGTACAGGCCCGTCTCGGGGTCACCGAGGAAGCCGCGGCGCGGGCTGGCCGGGCCGATGCGGCCGAGCGCGCTGGAGCCGAACGGCCGGTGATGCGCCCGGATACTCGCCAGGTGCTCCTCGAAACCGGCGGCGAACCGGGCGTCGAGCAGCGGCCCGTACAGCACATCCCGGGCCGGGTCACCGATGGCGGCCGCCTCCAGAGCCGCGGCCAGCCGCCGGCGGAACGCGTCGTGCACCGACTCGTGGGCGATCACCGTGCCCAGCGAGGTGCAGCGCTGGCCGGCCGTGCCGAACCCGGCGAAGACCGCGGCGGCGACAGCTGCGTCGAGGTCGGCGTCCGGTGCGAGGACCATCGGGTTCTTGCCGCCGAGCTCCAGACAGGGGGACTGCAGGTGGCGCCCGCACAGGGCCCCGATGAAGCGGCCGACCGACGTCGACCCGGTGAAGCCGACCTTGTCGACCGCGCCCGCGTCCAGGGCGCGTTCCAGCCCGAGCGAGGTGGCCGGGCCGTCGGCGAGAACCAGGTTCGCGACCCCGGCGGGCACCCCGGCCGCGGTCATCAGGTCCATCAGCGCCGCGGCGCACGCGGCCGCGTACTCGGCCGGCTTCCACACCACCGCGTTCCCGGTGAGCAGAGCCGGGACCAGGTACCAGGACGGCACGGCCACCGGGAAGTTGCCGGCGGTGATCACCATTACCACCCCGAGGGGCTCACGGTAGGTGAACAGCTCCCGGTCGGGCATCTCGGATTCGACCGTCTGGCCGTGGGGACGCCGGCCCTCGGCCCGGAACAGCGCGCAGGTGTCGATGATCTCGCGGACCTCGCCGCGCGCCTCGGCCAGCGGCTTGCCGACCTCGCGGGTGACCAGCCGGGCCAGCGCCTCGGCGTTCTCCTCGACCAGCCGCCCGAAGGCGCCGATCACCTCCCCGCGCACGGGCGCGGGCACCCGCGCCCACTCCCGCTGCGCGGCCCGCGCCGTGGTGGCGGCGGCGACGATCGCCTCCGGGCCGTCCAGCACGACCTCGGCGACGACCTCGTCGAGCCGCGCCGGGTTCGTGGAAGTGATCACCCGCGCACCCTCGGGGGCGATGCCCGCCGGGCCGGCCGCGGCGTACAGGTCATGCTGGCGTCCGCCGATCACCGCGGCCACCCGACGGGGATGAACAAGCGTCATCGCTGTCCCTTCTCCTGTCCTGCTGTCTCCTGCGCCGGGGTTCCCAGCACCGGTGTTCCCTGCGTCGGGGTCCCCCGCACCGCGGTGAGTTCGGGCGCGGGGCGGCCGAGCCCGGCGACGACCCGGTCGAGCGCCCGCACTCCGGCCGACAGCTCGTCCGCGCTGATCGTCAGGGCGGGCCGGAACCGCAGCGCCCGCTCCCCCGACGGCAGCAGCAGCACCCGCTCGTCCTCCCGCAGCCGGCGCACCGCCTCGTCGCGCAGCGCGCGGTCGGCGAGGTCAACCGCGCACATCAGGCCACGGCCCCGCGCGTTGCTCAGCAGGCCGGGATGGCGGCCAACCAGGTCCTCGAGCGCGGCGAGCAGGTCGGCACCGAGCACCGCGGCCCGGTCGAACAGCCGCTCCGACTCCATGATCTCCAGCATCCGGCGGGAGCGGACCATGTCGACCAGCCCGCCGCCCCAGGTGGAGCTGATGCGGCCGGGCAGCCGGAAGACGTTGTCGGGCACCTCGTCCACCCGCCGCCCGGCCATCACGCCACCGAGCTGCACCTTCTTGCCGAAGGCGACGACGTCCGGGCGCAGCCCGAGCTGGGTGTGCGCCCAGGCCGAGCCGGTGAGCCCGACCCCGGTCTGCACCTCGTCGACGACGAACAGCGCGTCGTGGCGCTCGCACAGCGCCGCCATCGCGCGCAGGAACTCGCCGCGCAGGTGGTTGTCACCCCCCTCGCCCTGGATCGGCTCGACGAGGAAGCAGGCGATGTCGTGCGGGTGGCGGGCGAACGCGTCCGCGGCCTGGGCGAGCGCGCGCCGCTCGGCCGCCACCAGCGCGTCGAGGGCGGCGCCGGCGCAGGGGAAGGTCATCGCCGGGCAGTCGATGCGCGGCCAGTCGAAGACGGGGAAACGCTCCGTCTTGACCGGGTCGGTGTTGGTGACCGAGAGCGTGTAGCCGCCGCGGCCGTGGAACGCCGAGCGCAGGTGCAGCACCCGCCGGCCCAGCTCGGGCGGGCGGCCGTGTGCCTCGTTGTGCCGGCTCTTCCAGTCGAACGCGCACTTCAGCGCGTTCTCGACGGCGGCCGAGCCGCCCTCGACGAAGAACAGGTGCGGTAGTTCGGGATCCCCCAGGACCCGGGTGAAGGTCTCGACGAACCGCGCGTAGGCGACGGTGGCCATGTCCGGGTTCGCCGGCTTGTTGACCGCGGCCCGGGCCAGCTCGGCCAGGAAGCCGCGGTCGTTCGTCAGCGCGGGCGGGTTCACCCCCAGCGGGGCCGAGGCGAAAAAGCTGTACAGGTCGAGGAAACGCACGCCGGTGCGGGCGTCGACGACCGCGCTGCCCGAGCTGGCCTCGAGATCGCAGACGATGTCATACCCGTCGACCAGCACATGTCGCGACAGGGCCGCGATCACGTCCGCCGGCCCGAGATCGCCCCCGCGGCCCGCCGCGGAGCCGATCTGGAACTGGAACTGCCCGACAGCCACGGCTTTCTCCTTCCCTCCCGCTCCGCTTCCACGCGGGCCGCCGCGGCGCACCCGCCTCCCGGCCCGGGCGGCGTCCGGGAGCAAGCCTCCCGGTTACCGAGCGGAACCGCGAACCCGATCAGTCCCGCCCGTTCGCAGCCGCCGTCAGTGCGACCATCCGCCGTCAGTGCGACCATCCGCCGTCAGTGCGAACGTCCGCCGCGTGGCCGGCCCGTGCCGGCCCCCGAAACCCGACGGCAATCTTTCTGAGAAGATCGGCCTCGGTGAACGGGGGGGAATCATCCCTCCAATCCCGATTCGTGATGTCCACGCCGGGAAGCGTGGGTCTACACGATCCGTCGGCGGCGGCTTCGCGGAGTGCGTGTCCGACAACACGTGCGTCACGACACATCGCAGGCCATGCAGACGCGTCACGGAACAAGTCACGGGAGACGGAGAAGAGGTGCCCGGAAGACGGTGCTGACCCCCCTGACCAAGGACGACCCAGCCCGGATCGGGCCCTACCGGCTCGCCAACCGCATCGGCGCGGGCGGAATGGGGGTCGTCTACCTCGGTTTCGCCCATGACGGCCGCCCCGCCGCGGTGAAGGTTCCCTCCGCGGCGCTGGTGGACGACCCGGAGTTCCGCACGCGGTTCCGCCAGGAGGTGGCGGCCGCCAGCCGGGTTCGCGGGAACGCGGTGGCCGCCGTTCTCGACGCCGACCCCACCGGCCCGACGCCCTGGCTGGCCACGGAGTACGTGGAGGGACGCAGCCTCGCCGAGGCGGTGCGCGACCGCGGCCCGCTGGCGGAGCACCTGGTCGTCGCCGCGGCTGTCGGGCTGGCGGACGCACTGGTGGCCATCCACGCGGCCGGGGTCGTGCACCGCGATCTGAAGCCGGCGAACATCCTGCTCGCCTGGGACGGGCCGCGGGTCATCGACTTCGGTATCGCCCGGGACGCGGCCACCACCTCACTGACCCAGACCGGCAGCCTGGTGGGCACGCTGGCCTGGATGGCGCCGGAGCAGCTGCGCGGGGAGCGCGCCGGGCCGGCCGCCGACATCTTCGCCTGGGGCTCGTGTGTGGCCTTCGCGGCGGCCGGAAGGTCGGCCTTCCGCGGCGACCAGGCCCAGGCCGTCGCCCTTCAGATCCTCAGCGGCGAGCCCGTCATCGAACGCCTGCCACCGACCGTGGAACGGCAGGTGCGCGCGGCTCTGCGCAAGGACCCGGCGGCCCGGCCCAGCGCGGCGCAGATCCTGGCGAACCTGCTCGACCGCACCCCGGGCACCCCGACCGAGCACGTTGAGCCCGGTCAGCTCGTCCGCCAGTGGTGGCACGAGGCACCCGCGCCGGGCGGCCCCGGAGCGGCGCCGCTCGCCCGCACGGCCGTCGCCGGCGCGGGGTACGGCTCCGGCCCCACGCCGCAGCCGGGCCCCCGGCCCCCCGACCGGCGACGCACGGTGCCCGTCACGCTGCTGGTGGTGCTCGCGCTCGTGCTGACCGCCGGCGGCGCCACCGCCGGGGCGTTGTTGACCGCGCGCAACCGGGGGGAAGTTCCCGGCACGGACTACATCGCGGCCTCGGGCACCGGGAGCCCGGCCACCCGGACCTCCCCGGCGCCCACGGCGCCGCGGACCTCGGCGCCGCGGACCTCGGCGGCGCCTTCCGACGGGTCGCCGACGCGGGTGCTGTCAGCCGCGGAAGCCGGCCGCATCGTCAGGAACCTGGGCTACACCCCGGACCTGTCCACCTACGATCGGGCCCGGCCGCTCAACCTCGTCCGGGGCACCCGGGAGAGCGGCGGCCGCCACCAGGAGACGGCGTTCGTCTTCGCCGGCGGTGAGTACCGGGGCACCGACACCCGTGACCCGAGCACGAGGATCACGACAACCCAGACGAGCGATGTCGACGTGACCATCAACTACCAGACCTACGCCGCCGGTGGCACCACCCCCACCGGCGCGACGGCCGTCCGGTTCCACTGGGACGGACGCAGCTTCACGCCACTTGACGAGATTCCGTCCGCGGATCCGGCGGTATCGAACCATCGTTGACACCGACGTGGCGGCGAAAGCAGTTGTCTTGGGAAGAAAAGTCACCTTCAGGCCAAGAAAATGTGACGGGCACAACGAAGCCACCCGGACGGGCCTACCGCGATTCGGGCGCCAATGTTGGGATGGTGAGACACCCGACCGAACTGGACGCACGCGTCACGGTCGCGACATCACGGGCACCGCGCCGGCGGCGCCCTCGGCAGGCACGACCAGGGAGCCCGCGCGGGCCCGTCACGAGGGGGCACGGTGCTGACACCGCTGGCGGCGGGTGACCCCAGGCGCATCGGTCCGTTCGAGATCCACAACCGGATCGGGGCCGGCGGGATGGGGTCGGTCTACCTGGGGTTCACCCCCGAGGGGCGGGCCGCCGCGGTCAAGGTGCCCGCCGAGGCGCTGGCCGACGACCCGGAGTTCCGGGCCCGGTTCCGGCGCGAGGTGGAGGCCGCCCGCCGGGTGCGCGGCCGCGCGGTCGCCGCGGTCGTCGACGCCGACCCGGACTCCACCTTCCCCTGGATGGCCGTCGAGTACGTCGAGGGCACCAGCCTCGCCGACGCGGTCATCCGGCACGGCCCGCTGGAGCGGCGGCTGCTGCACGGCTTCGGGGTGGGGCTCGCGGACGCGCTCGTCGCCATCCACGCGGCCGGGGTCGTGCACCGCGATCTCAAACCGTCCAACATCCTGCTCGCGTGGGACGGCCCCAAGGTGATCGACTTCGGCATCGCCCGGGCCAGCGGCATGCCGACCCACACCCACACCGGCGTCCTCGTCGGCACCCCCTCCTGGATGGCGCCCGAGCAGCTGCGCGGCGAGCGGGCCACCCCGGCGGCCGACGTGTTCGCCTGGGGAGCGTGCGTCACCTACGCCGCCACCGGCCACCCGCCGTTCGGCACCGGCGAACCCGCCGACGTGCTGACCATGCTGCACCGCAGTGACACACCCGACCTCGACGGCGTCCCGGCCAACCTGCTGGACGCCGTGCGGGCCACCCTGGCCCGCCGGCCCGAGGACCGGCCGACCGCGGTGGAGCTGGTCCGGGCGCTGGTCAGCGAGGCGGTCGACGGCGGCGGTGCCCCGGATCCGACCCGGGTCGCCGCGGAGGCCCGCACCTCCTGGCGGTGGGACCCGCACGCACCCGCAGGGTCGGAACAGGAACCGAGGGGCGGCCCGGGTCCCTCCGGCAGCCCGGGCGGCTCGGGCGGCTCCGCCGAAGCGCGGGAGAACCGCGGGGCGTCTGGGGCCGGGGCCCGCGGCGCGCCGGCCCGGCCAGGCGCGGCGGCGCTCGCGGGCGAGGCGGGCGGCCAGGCGAGACTCTCCGTCGTCGACCAGCCCACCCATCCGCTGGCCACCCGCGCCGACTCCGGCTGCTGGGAGCTGGCGCCCGGCGCGGACTCCTCGCTCGGGACCATCCCCGTGCCGCGGTTGACCGGCCCGGTGGACACCCGGGGCGAGCGGACCGACCCGTCGATCCGGCCGCGGCGGAGCGCCACCGGCCAGCCCACGACCGCACCCCCACCCACCGGCTCCACCGGCTCCACCGGCCAGGCCGGTGGCGTCTCCGCCGCCGCGGCCAAGGCGGCGACGACCGGCCTGTCGCCCGCGGGTTCCGCGCCGGTGGCCGCGGCGACCGCCGGCACCGGGTCCGGCGGATCGGGCGGGTCCGGCGGGTCCGGCGCGCGAAGTGCCGCCGGCGGCGGCACGCCGGGCGCCGGCCGGCTCACCGCGGCCGTCGCGGGAATGGGCGGCCGCCTCGCCGGGAACGGGTGGCCGCCGGTGCCGCGGATGTGGCTGACCAGGCTCACCGGAAGCCGGCGGCGCGAGCGGGCGGCCGTCCTGGCGGCGGCGGTCGCCCTCGGTCTCGTGGTCGGGGTGGTCGTGCTGCTCACCACGGTGGACGGCCAGCGCGCGGAGGGCAGTACCGGTCCGTCCACGCCGGAGCCGACCCCGTTCGGAGTCACGACGACCACCGCGCCCGTGGGCACCGCCCGGCCCACCGCGACCACCCCCGCCACCGTCCCGCCGCGCACCAGTCACGCCGACCCGCCGTCGAGCGGCCTGCCGAGGACCGGTCAGACCGACCCCAGCACCGAGGTCCGCCCGAGCCGCGGCCCCGGCGCCCAGCCCACCGCGCCGGCGTCCCCCACGAGCAGCGCCTCCCCCACCACCGACGCCCCGGCGCCGACCAGTCCGGGCAGCTCCCCGACCGCCACGCCCTGCCCCGCCGGGACCAGGGCCGTCACGTTCGTCAGCACCCCGACCGCCGAGCCCTGCTGACCGGGTGGATCAGTTCACGGCCTCCGGGTGGGCCGTTCGCCGCTGCGGAACGTGACGTCCACCCGGCGCGATGGCGGGCGATGATCCATCACCTACCGCGACCGGGCGAGCTTCGTGCGCGAGGATGACGGTGAACACCCGGGCTCCGCCGCGGTCATCGCGCCCCGACGGAGCCGCCCGCGCCAGGGAGGTCGTCGTCATGCAGCAACGCCTTGACATGGCAAGCGTCGTTCCAGGGGCCTACGGGGCCGTGATGCAGCTGGAGAAGTACGTCCGGTCAGCTGTCGACGGGACGGTGCTGGAACTCGTGAAGCTGCGCGCCTCGATCCTCAACGGCTGGGCGCACTCCCGATCAAGGAACATCGTACGGCAGGATGTACAGGCATGTCTGCCAGTGCACCCCACGACACGCCGCGACCCCACCCGGACAGCCCCCCGGGTCATCACCTAGAGCCCTCGTACGGCTACGAGAGGTTGTCACGCGACCGGGAGGGCAAGAAGCGGAAGGTCACTGAGCAGCGCGCGGACATCGACGAACACGGCCCCCGACTCGGCTTCCGAGTGGTGCAACACTTCGAAGACAACTCCGTGTCAGCAAGCAAATACGACATCGACCGGCCTGGCTTCGAAGCGCTCTGTAAGGCACTGAACACGTCCGGCGTCCGGAACCTCCTGGTTACCGAAGTCACCCGGATCTCTCGCCAGGACGAGACCGGCGGGATCTTCATGGGCATCATGACCCGCGCCAAGGGAAAGGTGGTCAAGATCCCGGAAGGCATCACCTACGACTTCAGCACCTCCCACGGACGCGACCAGTTCCGCCAGGCCCTCCATGACGCCATCCGGGAGTCAGACAAGATCTCCGAGCGGGTCAGAAAAGCCCAGAAGAAGCTTCGCGAGAAGCAGCGGTGGACGGGCGGACCCGCGCCCTTCGGATTCAAGAAGGACGTCTACCCCGAACTAGTCGATGGTCGTTACGAGACCCGAATCCGTTGGGTCGTCGAGGAATCCGAAGCTGAGCACGTACGCGAGATGTGCGCCGCGATCCTCCGTGGCGAGTCCCTGTCTATGATCTCCGAGCGGCTCAACCAGGCCGGAGTTAAACCGCGCCGTAGCANCTACTGGCAGTACAGCAGCGTCAGCGCCATTACCCAGAACCCGCGTATCTGCGGACTGTACGCACTTCAGGTTGACGGGGTCTGGGAAGTTCCCGACGTCCAGCCCGAGGAACAGCAGTTCCCGCCGATCGTCGACTATGCAACCTGGAACGCGGTCCGGTTGAACCTTAAAGGCCGTAGCCAGAAGCCCGAACGAACTACCGCGCACGATGCCGTTACCGAGACAGCCGGACTCTTCCGCTGTGGAGCCTGCCAGCAAACGCTATTCCGTCATGCAGCGAATTCGGACAGTGTTTCATCGTTCATCCGTCATCCNGGCCCCGGTAGGTCTCGCCCGTGCTCAGCCGGTCACAAGCTGAGCGCGTCCTATGACGAGACGTGGGATCACGTCGCAGGTCTCATCGATCGGTTCATTCTCGCCACCCCTCTCATGCGGCGGTCAGCGGAAGTCCGCGACTTTGACGACGAACTCTCACGGGTCGAGCGGGACCTACAGGAACTCAGCACGGCGCTCGACGCCGGAGAACTCACACTACGACTCGCCGGAGTCCGAGAGAAGACGCTACTAGAAAAAGAAAGGGAAATTAAGCTCGCACGCGAGAAGGCGCGGGCAGGAAACCAGCCGGTCATTAACATTGGCGTCGCGGCGACATGGCGGAATCTCCCACTCTCAGAAATACGCGGAATCATTTTCGGGGTATTTAAATACATCGAGATTTCTCCCGGGATTCAGGGGCGGGATCCGTGGGATGGCAGCCGCTTCACTCCGCATTTCACCGAGGAAATGAGTCCAGTCCTTAACGACCTGTTGATCGGGTCTGCCCCCGGATGGGAAACCGTCGCACAGTGGCTCCGGGCCATGAAGGACGATCCCGACGCCCCGAAGGATGACGCCGGAGCCCTACAGCTCTCGCAGGCGATGGTGTCGAAGCTCCTGTTCTGGGCACGCGCCGCAGAAAAGAACGGGCTCGAAGATTTCTTCAAGACGCCTACGTGGTCTCAGTGGGTGCTGAAGTCCCGGACCACCGCCGACAGTGCGAATTACATCGACCTGCCCACGGACCTTTCGCCGTTCGACTGAGCTGCACCGTAGGCAGGGCACCAGGGGGCAGGGCACCGGGGGCATCGGTCAGACAGTGACAGGCCTCCGTCACTCAGAAATTAATGAGAAAAACAGAGCGTGACGGCTCCATTTTGCACCCGACCCCGGAAAAATAGCGTCGTCACCCAAAAAGTATTTTAGAAAACAGTGCGTGACGGAAACTTTTCGGGACGCATTTCGCAGGCACACCCGGTACGGACACGGCGACAGCTACAGCTACGCCCCCGTTCCGGGCCCGCGCACAGCTCCACGGCCAGCACCACGGCCAGGACAACCGCGAGGATGCCGCCAACGCTCCCGCTGTCGTCCGCAGGAAATACCCGCCGTGCCGTCTAGAAATGCGTCATACCGACGAAACCCGCGCCGTGGTGTGAAGGGCTAGCCGTGGCTGTCTCGACGCTTACAGGGGCTCTGAGCCTTCCGGCCGTTCGGCCGTCGCCAGCGTGCGGAAACCAGGCGGAGCACCAGGCCGTCAGCCCGGCCGATCGACGCGGGAGCGGGAACCGCTCAGATCGTCGCTGAGGCTCCGGAAATGCCGCTCCCGCCCCTGACTAGCCCCGTGCGCTCCGCGCCCGGCAGCATCGATTCTGGAGGCCGCCACGGCGGCCGGATGAGTCGAGCGTCTCGGGAAGTCGAGCGGGTGTGTCGAGCGGGTGAGCTGGTGTCGACCGGAGGGAGACCAGCGGTACCCCGCGAGATCAGCGGGAGAAATCAGCGGAACCCACGTCGAGCGGTACCACCGCATGTGGATGCCCAGTTTCTGTGGTTCTCTGACCCGCGCGGCGACTGCCGCGCAGAGATTCCTAATAGGGAATCTCTTTGTTCTTCTTCAACCCCTTAGAACCCTTAAGCCCCTTAATAGCCCTTATTAGTGGGACATCGGCGGGACACCGACGGGACACCGGTGGGACAGCCACGGGACATTTTTGCCGATTTCCTTAGTGGGACACACGCGGGACATAGCACACGCGAAATGTCCCACCAGATGTCCCACCGGATGTCCCACTAAGAGCAGCGGGTCGGAAATGGAAATAGAAAATGGCCCCCACTCCATTTTTCNGGAGGGTGGGAGCCATTTCCTGTCAGCGCGGGAAACTACCCAGGGAAACCGTTAAGCTACTGCCCGGAGTCCCTGCCGTGCGATCAAATTATTCCGCACATTCGTCATGATCCTTTCGTAGTTCTCCGCGAAGGCATCCCAGACGTCGCCAGAGTGGAACTGCGAGGAGTCACCAAAACGAATAATCGAGAGCAGCATCATTTCCGGGGTGACGTTTCGGAGCGCCTGTGCGATGTCGCCTTCCGCACGGGCGATATCGACTCCGGGCGTACCGACAGTCGCGCCGACCCGATCGGCAAGCTCTTTCGCTAGCAGTGCCGGTAGCTCGCCACGTGGGATATCTGGAAGGTCTGCGGGACCGATACCGGGGTAGAAGTGCCGGTATTTCGGGTGCGAACGCGGTAGCGGTGCCTCATTGAAGTGAGTAACAAAAAGGTCCAGCGGCCGACTCGAAACAGCCTGGAAGCCGCCGTTCCCGTCCAAAAGGGCGTACCGGTCTAGGTCGATGACGTACCGGTTGGTGCGGTTACCGTTCCGTAGTCGGGGTGAGACCATCCGCCCGCCGACGTCTCGCCTCTTGGTTACCTCGTGAGCCGTGACGATGTCGAAGATTCCCAGATTGCTATATTCGGTGATGTAGCGGGAGACCGTTTTCCGTACGACCGGCTTCCCGCTCTTGTCTCTCACTTTCGATGCGATGGTTTCCGTAGCCGGGAAACAGGCTCCGGTNTCATAGTCCACGTGAAATAGGAGCCTCTTAAAGATCCGGGCCCCGGTCGGGTGCATGTACTGAGCCCAGTACTTCCCGTATTCGTTCTTCATTCTTTTAAATTTCTCTTCGTCAAGGTGTGACCAGGGCAACTCCGCCGATGGTCCGCCAGTCATGCTAAAATTCATGTGTAGTTGGTGCTCTTTCGTCTCGTGTGTGATGAGGACCTCCGGTGCTTCCCAGGCGGCCGGAGGTCCTCTTTCTATTGTCCACCGGACACGCCATAGCGGACCCGTGATCATCCGCACGAAAAATCGTCGCTTGCTCGGGAACAAACGACAGATGTAACCCTCCGGAGTTGATCGACTCCGCATTATCCGTGCACTGCACAAGGGCTCACGGGCCGTCAATGGTACTTTTGAGGGTCCACACGTCGACGTCGTCCGGAACCTGGGCCAGAAGCGCGAGTTCCACCAGCTCCGAGACGCTCATTTCTGCGGCCCCCGCCCGTTCGTCGAGCCACGCGGCTAGACCCCCTGGCAGGGATACCACCACGGTCACGCTGTCATCGGTCTCGTCACCTTCGACTGCCTCAAACTCCGTGACTTCGTCCTGGCGGAACGGGGCCACGGTTCTGCTCACCCGACCGGGAAAACGGGCTAGTGGGGTGTCCTCTCGCCTGTAAGAGCCTGGCAAATCAGCGGAAAAGTCGACCAGGTTCCCTCGTCTCCCCCACACGGCTAGCCTGCCTGCTCTACCTGGTGGCGCCAGAAGTCCACAGCGGCCCGGACAACATCGGACAGAGTCCGGCCGGAGCGCTGCTGCACACCTGCCAGGAATTCGAGCTGCTGACTCGTGACATCGACTGTCAGTTGCTTCGCGTAGGCCCGACGAAGAACGGGTCTCGCCATTTCATTTTCTGTAATCATGCGTAATTTTCCCTGCGTAGGCTGCGTTTCTTTCTGATAGTACCGGCCGATTCCCATTCCTTGGCCATTCCGTGTCACGATTAGTTCNGGCCCTCGAAAACGCGGGCTCGACGAAAGGAAAGAAATGCCACGCAGAAAGAAAGACGCACCGACCCCGGGTTCTCGGGTCCCGCTCCGGCCTGATGTAGCCACGCCTACGAAGATGGAAGACGGGAGAGAAAAGACGCTACTCGGTACGCCCGTACCTCGTCGAGACACGCGGGTTGAACCCGCACCACCCTGGAAAGGTCGGGTAGCCCGGGGGGATCTCACCCCCGGGCTCCCACAGATCCCGGCGTGACAGTCTCCCGT
>NZ_LRTK01000083.1 GCF_001636565.1 Frankia sp. EI5c
CTTCGATCATGGGTTCGGGTGTCGGGTGGAGCCGATCGCGTCCGGTTTGTCCTGGTTCTGGGTTAGGAAGGTGTCGGGGGTTTGCGGGGTGCCGGGGGTTCCGAAGCGGGGGCCGGTCAGATGATCTGGTCGCCGCGGTGGAGGGGTTGGACGCCGATGCCGAGGTGTTGGACGGCGTCGAGGGTGTGGATGGGGAGTCGGTAGATGCGGATGTTGTCGGCGGTCAGATCGATGGTCTGGGTGAGTCGGTGCCGGAGCTGTACCAATTGAGCTTCGGTGCAGACGACTTCGAACACAGATTTCTGAACGCGAATACCGTAACCCTCGCAGATCTTGGCCACTCGGCGGAGCCGGCGGGCGCCTTCGACACTGGTGGTGTCGACATCATAGGTCAGGAGAAGGTCCATCAGACCGGGCTCCATGGGACGTACTGCGTGATATCCCCGCGGAGATAGCGCGCGAGCACCCGGGCCTGGAGGAGTGGGACAATCGCCGCGGGTGCCTCGTAGTTGAGAAGGGAATGGCGCCATGGGCGGGTCCGGGCCTGGCTCCAGAGCTGAAGGTATTTCTTCCGCCCGTCGTCGGTGAGATGACAGGCGCCACCGGGAGTGGAGATGAAGTCGGTGGCTTCAAGCTGGCGCTGGTTGAATGCGGTGAAGACGAGGCGGTCGACGAACAGTGCGCGGAACTCCTCCATCACATCGAGCGCGAGGGCGGGCTTTCCCGGTCGGACGCCGTGCAGGTATCCGATGTGGGGGTCGAGGCCGACGTGCTCCAGCGCGCCGTGTACAGCGACCCGCAACAGTGCATAACCAAAGGAGAGCGCGGCGTTGAGCGGGTCCGTCGGCGGCCTGCTCGTCCGTCCGCTCGGCGCTTTGATCGTGGCGTGGCTGGTGAGCAGATGCGGCCAGGTCGCTATGTAGGTGCGAGCCGCGTTGCCTTCGACGCCCATGGCGGTGTCGAGGCTGCCGGCGCCCGGTAGTGCTTCGAGCGCTCGGCTGTGCTGGTCGGCCGTCGCGCGTAGTGCCGCCTGCCGGGTGCCGGTGGCGTCTCGCCCGGCACGGAGCAGGAGCTGGCGGGAGTTCTGGAGCTTACCCGCGATGAATCCCTTACCGAGGCCCAAGCGGACTGTCGGGTCACGGTAGGCGTCGTGTTGCCCGATCCGAAGGAGCGGATTCCCGGCGGTGGGGCCTTCGACGCGGGCTCTGATCCGTCCGTTGCCGGTCAGCCAGGTCACGGAGCGTCGATCGGCGGCGCACCGCTGGAGGAGATCGTCGGTGACGGTGACGCCGCCGAAGGCGACGATGTGGTCGATGCGAGTGAGGGGGAGAAGCCGTCGCGGCGCGCCGGTCTCCGTCTCGGGGTGCCAGATCCTTACCGCGTCACCGTCGAGGTGCAGGCTGGTGCCAGGTGTAGTCGCGTAGAGCGTGTTGAGGAGTTCAACCATCCCAGGTTCCGAGTGGTCGAGGTGCGAACAGGTCTGCCAGGGCGGCGGTGGGCGGGTCGAGTTCGGGTAGGCAGTCGGCGTTCAGGGAGCATCCGCGGCAGCGGCGGTCGGCGACGGCGGGTGGGAGGCGGGCGGTTGCGAGCATCGCGCGGACCTGCCGTGTGGTCTCTTCCACCCGCCGGACCATCTCGTCGGTGAGGTCGACGGTGTGGCGGCGACGCTCGGCGTACGAGTAGATGACGGCATGCGGCACCGGGAGGGGCTGCATCTCGGCGAGGCACAGTGCCTGGGCGGCGGCCTGGATGTCGGCCGGCCCGCCGGGCACGTACCTGCCGACCTTGTGCTCGACCGGTATGACGCTGGTGCGGGTGATCTGCACGGCGTCGCACACACCGTAGAGCCCGAGGCGGTTGCTCCACACGTGAACTCCGGTCAGCAGCCGTCCACCGGCCGGCAGGGCTCCGCGGTGGCGGGCGGGGTCCGTGTGGACGTTGGCATGGGCCACGTTGCCGCGCGCCGTGTCGACGTTGTCCGTGAAGACTCCGTCGAGGTGGATCAGCGCGGCCTGGCGGGCGCAGTACGCATGGTGCTCGAGTGCGGACAGCGCAATCCTGCCGGCGTGGACGTCGCCGCCCGGCCATCGCGGCCCCTCGGTCATCCGAGGACGCGGGTGAGCCGCACGCTGTCGGGCAGCGTGGCGTCGTCGACCTCGACCTTGTAATCACCGAACCCGCGGGCGGGCTGGTTGATGCAGGTGACCCGTATGCGGTCGCTGAGGGTGTGCGCGGGTGCGGAGCCGAATGCGTCCCCGTGGCTGAAGACGTACAGCCCCCGAGCCGACATCTCCCCTCTGGTCGCGGAGCGGTCATGGTCGAACATGTTCACCAGCGTCGTAAGGAGCAGGTCCAGGTCGGCGGTGCTGACGCCGGTCTGCTCACCGCGCGGGGCGTTGTAGTGGATCACCGTGCGGTAAAGGCCGTAGGGCACGGTCCACTTGCTGCCCATCTCGGTACTTTCACCTTTGTCGATGTCAGCCTGCCGGGTCTGGGTGACCCGGGTGATCGCGTGGTCGACGGGGAACACGGGATCGACGGAGCGAGCCATCCCGACCTGGACCGGCCCCCGGATCTGGCCGAGCGAAGGGGTCTTGCCCGTGGACATGACCGCACCGAACAGCCGGATGTCGACGTAGCGCGCGGTCAGCCAGCTCCTGGCCTGAGTGGCCTGCTCTGGGGTGAGCCGTTTGCCGAGCTCGAACCCGCCGTGGGTGTAGGACTCCTCGAGCCGGGTGTTGAGGGCGTGGCCGGCCTCGACGAAGATCTGGTACCCACCGAGATCCAGCCCGGCGGACTTCGCGGCGAGGCCGATGGTGTCGCGGACCTTGCGCTTGAGCGCGACATCGGTGACCAACCCATGGCTGGTTTCGTCGTCAGTGCGGGGCCGGTTGCCGTTGTCAGGATCGCCGTTCGGGTTCCCGTCCGCCACCTCGAAGAGGTAGACGAGGTCGTGCTTGACGGCGGGGTCGAGGTTGTAGGTCTGCATGGGTCGATCTCCCCAGAAATCTGAGTGGACGGTGGAGTGGTGGTGGTGCAGGTCAGGCGGTCGGCTGCGACCCAGGGGTCAGCGGCGCCCCGTGCGCTTCATCGGCTTCGCCTGCCGCGTCGACATCGCCTGCTGCGTCAGCGGCCCCAGCGGCCCCCTGCTCGTCCGCCTCGCCGGCTTTGCCGGCGGCCTTCGCGGCCCGGGCGCGGCCGATCGAGTCGCTGCGGTGATGGTGATACCCGAGGATGAAAGTGGCCTGGTCGTCGAGGCTGCCGCGCCCAGGGAACCCGCCACTCGCATCGAACAGGGCGAACAGCTCGCCGAGGCGCGCGCTGAGAGCGATAGCTGCGACGGGGTTGGTCTTTCGGATCTTCTTGAGCCAGGCGGGGGCAAGCTGCTGCCCCTGCACGAGCGCGATCCGGGGATTGGCGATCGCGCCAGGCAGATAGCGGTCGGCGAAGGTGGTGTTCAACCGTTCCCCCTTCGGCTTTCCGATGCCGGATGCCTGGAACTGGATCGCCTCCAGCTCGGCGAAGACGCGGCCTGCGAGGTAGGCGGGGTGACGGTTATCCGGGTCCAGACCGGGGCCGGGCATGGTTGGCCTTTCGTTCTCGGGACGGCGGCGGGCACGGCGGACCAGGGCGAGACGCAGCAGCGCGGCGCGCGGGTCGTCAACATGGCCGTCAGATCTGATGCGGTTGAGCAGGTGGCCGAACAGCGCCGGGCTGAGGTCGCCGCCGCTGATCGCGGCGCGCAGCAGTTGCCGCTGGACACCGTCGGGGCGGCCAGCCCCCGGTGCACCGAAGCGCGCATACGCCCCGCGGCCGTTCTCACCGGCTTTCGGCTCCCAGCGGCCGGTGGCCAGTTCGAGGCGTACCAGCGGGAAGTAGCCGTACGACGCGGGATCGGCCCCGAACAGCCGATGATCGAGGAACCAGGAGCCGAGGTTGCGCCTCAGCTGGCTGAGCGGCATGTCGACCCAGTCGCGGATCATCACGCGGGAGACGTTCCCGGCGACCGTGACGGAGCAGAAACGGTCGGGGTCGAACTCTTCCACGGCATTGGTGCTGGTGGTGCCGCGGTGAACCATCGCCACGAGCTGGCTCACCTGAGACGGATCCGGCCGCGCCACGGCCGCCGTGAAGTCGAAGGGCGTGCCGGTCGTCCACCAGGCCATCCGGCCGTCGCCGCCGGCTGACATCGCGTGGCGCTCGCTGTCGAGCAGGTAATGGAGATTGGCGACCGAGACCTGGGCACAGTCCAGGCAGATCGGGACGGTGGTGAGGTTCTCGCTGTTGTCGTACGTGTGGATCCGCCGGTTCGCGCTGACCAGCGCGGCGTTGGCCTGGCTGGTCAGGGGCACCAGCCGCCGTGGCAGCTGCTGGGGGAAGCGGTCGACCAGCACCCCGGAGTCGCCGCAGACCAGGCATACCCCGGCCCGCCCGGCGGCCTCGCCCTGGGCCGCCGACCCGGTTCCGCGGCCACCGGCCTTGCGCCGGGCGACCTCCTCGGCCCAGAAGCGCCGCAACGAAGGCCGCTCGGTGATCCAGTCGGCCTCCGCACCGACAGTGAGCACCACGCTCTGCTTGGACGTCCACTGCGCAGGCCGCTCGATCCGCGCGTGCGCCCCGGACTGGAAGAACTTCCGGGCCGCCTGCGCGACGTGATCGTTCGGTGCCGCGGCGGCCCAACGCTCGATCAGGTCGACGAACGCCGCGTGGCAGTCCGCGACCCGCTCCGGCTTCGACTTCTCATCGGGCCAGCCGAGAACGTACTGGACGTCATCCGCTCCGAGCAGGGGCGAGATGCCCGCCGCCCGGGCGATGTAGGGCACTGCCCCGGGAGTGCCGAGCTTTCCCCGCGGGCCGGCCGTCGGATCGCTCAGGTCGCGCAGCCGCGGCGATATGAGTTCGCCATTGTCGTCGAGACGCACGATCCAACGCACCGGGCGAAGCTGAAAGAAAGGAGGCAGCTCGTCATCGGGGTCGATTCGGGGACGTTGGAACTCGACCAGGCGTTGCAGCAGCATCAGGCGGCGCCGGCCTGTTCGTCGCCACGGATCCCGTGGCGGGGGATAGACAGGACGCCGCCTTCCAGGCGGGCGCGGAAGTAGGTCGAGTCCATGGGTGGGCCGGGAATGATGCGATGCAGCATCATGCCAAGATCCTCGCTGACGTTGATCCGCGGGGTTTCGTCGATGTGGGCGAACGACGCCGGGAACTCCCGAGTACCCAGATACGGCTGCTGGAAACAGGCTCCACGATCCACCCTGCGGCGGAACTGATCCCGGTAGGCAGTGGTGTTCTTGGTCGCATGTGGGCGAAGCTCGACGTGGGCGTGAATCCGGTAGGCCACGTCACGCAGACACATCGCTGCCCGCTGCTCCCGGTTGGCCACGGTGTCGACGCGCCGACCCCGGCCGACGGCGTCGGCGAAGCTCGGGAGGTCGTGCGTCTCGTTGCGCCGCAGGGAGAACTGCCGGATGGGCCGCAGCACCTCGATCGCGATCGGCACCCACTCGAACTCCGGCTTCCAGAAGATCGACTCCAGAATTCCGATCGCCGCGGTGGGAGTCATGACCGGGTAGCTCATCCGCTCCACCCGGAACTCGGGGCGGGTGAAAAGCGCACCCTCGCCCCACACCTGCACCGAAACCGCGCGATCCCCGTCGGCGGATCGCGGCAATGCCAGCATGCGCACTCCTTCCCAGAAAAATTCGAACAGGATCAGACGGTCATCGAAAAGTGATACGACGGCAGTCGGAATACTCTTCGTAAATGTCAACAGCTTGCGGCAGTATTCAGACGGCGATGGTCGGATCGTGGTTCAGGTAAACCATCAGGGTTCACCTGAACCACGCCGACGTCATCGTTTATCGCACGCGCGGGCGCCGCTACGGCTCAGCTTTGTGCAATGCGCAAGCTGTTGCGATCCTCTCCGGGTGCCCGCTCCTCCGGAGCCGGTCACGGTTCCCCAATCCGTGATGTGACTCGGTCAGGGTACACCGCCCTTGTCGGGTTTTGGCAAGGGGGTTCGGCCCGTGCGATGCGAAAGCTGAACGGAGCAACGATTTCTTGCGTACAAGCAGATGGATCGCCGCGTGGGATGTCAGGCTCACAGGACGAAGTCCGCGGTGTCGGCGGTCAGCTGGATGCCCGTGGCGGTGTCGTAGGCGCCGAGCCATTCGGCGAGCTCACCGACGATCGGCCGGCACAGCGCCGCGACGTCGGCGGTTTCACGGGTCCGCCGCCGCAGGGTCACCAGGTAGGGCTGAAGCCGCCGCAGCAGGCTCAGGTCCGGCTGCGGTGACGTCCGTAGCCGGGTGATGATCTCGTCGATCTCGCCCACCGCGGCCTCGTCGCGCACCACCACGGGCACGGTGTCATCGTTGATCATCCGGAAGGCTTTCGCGGTGTCCCGAGCGTCGGATCGCCCGACGTCGCGCAGCGGGCCGTCGCTGACGGCGCGAAAATCGAGGCGGTGCCGGTTCTCCTGAACCACCCGGCCTCGGCTCGCGGAGCCGGTCACCTGCTTGTGTTTGAGGTACTGCCGGTAGAAGGAGCGCAGGGCCGGCAGATCGTCGGGATCCGCGATCTCCTCGCCCATCACCTCCGCGGTGATCTCCACCGGGATCTTGTACGCGCCAGGGGCGGATCCATCGGCCGGATCGAACACGACGACCAGGCCACCTTTCGGCCCCAGAGCTCCCTCCCGGTTGGCTCGGCCGGCCGCCTGCTGCAGTGCGTCGGCTGGCGCGAGTGCCCGGTAGACCACCGGAAAGTCCACGTCCACACCGGCCTCGATCAGCTGGGTGCTGATCAGTCGCACTGGCCGGCCGGCGGCCAGCAGATCGCGGACCTCGTGGAGGACCCGCCCTCGATGCGCCGAGCACATGGCGGTGGAGAGATGGAAAACAGGAGTGCCTGAAGCGACACGTTCGGTGACTAGACCGTGCAGCTGGTGTGCGTTCGCGATGGTGTTGACGATGACCAGAACCTGGTCGTTCCCGGTGGGTGAGGGCGCTGCGACCTCGTCTGCCACCTGCTCCAGGCTCGGGCGCGGCTGCGTCCACCAGCGGTAGCGCACCCGCCCCAATGCCCGGTATAGCGGCGCCGGATCAGCGATCACCTCGCGTGGCTTCGTGGCCCGCAGGGGACTTAGTTCCCACAGCTCCGGCTGCGTCGCCGAAGCAAGGAGCACCGTCGCCCCGAACCGCTCCGTCAACACCTTCAGCCCGTCGACGATCGGCAGCAGCAGGTCCGCAGGGAGCGCCTGCACCTCGTCGAGCACGATGACCGCGTTCGCGAGTCGGTGCACCTTGCGCATCTGCGCCGGCCGCCGGCCGAACAGCGACTCGAACAACTGCACCGTCGTCGTCACCACAAAGGGCGCGTCCCAGTTCTCCGCGGCCAGCCGCCGCCAACGCTCGCGAGGGTCGCCGGAGCCGGCCTCGGTGACAGGAACGTTCGTATGGTGTTCCAGCACGACCGGGCTGCCACCGACATCGCGAGGGTCGAGGAGCTGGCGGTACACCCCAGCGTTCTGTTCCGTGATCGTGGTGAACGGAACAGCGACGATCACCCGGCCCTTGCCGTGCTCGACGGCATGCCGTAGCCCGAACGCCGCGGACGCGATCGTCTTGCCGGAGCCTGTCGGCGCGGGGAGGCGGTAGATCCCCGGCTGACCGGCCGCCGCGGCCACCGATGCCTCGTAGACGTCCGCCCGCCACCGGTCGACAGCCGAGACCGGTCGGTTCTCCAGGAAGGATTTCCGTCGTGCCTCGAACCGATCCCACAGCATCTCCATATCCGCGGCGGGNGCCNCCCGCGGAACGGTCGCATGACGATGGGCCTCGGTATCCAGCGCATCAGCGTCGACCAGGCAGCTGTACAGGAGACGGACCAGTAGCTCGGCCTCCAACTCCCGAGTCGCGGACGGCGGAAGAGGAAGCGCCGGACCGTCGAACAACCCGGGTAGCAGTGGCGCGAGTGCCTGCTCCGCCTGAGCCCAGCCCAGCCGAACCCGGTCGTCGAGGCTGACCATCGCCGTGTCCACCTCGGACGGACTCCTCAGACCGCCATGATGACCATGTAACACGCAGCCGAGCAGCCTGGCCTGACGCCGCTCGGCCAGCCAGACCCCCATCGACTTGTGATCGACGGATCTACCGCCCACCTTGACCCGGCCACCGGTCGTCTCCGCTGCCAGCAGACCCTCCTGCCACAGGCAGGATGCCTTTCCTACGTCATGCGCCAGCCCCAGAAAGCGCCCCAGCTCGCCTGCCCCGAACGCGGACGCGAACCGCGATGCCAGCTCCCCGACACCGACGAGATGGTCGACGAGAAGATGCCGCTGACCGGCACCATTCACACTGTGTGCCNACACCNCGACCCCCGTTGGGTTGCNTATCGTCCTCGACATGCCGCGAGGCTCAAGCAGGATCCAACACGGTGGGTCCGACAGAACTGAGCCCTCGACGATGTCGGGGTGCGGTTCCACCGGCCGATCGTCGACGATCTCGATCTAGGAACCCCAAGCACCGCCCGAAACCCCGGGACCTTCCTAACTCAAAATCGCCACAAAACGAACATTCGCGCGTGTTGCGAGCCCTCGGTGGACCGTATGAGAGCCTGAAGTCCCTGCTCAGGCAGGGCGGCACCGGGGCTCCGGCCCCGGTGAGGATCACAAC
>NZ_LRTK01000084.1 GCF_001636565.1 Frankia sp. EI5c
GGGCGACACCGCCTGAAGGCCGGGCCGGGACGAAGCTCACGGCCCGGCCGGGGGCGAGGCGAGCGCGGCCTCCACCTGGCTGCGCACCTGCGAGGGGTCGACGCCGAGCTGGGTGAGCAGGTCGTGCCCGCCGCGGACGTCCTCGTGGAAAAGCGCGAGCAACAGATGCGCCGCACTGATGCGTTCATGCCCGTGGTCGGTCGCCTCGCGGAGTGATCCCTCCAGGACCTTCCGTACACGCGGGGTGAAGGGAAGGGTGCGCCCCAAGGTGTTCTGGTCCGCACCGCCGAGTTCCTCGGCCAGCAGCCGGGCCGCGCGGGCGGTCACTCCGAGGGACCGCAGCACCTCACCCGCCTCGCCGGCCTCCTCGTGGATCAGCGCGAGAAGGATGTGCTCGGTCCGAATCGAGCCGTGCCCGAGACGGAGAGCTTCCGCCTGGGAGGTCTCGATCACGTACCGGGCGTCTGGCGTGAACCTCGCTGGCATGGGCACTCCCCGAAAACACCGGACCGCGCTGTTCGAATGGCGACAGGCGGGAAACGGCCGGCTCGGCCGGTCCGTTCCCGTTCCNGTTCCCGTTCCGACGGCTATGCGCTGATCCAACGCTGGCTCGTCGTCGCCGGCCGCTGGAAAGGGGGTGGTCAGAGCAGGCCGGGGAGGATGTCCTCGAAGAACGGGTGGTCGCCGGTGAAGGTGGGCTTGAGCTGGAAGAACTCGTCCGCGGTGACCCAGCGGGCGGCGGCCACCTCACCAGGGTCGAGGAGAAGGTCGCCGGTTTCGGCTGAGGCCGTCCACCAGTGCAGCCGGAAGGTTCCGTCGTCGGTGTCGCACTCCCAGACCTTGGCGCCGGGGGTGACAGTAAGGCCGACCTCCTCCCGGACCTCGCGGACCAGCGCCTCGGGCTCGCTTTCGCCGGGCTCGAGCCGTCCGCTCGGCGGCGCCCAGTAGCCGGACATCACCGCCTCGGGCCCGCGTTCGATGACGAGTACGCGGCCCGCTCTCGTCAGTACGGCAACGATCGCCTGCTTCTGCGTCATCGCGGTGCCCCGCCGTCCTGTCGCGGTGCCCCGCCGTCCTGTCGCGGTGGTTCGGTGCCGCGTAGCTCGAGGGTGCAGCATTTGGGCCCGCCGCCGGCTTTCTGCAGTTCGGACAGGTCGACGCCGATCGGGATGAAGCCCCGCCGGCGCAGTTCGGCGATCAGCCCGGCGGCGGCCTGCGGCAGCACGACGTGGCGGCCGTCCGAGACGGCGTTGAGGCCGAAGGCGGCGGCGTCGGTGGGGGAGGCGGTGATGGCGTCCGGGTAAAGCTCCGCGAGCAGCTTCCGGCTTTCCGCGGCGAAAGCGTCCGGGTTGTACATGATCGTGTGGTTGTCGAGTACCGCGAGCGCGGTGTCGAGATGGTAATAGTGCGGATCGGTGAGGGTCAGGGTGATGGCCGGCAGCCCGAAGAAGTCGCCGATCTCGGCATGCGCCTCGGTGGACGTCCGAAAGCCCGACCCGGCGAGGATGCGGTCGCCGGAGACCAGGCAGTCGCCTTCGCCCTCGTTCGTCCACCGGGCCTGGCGGATCTCGCGAAAACCGCGGTCCCGGAACCAGCCGTGGAAGGCGGCGGATTCGGGCTGCCGTTGCGGGTGCAGGAAACGGGCCACCAGCACCTTCCCGTTCACCACCATGGCGCCGTTGGCGGCGAAGACCATGTCCGGCAGGCCGGGCAGGGGCTCGAGGACGTCGACCCGGTGCCCGAGTTCCAGGTAGAGGTCGTGCAGCCGGGTCCACTGCTCCAGCGCGACCTTGGCGAAGGTGGGCACCGTCGGGTCCATCCACGGGTTGATCGCATACTCGACGTCGAAATACGTCGGCTTCACCATGAGGTAGTGACGCGGGGTGGCGGTCCGCTGCATGGGTTTCCTCTCCTCCCGGTGCGCCTCGGTACTGTCTGGATCGTGCGACCCGCCGCCGACCGGCTGTCCGGTGCCGGTCAGCGCAGCGATGGGGCCAGGCCGGTGGGGGTGGGCAGGTCGCAGTGCGGTTCCGCGGCGCCGGCGGTGAGCCGGAGGGGAACGACTCCGGCCCAGTAGCCCGAGTCGAGATCGGCCGCGTCGTCGTTCGGTGGGCCGGCGCGGGCCGTCAGCGCGACATCGGTGGATTCGGCGTCCAGCCGCAGAAGGGCGGCGAGAACCCGCTCCTTCTCGTCGATGTCGCCCACCGTCCCGGCGTCACCGTGAATGATCACGGAACGGTAGTTCAGGGAATGGTGGAAAGCCGACCTCGCGAGGACGAGACCGTCGAGGAGCGAGACGGTCACGCACACGGGAATCGGCGCGTGGCGGGCCGTCGCCAGCAGCCGCGCGCGCGAGGGTCGCAGCACACAGCCATTCTGGCCGATAGACCGGTCCCGGACGGCGGTTACGCGCACGAACCCCCGACATCACACCGAAGCCGCGCCGGCGGGTAGACATGAGCCGACGCGGGTGGACGCGGGGAAGCGGTCGGACGCTGTGGATCAGTGACGGCGGTCGAGGGTGTGCTGCCGCTGCCG
Source organism: Frankia sp. EI5c (assembly GCF_001636565.1). Taxonomy (GTDB): domain Bacteria; phylum Actinomycetota; class Actinomycetes; order Frankiales; family Frankiaceae; genus Parafrankia. The sequence continues at coordinate 2,539 of NZ_LRTK01000084.1, forward strand.
TCGCCAGGGTGGGACGGGGCCCGCCAGGGCATTCCCCGTCTCGTCGGTCATGACGGTGTCGGCGCAGGTGAACGTCAGCGCGTACCGGGTCAGCGGCGTCAGGCCGAAACCCAGGTGCACGACGCCGTCGTTCCCGCCGAACATCTCGTTCAGCCCGCAGTTGCCCGGCTGCTGGCGAAGCACCGGATTCAGCCCGATGCCGAACTCCCGCACCACCCGGTAGGCGTCGTCGGCGGCGTACAGCTCGGTCAGCGCGGCCACCGCGCCCTTTCCGGCCGGCTCGGTCGGCCGGACGTCGGTCACCAGCCCCTGGGCAAGGGTGAGGATCACCGGGCTCTCGCGCAGCGCGTCCAGGTCCCGGAACAGGGCTGCCTGCTCCTCGATGCCCTCCGGGTCTTCGCCGCGGTGGACGATCGGGGCGCCGAGCAGGGTGATCGCCCCACTCAGGTCGAGCCGCTGGGATGTGTCGAACCGGTACAGGCCGCTCGGGGCGGCGCTGGCCTCGCCGGCCGGCGCGATCTGCTGGTCGCCGGGGCACAGCGCCCCGGCCTGCTGATTCCAGTCGTAGTCCGCCGAGATGCCGAAGGTCGCGGACGTCCCTTCGCGCTGCGCCGTGAGCCAGACATAGGACGTCGCACTCAGTGCACCGAACAGTCGCTCCGCCCGCGAACCCAGGGCCACCGGGTCGGTGTTCTCGACCACGGCGAGGAAATATGCGACCTGCTCGTCGGTCATCGGGGTCGACCCGCAGGGCATGACGGCCAGGCGCCGGTCCGGGCCGAGCGCGGCCGGTTCGGGCGGGGCGACGAAACGGTCCGGGCAGACGACGAAGATGTCGGCGCCGGCCGGGCAGCGATGTGACCGCAGGACGGCGTCGAGCGGCTCGCCGGCCTCGATCGTGCCGACGGCCTGGTGGCGGTAGCGGGTGCCCGGGGCGAGCGTGAAATCCCCGGCCCGGTCGGCCTGGGTGAGGAGCAGGAACGTGTCACTGGGATTCCCGAACTCGCGATGGCGGTCGGGATGGACGACGAAGCGAGTCATTGAGTCACCCCGGGATCGCGAATTCCGGCGCGCGCGGGCCGGAACAGACGGGTGAGAAACGGGTGGTTGTGGGCCGCGCCAGCGCGGGAATCCGCCCCCGCGGGAACCGGGTGGACTCCATCGTCCCGCCGGTGGAACACATGACATCTCCTCTGGGCGAGGATGGCTCGACGGGGGTGCACCTTCGGGTGGTCCATTGCTCATGGTGACAACCGCGAGGTATCCGTAGAACTGGCGAGAAGGCGTGGAACAAGGCATGGCCCGGGCCCGTCACCTCGGTGTGGCGGCTGTCACGAACAGAATAACCCGCGCGCGGCGCCCGAATCCGGCCCGACCCCGCACAAATCGCGTTCACATAGAACGGGTGTAACCGGGTGCGGCCCGGTGGTGGTGCTGCCGCGGCGCTTCCGTGGAAGCCACGATTAATTGCCCGCCGGCTGCCGGGTGAAGCCTTCATCGCCGGGCCGCCGGGCCGCCGGGCCGCCGGGCCGCCGGGCCGCCGGGCCGCCGGGCCGCCGGGCTGCCGGGCTGCCGGGCCGCCGGGGCCGGGGCGTCGGGCCGCCGGGTCGCGGTGGCCTGCCCGCAGGCCGCCCGAGGCGGGGGACCGCCTCGCTTGCCGTCAGCGGCACGGAGTGCTGCCGGCTCCGCCGCTGGACGCGGCCGCCGGGGCGCTTCCCGTGAATCTTGAGCCGTGCGGGTGCCTGGCGTAGCGGAGGCTGGTGGGTGCGTTGGGAGATCTGACGGTTGCGGTCAGTGTTTCGGGTAGCGGCGTGGGTGTGGCGGTGCGGTGACTGAAGAGCTCTGCGTGTCTCTTCGGGAGAGGTGTTGACAACCCCGGTGGTGGATGGGATGCAACCCCGGGTAGAGCGGAGACACAACGAGCCCTTCAGTCGCCGTCGGCGAACATTCGCGGACGGGCGGCGCGGGGGTGGGTCGGGGCTGTTTCGGGGCCTGTGCGGGCTCTGAAAGCCCTGGCAGCGGGCGTGACGGCGGGTTCCGCCGGGTGCGGAGTCCGGCGGCCGAGCGTCGGCCGGGTGACCGCGGGCCGAGGTGCCCGCGGGCGAGGTACTGGACGTCGGAAGGGATGGGGCGGTGGTGTCCCGGTACCGGCCCGGGGCGGTCGCTCGCCGGGCCTCGCGGCCCGGCTCGGCACCCGGGGTTTCCCGTCCGATCAGACAGCTCTGTCACCGAGCCCAGCCCCGAGCCCCCGAGCCCCTCGGCTGCCCCGGGCCTCGGGTCGGCCCCGAGCCGGCCTGGCCCGCGCCCGACCACCCGATGGTGTGGACAGCCGAGCGTGCCGGACGTCCGCTGCCAGGCTTGGGCCCGCGCGCAACCGTCCCGCAACAGGATCTAACTACTGTCCAACCATGACCTTGAGTATCCGCAACCGGCTGACCGGGACCGTCGCCGACATAACCAGCGGCGCGGTGATGGGTACCGTCCGAATCGACCTCCCGAACGGGGAGACGCTCACCTCGGCGGTCACCATGGACGCGATCAAGGAGGTCGGCATCGGCATCGGCTCCGCCGTCGAGGTGCTGGTCAAGGCGACCGACGTCTCGCTGGCCACTGGTGAGACCTCCAGGCTGACGATTCGAAACCGGCTGCGCGGCACCCTCGTCGGCATCGACAGCGGCGGCGCGATGGCGCTCGCCCGCGTCGCCCTCGGCGGGGATGTCGAGCTGACCGCCGCGATCACCCGCGCCTCCGCCGACGAGCTGGCCCTCGCCCCCGGCGTACCGGTGACGGCCCTGATCAAATCGACGGAGGTCGCATTCTCCGCGGCGTAGCCCACACCGGGCGGTATGGGCTCGCGCCGGGCGGTGAGCCGATGCCGCCCGGTGAGCTTTCCGGCCCGCGAGTTCTTCGTGCCGTGACGGCGAGCCGCCGCCTCACATCTTCCGGAAATCCCAGCTGGTGATTTTCTCCGGGGTGACGCGCAGCCAGGCGTGCCGGCCGTCATAGTGCATCTTGTCGCCGCCGGTGTACTTACGGGCATACAGCAGCTCGGGTGTTTCCAGAACGGGGTCGGCGGNGCCGGTGCGCGGGACGTCCCCGACACTTTCCACCNGTCCGCGGATCTCCACTCCGCGCAGCTCGGTGAACGCGTCACCAGTGTCGATCACGACCGCCACCCGCGGGTCCCGCTCGAGGTCCGTCCAGCGCTGGCTCTTCACAACAGAGTTGAGCCACAGGGACGTCCCGTCCCACGCGAACCACAGCGGTGTCAGATGAGGGCCGCTCGGGCTCTGCGTCGCCACCCGGCAGGTTCGCTGCTCGGCGAGGAACGCATCCACCTCGTCCGGGGTCATGGCGATCTTTCGTCCCCGACGCTGCTCTCTCATCGAATCCCCTCCGTGGCCCGGACTCCCGCGGCGCGTGATCGCGCCGGACGAACAGTCGCCCCGGACGAACATATGGCGCCACACTCGTCAGACGCACCGCTGGCCCGCGACCGGGTCCGCGACGGGCCGCCGCTTTCCGCTGCCCGCTGCCCGGTGCGCGCGAGGAGGCGCGGATGGCCACCGTCGGCCGCGAGGACGCCCGGGCCGCGCTCGCCGGCCTGGCGGCGATCAACCCCTACTTCGAGGTGGACGTCACGCCCTTCTCCGGGCATGCCGCTGAACTCGCGCGCGGCGCGCGCGGCCCCGAGGAGCCCACCAGGCCGGCTGCCTCGTTCGAGCCCGGCGCGCCGGTGACGGTCGACGAGCTCCACCGGGATGGTCCCGCGCTCGCGGCGGCGATCGACGGGGTGCGCGAGCGGCTCGGCGGGGTCGAGCGGCGGGTGGCCGCTTCCACGCTCACGCTCGGCCATGCCGCCCGCCTGTGGTCCGTCGCGCTCGGGACATGGGCGACCGCGGGCATCGTCCCGGATCTCGACCCGGCCACGCTGCGGGTGCAGCCCCGGCTGACCGCGCCCATCCGGCTGATCGTCGACCGGCCCGTCGGCACGCGCCCGGACCCGACATCGCGCCGCGCCGCCGCGGACCTGGTGCGGGAGAGCGTCGTCGAGCGGAACCTACGGCCGTACTTCGCCGCGGTCCGCGGGCACACCGGTCTCGCCCAGGGCCTCCTGTGGGGGAACGCGGCGTCCGCGCTGGTCGGGGCGGCCAGCATGCTGACCCAGTTCCTCGCGTCAGGGCCGGCGCCGGGGCCGGCGCCGGCGCCGGGGCTCGGGATGGAGCCGGAGCCGGAGCCGGAGCCGGAGCCAGAGCTCGGGTCGGTGCCGGATGCGAGTGCTGTCGGGGCGGTCGGGGCGGTCGGGGCCGCGGAGGTCCGCTGGCTGACCGCGCTGTTGCTCGCGACCCCGCCGCTGGTCGGCACGACCGTCCACACGCTGACCGCGGATGGGCGGGTCGTGCTTTCCACCGTCGTGCGGCGCAGCTGCTGCCTGTTCTACCGGGTGCCCGGCGGCGGCACCTGCGGCGACTGCCCGCTGTAGTCACCAAGCGAGCTGGATAAGTAACGAAATTCGCCATTCCCAGGGCGAGGCCTGCGTCTAGTGCCACGATTCGGTGACTGAGTGCTGAGCGTCGACAGTCGGCGGGGGAGGGTGCCGATGATCGTCCCTCCCGAACGGGCGCACCCGCACCAGGCGGTGACCCGACCGCGGGACGTCCGCAGCATCGCCGACATCCTCGCCGCGCATCCCGACCTGCGCAGCTGATCCGACGTCCGTCACCCGAGGCGTCGGCCTGGGCGAAAGAACTGCTGCGGACGGGCGTCGTCGCGGCAGCCGACGGCACCCTGGCGGCGGTGCCGCTGCTGAGCGGAACGAAAATCCAGATCGGCGTCGTCGTCGTGACGAACACGGGGGAGCCGGTCCGGTTCGTTGTCCGAGGTCGGCGAGGAGCTGACCGGGAGGCTCGGCGAGGACGACGCCCGGCTGCTCACCGCCTGGAAAACGGGCGTGCTGGCGATCGGGGACGACCGCCTGCGCCGGTTCGCCCTCGTCGCCCTCTCCCCAGTCGCTGGGGCCGTCGTCCCGCTGGCTCGCCAGTCGGTGAAGGTCACCGCGGACCGCACCGGCACCAGATCCGACAGCTCCGAAAGGCGGCTGAGAATGAGCCGGATCTCAGCGGGCGGCCACTCCTCGACGCGGGCCGGGTGCCCCACCCCGTGGTGCCCAGGTCAGCCCGCGTCCATCTCAGATGCGGGAGAAGGCCCTGGTGGCCAACCCTAGCCGGGTCCGCATGCTTTCCTCGTCCGCCGTCGCCCGGGTGGCAGGTTCCGACCCGGACTCCCGGCAGTGCTCCGAAGCGCTCGCTCCCGCAGCCGTCGCGGTGGCCGCGGCCGCGGCCCGAAAGGTGCCCACGACCTGGGCAGCGGGAGCCACACCGCACCGAAGATCCGGTGACTGCCCGCGCCCCCCGCCCCTCGCTCGTTCCAGTGATGACCTGCCTGCCCCAAGTAACCACCCGGCCGCGCGATCCTGTGGTGACATCGACCGCTAGGCTGGGAGGATGGTCGCCGAGGCTCCGGCGCCACCAGGGGCGGTAGCTCAGCCGGTCAGAGCAGCGGACTCATAATCCGTCGGTCGTGGGTTCGAGCCCCACCCGCCCTACCAAACCCGCAGGTAGATGGCCATTTCTGAGTCATCCAGGCTGCCGTCCGAGCAAGGTCATCCCGTACTTACCCCGTACTTTGAGAAGATCTTGATGGCGTTTGTGGTCAGTCATCGACCTTGATCAAAGTTCTGCATTCCCACCCTTTTCTCGCGATGAATTGTGGCCCAAGTCACATTGGCGAAGATGTGTGTCGGGCTCCCACCCCGCGCCGCCGCGCCCGCGTTCGACGCCGGGCACAGGATGCCCCGTCAACGTCAACCGCCGTCCGAGGCTGGCACCCGCTGGACACGGAGTGCATCCGTCAAAGTCTTGCTCGATGCTCCACACGCGCCGTGAACCCACTCGTCCTCGATAACTCTGCGTGCGCACCAACGCCTACGCGCCCTGTCGCTGCGTCCTGGCCGGCCGCACCGCCACGATGCGCCGGGCGCAGGCTGGTTCGTCCCATGTGTGACTTTCCGGGTATGTCAAAGGACCACGCATGGAACACTTGGCCACGAGCGGAGCCAAGCGTGCGGCGGGGGGACGGTGTCGACGGGTCGCAAGCTCGCGCTTCGTCTTCTGGTGGTGGTGGTCGCTGCCGCCGCGTCGATCGGGTTGTGGGCCGCCGGAGCGTCGGTGTCCGCGGACAAGGCCGGTGTCCTGTGGCAGCTCGGGTTGGGCCTGTTCACGACGTTGCTGACGGCGCAGACGATCGTGTTCGCGGTCAGCGCCGATCCGGAGACGGTGTGGCCATCGTTCCTTGACCTGGTCGAAGAGACCGGCCTAGTGCTGTGGCTGACGGCAGGAACGTTCTCTGTGCTGCTGCCCGCGGCGGCGGATATCACCGGTCGGGGCGGCTTTCTCGCTGACCTCGGCGTCGGGCTCGTGGTCGCGCAACTCGCCCTGGGGATCGACTCGTTGCAGGCGCTTCTGCGGGTGCTGGCGGGTGAGAGNCGACAGCAGTTCCTTGCCCGGCTGGTGTCCGAAGATCTCCGGCGTGCCGCGCGGTCCGGCCGTCCAGTGCAGGTCGACCGGGCCCACGCGTTGGCTGGCTTCCTGAGCGCGGTGGAGACCGCGATCGACAGCGCGGACGTCTCGGCGTTGGGCCAGCGCATGACGGAGGTGGCACGGCAGGCACGGGACGACGAACGCGCCGAGGTGGCCCGGTGGCGACTCGCACTGCTCACGTATCTGATCGAACGGGTCGGACGCGCGGTGCTGTACCACGACCTGACCGGCGACGCGGCGCGCGTCGCACTCCCGCACCTGATCGACGGGGCGTTGCATTCGAGCTACCGGCTCACCGAGCTGACCGGTGCCGGGGCGGCACCGGGGGAACATGTCAGCGAAGTCGAATCCGCGGTCACCCTGGGCCAGGTATGCCGGGTGATCGGCTGGCTTCAACAAGCCGCGCACGAGCGACTCCAGGAACGTCCCGACGACGTCAGCGCCCGGCAGGTGATCTCATCTGTTGCCCGCGGGCGGTTGCGGATCGTGCAGTTCGTCGATCCCGACCCACCGGGGTTCTACCGGCAGGGAGAGGACCCGTGGCCCTACGGGCTGAGCGACCCGGCCGCGGTGCTGGTGTGGCTGTGGTCCATGTGCGAGTTCGGCGGGTCGTGGGTCGGCAGCGGCCTGTACGTGCTCGCCGAGGTCATCACCGGCGAGAAGTTCTATGGCAACTACTGGAACGACGACTGCATCTTCACCGAGATCGAGCGGCGAATCGGTGCCGACGGTGCACGTCCGCACCACACCAGCGACGGACGCGCCGCCGAGGTCGTTGCGGCGTGCGGGGGGCTCCCGACGATCGCCCTGGAACTGTGCGCAACCGTCATCGCCGGCCTGCGTAACACCCGCTTCACCCCACCGGCCGGTTTCGAGCAGGACCCGGCGTTCTCCACTGATCGGCGCTATCTGCGATCGCAGGTCACGATGTTCGCCACGTATGGCTGCCTGCCCGACGCGGACAGCGCGTTGGACTGGCTCTCCACCGCCCTGTCCCAGTTCCCGACGCAACGTTCGCTGTGGCGCACGGTTCACACTGCGATCACCGCGTCCGGCCATCCCGGTACCCTTGACCTCTACGGGCCGGACGCCCGCCCGGCCGCCACGACTCTGGCGGCGCTCTGCTGTCTCCAGATGAACCGGGCCGGTGACGCCCGTGACTTCGTCGAGCGTCTGCCGGAGCCACTGGTTGCCGGAGCACTGCAACTTGCCCGCTTCGCGCTCACCTCCGACGGGCCNGCGGAGCCGGTCATGCTCACCTGGTCACCCCGGAACGCCACACAGCTCGGGGACNGGGCAGCACAGCAACACGAACTACTGGGCATCGTCGACGCGGTGCTCCGATGAGCGCCGGGCCCGGACCCGATTCGGTGGACCGGTGGCGACGCAGCTTGCCCGCAGTGTCGAGTGCGGGAACTGTGTGGATGGTGCAGGTCTCTACCGCGTGGCTCACCGACCCGGCCCACCAACAGGTCCGGGATGATGTCGACCTCGTCCTGTTCCGCCGCGCGCTCAAGGAAGGTGCCGGCTTCCGCTTCCGGCGCATCCTGCTCTACGACCCTCCCAGCGACCTCGGCGGCACGCCCGACCGGTACGCTGCCGCCCAAGCTGACCACGCCGCGTGGGTCGGCCGCGTCCGCGGCCACCTTGCCGCGATCGGCGCCGAGGGCAGCGCGGGTGGGTCGCTTCCCGAGGGCTGCGAGTACACCGTCCGGCTTCTCATCCTCGGACGGGCAGGCACACGTACCGGCCCGACGGTCGACGATGGGCTCTGGACCGATCCGACACCGCCGGCCGATGTGCAGGCCGCGTGGTCCGACCCGCGGTTGATTCCGCTCGACCCCCACGAGGAACTCATCATCGGACCGCACCGAGACCGCAACCCCCTGTGGCAAGGGGCGTTCCTTGGCTGACGAGCCGTTCATCGATCCGGCCCTGGGCCTGCCCCTGGTCGGGCACCGTTCACTCACCGACCGCACCGGACCGGTGAGCATCTGCATTCCCGCCCACAACGAAGCCGAGACCGTCGCCGAGGTCATCAGCGACGCCCACCTCGCCATCGAAATTCTAGGGGCAGACGGTGAAGTAATTGTCGCGGCGAGTGCGTGCACTGACGATACTGCCGACATCGCCCGTGCGGCCGGTGCGCGCGTGGTCGAAGCCGGGAAAGGGAAAGGGAACGCGATCAAAGCCGCGCTGTCCGTTGCCACCGGCTCAATCGTGGCGACCGTGGATGGCGACTTTCGGTACTTCGGACCCGAACCGATCGCAGCAACCCTCATCCGGCCGATTGCCACAGGGACGGTCGACGCAACCATAGCTGATCTTTACTGGCGTCCCCTCTACCCTCAGATGTGGCTGTACGGATTCTTCGCTCCTCTCGCCGGCCGTATTTTTCCCGAGATGCTCCCCAAGGTCGGCACGACCCCGTGGTCAGGTCAGCGGGCCGCCGTCCGCAGCCTGTGGCCTACCGAGCTACCCGAGGAATTCACCGTCGACATGACGTTGAACCTCGCGTGGAACGACGCGGCCGCCCGCGTTCGTCCCGTCCCGGTGGATGACTGGGTAAACCCGCAACGACCGAAGCCGGAACTACTCCGCCAGGAGTTCGATGCGATCGTGGCGCACGGGGTCACCAAAGGTCGCCTGAGTTCCGAAAGTATCGAGTTGCTGAACTCCTGGTTCACTGAAACTCAGCACAGGATGGCAACCTATCGGCCCGACGGTGACGATGTCGCAGAGTTCGAGCAGATGCTTCTTCGGGAAGCGATAAATGCCTTGTTGTCGTGGGGTGGCACCGCTTGACATGTGATCGCGTTTCTGGCTCTTGGCTCCGATGGGTTGGTCGCCGTAACGGCATCGCGGGGTACCGGCGCAGTTGAGTGACTGCCACGCCCGGGCGACTCCCACGTAACGGCGTAGTCAGTCTTCCGGAGTTACGCGAACCGGATCGGTGCGGCGGTCACGAGTCGCCGCGCCATCCGGGGCGGTTCCGGTCCATCCACGCTTCGATGTCGACGCGGAGCCACAGCCGTTCCTTCTCGCCGGTGTACCAGGGTGCCGGGAAGTCGCGGTCGCGAGAGATGGTGTGCGCCCGCGAGCGCGCGACGCCCAGCAGGGCGCGAAGCTCGCCGAAGCCGATCAGGTCGGCGGGGGTTGCCGGTCTGACCTCAGGTCCGTCGCTGCTGGCCACGGATCCGCATCCTGATTGCGGATCCGGATCCGTAGTTCGGGCTCTTCCTTCGCATCCTCTTACGCGCTACGGTGCCTGAGTGATCGCGCGTCGTACCCGACGCGCGGTGTATCGGGAACAGGTCGGGCCGGTCCGGTGTGTCACCACCGAGACCGGCCCTCGGCATCGACCCCATGGAGGTCAACACCGTGTCCGAGAGTCTGTCAGTTACCGCTCTGAGCGGTAGGTCCGCCGGCCGCGCGCCCGCCGCCGGCGCATCCATCCCACAAGCGACGGTCCGCGAGACGGGAACGGGGCCGTTCCGGTGCGTCGTGGTCGACGTGCCGGCCGGTGTGCACCCGGCGAGTCTGGCGACGGTGTCGCGGAATCTGCCGATCGCGTGCGAGTTCCTTGACGCCGCGGTCGCCCTGACCGGGACGGGTTCGGGTAGCGAACTGCGATTCCGTGTCCACGAAGCGCACAGCGGCGTGGGGGTGCCACGTCTGGACGAGATCAGCTCATCCGTCGTCACCGAGGGTCCGTCTGGGGGTGTGCGGTGAACCTGACGTTGATCCCGGCCGCGATCCGGCCGACGGGGGTGCAGATGTCCGAAGCGCGGGCGACGTTGGCCGCGCGGGGCGCCTATCGCGACACCTACGCCGCCGCGTACCTGTTCGCGATCGCGCAGAAGGTCGCCTGCGGCGGGAAGCTCAAGGCGGCCGACGTCGCTATGGCGTTGGCGTCGTTGGAGATCGTGCGGTGAGCGCGCACGTGGTGTTTCCCGCCGCCGTCCACCGTCTACCGGCGGCCCGGCGACGGGCCCCGGGATCGGGCGGGCGGCGTCCGCTGCTCGTGGGTCTTCTCGTGGTCGACGGGACGGGCGTGCCAGTGGAGATCGTGAGTCCGTTCGGGAGTGAGACGGCCGCGCGGCAGTGGGCCGACCAGCAGGGCATCGAGAGATACCAGCTTCTACCGGCGCGGATAGCAGGCGGACGGATCTGACCTCCAGAAGTTCACCGCGTACCGCAACCAGATCGGCACCCACCTGGCCAGGTGGGTGCCGATCGTGCGTTAGGGGCCCGACCACGCGGGTCGGACCGGCGGCGCCGGTTAGGTGCAGCCGGTGAGCTGTCCATACAGGGTGAGCGCGAGTTCGGTGACGAACGCGGGTTCGTAGCGTGGTTCGGACCGGAAGGTCACCGGCTGGATGTCGAGCAGTTCGGCGGCGTGCCTGCGTCGGGCCGACAGTGTCAGGCCGGAGGTGCCCGGGGCTAGACACAGCATGATCAGCATGACGCGGTCCATGGGTGGGTCGAGGGACCGGGCGGCGTCGGTGATCAGGCTGGCGGTTTCGAGTGCCCGTTGTGCGTCGGGGCGCCCGTCGCCGGGGGTCGCCGGGTTGAGCAGGTCGACCAGGGACATGCGTTCCAGCAGCGACCGGGCCCGTGCACCGTGGCGCATGGTGGCGCGCAGTGCGGACCGGAGTACCTCGAAGTCAACGGGCGGAGTAGTCATCGCGTCGCGACAGGGGCCATGTGACCCCTCGGCGTCCCCCGTCGGTTCGCCTCCTCTCTGTGGCGGGTGTCCCGGACCTTGCCGGGGGACGTGTTCTGTCCGGGACAGCATCTGAGTATGCCAGGTTTGCCCGTCTCGTGTGACGTTTGCCGTCATTTGCCTCCGACAGCGACGGTCTAGGACGTTCGGCGCCGCTGTCCTGTCGGTGCTTCGGACGAGGGCCGGTCCGGGTGCCGGCAGGTGGCGGACCTGCGGTTTCAGCAGAGTCCCAGCAGTCCGCCAGCAGTCCTACCGCCGTCCTGGGCCTGTTTTCCTCGCGTGTGCGCCGCGGTCACTCCTCGGAAAGCCATCGCAGACCCGGCGGGTTCGGCGGCGTTTGTCAGCGGCCGCCGGATGGACTATAGGAAATGTCCGCGGTGAGCGACTGAAAACCGCGGTCCGCCACCCATGGGAGACCTGAGAGTCTCGCCTGTGTGGTGTCGACCATCGAGATATGGGAGTGATTCCGTGTCCCGTTTCTATGACCGCCGCCCGCTCTGGCCGTTCACCTGGTGGATGGTGGGGACGATGTTCCTCGTTCTGTTCCTGACGGGATTCCAGTGGTTCGTGGTTCACGTCCTGCCGGCCATGGCGCCGTTCCTTATCGTCGGTTTCCTGGTGATCGTCGTGGTGTGGGGAGTGCATCGCCTCCGCGGGTGATCGATTCCTTCGTGGTGCGTGCATGAGTTCCGAATCATCTGTAACCCGGAGCCGCTGGCGAGTCGGCCGCGACGTGAGGCGCCGTATTGGGCCCCGGGGCTCATCTCGTCGTTCTTCTGACCCCCCTCTTTTCTGAATTTCCTTTTCTTTGAAAGGTGTCGACGTGACCGCATTCGACCTGCCCCTGTCCGGTGGTATCGGCGAGTCCGGCTCGCCTGTTTCGGGTTCCGGGGAGCTGCTGTTGGCGGACCTGGCGAACCGTGCCGACCGGGCGTACGCCATCCACCTGGACGGCTACACCGCGTCATCGGTCCTGCATCTGCTGTGGATGGACACCGCGGACGAGGACCTTCGGGCGACGTTGAACGTCGTCTTCTCCGTGCTGGAGAGCTACCACGAGGTGACGCGGAAGGCGTGGTACGACGCCTACAACGAGTGGGCCGCGGCCGCCGGTGTCGAGCAGATCAGCGACGACACCGACGGGTCCGACGACAGCGCCACCGCGTTCAGCGACAGCACGGACAAGGTGGTTACCGGGAACGCCGAATAGCCGCGGCCACAGTACCCATTACTCGGGCGCCACCGTATAGAGAAGAGGCTCACGGCCATCATGGTCAGCATCTCCATCATCGTTCTCCTGCTGTTCACGGTCGTCGTTCTCGTCCGCTCCTACCGGCTGTCCCTCTCGTCCGCACTGCTGTGCATCGTGCTGGGCTTCTACCTGGCTTCCTCGAAACTCGCCCCGACGATCTCCGACATCATCGGACAGATCACCGGGATCGTTTCGACCATCGGAGCCTAGAACAGTCGAGATCAGGTCACCGGCCAGCGGCACCTTTTGCTAGCACCGCCGAATAAAGCTGCCGCGTAGAAGCACGGTCGCGCGGCGAAGGAATCAACTCCCATCTACCCGGGGCACGGTCGCCCCGTTCATCGGGTGACCGTGCCCCGGGCCATCGACAGTAAACGGAGGCATTTCGCATGTCCGAAAACATCCCACCGGCGCACGCCGATTCCGGCGATCCGCCGTCCGGTCACGGCGGTTGGGTGCCCGACATCCGCGCCGCACGGGCCGACCTCGTCCCCCTCGGGTCGGAGCGGCGTCCGGCCACACCCGCACAGATCGTCCGCGAGGTCGCCGCCACGCCACGGCAGGCCGACGCGTCCCGTTCGGAGCCGATGGTCGTGACCGGGGTCCCGGTCGACCCGCCCGCACCGCCGCCGAGCCCCTGGGCACTCGCCCGGTCCGGCCGCCGCCGTCCGCTCGTCCCGCCGTGGATGCGTTCGTGGTCGACGGTGCGCGCGGCGGTCCGGTGGCTGGTCGGGTACTGCGTCCACACGATCCTGTTCCACGCGCTCCGGGTGCCCGTCTACGCCGGTCGGCTCGTCTGCCGCGCACCCCGCGGCATGTCCCGCGCGGTGACCGGGCTCGTGGCGTGGATGACCGACGCGGAGACCCGCCCTGTGCGCGCCGCGGCGATCGGGCGCCAGGACGGCGCCGAGTACCTCAAACTCGCCAAGGTCCGTGACGGCCGCGTCCGCGTCCGCACCCTGACCACCCTCGCGGTCGGCCTTCCCGCACTCGCGACGCTCGTGCTCGTGTGGACGGGCACGCCGCCGGCCGCGCACCTGCTTCTGATCACAGTGGCGGTGGGTGTGCTGGGGTTCGTCGGTGCTCCGGCGGACCGGCCGCTGGTCGGCCCGGCCGTCACCCCGACCAAGGTCGGTCGGCTGACCGCGGACATCGTGGTGCGTGCGCTGGAGTCGCTGGGGATCGCTGAGATCAACAAGGCGCGGCGGGAAGGTGGCGGGATCACCTTCCCCGCGCCGATCACCCGTGACGGGCCCGGGTGGCGCGCGGACGTCGACCTTCCCTACGGGGTGACCGTGTCCGACATCCTGGACCGGCGGGAACGTCTCGCGTCCGGTCTGCGGCGTCCGCTGGGGTGCGTGTGGCCCGAAGCGGTCCACGACGCGCACGCCGGTCGGCTCGTGCTGTGGGTGGGGGACGAGGACATGTCCGCCGCCCCCGCCGCCGAATGGCCGTTGGCGCGGCGCGGCACCGCGGACGTGTTCGCACCGCTCCCGTTCGGCTCGGATGCCCGGGGCCGCCCGGTCACGGTGAGCCTGCCGGAGAACAACATCCTCGTGGGCTCCCTGCCCGGTGCGGGCAAGACCTCGGCGGTGCGGGTGCTGTTGTTGGCCTGCGGGCTGGACCCGACGTGCGAGACGTGGGTGTTCAACCTCAAGGGCACCGGCGACCTGGACGCCGCCGAGAAGTTCGCCCACCGGTACGTCACCGGCATCGACGATCCCAGCATCGAAGCCGCCCTCATCGCGCTACGCGACCTACGGGCCGAAGTCGTCCGCCGAGCGGCGGCGTTGAAGAACCTCCCGAAGGACCTGTGCCCGGACGGCAAGGTCACCCGCGCGCTGGCCAACCGCCGGTCCCTCGGTCTGCATCTGCTGGTCGCGTTCTTCGACGAGTGCCAGAACCTGTTCACCCACCCCGTGTACGGGGAGGAAGCCGGCACGCTGGCCACCGACGTCATCAAGCTCGGACGAGCCCTCGGCGTCGTGCTCGTCCTGGCGACCCAGCGGCCGGACGCGGCGAGCCTGCCGACCGGGGTGTCGTCCAGCGTCTCGGTGCGGTTCTGCCTGCGGGTCATGGGCCAGGTCGAAAACGACATGATCCTCGGAACGTCAATGTACAAGAACGGCGTCCGCGCCACGACGCTACGGCCCACCGACAAGGGAATCGGCTATCTGGTCGGCGCTACTGACGATCCGATGATCGTCCGATCCGCGTACATCGACACACCCACTGCGGACCGGATTGCCGACCGGGCGCGGGCGGTCCGCATCGAAGCGGGCACGCTCGGAGGTCTCGCGGCAGGGGAAATCGTTCCCGTGACGGCGGCCAGGACTCCGAACCTTCTGGCAGATATTCTTGCCGTGATCCCCGAATCGGAGACCAAAGTCTGGTCCGAGACGATCGTCTCCCGGCTCGCCGATATCCGTCCGGACGACTATGCCGGATGGGGCTCCGAACAACTCGCCGTGGCACNGCGACCATACGGCATCAGCACCATTCAGGTGTGGGGAACCACGGCCAAAGGGAAGGGCGCCAACCGGCGCGGCGTCGAGCGCTCCCGGATCGTCGCGGCCATCGCGGAACGTAACGGAACCGCAGGCCGTACCTGACGCGGATGGCCGCTGTCCCTAGCGTGGACCCTTGCTAGTCCTAGCGGTACCCCTAGTAGCCAACATTGCTTCTGAGCTGGGAGTTTGTGTCTAGCGAACGCTGGCCGAGAAGCCGCCGAGTGGGCTGATGGGCATCCTGTGGACCCCGCCGGGCACTGCTAGCCACCACAGGTCGTGGATGCTACCGACGGTAGTCGGACCGGGCCGTGCCGGCATGGCAATGATCCTGACAACTCATCGCTGAGAGAGAACGGAGAGAACAGATGGGAACGCTGCTGCAGGGTGCCGCAACCCCGAATTCGAGTGCGGAACAGAAGAAGCTGTGGACCGTCCGGGACCTGGCCGAATACCTCGGAGTTCCCGTGAACACCATCTACAAGTGGCGATCCATGCGGGAGGGGCCACCGGCGTACAAACTCGGACGACATATCCGCTTCGATCGTTGCGAGGTAGACGAGTGGCTAGAAAAACAGCGTTCGGTATAACCTAGATCTTCGATCGTGGCAATGGCTCTCGGTGGGCGTCTCTCATCGAGAGTCGTTGCACTGTTTAGGGAAACCGGTAGCCAGTGTCGCGCCACGCGGAAGACATTCCGCTGTCGGACGATGAGAAGCGCGCTTGGTCTCGATCGCTTGTTTACGTTTTCTGGCTGGCTGAGGTCTGTTGATATTTAGGTCACCCAAGGCTACTGGCGTGGTGTAGTTGATCGGCTCGTAGGGTTTGCGTGTGGCTGGTGATTCGCCGGTGTCGGTGTGAATTTGGCTGGATGAGAGAGGGCTGCTTGGCCCGGTCAGCGCCGGAAGTCGTCGGCCGATTTCGGTAGCCGCAGATGGCGGTCAGCGTCCGCCATCTGCCGCATCAGGCTGAAGGCTTCGGTAGCGCTGATCTCCCCGTCGGTGACCGCGATGCTGAAGATGTCGATCGTCTCGCGCGTGGTGATGTTCTGGAACCTTGCGTACCGGATGGCCTCCCCGTCGTCGGAGATCCACCAGGATCCGGCGAACGACGCCCAGTTCTTGATCACGTAGCAGGTTTGTGCCTCGCCGAGGTGCTTCAGTGGCTGATCGTCCGTGCCACCGAAGACGGCACGCCGTATCCGTGCGATCTTCTGCACGTCTGCCGGGTTGGTGATCTCGATCGGTTTGTCCAGCCAGCCCTCTAATGGGAGCTGTAGCAGCGGGGGCAACTTGGCTGCGGACCTGCTCGCTTCGTACGCGACCGCTTCTGTCCACCTGCCCCGCCCGCCGAGAACGGACTTGAGTATGTCGAGGCGGTCGACTGCCGCGAAGTTGCACAGGACGGTGTTGTCGGGGAAAAGGTGCTCGGTCATNGGGCGCCTGCCGCCCCCTCGCTGCTCTCAAGCGCCTGCCTGAGTTCGTCGGCGTCGATGCCGAGCAGGTTCGCGTAGGGGCGGATCGTGGTCGCGCCGCTTTCGTAGGCTTGGTAGGCGTCCCGAACGAGCAGGCCGGGTGGGCGGGCTCCGCTCGCGTCCGCGACCCGCTGTGCAAAGTCTTCGGAGCGTCCGGTGATGGATGCCGCCTTCGCTGCGGTGAGCTTCCGGAACCGGTCGCAGGTCCCGGCGTCGATCAGCCGCAGCTGCTGCAGCCGGATCGCCAGCGCGGAGGGCGTGACCTTGAGGTCGCAGGCGAGTGCGGCGAACCTGTCTTCGGCGAGGCCGGATGTCCCTGCCGATGCTCGCAGTGCTTCCTCTGGCATAAGGAAGGCGGACGCGAAGCTGTTCGCCCGCATCTCGCTGGGGTCTCTCGCCTGCGCCCGGTCGTAGATGTCCTTGTCCAGGTGCACGCCCTGGTCGTCTCCGGCCAGGAGGTGGCCCAGCTCGTGTGCCAGGGTGAACCGCTGCCGGGCCGGGTTCGCGGACGTCCCCAGAACGATTAGCTTCGAGTCGTCCGACGATGCCGACAGCCCGTCGAAGCCCTCGTCGAGCATGACCACGGCCACGTCGGCCCCGAACGCCTTCTCGACCAGGGCGGGCAGGTCAGCGTCGGTCATGGACAGCCCCCCGGAGGCGGCGCGCGCCAGCGCCGCGGAGGCGAGCACGCGGCCCTGCTCGGCGTACGTTCCGCCAGAGGCGCCGCCGTCGAGGGGCCGCCATGGCTGCGCCCAGCCGATCGCCGCCAGATCCTCGCGCATCACGCTGTACTTCTTCGCGGCCTCCATCGCGGTGCGCGCCTGCCCGGTCGTGGTCCGCGCGGCGAGGGCCAGCGCGGGCTCCTCCCCGGTGAGCAGCCATTCGATGGTGACGCCACACTTGTCCGCGATGCGGGCCAGATCGAGGGAGGAGAAGCGGCGGGCGCCACTGAGGGACTTGGAGAGCTTGGAGTCGTCGAGGCCGATGCCCTGGGCGAAGGCGCGACGGCTCTGCCCTGATGCTTCGATCAGGGTCAGCACTCGGCCGGGTGTGCCTTCCATGAGACGCATCCTACTTGCGATTTGCGCAAATCGCAAATCCGGTCCATGATGGCCAGGGCAGTACATGAGCGAGTACGTGGTGGACGTCGCGGGGGATGATCTGGTTGACAACGCTTGAAGGCAGTTCTACCGGGCGAGGCACGGCAGCTCCCCCCGGGCGCGTCCCTCCGCTTCCGGAGCGGGGCCGGATCGTGAACGTCCGTGGCGCGACCTGGGCCGTCACCGACGTCCAGGCGCAGGGCCTGCCGCGCAGCCCGGCGGACGAGGCCGAGGCCGGCCTGGCGCATGTCGTCATGTTGCAGTCGTTGGAGGAGGACCGGCTCGGCCAGGAGCTCGCGGTCGTCTGGGAGCTTGAGGTGGGTCAGACCATCGCCCCGGACCAGGGGCTGCCCGAGACGGTGAGCGTGGACGGATTCGACGATCCGAACACCTTGGCTGCGTTCGTTGACGCCGTCCGGTGGGGCGCCGTCACGTCGGCGGAAGGGGGCTCGTTCCAGGCCCCGTTCCGCAGCGGTGCGAACGTCGAGGCATACCAGTTGGAGCCGCTGCGCCGTGCGCTGCAGTCCGCGCGGACGAACCTTTTGCTCGCCGACGATGTCGGCCTCGGCAAGACCATCGAGGCCGGCCTGGTCATCGAGGAGCTGCTCCTGCGGCACCGCGCCCGCTCCGTCATCATCGTGTGCCCGCCGAGCCTGTCGCTGAAGTGGCGGGATGAGATGCGGGAGAAGTTCGGCCTCGAATTCGAGATCGTCAACACCGAGCTGATGGCGAGGGTGCTCCGCACGCACGGGCCGAACGCCAACCCGTTCCGGCTCTATCCGCGGGTGATCGTGTCGATGGCATGGTTGCCCTCGCTGCGCGCGCAGCGGCTGCTGCGCGCCGTGTACGCCGACGCGCGGGACACGAGCTCCGCGCGCCGGTACGCGTTCGACGTGCTCATTGTGGACGAGGCGCACCACGTCGCGCCCGCGAGCCCGGCCGCCGCCACTGGCTTCCGCGGCTACGCCGTCGACAGTCAGCGCACCGTGGCCACCAGGGCGCTGGCGGAGAAGTGCGAGCACCGGCTGTTCCTGTCCGCGACCCCACACAACGGCTACTCCGAGTCATTCACGGCGCTGCTGGAGATGATCGACGGCCGTCGGTTCAAACGGGGCGCGAACCTGGACGAGGGGGCACTGCGCGACATCGCGGNCCGCCGGCTCAAGGCGGAACTGCGCGGCACGAAGGACTTCCAGGCCCGCGAGCTGAAGACCCTGGTCTTCTCCCCCGATCGTGACGAGGTGGAGAAGTTCGCGCTACTGGACCGCATCCTCACCGAGAGCGCCCGGCTCAACGGGCGCGGCAGGTCGGGCGGCATCGTGGCGATGCTGATGAAGAAGCGGTTTCTGTCCAGCCCGTGGTCGTTCGCGCAGACGCTGCGCCACTACGCCGATTCCGACGGCGGATCGGGCATCGAGGAGGACGACGAGGACCGGTACTACCAGGAGGTCCTCGGTAGCGGCCAGTCCGACGAAGAAGAGGGCGCCGCCGCGCACCCCGAGTTCACCGCGCTGCGGCACAGCAAGCGCTCGGATCCCCTCGTCGCCGCCACCCAGCAGGACATCGACTCCCTGGTCGAGTGGGGCCTGGGCTACGAGAACACGCCGGATGCCCGGCTGGAAGCGCTGCTCACGTTCCTGAACGCTGTCTGCCGCCCTGACGGCAGGACGTGGACGAACGAGCGGGTCGTGGTGTTCACCGAGTACGCCGAGACCCTGGACTGGATCGTTCGCGTCCTCGGCCAGCGGGGGTATCGGGAGGGGAAGGAACTCGAGGTCATCCAGGGCTCGACCCCTGCGGAGGAGCGGGAGAACATCCGGGCGANGTTCACCGCGCCGCCAGACAAGCAGCAGGTCCGGGTCCTCGTTGCCACCGACTCGGCGGGAGAGGGCATCGATCTGCAGACGCACTGCCACCGGCTGGTCAACTTCGACATCCCGTTCAACCCGTCCCGGCTGGAGCAGCGGATCGGCCGTGTCGACCGCTACGGTCAGCAGCACACGCCGAAGATCTACCAGCTCGCCCCGACAGAGCGGACATCCGCGCTCGCGAAGGACACGGTGTTCCTGCTGGACAAGGTGCGCGAGAAGATCGGCCAGGTCGCCGCTGACCTCGGCTCGGTCAACGAGGTGATCGACGCGGACATCCAGGATCACTTCACCCCGGGCGGCACCGGCCGGAAGGTGAAGCTGGCTGCGCGCGGCGACGGCAGTGTGATCATCAACCGCGTTCTGGCCGGCGGCCAGGAACTGAACCGCACCCTCACCGAGCTGTCGCACACCTACCGCGACCGCAAGGCCGAGATGCACCTCACCCCCGCCAACGCGCAGCGTGTCGTGGGCACGGCACTCGAACTGACCAGTCAGCCGCCACTGAAGCCGCTGGAAGGCGACGACCCGGTGGAGGTCCTCGAGGTCCCGGCGCTCGGGGCCGCGTGGCAGCCCGCTCTGCGCGGCCTGGAGACCCGCCTCGACCCCGGCGTCCTGCGCCCCATCACGTTCGACGAGGAGATCGCCCGGGACCGGGACGACATCGTCTACATCCACCTCGGGCACGCGCTGCTCCAGCGCTCCGCGCGTATCCTGCGCGAAGCGCTGTTCAACGTGGACTCCCCGGTCCACCGGGTGACCGCGGTCGTGGCCGACGGGCTGCCGCAGTCCTGCGTCGCGGCGGTGTCCCGCCTCGTCCTGGTCGGGCTCGGCGGCCTGCGCCTGCATGAGGAGGTGTTCCTCACCGGCATCAGGCTCCGCGGCAGCGCCATGGCCGAGGCCAAGGTCGAACAGGTCCTCGACCAGACCCTGGACGCCCAGAACCTGGTCCTCGCGGGCGAGGAGGTCCGCCGCCGGCTGGTGGACCAGTGGAACGCCGACGGTGCGCCGTTGCGGACCCGGCTGCTGACCGCCATGGAACAGAAGGCCCACAGCCATCAGGAGCGGGTGATCGACACGCTGCACAAGCGGCGTGACGCCGACGTCGCCCGGGTTCGGGAGATCTTCGCCGCCTTCCGCGTCAACCTGCAGGAATCCCGCGACCGCCTCCACCGGGAGATCCGTAGCGAGGAGGAGAAGCTGTTCCCCGACGACCAGCAGCGGCAGCGTCAGCACGACCTCGCCGGGATGATCGACCGCCTGGCCAGCCTCGACGAGGAGGAGCGGCGGGAGATCAACGCGATCGGCGCCCGTTACGAAGACATCAAGCCCCACGTCACCGCGGCGGCCGTCGTGTTCGCCCTGACCCCCGAAGACGCCGCAGCGGTAGGGAACCAGGCATGAGGAACGGCGGCGACCTGCACCGGGACTGGCTCGGCCTGCTCGACACCGACGGCCCGTTCCTGTCCGTCCCCGCGCTGAAGAAGGCGTGGCCCACCGGCATGCCGCCGGGTGACCGCGCCGCCCTCGACGCGCTCCGCGATGCCAGGCCCACGTTCGAGAAGGCCTGGGACGTGTGGGACATGGCCGAGAAAGCGACCGCCGATCAGGCCGCCGCTGCGCTGGCGGAATACCGGCAGGCGCGCGACGCCTGGGTGGACGTCGTGCTGCGCGACGTTCTGGGCTGGAAGGACTTCTACCTCACCCCGCCGTCCGCCGCCGTGTTGGTCCACGCGCCCGACTACTCGGTCACCGTCAGCCCGACCGGCGCGCTCACCCGCGGCGACAGGACCGGCGCGCTCGTCCTCGTCACCGATCCGGTCGAGTCGCTGCGGGACCCGCTCGATGACGGGTGGGCCGCCAGCCCCATCGACCGGATGGAGGAACTGCTCCGGGCGTCCGACGTCCCCGTCGGCGTCGTTACCGATGGGCGCTGGTGGGCGATCGTCAGCGCCCGCCCCGAGACGATGGTCGCCTCCGGCATCACCGACTCCCAGCGGTGGATCGAGCTGCCCGTCGTCCGCGACGCGTTCATCAACCTGCTGCGCCTGCCCCGCCTGGTCGGGAACCGGGCCGAGGATCTGCTCACCGCGCTCTTCGGGGACTCGGTCGCCGCCGCCGAGGAGATCACCGAAGCACTCGGCACCAACGTCCGCCGCGCTGTGGAGCTCCTTGTCCAGGCGCTGTCGGAGTCCGCGCTCGACGTGCGGCGCCGCGGTGAGCCCGATCCGCTGCCCGCACGGCGCGATGACGTGTACCAGGCCGCCGTTACGATGATGATGCGCGTCGTGTTCCTGCTGTTCGCCGAGGAACGCGGCCTACTCCCGCAGACCCAGCTGTTCACCGGCGGGTACGGCATCAGCGACGAGCTCAACACCCTCGACCAGCGCGCCCGTGACGAGGGCGTTGAAGCCCTCGACCGCACCCACCTCACCTGGCATCGACTCCTTGCCACCTCCCAGGCCCTGTACCGGGGCGCGTCGTTCGAGGACATCCGCATCCCCTCCTACGGCGGGTCGCTGTTCGACCCCGACCGGTTCAGCTTCCTCACCACCCGTGACACCCGCGGCACACTCGCGATTGTGGTCAGCGACCGGGTCATGCTGGAAGTCCTGCGTGCCGCCCAGAAAGCCGAACTGCGCGGCGAGCCCGCACGACAGATCTCCTTCCGTGACATCGACGTCGAGCAGATCGGCTACATCTACGAGGGTCTCCTCGGCTACTCCTGCGCGGACGTCGACGAGGTCATAGTGGGGCTTATAGGAAAGAAGGGCGAGGAGCCCGAGATCCCGCTCTCGCTCCTGGAAGATCTCGTGGCGAAACACTCGAGGCCGGAGGCCCTTGCGAACGCGATCTTGGACTGGATCAAGAAAGACCAGCCCGCCGCGGTAGCCCCGACGAAGGCAGCCCTCGCGAAGTCGATCAAGAACTCAGTGGACGTCGAGGACGCCGACCGGGCGCTGCGCGCGGCGGTGCCCACCGGCCCCGGACTGCGGGAACGGCTCCGCCCCTTCATCGGCGCGATCCGCCGCGACCTGCGAAACCGGCCGACGGTCTTCCAACCGGGCGGCCTCGTCGTGGTGGAGACCCCATCCCGCGCGACGGCGGGCGCGCACTACACGCCGAAGTCCCTCGCCACCGAGGTCGTCCTGCACGCCCTCGAACCCCTTGTCTACAGTCCCGGCCCACATCAGGAGCCCGACCGGACGAAGTGGAAGCCGGTCGACTCCGATCGGATCCTCGAACTGAAGGTCGCCGACATCGCCTGCGGCTCGGGCGCCTTCCTTGTCGCCGCCGCCCGCTACCTCTCGGCCCGCCTCGTCGAGGCCTGGCGACGCCAGCACGAAACCGGCGGCATGACGCCGAAGGAACTCGAACTCCACGCCATGCGCGAGGTCATCGCCAAGTGCCTGTACGGCGCGGACATCAACCCGATGGCCGTCGAGATGTGCAAGCTGTCGCTCTGGCTGGTCTCCCTGGACCCGAAGCTCCCGTTCTCCTTCGTCGACGACAAGATTCTCCACGGCAACTCCCTGTTGGGCCTGACCGACGCGAAGCAGCTCCGGTTCCAGCACATCGACCCCGCCGCCGCGCACAAGCAGCGGACCCTCGGCACGATCGACATCGATGGCGTCCTAAATGAGGCCGCCCGGCTGCGGCGGAACCTCGCCAACGAGGTCAACAATGCCGACCCGCAGCGCTCAGTCCACGCCAAGCGACGCCAGTGGCAGCGGTTCCAGCAGATCACCGCGGAACTCGCCGACGTCGCCGACGCCATCGTCGCCGCCGGCCTGCGCCTCGGCGGCAAGCCAGGCCGAGTGCTCAACATCGCATACCAGGCCCTGGAGATCGCACTCGCTGAGGCGTATCCGGACAGCGACCTGTTCGCCCGCGACCCGGACCGCACCAAGCTCGACGCGATCCTGGCGGCTGGACTCACCCCCACGGTCCCGACGGACTACGAGCGGTGGAAGCCGCTGCACTGGATCACCGCTGTCCCGGACGTCATGGAACGGGGCGGCTTCGACGCCATCATCGGCAACCCGCCTTTCGTGACCGGTTCCGACATCAGCGGAGCTATGGGTACTAACGTCCGCGACTGGCTGGTGAACGTCCTCGCAGNGGGGCAGCGCGGAAACGCCGACCTTGTTGCGTATTTCTTTCTCCGGGCCATGTCGCTTATTGGCCACTGCGGCAACCTTGGCTTGATCGCAACAAACAGCATCGCGCAANGGAAGAGTCGCGAAGTCGGGTTGGATAGGATGGTCGGTGACGGATTTACCATTACACAATCGATCCAAAGTCGTCCTTGGCGTCCATCGGCCACCTTGGAATATTCCGCCATCTGGGGAAGTCGTCGAGTAATTGACTTGAAGATCCCCCGGATAGCCGACGGAGTGGAAACCNATCACATAACAACACTGCTTGAGCCCGCCGGCAGGGTCGATGGTAAGCCTGTCNGGTTGCTGGAGAACCTGCGTATCGCCTTTGAAGGCTGCAAGCCGTCCGGAAAGGGATTCGCCGTAGAACCCGGGAAAGTGCTTGAGTGGGTTCAGGCGAACGACAAGAATAAGGAAGTCTTGAAGCCTTACCTGAATGGGGAGGATCTTAACTCCAGTCCAGAGTACGCGGCTTCTAGGTGGATCATCGACTTCACCGAGCTCGACGAAGGCGAGGCCAGTAAGTACGAACTTCCGTTCGACCACGCCCGTGCTCTAGTGATACCGCAGAGGGCTGCCGGGTCGGTGGCCATGAGAGATGCGCCATGGTGGCTGTTCGAGCGAACGCGCCCAAACATGCGCGCCGCGATTGCACGCCTAGATGAAGTTCTAGTCATAGCAAGGCACTCCGTCACGCTGATGCCAGTGCGCGTTCCGACTATAAACCTGTTCGGCGACGCGCTGGCAGTGCTAGCCACCGATTCGTTCGCGGATCAAGCCGTTCTTTCGTCAAGCATGCATCAGATGTGGGCCATCCGCTACGGGTCCGGATTGCGGCGCGATCCGCGATATACGGCGTCTAATGTTTTCGCCGGATTCCCGAGGTCAATCCGCACGCAGAGCCTTTCCGATATTGGCGAAATGCTTCACGTTCAGCGAAAAGAAATTCAGATCCGGCGCAACCTGGGTCTCACCGACCTTTACAATCTTGTAAACGATCCGAACTTCACTGATGCCGACATTGCACACATTCGGGAGATCCACGTCGCGCTCGACAATGCCGTTATGGCTGCCTATGGCTGNGGCGACGTTTCGCTCAATCATGGGTTCCACGCATATCGCCGAATGCGTCGCTGGTCCGTGAGTCCGACAGCGCGTGTGGAGATTTTGGACAGGCTACTCGAAGAGAACCTGCGGCGGGCCGCCGTTCAGAGTGGGGCACCGCCAGTCGATGACGAGGACGACGAGGACGAGGCGGATGGCGAATGAGTACACCCGCGAAGACCGTCGAGCCGCCCCAGTACCGGCTGGAGCTCGAGCCGGATGGGAGTTCCTGGACCGCCCGGGAGAACCTGGCTGACATCCTGGAGCGGGAACTCCTTGGGCCGATGAACGGGCCGACCGAGGTCATCGACGGTGCGCCTGACGCTGTGTACCTGGTCGGGCGGATCGCGCCGTTCAAGCTCGCCGCAGGGGTCGATGACCNGGCGGACGCGGACACAGACGAGGCCGACAGTGACGTAGGGGATTCTGGCGACGCGCAGGAGGTCCAGGGCGTGCCGCTTACTGGGGTTGACGACAGCGGTGCTGGGGCGGACGAGGATTCTGGGCTGGAGGACACACCGCAGCAGCGTGGGCTGATGATTCCGGCGTCGATGGGGCTGCGGTGCCAGGTCCCCGACGACCTGGAGTCGTTCACCGTCACCGCGTCCTGGGGCGTCTACGAGGCGGTGCCTGCGGCTGAGGGTGACGAGTCACGAATCCGGCGGTACAAGCGGACCCCGGTTGAGATCCCCAAGCGGATCATGGTCGCCGACCTTGACCCGTCCGTGACGATGACGGTCCCGCTCAAGGACAAGGTCGTGCTGCGCGTTGACCGGCATGATGATGATCGTCATCGCCGAGTGGTCGAGATCGCATTGTGCAACGACCGGGAGGCGCCGCGGAAGATTCCTGTCGACGCGTGGCTGTACCAGGCGAAGATCGCCGTGACCACAGACGGGGAGCCCGCGTTCCTACCGGTGACCGATGTGCTGACCGATGACCGGTGGGAGCGGGATGACGAGGTCCGGCGGCTGAACCTGCAGTACCGGGACAGGCTGGAGTTCGCTGTCGGGCGGACCTGCTCGGTCGGCTGGGAGGAGCCGGCCAGGTGGGATTCTCCTGAGATCCGAGCCGTTCCGGGTAACCGCCGGGTCGGCAGGATCTGGACGACCTGGCTGCCGGTGAGTGAGACGCCGCAGGTCGCCGCCGACGAGATCGGTGAGGCGCTGCTCGACATGCGCGAGCTGGCCGCCGCGTCCGTGGATGAGCTGCGCGCGGGGCTGTCGCCGATCGCGGCGATGTACGGCTCGTGGCTGGACGGCGAGGAGGCCCGGGCGAATCAGCTTCCCGATCACTTGCGGGACGAGGGGCTGGACGCGGTTCATGAGGCACGCAAGGTGCAGCGCCAGCTCGCGGCCGGCGTTGAGCACCTGCTGAGCGACGCGGACGCGCTGCGGTGCTTCCGGTTCATGAACGAGGTGATGGCCGACCAGCGCGTGCAGTCCCAGGTCGCGCGCCGCCGGGCGAGCCACCCGGCGGAATCCCTCGACGAGGTACGGGCAGCGGTGCTGGCCGGAGACAAGCCGCACTCGTGGCGCACGTTCCAGCTCGCGTTCATCCTCATGCAGCTGCCGCTGCTCACTGACCCTGCGGCGCAGATGCGCTCCAGGGATCTGGCCAAGGCGCAGCTGCTGTTCTTCCCGACCGGTGGCGGCAAGACCGAGGCGTATTTGGGGCTGGCGGCCTACGCGTTCGCGATCCGGCGGCTCCAAGGCGTGGTCCCGGCCGCGGATGGCTCACTCGACGGCGGCGCCGGAGTGACCGTGCTGATGCGGTACACGCTGCGGCTGCTGACAGCCCAACAGTTCCAGCGGGCGACGGCGCTGGTGTGCGCGGCGGAGATGGCGCGGCGTCGCGACGTCCATGCCTGGGGCGCCGAGCCGTTCCGGATCGGGCTGTGGGTCGGGACAGATGTCTCGCCGAAGCGGTATGAGGAGGCGAAGGAGCAGCTCAAGCGGTCCTCCTCCTCGGGCGGCTACTCGCGGCTGACCGTGCTGCAATTCCAGCGCTGCCCCTGGTGCGGCACCCCGATCGGCGCGGCCAACGTGCGCACCGACGACGAGCGCCAGCGCGTCTACGTGTACTGCGGCGATGAGCTGGGCGACTGCCCGTTCTCCCGTGACGGGCTGGTGGCCGACGGGCTGCCCGTTCTGACGGTGGATGAGGAGATCTACCGGCTGGCGCCCGCGTTCGTGATCGCGACCGTGGACAAGTTCGCCCGGCTGGCGCGGGAGGGCGAAGCGGCGGCGCTCTTTGGCTACGTGGCCGAGAAGTGCGAGCTGCACGGCTACGTGCACCAGGATTACCAGGGCTGCAAGATCGCCGTGGGCAGCAAGCACCCGAAGACCACGGCCTACCGGCGGCCGGTGACCCAGCTTCGTCCGCCGGACCTGATCATCCAGGACGAGCTCCACCTGATCACCGGTGCGCTCGGGACGACGGTCGGGCTGTTCGAGGTCGCTGTCGACGCCCTGTGCTCGTGGCGAACTCCCGCGGATCTGCCGGTGCGGCCCCTTCTCGTCGCGTCCACCGCGACCGCGCGCAACGCCGCCGAGCAGGTGCGCGCTCTGTACGGGCGGGACACCACGATCTTCCCGCCGCAGGTCCTCGACGCGGGCAGGACGTTCTTCTCCTCCGAGCAGCCCATCTCACGGACGTTTCCGGGGCGGCGGTACGTCGGGATCAGCACCTCCGGGGTCCGGCTCACAACTGCGGAGATCCGGGTATCGGAGGTGCTGATGGCGGCCGGGCAGCTCCTCCTCGACCGGTCCGGGGACGTCGCCGATCCGTACCTGACGCTGGTGGGGTACTTCAGCGCGACCCGCGAGCTGGCCGGCATGGCCCGGTACCTGGGCGATGACGTGCAGACGGCGCTGGCGAAGGGGCACCCGTGGTCCCGGCTCCCGCGCCGGTTCGGCACGGTCGGGCAGCTGCATCTGGCGGAGCTGACCTCCCGGGTCTCCTCGGCCGACATCACCGGGACGCTGGACCAGATGGGAGTCTCGTTCGACGCGAGGTTCGACTCGACGGCGGCGCGGCGAGACAGGGCGGCGCGGCGGAAGGCGGGCGAGAAGCTCGTCGACCGACCGGTGCGCCCGTTCGACGTGGTCCTGGCGACGTCGATGCTGCAGGTCGGCGTCGACGTCGACCGGCTCGGCCTGATGCTGGTGGTCGGCCAGCCGAAGAACACCGCCGAGTACATCCAGGCATCCTCCAGGGTCGGCCGGCAGGCGTCCCGTCCCGGCCTGGTGGTCGCGCTCGGGAATTGGGCCCGGCCGCGGGACCTGGCGCACTTCGAGCAGTTCCAGCACTACCACGAGACGTTCTACGCCCAGGTCGAGGCGCTGTCAGTGACGCCGTTCTCGGCCACGTCTCTGGACCGCGGCCTGGACGGCGTGCTGGTCAGCGCTGCCCGGGTGCTGGAGGCGGTCGTGCCCGACGGGCTGTCACNGGAGAAGAACGCGGGCCGGATCACGGACCGGCGGGACGTCGTCGCCGAGGTGATCGACGCGCTGGTGCGCCGGATCGGGCGCGCGGCGACCGAGAGCGACGCCGAGCGGGCGCGGGCGCGGCTGCTGAACCGGCTCGACCAGTGGGTCTCCCGGCGCAAGCACCTGGCCGACCTGCACAAGACCCTCGTCTACGAGCGGTTCTCCGCCTCGGACGAGGGGAAGTACGACGCGCTGATGATGAGCGCGGAAAACGCCCGCGCGCTCGGCAATGGCAGCGATGTCGCGCCGTTCGTCGTCGCGAACTCCATGCGTGAGGTGCAGCCGGAGATCAACCTCCTGGTCAGCCCGATCAAGGACAACCTGATCTACATCGAGCCCCCCGGCGCGCCACGGTGGGAGTTCCCCCCTGCTGAGGAGGCCATGTCGTGAGCCTGCTGTACAACGAGCAGCGCCCGGTCGACCCGCTGGGCGACGCGGACGCCGAGAACGAGAAGCAGATCAAGCACAACCGGGCCAAGGTCGGGTCCAGCCGTCCGTCGTCCCTGCTGTACACCTACGGCCCGGGCGCGATCATGGACCTGCCCCAGTTTACGATCATGCCGACCGGTCTGGACGACTGGAACCGGATCTGGCGACGCCGCGAGTCCGACCCACCGCAGATCCGCGCGCCCCGGCTGCGGCAGGCGGTCCGCACCNACATGAGGGCCCCGAACGTGCAGCTGCGCCCGTTCCCATGGNAGCCGAAGCGGAACACCTTCAGCAGCGAAGGCGCCGACCTCGGCGTGCCCGCGCGGGTGTTCCCCCAGTGGCTGCGGTGCACCGGCTGCGACCTGCTCGGCCTGGTATCTCGATTCAGCTACGTCAACACCCACCCGTACCGCAGCGACCTCGCCCGCTTCGAGCATCCGAAGTGCCCTGGCCGCAGCGGCGAGGGTAAGGCGACCCGCCCCGCCGTCCCGGCCCGGTACCTGCTCGCCTGCACGGCGGGGCACCTGGATGAGTTCCCCTACGACCTGTGGGTGCACCGAGGCCGCCGGTGTGCGAAGGCCGAGTTCCCGATCCTGAAGATGATCGACCGGACGGCCGGCAAGGGCGCGTCCGCGACGATCCACTGCGGGTCCTGCGGGCAGCGGCGTCCGATGAACGAGGCCCAGGGCGTCGCGGGCGCCGCGAAGCTGCCGAAGTGCCGGGGCCGTCACCCCCACCTGGACGCGTTCGAGCCGCAGGGCTGCCGCGCGGAGACGAAGCTGATGCTGATCGGCGCGTCCAACCTGTGGTTCCCCTCCACCCTGTCGATCATCGTGATGCCCGAATCGGCGGAGGAGAAGGCCAGCGACCTGGCGGACAGGCTCCGGGGAGCGCTCGGGGACAAACTCGCGAAGTACGCGGGCAACCTGGAGGTCATCCGTGACCTCGCGGCGACCGCGCAGGTCGACGTGACCGGCCAGTCCGATGACGAGCTGGCAGCGTTGGTGGCCACCGCCCTGGCACCGCCTCCGTCGGAGGAGGAGCAGGAAGCCAGACTCCGCGCCTGGGACCCGGTCGACCTGCTCGTCCCGGAATGGCGGTACCTGCTCAAGGATCCGATCGGAGACCGGCACGAGGATCGGGCCAGCGGCCTCACGTTGTCACGGCGGGACCGGGATCCACAGCTGCGGCCCGAGATCACCCGGGTGCTGGCGGCGGAGCGGCTGCGGAAGGTCAACGCGCTGACGGGCTTCACCCGGATCGACGCGTTCGACCGGGTCGGTGACGTGCCCCGCCGCCTCGTCCCACTGGCCCGGGAGCGGTATCCCGACTGGACCGTCGCGACCGAGGACCGGGGCGAGGGCGTCTTCCTCCAGCTTGACGAGGAACGGGTCGCGGCCTGGGAGCAGAAGGTTTCGGCCAGCGAGATCTGGGAGGCGCACCGGCAGGCACACCGGCGGAACTTCAACCGGCGGTTCTCCGAGACCGCGGAGAACATCGATGCCGACGACCGGCTGAGGCCACCGCGGTACTGGCTCATTCACAGCCTCGCGCACATTTTGATCCGTGGCATGGCGATGGAGTGCGGGTACTCCGCCGCGAGCCTGAGCGAACGGCTGTACGCCTGGCCCGGGACGGATGAGCGTCCGCCCGCTGCCGGGCTGCTGATCGTGACAACCGCATCAGACAGCGACGGCACCCTCGGCGGCCTCGTATCGCTGAGCGAGCCCGTTCGCCTGCAGCAGGTGGTGTCATCGGCGCTGGAGCGAGCGGCACGCTGCTCCTCGGACCCGATCTGCGCGCGCCGCACCCCCGCCGACCCGGAAGACTTCCTGCACGGGGCGGCGTGCCACTGCTGCGTGATGGCATCCGAGACATCGTGCGAGCGGGCCAACCGGTTCCTGGACCGACGATTCCTCATCGACCTCCCAGGAAGCTCCCTTGGGTTCTTTACATGACCCCGCCAGGAAGCTCGGCGCGCTGCTGACCGGGACCGAAGCACGGGAAATCGCGGACCACCTGGCGGACGACGACACGCTCACCGCGTCGCTGCGAGTCGTTCCGGGTGGCCGCCGGGCGGAGATCCGCCTTCTGCTGGCGGGCATCGACCGGGCCGCAATGATCGCTGTGTTGCGGGCGATCGAAGGTGCCCGGTCAGCGCCGACGACCGTGGACCCGCTGTGGACCATGCCGGGCCACCTGGCCCAGCACGGGCGACTGACACAGTCGGTGACGTACCTGGTAAACAGCGCGAGGTACTCGGTCATCTGCTCGACGTNCAACTTCCAGCGATCATCAGGCCTGTGGAAGGCGCTGCGGCGAGCAGCACAGCGACCCGAAATTACGATGAAGGTCTACCTCGACACGGACGCGGCTGACGCCGGACCGCGGCGACCCGGGTCCCCGACAACGGACGAGGTCGCGGCGCACCTGCACCCGGCCCTGATCCTGCGGACGAAGCGCTTCGACGGCCGCCAGGTCCGCAACCACTCGAAGTTCCTGTCGATCGACCACAGGTTCCTGCTCGTCACGAGTGCGAACTTCTCCTGGAGTGCCGAGAACGCGAACCTGGAATTCGGCGTCGTCATCGACAACCGCAACCTCGCCGACGCCATCGAGCGAGAGCTACGCGAGGCTGAGGAGTTTATCTTCGAACACGTACGTACGTACGGAACTTCGGCGAGCGAACATGAATAGCTCAACGGCCGGCGCGGGCCGCAATACGAGAGTCGAATACGAATTGTAGCGCCCTGGTCGTGCTTCGCCGCGTTCTGGCCGGATGGTGCAGATGCCGAGCTACTTTCGACGCTCCCACGCTGACCACTGCCGCGAACCTCGCTGCTACCCGGCGGTCGACGGGGGATTATGCGGGTGCCCGGGAGCTGTTTGAGCGGGTGTTGGAGCGTAGCCGGGCGATCCTCGGGGAGGACCGCCCGATCACCGTCGCCGCACGTGACGCTCTTTCGGCGCTCGACACGGATGTCCGAACGTAACGGAGTCAGAACGCCAATACGGAGAGGGTCTCGGCGGCGCCCGGATTCGAGACCTTGCGGCCGAGGTAGGTGCTCAGCGTCAGTGACGGGTTCTGGTGACCGAGGACATCGGCAATCTGGCGNGGCGAGTGACCGTCCTCGTCCAGCAGGGTCGCCACAGACTTGCGGCCGAACAGGTGGGAAGTCAGGCCGGGGAATCCAGCGCCNGTGACCGCATCGCGGATGTCGGCTTGCGTGTTACTCGGGTCGCGTAGGCTGCCCTTTGGTGCCGGAAACACGACGTCCGACGGTGCCTGTCCTGTCTGTCGGGCGCGCAGCATTGCCACCGCCCACCCTGGCAGCAGAAGAAGCCGGTGTCCCGCCTTGGACTTCGGACGCGGCTTGTTGATCAGCCCTTGTCCCGGCACGCGGACGACTGTGGAGCGAATTTCGATGGTGCCCGCGTTCAGATCGACTGCGCCCCAGACCAGGCCGCAGATCTCGCCGATTCGTGCGCCAGTGGCCATCAGTGCATCGACCAGGTCCGGTATGTCACGGCGTCGGGCGCGCTCGTCGTAGGTCAGCAGGGCCCGCAACTGCCGGAGCTGGGCGAGGCTCAGGGAACGCGGTGCCGGCTTCGGGGTGCTCCGGGCGATCGGGCCGGCGTCGCGGACCAGGTTGCGGTCCAGCGCGTCCACGCGGGTCGCCATGGCGCACATGCCCGAGAGCGCTGCGCGGGCCATCTTCGCCGTGCCGGGGCCGCTCTTGTCCGTCACCGCGGCCAGGAACCGGTCCACCAGACCTACCGTGAGCTGACGGACCTTCACCTCGCCGAGGGCCGGGTACACGTGCCGGTCCAGCGTCCCCCGGTAGGCCGAGATCGTGTTGGGGGACAGGTCCCGCTTGCTCACCGCGACGAACCACGCCTCCCCGAGGACCTTCACCGCGGTATCCCCGGTGATGTCGCCGTCCCCGATCGCGACCCGCACCCGGTCACGCAGAGCACGCCGCAACGCGACCTCCGCGGCGGCTTTGGAGGTGCCGCTACGTTCCACCTCGCGACGGACGCCGTCGTGATCGCGGTAGAAACAGCGTGCACGGACGCCCTTCGTGGTCGTGCTGAAGAAGATCTTCCCGCCGGTGCCGAGGTCCATCGCCGGACGCGCCATGCCCCACCGTCCACATCGTCAGGGTGCCGGAGAACGGTGGCAATCATAGCTTGATCATCCCGTACAAACCCCGTACTTTGGCCGATCAAAAACGATTAGAGTCGAGTATTCATCGTCTACGGGAATGTTCAGCGGCGCAGGTCACGGCAGGTTTCGGAAGACATCGACGAACGTCGAAAGAACGTAAATGCTAATCCGTCGGTCGTGGGTTCGAGCCCCNCCCGCCCCACCCGTTTTCTGATCATGCCTCCGACCTCGGTGAATGCGGTTCGCGATCTATCGCGTTGAGATTCAACACCATGGAACGGTGCTGGTCAGGGCCTCGACAGCTGGTTCGAGCCCCGGCCGGACGACCTCGTTGCAGTGGACGCGAACCGCCTCCGCCTGGCCCAGGTGCTGTGCAGGGCGGCCTGGGACGACACGTGCAGTCGCCGCCGACAGCCACCGGGTCAGCGCCAGGAGCGTGCAGGCGACCTGTTCGCCAATGGCCTGGACGGGGATGAAGGGACGGTCACGTCCAGATGTCGCACCGCTGTCGCGTCCCTGAGGTTGCCCGTTGGGCGACCTGCGCGGCCTGCTCGGTGCACGACGAATCCGGTGTTGTAGGTCAGTGCAGGTCGACCCGGGGCGCGGTGCCGGG
>NZ_LRTK01000085.1 GCF_001636565.1 Frankia sp. EI5c
CCGCGCCGCCACCCGAAACGCTGACCGCCACCGTCAGATCACCGGACGCACCCACCCATCCCCCGCCTACGCGGGTGCCAACCGCCCCCGCGTAGGCAGGCACCCACCCATCCCCCGCGTACGCGGGCACCGCCCGCCCCCGCGTAGGCAGGCGCCCGCCCCGCCCGCGGACCCGCCCCGCCCGCGGGCCCACCCCGCCCGCGGACCCACCCCGATCACGATTGCCGCGATCTTCATCCGGCTCAGTGCTCTGCTCCCCGGAAAGCTGCCTGGGTGACCGAGCTACCAGGTGACCGGCAGCCGGTAGACGCCCTGCACCGAGCCACCGGGCTTGGCCCCGAGCGTGGCGAGCGGCTCGGCGAGGCGCAGCGTGGGGATGCGGCGGAACAGCTCGCGCAGGCCGATCTCCAGCTCGACCCGGGCCAGGTTCTGGCCGATGCACTGGTGGATGCCGTACCCGAAGGCGAGATGCCCGCGGGGAACCCGGCCGATGTCCAGCACGTCCGGGTCCGGGAACGTCGCCGCCGTGCGGTTCGCCGCCGCCGTCGGCAGGTACACCCCCTCACCGGAACGGATCACCACGCCGCCGACCTCGATGTCGTCGGCGGCGATGCGCTGGATCTCGTCGGCCACCGACAGGAACCGCAGCAGCTCCTCGGTGGCTCCCGGCGCCCGCCCGGCCGGGTCCGCGACCAGCCGCGCCTGCTGCTCGGGGTGCTCCAGCAGTGCCAACACGCTCAGCGCGAGCATGTTCGCGGTCGTCTCGTGCCCGGCGACGAGCAGGAACATCGCGATGGTGGCGAGATCCTCCCGCGAAAGCTGGCCGGTTTCGAGCCGCTCCCTGATCAGCTCGTCGAGCAGCCCCTGCCCGGGGCTGGCCTGCTTCCTGGTGATGAGCTCGTCGAAGTACCCGACCAGGGCCCGCGACGCGGCGGCGGCCTGCTCCGCGGTGCTGGTGGCGATCACCATCAGCCGCGTCTGCTCCTCGAAGAACTCGTGGTCGTCGTAGGGCACGCCGAGCAGCTCGCAGATCACGGTGGACGGGATCGGCAGCGCGAACTCGGGCACCAGGTCGACGGCGGCGTCCGGGCCGTGCGCGAGCACGGCATCGATCCGCTCACCGACGATGCGCTCGATGTCAGGACGCAGCGCGTTCGCCCGCCGGACGGTGAAGTTGCCGATCAGCATGCGACGCTGGATGTCGTGCTCCGGCGGGTCCATGCCGACGAGCGCGACGAGCTTGGCGGCGGCCATCCGCGGCACCAGCACCGGGAAGTCGGGCCGGGAGCGGTCGGAGGACAGCCGCGGGTCGACGAGGAGTCGGCGGGCCTCCTCGTAGCCGGTGACCACCCACACCTCCCGGCCGTCGAACAGTTTCGCCCGGGTGACCGGCCCGTCCTGTCGCAGCTCGGCGTAGCCGGCGGGCGGGTGGTAGGGACAGCCGCGGTCCATGGGAAAGGCGGGCGGATCCGCCACGACGGCCTGGTCGCTGCTCATGCCTGGCCCCTGACATCTCAGGCGCGGCCCCTGACGCCACGCGGGGGCATGATCGTGCGAAGCGGCGGTAAATCGGGGCTAAATCCCGCGGTGGGCGGGCCCGTCGAGATCTGAGAGCTGCTGCCAGAGCAGACGTTCCCGCGCGGAGGCCGGCAGATCGGCACGGACCCGCTCGGGATGTCCCGGCGGTGTCCGCCCGCCGCCGCCCCCGTCCTGGACGCCCCCGCCGGTGCCAGTGCCGGCGCGGGTGCCGGTGCCGGTGCCCCCGCTCCCGCCGGTGCCGGTGCCCCCGCCGGTGCCCCCGCCGGTGCCGGTGCCCCCGCCGGTACCGCGATCAGTACTGTCGTCGTCCGTGCCGGGAGCGGCGGTGGGGTTCGCCGCCGGGCCCGCGTTCGCTTCGCCCGGCTTCGCCGCGGGCGGCGGCGGCGGTGGCGGGCCCGGGGTGGTTCCGGTCCACGGGTCGGGCGGCCCGATCCACCATCCGGTGCACAGGAAGGCCGCGGTCGCCTCGAAGGACTTCAGCTCGGCCGTGGCCAGACGCCGCACCCGCGCGGACAACCCGCGCAGGCGCCGCGCAACGCCCCGCCCCGCACGGCCCGGCAACATACCGCCCCGTCCGGTGCCGTCCCGCCCCGCGGTCACAGCGGGATGTTGCCGTGCCAGCCACGGCGCGGCGGTGCCGCGGCGATCGCCTCAGCGACGCGGCGGCGGGTGT
The DNA here is from genome assembly GCF_001636565.1 of Frankia sp. EI5c. Lineage (GTDB taxonomy): Bacteria > Actinomycetota > Actinomycetes > Frankiales > Frankiaceae > Parafrankia. The sequence goes on from NZ_LRTK01000085.1 coordinate 2,213, forward strand.
CCACCGGATCGATGACGGCGTCGATCAGGCCCAGTTCGACAGCCCGCTCGGCGCCGCCGGCCGCCCGCCGATGCTCCTCGGCCAGTGTGCGCAGCAGCTCCGGCCGTTCCTGCGGGTCGGCGGCGGCGAGCGCCCGGCGGTGCAGGACACCGACAGCGGCCTCGGCGCCCATCACCGCCAGCTCGGCCTCCGGCCAGGCGAAGACGGCGCTGGCGCCGAGTGAGCGGGAGTTCATCGCGATGTAGGCACCGCCGAAGGACTTCCGGGTCACCAGGGTCACGCGGGGAACCGTGGCCTCCGCGAAGGCGTACAGCAGCTTGGCTCCCCGGCGGACGACGCCTTCCCACTCCTGCCGGACCCCGGGCAGGTAGCCCGGGACGTCCACGAGGACCAGCAGCGGAATCCCGAAGGAGTCGCACATCCGGACGAAGCGTGCCGACTTCTCGGCGCTCAGCGAGTCCAGGCAGCCACCCTTGCGCAGCGGGTTGTTGGCGATCACACCGATGCTCCGGCCGTGCAGCCGACCGAGCCCGATGACGACGTTCGCCGCCCACCGCGGCTGCAGCTCCTGGAAGCCCAGGCCGGGGTCGCGCGGGTCCTCGTCCAGCAGCGCGCGCACGAGGGGGCGGACGTCGTAGGCCCGCCGCGGCCGGTCCGGCAGGAGGTCGCGCGGGTCGGCCTCGGCCGCCGGCGCCGGGCTGTCGCCGGCGAGCACCAGGTCGCCACCGGCGAGCACCGAGACGATGTGCCGGGCCCGGGTGAACGCGTCGCTCTCGGATTCCGCCAGCACGTGCACGACGCCGGAGCGGGTGCCGTGGGCCTGCGCACCGCCGAGGCCCTCCATGTCGATCTGCTCGCCCGTAACGGACCGGACGACATCCGGGCCGGTGACGAAGACCCGCCCGGCCGGAGCCATGATCACCACGTCGGTCAGTGCCGGGCCGTAGGCGGCGCCGCCGGCCGCCGGCCCCAGTACCACCGAGATCTGCGGGACCCGCCCGGAGGCCCGCACGGTGGCGGCGAAGATCTGCCCGATGCCGTCGAGCGCCTCGACGCCCTCCCGCAGGCTGGCCCCGCCGGAATGCCACAGCCCGACGATCGGCACCCCGTCCCGCGCGGCCTGGTCGATCGCCACCGCGATCTGCCGCGCGCCGACACCCCCGAGCGCCCCGCCCATGCTGGTGCCGTCAGTGCAGAACGCCGCGGCCGGGACGCCGTCGAGAGTGCCCCGCCCGACCAGCACCCGGGACCCGGCGGCACCGGGCGACGGCCGGAACGTCCCCTGGTCGAAAAGGGCGGCCAGGCGCCGCTGCGGGCCTCGAGGGTCGCCCTGCTCGCGTGGGTCGCCCTGCTCCGGGACGCGGACAGCGAGCCGCTCGTTGCCGACCGTTTCCACCATCGGTTTTCCCTCTCCCGAGAACGGCGGGGCGGGCACTGCGTCACCGGCGACGGCCCCGTTGTCCGACGTCCATCGTGCGGACGGCTTCTAAAGCGTCGCTTGACGCTCGTTGTGGCGGCCGCCGTCATGCGGGCCGACAAGGCGTTTTAGTCGCGGCCAAGATGCCTGTCAGCGCGGCACGCCACGGTCAGCCATGCGGGTCGGACTGGGATACCTCAACATGGCTCCGGCGGGCGACGCCGTGACCGCCCGGGATCTCTACGCGGGCTTCCTGCGGGACGCCCGCTGGGCCCAGGCGGCGGGTTTCGCCGGCATCTGGATCACCGAGCATCATTTCTCCACCTACAGCCTGACGTCGTCACCACTGCTCCTGCTGGCCCAGGCCGCACTGGCCGCGCCCGGCCTCCGGCTCGGGACCTCCGTCCTGGTGCTGCCCTTCTGGGATCCGGTTCGGCTGGCCGCCGACGCGCTCACGCTGGACGCGCTGTCGGGCGGCCGGCTCGACCTGGGGATCGGCCGGGGTTACCAGCCACACGAGTTCCTCGGTTTCGGCCGGGACCCGGCGGAGAACCGGGCCGTCTTCGCCGAGGCCGTCGACCTGCTCCAGCAACTGCTCACCAGGCCGGACGAGCAGTTCAGCGGCCGCTTCCACCAGGTCAACGCGCCGGTCACCGTGCTGCCGCGCCCGGCCCAGCAGCCGCATCCGCCGATCTGGATGGCGGCCACCAGCGAGGAATCCCTGCGTTTCGCCGCGGACCGCGACTTCAACTTCATGCTGCCCGCCGGCACGACGTTCCCGCAGATCGTGGAACGGCGGCAGTGGATCGAGCAGGCCGGAGGGCTGCCGGCGGGACGCGAGTTCCAGGTCAACCGCTTCGTCTACCTGGGCGACGACGAGGGACGCGAGCAGGCCGTCCGGGAGATCGCCCGCCAGTTGCAGACGTCGGCCGCGCTGGCCGAGGGCACGCACCCGGGCGCCGGGGCGGCGCCGACCCCCGCGACCCCTGATCCGGCCATGGAGGAGAAGGCGCGCGAAGTCCTCATCGCCGGGTCCGCCCCGGAGGTGCTCGAGCGGTTCCGCGAGCTGGCCGCGGCCGGCATCACCTATGTCATCGCCAGCTTCGCCTTCGGGTACCTGCACCCCCGCGTCAGCCAACGCTCCCGGCGCCGCTTCGCCGCGCAGGTCCTGCCCTACCTCAGCGGCTCCTGAACGTCACTGCCCGCCGGCCTTCGGCTGTCACGCCGGCCTTCGGCTGTCACGCCACCGAGGGCTCGGCCGGTGGCGCGGCGCCGAAGGCGCGCAGGAAGGTGGTGGCCGCGCTCTGCGCGGCGTGCTGGCGCTGGGTGTCGTCGAACGGGCGGGTGCCCAGCGCGGAGCGGCCCGCGACCGGGCTGGTGAGCAGCGCGAGGAACTGCTCGCCCGCCTCGACGGGGTCCGTCAGCCGAAGGCGGCCGGCGAGCGCGAGCCGGGCCAGCCGGTCGGCGATGGCCTCGGCCACCTGGCTCGGCCCGTTCGCCCCGATCATGTCGAACAGGTCGGGGAAGCGGACGATCTCGGCGTGGAGCAGTCGGCGCAGCGCCCAGGAGTCCTCGGCGCAGTAGCAGTCGAGCAGCTCGCGGCCGACCTCGACGAACGCGTTGTGCAGGTCGGGGACGTCGACGGTGAGCCGGCTGACGACGGCGAGGGTCTTGGCGGTGGTCTTGTCCGCCGACGCCGCCATCGCGTGCCGGAAGAGGTTCTCCTTGCCGCCCAGGTGGTTGTAGATCGTCGGCTTCGCCACGCCCGCCTCGGTGGCGATCATGTCGATACTCGCCTGGGCGTAGCCCTCACGCGCGAAGACGGTGAAGGCGGCGTCGAGGATCGCCTGTCGCTTGTCGATCCTTCCCCGCGTGCTGGCACCTCCAGCCACGTCCGCGATCTTCGCTCTGCCCATCCGGTCACCCTACCCGGGCGAGCCCGGCGAACCGGGCCGCCGACGGGGCGAGTGGTCANGGTAAACCCCCAGCCTGCGGATTTCCCATCAAGACGATGGGTTTAGGTGGTAAGTTCCGCTGAACTCGACAGTTCATCGTTCTGGAGCGAGGTCGAAACTCCCCGTGACCGGTTCGGATCCCACCCGCACTCATCCACGCGACGGCGACGTGCCTCTGGGCGTGCTCGACCTCGTCCCCATAGCAGCCGGCGGAAGCATCGCGACGGCACTACGCAACACCGTCGACCTGGCCCGGCTCACTGATCAGCTCGGCTACCGGCGGTACTGGGTCACCGAGCACCACGTGAACCGCAGCACCGCCGGGCTTTCCGCGACGTTGCTGACCGCGCTGGTCGCCGAGGCCACCAGCCGGGTGCGCGTCGGCTCCGGCTCCCTGCAGCTCGGGCACCGCACCGCGCTGTCCGTGGCGGAGGAATGGGGCCTGCTCGACAGCCTGCACCCGGGGCGGCTCGACCTGGGGCTGGGCCGCGCCGGCTGGCACCCGCCCGCGGCGCCGGCCGATGCTGCGCCCACCGCCGCCGAGAACGGGCACGCACCGGCGGGGCCCGCCGAGCCCGCCGAGCCGCCCGCGCCCTACCCGCGGCTGCGCGCCTCCGACCTGTTCGCCCTGCACCGGCTGCTGCTGCCCCGTAACCCGCTCAACAGCGCCGACTACCTCGACCAGGTACTCGACGTCCTGACCCTGCTCGACGGCACGCACCGCGCCGGGGAGCTGACCGTCGAGGCCGTCCCGGGGCACCGGGCTGAGGTGGAGGTCTGGGTCCTCGGGCGCACCGCCGGGGAGAGCGCCGAGGTCGCCGGGCAGCTGGGCCTGCCCTACGCGACGAACTACCACGCGAGCCCGTCGACGACGGCCGACTCGGTGGCGGCCTACCGGAAGGCGTTCCGCCCGTCGGCGGCACTGCCGCAGCCGTATGTGATCGTCACGGTGGACGCCCTCGTCGGCCCGGACGACTCCGCGGCCCGGCGGGCCGCCGCCGGGCACGACCTGTGGAGCCTGGCGAACCGCGTCGGCGAGCCGACCGTCTTCCCCGCGCCCGAGGAGGCGGCCGCGCACTCCTGGACACCCGCGGACCGCGAGCTGGTCGCGGATCTGGGACGTTCCCGCCTGGTCGGGACGGCCCCCGACGTCGCGGCGGGGCTGCGCGAGCTGCGCGACCGGTTCGACGCCGACGAGCTGCTGGTCGTGACCACGACGTTCGCGGAGGCCGACCGGCGGCGCTCCTACGAGCTGCTGGCAGCGGAGTGGGGACTCCCCCGGGCCGACTGAGTTCCCGCCGCCCCTGGGTACCCGCCAACCCGCCCCACCCCGAAACCGCACGTCGTGAGATCGCGTCCTCCCGGAGCAGCGCAACCATGAGGTTCAGACGCCCGCACCGAACCATCCGACCGCTCGGAACCGTCCGACCACACCGAACCATCCGACCGCTCCGGCCCGCCGAGGCGACCCGGGCCACCGGGGCTTGTCCGGCCACCGGGGCTTCCCCGGCCGCCCGGGTGCCCCGTTCCCGGCAGACCAGAACCGTCGCGGCGGTCGCCGTGAGCGTGCTGGCCGCCGGCGTGCTCGCCGCCTGTGGCGGTTCCGCAACCTCCGCCGCCGGCAGCCGCGGCGCCCGGCCGACCGAAGGCGGGAAGCTCACCGTCCTGTGGCCCACCGACCCGCCGGACCTGTCTACCGACGACGGGTTCGGCCTGCAGATGATCGCCGGGTCGATCGAACGGCTCGCCGTCTTCGACGCGCTCGTCGCACTGACGCCGGCCGACGAGCTGGAATACCGCCTCGCCACCTCCCTGACCTCCGAGGACTCGCTGACCTGGACGCTGAAGCTGCGCCCGGACCTGAAGTTCAGCGACGGCACCCCGCTGGACGCCGCCGCCGTCCGCGACAACTGGACGCTGCTGGCCGACCCCGCCCGCAAGTCCCCCAGCGCCGCGATCGCCCAGCGGATCGGCCCGCTCACCGCCGTCGACGCGACCACGCTGCGGATCACGCTGAAGGAGTCCGACGGCCAGTTCCCCCGCCTCGTCGCGCAGACCGCGCTGACGTTCATCGGCTCCCCCACCGCGCTGCGCGAGCGAGGTGACGATTTCCGGACCGCGCCGGTCGGCGCCGGCGCCTACACCGTCACCGAGTGGCTGCGCAACGATCACATCACGTTGGCGCGCAATCCCTCGTCTTCGGTGCGGGCCCACCTGGACACCATCGTGGTCCGGTCCGTCCCGGATGAGACGCAGCGTTACAACACCCTGCTCGCNGGCGGCGGGGACATCGCCTTCTCGGCGAACCTGCGCACCGGCCTCACCGCGACCCGGGCGGGCCTGGTCAACGAGCAGACATTCAGCGACGGCGGGCTCAACCTGCTGTTCAGCGTCACGAACGCGCCGTTCGACGACCTGCGGGCCCGCCAGGCGGTCGCCTACGCCCTGGACACCCAGGCGCTCAACAAGGCGCTGTTCGACGGGACGGCGAACATCCCGACGTCGTTCCTGCGCGACGACTCGCCGCTGCACAGCGACGTCCCGCTGATCCGCCCGGACGCGGCGAAGGCCCAGGCGCTGTTCGACGAGCTGGCCGCCGCGGGCAGGCCGGTGCGGTTCACCATCGTCTCCCCGCTGAACTTCAGCAACGTCGCGGAATGGGTGCAGTCCACGCTGGCCGGTTTCCGGAACGTCAGCGTCGAGGTGAACGCGATGGCGGCGACGTTGCCGGCGCTGAAGGCCGGCTTCCAGGCGACGCTCACCGGCACCCCGCGCTTCGTCGACCCCTACCCGCAGCTGGCGCTCAACCTGGGCACCGGCGGGGCCAGCAACTACGGCGGGTTCTCCGACCCACAGCTCGACGCCGCGCTGCGCGCGGGGCAGCAGTCGCAGGACGACACCGCCCGGGCAGCGGCCTACGAGACGGCGCAGCGGATCCTCGTCGACAGGATCCCCTTCGCCGGCCCGCTCTACCGCCTGCCGGCGCAGTACCTGCACGCCCGCTCGGCGTTCGGGGAAGGCCGGCTGCCCGTCTTCAACGACGGCGCACTCGACATCACCCGGCTCACCCGGGCGAACTGAACGGCCCGGGTGAACTGGACGGCGTGGGTGAACTGGGCGAAAGAGCGGGCTGAACGGATGAGTGGGCACCGCGGCGGCACGCTCCTGCGGCTCGTCGGGCCGCGACTGCTGCGGGCCGCCGCGGTGCTGCTCCTGGTCGGTCTCGGGGTGTCGCTGCTGCTCGAGCTGACCCCGGGTGACCCCGCGTACGCCCTGCTGGGCGACCAGGCGACCGCCGACCAGATCGCCGCCGTACACGAACGGCTGCGCCTGGACGACCCGTTCCCGACCCGCTACTGGCACTGGATGAGCGGGCTGGCCCACGGCGACTTCGGGACGTCCTATCTGACCGGCGAACCGGTGCTGAGCTCGGTGGCCGAGCGCCTGCCGGTGACCGGCGAGCTGATCGGGCTCGCGCTCGCCGCCGCCCTGGTCACCGCGGTGCCCGTCGGCGTGCTCACCGCGCACCGCGCGGGCGGCTGGGCCGACCGCTCCTGGTCACTGGCTTCCTCCGCACTGATCGCGACCCCGCCGTTCGTGCTGGCGCTGCTGCTCGTCTACCTGCTCGCCCTGCGGGTCGGCGGCCTGCCGGCCACCGGCTGGGTGGCGCCCGCCGACGGGCTCGGCGAGAACCTGCGGCACGCCGTGCTGCCCGCCGCCACCCTGGCCTTCGCCCTGGTACCGACCTTCTCGCGGATGCTGCGAGCCGACATGATCGCGACCCTGCGGGAGGACTTCATCCTCACCGCCCGCGCCCGCGGGCTGCCGGTGCGCCGGATCCTGTTCCGCCACGCGCTGCGTCCGTCGTCGTTCTCCCTGGTGACCCTGGCCNGGCTCAGCATCGGGCAGCTGATCAGCGGGGCGGTGGTCGTGGAGGTCCTCTTCGCCCTGCCCGGCCTCGGCCAGCTCATCGTCACCAGCGTGGTCGCGAACGACGTCCCGGTGGTGCAGGGAGTCGTCATGTTCATGGCGGTCGTCTACTGCGTGGTCACCGCCGGCACCGACATCCTCTACAGCTGTCTCGATCCCAGAGTGCGGGTGCGACCGGCGTGAGATCCCAGCCAACCCAGCCAACCCAGCCAGCCCGGCCAGCCCGGCCAGCCGAGCCAACCCATCCCGCCCAGCCAACCGCGAGGCGGCGCCGCGACGTCGCGCTGACGCTGTCACTCGCCTGGATCGCCCTGGTCCTGGCGGTCGCGGTGTTCGCCGACCTGCTGCCGCTGCGCCCCTACGGGGCGATCGTCGCCGGGCTCGACGCCCGGACCCCACCCGGCTGGGTCCGGGAGTTCCTCGGCACCGACGCCATCGGGCGCAGCATCACCGCCCGGCTGGCCTACGGCGCCCGGGAGTCACTCGTCGTCGGAGTCGGATCGACCGGGCTGGCCATGGCCGTGGGGCTGGCTCTCGGGCTGGCCGCCGGGTTCTTCCGGCGCTGGCTGGACACCACGATCAGCCTGCTGCTCGACGCGCTGCTGGCGGTGCCGGCCCTGGTGCTGCTGCTGGCGATCGCCGCCGTCGGACGGCGCGGCACCGCCACCGTCGTAGTCGGGCTCGCGGTGGTGGGCATGCCGAGCTTCGCCCGGCTGGCCCGGGCGAACACGCTGGCACTCGCCGACCGCCCGCACATCGAGGCCGCCCGGGCGCTGGGAGCCGGGCCGGGCCGCATCCTGCGCCGGGAGCTGCTGCCCGAGGTGGCCGTGCGGGTGGCGCCGTTCGCCTTCGTGTTCGTGGCCTTCGCGGTCGTCGCCGAGGCGTCGCTGACGTTCCTCGGCCTCGGCGTGCCCCCGCCGACCCCGAGCTGGGGAGGAATGATCAACGATGGCCGGCCCTACCTGCAGGGCGAGCCCTACCTGGTCTTCGTGCCCGCCGGCTGCGTGTTCCTGACGGTGGCCGCGTTCACCACCGTCGGGGACCGGGCCCGGCGCCGCCTGGACGGCCGCGACTCGGGGCTGGCCCACGCGACCGGGCTGACCTGACGCCATGACCCAGCATCTGCTGGCGGTCCAGGACGTCACCACCACCCTGCCGGTGCCGGGCGGCCGGCTGCGGGCGGTCGACGGCGTCTCGTTCCGCCTCGCGCCCGGCGAGGCGCTGGGCATCGTGGGTGAGTCCGGCTCGGGAAAGTCGATGCTGGCCCGCACGATCATGGGCCTGGCCCCGGCGGCGGCCCGGACGACCGGTTCCGCCTGGCTCGCCGGCCTCGACCCACCGGCCGGCCTCAGCCCCTCGACCGCCCTCGCCCCCTCGACCGGCCTCGACCTGCTGGCCGCCGGCCCGGCGCGGCTGCGGGCCGCCCTCGGCCCCGGCATCGCGATGGTCTTCCAGGATCCGGCGACGTCGCTGCACCCGGTGACGCGCATCGGGCACCAGCTCACCGAGACGCTGCGGCTGCGCGGCGGGCTCGACCGCCGCGCGGCGCGGGAGCGGGCCGTCGAGCTGCTCCGTCTGGTCGGCATCCCCGACCCGCTGCGGCGGGTGCGCAGCTACCCGCACGAACTGTCCGGGGGGATGCGCCAGCGGATCTGCATCGCGCTAGCCATCGCCTGCCACCCGCGGGTGCTGGTCGCCGACGAGCCGACCACCGCCCTGGACGTCACCGTGCAGCGCCAGATTCTCGACCTGCTGGCCGGCCTGCGCCACCGCGAGGGCCTGGGGCTGGTACTGATCACCCACGACCTCGCCCTGGTCGCCGGCCGCACCGACCGGCTCCTCGTCATGTACGCGGGGCGGGTCGTCGAGGCCGGGCCGACCAGGGATCTCATCCACGCCCCGCGGCATCCGTACACCGCGGGGCTGCTCGCCTCCATCCCCCGGCTGGACCAGCCGAGCCACCGCAGGCTGGCCGCGATTCCCGGCGCGCCCGCCGCCGCCGTCGACCCCGCCCCCGGCTGCCGCTTCGCTCCCCGCTGCGCCCGGGCACGGCAGCGCTGCGGGAGCGAGGACCCGGTACTGACCGCCATCCGCGGCGCGGACTCGCGGGACGGCCCCGCCCGGGCGCACGGGCTCCGTGAGGTCGCCTGCTTCCATCCGATCGACCGCCCGCCGGCCGGCTCCCGGCCCGGAAGCGACCAGCGCAGGCAGGAAGAGCCATGAGCGAGCCGGACGTCCTGCTGCGGGTGCGCGACCTCGTCGTGGAGTACCGGGCCGCCGGCCGGGGGACGCTGCGCGCGGTCAGCGGGGTCAGCTTCAGCGTCCACCGGGGGGAGACGCTGGGCCTGGTCGGCGAGTCCGGCTGCGGGAAGTCGTCCACCGCCCGGGCCGTGATGATGCTGCGCCGGCCGACCGCCGGGCAGGTCGAGTTCGACGGGCAGGACCTGACCGCGCTGTCCGGCCGGCAGCTGCGGAAGGTCCGCCCACACCTACAGATGATCTTCCAGGATCCGGCGTCCTCGCTGAGCCCCCGCCGGACCGTCGCCGACCTCGTCGCGGACGGCCTCGCCGTCCACCGGCACCCGCGGCCGTGGACGGCCCGGGTCGAGGAGACCCTGTCCGCGGTCGGCCTCGACCCGTCGGCGGTCGCGCACCGGCGGCCGCACGAGCTGTCCGGCGGCCAGTGCCAGCGGGTCGCGCTCGCCCGGGCGCTCGTCCTGGCCCCGGCGCTGCTGGTCTGCGACGAGCCGGTGTCGGCCCTGGACGTCTCGGTGCAGGCGCAGATCCTCAACCTGCTGGCGGACACGAAGCTGCGCCACCGGCTCAGCCTGCTGTTCATCGCCCACGACCTGGCCGTGGTCAAGCAGGTCAGCGACCGGGTCGGGGTCATGTACCTGGGCACGATCTGCGAGCTGGCGCCCGCCGAGGAGCTGTACGCCCAGCCCCGGCACCCCTACACCCGCCTGCTGTTGGACGCCGTGCCCTCCGTCGACGACGTCCCCGCGGGCAGGGGTGCGCCGGCGGGCGGTCGAGCGCCGGCGTCACCGGCGGCCGGCGGCATGCCGACGGCCGGCGGACACAGCGGCGAACGGGCTGGCGGTGCGGTCACCGAACCGCCCGAGCTCCCCTCCCCGCTGCGGCCGCCGAGCGGGTGCCGGTTCCGGACCCGGTGCCCGCAGGCCCGTCCCCGCTGCGCCGAGGAGGAGCCGGCCCCGCGCCCGGTGGCCCCCGGCCACCAGGTCGCCTGCCACTACCCCGCCTGAACGCGCTCCGAACCACAGCCACCCGGACCGGCGAATCGCGAACCACCGAATCCCGCGCGGGCGGCCGGCCCGGCCCCTTCCGTGTCAGGATCTGGTGGCCGGTGAGGCGCGGCACCGGCGGCGCACGGTGATCAGACCGCGGGGCGGCGGGGGTGCGGACGATGATCGAGCCGACCGTCGAGCCGGTAGGTGGGCCGGCCGTTGAGCCGGTGATCGGGCCGATGATCGGGCCGGCGGTAGAGCCGGTGGTAGAGCCGGTGGTGCGGCGGATCGGCGTGGCGAGCGGGCTGGAACTGCACGTCGAGGACCTGCGCCCGGTCGCCGCCAGCGCGGCCGGCCCACCGCTGGTCCTGGTACACGGCATCGCGGGGACGACCGCCGACTGGGCGCGGGTGGCGCCGGAACTCGCGGCGTCCCGCCGGGTCATCGCCTACGACCAGCGCGGCCACGGCGCGAGTGACCGGGCCGGCGGGCGGGCGTCCTACACGTTCGATCTGCTGCTCGCGGATCTGGCGACGCTGCTGGACGCGCTCGCCCTGCCGCAGGTGGACCTGGTCGGGCATTCGATGGGCGGTGTCGTCGCGCTGCGGTACGTGCTGGAGCATCCCGAACGGGTCCGTTCGCTGCTGTTGGTCGACACGGCGGCGGCGCCGGCCGCCGCGACGGGCGTGGCCGCCAGGCTGCTGGTCTCCGCGGTGCTGGAGGGCGCGGCGGCGATCGCCACCGCCGTCCGGCACGCGCACGAGCCCGCACCGGCTCCGGCTGTCGCCGGCAGCCACGGCGGCGACCGCGTCGACGACACCGTCGGCGCCGTCGAAAGCGGTGGCAGCGTGGCCGATCGCCAGGTTGACGGGCTCGGCCGGCTGGACCCGGAGGCACTGGTGGCGTTCGGCCGCGAGCTGGGCGAGTACCCGTCGATGGTCGACCGGCTCGGCGAGATCAGCTGCCCGGTGACGGTCATCGTCGGGGAACGGGACTCGACCCTGCGCGCCCCGGCGCGGGTGCTGGCCGACGGGATTCCCGGCGCGCACCTGGCCGTGATCGCGGGAGCCGACCACAGCCCGCACGCAAGCCGCCCGCTGGCCTGGCTGACCGCGGTCGACAGCCACTTCGGGCGGCTGACCCAGTTCTAGAAACTTTTTCTAGAACTAGTTTCTAGAACTTGTTACCTTCCCACGCATGGATGACAGCGACGCGGCGGAGATCCACGAGCCCCGCGGGATCCACGAGGCCCTCGAAAGCGACGAGCCTTGCGAGGTCGGCGAGACCGGCGAGGGCGGGGTGGCCACGGCTGTCGTGACCGGCGGCGGCCGTGGGATCGGCCTGGCCGTGGCCGGACAGCTCGCCCGGGCGGGCCTGCGGGTCGTCATCGTCGCGCGGGATCCCGCGCGCGGCGAACGGGCCTGCGCCGAGCTGCGGCGGACGGCGCTCGACGCCCCGTGCGGCACCGGCGACACCCGCCTCCCCCACGGCGCCGCGGGGCCGCCCGAGCCCCGGATCGACCTCGTCGTCGGTGACCTGTCGGATTCCGCCGGGGTGCGCACCGCCGCCGAGCGGCTCCTGGACGCCTGCCCGCGCCTGGACGTCCTCGTCCACAACGCGGGAATCTGGCCCGCCAGCCGGGTTCTGAACGCCGACGGCGTGGAGCAGGCGTTCGCCACCAACCACCTGGCGCCCTTCCTGCTCAACCACCTCCTGCGGGACCGCCTCGCCGCCACCGGTTCCCATGTCGTGCAGGTCACCGCCGGCCTGTACGCCAAGGCGCGGATCGATCTCGGGCGGACACCGCGGGGCGAGGACTTCCACCCGATCCGCACCTACGCCAACACCAAGGCGGCGAACCTCGCGCTGGTCCCGCTGTTCGCCCAGGACTGGTGGGCCGCGGGCGCCGGCATCCGGATCGACGCCGTGCATCCGGGCGTCATCCGCACCGGGCTCGGGGACAGGCCCGGCCCGCTCGGGCTCGTCCTGAAGGTCGCGAAGCGGTTCTGGACGCCGGCCGAGGCGGGGGCGGCGCCCGTCGTCCGCCTCGCGCTCGACGCCGGCCCGGAACCCGGCCCCGGTGCCGGCCTTGGTGCAGGCCTTGGTGCCGGCTTTGGTGCCGGGGCGTCCGGCCGGTACTTCGAGGTCGAGAAGGAGACGCCGCTCGGCCCACCCGTGAACGACCCCGACCTGGCCCGCGGGCTGTGGGAGCAGGCGCTGGCACTGACCGGCGTCGGCACCGGCCCGCCGGAGACCCGGCTGGCCGTGTGAGATCCTCACCGGCGATGGTTCCCCGGAAGGCGACGGCTCCCCGGCAACAGCGCGGCGAGGAGACCGTCGAGCGGCTGCTCACCGCGGCGTTCGACGTGTACGCGGCCCGGGGGGCCGAGGGCTTCACCGTCACCGCCGTCACCGCCGCCAGCGGAGTCAGTCTCGGCAGCCTCTACCACCACTTCGGCACCTTCGACGGCCTGGCCGCCGCGCTCTACAGCCGCTGCCTGACCCGACTGCTGGACCGCCTGGTGGCCGCCGTCGAGGAGGCGGACGGGGCACCCGCCGGGATCCGCGCCGCGGTCACCGCCTACCTCGGCTTCGTCGCCGACGAACCCACGGCCGCCCGGGTCATCCATCTCTCCGGGTTCGCGCCGAGGACCCCGGAGCAGGCCGCGTTCCTCGCCCCCGCCAAGGCCGCCCGGATGGAGCGCCTGCTGGCCTGGCTGCGCCCGCACACCAGCGCCGGCCGGATCGTCGACCTGCCCGACGCCCTGATCGAGATGCTGCTGGTGGGGCCACCCGCCGAACTCGCCCGCCGCTGGCTGGCCGGCCCGGCCGGCCTCGCTCTCACCACCGCCGCCGAACTCCTGCCCGAGCGGGTCTGGCAGTCCCTGCGCGGCCCCGGCATTCCACCACCGCCGCCCCGGCCAACCGGTTGACCGTGCGTTCGCGGCAGATCTCATGCCTCACCAGCTGACCGGCTTTTCCTGGCTGGCGCGAGAAGGGAGTACTCCCAGAAGTGGAACCATCTTCGGCCGGCGATCCGCTCACCTCTCTTTCGCTCACGGCCCGGGCATCAGAAGTGCTGGAGGCCGTACGAAGAAGGCTGGCAGCGGGTACCGATGGTCGACCGGTCGCGGCCTGGCTCGACGAACGCGGCGGCGGAACGGCCGTCTGCATACTCTTTTTCACGAGTTCCTACGTCAGTAACCAGGTCGTGGCCGCGGTGCGCTGGGATGTCTCCCGGGGCCTCGAAGGCCACGCGGGAGTCCCGTCCCCCGACGATCTCGCCTTTGAACTGGTCTCCCAGTTCGTCGAGGAGCCACTCGGCCGAGGAGCCCGCGGAATGACCGTCGACACCTGGGGGGTCGGCTGGCTCGGAACACTCCCCGAAGGTCCTCCCCACGTTCCGGAATGGGTCTGGGAGCGCTTCAGAACCGCAACCAGGTCGTACAGAACTCCGGCTGGCTGATCAACGGTCGGAATGTGTCGGCGAACGTGACAGCGCTGGCACGGACCGTGTGGCGGCACACCGCGGCGATGCGGAAGGCGCGGATCGCCCGGTCGGCGGAAGTGCCGCGGCGGGCCCTCTCGGCCCGGATGCGACCGGACTCCTCGCTAAGGTGTCGGCAGGGAGTTGACGGTGGAGACGGCAAGGAAGATGGTCGAGACGGCAAGGAAGGCTGACGGGGTGGCTGCCAGGCTCGGCGAGATCAGGCCGGCGCGTGCGCCGGGCCGCCGGCACCGGTGAGTGCCTGCCCGCCCGCTTCGGCGGTACGGCCGTGGTGAGCGTCGAGCTCGCCGGTTCCGCGGAACCGGCCGGGTCCGCGGTTCCCTCGCCGTTGGCCGCGGTTCCCTCGCCGTTGGCGGTGGAGTTCGACCAGCGTGAGCACCGGGACGACGGTGCCGGCCGACGGCGGCCGGTGCTGGTCTGGCGGTTCCCGGCGCCGGTGCGGATGATCTCCAGTGCGGTGCTCGGCGGTGGGCTCACGCACGGCAGCTGGGTCGTCAACGCCGAGGTGGCGCTGGACTACCGCCGGGACGATCCCGCCCGCCACCTCAGCGAAGTAGCCGCCGAGCTCGGCCTGCCCGTGGAGACCGGCGCCGGGCTGATGACCGCCGCGGAGGTCCGGCGGATGTGCAGCGCCGACGACGGCGGTGTCCGCTGCGACGCGACCGTCGGGCTGTCATACCCGACCTGGGCCGCCGCGCCGGAGGGCTTGGCGCTGCCGGCGGCCAGGTGGCGCCCCGGCACGGTCAATCTGGTGTGCCTGCTGCCCGTGCACCTGAGTGACGCCGCCCTGGTCAACGCGGTGATCACGGCTACCGAGGCGAAGAGCCAGGCGTTGTTGGAGGCCGGTATGCCCGGCACCGGCACGGCGTCCGACGCCATCGTGGTGTGCTGCCCGAACAGCCCGCCCGACGGGCAGCCGCCGGCCGAGTACTGCGGCCCGCGCTCCGAATGGGGAGCGCGCCTGGCCCGCGCCGTCCACACCGCCGTCGCCGAAGGCACCGCGGGCTACGCCGCCCGGTGGACTGGACCGCTGGCCTGATCGTTCAGCCCAGGTTCTTCAGGGCCTCGCGCCGTGACAGCCCGGAGAGGGCGTCGCCCCGGGCCGAGACGAAGCGGCGGATCTCGGCGGGGTCCGTCCAGGCGTACTGCCGCAGCGCCCAGCCGATGGCCTTGCGGATGAAGAAGTCCCGGTCGTCGAGGTTGGCGTCGATGCAGGCGTAGAGCAGGTCGAGATCGGTCGCCGCCTTGAACGACAACTGGCAGATGATCGAGGTCCGCCGCCGCCACAGCTGGCTGTCGGTGGCCCACCGCAGCATCACGGGGCGGATCACCTCGGGATGGGCCGCGAGCAACGGGCCGACCCGGTGTGCGGCGATCTCGTCGACGTAGTCCCACCAGGCGCCGGTGGTGATCAGCTCGTCGTACAGGTCCAGCGTCTCGGGGCGCTGGTATGCCCGGTAGGCCCGATGGCCGCTCAGGTCGATCGCGGCGTACCGCTCCTCGCGGAACTCCGCCTGCCGCCACAGTGCGAGGACCGTCGCCGACCAGCTGGGTGCGTCCGGCAGGACCCGCGCGGCGAACACCGGCCGCAGCGCCAGCACCCGCACCGGCTTGCGCACTCCGAGATAGGGCATCGCCGACTTCATGTAGGACCGCATGGCCGGCGCCCGCTCCGGTTCCGCGGCCGCGGCCAGGGCGGCGCGGACCGCCGCGAGCAGCCCCTCGTCGACCGCCCCCTCCGCGGTGTTGCCGTCCGCGGTGTTGCGGTCCGCGGTGTTGCGGTCCGCGGTGTTCGTCTCCATACCGCGAGATGCTCTCGCCCACCACCGACAGAACGGCGACCGGGAGGGCGTCAGCCGTCCTCGCCGGGCCTCGCTCGCTCGCCGGGAATCCTGGGCTCGCCCGCGGTGACGGGCTCACTCGCGGTGGCGGGCTCGCTGGGGTTCGCGGGCCGGGCCGTGTCGGTGTTCCAGTGGGCGAGCAGCCGCAGGGCGGTGTGCGCGGCGGAACCGGCCGGGGCGGTGTAGACCAGCACGGTCTGCTCGGGATCGTCCGACAGTTTCAGGTTCTGGTAGGTGAGGGTCAGGTCTCCGACCACCGGGTGGTGGTAGCGCTTGGTGCCGGCGGTGCGGATCAGCACCCGGTGGTCGGCCCACCAGCGCCGGAACTCGGTGCTCTTGACCGACAGCTCACCGACCAGCGCGGAGAGTTCGGTGTCGTCGGGGTGCTGGCCGGCGTCGAGGCGGAGGGTCGCGACGGCCTCGGCGGCGATGGTCGCCCAGTCCAGGTGCAGGTCGCGGGCGTTGTCGTCCAGGAAGAGGAACCGGGCGTAGTTGCGCTGCCGGGCGGGCAGGGCGATGAAGTCGCCGAGGAGCGCCCGGCTGGTCCTGTTCATCGCGAGCACGTCCATCCGCCGGCCCACGACGAGGGCCGGGCTGGCGGCCTCGTCGAGTGTCTCGAGCAGTTGGTACGTGGCGCCGGCGACGCGCTGCGGGCGGCGCGGGGCGCGGCGCTGGCGGGCGGCGGGCGGCCGGGCGAGGTGGAACAGGTGCGAGCGCTCGGTCTCGTCCAGCCGCAGCGCGCGGGCGATCGCGTCGAGGACGGCTTCGGACGGGTTGAGGTTCCGGCCCTGTTCGAGGCGCACGTAGTAGTCGACGCTGACGCCGGCCAGCGCCGCGAGCTCCTCCCGCCGCAGGCCCGGCACCCGTCGGCTGCCGGCCCCGCCGGCCGCGCCGGCGAGGCCGATCTCCTCCGGCCGCAGCCGGGCGCGGCGGGACCGGAGGAACTCCCTGAGCTCGGCGTTGTACACCACGACGACCAGTATCCGTGGCACGGCACGGCACCCGAGCGGCGAAGGTGGTCCTGGCGTTCCTAGGCGGGGCCGGGCCACTCTGGCCGCCTCAGCGGGCGCTCTCGGGGCATGAGATGGACGAGCGGCACGCCACCGGGCCGCGGTTCCCGCCCAATACCGACGTCGTCCCAGATCGGCGTCTTCCGCATCGACAGCGAGGTCTGCCCATGCCCACCATCCGATCCGCCCAGGTCAACGAACCCGGGGGCGCGCTGCGCATCGTCGAGCGCGAGCTGCCGGAGCCCGGCCGGGGCCAGGTCCGGGTGACCGTCGAGGCCTGCGGCGTGTGCCGCTCCGACTCGGCCTTCATCAACGCCGTGTTCCCCGATGTTCCGTTCCCGCTGGTCACCGGCCATGAGATCGCGGGCCGCATCGACGCGCTCGGCGACGATGTGGCCGGCTGGGTGCCCGGGCAGCGGGTCGCGGTCGGCTGGTTCGGCGGCAACTGCGGCAGCTGCCGCGGTTGCCGGGAGGGCGACTTCATCCACTGCGAGCGGATGCAGGTGCCGGGCTGGGCCTACCCGGGCGGCTACTCCGAGGCCGTCGTCGTTCCGGCCACCGCGCTGGCGCGCATCCCCGACTCGCTGACCGCGGTCGAGGCGGCTCCGATGGGCTGCGCCGGGGTGACGACCTTCAACTCGTTGCGCCGCAGCCCCGCCCGACCCGGTGACCTCGTCGCCGTCCTCGGCCTCGGCGGTCTCGGTCACCTGGGTGTGCAGTTCGCCAACCGGCTGGGGTTCGAGACGGTGGCCATCGCCCGCGGTTCCGGCCGCGCCGACGCGGCCGCGCGGCTCGGCGCCCACCACTACATCGACAGCACCGCCGGTGAGGTCGCGAAGCAGCTGCAGGCGCTCGGTGGTGCCAGGGTCGTGCTGGCCACCGCGGGCAGCTCCGCGGCCATGAGCACCACCATCGACGGGCTGCGGCCCGGCGGCGAGCTGATCGTGCTCGGGGCCGACCCGGAGCCGATCCAGGTCAGCCCGTTCCAGCTCATCTCGACCAGCAGGTCCGTGCACGGCCATCCCTCGGGCACCGCCCTCGACGTCGAGGAGACCCTGCACTTCGCCGCGCTCACGGGGGTGCGGCCGATGACCGAGACCCGCCCGCTGGCGGAGGCCGAGGCCGCCTACCAGCGGATGCTCTCCGGCGACGTCCGCCACCGGATGGTCCTCACCACCGGCCGGTGACGGCTCCCGCGGAGGCGCCGGGGTGGACTCCGAACCACCTCCGACACCGCCAAACCGGTAAAGGATCATGAAAATAAGCACGATGAGGGTTTGATTGACTACCAACGGTTAGAATGATGCCGCTTGGGAGGCCCACCGGCACGGGCCCGGAACAGTGCGGGAGCGGTTCCGGCCCGGCCGGTGCGGCGATCGCCCGGTGCCGATCGGGGGTGACGCGGGTCGATGGACGGATCAGGGTTGCGGGCCCACCCGCTGGCCTGGGGAGCCCTGGCATGCGGGATCTTCGCGCTCCTCGTCGTGATCTGCATGGTGGTCCTCCCGGCGCCCCGCGACCTGCAGTCCGTCGACGTGGCCTGCGCCGTCGCCACGTTCGCCCTCACCGGCACGCTGCTGGTGACCGCCCGGCACGCGCCGCCGGAGGACCGGCTCTGGCGCGTGCTGGTCGGTCTGACCACGCTCGGCGGCTTCGGGCTCGGACTCCTGAACGGCTGGTACGGCCTCGTGCACGGCGCCGACGTGTACGACCAGATCAAAGTCACGCACGCCGGGTTCATCCTGATCTACCTGCCGGCGCTGGCCGGGCTGCTCCTGCTGCCGTCCGAGCCGCTGCCGGCGCGGGTGGGGCCGCGCGGGCCCCCGCTCCCGCACGGCCGGCACTGGTACGCGATCACCGTGCTGGACAGCACGCTCATCGTCGGCTCGATCGCCCTGGTGGCCTGGTCCGCCATCCTCGGCCCGGTGGCGCAGCGGACCTCGCTCAACAAGTCGGCAATGATGATCATTTTTGGCGCCACCGCGGTCAGCCTGGTCCTCGTCGTCGCCGCGGCGCTGCTCGGCATGGTCCGCCGGCCCCGGTCCGTCCGGACGCTGGCGCTGCTCGGCGCCGGCCTGACCGTGATGTCCCTGACCATGGCCGGCTACCTGCACCTGGCCGCGGCGAACAACGGCCGGGTGCCCGTCGCGGTGCATCTCGGCTACCTGTTCGCCTGGCTGCTGTTGCTGCTCGCCGCGCTGGTCCCGCTCCCACCGCGGCCCGCGGACCCCGCCCCCCGGCCGGCGCCCGGCCCGTGGGTCCTCGGACTGCGCGCGGCGCTGCCCTACCTCGCCTTCGGCGGGTGTGGCACGCTGATCCTGATCCGGCTGGCCACCGGCACCCGCACCGGCGATCTTGAGCTGTACGCCCTGATCTGTCTTCTGGTCCTGCTCGTGGGCCGGCAGCTGGCGACGCTGGGCGAGCGCGCCCGGCTGTTGACCCTCGTCGAGGCCAGCCGCCGCGAACTGCACCACCAGGCGTTCCACGACCCGCTGACGGGCGTGGCGAACAGGGCGCTGTTCACCGAGCGGCTGGAGCAGGCCGTCGCCGGCCATGTCCGCGACGGCCGGCAGCTCGCGGTCCTCTACTGCGACATCGACGACTTCAAACAGATCAACGACAGTCTCGGGCACGCGGCGGGTGACACGCTGCTGCGGGTCGTCGCCGAGCGGCTCCAGCGCGGCACCCGCCCGACCGACACCGTCGCCCGCCTGGGAGGCGACGAGTTCGCCGTCGTGCTGGACAGCGCGAGCGACGACCCGGAGGCGGTGGCGCGCCGGCTGGCCCGCACCCTGCCGGCACCCTGCGAGCTGGCGGCCCGCAGCCACCCGGTGGGGATCAGCCTCGGCCTCGTCATCGCCGGCCCCACCCGGCCCGCCGACGCGCCGCCCATCACGGCGGACAGCATGCTGCGGGACGCGGACCTCGCCATGTACGAGGCGAAGAGCGCCCGGCAGGGCGGCCTCGTCGTGCGCCGGGCCGGCAGGCCCACCCCCGCCGTGCCGGTGGTGCGGCCCGGCGGCCAGCTCGGCGGCCAGCTCGCGGCGGTGCTGCGCGGCGAGCCCGGCCACGGCACCCTGGACGTCGACTACCGGCGCGTCGTCGACCTCGGCGGTGGTCACACCGTCGCCCGCGACGTGCAGGTGCGCTGGGACCACCCCCAGATCGGCACCATCACGCCACAGCGGCTGCACGAACTCGCCGACCGCGGCGGGTTCGGCCGCGACCTCGACTCGTTCCTGCTGCGACGCGGGTTCGACGACCTCGTCCGCGGCGAGGTCCCTCCCGTGCTCCTCGTACCGTTCTCCGCCGGCCGGGCCGTGGACGATTCGCTGGTCACCGACATCATCGACGGACTCACCGCCCGCGGGATCCCACCGCGGGCGATCATCCCCGCGTTCAGTGCGGCGGCACCCGGCTTCGGCGACCCGGCCGCGGCGCGGGCGGTGCTGGGCCGGCTGCGCGATCACGGCGTCCGCTGCGCGCTCACCGACGTCGCCGGCGACCCCACCTCCCTGCGCCTGCTCCGCGAGCTGCCCATCGCGATCGTCCGACTTCACGGTTCGCTCACCGGCGACTGCGACGAGTCACTCCAGGATGGCTCCCTCGACGGGCAGCCGGCCTTCGTCGACGTGGTCCGCTCGGCGCTGGTCGGAGCGGTCACCCGGGACGGGCTCCCCGTCATCGTCCTGGGCATCCGCAGCGGAACGCAGGAGCGCCGGCTGCTCGCCGACGGCTGCCGCCTCGGGGAGGGCCCCTACTACGACCGGCGGTCCCCGCCGAGCCGCTCCGCGCCGGGCCGGCGGCCCCGCCCGCGGCCGGCCCGGCCGCCGATGCGGGGGCCTTGGATACCGTCCTGACGATGACGACTCTGACCGCGGCGCACCGCATCCACGGCGCGCTGCTCGGGCTGGCGGCCGGCGACGCCCTCGGCGCCACGCTGGAGTTCCAGACCCCCGACGAGATCCGCCGCCGGCACGGCGTCCACACCGAGATCATCGGCGGCGGCCCGTTCGGCTGGCGGCCCGGCCAGGGCACCGACGACACCGACCTGACGGTCGCCGTGGCCCGGGCCTACGCCGGCGGCTACCGGCTCACCGCCGTCGCGGAGCACTTCCTGCGCTGGTACCACGGTCGGCCCCGGGACATCGGCGGGATGACCGCCGCGTCCCTGCGGCTGCTCGCCGACGGTGCCGAGCCGCTGGCGGCGGGCGCCGCCGCGACGGCTGCGGCCCAGGGTGGCGGCGCCGGCAACGGCAGCCTGATGCGGGCCCTCCCGACCGGCCTGGCCCGTGCCGAGCCGGGCCGGTGCGCCCGGGAGGCGGCCGAGATCAGCGCGGTCACGCATGCGGATCCACGCTGTGTGCACGCCTGCGTCGCCTACACCGCCATCGTGTCCGCCCTCGTCGACGGAGCGCCGCCGGCGGCGGCCCTGCGGACCGGACGCGACGCGGCGACCCCCGTCCGCGATGACGAGATCGCCGCGGCCCTCGCCACCCCCGAAGCGACTCCGCTGACCGACCTGCCGACCACCGGCTACGTCGTGCACTCCCTGGCCGTGGCCGTGTGGGCGCTCCAGCAGCCGGCGTCGCTGGAGGAGCTGCTGATCGGCGTGGTCAACCGCGGCGACGACGCCGACACCACCGGCGCCATCGTGGGCGGCCTGCTGGGCGCCCGGGACGGTGCCGGGGCCGTGCCGGAGCGCTGGGCACGGCGGCTGGAGTACGCGCCGGAGATCGCTGACCTGGCCGCCGCCCTGCACTCCGTCCGCGGCCAGGACCCCCGCGCGGACTCCCCGCGGACCTGAGGCTGCCGGGAAGCGCGGGATGCGGCGCGCAGCCGGCTGCGGATGCGGTCAGGTCGTCCAGCTGACCACGGCCAGCTCGTCCGCGGGAGCCACGACGAGGCCGTTGCCGCCGCAGGCCGTGCACGGGTCGAGGCGGGTGCCGTCGTACTCGTGGCCGCAGGAGAAGCAGCGCAACCGGTCCAGGACACGCTGCCAGGCCACGTCGGTGGTCTCCAGGCAGGTGCCGGCCGCGGCGGCCCGCCAGGCGGCGGCGGCGGAGGCGATGTCGACCCCGTCCGCCGCGGCGAGGACCACGGTGCGCACCGGCGCACCGGCGCTGGCCTCAATGATGGTGGTGACCGCGGCGCGGGCGAGGCCAGCCTCATGCATGTCCGGGTACCTGCACCTTCCAGTCGGAGGGAACGGGGCGCCAGTCGGCGAGAACGGCGCGGGCCGCGTCGACCAGCGCGTCGACGCGGGCCTCGAGCAGAGCGCTGAGGCCGAAGCGGTCGGTGATCGACTCGGGCACGACGCCCACCAGCGCGACGTGCCGGGGGGCGCAGCCGGCGAGCTCGGTGGCGGCCAGTGCGTCGACGAGCCCGACGTCGTGGGCGGTGGCACGCACCCCGTGACCACGGCGGACATCCCCGTCAGGAATGACGATGACGTCACCGGGCCGGCCGTGCGCCGTGGACACCGCGTCCAGGACGAGGACGGCCTGCCGGCCGGCCAGGTACGGCATGAGCATCAGCCCGAGCGTGCCGCCGTCGAGGATGTCGACACCGGGCATCGGCGCCGCGGCGAGCCGCCGGGCGGCAACCACGCCGACCCCGTCGTCGCCGAGCAGCTCGTTGCCGATGCCGAGGACCAGCACGGGCGCGGCCGTCTCCCCCACCGGGATCTGCTGACGCAGCACCGCCGCCTCAGGGTCGGCCCGGTGGGCGCCGCCGGCCGGCGTCACCGGTGGTCCTTGGGAAGGAACTTGTTGCCCGAGAAGATCGAACCGATCACCCCGGTGCCCTCCACCCGGTCGACCAGAATGGCGCTGTACAGGTGATGGATCATGAAGCCCCAGGTCAACCACATGATCAGATGGTGGACGAGGCGGATCGTCGGCAGCGACACCACGTGCAGCAGCCAGCCGGTGAGCCAGGACGCCCACCTGTTCCCCTCCGCGCCCCACAGCACCAGGCCGGTGATGATCTCGACCGCGAACATCGTGTAGAGCACGCAGTAGGTGAGACCGGCGAGCGGGTTGTGGCCGATGACCGGGGGCGCCTCCCGGGTGAGGAACATGTAGAAGCGCAGCGACGGGACGATCTGCCCGATCCGCTCCCGGGTCGCGGGTATCCACTCCGTCCACCGCGACCACGGGTTGGGCGACCGCAGGTGCCAGCCGACGCGCCCCAGGATCAGCGCGATGAACACGTAGGCGGTGACCTGGTGGATGGTTCTCGTCCAGGAGACCCAGTAGGTGTGGCCGCCGGGGTCGATGTCCGGGTTGCCGATGAGGTAGCCGGTGACCGACAGGACGACGAGGTCCAGCACGAGCAGCCAGTGGATGAGGCGCACCGGCAGGTCCCACACCCGGACCCGGACCAGTTCCTGCGGCTCGCCGGCCGCGGCCGCCACCTCGGCGGACGGTGTGGAAGCGGAGCCGGTCACTGGACCCGCACCTCGATGATGTCGCGGCCGTCGGCGTCGTAGAGATGCGCCGCGCAGGCCATGCACGGGTCGAACGAATGCAGGGTGCGCAGGATCTCCAGCGGCCGCTGCGGGTCGGCGACCGGCGTGCCGACCAGGGACGCCTCGTAGGCGCCGGGATTGCCGTCGGCGTCGCGGGGGCTGGCGTTCCAGGTGGTCGGCACCACGGCCTGGTAGTTGCGGATGCGGTCGTTCTCGATCACGACCCAGTGCGACAGCGACCCGCGGGGCGCCTCGTGGAAGCCGACCCCGCGCAGGGTGCCGTCCGCCCAGGAGGTGGGGCGCCACTTCCCGGTGTCGGCGATCGCCAGGTCGCCGCCGGCGACGTTGTCCCGCAGCTGGTCGACGAGCTCCAGCGAGTGCTGCGCCATCAGCCTCGTCTCCAGGCCGCGGGCCAGCACCCGGCCGAGGGTGGACATGAGCGCCTCGGGCGGCAGGTGCAGGCGGTCCAGCGCGCCCCGCACGAGCGGGTCGATGCGGGCGTCGCCGGTGGCGTGGCCGACGAGCATGCGGGCCAGCGGGCCGACCTCCACGGCGAGCCCCTTGTAACGCGGCGCCTTGAGCCAGGTGTACTTCCCCTCGACGTCCAGCTGCTCGAAGGGCGGTTCGGGGCCGGTGTACTGCGGCTCGGTCTCCCCCAGCCANGGTGACAGCGCGGCGCCCTCCCGCTCGTAGCGGAACCACGAGTGGGCCACCGACTCGGTGATGCCCGCCGGGTCGAACGGCTCCACCGAAAGGCTCCCGCTGCGGATGACCCCGCCGGGGAAAAGCCCGTCCCGGGGCGGCCGGGCGATTCCCGGCGGGGACGGTGAATAGTCACCGAAGACCATGTAGGAGCCCAGGCCCCGCCCGTAGGTCGTCCATTCGGGATACGCGCCGGCGATCGCCTCCAGGTCCGGCAGGAACACCTGGTCGACGAACTCCAGCCCCCGCCGCAGGATCTGGGCCACCTCCTGCAGCGTGTTCGCGTTGATGGCGTCCTGGCTGTTCAGGTCGATCGGGGACGCCATTCCGCCGACCACGTAGGTCTGCGGATGCGGGTTCTTGCCGCCGAGCAGCGCGTGCACGCGGATGTAGTCCCGCTGGAAGTCGAGGGCGTCGAGATAGTGGCTGAACGCCACCAGGTTCATCTCCGGGCTCAGCCGGTAGGCCGGATGCCCCCAGTACCCGTTGGTGAACGGCCCGATCTTTCCGCTCTCCAGGAAGACCTTCAGCCGGGTCTGCACCGCGGCGAACAGCCCGGCGGTGGCGCGCGGATAGTCGGAGATCGACTGCGCCAGCGACGCCGCGGCCGCCGGGTCGGCCCTCAGCGCCGCCGTCGGGTCGACCCAGTCCAGCGCCTGCAGGTGGTAGAAGTGCACCACATGGTCATGCACGCACAGTGACGCGGCGATGATGTCCCGCAGCAGCCGGGCGTTGCGCGGCGGCACGGCGCCGACGGCGTCCTCCACCGCCCGCACCGAGGCCAGCGCGTGCACCGAGGTGCACACGCCGCAGATCCGCTGCGCGAACAGCCAGGCGTCCCGCGGGTCCCGGCCGGTCAGGATCGTCTCGATGCCGCGCCACATCGTCGAGGAGGCGAAGGCCTCGGTGACCTGACCGCCGTCCACCTGCACCTCGACGCGCAGGTGGCCCTCGATCCGGGTTACCGGGTCGATGACAAGCCGACTCATTTCACCTCGCCCGTCTGTGTGTCACTGGCTGCTGTCGCTGACTGCCGCGCGGCTTCCTCAGCCCGCTCGGCTTCCTCGGCGTGCTCGGCGGCCCGGTCCGCGGCCTGTTTCTCCCGGCGGGCGGCGACCTTGTGCTGGACGACCTTGCCGACACCGTGCGCCGCGAACCCGGTCGCGGTCGCCGCAAGCACCCCGACGCCGATCTGGTCGGCGGTCAGGTCGAAGCGGGACGTCGCCACGTGCGGCAGCCGGTCGTAGAAGGGGGACATCGTGTCCCAGAAGTTCGGCTCCGAGCAGCCCACGCACCCGTGCCCGGCCGCCACCGGCCAGGACGTCCCGCCGTTGAACCGGACGCTGGGGCAGTTGTGGAAGGTGCTCGGCCCCTTGCAGCCCAGCCGGTAAAGGCACCAGCCCTTGCGGTGGCCCTCGTCCCCCCACTGCTCGGCGAACTGGCCGGCGTCGAAATGGCCGCGCCGCTGGCAGGTGTCGTGGATGCGTTCCCCGTAGGCGAACAGCGGGCGGCTGAAACGGTCCCGCGCGGGAAACCCGCCGAAGCTCAGAAAATGCACGATGGTGGCGGTCAGGTTGTCCGCGTTGACGGGGCAGCCGGTCAGGTTGGCGACCTCGACCCCGCTGACGACGTCCTCCACCCGGACCGCGCCGGTCGGGTTCGGGCCGGCCGCGGGAATACCACCGAAGGCCGAGCAGGTACCGACGTTGATGATGCCGGCGGCTCCGCGGACCGCCGCCCGCAGAATGTCCTCGGCCGAGCGTCCCCCGATCGTGCAGGACCCGGGAATTCCGGTCGGGATCGAGCCTTCCACGACCACCAGGTGCCCGCCGGCGGCCACCGCGTCGTCGCGGGCCTTCTCCGCGGCCGCGCCGGCGGCCGCCATCACCGTCTCGTGGTAGTCCAGGGAGATCATTCCCAGGATCAGGTCCGCCACCGACGGGTTACGCGAGCGCAGGAAGGCCTCGCTGTCACCGGCGCAGTCCTGGAACTCCAGCCAGATCACGTTCGGGCGGTCGACGCTGTCCAGCGCGTAGGCGACCTTCGGTGCCAGCTGCGGCGGCAGCGCCAGCGTCGCGGTGACACCCGCGCAGAACCTCAGGAACGACCGCCGGTCGACGCCCGCGCCCGCAAGCCGCGCGGACAACGACCGGCCGGATTCGCTCGCCATTCGGGTGCCTCCCGCCCGGGGCTGCCCCCCAGTGCGTCCTGTTCGGCTGTTTCGACTGTTCGGCACTTCGGTGTTCGGTGTTCGCTGTTCGGTGTTCGGTGTTCGTGTGCGGCGGTTCCGGTGTTCCCGTTCGGGNATAACCGCCGGCAGCGCGGCGCGGCGCTTTGTGCGAATGGACGGTAGTGCCCGCCGCGGTGCGGAACAGGAGCCGCAACGATGGCCCGCGGGAGTCCATCTGAGCCGAATGGGCGGGCCGAATGTCCCTTGCTCCGCCGGGAACCGCGGCGAAGAATGACGCGGTACATGAGCCGGTGGAACAGCGCCGGGCCCGCGCCTGCGGGAATCCGGCTGCCCGGCCGTCATCCACCGTTCGACGAGCGGATCGCAGCGGACTGACGGCGGCAGGCGGGCCTCGGCCGTCGCCGGGGCCGCCGCCGCCCGGCCGGAAGGGGGGTGCGGCGCCGTGTGCCTCGGGATACCGGGCCGAATCGTGGCGACCGTCGATGTCGCCGGCCTGCTCATGGGCACCGTCGACTTCGACGGGGTGACCCGCGAGGTCTGCCTCGCCTACGTCTCCGACGCGCGGATCGGTGACTACGTGATCGTCCACGTGGGCTTCGCCATCAGCATCGTCGACGAGGCCGAGGCGCACCGAACCCTGGAGATGCTCCGCTCGCTGGGGGACGTCATCCAGGAGGAGCTCGCCGCGCAGGACGCGGCACCGCCGACACCGCGAGCCAGGCCGACCGGTAGCAGTTGACGGCTGCTAGCAGTTGACGGCTGGTCAAGGGATGGACCTCCCGGGCGTCCGCCGGCCGGGACGGCGGCCGCCGACGGCGCCCGGGGGCACTGGACGGGGTGCACACCCGGGCCTATGTTCACTACGTAGCTGGACAAAGTGGTGTTACTCGTAGTGACCTTGCCGTAGATCCCGCCATGGTGATCGAGAGGGCGGTGGCCCGTTGTCCTCACCTGGAGCTGTTCCCCTGTCAGTGCTGGACCTGGCACCTCTCATCTCCGGCTCGTCCGCGGCCGACGCGTTGCGGAACACGGTTGACCTGGCCCGCAACGCCGAGAAGTTCGGCTACCGCCGCTACTGGCTGGCCGAGCACCACCTGACCCCGGGCGTCGCCTCCGCCGCGCCGGCGGTGCTGATCGGGCTGGTCGCCGCGGCGACGGAACGGATCAGAGTCGGCTCCGGGGCGGTCCAGACCGGCCACCACACCGCGGTCGTCATCGCCGAGGAGTTCGGGACGGTCGCGCATCTGCACCCCGGCCGGGTCGATCTCGGCCTCGGCCGGTCCAGCATCGGGCGGCTGCTCGAACTGGCGGCCCGGGCCGGCGGCGGAGCCAAAGCCGCAGGCGGAGGCGCAGGCGCAGCCGGAAAGGCAGCCGGAGGCGACGCGGCGTCCGCGAGCGGGCCCGCGGCCGAGCCGACCGCCGGGAAACCGCCCGGGGCGGCGTCCAAGCCCGCGGCGCGGGTGGTCGAGGGTCTGCTGGTCCCGGCGCCGCCGGCGCTCACCTTCGACGTCGAACGCCTCGGCCGGCAGCTCCGGCTCGTCGGTTTCCGGGAGGACCCGGACGACGACTACTCCGGCCTCGTCCGCGACATCCAGGCCTTCATCGCCGGCTCGTTCCGCACCGAGGACGGCACCGTGCTCTCGGCACCCGCCGCCCAGGGAGCGGACCTCGAGATCTGGATTCTCGCGTCGAGCGCGGGCGGGAGCGCGCGGACGGCGGCTGAGCTCGGGCTGCCGCTGGGGGCGAACTACCACGTCGCCCCGTGGGGTGTGCTCGACACCGTCGAGGCCTACCGGGCGGCGTTCAGGCCCGGGGTGCTGGCGAAACCGTGGGTGATGGTCTCCGCGGACGTCGTCGTCGGCCCGGACGACGCCAGCGCGCGGCGGCTGGCCAGCGGCTACGGCGCCTGGGTGGCGAGCATCCGCGCGGGGCAGGGCGCGATCCCCTACCCGAGCCCGGAGGAGGCCGCGGCGGCCGGCCTGAGCGAGGCGGACCGTGCCCTGGTGGCGGACCGGGTCGACACCCAGTTCGTCGGCTCGCCGGAGACCGTGGTCCGCGGCCTGCGGACACTGCGAGACGTCACCGGAGCGGACGAGTTGCTCATCACCACCATCACCCACTCCCACGCCGACCGGGTGCGCTCCTATGAGCTGCTCGCCGAAGCCTGGAACGACCAGTGACCGCCCGGGAGCTCGGCCTCGCCGTGGCGCTGGACGGCTGCGGGTGGCATCCGGCCGCCTGGCGTGAGCCCGACGCCCGACCGAACGAGCTGTTCACCGGCCGCTACTGGACGGATCTCGTCCAGGCGGCCGAGCACGGCCGGCTCGACTTCGTGACGATCGAGGACACGCTGGCGCTGCAGTCGTCCCGGCGCGACGGGCCGGACGAACGTCTCGACGCGGTGCGGGGCCGGCTCGACGCGGTCCTCGTCGCGGCCCGCGCCGCCCCGCGCACCCGCGGGATCGGCCTCGTCCCGACGGTGGTCGTCACCCACACGGAGCCGTTCCACATCTCGAAGGCCATCGCCACTCTCGACCATTTGAGCTCCGGGCGGGCCGGGGTGCGGGTGCGGATCTCCGGGTCACCGGGCGACGCCGCGCACTTCGGCCGGCGGGACGTCCCGCCGTCGTTCTGGTCGGCAGCCACCTCGGCGGCGGGTTCCGCCACGGCGGTGGGCTCGCCCGGGGGCGCCGGCTCGGCCGAGGCCGGGGGCGCGGGTTCGGCCGGGGGGCCGGCGGCGGCCTTCGTCGCGGACCTGTTCGACGAGGCCGCCGACTACGTCGAGGTGGTGCGCCGGCTGTGGGACAGCTGGGAGGACGACGCGGAGATCCGCGACGTGGCCACGGGGCGGTTCATCGACCGGGAGAAACTGCACTACATCGACTTCACCGGCCGCTGGTTCAGCGTCCGCGGCCCGTCGATCGTGCCGCGGCCGCCGCAGGGGCAGCCCCCGGTCACGGCGCTGGCCCACGCGACGCTCCCCTACCGGTTCGCCGCCCGCTCGGCCGACCTCGTCCACGTGACACCGCGTGACGTCGAGGACGCCGCGAGAATCCGCGCCGAGGTCGAGGCGGAAGGGGCGGCCGCCGGTCGTCCGGCGGCGTCGCCGCGGGTCTGGGCCGACCTCGTGGTCTTCCTCGACGACGACCCGCGCCGGGCCGCGGCCCGCCGGGAACGCCTCGACGAACGCGCCGGTCTGACCCGCCCGTTCCGCTCCGACGCACACGTGTTCGTCGGCACGCCGACCGGTCTCGCCGACCTGCTGGAGCAGTGGGCCGGGGCCGGGATCGACGGGTTCCAGCTGCGGCCCGCGGTCCTCCCCACCGATCTCGCCGCGGTCACCCACGGCCTGGTGCCGGAGCTGCGCCGCCGCGGCCTGTTCCGCCNCGAGTACGAGCCCGCAACGCTGCNGGCGAGGCTGGGGCTCGGCCATGCGGTGAACCGCTACGCCGCCGGAGGTGCCCGATGAGCCGGCCGACCAGGCAGATCCACCTCGCCGCGCACTTCCCCGGGGTGAACAACACGACCGTGTGGTCCGACCCGAGGTCGGGCAGCCACATCGACTTCGACTCGTTCGTCCACTTCGCCAGGACGGCGGAGCGGGCGAAGTTCGACTTCCTCTTCCTCGCCGAGGGGCTGCGGCTGCGGGAACAGCGCGGCCAGATCCACGACCTCGACGTCGTCGGACGTCCGGACACCTTCACCGTGCTCGCCGCCCTCGCCGCGGTGACCGACCGGCTGGGCCTGGCCGGCACCATCAACTCGACGTTCAACGAGCCGTTCGAGGTGGCCCGCCAGTTCGCCAGCCTCGACTGGCTCTCGGACGGCCGGGCAGCCTGGAACGTCGTCACCTCCTGGGACGCCTTCACCGGCGAGAACTTCCGCCGGGGCGGCTTCCTGCCGGAGGAGCAGCGGTACGAACGCGCCGAGAGCTTCCTGCGGGCGGCCTGGGCGCTGTTCGACTCCTGGCAGGCGGACGACCTCCTCGCCGACAAGGAGTCCGGCGTCTTCCTCCGCAGTCCCACCGCGGGCTCCTTCGAGCACAAGGACAACCACTTCGACATCCGCGGCCGTTTCACCGTGCCCCGCTCCCCCCAGGGCCGGCCGGTGATCTTCCAGGCGGGCGACTCGGACGCCGGCCGCGAGTTCGCGGCCGCCGCCGCCGACGCGATCTTCAGCCGGCACAGCGAGTTCGACGCCGGGCAGGCCTTCTTCGCGGACGTCAAACGCCGCCTCCCCCGGTACGGGCGGGCCCCCGAGGACCTGCTCGTCCTGCCCGCCGCGAGCTTCGTCCTCGGCGACACCGACGCCGAAGCCCACGAGCAGGCCGCCCTCGTCCGCCGCCAGCAGGTCAGCGGTGCCACCGCGATCCTCATGCTCGAACAGCTGTGGAACCGCGACCTGAGCGACCACGACCCGGACGGCCCGCTGCCCGCCGACGACCCGCTGCCCGGTGAGCACACCATCGCCAAGGGCCGGGCCAGCGTGCGCATGTTCTCCGACCGGCTCGCCACCGCCCGCCAGTGGCGCGAGCTGGCCGAACGCCGCGGGCTCAGCACCCGGGAGGTCATCATGGAGGTGACCGGGCGGCACACCTTCGTCGGCAGCCCGGCGACCGTCGCGGCGACGATCAACCGGTTCGTCCAGGAGGAGGCGGCGGACGGGTTCATCCTCGTCCCGCACATCACGCCCGCGGGCCTGGACACCTTCGCCGACACCGTCGTCCCGCTGCTGCAGGAACGCGGCGTCTTCCGGGCCGACTACGAGGGCACCACCCTGCGCGACCACCTGGGCCTCGTCCGGCCGGCCACCGACCGCGGGCGGCCCTAGAAAGGTTCCCGCCGTATTCGGCCAGGATATCCGTATCCGCACGTCCGACCGCCTCCGCCGAAATCCCGACCGGCGAAACCCATGCCGCTTACCTGAGTGAAGCCCGGGCCAACTGCGGTGCGACGAGCACCGGCGGGACCGCGAGGTACCGAGCGCCGCCGCACCGTGACCATCACGGTAGGGTAACGGCATGACGGGGAGCAGCGTCTTATCGTCCGACCTCCCACTGTCGGACACGTTCCGCTACATTCATGGCCCGCTCGTGGAAGAGAATGCTCCCGGCCATCTCGGCCATGGCACGCTGGCCGACACACTGCGGGAACGGCTGAGGCGATCCGACGGCGGCGCCTTCCTCGTCACGGGTTTTCGTGGGGTGGGCAAGACCACGCTCGTGCGGTCGACGTTGCGGGCACTCGCCCGGGAGGACACGCGGCGCCGGTACCTCACGGTCTCGTTGAACGTAGCCCGGCCGATCAGCAGCAACGAGTTCCTGTTCGCGGTGATGCGACGGGTCGTGGAGACCCTGGACGACACCGGCCTGCTCGGCGCGCTCGAGGAGCCGATCAGGAAGTCGATTCTGCTCGCCTACGCCCGCACGTCGATGTCGTTGACCGCCCGCTCCGAAGAGGGCCACGAGCTTGCCCGGTCGTTTGCCGCCGCCGGCCAGCTCCCTTTCGCCGGCCTCGCCCCGAAGCTGGAACGAAACACCAAGACCACGCGGTCCCTGGCCACCGAGGCGTCTTTCCTCGCCTATGCCGACGCGGACGTCGAGCATGACTTCCTGCGAATCGTGGACCTGCTGCGCTGGTCCGGGCACCGGCGTTCAGGCCACCCTCCGCGGCGGCGCTGGCGACGTCGGCGCTGCGCACCGCCGATCCACCTCGTCGTTGTCATCGACGAACTGGACAAGCTGACCAGCAGCCCACGCGGCGCCGACTGCTTCGACGAGATCCTGACCGTGTTCAAGAACGTGCTCACCGCGAGCGCGGCCCATTTCATCTTCGTCGCCGGCGTGGATGTCCTCGACCGGGCCACCACCGACAGCACCTTCGGTATCGGGATCTTCGAGAGTGTCTTCTCCTGGCGCGTGTACGTGCCCTGCATCTGGGACGGCGGCAGGAACGTCCTGCGGGAGGCGAGCGGCTGGCGAACCACCGATGCGGACTCTTTCGACCTCGTGGCCGGCTATCTGGAGTACAAGGGGCGCGGGGTACCACGCCGGCTCATGCAGGAGCTGAATGACCTGGTCCTGTGGAACGACGGCCGACCACTCATCCACCTGAACCCGGACAGCCGAGAACGGCTCAGCCTGTACGCCGACCTGTCGACGATCCTCGACACCNTGCTCGGGCGGTCCGGCGGCGAGGGGCGCAGCCTGGAGGAGGACCGGTTCCGGCTGGGCGCCTACTACGTGGCCGACTGGGTGCTGCGCAGTGAGGGCGGCGTCTTCACCGCGACAGACGTCGTCAGCGGCGAGAGTGCGCTGTCGCCGCTGCTGTCGTTGTCGGAACGGCGGGTGGACCTCGTCCTGCGGCATCTCGCCGGCGGCGGGGTCATCGAGAACCAGCGGCCGGAGTCGTCCGGCGACGGCACGCTGGTGGGCGGGGTCTCGCAGGCGCGCATGGCGAGTTACCGACTCAGCCATGAGATGCGCCGCCGCGTACTGCGCGTCGCGCGCGCGAACGAGCGGGAGAGCCTGGATCTTCTCGGTGGCGTCATTGCGGGCGGTCCCGCCGGCACTCCGGGGGCACGCCCCGCGCCGGAAACCACCGGCACGAATCTGTGGCGGAGCCGACGTCCGGCGCCTGGCTCGGTCCGGCCGGCGCCACCGGAAGACCCGGAGGTCAGCTCGACCTCGCCTCGCGTGCCCAGATCGGAACGGTTCATGGGCGGCGAGCGCTATGAGCTGTTGGACGTCCTGGGTGTCGGCGGCATGGGAACCGTCTACGTGGCCAGGGACACCCGCCTCGGTGTCCG
Source organism: Frankia sp. EI5c (assembly GCF_001636565.1). Taxonomy (GTDB): domain Bacteria; phylum Actinomycetota; class Actinomycetes; order Frankiales; family Frankiaceae; genus Parafrankia. Next base: position 35,291 of record NZ_LRTK01000085.1, read on the forward strand.
GCGCGCAATCAAGGTGCTCAGTTCGACGTTCAACGGTGAAGAGGAAGCCCGCACCCGTTTCCTGCNGGAGGCCAGGATCGCACTTCGACTCGACCACCCGAACATCGTCCGCACCTACCAGCTCCTCGACGAGGTGGACGGCCGGCTCGGGATAGTCATGGACCTCGTCGACGGCCTCGGGCTGAACCGGCTGCTACGCGAGATCAGGCCCCGGCCCAGCGCCGCCGAGGCGATCCAGATAGCGAAGGGAACTCTCCGGGCGATCGAGTANCTGCACAACCTCGACATCGTCCGGCTCGACGTGAAGCCGAGCAACATCATCATCAGCACTGACGGCCGGCCCGTCATAATCGACTTCGGCGTCGCCCGCAGTTTCGAGCGCGACTCCACCCAGGTGACCGGGGACGGACTGGTGGGAACGCCCGCATACATGGCTCCCGAGCAGATCACCGGCCAGCCCGTCGACCACCGCACCGACATCTTCTCGTTCGGGCTCGTCCTCCTGGAGCTTTTCGGCGGCGCGCATCCCGGCGCGGGCAGCATCGAGAACGTCATGTTCCGCCGGGTGTACGAGGATGTCGACGTGGCCCCGCTGACCTGTTCCCAGGAGCTCAAGGCGCTCATCCGAAAATGTTGTCGGCGCGACCGCGAGCTGCGTTACAGCAACGGCACGGAGCTGTATCAGGCGTTACTCGCCGTCCCCGAGGAGAATGCGACACTCCCGCCCAACGCCTTTGGCTGGGTCACGTCCCGCGTCAGTGACGCCGGAGGTGACCCGGATTCGACCGCCTCGCCTGGTGAGCACGGTTCGGGGATTCCTCGCTTCCGCCCGTCCGACCCCAACGACCCGAACTCCACCCGGGTCCTCATCTGAGGGTGCCCGCGTGACCGCGCCGGGTCACCACGGGACCTTCCCGTAGCGGTCGACGAAGGAGTTGGTCGGCCCGTCGGCGTCGATCGTGGCCAGCGCGACGATCGCGTCGGTGCCTTCGGTGACCGTCTGGGGGGCGGGGCGGGTCCCGACTCGGCCGCCGCCNAGGCCCTCCGCCTGGTGCAGACGATCTACCTCCAGGACCTGACACACCCCGACCCGGCGTCCTCGACTGCCCGCCTGCAGTCGGTTCTTCGTAGGGCGCGCCACAGCCACCACCGACATTCCCGATAAGCCGGACATCTCACTGATGTCGGCAGGCCGTGAAATTTCGGCGCCCCGGCCGCGGAACGCCGGGAAAGAGGAAACGGGAAACCTCCCGCACCCGAACTATCTCCACACTCCGACTGCCACACTTGTCCTGCGGGACACTCAGCTGATCGAACGGACAACCGCGGATGTTCGGACAGCGACGGAGGTGGCCGTGACCGGCTGGAATCAGCTTTTCGGGCGCGAACTGCGGAGGAATCGCCTGGCCGCCGGCCGCACGCTCACCGAGCTCGCCGCCGCGATCCATTACAGCAAGGGGCATCTAAGCAAGATCGAACACGGAACGAAAGCCCCCAACAGGGAACTCGCCCGCCTGTGCGACGCGGAACTGCGGACTGGTGGTGTCCTCGTCGAACTACTTTCCAGCAGGGAACCCGAATCCGCTGCCGGCCGGTCACCGGACCAGGACGGAGACGACGAGGAGGTTTGGCTCATGCGACTTTCCCCAGATGGCGCGAGCCAGTTCCAGTATATCGGCAGGCGAGCGCTCATGGCCGCCGGAGTAGCCTCCGTGATGGGTATCGGAAACAGCCAGCAGCTCACCGTCGGCAGCAGATCAGGTGATGCCAGTTCCGGGCTGGAGACCATTCCGGATGTGGAGGTATTCCGCACGCTGTTCGACAACTATCGGCGGCTGGGCCAGTCCGTCAGTCCGGGCGTCCTGCTGCCAGCCCTCATCGCACAGACACACACGCTGCGGGAGCTCTCCACCCAGGCCGGTCCACGTGCGCGGCAGGACCTCCTCCGCCTCGGAGCGCGCTATGCGGAGTACGTCGGCTGGCTGACGCAGGAAACCGGGGACGACCAGGCGGCCATGTGGTGGACGCAGCGGGCCGTCGAACTGGCCGCCGCGGGTGGCGACCCGCATCTCGCGGCCTATGCCAAGGTCCGCCACGCGTTGATCGCCNTCTACCGGGAGGACGGCGCCGAGACCGTCGCGCTCGCCCGTCAGGCGCGGGACGGTGCTCTCCCGCCGCGGATCCGGGGCCTTGCCGCGCAGCGCGAGGCACAGGGGCATGCGATCAACGGCGACCATGACGACTGCCTGCGCTGCCTGGACGAGGCCCGTGAACTGCTCGCCGCCGCCGCGTCCGACGACGGTGCGCCCGTCTTCGGGACGACGCACCTCAGCGACCCGGTGGCGATGAACACGGGTTGGTGTCTGCTCGATCTCGGCCGCCCGAGGCAGGCGGCCGAGACGCTGGACCGGGAGATGGCGCAGGTCCCTTCGCATGCCCTGCGCACCCACGCCCGCTACGGCACCCGCCGAGCCCGAGCTCACGCGACGGCCGGCGACATCGACCACGCCTGCGAGCTCATCGGCCGCGTCCTGCCGCACGCGCTGACCGTGAGTTCCGCGACCATCGCGGCCGACCTGCGGCTGCTGGCACGCACCCTCGCCCGCTACGCCCGCAATCCCTCGGTCCAGGCAGTGGCCCCCAACCTGAACGCCGCGCTGAACATCGTGGCCCCATCGTGACCCCGCTCGTGATCCCAGAGGAGCAGACCGTGTCCGACATCTTCATCAACTATCGCACCGAGGATGGAGACAAGACGGCCCGCACGATCGACCGGGAACTCTCCGGCCGATTCGGAACCACGCGGGTGTTCCTGGCATCGAAGTCGATCCAACTCGGCCGGCGGTTCGACGAGGACCTCCTCGTGAACGCCCGGCGGTGCGCCGTGCTGATCGCCGTGGTGGGGCCGAACTGGGCCACGTCGGCCGACCTGCACGATCCGGCGGACTGGGTCAGGCGGGAGATCCTGGAGGCGCACCGGAGCGGGAACCTGGTCATCCCGGTGCTGGACGGCCGGAAGGTCGACCGGTTGCGCCCATCCGACCTGCCCAGGGACCTGCGCTGGTTCGCCATGGGCCAGTCGTATCGTCTCGACGAGCACAACATGGAACGCGACCTCCGGACTCTCGGCGACAAGCTGTGTGAGCTGGTCCCGGATCTGTGCCGGAATGACGGCGACAAAGCGGGGACCACGGCGCCGGCTCCCCCGGTGAACTCCGCCGGCGACGTGTACGGGACGGCTTTCGTCGGAAGTACGGTCGACGGCGACGCCGGTACGGTCGTGAAGGGCAACAGCGGACCGGTGAACACCGGAAGCGGTAGCCTGGTCACCAACTCGCCGCATTTCGCCGGTGGCAACGTGAACTACGTGGCCGGTGCCCAGCAGGGAAACCTGAACCAGGCGTCCGACGTCCCGCCCAGCATGCCGAGCCAGGAATGATCGGAAGAACCGTCTCGGTCAGTGCCTCCCACGGTCCGGTCAACACCGGCGACGGATCACTGACCGTCGACAACTCGATCCGCTACTACGGCGTCGAGGTGCCGGCCGGGGCGCGGTGGGCTCCTCGGCGCGTCGCCNGGGATGAGCTCGAGCGCCTGTACGACCGCTTCGTTCATCCGGCGCGCTACCGGGAGGCCCGGGAGAAACTCCTGAGCTGGCGGACCGTTCTGCTCAGCGCGGCACCNGGCAGCGGGCGCACGGCGGCGGCACAGGTCCTCCTCCACGACCTTGCCTGCCTGTCGGGCACTCTGCACGAACTGACCGCGGCCCCGGAGGACGAACGAGGCCCCCTTGCCCGCGAACGGGTCGGCGCCGGCGACCAGATGTGGCTGAATCTCGCGAACGCGGACGACGTTCTCTGGGAGCAGGTCCAGAGTGCGCTGTCGTCATTCCGGGAGACGCTGCGGGAGCGTGGCGCCTACCTGGTCCTGATCCTCCCCGAGAGGAGGCACCGGCTCCGGGCGGAATTCGAGTTTCTGCGTGTCGAGATCGGCAGGCCGCTCGAGACGGAGGTTCTGGCGAGGCACCTCAGAGCGTCCAAGATCGACCTGGGTGAGAGCGTCCCGCTCGCCCCCTTCGCCGAACGGCTGGGCCCGCGCCCCTCGATGCGGCAGGTGTCGCACCTCGTCGCGCTCACCTGCCGCGCGCGGGACCAGGCCCGCCCGGACGAAGGGCCCGCCGCCTGGCTCCAGCGGGCCTCCGCTGCCGTGACCGATCAGTCAGGCAAGGTGCGGGACCTCGTCCGGAAGCTTCAGAGCGGCTCGCAGCGAGCACTTCTGCTCACGGTCGCGATGCTGCACGAGTCCGAGCTCCACGAGATCCAGCTGGCCGCCGAGATGATCCTGCGGGTGACAGCGCACCCACCCGCCGACCTGCCCNTGCTGGCACAGGACGACCTGGCGNCCCGGCTCGCGACGATCGGCGCGCAGGAGGACCAGGACGGCCGCGTCAGTTTTCTCGAACTCGGCTATGACACGACGATCCGGGAGCACTTCTGGAACAGCAGGCCCGATCTGCGGCCACATCNGATCAACTGGATCGATCAGCTGGCCCGATCACCCGGGATATCGGATGACAGCCNGGCGGAACTCGCCGCGAGAGTCGTCGACCAGTGCGTTCTGGAGCGCTATCCGGACGACTTCTCGGTCCTTATGAGGCATGTACAGAAATGGGCAACCGGGCAGGTCGACGATCCAGGTGCACGCGCCGCCAGCCATGTTCTCCGCCATGGTTTGTCCCATAAGGACGCGGCCGTGACGTTCCGGCAGAGGATCTATTACTGGTCCATCGAATCAAAGCTGCACCCGTGCCTGGTGCGGATTCTNGTCGAAATGTGTGCGGAGGTGATGGCGGAACGTCACTCGGACNAGGCGATGGTGCGACTACACCACCTTGCCCGACGCCACCGCGGCATGGCTTCACCCTACGCGGCACTACTACGGACGGTCGCCGGTTCCCAGAGCCTGCGACGGCAGATGTTCGAACGGCTCGCCNGAACCTTCAGGCAGGGGAAGATGCCTGACCGGGCGCGTTGGGAGGTCGACACCGGGCTCTTCCTCACGCTGTCCGCCCCGGCGGGTCTCACCGACGCTCCTGACCGGGTCGCTCGCCNGCTCCTCGACGAGTTGGCCGTCCGCGAGCACCTGGCGGCCTGCTGGCGCGGCGTACTGGTCGAGGACCAGGTGCTCTGGAACGAACGGGTCGAGAGCTGGCTTGAGGCGGCGGCCGGTTCCCAGCGCTATCGCGAGGTGCTCCTTGAGCTGCTGGTGGTCTCCTGCGACCGCCAGGTAGCCCTGCTGGCCCGGCTCTACGGGGTGGCCTGCTCCTGGGCGGACGCCGCGGGCGCCGACGCGCTCCCGGCGCGCGGCCACCTCACCGCACAGCTGCGGCGGAAGATCCGCGCCGCCCGACGGGGCGTGTTGACCCGAGAACCAGTGTGAGGAGACATCACCGTGCCAATCCGCCGCGGAACCGTCGTGGCCATGCTCGTCGTCGGCGGCGGCCTGGTCGTCATTCTGATCGCCTTCTGGGGCCGGCCGTCCTGGTCCACGGTTCCGGTGCTACTCGCGCTCGCCGCGCTTACCGCCGGATACCTGATTCTGCGCCAGGCGAGGCAGCGGGATTTCGCCCCCCGCAGCAGCCCCGCATTCTCCGTTCCCGCCCCCGCGCCGCCACCGGCAAGGCCACACGAGCTCCGGCTGAGCGCGGTCCGGGTGCCCAGTGACACCGCGGACTACGACTTCCTGTTGTCGGCGACGGTGCGATGGGCGGTATACGAGCCCGCTCAGGCAGGCATGCTCGGCAACCAGGCAGGCGCCGCATGCGAGGCGATCGTCCAACGCGCCCGGCTGGTGACCCAGCACCGCTCCCCCGCCGGCGCGTCGTTCGTGGAACAGGAGCTTGGCGGTCGGCTCGGCGGCCTGGAGCGCGACCGTTCCGGGCAGCTGCTGGTGATGGCCGACAACATTGAGCTCGTCCTCTCGCGGGGGGATCAGGAACGCCTCGACCGCCTGGCGGAGATGCGTAAGGACGAGGAAGTCTGGAAGTACGAATGGCGGTGGGAGCAGACCAGGCGTCAGTACCTCGCCGACGACGTGCTCAAGGACATCGGCAGCACGGTCGTGTGGTGGCTGGCCCGCAACGACCATCACGTTGAGCGCACGGTTGGGGATCTGCACCAGCTCGCCCGGCTCTCCGCCGCCGCGAACAACCACGACCTGCCCGACTGGTTTCGCCAGCTCGCCTTCCCACCAGCCCCGGAACCCCTCCCCCAGGCCGATGATCCTGACGGNGACGACGACCCGGAGGCCCACCACCTGAACGCCATCCCCTTCCAACGCACTCCCGACACCGCGGTCAGCCACCTCGACAGCCTGCTGGACGCCGCTGGCCTCACCGACGATGCGCAACTGCGCCGGATGCTGGCCGACCAGATCATCGATCTCTTTGACGAATACCAGCTGGCGGACTTCGCGCAGAAACTCCGACCGACGCCTCCCAGCGGTGTTCCGGGCGAACCAGCGCCGGAGCGGCAGCCCGCGGTCCAGGAGTCCGACCAGTCCACCGCAAGTCCCGAGCGTGACGCCGACGAGAGCCTCGGCACCGAGACGGACACGGACACGGACACGGATCGTTCGGCCGGCCTGTCGGCCGAAGACGACGCGTCCTCTCCTCCAGCTGGATGGCGCCCCCTGACCACACCCGACGGCGGCTGAGCGCGGGCGGCCCCCGAGGACCGTCCTACGCCGGTGGGCGGCATCACAACAGAAAGACAATCGGAGATGGTGTGTTAAGGGCGGCAGGGCGGGCATGTCGGGTTCAGGTCGACGACAGGACGACGAGGTCCATGCGGGACGAAGGACACGACGAGGCCCGAGGAGGAAACAATGAGGTTGCTACGACGGCTCCGCAATGAGGTCCGGCGTGACGTGAACGCGGCCGACCGGTCGGCGGCACGGGGTCTGCGGCGGTTTCGGCGGCGGCCGCGGAACCACACGACAGCCGGCGGCCGTTACTGACGCCAGACCACGACGCCGGTCCGGATACGCCGCCCGCCCACCGTGTCACGGTGGGCGGGCGGCGGCCGTTCGGTCGCGGCTGCCGGAGACGCCGAGCGGCCGGTCGCCGTCACCGCCAGCGGCGGCAGACCGAAACCATCTTGGGGGCTGACCATGCTCATCGCCGAGGAACTGCTTCTGCTCGCCCTCGACCCGGTCGAAGGCTCGACGGTGAACTCGTCGCGGCAACCGCTGACCATCAGCCTGAGCGGCGCGCTCATCGCCGAACTCGGCCTCGCCGACGGCGTCGTCGTGGACGGCAAGAGGTTCCGGCCAGCGGGGCGACCGCCGGCCGACCCGCTGCTGGCCGCGGCGCACCGAGCGATCGGCGAGGTGAAAGGCCGCCGCGCCGCCGACCAGCTACGCGGGCTGGACAAAGCCCTGGGCGGGGTGTGGACCGCGGTGACCGACCGTCTCACCGAAGAGAAGATCATCGGACGGGAACGGCGGCGGATACTGCTGTTCCCGGTCACCCGCCATCCGGTGCTGCGCGCCGATCTGCGCGACGACGTGCTGCGGCGGGCCCGGGAAGCCGCACGCGGCAGCGGCCCGCTCGACCCCCGGACCGCCGCACTGCTCGCGCTCGCCGGGCCGTCCCGCCTCCTCGAAGTCGTGGCCCCCGACCGCGCCCACCGCAGACACGCGAAGGAGCGGATAGCCACGGCCACGAACGTGACGCCGGTCGCGCCGGTCGTGACGCGCGTCCTTCAGGAAGCCCAGGCAGCGACGACCGCGGCGATCGGCGCGAGCGTGGCCGCGACCGCGGCGATCGGCTCCTCCTGACCGTCCCACCCAGGCGCACCGCCGACCGTCCGCATCCGCGTGGACGGGTAGCGGTGGCCCGTGGCCCCCGCCGGGGCAGGCCGACAGGGAGTCACGACCTGCGCTTGATCCGCTGGTGGTCGGGCGTAGCGTCAGTCACCCGCGCGACCGTGTAGAGTCATCTCCGGTGCGGGCGAGCAGCCCAGAACCACACCTTGTCCGGGTGGCGGAATGGCAGACGCGCTAGCTTGAGGTGCTAGTGCCCTTTATCGGGCGTGGGGGTTCAAGTCCCCCCTCGGACACAATCCATTACCCGTGGCGACCTTCGCCGATCTTCAGGTCGACCCTTGCCATGTTGATCATGAAGATAGACCAGGCGTAGCTGGAGCGAGTGGTACAGATCCGTCGTGTCGGCGGACTCCGCTTCCGCCAAGGCGCTGGCGATGTCGCCAGGTCAGCCNCGCGCTACTGGCCGATCTCGCCCACGGCCCAGTGGCACCCGAGGTCAGTCAGCACTACGTCCGCGACGTGACCTCCGAGGAGGACGCCGGCACCAGCCGGACCGGCCGCGGTCCCGCCGTCCTCGCCCTGTTCCGGCCACCGTCGCCGACGCCGCACTCGACCTTCACGGCTTCCGCCGACAACCGGGACAGACCGCTGTCAGCGGCGATCTACCCACAGAACCGATCAAAACGCGAGCATGACGCAGCCCTGGCCGCTGGCGTGCCCAGCGTCCCCGGAATGCAGCAGCGCCGCTGGAGTACTCCGCCCTACGGCCTCCCGCAGCGCCAATCACGTGCAGCGGCTTTGTTGCATCGGCGGAGTCCGCTTCCCGGCAGCTACCGCCGACGCAACAGAGCCGCTCGCCCCGTTCGTGAAGCGGAAACTACTAGCAGGTACGAGTCACGCCGCCGGTCACTGCTACCGGTTCATCGTAGTAGTTGACGGCGTCAAACCATGTGCGCGACCGGTACAGACCTGGCCCCCCAGGGCAACCGGCAAGCGCGTCCAGCTGGACAGATGCATTTGATGTCGTGAAGCTGTTGTGCGCCGACTCGACCCACTGGCCAGTGTTGGAGTTGTATTTATCAAGGTACGTGTGAAAAACGCCGGGGTGGCCGGCGTCGCAATTCATACCGCCTCCACCGCGAACTTTTCCATTGTAGACATCCGGCGCATAGGAGTAAATTGTGCAATCCATCCACGTCACCGTCGGCGCGGCTTCGGCGGGTGCCACAAAGGAGGAGCCGGCGATGAGTGCGACCGGACCACAGGCTCCAATTGTGGCTCGGGCGATGTTCCGTCGGGTGATATTCATAGTTCAGCACCCTCTTTTGTGACCGAAAATTGCGAGTCCAGTACCGAATAAACTTGAGCGAGCAATTCCCGCAGTGTTCACAAAGGTCGACGTCGCAGCGCGCCACTGGCAGGTGAAGCATGAGATTTACCCGCGTCGAACTTGGTTGTTCCATGCGACTCGTCAGCCTGGGACGGGTGTAAGCGTGACACAGTACGACCCCATGTGTCCAGTGTCCTGAGTTCATCGATTCGCCGGCTGTACGCGGCGCGGGTCTCCAGCCGTTCGTCCGCGGTCTTGGCCCGGACGAACGGCTGCGGTCAACGTCCGGGCGTTGGACCACCGCCGGATGTCGGCTTCGAGTTCGACGACCGACCGCTGCGCCGGTCGACGCTGCTTGCGGTTGGCCAGCTCCGGAAACCAGCGTTCCACCAGGTCCGTCAACGACGCCGATGTCGGCGTGAACTGCAGGTTGCGTCGAAGGTGGCCCAGGAGCCACTGAGGCGCCACATTTCTCCGGACAGCCGCCCCTGCCGGAAGGGCCGAGATGACCGGTCATCTCGGCCCGGAGCGCCCTTTCCAGAACCACCTGCCATCAGGTTCAGCAGACCATCGCCGCGCCGCCGTCGTTCGTGCCACCCGCCTTTGCTTTCACCCACAAGCTGTCGATCATATGCGGGGGGACACTTCCGCGATCACCTGGACCGCAATCACCTGGACCGGCGCATCATCACGCGCGCGTCGCTTTACATTTGGTGGCCACAAGATGACCACTTCCGAGCGATCGGTCACGGTAGGTCGAAAAATGGCCACCTACGGATTACCGCTTCGCATGACACGCCACGACCCGCCACCTGCATTGGAAGGAGAGGACAGTTCACTAGCCTCTTCGCAGTCCGGTTGTCGGCTCGAAGCACAACTCCGAGGTCAGTCGCATGATTCGCCCGAAATTCTCCGTGGCACGGTTCTGCGGGCATTCCGCCCGACCCGGGAGTGGTCCGAGCCTGTTCGGCCGCCTACTCGCGCAGGTTATTGTAGTGCTACTGATCTGTGGCGCAATGTTCTCATTCACGACGGCGGCCGCATTTNCCCAGTCACCGAACCTGTCATTTTTCAAGTTCGCCAGCCCGGCCGAGTTCACCGGAGCCGGCCAGACAATCACCTACACCTACCGGCTGATAAATTTCGGCGGAAGCCCCGAGGAGCTGTCGAACATAGCGGTGGTCGATGACAGGCTCGGGCCGATCACCTGCCCGGCGACCACCNTCCCACCGGGCGGCATCATGGACTGCACCGCGCAGTACACCACCACCGAAGCAGACGTCGCGGCC
>NZ_LRTK01000086.1 GCF_001636565.1 Frankia sp. EI5c
CGTTCTTTTCGGGTTATCGCTGTGCTCAGCTGCGAAGACGCTGATCCGGCGTGAACGAAAGTGCGCCACTTTACCGTGATGTTGTCGATCTTCCAATCATGTAGCCAGCCGGACCGAAGGGTGGACGGTCGACGCGGAGCGCGGCCGCTCCGCGTTCGGAGACGGCGCCACGCTCGACGGAGTGGTCCGCTGCCACGCAGGAGCCGGGCCGGGGGGCCAGCGCTGGACGCGCAGGTCGTGGTGGCCGGCTGGGTGTTCTCCCAAGATCTTGCACAGACGCTTCTTGTCCGGCACTCACACTTCGGATGGCTGAGCCCGGGCGGGCGTCTGGAAGAAGACGAGACTCCCCGGGAGGGCGCCCTCCGAGAGGTGACCGAGGAGACCGGGATCAATGCGGATCTGCTGGTCCACGAACCCGTCGCGGTTCTCGGGGACCATCATGCCGGCGACCGTACCTATGGCTTGGCCTACGCCTTGACGGCAGACCCCGCGGAGCCGCTGCGACCTGAACCGGGACAGCCTGTCACCTGGTTCCACCTCAAGGACCTACCACCCTCGTATTACCCGCTCGATCACCCGACACTTCTGGCCTTCGCGAGAGACCTGAGGTGTTGAACGGCCACCGAGCCGCCGCCACTTTGAAGATCGAGATTGGCGGTCCACAAGCCTGCGATGCCATGGGGCACGCCTGTGGAGTTCCGCCACCTCCCTGCCCCTCCTTGACCGCGGACGACGCCGAGGCGTGGACGACGGGGCATCGCCGTGCACGTCCACCAGGCCAACATCCTCCCTCGGAAGACTAGAATTCTGGTCTATGCAGACGCTGCCGCTGTCCGACGTCAAGGCCCGACTGTCCGAGATCGCCGACGAGGTCGACCGGACGCACGAGCGCATACACATCACCCGTAACGGCCGCGACTTCGTCGTGTTGATGGCCGCCGAGGACCTGGAGCGGCTGGAGGAGACCATCGCGATCCTGAGCGACCCGCTGACGATGCGCCAGCTCACCGAGTCGGACGCCGAACTCGCTCGTGGGGAAGTCGTGACGGCAGAGGAGATCGCCGAGGACATGAGACGCCGGTTCGGCGCCGCATGACCGACGCCGTTGACCGCTACGTCCTCCAGATGTCGCCAGCGGCCCGCCGCGCACTCAACGAGAGCCTCCCCCACACCGTCGCCGCAGCGGTCTACGAACTGATCACCGGACCGCTCCTGGAAGCCCCCTACCGGGTCGGGAAACGGCTCATGCCACCGCTCGACGACCGGTTCAGCGCACGGCGCGGAACCTACCGGGTCATCTACCGCATCGACGACAAGGCGATGACGGTCACGGTCGTGGCCATCGACCACCGCCGCGACGTCTACCACCGCTGATCATCCGAACGACCGCGCACCCACCCGACGCCTGACCGCTCAATGACCCGGATGACGAGGTCAAGCCAGCGCCAGTTACCGCGCATCCAAGCGCTATGCCACCGGATTTCGGATCATCCGATCGGCAAACTCGCTGGTCACGTGCTTGACCGGTCGGCCCGGTACGCATCGATGACCACGGTGAACTGGCCGTTCACTGTCACGTCGGCGAGGTTGCCGGCGATGGCGCCGACTCCGGGCAGCGGGACGAGGGCGCGGACGCAGACCACGAAGCGCGCTCCGGGTTCGAGGGTCGCCGCTCCGTCACCCGGGTTGCCCGCGCCGCAGTCCGCACCCTCGGGTGCGAACCTGATCTCGGGGGCAGCGTGGATGCCCTGGTCGGTGAAGGCGAGCTGGGCGGCGAGCCGGGCGCGTTCGATTCCGCTGGTCTCGTCTGGCGCGGTGGCGTAGGCGCGGCCTGCCTCACGCGCCGCCTGGGTCACCCCGAAGGCAGCCCGCTGGACGGCGAAGACCGCGAGAAACAGGTAGACGAACGGGATCAGCAGCACCAGCGACAGCCCGACGAATTCGATCATCGCCGAGCCCGCGTCCGCACGGGGGGNCCTCTCCCGGCAGTGCGGACGGTGGAACAGGTGACCGAGCAGTCGGTGGAACCGGCGCCGGAGACGAGCGATCAGACGAGCGATCAGACGACCGAACCGACGACCGGGCCGGCCGCGGCGGAGGCCGGTGGCCGGCACCGTCACGGGGTCTCCTTCACGGCGTGGCCGGTGACCGTCAGCGTCACGCCGTCGCCCAGCGGAACGAGGCTGAGCGGGACGACCACGGTGCAGGTCACGCGGACCAGCGGAATGTCACCNTCGCCCGTCTCCTCCTGCCCGGTGCAGACGGCGTCGGAACGGCCTGGCAGGGATCTGGTGATGAGCTGCTGGGCGTAGCTGCCACCTTCACTCGCGGGCACGCCGAGGTTGGCGGCGTGCCGGGCGCCCTCCGCCGCGTCCGCGGCGAGGGTGTTGCGCACGTGCAGGACAAGCCCGACCTGGATGATGCCCAGGATCAGCATCAGCAGCAGCGTTCCGACCAGGACGAACTCGACGATCGCCGAACCGCTGTCGCTGCTCCCGACACTGCCCCCGGCCCCGGCCCCGGCGGCGCCGTCCACCGGCCCCGTGACGGCACGGTTGTCGTCCGCCCGTCGTCCCCTGGCGCCAGGCAGGAGACCACGGACACGTCCAGGCACGGTGGCCGGCGTCATTCGCCGCCGACGCCGGTCACCTGCTCGATGGCCGAGGTGAACAGCGACTGCAGCGCCGGTGTCGCCAGCGTGGCGATCGCGACGACCAGGGCGGCGGTCATCACCGTGACCATCACCCAGCCGGGCACGTCACCGCGGTCCGCGCCGGCCGCGGCGAGGCGCTCGTTCCGGGCCGCCCAGCGGCCCGTCCGCGTGACGACCCAGGCGGTGATGCCCGCCGCCGCGCGGGTCAGCGCCCGCGGGGCATGCCCCGCCCGCGGCCGAACCGGACTGTGCCTCATCCTTTTCATGTCCCCTCCCTGGATCCGGTCGGGTGCCCGGGGCTCTTGTCCGCCCCCGGCACCCGCTACTGCCTGATCGCCGTGGACGTCACTGCGCGATCACCGTGAAGCTGACGAGCGCCGGGTAGAAGGCGAAGATCACCGTCGTCGGGAGAATGAGGAAGACGACCGGGATCATCATTGCGATCTCCTTGCGGCCGCCGGCTTCCAGCAGCTGGCGTTTGCCGGCCTCGCGGACGTCCACGGCCTGGGCGCGCAGGACGTCCGCCAGGGGTGTGCCGCGTTCGATCGCCACCGCCATGCCGTCGACGAACCTGGTGAGCGGCGCCAGTGAGGTGCGGGCGGCGATGCCTTCCAGGGCCTGCACGAGGGTGGCGCCGGAGTGGGCGTCGGCGAGCGCGAGCCGCAGCTCGGTGCCCAGCTCGCCGCGGGTGAGGCGGCTGACGCGCTCCAGCGCGCCGATCGCGGACTCCCCCGCGGTGACGGCGAGCGCGAGGAGCTCGGCGACGGTGGGGAACTCCATGAGCATCCGGTCCTCGCGTTCGCGGATCGCGCGGGTCAGCCACCAGTCCCGGGCCACGATGCCGCCGGCCGTCCCGGCGATGACCAGCGCGACGCCGACGAGGGCGGGCGGCCCCACCCCGAGCAGGGCCCGCAGTGCCAGGACGGACGCCCCGAGCAGGGCACCGGCCACCGCGGCGATCACCTGCTCGACGCGGAACTCCTCGATCGAGGTGTGTCCACCGGCCTGGACCAGCCGGCGGGTGAGCGCGGCCCGGCCGCCGAGGAAGCGGTCGAGGCGCGCGGCGACGTCCTCGACGAACGGCCGGAGCAGCGCCTCGACCGTTCCCAGACCGAAAGCGGGGGCCGACTCGGCTCGTGCGCGGCCGCGGTGGCGGGCCGGCTTCTCGGTGCTGGTGGACGCACCGCCCACGCCGACCCCGTCGGCGAGCAGCCGGGATGGCGAGGGGGTGTCGCGCAGGTAGGGGTCGATGCGGTCGGCGAGCCGCACCCTGCGGGCCGGCGGCGACCGGAAGATCACGATGACCAGCCCGGTGCCGAGGAGGAGGCCGAGCAGCGCGCCCGCCGCGGCCGTGCTCACGGCCGGAACACCCGTCTCGTGCCCGGCACCGGTGTCATTCGCGCACCGCCCGTCTCGTCGGTGTCAGCGGTGTCGTCCGCGCCGCCCGTGTCACTGCCGAAGCACCCGTTCCTCCTCAGGTAGCCGCCCGATCCTTTTCATCAGCAGGTAGGCCAGGACGGACACACCGGCACCGGCGGCGAGCACGGCGACCCCGGTGGGGCTGTCGTAGGCACGCACGTTCTCCCCGCGGCTGGCGAGCAGCAGCAGGACGATCCAGGGCGCGGCCATCGCGAGCCGGGCGGCGTTCACGGTCCAGGTCTGGCGGGTTTCCAGCTCGGCGCGGGTGCGGGCGTCCTCGCGCAGGAAGGTCGACAGGGTGCGCAGCAACCGGCCGAGGTCGGTGCCGCCGACCTCGCGGGCCATCCGCAGCGATTCGATGATGCGGTCGGCGACCGGGTCGGCCAGCTCGTCGGCGAGGCGGTCGAGGCAGGTCGAGAACGAGCCGGTCGCCCGGTAGTCCTCGCCGAAACGGGTGAAGGCGGGACGCAGCGGTATCGGCCCGCGCACCCCGACCGCCGCGAGTGCCTCGGGCAGCGACAGACCGGCCCGCACGGCGCTGGCGAGGTTGTCGACGACGTCCGGCCACACCTCGCGCAGGTCGTGCATGCGGCCCCGCCGGCGGCGCAGCACAAGCTGGCGCGGCACCAACGCGGCGAAGGCCCCGAACGCGGCGGCGAGGGAGAAGGTGCTGGAGAAGGCGAGCACGACGAGACCGGCCACCAGCCCCAGCACCGCGCTGACCAGCACGAACTGGTGTGCGCTGACCCCGCGGATGCCAGCCTGCGCCAGTGTCTCGCCCAGGTTGCGTGCCCACGCCGCCTCGGCGCGTTCCGCCCTGCTGGCGCGTGGACGTCCACTCATCACGATCAGGAACAGGCCGAGGCCGAGNACGAGCCCGAGGAAGATGCCCATCAGCGTTCGACCGCGATCTGCGGGTAGCCCCGCTCGTGGGCGGGCGGGGCCAGCAGCGCCGCCAGGTCGTAGCCGGCCCGCAGGTAGCGCTCGGGGTGCGGCGGGTAGCCGTCGGCGCGCACCAGCTGGTTGCCGCGGGACTGGAAGATCTGCGCGACCTCGACGGTGTCGCCCTCGGCCCGCCCCGGCAGCGCGACGATCTCGGTGACCCGGCGCCGCCCGTCGGCCTCCTTGGTGAGGTGGACGACGAGGTCGACGCTGGCGGCGACGGTCGGCACGACGAACGCGTGGGTGACGTTCTCCCCTGCGAGCAGCGGGAGGGTGCACAGTTTGGTCACCGCCTCGCGGGCGGAGTTCGCATGCAGGCTGCACATGCCCGGCAGCCCGGAGTTGAGCGCGATCAGCAGGTCGAGCGCCTCCTCCTGCCGCACCTCGCCGACGATGATCCGGTCGGGACGCATCCGCAGCGCCTCCTTGATGAGCCGCCGTAGGCGGATCTCGCCGCTGCCCTCCAGGTTCGCCTGGCGGGTCTGCATGGCGACCCAGTCGGGCGCGCGCAGCCGCAGCTCGAAGACCTCCTCGACACTGATGACCCGGTCGCGTGCCGGGATCGCGGACCCCAGGCAGTTGAGCATGGTCGTCTTGCCGGCCTGGGTGCCGCCGGCGACGATGACGTTCAGCCCGGAGATCACCGAGACCTCCAGGAAGTGGGCCGCCTGCGGCGNGATCGTGCCGAGCGCGACGAGCTCCTCCAGGCTGGAGGCGGACAGAACGAACTTGCGGATGTTGACCGACCAGTGCACTCGGGTGACATCCGGAATGACCACATGCAGGCGGGACCCGTCGGGCAGCATTGCGTCGACGAACGGAGTCGACAGGTCGACCCGGCGGCCGGACGACTTCAACATGCGTTCCACCAGGTCCTGTACCTGGTCATGGGTGAGAATCGTGGTGGTCAGCTCGCTGCGGCCGTGCCGGGCGACAAACACCCGGCCGGGCTCGTTGATCCAGATCTCCTCCACGGTCGGGTCGTCGAGATGCCGCTGCAGGGGGCCGAAACCGGCGACCGTGTCATAGACCGCGCGGGCGGTGGCATCCCGGTCCACCACCGGCGGAAGATCACTGGTGAGGGCACGTTCTTCGTACTCGGCGACAACGTCGTCCACGAGCTGACGAATGTGCGCGGGTTCGCGCACCGGATCAAGAGATCGCCGACGTATCAGTTCACGAACCTCTCCTTCCACGTGAGAGGTCGCGTCCAGCCAGTTCCCGCGAGCCACCGCCACCGAGAATCGCCGCTCCTCACCCCTGTCCATGCGCCCCGCCCCCCCGGACTCCGACTACCAGCTACGAAGCGTAGGAAGAGGGTCACTCGTCATCAACCCTTGCAAGCGGGTACGCAAGCAACAACGTTCGCACAACCCCCGGGGGCGCCCTGCGCCGGGTAGGACCACTACCAGCCACAGACAGCGCGCGACCCGACCAGATCCCGGTATCGGTGTCACGCTGGGTAACCGCCCTTCGGGGCGCGCGGCGGCCCGGACGGGCTTCCGCCCGAGTTGCGGACAGCCCGCACACCACCCGCCGAAACTGCCGCCCGGGAATCCAGCAGGCCGGCAGATCAGTACCGAAACGCCGGCCGGGGACGTCGGCAACGGGGCGCGAGAGCGGTAATCTGCCGGCGGTCAGAAGCCCGAACGCCACGCCACCACACTGGAAACCGACAACGCACGGTCCGCGCCGACCGGTGGTACTCCCCCACACCGCCCTACAGGTCGCCGACCGCCGCCGACGCCTGCCTCGGGGGTCCTTCACGTGCCCGGTCAGCCTTTGTTCCGCACTGCCGAACGCCCACCGGGCACAGCGCGCACAGCGTTGCCACGGAATGTTGCCGCACCCCGCACACGTCGACCGACTCTCACCCGGGGACAACGATGAACACCCACCACGGCGCCGAGCCGTCCGACGTGTTCGCGACCGCATGGGATGTATTCCGACGAATTGTCGAGAACTGCCCGGTCGGGATATTCACCGCCGATGTATCTGGCCGGCACGTCTTTGTCAACCGGCACTGGTCCGTGTTGACCGGAGTTCCGCGCGACAAAGCGGTGGGGCACGGCTGGGAACGCGCCGTGCATCCGGAGGATGTGCGGGCCGTCACGGCACGGTGGCGGCAGCTCGTTACCGAGGGTGACGAGCTCACGGTTCAGGTCCGGCTGCTCCAGCCGGACGGGACAGCCCGCCCAGCGATCCTGCGCGCATCCGCGGTGGTGGGCGAGAACGGGCACCGCCGCTTCGCCGGCACGCTCACCGCCGTACCCCAAGCGCGGGCTGACGCACGTCGGGGCGACGCCGACCACCCGACCGGCGAGGCCCTGGACGCGATGTGCCCGGAGACCATCGAGCTTCTCCGTGAGGAACTCGACCGGTTCGACCTGGTCACCGACGATCTCTGGCTGCCACCGGAGGACCTGGACGGCCCCGGGCCGAGCTGGACGGTTCCGGCTCCCCGCCGGCCCTCGTCCAGCGAGAGCGAACCGCCGGCCACCGAGCCCTCCGCCGGCCCGACGCGCGCCCGCTTCCCCGAGCGCACCCCCCCGGGACCGGGTGCCCCGGGCTCCCGCAACGGTGGCAAGTCCGTGCACGCCGGCGAGGACGGGCCTCGGCTACCGGCGCCGCACCCGAACCCGAAGTCGCACCGCGGCGGCGTTCTCCCGCCGGGGGCCGAATGGCGCGCCGCGGTCACCCCGCACAGCGGTGCCACGGCATCACATCCGCCGGCTGCGGGGCCTGGCTCGGCCGCCAGTTCGTTCCCGCCGCCGCCGCCCAGGCCGACTCGGCCGTACTCGTCCCACCCGGCGTCCGCCCTGCCCACACGTGGACCGGTCGACCCGTGGCGGGCAGCGGGCACCCGGGGTGCCGGTGACGGGGCCTGCGGGTGCGCGTTCACCGAGCTGCGCCGACTTTCCGACGCCTGCCATGAGCGTGAGCGCTGGCTCACCACGCTGCTCGCCGAACTGCCCTCGGCGGTCCTCGTCGCGGATGCGGACGCCCGGGTCGTGGCCGTGAACCAGACGTACTGCGACCTGTTCGAGCTGGCGGAGGCGCCGGTTGATCTGGTGGGCACGGACTGCCGTGCGCACATCCGCCCGATGCCAGGCCTGGTGGAGGACCCCGCCGGTTTCGCGAACCGGCTCGACACCCTGCTACGGCGTCGACGGACGATGCGGCGTGAGGCCCTCATGTTCGCCGACGGCCGGGTCTTCGAACGTAGCCACATCCCGCTCGCGGGGCCCGAGGGTTACCACGGCCATGTCTGGCTCTACCTGGACGTGACCGACCGCCGGATCGTCGAAGCCGAGATCGAAGGTCTGATCTCCGGCCTGTGACCTCCGTCCGGTCAGGCGAGCCCGCCGTGGTGCCGGGCCTGGAGGTCACGGGCCTGGCCGACCCAGTCATCGGAGATGATCCGGCCGCCGAAGCCGTCGAGCTTCCTGGCCAGCCTGTCGACATCCATGTCGCCCATCGCGGCGAGCTGGCGGAAGGTGGTGATTCCCAGCACCCGAAGACGGGACTCGACCACGGGCCCGACTCCCACGATCTCCTTGAGGTTGTCGGAGGACGGTACGGGTTCGGCCGGCCCGCCCCAGGACGGCGGAGCACCCTCGGAGGTGCGGACGCCGGGCGGGGCCCCCCGGCCCGCATCCGCCGGCCCGCCCGTCAGGCCCGGGTCGTCCGTCAGGCCCGCGGAGGCCACGGCGGCCACCAGTGCCGCGCCGATAAGCTCAAGATCGTCCTGACGGGATCCCGCGATCGTCTGCAGCAATGGACCCGCGTCGAAGGCGCCGCCACACGTCAGGACATCGCCACCGGCCTGGAGCTCGCCGTCTGAGTGACGCTCGCCGTCTGAGTGACGCTCGGCATCGGGGTGAAGCTCAGCGTCCATGTGAACATCGGCATCTGCGTGAGCATCGGCGTTCGCGTCGACATCGTGCCCATCCGCACCGGGCTGCACGGCAGGCTCAGCCGGGACAGCGGCTTCAGGCAGAACAGCGGGCTCGGTCGGGTGGCCCGAGGCTGGCGAGGTGCGCTGGGCGGGCAGGGCGGCCGAGACGACGGTGGGTTCCTCGATCAGGGGTAGCTCCTCCTGGTGGCCGCCGACCTCGGGATCCGCCGGTTGCGTGGCTGCCGCCGGTACCGCCGCCCGTGCCTCCTCCGCCTCCGCGATGCGGGCGAGGAGCTTGATCCGCTCTGCCGCCCACTCCGCCTGGTGGCGGTCAAGCCTTGTGCTCATCGTGGCCACCTGCCGCTGAGCCTCCTCCGCCTCGGTGCGGACCATGGCCAACCGCGAGGAGAACTTGGCCGCGCGGGCCTCGGCCTCCTGCAACTGCTCACGCAGCTCCGCCGTCTCACGGGCCAGCTCGGCGACGGAATCACGGCCGGCGGCACCCAGCGCCGAACCGGACTCCGGCCCGGAGAGTGCGGGAAGCTGGGAGATCGCCGGCGAAACCGGCTGGACGACCGTCCGGCCGCTCGCCGCCTCGGCGTCGACCGGCTCGGCCAGCAAAGCCGCCTCGATCTCACTGATCCGCGTCTCCGCGACGGCGACCTGCCGCTCCGCCGCCGCCACCCGCCGCGCGGACTCGACAGCCTGCCGCTCCGCGGCCGCGAGGCGCGTGACCAGAGCCTCCTTCTCCAGGACCCACCGCTCTTCCTGCTCCCGCAGGCGGGACAGGAGATCGTCGAGATCCACGGCCGCGCCCCGGGTGGGAACCGCCGGCCGCAAGTCGCCATCACCCGCGAGATCGGTATCGGCCGACCCGAGTGCGGTGCGCTCCGCGGGCGCCGGAGCCACCGCGGACCGCGCAGCACTCGGGCCGGCCGGCAGAGCGGATGACCGCGGGCCGGTCTCGTCGGTGAGCCCGGCGATCCCGGAAGCGGCGGAGGGACCCTCCTGGTGCAGCCCACCGGGGGCCGGGACCGTGGATGCGGCCTCGTCGGCCACCAGGCCGGTGCCGGTGCCGGCGAGCTCCGCCGCGAGACGCGCCTGCCGACGCAGCGGCGCGGCCAGGAAGAGCCAGGCCAGCCCCGCGCCGATCAGCATCGCCACGAGGACGAAGACCAGAATCTGCCCGGCGAGATAGAGCACGGGGCACCAGCCTCCTACGTCACGCCACAGATATATCGAAGCCAAGGAACGCACGACGGAGCGCCCACGCCAGCCCCGGGAAACCGTGGAACACGCCGCGGGCCGGCCAGGACCGGCAGCCACGGTCGCGCCCGCACAAGATGAGCCATTGGGGGAGCAACCAGTTCAGCAACAACACTATTCGGTGCGTTGGCCGATGCCCGCCGCGGGGAGTCAAAAGCAACGCGAGGACGACATCGCCACCGAGCATCCCCGTGCCGGGCACCACCCGGTGACACCGAAAAGCTACGCGGGAAGGGCCACGCCACCCCCGAAAAGCAATCAAGGTGCGGGCGGCGGCCGTGCGTTGTCACTCCGATTGGTTCAGTGCACCGCGGGAGGGCGACGCGGCAGACCACAGAAGGGCCCACAGATGACCGATACGATCCATTCGGCCGCCCTCCGCCCGCCCTGCCCCCTGCCCCGGCCCGCTGTCAGCTCAGACGAGGTCGGGGAGTTCCTGGGTGGCGAACCACAGAAGCTCGAAGCCCTCGGCACCGTCGACCACGAAGGCCGCGTCGTCGCTGCCGAGGTCGGCCTCCAGCACCGCGTCGGCGGCGGCGCGCACAGCGGCCTGCGCCTCGGCATCCGCGGGGTCGTCCGTATGGACGGCGCGCACGGAACTCAACGGGACGGGCTCGAGCACCTCCACCGCTCCCCTGTCCAGGTCGTCACGCACACGGACAGCCGCCTCCCGCACGTCGGCGGCGAACACGAACCGCCGCGGCGGTGACTCGGGATCGGCGTCCAGCAGGCGCAGACACGCCCTGGCCGCGTTCTGGAGCGCCGCGAACTCCATCTCCTCGGTGTCGGACTGGCTGTACCACTCCCGCAACGCCGGAGTGACCGCGAACGCCATGCCCGCCGGCACAGCCCGCTCCCGCAGTGCCGCGCGGGCGGCGGTCAGGGTCGAGGGAAGGTAGACACGCATGCGACCAAGTGTGGCAACCCGAGGTCAGCCGACCAGACCGAGGTCCGTGTTCTGGGCCTGGACATCGCCGTCGTCCGCCCCGGTCGCCGCCCTCGACGGGCGGGCGCTCTGATCGACACGCCCGTCCGACCGGTCGGTCCGGCCCGTTCGGTCCGGCCCGTCCGTTCGGTCCGGCCCGTCCGACCGTGACGCGCCGATCGCTGCCTGTGGGGAGGTTCCCGTCCCGGTCCGGGGACGTGTTCCGCCGGCGGCGCGCGGGCGCGTGGCGCCGGTTCGACGTGGGCCCGTGGTGCCCGCGTCACGGGTCCCCCCCGACCTGGCTGTCGCGCTCGACCCGGCCGGCGCGCCGCGCCCGGCCGCCACATCCGACCCGGTTGTCCCGCCTGCCTCGGCTGCCTCGCCCGCTCCGGCTGCCATACCTTCGGTGCGGGTGGCGGCCGCGACCGCCACCCGACGCGGTCCCGTCGCCGCACCGCTTCCCCGCCCCGTGCCCGCAACGACGCCCCGCATCGCCCGCAGCGCCTCCGCGGAGGTACGCAGCGAGGTCTCGAAGACCGGCGCGCGGCGGGTCAGGTCCATCATGTTCCCGCCGATGACCTCAAGATCCTCCGGACCCGGGCACAGCACCGTCACGCGGATCCCGGCGGCCTCCACAAGCTCGATCTCCCGGGCCAGCCGTCTGGTCGCCGCCCGGCGCATCTGGCGCTCGACCAGGGCGACGGCGCCGCGCGGGCGATCGCACTCGAACGAACAGGCCGGCGCGAGCACGGTCACCTCGTCAAGGTCCGCGTTCGCGAGCAGGTCGAGCGAGGCGGGCGACCGGGTCCCCCCGTCGACGAAGCGACGACCGGCGATCTTGATCGGGGCATACCAGCCGGGTATGGCGCACGACGCCATGACGGCCTGCGCCAGCGGCGCCGGCGGTGCCGCGTCCGAGCCGAACAGCACGCGGCCGCCGGAGTCGAAGTCCATGGCCACCACATGCAGCCGCGGGCTGCGCGGCCAGCCGTTCGGCCCGAGGACCGTCGGAGGCCGCCCACGCCGGGCACCGGGCGGGACAGCGGCCGAACGCTTGGCCGCCAGCGGGTCCGGTGGCGCCTCGATCCGGGCGGNGGCCGCGGTCACCAGATCACCGATGGCCGCGATCTGTCCCCGGCCCTGCGGGAGCAGCGCGGCCAGCGCGACCATCGGGGTTGCCTGCCGAGGATGCAGCGCGCTCGCCGTCAGCAGCCGCGGAGAACCCATCCGCATCCGCGGCCTCGGGGGCAGTGACGCGCCGAGGTCGCGGTAGTCCAGCACCGGGTAGCCCGGCTCGAAGATCCCGCGCTCGGAGTTCACCATCACGTCGGCGCCGACCCCGAGCCCGAGCAACGCCGCGATGACGGATCCGGCCGACGTCCCGACGACGACGTCGTGGTCGCGGACGTCGATGCCGCGCTCGGACTCGATCGCCCGCAGCGCTCCGATCATCCAGGCGGATCCGAGTACACCACCCGCGCCAAGCACGATTCCCCTACGCGGAGCCCGCTTCCTCGGCATTGCGTCACCTCCCGGCGCGGTGTGTTCGGCCTCGCACACGGGTTCCAGGTGTACGCGCGACTCCGATCTCGATGTGGACTGGCCACTGTCGATGTGGACTGGCCACCGACCTCGACACCGGTCTCGCCGCTTCCTCGCGGGCCTTCCGCGCCTGTTCCAGGTACAACCGGGCCGGCCCGGCGGTTGTGCCGGACCGTCACCCGCCCGCCTGCCGCGGGTCGTCCAGGTCGGCGCATCCGTCCGATCACCCTGCGACCTGGCGACCTGGCGACCTGGCGACGTTCCGCGGCAGACGCGCGTGGCGCCTACTCCGGCGGCTCGCTCTCCTCGGGGAAGCTGGTCTCCAGCACTCCCCAGGCGCGTAGCCGCTCGGCGAACTCCTGCGGTGTCGTGTCGTGCAGCAGGGCCAGCGCCCGCACGTCACCGTCGCGGATGGACAGCACGTGACC
Source organism: Frankia sp. EI5c (assembly GCF_001636565.1). Lineage (GTDB taxonomy): Bacteria > Actinomycetota > Actinomycetes > Frankiales > Frankiaceae > Parafrankia. The sequence continues at coordinate 13,074 of NZ_LRTK01000086.1, forward strand.
GGCGTAGTCGTCACGCTGCCGTTGAATCTGAGCGACCCACCTGCGCACCAGTGCGGACGTGTCCGGCGGTGCCTGCGCGAGCTTCTCAAGATTGAGTACCGTGCGCGGTCTGCGTTCCCGCGGGGGAAGTTGGTCCTCGTTCGGCAGCAGGGCTGAGACCGGAACGCCGTAGAAACCGGCGAGCTCGGACAGCTGATGAACGCTGATCATTCGATCGCCACGTTCATAGGAGCCGACCGCGGCAGTCTTCCACCGGCCCCGCGACTTCTGTTCTACGCCCTGCAGTGACAACCCCTGCTGGATCCGGATTGCCCGTAGGCGGGCACCCACGGCCTTCGCGTACTCCCGGCTCACCCGACACACCCCCAGCCGTCTCGAACGAGCGATCAACGTGTTCCATCACCACGCTGACCTGCGCGACGACGTTCCACGCACACACTAACGTAACGCCCCCGAAAGCGAAGATTCACCATCCGGCAGACGAATGATGCGGATAGCGGCGAGTCCGCCACCCCACCGATTAAGGTCTGCACGGNCAGCAGCAGGACGCTCACCTCGGGACGCGGTTTTCGGCCTCCTTGTCACCTCTAGCCAGGACCTCGCGACCGCTCGCAGGTAACCGCTCGACGATTCGATGCCCCGGAATCGCTCCCCGTAACCACGGCTCCGACCGGCCGGAGTCATCCCGGCCGGTGAATGTCACAACAACTAGCCCGCCCAGCCGACGTGAATCAGGGCGCACGGTACCGAATGTTGCCCGGCGAGAATCGATATGTACAGGTATGGGCAGCCCGGATCAACAAGGTCAGCGATGCGCGCGGCGCAGCCCGGAGCGGCGCCGCCTCGCACCACCGGCGACGCCGGCCAGCAGGGCGGCGAGTTCCCGGAGCGCGATCCTTGCCGGCGAGGCGGGCGCGATATCGCGCAGAAGCTGCCCCGAGGCCGCGGCCGCGTCCAGACCCGCGAGGTCGTAGGGGACGAGCGCGACCGGCTCGCGACCGGTGTGCCGGACCATGGCGCGAGCCACCTCCCGGCGCGGATCTCCGCCCACCACCGAACCCCGCAGCCTGTTGACCACGACCAGGGGATCGGCGTGCGGCACCACCTCACGCAGCTCCGCCAACCCGCGGACGAAGCGCACCAGGCCGACCGGCTCGGCGGACGCGACCGCGAGCACCGAGTCGGCGGCACCAAGAACGGCCAGCGTGGCCCCGTTGCGCCGCGGCGCGGCGGTGTCGAAGGAGAGCTCCTCGTCCGTCTCCAGGCAGAAGCCGCAGTCGACGACGACGAAGGATGCCAGCCGGCGGGACAGCGCGACCACGGTCTCCACCGAGGCGGGACGCAGTTCCGGCCAGCGCGACGGCCGGGAGATCCCCGGCAGCACCCGCAGCCCGCCCCCCAGGTCCCGGCACAGCATCGCGAGACGTGGGACGTCCAGCAGGCCCTGGTTGGCCGAGCGCGCCGCGGCGGCGAGGCCCGGCGCCTCCTCCAGCAGCCCGACGTGCTGACCGATCGAACCGCCGTAGGAATCGGCATCGATGAGAAGAGTGGGACGCCCCAGCCCGGCAAGCTCCGCTGCCAGGCCGAGCGCGACCGTCGTCCGCCCCGGTGAACCGACCGGCCCCCAGACCGCGATGACCTGCCCCTCGGTCATTGCGGGGAGTTCACCGGGCTCGCCGGCGCCGTCAGCGGCGGACGTGAAAGCACGGAAACCGGCCATCGGCTCACTGAAGGCCGGGGGCAGGGCAGGCGGGCCGGCCATGGCCGCCACCGCCCTGGCGGCCTCGACCACCGCTGAGGCGACCACCTCCGCGGTGGCGTCCGCCGGGATCACGGCCACGACGCCGAGCTGGCGCAGCCGGCGCTCCGCGTCCTCGTCACCGGGAGCGATCAGGCCGACGACGGCGACACCGGACGCGGTGAGCCGGGACAGCGCGTCCCGGTCCAGCCGCCGCAGGTCGGCGGAGAGCAGCGCTGCCCGCGCGGCACCGGTCGTCGCCGCGGCCAGCAGGTCCGGCAGGTCGACACACCGACGCACCACGGTCACGCCGAGATCACGGCGATCGAAGGCCGAGACCAGGCCCGCCTCGATGACCGAGTCGGTGACGGCGGTCAGGATCGGCAGGCTCACCGACCGTACCCCGGCACCGTGGCCGGACCGGCCGAGCCGACCTCGCCCCGCGGGTCCCGTTCCAGCTTCACGACGTCGACACGCCCGCTCTGGGACGCCGCGACCGCCCGGATCGCGTCGTCGGCAGCCACCCGCAGCGACAGCGAACGGTCCCCTCCGCTCAGGCGCTCCTGGGCGACGAACTCGACATCGTGCAGCACCTGGATCTCGACGCCCGCGTCGGCTCCGGCCGGCTGCGCCGGCTCGGTCTGGGCGGAACCCGCCCCGGAACCGCCTTCCGCCGGTGCTCCGGCGGCGTCCGGCTGGTAGACGAAGACATCGACATGATCACCGGGCGAGAGCGGTGGCAGCCGCCCGGCCTTGACGATCACCGGTACGAGCCTGGTCGCCGCGGTGCCCGCGCCGGCGAAGTCGGCGCCGCTGAGCAACTCGCCGGCGCTGACCGGCCGGGCCAGGGTCGCTCCGACCAGGTCGCCGCGCCGGCTGCCCGGGTAGTAGCGGTCCGAGGTCCCACCGTCCAGCCGCGCGGCGACCGTACGGAGGTCGCTCTCGACGACGAGGTGGCCCACAGGAAGGTCCACAGCGGCGACGACCCACTGCCTGGTCTGGTCCGCCGTCGCGAACAGGCGGGTGCCGGCAACCACCGACACCAGCACCAGCAGGACGCCGATGAGCAACCGGGAGTCCCGCCAGCGGCGGCGGCCGAGTCTGCGCGCCGGAGGCGACGGCGGCACTGGCGGCGTCGGTTCCGGTCTTGCCGGCGCGATGGTCAGCTCCGTCACCAGGCCTCCTCACTTCTCGCCCCGGACCCGCCGCCCGGACTGGTCGCCCTCGGCCCTCTCGCCCCGGACTCCCCGTCCGCGGCCGCGAGATGGGTGCCCGCCCCCGCGAACCGGGCGCTCGGGCAGGCAGCCACCTGGACGAACCTTACGGTCGCAGAGCGTACGTGGTCGACAACCATAAACCACTCAAATCGGCGATACGGGACCAACCCGTCACGATCGCCGCCTCGTTCAGCCTTCCGATACAGCCTCGCTCGGCCCTTCCGGTACATAGGACGCCTTACGGCCCCCGCACGATGCGCCGAGGTCACCGGGGGCATAAGCCTGACGTGCAAGGGTGCCCGGCGGCCCACGCGGGTGGGCAGGATGACGGGTCCGAGGCGACCACTCATCAAGCGGTATCGCGCGCAGTTATCCACAAGCCAAGGCATTCGAACGCGATGGGACGCGGGATCTCTGATACACAGGTAAGACGCGCCGACCGTCATCGGAGAGGAGGCGTTGATGAACGACCGCTTCCTTCAACTCAGCGACGTGGCGGAGATCCTCAACATCTCTGCCAGTCAGACCTACGCGCTCGTCCGCTCCGGGGAACTGCCGGCGATCAAGATCGGTGGGCGTGGGCAGTGGCGGGTCGAGCGCACCGAGCTGGAGGCCTACATCCAGCGTGCCTACGAGCAGACCAGGGCCTTCGTCGCGGCGAACCCGATGGGCCGCAACGAGACGCTGCCGGACGACTGACTGCCTGACAACCGACTGCCTGGCGGCTGAACCGCCCGGCCCCACTCGGCGTGCTCCTGGCCTCAGCTCCGGCGGATGAAGGCGAGCGCCTCGATAGGCACGGTCCAGCCGGCGCGGACGTCGGCCCTGCGGGCGAACTCCCCCAGTGGATGTTCGGCGAGTTCAAGAAAGTCCGCTCCGACGCGCAACAGCGTCCCGGTCAGGGCCGCTCCGCCCAGCAGGGTGACCGTGCAAACCGACCGGTCACGGACGAGACCACGGACGACGTGCCGCAGATCGAGGCGGGCGGCGAGCCGCCCCTCATGGCCGGGCGTCGCCGAGACGGCGGTCAGTCCCCGGACGGCGAGCAGAGACGCCCGGGGTACCAGCACCTCGGTCAGGCCCGCCTCGCTGAGCAACATCCAGTCCACTCCCAGCGCGGATATGCGCCCGGTGACGGCCACCGGCCCTGCACCTGGGCCGCCGCGCAGCAGGCAGCGAACCTCAGCCCCCACACCCGGCCGCATCCGGTCGAGCAGGCGGAGGTACCCGGCCTCCCGCCGCGTCCGGTCCGCGATCTCCGCGTCGAGCTCGGCCGCTTCCGCTGCCTCCCACTGCAGCTCAAGATCCGCAAAAAGGTCCTCCCAACGCATCGCCGGCGCCAACCTCCGTTCCTGCAGGTCAACCGTCACCACGCCGCGCAGGCGAGACAATACGGATTGACATCTAGCTTCTGGCGGGTTACACAAGCAAACGTAACCAAACGGCACCGTACGTGCTGCAGCTCCCTGACCCCGAGCCAACACGGATGACCGGGCGGTTACCGAACAGCATCCTGCCTATTCACGGCCAAAGCAGCGAAGATCGTCCGTGACAGGCACCNCGAATCCACCTTGGACGGACGGGTACGGAGCATGATCTCAGGAACAGCGCGGGACCTCGCGGCACGGGTGGGCAGTGCCGCGGCCGCTGTGGGCGTCGCGGCGGTTCTGGTCGTGCTCGGTCCTCGGCTCGCGGACTTCCCATCGGATCCGAGCGAGGTCTGGCCCTGGTTCAGCGGCACGCCGGAGCTCGCGTTCGCGAACTGCCTGGGCCTCATCGCCTGGGTCTGCCTGCTGTGGCTGTGCGCCGGGGTGATCCTCGGTGCGCTGGCCGCGCTTCCCGGCACCGCGGGCCGGCTCTGCGGCGCCCTCGCCCGGCGGGTGCTGCCCGGGGCAATTCGCCGGATCGTCGAGGTCGGCCTCGGTGTCACCCTCGTCGCCGCCAGCGTCAGCCCACTCGTCGCCGCCAGCCCAGCCGCCGCCAGCCCAGCCCAGGCAGCAGCGGCCACCCGAAACATCTCCCTCCCGACCGCCCCGTCCCAGGACGGCGCCGGCACCGCGTCGCCCGGTGCCGGCGCGACCGCGCCGCGAGCCTCCGAGAACGGCTGGCCCTTCCTGGGGCACGGTGACACCGGCCGGGGCCAGGACAGTGGTCCAGGGGGCACCGAGACCCGTCCCGCGCAACCGACCCCCGGCGGTGCCGGCCACGCGGCCGGATCGGCAAGCTCCACGGATGCGCTGCGGGCCGCTGTCGCCGACGCCATCCCCGGCGGTGCCCTCCCGGACGACGTTCGGGTCGTACCACTGACGCCCGTCCGGGCTCAGGGAACAGCAGCGGATCCGGCGCGGCCGTCGACCGCTCCCGACACCGCCGCGCCCGGTGGCCAGGCCAGCGCCACCAGGGCGTCGGAGCAGGGATGGCCCTTCCTCGGTCATCCCGACCACCGCCCGGCCGGTCAGCCCGGCCCGGCGACACAGCCGGGCCCGGCGACACAGCCCGCCCCGGCGACACAGCCCGGCACTTCCGGCAAGCCCGGCCCCTCCAGCAAGCCCGCCACCAGCAGCAAGCCCGGCGCGTCGAGCCAGCCCAGTGTCTCGGGCCAGGCCAGTGGGCCGGGGTCGGCTCGTCCCACCGCGGGAGCCGGGGACCCCATGGTCCCCGCCGCGCCACGGGGAACGGGTACGCCCTCGGCTGCGCCGGGGTTCGCGGCGCAGCCGCCACTCGCCGACCCAGGGCGCTCCACCGAGGTCGTCGTGCTGCGCGGGGACACCCTCTGGTCCATCGTCGCCCGCCATCTCGGCCCGGCCGCGACAACCGACCAGATCGCCGCCGAATGGCCGCGTTGGTGGTCAGCGAACGCGGAGGTGATCGGCCCTGATCCCAATCTCATCCTGCCCGGCCAACGTCTCGTGCCGCCGCCCGCCTTCTGAGCTGCCGCAGCGCATCCAACCGCCATCGAGCCCGTGAAAGGCCAGCCGTGACCGCGACGACCGCCCTGACCCTGCCCCGTCGTCGGCGTCCCCACGCGGCCGCCGCGCCCGGCCTGCTGCCCGTGCGTCCCACCGACCCGCCGTATGACGACGAACTCGCACGGGGCGACGGTCCCGGCGGCCCGCACCATCCACTCGGTCGGCCTCGGGCCGGCGGACCCGCGTCCGGTACGACCTCGACCGCTCCGCGCGAACTGACCAGCGGCGTGCGCCGGCTCGCCGACCGTGGCGCGAACCGTTCCCGCCTGCCAGAGCACCAGCCCGTTCCGTTGCCGCGGCACCCCGAGCCGGCAGCGCACCGCGCTCCGCCGGCCCCTTCGGCCGCGGCCGAACAGTCACCGCCAGGCCAGCCACCGGATCCGCGCCGAACCGCCGCAGTCGTCGTACGCCTGATCGTCGAGGTTCTCTCCGGTGCCCGCCCGATGGCCCATCTCGCACCGTGGACCACGGCAGCTCTCCAGAACGATCTGGCGCGAACCGCGGCCGCGCTGACGAGCCGTCAACCGGGCCAGGTACGAAGCGTCCGGGTCAGCGAGCCGCTGCCGGGGATCGCCGAGGTCAGCGCCGTGGTGAGCCGAGGCCCGCGCGTGCGGGCGCTCGCACTCCGCATGGAGAGCAGGGCCGGCCGCTGGCAGGTGACCACCCTTCAGCTCGGCTGACCGGGCCGGCCCGAGAGGCGGACCGGCAGCCGCCCACGGGCACCGGCCAGCAACCCGCGGCTATCCGGATCGGACGCGGGCCGGGCCCTCGGGGCGAGGATCCCCGACGGCGAACGGACCGCGTCCGCAACCGAACTCAGTCGTTGCGACGGGCCGGATCGCCGTGGCAGCGCTTGAACTTCCGCCCGGACCCGCAGGGGCAGGGGGCGTTGCGGGCCGGACGAGCCGCGCCGGCCTCCCCGCCGCCCCGCGCCGTGCCGCCACCTGGACCCGCTGCCGTGCCGAACCCGCCGTTGGTGACGGTGGTGGTGACCGTGGACCCGGTACCGCCGTCAACGGACGGCGCCGTGTACTTCAGGCCACCGACGGGACGACGCGGTTCCAGACCCTTGACGAAGACCGGCGGCGGCGCCTGCGCCGGGGCTGCCGGTTCGGCCGCGGCAGGCGCCTTGCCGGCTCCGGGCGCCTGCGGTGCCGGCGGTTCCGGCGCTACAGCGGTGTCGCCCGAGGCCACGGGAGCGACCGGGACGGCCGGCGGCGCCGCGGGCGCGGCCTCGGTGTCCCGCCCGGCGACCTGGACCTCTGCGTTGAAGAGGAGCTGGACCGACTCCTCCTTGATCCCCTCCATCATCGTCTGGAACATGTCGAAGCCCTCGCGCTGGTACTCGACGACCGGGTCGCGCTGACCCATCGCCCGCAGCCCGATGCCTTCCTGCAGGTAGTCCATCTCGTACAGGTGCTCGCGCCATTTGCGGTCGAGGATCGCGAGCACGACCNTGCGCTCCAGTTCCCGCATGACGGGCTCGCCGTCCGGCTTGTCGCCGAGGTCGAGCTCGCGGCGGTCGTAGGCTTCCTGAGCGTCCGCCTGGAGATCCTCGAGCAGCAGTTCGGTGGTGAGGCCCTCCCGGTCGTCCGGGCCCGGGGCGTCGACACCGACGGGGTACAGCTGGCCGAGCGCGGTCCAGAGGGTGTCGAGGTCCCATTCCTCCGGGTAGCCGTCGGCGGTGGCACCCCGGACGTAGCCCTCGATGGTGTCGTCGATGAAGTGGCGAACCTGCTCGTGCAGGTCAGCGCCTTCCAGAACCTTGCGGCGCTCCTCGTAGATCACGGTGCGCTGCTTGTTCATGACCTCGTCGTACTTGAGGACGTTCTTGCGGATCTCGAAGTTCTGGCCCTCGACCTGGGTCTGCGCCGAACGGATCGCCCGCGTCACGATCTTCGACTCGATCGGCACGTCGTCCGGGATGTTCAGGCGGTCCATGATGCCCTCGACCGCCGCGGCGTTGAACAGCCGCATGAGGTCGTCGCCCAGCGAAAGGTAGAACCGGGACTCGCCGCTGTCCCCCTGGCGCCCGGCACGACCACGCAGCTGGTTGTCGATCCGGCGGGACTCGTGCCGCTCCGTACCGAGCACGTACAGGCCGCCGGCCCGCACGACCTCCTCGTGCTCGGCCGCGACCGAGGCGCGTGCTTTCTCCAGCGCCTCGGCCCACGCTGCCTCGTAGTCCTCGGGTGTCTCGATCGGGGAGAGACCCCGCTGCCGCAGCTCCGCCTGGGCGAGGAACTCGGGGTTGCCACCGAGCATGATGTCGGTGCCTCGACCGGCCATGTTCGTCGCCACGGTTACCGCGCTCCGGCGGCCCGCCTCGGCGATGATGTGCGCCTCGCGCTCGTGGTGCTTGGCGTTGAGCACCTCGTGCCGCACGCCGCGCTTGGTGAGCTGCTTGGACAGGTACTCGGACTTCTCGACGCTGGTGGTGCCGACGAGGACGGGCTGCCCCTTCTCGTGGCGCTCGGCTATGTCCTCGACCACCGCGTCGAACTTGGCGACCTCGGTCTTGTAGACCACGTCCGGCTGGTCGACCCGGGCCATCGGCTTGTTNGTCNNGATGGGGACGACACCCAGCTTGTAGATCTGGTGGAACTCGGCGGCCTCGGTCATGGCCGTACCGGTCATTCCGGACAGCTTCTTGTAGAGCCGGAAGTAGTTCTGGAGAGTGATCGTCGCCAGGGTCTGGTTCTCCTGCTTGATCTCGACCTTCTCCTTGGCCTCGATCGCCTGGTGCATGCCCTCGCTGTAGCGGCGGCCGTGCAGGACCCGGCCGGTGAACTCGTCGACGATGAGGACCTCACCGTCGGTGACGATGTAGTCCTTGTCCCGCTTGTAGAGCTCCTTGGCCTTCAGCGAGTTGTTGAGGTAACCGACGAGCGGCGTGTTCACCGACTCGTAGAGGTTCTCGATGCCGAGCTGGTCCTCGACCTTCTCAACCCCGGACTCGGTGATCGCGACCGTCCGCTTGCCCTCTTCCACCTCGTAGTCGACGTCCCGCTCGAGCAGNGGGGCGATCCGCGCGAACTCGGTGTACCAGCGGGTCGGGTNGTCCGCCGGACCACTGATGATCAACGGAGTCCGGGCCTCGTCGATGAGGATCGAGTCGACCTCGTCCACGACGGCGAAGTAGTGGCCGCGCTGGACCAGCTCCTCGGCGCTCCACGACATGTTGTCGCGCAGGTAGTCGAAGCCGAACTCGTTGTTCGTGCCGTAGGTGATGTCGCACTGGTACTGCTGGCGGCGGACCGCCGGCGTCATCTGCGGGTGGATGACCCCGACAGTCAGGCCGAGGAACCGGTGGACACGACCCATGTTCTCCGCGTCGCGCTGGGCCAGGTAGTCGTTCACCGTGATGATGTGGACGCCCTCACCCGCCAGCGCGTTGAGGTAGGCGGGCAGAGTCGAGACCAGGGTCTTGCCCTCACCGGTCTTCATCTCGGCGATGTTGCCCAGGTGCAGCGCGGCCCCGCCCATGATCTGGACGTCGAAATGACGCTGGCCGAGGGTTCGCCGGGCCGCCTCCCGCACTGTCGCGAAGGCCTCCGGGAGCAACGAGTCGAGCGTCTCCTCCTCACTGGCGAGACGCTGCTTGAACTCGTCGGTCATCCCGCGTAGCTCGGCGTCCGTCAGCCCGGTGAAGTCGTCCTCGATGAGGTTCACCTGCTCGGCGATCGCCTTGAGCTTGCGCAGAATCCGGCCCTCGCCGGCACGCAAGATCTTGTCTAGAACCACGGCGGAACTCCTCCGGCAGGCATGTCGGCGAACCGACCGACACCACGATGCTAGCCCTTCGATCGTCACCCACGGCTCGAGCTCGAACCACCGGCGACACGGCGGGTTCCAGGGCACCGCACCGGGCCCCGGCAGGCACTGGATCTCCCGCCCACCACCTCTCCCAACGAGCGTCGGGTGGATCCGGTGCCCAGCCTCCGGCTGGCGTCGTCTGTCAGCGGCGAGACCACATTCCCGGCCACGGGACGCCCGGGAAGACGACACCGGCCGCGCCCGCCGGGGCCGCCGACGCTGGCATCGTGGCGGTATGCGTTCCAACATCGGATCCGGCCCGAGCTCCGAGGCCGGTGCCGGCCGCGCCCCCGCTCCCCAGCCCGGTCATGGTCGCTCGCAACCCNACGCAGACCGGTTCGGCCCGGGAGCGGTACCGGCCCTCCGCCGGCCGCCGCTTGAGCCGGTGGAGATCACCGCGGGGGCACTGCACCTGCGACCGTGGAAGCCCTCCGACGCCGACGAGGTGTTCCGCGCCTGCCAGGACCCCGAGATCCCCCGCTGGACGCGGATTCCCGCGCCCTACACGAGGGAGCACGCCGAGGACTTCGTCTGCCGGCAGTCGATGGAGGCCTGGGCCTCGGCCACCAGCGCACCGCTGGCGGTCGTCGACGCCACCACGGAGGCGCTCCTTGCCTCGGTGGCGCTGCAGGACATGACGGACGAAGGCGACGCCGAGATCGCCTACTGGTGCGCCGCCGACGCCCGCGGTCAGGACGTCACGACGCGCGCCGCCGCCGCTCTGCTGCGCTGGGGGTTCGGCGCGCTCGGTCTGGAGCGGGTCGAATGGCGGGCGGCGGTGGGCAACCACGCTTCCCGCCGGGTGGCCGAGAAGCTCGGGTTCACCCTCGACGGCACGCTTCGCTCCGCCATCGTTCTCGGCGACGGCGTTCGACACGACTGCTGGATCGGCTCCCGACTCGCGACGGACCCGCCCGTCTGAACGCCTCCCGGGCCCGCGGGGCGTTCAGACGGGCGCGCCCGGCCCCGGGCCCCCGGCCTGCCTCAGGTGATCTCGAGTAGCTTCTCGCGCACCGCGTACACCACCGCTTCCATCCGGGAATGCAGCTGGAGCTTCTCCAGGATGTTCCGAATGTGGTTCTTGACAGTGTTCTCGCTGATGTAGAGCTGCTTGGCTATGTCCCGGTTGTTCAGCCCTTTCGCGACCAGCCTGAGCACCTCCATCTCACGGTCGGTCAACCGCGGGGTGGGGAGCTGCGGGCGGTCGTCCTTCGTCTTGATCATCGCCGCGAACTCGCTGAGCAGCTTGGACGCCATCGACGGGCTGATGAGGCTCTGACCGTTGTAGACCGCGCGAATGTCCGCGGCGACCTCGTCAATAGAGATCTCCTTGAGCAGGTAGCCCATCGCGCCAGCCTTGATGGCGTCGAAGAGGTCCGCCTCCTCGTCACTGATCGTCAACATCACGATCTTGGCGCTCGGAACCTTCTCCTTGATGGCACTCGTGGCATCAATACCGCCTCGCCGCGGCATCCGGACGTCCATCAGGACGATGTCCGGTGCCATCTCGGCAGCCATCGTGACTGCTTCCGATCCGTCGGCGGCCTCGCCGACGACCTCGANGTCGACCTCCTGCGCAAGGACCATCTCCAGGCCGCGGCGGAACAACGCGTGGTCGTCAACGATCAGCACCCGGATGGGATTCGCCTCCGATGGCGTCCGCAGCGCCTCCTCGGAACGCTGCTCGTCCACCGTCATCTCCGACCTCCCCTGGAACCGCCCCCGCGGGGTGCGCCACCGGTCGTTGCGCTACCGGAGGCACACCCCGTGGAACGTGCCGTGTGCACCGATGCCGGGAGCCCGACACCCAAGGCAAATGGTCCCACGCCGGCCGGGGGGATCGACCGTCACACGGCGGAAATGACCGCCGCCGTGCGTTCCCGGGAGCCGTGCGCGTCTCCCGAGCCGTTCTGACCTGCCTGGGCCGTCAGCCGGATGACGCCGTAGTCGTAACCGCACCTGCGGTACACGACGCTGGGCAGACCGGTGTCCGCGTCGAGGAAGAGGTAGAAATCGTGGCCAACCAGTTCCATGTTCGACAGGGCGTCGTCGAGCGTCATGGGCGCCGCGGTGTGGGTCTTCTCCCGTACCACCATCGGTGAGTAGTCCGGCTCCTGACCGTCCTCGGCGTCCGACCAGCCGCTGCCCGCGGCCTTCCCGTTCGCCGCCGCGCGGTCCGCGGCGCCGACACCCGCGGGCGCCTCATCGACCACACCGCCATGCAGGTCACCGTTGCCGGGCAGGACGGCAAGGTCCGGCAGGGAGCCCAGGCGCCCCGGTCCGGGGTGGTTCGCACCGGCATGGTTGGCGTGATGGCGNACCCTGCGGTCCGCGGCGCGGCGCAGGCGCTCGGCGAGTTTGGCGGTGGCTCGGTCGAGCGCGGCGTAGGGGTCACCGGCGGCGGCCTCCGCGCGGATGACCGGGCCGCGTGAGTAGACGGTGAGCTCGACCCGCTCCGATGTGTCGGACAGTCGCGGATTGCTCTCCTTGGAGAGCTCGACGTCGACTCGTATCACCCTGGAATCAAGCCGCTCGAGCTTGGCGAGCTTGGCCTGGACATGCCTGCGGAACCGCTCAGGAACCGCGGTGTGCCTGCCCTTGACCACGATGTCCACGCGATCCACCTCCCGTTCACCTGGCCCGGTCGGGCCGATCCACCATTCGGACCGGCTTTACCGGAATGTCGGTTGCCTCGGCCGTTTCCCGCGGACGGACCGACGTGGGTCAGGCCGCATACGGGGAAGCGCCGATGGTTGTCAACGTTCCTGGTGTCAGTTGTTGGTGCCGGCCTGTGACGCTGGCGCCGCCAGTCGGTCTCCCTTCGTGAGCGCACCTGGCTTCTGTCCGGTGACCACGGCATCGGCTCGATTTCCACCGACCCGCTACGCGGCTCCTTCCCCTCACCGGGCAGGTCCATGCCGGAACCGACCTGCCGAAATCGGTGGATTCCGACCCGGCATACCGGGGCTCCCGAACGCGCCGTGGGATCGCCTGGCGCGATCAGCCTCCCCGCCTCACCGCACTCCAGCCCGGCCCGGCGCCCGCCTGCGCGGCGGGCTGGACGAGACCTGGCGACACATCCACCAAGGAGCGGCAGGGGTGCACCCACCCTCGCCCTGGAGGGCCGCACCGCACCAGACGAAGCGGCCTCCGGCGTCGGCTCCGGGACGGAGCGCGTGCACCCAGTCTCCCCCTTCAGCCGGGTTACGGCGGGCAAGCCCGGACGATGGCGCGTCGGACGCGCAGGTCCAGGCGCCGCAGCGGCGTCGCGGCGACGGCCGCGGTGCCGACCGGTGCCCAGCCAGCCACACGCAGCGCACGCACCGCCTCCGCCAGCGTCGCACCCGTCGTCACGATGTCGTCCACGACGACGACGATCTCCGGCCAGGTACGCGGGCGGGCGCCTGGGCGGACCGCGAACGCGCCGGACCGGTTGCGACGGCGGGCGGCGGCGCCAAGGCCCGCCTGATCCAGCCCTGGCCGCAGAACACGAAGCACCCGGCTGACTCGGGCGGGCGTCCCCGATCGGGTGAGAGCCCTGGCCGCGATCTCCGCGAGGCGCGCGACGTGGTCGAAGCCCCGCCGCCGCCGGGCGGCGGGCGTTGTCGGGACGGGAACGACAACCACCGTCGCACTCCGGCTCCTCCGACGATGCTCCCGGGTCACCGCCGCGACGGCCCTTGCCAGCGCGGCGCCGAGGATGTGGGCGAGATCGAGCCGGCCCCGTTCCTTGTAGGCGAGCAGCAGCACTCGGGTGGTTCCCTCGAAGGGCGCGGCGGCGACACCCCGAGGCGGCGGGCGGAGCGGACGGCGAGCGTCGTGACCCCGCCGCCCCGGGCTGGCCGTGGGACCCGGGGCGGCGAGAACAGGGGGACCCGCCAGTGCCGCGGCACAGCGGGCGCAGGCCGCGTACCCGGAGCGCCCGCAGCCGGCGCAGGACCGGGGCAGCATCAGATCCACGAGAACCGCCAGCAGTTCCTGGAGGCGGCGCGGTAGTGACGCGGGCCGGACGGCGGGGCCGATGGCGGGGCGGATGGCGGGAGTTGCGGTCACGGAACGAGCATCCAGCGTCGCGGCGAGGAGGACGCCGACTCGACAGCCGCTGTGGACAACCGGAAACCGAAGGCACCTGCCTGTGCACAGAGCTGCCGGTGGCCGCGAGATCTGCCTGCCCGACCGCGAGTGGCCATCCGCCGGCCACCNCACCACTCACCCCGCCGCTTGCCGCTTGTCCGGCAGCAGTAGCAGATCTGCGACGATGTGACGCCCAGGATGTGACGTCCAGGAACGCCGTTCAAGCACGGGACGCGGCACGAGCGCAGGGAGACCATGATGGCGGACGGGGCCGGACAGACCCCTCCCGGCGTGCCCGGGCCGGGCGGGCCGTCGCAGCCCGACGGACCGGCACAGCCCGGTCAACCGCAGCCGGGCGGCTATCCGGTCGGCGGACCAGCCCAGCCCGCATGGCCTGCGCAACCCGGCGGGCCGCAACCCGGCTCCTGGGGCGCACCCGTTCCCGAATCCTGGGGACCCCCGTCGAGCGGCCCCCAGGGCGGCTACGGGCAGGGCGGCTACGGGCAGGGCGGCTGGCACGCCCCCGGCACCGGCCCGGACCCCGGCCAGGGGGCCTACGGCGGCTGGGGTCCCGCCGGCGGGCACCAACCCTGGCCGGGGCAGCCCCCAGGTCAGGGCCCCGCAGGCTGGGGCCCCGGCCAGTGGGGACGGCCCCCGGTCGCCCCGAAGCCGGGGGTGATCCCGCTGCGCCCCCTGTCGGTCGGCGAGATCCTCGACGGGATGTTCACCACAATCCGCACGAATCCCGCGGCGACGCTGGGGCTGACCCTCGGTTCGTCCGCGGTGGTGGAGACTGTCAACACGGTCATCGCGATCACCGCCGAGGACGCGTCTGACGGGGTCGCGGTGGGGCTCGGCCTGCTGACCTTCGCGCTGAGCAGCATGTTGGGGATCTTTCTCTCCGGCGTACTCGCCGTCGTCGTGAGCGAGGCGGCCNTCGGCACCCGCATCCAGGCCGGTGCGGCGATCAGCCGGGTGGCCCCGCGGCTGGGCGGGCTGCTGGTGCTGACCCTCGTCGTCACGCTGCTCAGCGTCCTGGGGCTGATCGCCCTGATCGTGGGAGCGGTCGTGGTCGCCGTGTTCCTCAGCCTCGCCTCTCCCGCCTACGTCCTGGAAGGGCAGACCATCCGGGCGGCGTTGCGCCGCTCACGCAACCTGGTCCGTGGCTCGTGGTGGCGCACGTTCGGCATCATGCTGCTGTCCGCCCTCATCGCGTTCGTGCTGATGGGGGTCGCCACGTTCGTGACCACCGGAATCCTGCTGGCCTCCGACTCCTTCGGTGACCCGATCGAGGGCGATCTCACCGTCGCCGGCCACGTCGTCAACGCGATCGGCACGCTGATCGGGACCACGTTCGCCACCCCGATCCTCTCCGGGACAATCGTCCTGCTCTACGTCGACCAGAGGATCCGCAGGGAGGCGCTGGACGTGACGCTCACCGAGGCCGCCCGGCAACGCGCCGCGAACCCGTGAACGCCACCGTCCCGAACGGACGCCTGACGGCCGCGGCCACCGCGGCCAACGATTCGCTGGGTGGGCCCGTGACCAGGGACGGCGCCCGCGAGGAAGCCCGCCGCGAACTGTCCAGGGGCATCTACCAGGATGCCCGGCCCAGCTGGTTCGACCGCGCGACGAGCTGGATCAACGACAAACTGAGCGACATCTGGCACTGGCTCACTCCGGACACGGGCTCGGGGGTGGGCAGCTTCCGGGGACTCGGCGTCTTCGCCCTGGTGATCGTTCTCGTCGTGCTCGTCGTCGTGCTCCGGCTGTGGCTCGGCCCGGTTCGGCGCACTGCCCGGGATGACGAAGGTGAGGCTGCGCTGTCCAGCCCGCTCACCGCGACGCAACTGCGTGCTCTGGCCCGCGCCCAGGCGGACCGGGACGAGTATGCCGACGCGGTGCGTTCGGGCATGCGGGCCATCGCGAGGATGCTGGAGGAACGCGCCGTGCTCGACCCCAGGCCCGGGCGCACCGCCGGTGAGCTGATCACGGACCTGCGCGCGGCGATCCGTCCCGCGGCACCGGCTCTGGCCACGCCCGGGCCGGCGGGGACCGGCGCGGATGGTGACGGCAGGCCCGGCGAGCCGGCGATCAGGGCGTTGGCGGACGCCGTCGAGGTGTTCAGCGAGATCTGGTACGGCGGCAGACCTGCCAGCAGAGAGGCCTACGAGAAGGTGCTCCGCGCCGACGAGGAGCTCGGGCGGGTCCGCCGGCGCTCGGGCCGGGATCTGTCGGCCGACAACTCGCCTCCGGTGCCGGCGTGACCGCGCCGGGATTCAGCCCGCCCCGGCCGGCCGGTGCGCCCAGCGGCGACGGGCCAGGCGGTGGCGGGCCAGGCGGCGCGGCGAGCTCGACCGCGACCACGCATGTCCGCAGTGGCCCCCGGTCCGCGGCTGTGCGCGGCGCGCTGCGGCTGGTCGCGGTGCTCGCCGCGATCGTGACCCTCTACGCGGTGGTCGCCGCGGTGGTGAGCCGCTCCCACAGCGAGGGCTACCTCAACATCGACTCCGCGGGTGAATCCGGGACGCGGGCCCTCGCGGAGATCCTGCGTGACCGCGGTGTCTCCGTGTCGGCTCGCGAGTCCGTCACACCGAATCCCGGCGGGCCGGGACGACCGCGCGACCCGGGCACCGGCGGGCCGCGCACGATCCTCGTGACCGCCCCCGACCTGCTGTCCCCGACCGAACTCGACGAGCTGGTGCGCCGGGCCGGCGCGGGCTCGGACGTCGTACTCGTCGCCCCGTCGCCCACCGCACTGGCGGCACTGGCGATGCCGGTGACGACAGCCCGGCCGCAGGACTTCCAGGATGCCGGCGGCGGAGACATCGAGCCTGCCTGTGCCCTTGCGGAGGCAACGGTGGCCGGCCCGACCACCATCGGTGACTGGTTCGGTTTCACCCGCTCGAAGGACTCGGACGGCCCCTCCTCGCCAGGCCAGGGCCGCTGGCCGGGGAACGGTGTCCGCCTGGACCTCTGTTACGGCACCCCGGAGGCGGCCCGCCTCGCCGTCCTCGCTCCGGCGGGGCAGGCGGCCACCGACCCGGCCGGCCGGCTGGTTCTGCTCGGTGACGGTCGCTTCCTCACCAACGACGAGCTGGACGAGGCCGGGAACGCGGCGCTCGCCCTCGGGCTGCTGGCCCGGCATGACCGCCTGGAGTGGGTGACACCGGTTGTCGCGCGCGCCGACGCGGTCGGTGGCAAGAGCCTGTCGGAGCTGTTGCCGAGCGGGTTCCAGGTGGGTCTCCTCCAGGCATTCGTCGCGCTGGTGGCCCTTGCTCTCTGGCAGGGGCGGCGCCTCGGACCGCCGATCACCGAGCCGCTGCCGGTCGTGGTGCGCTCCGCGGAGACCGTCGAGGGACGGGGTCGCCTCTACGCCGCGGGGCATGCCCGCGAGCGGGCCGCCGGGGCCCTGCGGGCCGGGCTGCGGACCAGGCTCGCGGACCGGCTCGGCATTCGCGCTGGGATGCCGGGCACGCACGGGGCCGCGCATGAGCCGGAGCCGGCCGTTCTCGTCGCGGCGGTAGCCGAGCAGACCGGACGCCCGCCCATGGAAATCGGATCACTCCTGTACGGTTCGGACATGGCACCCACGGGCCAACATTCCGCGCCCTGGCCGGGCCAGTGGCACATGGCCGCCGGGTGGGTTCCGCAGGTTCCGCACGGCCCCGGGCGGGATGCCGACAGCGACATGGCGCTCGTCCGGCTCGCCCGCGAACTGCACGAACTAGACCGACAGGTGGGCAGAAGGTGACCTCCCCCAACGCCGGAGCGGCTCCGACCGGTTCATCCCCGGAGGCGCCGGCGCCAGCCCAGGCAGCACCAGCCCAGGCAGCACCAGCCCCGCCGGTACCGGCACCAGCCCCGGCACCGCCGACGACCCCACCGGCACCGGCGGCTTCGGGTGCGGCCGCTACGCCGTTCGGGTCCGCGGCCGGGGAGACCCTGCGCTCGCCGCTGAAGGTGCCGAGCACACCGCCCCCGCCGGATGCCGAGAGTGCGCGCCGGGCGCTGACCGCGCTGCGCCACGAGGTCGCGAAGGCGGTGGTGGGCCAGGACTCGGCCGTCAGCGGGCTGGTGGTCGCGCTGCTCTGCCGCGGCCACGTGCTGCTCGAAGGCGTTCCCGGGGTGGCGAAGACGCTGCTCGTCCGAACGGTGGCCACGGCTCTCTCACTGGACACCAAGAGGCTGCAGTTCACCCCTGACCTGATGCCCGGCGACGTCACCGGCTCGCTCGTCTACGACAACCGGACCAGCGAGTTCACGTTCCGTGAGGGCCCGGTCTTCACGAACCTCCTGCTCGCGGACGAGATCAACCGGACGCCACCGAAGACGCAGGCCGCTCTGCTCGAGGTGATGGAGGAGCGGCAGGTCTCCGTGGACGGCCAGCCGCGGCGCCTGCCGTCGCCGTTCGCCGTTCTCGCGACCCAGAACCCGATCGAGCACGAGGGGACCTACCCGCTGCCGGAGGCCCAGCTCGACCGCTTCCTGGTGAAGGTGACGCTGCCGCTGCCGCCCCGCGAGGACGAGGTCCGCATCCTGGCCCACCACGCGGCCGGCTTCGACCCGGGCAACCTGGCGGCTGCCGGGGTCTCGGCGGTGGCCGGCCCGGCCGATCTCGCGGCCGCCCGGGCCGCGGTGGCCCAGGTGCAGGTCCGGCCGGAGGTCCTCGGTTACATCGTTGACCTGGCCCGGGCCACCCGGACGACGCCCGCCGTCCATCTCGGGGTGTCTCCGCGCGGCGCCACCGCGCTGCTGGCCACGACCCGGGCCTGGGCGTGGCTGAGCGGCCGCTCCTACGCGACACCCGACGACGTGAAGGCGCTGGCCCGCCCGACACTGCGTCATCGCATCAGCCTCCGCCCGGAGGCCGAACAGGACGGAGTGAACTCCGACGTCGTGCTCGACCAGGTGCTCGCCATCGTGCCCGTACCCAGGTAGCGGCCGGCCGTGGCTATCACCGGCCGTGCCGTGGCGCTGGTGGCGCTGGGAGTCATCGTGGTGGTTCTCTCCCCCGCGCCCGGCCTGACGTTCCTGGTGGTCAACCTCCTGCTCGGCGCGTTGATCGCCGTCGACCTGTGGCTGGCCGGCGGCGTGCGGGCCTGCGGTTTCAGCCGCTCGGGTCCGACCTCCGCCCGGCTGGGGCAGCCGGTGACCCTGGCGCTGACCGTGACCAACAACGGCCGCCGGACCATGCGGGCGCGCATCAGGGACGGCTGGGTTCCGTCCGCGGGCGCCATGCCCCGGATCCACACGGTCACGGTGCCCGCCGGTGAGCGGCGTTTCCTGGAGACGACGCTGCGCCCGACCCGACGCGGCGACCGCGCGCCGGTCCGGATCACGGTGCGTTCACTCGGCCCGCTGGGGCTCGCGGGGCGGCAGGGCCGGCACCAGGCACCGTGGCGGCTGCGCGTACTGCCTCCGTTCACCTCGCGCCGCCACCTGCCGGCGGCGCTGGCGCGCCTGCGCGAGGTGGAGGGCGAGGTCGCGATCCGGGGCGGCGGCGCCGGGTCGGAGTTCGACAGCCTGCGCGAGTACGTCGTCGGCGACGACGTGCGGACGATCGACTGGCGGGCGACCGCGCGTCACCACAGCTCGGTGGTGGTCCGCACGTTCCGCCCGGAACGCGACCGTCGGCTCATCTGCGTCCTGGACTCCGGGCGGACCTCCGCCGGGCGGATCGGGGACGTCCCCCGGCTGGATCACGCCATGGACGCCGCGTTGCTCCTCGCGGCGGTGGCGCTGCGGGCCGGGGACCGGGTGGGCCTGACCGCGCATGACAGCGCCACCCGGTTCTCCGTCCCGCACTCCCGCGACCAGGGCCTGCTGGCCCGCATGAGCGAGGCGATGGCCACCCTCGAACCGGCGCTGGTGGAGGCCGACCACCAGGGGATGGCCACGGCGGTGCTGCGCGCGGCTTCTCGCCGTGCCCTCGTCGTGCTCTTCACGGATCTGGTGCCGGCAGTGATCGAGGAGGGCCTGCTTCCCGCGCTGCCCGCCCTGACCGCCCGGCACACGGTGCTGGTGGCCGCGCTGCGCGATCCCCGGCTGGACGAGCTCGCGGCCGGGCACGGCGACATCGCTCAGGTTTACGCGGCGGCCGCCGCGGAGCAGACGCTGCTGCGCCGGCGTGAGCTGACGGAGTTGCTGCGCCGGCGCGGCGCCGAGGTCGTGGACGTGCCCCCGGCCCAGTACGCGGCGCTGGTCACCGACACCTACCTCACCATGAAGGCCCGCGGGCGCCTCTGAACCCCCGGAGCTGGAGCCGTGCGGGACGTCAGCGGGCCACGGGCGCGAGATCCGGCGCGAGGGCGGCGTCCAGATCGCCGCTCGCACCGGCCGCCGCCGCGCGACTCCCATAGATCCACACATAGGCGATGAACCCTGCCCAGGCCAGCACCCCGATGCCTATGCGGATCGCCGTCGGCAGCGAGGACGGCGTCACGAATGCCTCGATCACCCCGGACAGACCCAGGACGATCGCCATCCCCATCACGATCCCGACCGCGGCCCGCCCCTCGGCCGCCAGCGCCTCGGCCCGCCGCCGAGGCCCCGGGGAGATGATCGACCAGCCCAGGCGCAGGCCGACGGCACCGGCCACGAAGACCACAGTGAGCTCCAGCAGCCCGTGCGGGAGGATCAGCGAGAAGAACTGACCGCCCTCCCCACAGCTGCCNATGTAGCCGCCGACCAGCCCGAGGTTCAGCGAGTTCATCGCCAGCAGCACCAGCGTCGGCAGGCCGAGCAGCACGCCGAGTGCCACCGCCTGGGCCGACACCCATGCGTTGTTGGTCCAGACCTGGCTGGCGAAGGAGGATGCGGGGTTCTCGGTGTAGTAGGTGGCGAAGTCCGACCGGCACAGCGCGGCCACCTCGTCCGGCGGGACGAGCCCCGCACGCGCCTGGGCGTCGTTCATGATCCACAATGCGCTGGCCAGCGCCAGCAGGAGGTTCACGAGCGAGGTCGCGACCGCCCACCGCCAGCGGGCATAGAGCGCACCCGGGAAGGTGGCCGTGAAGTACCTGCCGACGACATGCCAGCCCTGGTCCGGGGCGCCGACGACAGCGGCCCGCGCCCGGATGACCAAACTCGCCAGATCCTCCACCAGGTTCGGGTCGAAGGATCTGTCCCGGATCACCGACAGATGCGTCGCGACGCGCTGGTACAGCTCGACCAGCTCGTCAAGTTCCTCCGCGCGCATCCGACGCGGCCGGGCGGCGCGATCGACGAGCTGGCCCAGCCGGATCCACTCCGGGCGGTGCACGGCGACGTACGCATCAAGGTCCATGGCAGGCTTAACTCTTCCAGACCGACCCACGGCACTGCGTGCCGGGCACGACCGAGCGGGGCGCGAGATGACGGGCACAGCATGACGGGCACGGCATGAGGGACGCCGCATGACGGGCACGGCATGACGGACCAGCGGGCAGCGCCTCCGGGGTGCGGCGGATGAGCCAGTCGACCTCCGGCGGCAACCAGCTCGTCACCGGCGAGGCTGTCGCCATCGACCTGCGGGTGGCCCGGCTGGGCTCCCGCATGATCGCCGGGATCGTCGACCTCGCGATTCAGAGCTATGTCCTCTACTGGGTGCTCCTCCTGGCCTTCCTGGCGGTCCAGCCCGAGGACCCCGCCCTTGCCGCCGCTGTGATCCTGCTCGTGTACCTGGCCGTCATGNTCGGTTATCCGGTGGCCTGCGAGACGTTCATGCGCGGTCGCACCGTCGGCAAGATGATGTTGGGCCTGCGGGTGGTCCGGGACGACGGCGGGCCGGTCCGGTTCCGGCATGCCCTAGCCCGAGGCCTCATCGGGCTCGTCGGCGAACGGCCCGGCCCGCTGCTCGGGCTGCCGGCGGTCGTCTGCATGCTCGTGTCGAGCCGGTCGAAGCGTCTCGGCGACCTCTTCGCCGGAACCCAGGTCCTACAGGTGCGGGTGCCGCAGACGATCGGGTTGCCGCCCAGGGTTCCCCCGCCGCTGGTGGGCTGGGTGACGGTGCTGGATCTCACCGGCATCGACGACGAGCTGGCGGTGCGGGCGCGGCGCTTCCTGGCCCGGGCGCACCAGCTGTCGGACGAGGCCCGCGAACGGCTGGGTGGTGCGCTGGTGGCCGAGGTCCAGGCCGCCATCAGCCCGCCGCCCCCGCCGGGAACGCCCGGTTGGGCCTTCCTCTCCGCGGTGTTGGCCGAGCGCACCCGCCGCGCCTACAACCGCATGGTCGCCGGCGGCGCGTCCCGGCCGAGGCCACCGATCCCGTCGCCGGTTCCGATGGGTCCGGCGGCACCGATGCCGCCAAGGGGACCAATGCCTCCGGCTGGACCGAGGCCGCCGATGGGACCAATGGGGCCGATGCCGCCGGTACAGCCGATGCCGCCGGTGGGGCAACCCATGGGCCGCTGGGGTCGCCCGCGTGGGTGAGACCAACGGTGGAATGTGTCCGAACGGGCCGGCTGTCCGGGGCGACCGCGGCTCGTCTAGCGTCTGAAGCAGCGGGATCCTCCGGGGTGATCGCGACAATCCGGATCCGCGACCCCGAGTCATGCCTCGACACGCGTCCGATGACCTTCCCTGGGCCGAGTGAGCGGCCCGGCGCGCTGTCACGCATGCTTGACGGGTCCGGCAGACCGAGTTCCGGCCCACCTGGCCGGACCCGAAGTTGGGGGTGACAGCGACGGCGCAGGGACGGGAGTCGACATCCCCGGTCCGCGGTGACGCCCGGGCGGTCGGTGCGCAGGCACATGATGTGCCGCCACACGACGCCCAGGCGGACGACACGCGGCGGCCGGGCGCGCAGCGGCCACGAGGCGGTGTCGCGACAGACGCCCACGCTCACCGCGGCGGGTCGCCACGCGGCGCGAGGAGCCGTGCGGGCAGGCTGGCGGCGGCACTCCCCGCCCGCCGGAAGGCGCCATTCGGCGCGGCTCATGACGATCTGGCCGCCGGCGTCGGCAGTTCCCCCGAGGATCTTCCGTTCGGCCCGCCGACCGGCGGCCTGCCCCGCCCCCCGGACCGGCGCCGCCAGCTCACGCGGGTCGGCCTGGTCGTGACCGCGATGGGTGTCACGATCGGTCTGCTCTCGCTGCCGTTCCTGGGTGCGGCCGGGCTGTTCGCGAAGGCCTCCGCCGAGCACTTCCTGGAGCTGCCCTCCGACCTGGTCACCCCGCCGCTGCCGCAGCGCTCCGAGATCCTGGCGTCCGACGGGACCGTGATCGCGACCCTCGCCGGCGCCGAGAACCGGCAGGTCGTCTCGGGCGCCGAGATCCCAAAGATCATGCGTGAGGCGATCGTCGCGATCGAGGACGCCCGGTTCTACGAACACAACGGGGTCGACCCCCAGGGCGTCCTGCGGGCCGCCGCCCGCAACAGCGAGGCCGGTACGACCACCCAGGGCGGCTCGACGCTCACCCAGCAGTACGTGAAAAACGTGCTGCTGCAGGATGCCACC
This sequence comes from Frankia sp. EI5c, assembly GCF_001636565.1. Lineage (GTDB taxonomy): Bacteria > Actinomycetota > Actinomycetes > Frankiales > Frankiaceae > Parafrankia. Next base: position 36,327 of record NZ_LRTK01000086.1, read on the forward strand.
ACGGAGGAGGAGCGCGAGGCCGTCGCCGGCAACTCGCTGGACCGCAAGCTGCGCGAGCTGCGGTACGCCGTCGCCATCGAGAAGCGGTTCACCAAGGAGGAGATCCTCGAGCGGTACCTGAACATCGCCTACTTCGGCGACGGGGCGTACGGCGTGGGAACCGCCGCCCTGCACTACTTCGGTATCCCCATCTCGCAGGTCTCCCTGGAGCAGGCGGCGCTGCTCGCCGGTCTGGTGCAGAGCCCGTCCCGGTACGACCCGGTGAACCACCCGCAGGCGGCGCTGGAGCGGCGCAACCAGGTACTCACCCGGATGGCGGACGAGAACTACGTCAGCCACACCCGGGCGGACGCGGCCCGGCAGATGCCGATCGAGGTCATCCGCGACCAGCCGAGAGCGCAGGACTCCTGCGCGGCCTCATCCGCGCCGTTCTTCTGCGACTACGTCCGCTCTCAGCTGCGCGCCAGCCCGGCGCTGGGCGCGACGGTGGAGGAGCGGGACCGGCGCATCTACGAGGGTGGCCTGCGCATCCAGACCACCCTGAACCCGCAGGTACAGAACGCGGTGCAGACGGCGGTCGACTCCACGATCCCCCGGGACAGCCGGGTCTCGGCCACCGAGGTGGTCATCCAGCCCGGGACCGGCGCGATTCTCGGGATGGCGGTCAACCGCACCTACGGGACCGACACCGCCGCAAACCAGACGGTGGTACCGCTGCCGACCCTGGACAAGCCCAAGCAACCCCCCTTCCAACCTGGGTCGACGTTCAAGACGTTCACACTGGCGGCGGCGCTGGAGCAGGGCTACGGCACGCGAACCGCCTACTACTCTCCCGCCTGTTACGAGACCCCTGCCTTCCCGCTGGACCGCAGAACCGGCGACTGCCCGAAGGGCTACCAGAACGCCGAGCCCGGCGAGGTCGGCATCTACGACATGAGCAGCGCGACCTGGGCCTCGGTGAACACCTACTTCATTCAGCTGGAAGAGGAGATCGGGGTGCCGGCGGTCGTCGAGATGGCCACCCGGCTCGGTGTCGACCCCAACCACCTCAAGGACATCTCGCCTACCGAGGGCGATGTGACCATCGGTGGCGAGTACGTGACCCCGATGGACATGGCCGTCGCCTACTCCACCCTGGCGGCCGGCGGGATCCGGTGTGACCCGCGGTTCGCGTCCTCGATCGTCGACTCAGCCGGCCAGGCGCTCGACGTGGGAGTCACCCCGAAGTGCGAGCGGGTCCTTTCGCAGGGGGTCGCGGACACCGTGACGAGCATTCTGGCCGGAGTCCTCACTAACGGGACAGGCGGGAACGCCCGCTTCGACCACCCCGCGGCGGGGAAGACCGGCACCAACGACGGGTTCTCCAGCGCCTGGTTCGTCGGCTACACCCCGCAGATCGCGGCCGCGGTCGCGGTCGGTGATCCGAACGGGGCGGAGAGCAATCCGCTGCGCAACATCACCATCAACGGGCGCCCTTGGCCACACGTGTACGGCGGCGACCTGCCCGCGCTCATTTTCGGGCAGTCGATGCGCGGCGCGCTGGTCGGCCAGCCCGTCCAGCCGCTGCCCGCCGCGGACCCGGCGACCGCCCGGGGCACAAAGGGCGGCCGGCTGATGAACGAGAACGCCATCCCCGCCCCGCCCACCCCCACCCAGCCAGATCCGGGCAGCCTCCTGCCAGGACTCGGCCAGGGAGCCGGGCAGGGAGGCACCGGTCAGATCCCCGGCCTGACCCGGCCCAGCCAGCAGCAACCACAGAACAGCCCCACGGCCGGGCAGGGCGGCGGGCGTGCCGGACGGGCCAGTAGTCAGCAACAGGGCGGTGACGGAGGCCTGGGGCGATGAACGGCGGGCCCGCAATCACGGTCTACCCCCGGCGTCGGCCCGCCCCACCCACAGAACGCCTGCAAGGGCTCCCGGATGAGTGCATGCGGGAGCCCGCACAGAGCGCTAACAGGTAATCCACTGGGTTCGGCGTGGCAGGGGCGCAGACGGTCAGGGTTTTCCATCGGCTGGCCCGCATGGCTTCGACCCATCGTGGTGCGGTATCGGCTGAGGTCGATGAGTCGTCCGACGTGGTGGACGGTGATCCCGTCGGTCGCGTCACACACTCCCAGCTCGCCATCTCGGCGATGGGCCCCACCGACGAGCAGTTCGACGTGGGCGACACGACGCCCACGTCGACGCCCCGCGACTGACAAGACCTGTGGACGGCCTCGAGGGCCGCCGCGGGAGAGTTCGGCTCGATCAGTATTCGCCGGTGCCACCCGTCCAAAGTCCACCCAAGCCGTACCCCTGGTAGCGGCCTTCCACATGCGCGACCAGATTCGCGTCGTTTATCCAGGAAGTGAAACAGCCAGTCGGGGTCTAATTCGGTTGGTTCAAGTTTGAGCTGGTGCAGCTCGTACCTCCCACGATATGCCCTCCCGCATCCTTCGTGGAGACGCCTACGTAGAACTCGCACTGCGGACACGAGAAATCATCCGCGTACTCATTAGGGGTGACTTTCCCCTTGACCTCGCGGCAACTGGGGCTGTAGTCGAGTTCGAGAAGTCCGACATTTGTTACTCCGCCGGGCGCCGGAGTGCCACTGCCCGACGTCCAGTAAAGCGCAGTAGCAGCAATCTTCCTCGTATCGGAATAGTCGCACACTGNGGCCACCGTCGCCGCAGCACCCGTAGGTTCAGCCTGCGCGGCAGAGCTTCCTGCCCAGTTCGTGATTGCCGTCGCCGTAGGGACAAGTACGGCCAACGCCGCCCCGTGGGTCACGCTTCTTCTCAGCACGAAACTCTCCTCNTCTTTCCCGTGTCTCCCCGTCCCGACAAATTCAAATATTCAGCCGGCCACCACTCGGCGGCCCGCACTGAGGTATACAGGAAGAATGCAGATACTCCAGATGAAACTCTCGGACTGCCCAGTCAGTCGGCAAAGCGGCCGTTGTACACGTCCAAGAATGCCTGCATCATACCCACGAAGAGGTCCGGATTTTGAATGGCCTCCACAGCGAGAATCGTATTTGTGTTCACCCCGCGCATCCCTGAGGACGCCGACCGCACCCGGGCAGCCCCGCCGCGGCCGAAAATATAATGCAGGTGAACGGCTGCCACTCCCGGAGACGATCAGCCGAGGAAAAGTTGGCCGTAGACGTCCACAAATGCCTGGTTCATACCGTTGAATATATCGGCGTGGAAGGGAATTACGACGGGGAGGGGTGTGCTTATCCCTGTCTGCTGCATCCACAGCCCTTCACGGAAGGTAAAATACTGGGCATCTTGAAGAAGAGGCTGCACGAACACTTTCTCGACCGCGTCCACGAAATTCTGGGCGGTCCCGAAGCGGACGTCGATGAACTCCTGGTATTTAGCACCGGCCGCCGCGGAGGTCGCGTAACGCGAGGCCAGGAGTTCCGATATGGACNGTTCCGGATCCGCCCTGATTGCCAGGCCGACCACCATCGCGTCGACATCGGCCAGCATGTCGCCGCCGCCAAAACTACCGGCCAACCCGATGTGGATGGCGCCGTAGTCGTAGGCTTCGGAGTCGGGCTGCCCGGACTTGTAGAAGTCGGCGGTCACGGTGATCAGGTCACCGACCCAGCCGCCGGCGTCCACCAGGCTGATCANGGTCTTGTCCGAATGCCCGGTGTGTTTGAGCACCGTCCCGAGCGACGCGCCGAAGTGCTGATGGTCCAGGAGGAGCATCGTCTTGGGACAGCGCAGAATACCTGGGCTCGGCGGGTTGGCCGCCGCACAGTAGCCGATGAAGTCGTAGTCGATCTCCNCGCTCAAATGATCGAAGAACTTCACGCTGCCGAAGATACTATCGTAGTCGGTGGTGTCGTACCGTTCTTTGTCGGGAAACTGTCGCAGGTACTGGGCGGTGAGCTGCTGGAAACTGTTCCCCGAATGCGTGTCCGCCCATTCCCTCGCTCGTTCCTCGATCCACGCGACCNAGGCGAGGAAGGTAGCGTTGTGGTCGATGGTACCGGCGAGCGAGGAGATGCCCGGGTTGCGGCCGGACTTGATGTTGTTGTCGATCTCGATCTGGCCTGCGGCACNGGGCGCCAGCGTCAGATTGCTGATCTGGTCGAATGCCCAGTTGACGGGCAGTGGAAAACCCAGGTTCCCACTGAAGCCGGTCGACATTCCTGAGACGAAGCTGCTCACGGCGTAGCCCTTGGCGCTGATGATAGAACAGATGTTGCGGCTTCCGTAGATCCCGCAAAGATAGTAGAATCCGTCGGCTTCGAAGGCTTTGTGCGCGCCCCAGAAGAAGTTGGAGATCGGGCCGTGAGCCTCGTCGGCCGTAGCGTCAAAATCGACTGCGAGATAGAGGATTGCCCCGGGCGGGATCCCGAGGTTTCGCGCCGTGGCTATGGCAGCCTTGGCCTGGCCGTCACCCATGGCCTCACTGAAGTAGGCGACCTCGTCGTTGGCCTGCTGGTAGATCGGGAAAAAACTCAGGCCGTTGGCGAAGATGATGTCTATCTCTTCGGGGGTTATGATCTTGTCGACGCCGTTGATGGTGCCATGAGTGATGTAGCGGCCCACGGTCTCGTATCCGGCAGCCTTGATTGCCTGGGCCCGGGCTTCGTTCAGTGGCGTCGCACAGTCGCAGGCCTTGCCGACCCGGTTCGGGTCTCCGGTCGAGACGATCAGGCTGCACCATGTCTGGTAGTCGCCGACACCCGTCGTCGGCAGCTTACAGAATGCCTGGAACCGCGCCGCCACCGTGGAGGTGGTAGCCGTGAAGGTGCCACTGCCCCAGTCGACCCCGCTCTCCCCATTGAAGATGAGCGCCGCTTTGAACAGCTGCACGAAACGCTGGCTGCCGGAGTCGGTGGAACCCACGGACACGGTGCCCTGCGTCAGCAGGCCGCTCCGGGTGGCCGGGCCGAAGTTGCCGTTCGCGACCCCGTCCGCCATGCCGATCGAATACTGGATCGCGAGCACCAGCCCGAACTGCACGTTACGGGAGAAGAACCCGTCGCAGGGCACGATCTGATACGCCTGCCGGCCGATGAAGGTCGCGTTCATCCACCGCTGGACAGCCCGCACCGCCGACTTCCCGCCCGGGAGCAGCACCTAGGCGTCCATCGTCAGCAGGGTTTTCATTTCCTTGGCCGAGACCGGGTTGTCGGTACCGCCNGCCGAGAACCCCATGTCGGTCTTCCAGGCGATCAGTCCGCTCTGCGTGGAAGAACCGAGGCCACCGTCGATGCCACCCCCCGAATAGCCCTTGCAGTAAAGGGCGGCCTCGACGATGGTTTTCATATTGGTATTCGTCGTGGACTTCGAGATGGGACCGAAGGCGACCATCGTGCTCATCGTCAGGTTGCCGAAGTTGTCCGATAACGTGGTGATACCCAGCTCGTGCTGGAGTGCGCGGGTCAGCGAGAACATCGTCCCCCAGCCGGTGATGCCGTCCTCCACGCACGGCACATAGCCACTGACACCCTCGTAGGTCGCGTTCACCCACTCCTGGGCATTCCTTACCTGAACGTCCACTACCCGTCCCTCTCCACCGCGCTCAGGCGAACCTGGCTTTGGACTCGGCGTCGTAGATGCTGTCGTCCCTGACCACCGACTCCAGATAGGTCGTCCGCTGCGCACCACGATGCGCATCGGGACCGATCAGCTCGACCGTCGGATGCCTGACGCCCGTCAGCTCCCCACCGGGAGTCGCGACGGTCACGGCCAGGTGCAGGCTCAGCTGCCGCCCCGCGGCGAGTGGCGACTTGGCCGTCCACTCGACACCACGCGCGCCGGGCACGGTGAGATCGGCGGCAGAACCGCCGATCGCCTTGCCGCCGACCTCCAGTGCCTCCAGCACGCGGACCGAGCGGACGACCGCCGGGTCGGCCACGACCCGGACCCGTCGACTTCACCAGTGCCTGCCGGGCGCAGTATGACCGGAAACCAGTGCCCCAGGTGATGGGCTGCCACAACACCCCCGCCTCGAAGCCCCACGGCTGCTCGTTCGCGGGCGCGGCCGCCCGCCCGCCCATCCCGCGGGAGCGGCGGTCCTTGGTTCGCTTGTCGGTGACGGCCGCCTCGGGCTCCTCAAATCCGCGGATGATCTCGTAGGGGTAGCGGCGGGGCCTGAGGTGGCCGACGATCACCGTGGCCGAACCGCCCGGGGGAATCGCGTCGCCTAATGTCACGGTTGCCGTGACGAGACCGGTCTTGGCGTCCGTCGTGACCGGGCGGCCCTCGGTGGGCAGGGTGCCGGTACCACTGGTCGCGGTCACCCGCGAATCGAGAACATACAGACGCGGGTCAAACTCGAAAGTCAGCACAGAGCCGCTCGCCAGTCCGGCCGCCCCGCCGGCAATCGTCACCCCGAGGTCGTGTGGAGCTTCGACGGCCTGGCTGGTGCCCGGAACCAGGATCGACGTGAGACCGCTCGGGGTGGGGCCGAGGGAGAGCGGCCCGCTCGCCGCGCCGGGCGGCACGGCGACCGCGACGCGCTGCGTTCCAGCCGACAGCCCGGCCACGACGATGCCCGCCACACCCCATTGCAGTAATGTCCGCCGGCCGATCCCCGTATCTTGCTTCTGCTCCATCTGGCAACCTTTCGGGTGGAAGGGACGGTGAAAGGGACGTGGCGCCCGTCGCGCCGACCACGGACCGCGGCAACCTGGCACGGAGAAATGCCGCTCTGTTCCGTGCAGCCGAACATCGCCGTCGCCAGCCGGTTCACGTCACCGCGCCGGNCGGGACGACCACCGGGCTGGACCACCTGGGCTTGCCCCCCCCGAGCAGTCCTTATGGCTCACCAATACGGCATGGTTCCTGGGCGAGTGGATGGTCTTCCTGTTGGCCGA
>NZ_LRTK01000087.1 GCF_001636565.1 Frankia sp. EI5c
AGAGACACCACGAGGTCTTCAGTCGCCGCACCGCCACACCCGCGCCCGCACCCGAAACGCTGACCGCCACCGTCAGATCACCGAACACACCCACCCGCCCCGGCTACGCCAGGCAGTCGCACGGCCCCGCCGCGGCGCCACCGCCACCCGGCCCCGCCACGCGCCACCGCCACCCGGCACAGCGCAGCTGACCGGCCGCGACGGCCGGGCCGCGAGACCACTTCCGGGCCGCGGAACCACGGCCTGGCCGGGACCGGCGTCTCGGCGCAGCGGCTCGGCGTACGACATCCTGACCCAGGTCGCCCGGGCCCTGCGCGGCGGCGCGGGCCTCGGCGGGCAGCACCCCCGGCTCCTGATCGCCGCCGGCGAGTCCCAGTCGGCCTTCGCGCTGGTGGCCTACCTCAACGGGATACAGCCGCTGACCCGCGCGTTCGACGGCTTCCTCGTGCACAGCCGGGGCGCGACCGGGCTCCCGCTGGTCGAGCCGGGCGAGAACGCCGACCTCGCCGGGGCACTCGACGGCACACCCACGGTCTTCCGGACGGACCTGGGCACGCCCGTCCTGGATCTGCAGACGGAGAGCGACCTCACCGGCGTGCTCAACTCCCAGCGGGCCCGCCAGCCGGACGGTACGACCTTCCGGCTGTGGGAGGTGGCCGGCACCGCCCACGTCGCCACCCACCTGCTCGGGGTGGCCACCGCGGCGCTCGACTGCGGCGTGCCGATCAACAGCGGGCCGCTGCACCTGGTCGCCAAGGCGGGCCTGCGGGCGTTGGTCACCTGGCTCACGGACGGCTCGCCGCCGCCGTCCGCGCCCCGGGTGGAGGTCACCGACGGCGCGCAGCCGCGGATCGTGCGGAACGCGGACGGAATCGCCGCCGGAGGTATTCGGACGCCACCGGTGGACCTGCCGGTCGCGGCCCTGTCGGGGGAGCCCGGCCCGAACCCGTCGACTATCTGCGCACTCGCCGGCTCGACCCGCCCGTTGCCGGCCTCCCGACTCGCCGAACTCTATTCTTCGGCGGCAGACTACAAAGATCAGTACAGTCGGTTGTGCGAATCAGTGATCAAGGACGGATTCGTTCTTCCTGAAGACCGGCCGGCGTTGCTGGCTCTGGCGGATTCTGCCGCAATACCGGCCTGACCGCCTTCGCCCGGTCCCTTCTCGGGCAGGGCTTGTCCGCGGCTATTCGTAAGGCTGGCGGGCCACCGCCGGCAGTGCGTGGCTGACGGGACAGCGGCGGCCGAGGCCGGCGGCGAGCACACCTCACCGTGCCCTGTCCCGCCGCCGGCGCCCGTCCCTCCACCGGTGCCCGTCCCACCGGCTGCGCCCGTCCCACCGCCGGCACCCGTCCCACCGCCGGCGGCGCCCGGACCCACCGGCACCCGCCCGCGCGGAGCAGGCCGGGCGGGCGCGGGGCACACGGCCTGCCCGCGACGGGCGCCGGCCCGCATTCCCGCAGAAACCCGCAGATCCGGGGGGTCTCCGGCCGCCTGGCCCGGGAGCGCCGGAGCTGGTGCCGCCCACCACCGACCCGCCGCACCCGGCCGGCGGCCGGTGGCGGCGCCCCGACCCGGAGCCGGGCTCGGCTCCGCTCCCCCGCCGGGCTCCATGCACCGGGCTGGGCGCACCGGACCGGCCGGGCCGCCCGCCCCGCGCGAGCCGATGCTCACGGTCACCGCCCACTGCCCACGCGGCCCACGGCGCCCGGCGGAAGGCCGGGCGCGCGCGTAGCGGGTCGCGGAGCACATTCGCAGAAAACGGACCGGCGGTCCGACTCTCCCTTTGATGATGATCGTGGTGATCTCACCCGCGGGCAGGCGCGAGCGGCGGCCACCGGACAGCCACCCACACCCGCCGCAAAAGCGGACGGCGTACGCCGCGCTGTGCCACTCGCCCACCCGCCGACAGCGATCTGCCACAGAGCTGTGGCAGCAGGCCCAGAGCCGGTTGACGCGACACCGCACGATCCCCGACAAGGGCAAAACAATGGCTTTTTAATATCGCCGTGAACGTCCGGAACCACGTTTTCGCCATGGATATATCACGCTCCCTCAGACGGGAACGCCGTGTCCGAAATGTCGCGAACGGTGCCGACAAAGACCATGATCCAGATGGTGGCCACCATCACGCAGCCGCTGGACCGCCGCCCGATGGGCAGGTCAGCGGCACCGGCGGGCGGGCCCTACCGACGTCAACCAGAATGTTGGCAACGGCGCGATCTGGGGCTATAACGGTGCCCACGACATATCGACGTATTCGCCCTCGGCGATGCACACAGGTCGAGTTCCGGTCGTGTTGTCCGCATGAGCGTCGAACGATCAAGGAAGCGAGCTGCATGCTGCTCACCGCTGCGAGACGCCTCGGCCGCGCCCTGCTCGTGGTCTTACTCGTGACCATGGGGGCCGTGGCGCTGCTGAGCCTGGCACCGGGGTCGGCCGCCGCCGTCATCCTGGGAGAGAACGCGACACCNGAGGCCATCGACGCACTCAACGCCGAGCTTGGTCTTGACCGGCCCCTGTGGTCNCAGTACTTGCACTGGATCGGCGACGCCGTCACCGGTGACCTGGGCGAGTCCCCGATCACGCACCAGGCCGTCCTCGACGCGATCCTCGAACGGCTGCCCGTGACCCTGGAGCTGGCACTGCTGGGCCTGGTGGTCGCGCTGGCCGTCGCCGTGCCGCTGGCGGTGGCGTCCGCGACCTGGCCGGGTTCCCCGCTCGACCGCGCGATCACCGCGCTGTCCTCGGTGTTCCTCTCGGTGCCCGCCTTCATCGCCGGGCCGGTGCTCGTCTACGTCTTCGCGCTGCAGTTCGGCTGGTTCCCGGTGACCGGCTGGACCCGGATCAGCGAGGATCCCGGCGAGAACCTGCGTTCCGTCGTCCTGCCGGTGATCGCGATCGCGCTGACCGAGATCGCCTCGTTCCACCGCCTGCTACGGACGGACCTGATGAGCACCCTGCGGGAGGACTTCATCGGGGCGGCCCGCGCCAAGGGGATGAGCCCGGCCTACGTGATGGCCCGGCATGCGCTGCGCCCCTCGTCGTTCTCGCTNGTCNCCCTCGTCGGCATCAACCTGGGCCGGCTGATCGGCGGCACGGTGATCGTCGAGTCCTTCTTCTCCCTGCCCGGCCTCGGGCAGCTCGTCATCCACTCGATCACCGCCCGCGACGTGATCACCGTGCAGGGAGTGGTCGTGTTCATCGCCGCGACCTATGTGCTCATCAACATGATCGTGGATCTCAGCTACGGCTGGCTCGACCCGCGCGTCAGGAAGGCGGCCAAGGCATGACCAGCCCCGACGTGGTGAAGAGCCCCGCCGAGAGCACCACACAGAGCACCGCGCAGAGCATCGCCGGGTTACCCGGGGGCGCCGAGGAGGCGGCCGCCGACCCGCCGGCCGCCCACACCCTGCCGGACGTCCCCGTGGTGCGCGAGCGCCGCCCGATCCTGGTGTACCTGTCCTACGGCTGGCTGATCCTGACGATCCTGCTGGCCGTGACCGCCGACCTGCTCCCACTGGCGTCCTACTCCGTGCCGGTCGACCGGCCGCGCCAGCCGCCGAGCCTCAGCTCGTTCGACATGCTGCTGGGCAGCGACCAGCAGGGCCGGTCGATGCTCTCCCGCTGCGTCTACGGTGCCCGGGTCTCGCTGCTGGTCGGTGCCGTCGCCGGGCTGATCGGCGCGGCCATCGGCACGATGCTCGGGATGGTCGCCGGCTATCTGGGCCGGGCCGTCAACGGAGTCATCACCCTGGTGACCGACGCGATGCTGGCCTTCCCGCCGCTGATCCTGCTGCTCGCCCTGTCCTCGATCCTGACGCCCAGTGTGCGGACGCTGCTGGTGGGCCTGACCCTGCTGATCATCCCGACCTTCGTCCGGCTCTCCCTGGCCAACACGCTCGCCTGGGCGTCCCGCGAGTTCGTGACCGCGGCGCGGAACATGGGCGCCAGCCACGGCCGGATCCTGCTGAAGGAGATCCTTCCCAATCTGCTGCCGCCACTGGGCGCCTTCCTGCCGGTCGTCATGGCCGCGCTGATCGTCGCCGAGGGGTCGCTGAGCTTCCTGGGCGTCGGGATTCCCCCGCCACAGCCCAGCTGGGGCGGCATGATCGCGGACGGCAAGGACGCGATCGAGAAGGCGCCGCACATGGTCTTCGTCCCGGCCGCGGCGATCTTCTTCACCGTGTTCGCCCTCAACCAGGCGGGCGATCACCTGCGCCGGCGCTTCGACCGCACCATGCGCGACTAGTTCCCGCTCTCTCCCTGCCCCCACCCGGCACCGCGGAGCCGACCTCGCCGGTCAGCTCCATCGAGGCGCCGGGCGGCCGAACACGTCGCCAGACATCACCTTATGCACTTGCCATATCACCACTGGTGAAACCTCCGCAAGAACCCGACGGAAGGGTGCACATGTTCAGTAAGACCCGGTTAGCCGCCACCGCGGTGCTATGCGGTGCGGCACTCGCTCTCGGGGCCTGCGGCGGCGGCAGCGAAGCGGCCGACACATCCTCCTCGTCCGGTGCCACCGGCGCGCCGGTGGCAGGCGGCGAGGGGCGGATCCTTTCGCTCAGCGACCCGAGCAGCCTCGATCCCGCCGTGCTCGGCAACGCGGCACCCATTGCGGCGGTCGTCGGCAACGCCCTCTACGGAACCCTCCTGATCGACGACGCGACCGGCAAGATCGAATACCGGATGGCCGAGTCCTTCGAGAGCACCGACGAGGGCGCGACCTTCACCCTGAAGCTGCGTTCCGGGCTGGTGTTCTCCGACGGCACCCCGCTCGACGCCGAAGCCGTCAAGTTCAACTGGGACCGCACCAAGGACCCGGCCGTCCGGTCGACCTACCTCGCCGAGGCGTCCCTGATCGCCTCCACCGAGGTCGTCGACAGCGTGACGCTGAAGGCGACGATGCGCGAACCCGTCCCGTCCTTCGCCGGCGCCGTCGTCAACAGCTCACTGAACTGGATCGCCTCGCCCGCGGCCCTCAAGCAGGGCCAGGCCGCCTTCGACGAGAAGCCGATCGGGGCCGGGCCCTTCACCCTGCAGAGCTGGACCCGCCAGGCCGACCTCCGCCTGGCGAAGAACCCGAAGTACTGGGACGCGCCCAAGCCCTACCTCGACAGCCTCGTCGTCCGTCCCGTCTCCGATGCCGGCCAGCGGATCAACACCGTGACCAGCAGCGGCGCCGATGTGGCGATCGACTCGAACCCGGAGAACATCGACAAGGGCAACTCCGCGGACCTGTCGGTGAACGTGGAGACGCTCAACGGCGGCTTCTTCATGGCACTCAACACCCGCCGCGCGCCCTTCGACGACGTCCGCGCCCGCCAGGCGTTCAGCGCCGCGATCGACCTGGAGGCGGTGAACCTCGCCGTGTACAACGGCACCACCACGGTGCCCGAGACCCTGTTCACCGCGGAGTCGCCGCTGTTCGAGAACACGCCGCTGCACAAGACCGACCGGGCCAAGGCCCAGGCACTGTTCGATGAGCTGGCGGCTGAGGGCAAGCCGGTCACCTTCACCTTCAGCGCGTTCCCGAGCACGGAGAACAAGTCGCTCGCGGAGAACATCCAGGCACAGCTCGCCACCTTCAAGAACGTGAAGGTGGAGGTGAAGGTCGTCGACTTCGCGGAGATCCCCGCGCTGCGGGCGACCTACAACTTCGACGTCCTGGTGTCCTCGTCCTTCTTCCGCGCCCCCGACCCCCGGCTGACGACGGCGTTCTCCGCCGGCTCCGCCGCGAACCTGTCGGGCATCTCGGACCAGCAGCTCACCGACGCGCTGAGCGCCGGGCGGACCGCGGCCACGGACGCGGACCGCAAGGCCGCCTACGCCAAGGTCCAGCAGCGGCTCGCCGAGCTCACCCCGGTCGTCTACTACACGCGGGCGACCTTCGCCGCGATCGGTGGCGCCAACGTCGGCGGGCTCCGGCAGTACGGCAGCGGCTCCCTGCTCCCCGAGGAGATCTGGATCAAGAAGTAGTCGGCCGACCGGAGGACGGATGAGAGGTCCCGCAACCCCATGAGTACCCCGCAACCCGTGACCGCCGTTCAGAAGGCGAACGCCGCGCAGAAGGCGGCCGTCACACCGACCGCGAGCGGTGAACCGACCGCGAACGGTGCGCCTGTGCTGCAGGTTCGCAACCTGTGTGCCTACATCGGCACTCCCCGCGGTGTCGTCCGGGCCGTCGACGACGTGTCCCTCGACCTCGCCGGCGGGCAGGCCCTCGGTGTGGTCGGCGAGTCCGGGTCGGGCAAGTCGGTGATGGCGCGGGCGATCATGGGCCTGATGCCCGCCCGGTCCGGCTGCTCGGGCGAGGTGCTCTTCCAGGGCCGGGACCTGCTCACCCTGCCCCGCCGGCAGCGCGCGGAGATCTGGGGCAAACACATCGCGATGGTGTTCCAGGATCCGGGCCGCTCGCTCAACCCGGTCGTCCGGGTGGAGCGGCAGCTGACCGAGGGCATGCGCAGGCACCTCGGTGTCGGCCGGACCGAGGCACGCGGACGGGCCCTCGACCTCCTGCGGGAGGTCGGGGTGCCCGACCCCGAGCGCCGACTGCGCAACTACCCCCACGAGCTCTCCGGCGGCATGCGCCAACGGGTCATGATCGCCGGCGCGCTGGCCTGCGAACCGACCCTGCTGATCGCGGACGAGCCCACCACCGCGCTGGACGTCACCGTGCAGCGCCAGATCCTCGACCTGCTGCGCCGGGTCCAGCGCAGCCACGGCATGTCCATGATCCTCATCAGCCACGATCTGGCGGTCGTCGCGGGCCGCACCGACCGCACCGCGGTGATGTACGCGGGCCGGCTGGCCGAGGCCGGCGCGACCCGCGAGGTCTTCGACGCCCCGCGGCACCGCTACACCCACGCGCTGCTCGCGGCGACACCGACGATCGACCACGAGCGGCACGCGCCGATGCGGCTCATCTCCGGTTCGCTTCCTGATCCGACGGCTCCTCCCCCGGGCTGCCGGTTCGGGGCCCGCTGCGCGCACGCCGAGGCCGACTGCGCCGACCCCGGGCCGCGGATGGTCTCCGTGGGCACCGACCACCACGTCGCCTGCCTGTACCCGGTGCCGGCCGGCGCCGACCACGTCACCGGAGGTGAGCTCGTTGGCCGGTAGCGGCACCGCGCATCTGCGCGGATCGGACGCCCTGCTCAGCGTTCGGGATCTGGTCGTCGAGCATCCGACGAAGGGCGGGGTCGTACAGGCCGTCTCCAAGGTCAGCTTCGACGTCCTGCCCGGCGAAACCCTCGGCATCGTCGGTGAGTCGGGCTGCGGGAAGTCGACCACCGGCCGGGCCGTGCTGCGCCTCGACCGGCTGACCGCCGGCGAGATCGACTTCGCCGGTGAACGGATCGACACCGCCAGCGCGGGCCGGCTGCGCGAGCTCAGGCGGTCCATCCAGATGATCTTCCAGGATCCGGTGGCCTCGCTGAACCCGCGGCGCAGCGTCAAGGACATCGTGGTCGAGGGCCTGAGCGTCACCGGCGCGCCGAAGGAGCAGCGCACGGCCGCGTCCGCCGCGATCCTGCAGCAGGTGGGCCTGGGCGGTGAGCGCTTCGCCGACATGCTGCCCCGCCAGCTCTCCGGCGGGCAGGCACAGCGGGTGGCGATCGGCCGGGCGCTCGCGCTGCGCCCCCGGCTGCTGATCTGCGACGAGCCGGTCTCCGCGCTGGACGTCTCCGTCCAGGCCCAGATCCTCAACCTGATCGAGGAGCTCAAGGCCGAGTTCGAGCTGACGGTCGTGTTCATCGCCCACGACCTCGGGGTCGTGCGGGCGGTGAGCGACGACGTGCTGGTGATGTACCTGGGCAAGGTGTGCGAGTTCGGTGACTCCGACCTGGTCTACGACTCGCCCGCGCACCCCTACACCCGGGCCCTGCTGGACTCCGTCCCGCTGACCGACGCCGGCCGGGGCTTCACCGGCCCGGCGCTGGAGGGCGACCTGCCCTCGCCGCTGGACCCGCCGGCCGGCTGCCGCTTCCGCACCCGGTGCCCGCGGGCCGAGGAACGCTGCGCGGCCGAGGAGCCACCCGTTCTCCAGGTCCGCCCGGGCCAGTACGCCGCCTGCCACTTCCCGCTGGCCCCGGTGACCATCACCGCGGAGCCCGCGAGCGCCACGCCGGAGCCCGCGACCGCCACCGCGGAACCCGCCACCGCGGAGCCCGCCACCGCCACGGCCGAACCCGCTGACGTGCCGACCACCGGCGAGGCGAAACCAGCCGGCGAGGCGGAGGCGTCAGGCCCCGCGAAAACGCTCGGCGGGGCCACGCCCACGCCTCCCGGCGGGGACGGGACCGCCTAGAGACACCGGCGCGGGCCGTCAGCGGGCGGCGCGGGCCACGGTGGCCACGGCACACGGCTTCCCACCGGCGCCACGGGCGGTCACCCGGTAGACGGCCACCGAACGCCCGCGGTGCTCCGGCTCGACCTCGTAGACGACGGGTGCTTCCAGCCCGGCCCGCCGCAGGTAGTGGATGCTGACGGAGATCGTCTGCAGCCGCCCCTGCGGGTCGTCGGCGGCGGCAGCCTGCTCGCAGCCGCAGAACAGGATGCCCCCGTGCACCGCCCCGCTGCCGTTGCCGAACTCCGGCCGGGCCGGGACGACGAAACGCCTCCCGCCGAGATCGGGCACGTCCGGCCCGAGGGTGTCCAGCGCCGAGAGCTCGGCGGCGGCGGCCAGGGTCGTGGGGCGGATCTGTTCCGGCTGCGCCCAACCGGCGGCGACGAAGCGCAGGTGCGCCCGGGCGGTCGCGACGAGCCGGCCGGCGCCGTCACGGATCTCGCACCGGGACAGCCCGCGGGCGGCGTCCACGTCCAGCACGGTCCCGTGGGCCCGCAGCTCCGGCCCCGACCACGGCGGCGGCGCGACGACCTCCAGGGACAACTCGAAGGTCACCAGGTGCGTCCCCGCCGGCCTGGCCAGGAAGACCGGGCGACCGAGCACGTCGTCCACGAGCACGCCGAGGGAGCCCACCGCGGGCATGCCGCCGAACCCGTCCAGCCAGGGGCCGACCCGCATGGCCAGGTCGGTGCCGTCGGGCACCGGCCGGTAGCCGTGGATTCGGAAGATCGACTGCGGCCCGCCGATCTCCTCGACCGGCCCGGCCGGCGCCGCCGGGTGGCCGGCGCTGTCCGCCCCCGGGTGCAACCGCGGATCTGACGGGCCTGTCACCAGGGCCGGACCGCTGCTCACGAACTACCCCCTCCATGCTCTCCCGCGCGGCGTCTGTCGCCACGATGCAGGGACGCATGGCACGGCCGACCTCCGCATCCTGCGGCTGGTCGCGCCGTCAGAACAAGCTGGGCAGGATGCTTGTCAGCAAGGACACACTCAGGCCTCCGGCCTGATGAACGGGTTGTCCCAGGTGTCGAGCGCGGTCACGGTGTGCAGCGGCCGGCGTCGGACCGGCCCGTGCCGACCCTCCGGCCACCCGGCCGCGACCAGCGCGGCGATCCGCCAGTCGTCGGGGATGCCGATGATCGAGCGCAGCTTGTCCTCACCGAAGGTGAACCACGTGCTGGGAACCGTGCCGAGCCCTTCGGCGCGGGCGGCGAGCAGGAAGTTCTGCATCGCCGGGAAGATCGAGCCGCCCTCGATGAACTCCGGCACGAAGCCGGTCAGCCGGTGGCAGAACAGGATGTAGACCGGCACGCTCTCGAAGTTGTCGACCAGGTGCAGCATGGTGCGGGTCAGCCGTGCCTGCCGCGAGGTGTCGTCCGGCGCCGGCGGCTCGGCCGACTGGCCGTAGATGGTGCGGACCCAGTCCCAGCCCTCCCGGAAGGCCGGGCCCAGCACCGCGCGGACCTCCGGGGAGCGCAGGACCAGGAACCTCCAGTTCTGCGCGTTCGAGCCGGAGGGGGCCCAGGTCGCGGCCTCCAGGCAACGGGTGAGCACCTCGTCGGACACCGGGTCCGGCCGGAACCGGCGCAGCGAGCGCGCCGTCCGCATGGCCTCGCGCAGGTCGATGGTGGGCGCGCCGGCCTCCAGATCACTCATGACTAGTGAACCTCCACCACCGCGGCGGCGCGGGTCAAACCGCGCCGCCGTGGGGCACGGTCAGCCCAGCGCCTCGTCCGCCCAGGCGACGAGCATCGGGGCGAGCAGCGGCCACCGGAAGAACAGGCCTTCCTTCTGGGCCTCCGGGGTATGTCGGTCCTCCCATTCGGTGTCGCCCCACGGCGGCTCCCTGAGCACCGCCCGGGGCAGCAGCTCCGCGATGCGCTCCGAGGTCTCCCGCCGGTGGTGCCGGTCGCTCTCGCCGCTGCGCAGCACCAGGGCCGGGACGTCCAGCTTGCGGACGTCGGCGTCGGGCACCCCGGGGACGAGCTCCCCCTCCCGCGGGCAGTACACCGCCATCCACCGTTCCATGGTCGCCAGGAACTCACCGCGGTCCTGGTCGAGGATGCGCTGCCGGTTGCCCGGGTTCCGCTCGATGGGCACGGCCCATTCCGGCAGCGCGGCGACCGCCTCCATACCGTCCCGCCAGGCGGCGGTGAAGGAGCCGCCGGCGTAGTGGACCGCCAGACTCATCAGCCCGTACACACCGCCGGTGAGCCACCAGATGGCGAGGCCGGCGGTGATGTCGCGGTGCCGCGCGGCGGTGAGCAGCGACACCCGCGAGCCGCCCGAGCCACCGGCGATCACGGTCGGGCCGAGGTCGAGGTGGCGGATCAGCGCGGCGAGGGTGTCCGCCTGCATCTCCGACTCGGACGCCCCCTCGAAGCAGACGTCCGACGCGCCGGTGTTCGGCCGGTCCCAGATCAGCACGCGCCGGCCGGTCCGCGCCAGTTCGGTGGCAAGCTCCCGTATGCCCGGGTCATCCTTGCTGTATCGGCCACCCGGAGTGACGGCCCAGGGTTGACCGGTGGTACCGATCAGTTCGTAAGAGATCGATAACCCATTCACCCTTGCTCGTGTCATGGCTCACATATTAACATTGATATCTATGTCAAGTTCCCCAAATGCGGCCGATCTCTTCAACGGCGAAGCGGACCCACACCGATCCCGGCCGCCGGCATTGTTAATCCGTCACCTGCCGGCGACGTACCGCGACCGGGAGCACCGGGGCGCGGCCACCGGCGGCCCATCCTCACGGATCTTCGACGGCCGACCGATCAACCGGGCCGTCCACCCTCCGGCCGCGGTGCCCTGTCGTTCTTCGGGAAAACCCGCGCCGTGACCGATCAGGTTTCCGCCAGCACCGTCGACCGGCGACCCGAATCAAAGACCGTTCCGGCGAAGACCGGCTTCGGCTGGATTCCGCCCATTCCTGGCACACTCGGCCCCGAGATACCCAGAGAGACGCCGGGCGATCTCACCATATCGACGGAAACGCTGTTCTCCACACCAGAAAACCGGCCGTCCGAGTACCTCCGGAGAAACCACCGCGTGGCTTTCCGGTCTGACCGGAAACAGCACCGGGCACCGAAGCCCGTCACGGCCGCGGGCCACGACGGCGTCCTCTCCGGGACGGATTTTCCGCGCCGGGACCACCGCTGCCCCGCAGCACCGGAGCCGTGGCACCCCGGCCCGGCCCGCCCGCCCGCCCGCCCGCATCCGATACGCGCGCGAAGATCCTCGGGAAGAATGCCGAAAGCTCCAGCGGTTGGTGAATCACCACCAGGACCACGGTGGCCGGCAGGACCCACGGCCACCTCGCCCAGTCATGTCCATCCCGGCACCGGGCACCCGGCCCGGATGCGAGTCAGGAGTACGCCCGCGTGAAGACGATCGGCCATTGGATCAACGGTACGTCAGCGACCTCCTCGGGCCGCTTCGGGCCGGTGTTCGACCCGGCCCGCGGGGTGCAGACCGCGCAGGTCACCCTCGCCTCCCAGGCGGACGTCGACGAGGCGGTGCGCGCCGCGACCGTCGCCGCGCGCACCTGGGGCTCGTCCTCCCTCAGCCGCCGCACCAACCTGCTGTTCCGCCTGCGTGAGCTGCTCGACAGCAGCCGGGACGAGCTCGCCGCGGCGGTCGCGGCCGAGCACGGCAAGGTCCACTCCGACGCGCTCGGCGAGGTGGCCCGGGGCATCGAGTGCGTGGAGTTCGCCTGCGGCATCCCGCACCTGCTCAAGGGCGCGCACAGCTCGGAGGTCTCCCGGGGGGTGGACGTCCACACCGAACTGCACCCCGTCGGCGTGGTCGCGGGCATCACCCCGTTCAACTTCCCGGTCATGGTCCCGCTGTGGATGCTGGCGAACGCGGTCGCCTGCGGCAACACCTTCATCCTCAAGCCGTCGGAGAAGGACCCGTCGGCGTCGCTGCTGCTCGCGGACCTCGTCACCCGGGCGGGATTCCCCGCCGGGGTGTTCAACGTGCTGCAGGGTGACGCCCAAGCCGTCCAGGCGCTGCTCGCCCACCCGGACGTCGACGCGGTGTCGTTCGTCGGCAGCACGCCGGTCGCCCGGAGCATCTACGAGACGGGCACCGCGGCGGGCAAGCGGGTGCAGGCGCTGGGCGGCGCGAAGAACCACATGGTGGTGCTGCCCGACGCCGACCTCGACGCCGCCGCCGACGCCGCGATCTCGGCCGGCTACGGTTCGGCCGGCGAGCGCTGCATGGCGATCTCGGTGGTGGTGGCGGTCGGCGGCATCGCCGACGACCTCGTCGAGGCCATCGCGGCCCGCATCCCCGACATCGTGGTCGGGCCGGCCACCGACTCCACGGCGATGATGGGCCCGCTGATCACCGCCGAGCACCGGGACCGGGTGCGGTCGTACGTGCGCAACGCCCCCGACGAGGGCGCGCGCGTCGTCGTCGACGGCTCGGCGACCGGCGAGGAGAACGGGTACTTCGTCGGCTGCACGCTCGTCGACGGGGTGAAGCCGGGAATGCGGGTCTACGACGACGAGATCTTCGGCCCGGTCCTCAGCGTCGTGCGGGTCGACAGCTACGACGACGCCATCGAGCTGATCAACAGCAACCAGTACGGCAACGGGGTGGCCCTGTTCACCCGGGACGGCGGCGCCGCCCGCCGCTTCACCCGCCAGGTGGACGTCGGCATGATCGGCATCAACGTCCCGATCCCGGTGCCGGTCGCCTGGCACTCCTTCGGGGGCTGGAAGGCGTCCATCTTCGGCGACGCCCCGATCTACGGCCCGGAGGGGATCCGCTTCTACACCCGGCCGAAGGTCGTCACCTCACGCTGGCCGGAGCGCGCGACCAGCAAGGTCAACCTGGTCTTCCCCTCGAACGACTGACCGCCGCGGCGGGGCCGACCGAACCCGACCGGGTGGTCGGGCGGTCGGGCGGTCGGCCCCCCGCCGGTGGCCGCTCCCTCAGCTCGCCGCCCGGCGCAGGATCTGGCGGGCCTGCGCCACCAGCGGCGCGTCGATCATCTGACCGTCGAGCAGGAACACCGCGCTGTCGGTGCTGCCCGCCACGACCCGCTCGGCCCAGGTGACCTCGTCGGCCGACGGCCGGAAGGCCGCCCGGACCACCGCCGCCTGCGACGGGTGGATGCAGGCCTTCGCCACGAAGCCGGACGCGACCGCCTCGTCGGCCTCGGCCCGCAGGCTGTCGGTGTCCGGGACGTCCAGGAACACCGTGTCGATCGCGGGGACCCCCGCCACCGCGGCGTTCAGCAGCACCGTGGACTTGGCGTACCGGGGGATGTCACGGTAGCGGCCGTCCGGCAGGCGGCTGCCGCTGCCGCCGATGGAGGCCATCAGGTCCTCGGCCCCCCACATCACGCCCGCCACGTTGGCGGCGCGCACGATCTCCGGCGAGGCCAGCACCCCCTGCGCCGTCTCACACAGGGCGACCACCCGGAACGGGGCGGCGTCCTCGACCTGCCGGGCGCTCTCGGTCTTCGCCAGCATGATCACGCGGTAGTCGGTCTGCCGCAGCGTGCGGATGTCCTCTTCGTAGTCGGCCGTCGAGCGCGGGTTCACCCGCACGATGACCCGGTCCGGGTCCACCGGGTTCTTCAGCAGCGCCTCGCGGGCCTCCGGGCGCTTCGCCGCGGCCACCGCGTCCTCAAGGTCGAGGATCACCGTGTCCGCCGCCGCCAGGGCCTTCGCGTAGCGCTCCGGCCGGTCCGCGGGGCAGAACAGCAGGGACGCGCCCAAGGTCCACTCGGACATCAGGTCTCCTTCGTGGATACTCCCGGCCTCGGGCCGGGGCGGAAACGAAGCTTCCAGGACCTCAACGGAGTTGTCCGGCGGGCAGTCGGCGGCGGCGAGCGGGAAACCCACGGCCAGCGCCGCGGGAATCCCGCTCGTGCCGCGCGGGGAAGTCGGAATGTGTCCCCGCCCGCCACCCGGCCGGGAGTGTGCGCGGCGGGGTCAGCCGGCCGCCGCGGAATTACCCTCGTCGACCGGGACGCGCCGCATGAGCGCGGTGCGGTCGGCCTGCGCGACGATTTCACCCTTCTGGTTGCGGGCCCGGTGCTGGAAGACGACCAGACCATTCGTCGGCCGCGACCGGGAATCGCGCTTCGACAGCACCTCGGTCTCGGCGTAAAGCGTGTCACCGGCGAAGACCGGCGCCGGGAACTTGATTTCGCCGAACCCGAGATTCGCGACCGTCGTGCCCTGGGTGAGCTGCGCGACGCTGAGGCCGACCATGACCGAAAGCGTCATCATGCTGTTGACGAGCCGCTCGCCGAACTCGGTCGAGGCGCTCGCCGCGGCGTCCAGATGCAGGCTCTGCGGATTCATCGTGAGGGTGGAGAACAAGGTGTTGTCCGCTTCGCCGATTGTTCGGCCCGGACTGTGGGCGTAGACCACCCCGGTCTGCAGTTCCTCGAAATACAGCCCTCGCTGCTGAATGCGCGTCACGTCTCCACCTGAATTTTCCGCCGATTTCACCGCCGCACAACGACCTGTACTGTACGGATCGGGCAACATGACTGTCAACGCGCGCGCCCACTGCCGGTAACGCGCCTCACCGGAACGTATATCAGCTTCTCGGGCGGTGGTCGAGCCGGCCGGCGTTCGTGGTGGGAAATATCGCTTCCGCTGGCGCCGGCACGGTCCGCCCAACAACTCTCCCGGGCGTTTTCGATTCCGTCCGGTCGGCGCCGTGCCGGCCCGGCCGGCGGGCGGCGGGTGGCGGGCCCGACCGGTGGCGGGTTCGACCGGTGGTGGGTTCGACCGGTGGTGGGTTCGACCGGTGGGGGGTTCCGCGCAGGCGAAGGAACCCCGCGCGCGGGACCCAGGTCGCCTGCCGGCACCCGGCCGGCAGACCGACGATGAACCGGTGGCCCCCAGAACGACGGACGACGTTCCGAACGCCGTTCCCCACGCGGACGGCACCGAGCCCGGTCGGTGCGGCGAGTTCTGGGAACGGCGCTACCGGCAGACGGACCGGATGTGGACCGGTGCCCCGAACGGGCTGCTCGTCCGGGAGATCGAGTCGCTGCCGCCGACCACCGCGCTCGACCTGGGCTGCGGCGAGGGCGGCGACGCGCTGTGGCTGGCCGGCCGCGGCTGGCGGGTCACCGCCGTCGACGTCGCGCCCACGGCGCTGGCCCGGGCGGCGCAGGCCGCGCGGGCCGCTGGCGTCGCCGACCGGGTCACCTGGCTGTGCCAGGACCTCGCCGACGGTCCTCCCCCGGGCTCGTTCGGACTCGTGACCGCGCTGTTCCTGCACTCGCCGGTCGGCATGCCCCGCGGTGAGGTCCTGCGCGCCGCGGCCGCCCGGGTCGCTCCCGGCGGCACCCTGCTGGTGGTGGGGCATTCCGGCGCGCCGTCCTGGCAGCCCCGGGAGACCTGGTACACCCGCCTCACCACACCGGACGACGTCCTCGCCGAGCTCGGCGGCGCCGTGGCCGGCTGGTCAGTGGATCTTCGGGACGTCTACGAGGCCCCGATGTCCCGCCCGAACGGCCAGGTCGGCTTCCGGGTCGAGAACGCGCTGCGGCTGGCCCGCCCGGTCTGACCCGGGCGGGCCCACCCCACGTCCGGACGTCCGCACTCGCGTCCGGACGTCCACGGCGAGGT
Organism: Frankia sp. EI5c; assembly: GCF_001636565.1. Taxonomy (GTDB): domain Bacteria; phylum Actinomycetota; class Actinomycetes; order Frankiales; family Frankiaceae; genus Parafrankia. The sequence continues at coordinate 15,961 of NZ_LRTK01000087.1, forward strand.
CAGACCGACACGATCGACACGCCGGCCGTGCCCGGCGCGCCGTAGAGCTGGGCGTAGCCGACCCGCGGGTTACCCGGAACCTGCCGGTCCCCGGCCTGGCCCCGCAGCTGGAGCACCAGCTCGTGAATCTGCCGCAGGCCCGACGCGCCGACCGGCTCGCCGTTGGCGATCAGCCCGCCGTCGGTGTTCACCGGCAGGCGGCCACCGATCTCGGTCGCCCCCTCGGCGAGGAGCTTCTCCTGCTCGCCGTCCGCGCAGAAGCCGTTCTCCGCCATGTGGATGATCTCGGCACCGGAGTCGGTGTCCTGGACCTGGATGACGTCGACGTCCTCGGGCCCGATGCCCGCGGCCTCGTACGCCGCCCGCGAGGCGTACACGGTGGGCGCGTCGGCGTGCTCCACCGCCGCCCAGGAGCTGTGCACCTCGTGCGCGCCGTAGGTACGCGTCCGCAGCATGCTCGCCCGCAGGTAGACGGGGTTCGAGGTGTAGCGGCGCGCGATGTCGGCCCGGCAGAGGATGACCGCCGCGGCGCCTTCGTCCGGGCTGCAGAACATGTACTTGGTGAGCGGGTAGTTGAGCATCGTGGAGGAGAGGATCTCCTCCTCCGACAGTGCCTTGCGGCGGAACGCATTGGGGTTCAGGATGCCGTTGCGGTAGTTCTTCGCGGCTACCCGCGCCAGCGTCTGGTGAGAGATCCCGTGGTCGTGCATGTAGCGGTTGATCTTCATGCCGAAGAACTTCGTGGTCAGGAAGTGACCGATGTCGCCGTACCACGGCGGGGCGCTGTAGTGGACCGGGTCCGCGGTGAAGGCCCCGAACGCGTGCTTGTCCATGCCGACCGCGAGACCGATGTCGTACTTGCCGAACCGGATGGCGTCGGCGGTGAGGTCCAGCGCGGTCGCGGCGGTCGCGCAGCCGTTGTAGACGTCCATGAAGGGGATGCCGGTGAGCCCGAGCAGCCCGACGACCGCATCCGGGTTGTCCACCTCACAGCTGCCGCCGAAGGCGAACTGCACCTGCTTCCACTCGATGCCCGCGTCGGCGAGCGCCGCGCGGGCGGCCTCGGCGCCCATCTGGATCGCGGACTTGTTGCCGAAGCGCCCGAAGGGATGGATACCCACCCCGATGATCGCGACGTCCTCCATGTCAGTTTCCTCCCTCTGACGGCGCGAACGCGTACGACATCACCTGGGTGCCGTCCTCGTCGGTGCGGAACGGATAGACGACCAGCTCCAGGTCCATCCCGAAGCGGATCTGCTCGGGGTCGCTCACGGTCAGGCGGCCTTCTACGCGCACGTCGTCGCCGAGCTGCACGAGACCGACCGCGAACGGACGGAAGGTCTCGGGCGTCTCGCCGCTGGCGTAGGGCGCCTTCGGCAGGAACTCCTGGGTGGTCCAGGTCCACAGGGTCCCCTTCCGGGGCAGCAGACGCCGTTCCATCTCCAGTCGGCCGCACCGCGGGCAGGAATCCTGCGCGGGAAAGGTCACCGCGGAACAGCCGCCACAACGCGCGCCGATAAGCTGTGGACTATCGGCGGGCCAGGTGAAAACGTCGGGTGCAAAGGGAACTTGGGCCATCAGAACACTCCTAGCATCGCGACCGGCCGCATAGGACTCAGCACCGGCTCAGCCAGCCGAAGGAGCTGGAGACGCCGGCCCGGGGCCGTTCCCCGGGCCGGGCCGCCCGCCGCACTGTGCGAGGGCGCCACACAGCCGTCACCGGGGAGGCCAGCAACCGGTTTCCAACCCCTCCACGTCGTCCGGACCGCGCGCCGGGCAATGGCGATCAGCAGGCAGCCGAAAGCGGGTGGCCTTCGGGTAGGAGCAGCATATGCGCATCCCACCCGCACCCGCACGAACACGATCTTCCTGCGGGATGCGCACTAATCGGCTGCCTGGCAGGCCATTNGCTCCCTGTGAGGCCGGACACTAGGCCGCCGCACGGTCGCCCGACCCGGAAGCCGCCGGCACGCGGGCGGGACGCGGCCGTGGAACGCCGGCCCCCGCCAGACGCTCGCCCCGCCCTCGCCTCCACCCGTCCGCCCCGTCGCCCCTCCGCCCCTCCGCCCCTCGCGACCTTCCCAGCCCTCGCATGACCAAAGTCGCCGGGGAGCACTGCTCTGCGGCCCGCGGGGAGGGCTGAGGTCGGATCGCCACGTATCTTCGGCGATATCTCCGCTTCATCCAGGTTGCGGGTGGTTCGTCCAAGGAGGGTGCGGCGGTGGCGGAAACGGTTGGCCCGGAGTTCGGCCCGTTGGCGGCGCTGGCCGGCGAGTGGGAGGGCGACAAGGGCGTGGACGTCGCCTTCGGGAACGTCGAGGGCACGATGATCACGACCCCGTACCGCGAGAAGATCACATTCAAGCCGTTCGGCCCGGTGAACAACGGGGCCCAGCAGCTCTACGGGCTCGACTACCACATGGCGGCATGGCGCCCGGGCGAGGAGAAGCCGTTCCACACCGAGATCGGCTACTGGCTGTGGGATGCCGTCCTCGGCCATGTCATGCGGAGCTTCATGGTGCCCCGGGGGCAGACGCTCATCGCCGGCGGCGCGGTGGCGCCCGACGCCACGACCTTCACCCTGCGCGCCGAGCTCGGGTCGACCACCTACGGCATTCTGTCCAACCCGTACCTGGCCCGCGCGGCGAACACGACCCACTACGAGGTGACGGTCTCGATCGGCGCCGACGGCACCCTCAGCTACGACGAGACCACCACGATCAACCACGCCCGGGTGGCGGACCCGGTCGCCCACACCGACCGCAACGTGCTGCGGCGGGTGGGCCCGGCCTGACGGCTTCCCGATCCCCCGGGTCCACCAGGTCAACCGCGTTCACCACGTTCACCACGTTCACCGGGTCAACCTGACCCGGCGGACCCGGTTACCAGTCCGCCCTGCCACCGCCCGGCGCCTCGGCGCGCCACCGGCCGGCGGCAGGGCGGACTGGTACTGTTGGAATTGCCTACTTAATCGGTCGATTTTGTTGCGATTCTCGGTGGGAGCGGCGGTCCATGAGCGTCACGGATGATCTCCTCAACAACGCCGCGGCCTACGCCCGCGACTTCGACCACGGCACCCTGCCCCTGCCACCCTCCCTCGGCGTGGCCGTGGTCGCCTGCATGGACGCCCGGCTGAACGTCTACGGGCTGCTCGGCCTGCGCGAGGGCCAGGCCCATGTCATCCGCAACGCGGGCGGCGCCGTGACCGAGGACGAGATCCGCTCACTGGCGATCAGCCAGCGGCTGCTGGGCACCCGGGAGATCATCCTCATCCACCACACCGACTGCGGGATGCTGACCTTCACCGACCAGGAGTTCAAGGCCCAGGTCACCGCGGACACCGGGATCCGGCCGGCCTGGTCCACCGAGGCGTTCGACGACCTCGACGCCGATGTCCGCCAGTCCATCGCGCGGATCAGGAGCAGCCCGTTCATCCCGCACACCGACGCGGTGCGCGGCTTCGTCTACTCGGTGACGGCCGGCACCCTCACCGAGGTCGTCTGACCGGCCTGACCCGGACCGCGCAGGAACCCGGCACCCGGAAAGGCTCCGGCGACACGGCGGAGGGCTGACCTGCGCAATTGCCCGAGGACGGGCAATCGCGACACCTTTACCCAGTGCACAAATTGGGGCGAACCACCAAAGAATCTGTTGACATCCCGGCGGCCCGTCACCAAGCTGGGTACCGCGCGGAAAGCCAACAACCGAGGACCACGAGCAGCGGCCACAAGCGGCCGCGCCGCCCCCCGAACGAGTTTCCAACAAACGTCCAGGTCCGTTCCCGTGCCCTTTTTCCGGCCGGTTATCCGGCTGGCGGAAATCGGCTTCCTCCCGGTCGCAGACCTGGATTTTCGACGTCTGAACACCCCGTCGACCCGTTTTCTGGATTCGCTCGGAAATCCGCGCAGGACCGCACTCCCAGCAACCCTGGAGCCCGTCATGCCCGAGCAGACAACCGACAGCCCCGAGCCCGCCGACAGCCCGACTGCCACCCGTGGACTCACCCGCCGGAAGTTATTCGGCACGGCCGCGCTCGGCGCCGCGGCCGCCGGCGGTCTCGCCGCGGGCACGGGGATCTCCCCCGCCTTCGCCGCCTCCCCGACCGTGCCCGCAACGGTCCAGCGGGAGCGGGCCGTCGTGATCGGGAGCGGCTTCGGCGGCGGTGTCACGGCGCTGCGGCTGGCGCAGGTCGGCGTCTCGACCCTGGTGCTGGAGCGCGGCATCAGGTGGCCCACCGGGCCGAACGCGAACACCTTCAGCCGCTTCGCCAACATCGACAACCGGTCGTCCTGGCTGACCGACCATGCCACCGTCGGCGGCGTGGTGAAGACCTGGGACCCCTACGTCGGCGTGATCGAGAGCATCGCCGGGAACGGGATGGCGATCAACTGCGGCGCGGCGGTCGGCGGCGGCTCGCTGATGTACCACGGAATGACGCTGCAGCCCAGCAAGGCGAACTTCGCCAAGTCCATGCCGGTGGCCGCCGGCCTGTACGACGAGCTCAACTTCTGGGCCTACCCGCTGGTCGCCCGAATGCTGGGTATCTCGACGATTCCCAACGACATTCTGAACACGGATCCCTACAAGTCGTCCCGGCTGTTCCGGGACGTCGCGCCGAAAGCCGGGCTCGAACCGGTGGCGGTGCCGCTGCCCATCGACTGGAACTTCGTGCGCGGCGAGCTGGACGGCCGGTACACACCGACCTACACGACCAGCGACATCGCCTTCGGCGTCAACAACGGCGGCAAGCGTTCCATTGACGTCACGTATCTCGCGGCCGCGGAGGCCACCGGCCGGGTGCGCGTCGCCACCCTGCATGTGGTGCGCGACATCGCATTGGACGCGAACAAGCGCTGGGTGCTGTCCGTGGACCGCATCGACACCGGCGGCGTCGTCCAGGAGCGCAAGACCATCATCGCGGACGCGGTGTTCCTCAACGCCGGTTCCCCGGGCACGACCCGGCTGCTGGTCAAGGCGAAGGCGAAGGGCCTCGTGCCCAACCTCCCCGACAGCATCGGCACCCAGTGGGGCAACAACGGCGACCGCATCTACGCCTGGATCGGCATGAACGGCGACGCGGGCACCATACAGGGCGGCCCGGCCTGTGTCGGCGGCCGCGACCCGCAGAGCCCGATCCCGTACACGATCATCCACGCGGGATCGCCGGTGCCGACCAACGGCAACAAGGTGCTCACCGTGGTGGGCCTCGGCATCGTGGACGCGGCGGGCACCTGGGCCTATGACGCGGCCAAGGACGACGCCGTGCTGACCTGGCCGGCCAGCGGCGACGCCGCCCTCCAGCAGCTGATCGCCGGGAAGATGCAGCAGATCGCCCAGGTCGGCGGCGGCATCATGATGGACACCAACGCCCAGGCGGCGTCAACCTGGCACGCCCTGGGCGGAGTGCCCATGGGCTCGGCGGTGGACCTGTACGGCCGGGTCGCCGGGCACCGCGGCCTCTACGTCCTCGACGGCGCGCGGATCCCCGGCTCGACCGGCGCCTGCAACCCGTCGATGACGATCGCGGCCCTGGCCGAGCACAGCATGGCCAAGATCGTTCTCCAGGATGTCGGCCGCGTTTTCTGAGTCACCGCCCCGCCGGCCCGCCCCGTCAGGTGGCGGGCCGTAAGGTGGCGGGCCGTCAGGTGGCGGGCCGTCAGGTGGCGGGCCGTCAGGTGGCGGGCCGGCGTCCGCCGGGGGCATGGTTGCGGTGAGGTCCCACCCGGACTGATCCCGCCAGGAGGTGGCGATGACGGCCGTTCCGGACGCCACGGCGGCGTTGCTCACCGACGCGTTCGGCCGGATCCGGGAGGTCGTCCACGAGGTCGTCGACGGGCTGACGCCGGCCGAGCTGAACCGCCGGCTGGACGATCGGACCAACTCCATCACCTGGTTGCTCTGGCACCTGACCCGGGTGCAGGACGACCACGTCGCGGACGTCGCCGGGCACGGTCAGGCCTGGTACGAGCAGGGCTGGGAACAGCGGTTCGGGCTCGCCGTCCCCACCGGGCCGCGGCAGCGCTACCGCTCGATCGGCTACGGGCACAGCCCGGCCGACGTGGACGCGGTCCGGGTCGGCGATCCCGCGCTGCTGACCNGCTACCACGACGCAGTGCACGCCCAGACGGTCCGCTTCCTCCAGCGGCTGACCGCGGCGGATCTCGATCGGGTCGTCGACACCTCGTGGGACCCACCGGTGACTCTCGGGGTGCGGCTGGTGAGTGTCGTGTCCGACGATCTGCAGCACGCGGGCCAGGCGGCCTTCCTCCGCGGCTTCATCCACCCCTGAGGCGGCGCACCGCTCCGCCGGCGGGTCAGCTCGGGCCGGTACCGCCGCCCGCCGGGCACTGCCGGGGCTGGACCTCGTCCGTCTTGGGTAGGACGACGTCGTACGCCGTGGCCGTCAGGGACAGCCCTTCGGCACCGGACGACGCCTCGACCACGTTCAGGTCGAGGGGAAGCTGCCCCACCGGAATCGGGATCGACGGCAGCAGCGATCCGCCGGGCAGCGGGATCGACAGGTTGATGCCGCCGCGGAGGGTGATCTCGCTGGGCACCAGCGTGAGCACGTTGTTGCGGACCTCGAACGTGGTCACACCCCCGACCTCCTGCGCGCCGATCAGCGGGAGGTCCACCCGCCCGGAGATCTCGATCCGCCGCCCGCCGTCGACCNGGTTGACCTGGATCTCCCCGGGCAGCCCGGCGAGGTAGGTGTTCAGGTCGCTGTAGTCCAGGCGAACCGCGGCCCGGATGTCGTCCACCGGGACGGCGCCCACGTTCCCGGAGACCATGTCCCCGAACGGCACATGGATGCCGGCGAGCCGGGCCTGGACCCAGGAGATCCGCGGACCGGGCGTCGGGATGCCCTCGATGGTCACGCCAATGTCCTTGAACCTGCCGAACAGGATCTGCGTGAGGAACGGGAAGCCGCCGATACTGACATCACGCACCGTGGGCTCCGGCACGCCGCACTCCAGGCCTTCCAGCACGCTGGCCTTGATCTGCTTCGCCATCTGGTCCTCGGCCACGCCGACCGCGGCGCGGTCGGCCGCGACCAGCAGTCCCAGGACGACGGCAGCCGCGATCGCGACCCGCACCCAGCGGCGGCGGCGACGCGGCGGGCCGGGCGGCGGCGCGACCGCGGCGGGCGGCTCTCCGCCCGCCGGCGGCACGGGGACCTCGCCGTCACCGCGAGACGGCCACGGCCGGGCCGGCGCGGGATGACCCGCGACCGGGTAGCCCGCCTCCGGGTGATCCGGGAGCGGGTAGCCCGGTGCGGGAGGCCCGCCCGGTTGCCAGTCGGCGGACGCGGCCGACCACGGCCGGACCTCGTCCGGCGCCCACTGGTCGTGGTCCGGGCCGCCCTCCGCGCCACCGTCCGGGCCGCCGCCGTCCGCCTGGCGGGTCGGCGGGATCTCGGCCCAGCGGGTGGGCGGAATCGATCGCTCGGTCGGCGCGACGCTGCCGGAGTGGGGCGCGACGCTCCCGGAGTGGAAGGACTCGGCGGGCGGCGGCTCCCCGGGTACGCCCTTCGGCCCGCCGCGCGGTGCGGTGGCGCCGCCGGATTCCTGATCCACAGACCATCTCCGTTCCATGCCGGTCGGAGGTGACCTGTTCACCGCGGTGAGCTCGGGGCCGCCTGGACTCCGTCCGGTTACGAGCCTACTGCGCTGCCGACCTGATCCAGCCCACCTGACACCGCGTCGGATGACAGCATTCCGACTGGTCCGAAAGGCGGTATCCCGCGGGTCACAGAAACGTCGGCCAGGACAGCCCGGACGGCCCGATCCGGGCCACGGCCTCGGGGGCGGGGATCGAGGCGGGGGCCATCATGAATCCGACGACGCCGTCCAACACGTCCATGACATGGACTTCGAAGGGCAGAACAGGCCGGCCATCCGCCCGGGTGCGCTGCCGCTCCGCGGCGAAGTCGACGATGAGAGCCATCGCCTGCGCGGTCCGGTGGGCCCGCAGCGGCCCGGGCGGATGCGGCAGATACAGTCCCAGCCGCTCCTGGTAGGCCCGGGTCGAGGCGCGCATCGAGGCCGGCAGCGAGTCGAAGACGTCCCGCCGGCCGTACTGCTTCAGCATCGCGACGAAGCTGAGGTAGTAGCTGTCCGTCTCCTCGCTGTGCTCCATCAGGGTGCGCACCTGGCATTCGAGCAGGGTGCGCAGGTCGCCCGGGNCGCGCTCGGAGATGAGCAGCAGCCGACGCTCGTGCAACCGCGGCAGGCGATATTCGAAGATCGCCTGGATGAGCCTGTCCTTGGAACCGAAGTGGTACTGCACGGCCGAGTTGTTTCCGTTTCCCGCGGCAGCACCGATCTGCCGCAGCGAGATCCCGTCAATACCGTGGACCGCGAACAACCGCTCGGCAGCGAGGACGATCTGCTTCTTGCTTGATGTGGTCACCACCGGCATGGGCGGATATAAGCACCATGCCGGCGCGCCGGTCAAGTGACGCCAGGGCCCCTTCCGGGGACGCCCGGTCCGGGACGCGGTTGCTAAACCTTCCGCCCCACCCCACAGGATTCGAGTGGCGCAAACGGACCGTCCGGCTCCGGATTGTTACGCCAGTACGGCGGCGAGACGATTCCTGGTTCGACCAGCTCAAGGCCGTCGAAAAAAACACCGATCTGTTCGACCGTACGATAGTGGTATCCGTTCCCGACCGTGGTGACCTCGTTGAGGTCGGCCACACCGAGGTCCTTCTTCGCGGCCGGCCCCGGCGCCGGGTCGGAGGTCCGGTCGTCGGAGCCGTCCTCCAGCACGAGGAAACNGCCCGGCGGCAGCGCGGCGACGAGCCGGCGCACGATGGAGTACGCCTCGTCGAGGTCGGCTATCAGCCCCATGATCGACATCAGCATCAGGCCGATCGGGCGGGAGAAGTCGAGGGTCTGGGCCGCGAACTCGAGGATCCGCTCGGGGTCGCGCGCATCGGCCTCAAGATAGGTGGTGACGCCCTCGGGCGTTCCGACCAGCAGTGCCCGGGCGTGGATGAGCACCATGGGGTCGTTGTCGACATACACGACCCGGGATTCCGGCGCGATCCGCTGCGCGACCTGGTGGGTGTTGTTCTCCACCGGCAGACCGGTGCCGACGTCGAGGAACTGCCGCACGCCCTCCTCGGCCACCAGGTAGGTGATTGCGCGGGCAAGAAACGCCCGGGAGGCCTGCGCCACGTCCAGGATCTGCGGGAACACCGCGATGGTCCGGTCGCCGTGCGCCCGGTCGACGGGGAAGTTGTCCTTGCCCCCCAGGTAGTAGTTCCAGACCCGGGCCGAATGCGGCCGGGACGTGTCGAACGTCGGCGGCGGATATTCGCTCATGCTGCGTGCACTCCCGTTCGGGGCAGGACCGGCGGCGCGCGGTCGTAACGGCACCCCGCGCCAGCCGGGAACAGTAGCGGAAACCGTCGGGCCGTCGGACCGTCGGACCGGTTCGGTCCGGTCCGGTCCGGGGTGACCACCACGGCACATCGCGGTGTTCACCCCGGGCGGTTGGCCGGGACGGTCAGTCCAGCGAGACGGAGGTGTCGATGAACTCGTCGGTGACGACGGCGGCAGGCGTGAGCCCGGCGGCGGGGGGCGTGCCGGCCGCGGTGAGCCCCGGGGTCAGCCGCGTGATGAGGCTCTGGACCCGATCGGTGTCGAAGCTGCCGAACACACCGTCACTGCCGTTCGCCACCAGGCCGAGCTCACGCTGCCGGGTGTTCCCGTCCGCCAGCAACCCGCTGGAAAGCTCGTAACCGGCGGTGTCCAGCTTCGAGGTGACCTCGATCATCAGATCGTTGGCCGGCTTCGGGTCGGCCAGGTAGTCGACCATGGCCCGCTGGAACAGCGGCACCAGCGCGGACAGGCACTTCCGGTTCGCCGCGAGCTTGTCCTTGCGGACGGCCAGGATGTTCGCGTAGGCAGGGTACTCGTCCCCGACCAGCACGTACTTCACCGGTTTCGCCCAGGCGGCGACGTCGTGCTCCAGCCGGTAGGGCTCGTCGGTGACGAACCCGACCTGGACGATGCGGCCGTCCTCGGCGACGAACCGGGCGAGGTCCCCGTTGTAGGAGTTGTCGATCTGGGACCGCTGGAACAGCCCCTCACCCACCAGCGCGTTGAGATAGGCCTCGTCCCCGACCAGCACCGTCCGTCCTGACCTGCCGATGTCGGCGAGCGTGCGGAAGTCCAGCGAGGGATCACCCCAGAAGAACATCAGCGGAGACTTGGCGTACGGCGCGAGCACCGCGACGGAGGGGTGCTCCGCGGAGTTGCGGATCACCTCGTCCAGGTCGAGGTAGCCGAGCAGGATGTCGTCGTCCTTCTCGAACAGCGAGGTGACCGAGTCGAAGGCCACCGCCGGGCCACCGGACCGGATCTCAAGGTCGACCCCGGTGGCGCCCAGCGGGCCGGTCACCCGGAAACTACCCTTGTCGATCTTCGTCTCGGCTCCGAGCAGCTGGTAGGTCGCACCGTAGTCGACCTCCGGCCACCAGCTCGTCTGGACGACGACGGTGTCGGGGCAGATTCCCTTGAGCGGGGTGGTGTAGTTCGCCGCCGCGACGCTTCCGGCGCCGCTCGCGGCCGGTTCGGTGTCGGACGCGGAATCCCCACACGCGGCCAGGCCGACGGCCAGGCCCGCGGCGCAGGCCCAGGCCACCACCGAACGAAGTCTCCTCACGTGCTCTGCTCTCCTCGGATCAGGAAGGACGGGCGAGACGGGAGCAGCGGGCAGGATGTCGACCACCGGCCAGGCGGGTTGCCTCAGTGACGGTCCGACCCTTTTTCCGTGACCCCCGGACTGGGCGACAGCCTCCCATGACCACCTGAACCCGTGACATCCAGGTGTGCGGTGACATTCCGGACGCGGAGCCGCACGAGCCGCCGCCGGCACCGGGATAGGGTTTCCGCCGTGTCAGACGGCGACAGCCCCCCGCCGCCCGCGCCCGCCACGCCGCCCGCGATCGGCGGCGCGGCCTCGTGGGCACGCGGCCTGGCGGCGCGCGCCGCCCGCACGGTCCTCCCACCGACGGCCGTGCTCGCGGTCGTCGTGGCAGTCTGGTACGCGGTCAGCTACTGGTTCCTGGCCCCGCGGCGCCGGTTCCTCCTGCCGCCGCCCCATGAGATCGTCGCGGAGGGCTTCCTCGACCGGCGCCGGGGCCACGAGATCCTGGTGGCGCTCGCCGGCACGGCGCAGGTGGCGCTGACCGGCCTGGCGATCGCCGCGGTCCTCGGAATCGGCGCCGCGATCCTCATGGCGCAGGCACGCTGGATCGAGAACTCGTTCTACCCCTGGGCCATCCTGCTCCAGACGATTCCCGTCCTGGCAATCGTTCCGCTGATCGGGTTCTGGCTTGGTTACGGATTCTGGTCCCGGACGGTCGTGTGTGTCGTGATCTCCATGTTCCCAATGATCACGAACACGTTGTTCGGCATCCAGTCCGTCGACTCGGGCCATCACGATCTGTTCACTCTGCGGCGGGTCGGCCGGTGGCGGCGGCTGCGCCACCTTGAACTGCCCAGTGCGCTACCCGCGATCTTCGCCGGCCTGCGCATCTCGGCCGGCCTGGCGGTGATCGGCGCGATCGTCGGGGACTTCTTCTTCCGCCGGGGAGATGTCGGCATCGGAGCCCTCATCGACAACTACACCCGCGACCTGTCCGCCGGGCCGCTGTTCGCCGCGATCATCGCTTCGGCACTGCTCGGCCTGGTCGTCTTCTGGATGTTCGGGCTGGCCGCCCGGCTGGTCGTCGGCTCCTGGCACGACTCCGCCCGCGGCTGACCAGCCCCCGCCGAGCCCGGGAGCACCGCCCACGGCCCGCGTCGGCACCCGCCGCCGGGCACCCCCACCCACCGCCGACGGCATACCTTTCCGGTCGGGCCGGCCGGGATTATCGAATTACTCTCCTTCCGCCCCGGAGCGAAAGTGAGCGAGCTGACGCCTACCCCGGAGCCCCATTGCGGGTACCGTACAAAAGACCAGGACCCCGGCCGCGCCGCCCGCGCCCGGGCCGCATGCGCCCGCGGAGTGAGAATGATTGGGAAAAGAATTCACCAGGCAATCTCCGAGGGCGCGGATCCAGATCCTCGCTTCACACTCGCGAACGAGCGGACTTTCCTGGCCTGGCTGCGGACCGGTCTCGCCTTCATCGCCGCCGGAGTCGCCGTGGACGCCGCCGCGCCGGACAACATCCCGGCTGCGTTCCAGACCGTTCTCGCCATCCTCCTGATGGTGGCCGGCGGTGCCATGGCATCCGACGGGTTCCGCCGCTGGCTGCGTACCGAGCAGGCGCTGCGCGCGAAGCGCACGCTCCCCGCGCCCGCGGCCGCGCCGGTTATCTCGGCCCTCGTCGGCCTGCTCACCGGCGTCCTCATCATGATGATCGTGCTGCGATGAGCCGGCCGGCGGGCCCGCCCCAGGTGTGGGAGCGGGACGCCGGGCTGCCGGCCGAGCGGACGGGTCTGGCCTGGCTGCGGACGACGCTCAGCCAGGCGGCGCTCGCCGGGATCATCATCCGCTGGATCGTCCACGGCACCGACTCCCTGGCCCTGGTGCTGATGGCCGCGCTCCTCCCGGCGTTCGCCGTCCTCGCCCACCTCTCCGGCCGGGCACGGCTGCGCGTCCTCGAACTCGCCTCCGTCCGGGCCAGCCCGGTGCCGCTCGCGGCGACGGCCGCGCTCGTCGTGGCCACCGCCGTGATCGGCGTGGTCACCGTGGTCGTCACCCGATGACCGGCCCCCGGCCCGCCGGTTCGGCAGTCCGGCACACCAGCAGCTGCGCCAGCAGGTCCCCGAGCACGGTGAAACCGTCCGCGCTGAGCACCGACTCGGGGTGGAACTGCAGCCCGACGAAACCCGGGCCGCGCAGGGCGTGTACCGCGCGTTCCCCCGGACCGCCCGTGCCGTTCACCGCGCTGCCCGTGGCGCCCCCCGCACCACCGATGCGATGCTCCTCGCGGGCGAGCCGGACCGGGCCGTAGGGCGTGTCGGTCTCGTCGGCGGCGGCCACGGCGGTGAACGTCGAGTAGAACCCGACCCGGCATCGCCGGCCGAACAGATCGATCTCGCGCGCCAGCCCCTGGTAGGTGTCCTCCCGGCGGCGCAGGCGCAGTCCGAGCAGGCCGGCCAGCAGCTGGTGGCCCAGACAGACGGCGAGCATCGGGCGACGGCCCGCCAGCAGGCCGCCCACGAGGCCGCGCAGCGCGGTCATCTTCGGGTCGTCCCGCGCGCTCGGGTCACCCGGCCCGGGGCCGGGCACCACCAGATCGAACTCCCGGGTGTCCCCGGCCCGCGCCCACGACCGCACGGTGACCGCCAGACCGAGGTCGCGTAGCTGGTGGGCGAGCATCCCGGTGAAGTCGTCCTCACCGTCGACGAGGAGCACCGAGCGGCCGGCCAGCGCCGGCGCCGGCGCGGTGGCGGGGACGGGGCCGGGCCGGGGCTGCGTCCAGAACCGGGAGAGGCCGGCGACGCGTCGCTCCAGCAGCGCGAGGACCTCCGGATCGGCGGCGAGACCCGCCGCGCGCCCGGGCGCCGCTGCCGCCTTCGATACCGGAGCCGATCCCGGTACCGGAGTCGATCCCGGTACCGGAGCCGGAGCCGGAGCGCTCCCCCGGGCCGGTGGCCGCAGGCCGAGCGCGGCGAGGACACCCGCCGCCTTGGTGTGCGTCTCCGCCGTCTCGCCGGCCGGAGTCGAATGCCGCACCAGCGTCGCTCCGACCGGGAGGCGCAGCTCCCCGGCAGGTGAGATCTCCGCGGTACGGATCAGGATCGGCGCGTCCAGGGTCTGCCGGCCCGACCCGTCCCTCCCGAGCAGCGCGAGGACCCCGGCGTAGTAGCGCCGGCCGCGCCCCTCGTGCCGGGCGATCACCCGGCACGCGTTGCGCAGCGGGCTGCCGGTGACGGTCGGGGCGAACATCGTCTCGCGCAGCACGTCCCGCACGTCGAGCCGGCCGCGCCCGGCCAGCAGGTACTCGGTGTGGACGAGATGGGTCATCTCCCGCAGGCAGGGCCCCGACACCGCTCCCCCGTCGGTGACCCGCGCCATCATCTTGAGCTCCTCGTCGAGCACCATGTGCAGCTCGTCGATCTCCTTGGGATCGGTGAGGAAGCGCAGCAGGGCGGCGCGGTCGGGGCCGCCCTCGGGCAGCCGGTGAGTGCCCGAGATCGGGTTCATCAGGACGAGGCCGTCCTCGACCGTGACGTGGCGCTCCGGCGTCGCCCCGACGAGGATCCGGCGTCCCGTGTGGATGACGAACGTCCAGTACGCCCCGCGCTCGCCGACGAGCAGGCGGCGCAGCACCGTGAGCGCCGCGGTGAGCGGGTCGCCCACGACACTCGCCGTGTGCGTGCGGTGGATGACGAAGTTGGCGCCCTCGCCGCGGCCGATCTCGTCCCGCAGCACCGCCTCGACCACCCGCGCGTACTCGTCGTCGCTGCTGTCGAAGCGGCCGTTCTCGCAGGTGACGTCGCCGGCGGGCAGTACGTTCAGCGCGCCGGCGAGATCCGCCCGCTCATGACCGGAGATGTGCAGGTACTCCAGCGGAGTGCCGTCGTCGACGCAGTCGAAGCCGCGCTCGGCGAGCTGCCGGTAGGGGACGAGCGCGAGCACCCGCGGCCCGGCGGGCCCCGGTGGCAGCGGGAGGTCGGCGAGCCGGTCGGCGGTCTCGACCGAGCCGACGTAGACGTCGAGGTGATCGGCACCCTCACGGCGCACCAGCGCGAACGGGCCGGGATCGGCCCCCGCGGCGGTGGCGGCGAGCAGGGTCTGGAGCAGTCGCATGATCGTGTCCTCGATGGCCGGCGGCCGCGACGACCGGACGGCCCGCCCGAGGTGAGGAGACGACAGCGGCCGCCGGACGGGGCGGCCGCGTGTGATGGGTCTACGCGCGAGAGGGGTGGGCCGCCGCCGGGGCGGGCCACCAGAAGTTCATCGGCGCGTGCACGGCACCACCATAGCCCATCGCCCGTCACGCACCGCACCCTCCATGCCCCGCACCCTCCGCGCCAACACCGTCAACACGGCGAAAAGCTGCGGACCCCCGACGTCCGCCGGGGGTCCGCAGCTGTGAGAACACACGGGTGGGCGGCCGCCCTCAGGAGGAGACGGTCGCCTTCGCCGCGGTGTCGGTGTCGGTGTCGCTCGACACGGCGGTGTCCGAGGACGGCTCCGCCGTGATGCTCGCCGACTTCTCCGCCACCGGGGTGGCGGCGACGAGCTCGCCGCCGTTGACCGGCTCGACCAGCCGGTCGCCGAGCAGGGCGAGGTCGAAGGACTGCCGGGCCATCCAGAACCGCAGGAAGCCGGTCAGCGAGTACCGCAGGAACAGCGCCGCCCCGACCACCGCCGCGGTGATGCCGCCCAGCCCCAGCGTGATCGCGTCGCGCTGGACGAGCGGGTCCCGGGTGCCATGCGACGTCGCGTAGGCGGTGATGGCGAGCACCCCGCCGACCACCATGAGCACCACACCGAGGCGAACCCAGAAGCGTGGCCGTCCGGCCGCCGGATCGGGGATCTTCAACTCCCCGAGCTCGCGGACGAAGCGGTCCGCGCGCGAGTCAGTCGTCATGTGGAACTCCCCAGATAGAGGGCGGATAGTTCGGCGCGCAGCTCGCTGTCGGGGGCGCCCTCCCGTTCGATCCGGCCGCGCACCATGACGGCCGCGTGATCGGCGATGCCGAGCACCGCCGCGGCGAACTGCTCCACGACCAGGACGCCGACACCCTGCCGGGCGATCTCGGCGACCTGCTCGTAGAGGCGTCCGACGACCAGCGGGGCCAGGCCCATGGACAGCTCGTCGAGCAGCAGCACGGCGGGGTCGGTGGCCAGCCCCCGGGCCAGCGCGAGCATCTGCTGCTCACCGCCGGACATGCTGCCGGCGGGCTGGTTGGCCCGCTTGGCGAGAATCGGGAACCGCTCGAACGCGACGGCCTCGATCTCGTCCCGGGAATGACCGGTGAAGGTCATCATCAGCAGGTTGTCCCGGACGGACAGGTTCGGGAAGACTCCCCGGCCCTCCGGGATCAGGCAGATGCCCGCCCGCGCCAGGTCCCGGGGGTTCGCCCCGGTCAGGTCACGGCCACCGAGCATCAGCTGGCCGGACTGGACCGGATGCGTACCGGCCGCGACGTTCAGGGTGGTCGTCTTGCCGGCGCCGTTCGGGCCGAGCAGCGCGACCACCTGCCCGGCGGAGACGCTCAGGTTCACCCCGTGCAGGACGGTGATCCGGCCGTAGGCGGCGCGGACACCGCGCAGCTCCAGCAGAGGCGTCATGCCGCATCCCCCAGATAGGCGGCCAGCACCCGCTCGTCCCGCCGGATCTCCGCCGGTGGGCCCGAGGCGATGACCTTGCCCAGGTCGAGCACGTGCAGGTCGTCGCACACGCTCATCACCAGGTCCATGTCGTGCTCGACGATGAGCACCGTGGTCCCCTCCGCCGCGACGGACCGCAGCAGGCCGGCGAACCGATCCGTCTCCTCCGGGTCCTGGCCGGCGGCGGGCTCGTCCAGCAGGAGCAGCTTCGGCCGGGCGGCCAGTGCCCGGGCCACCTCGACCAGCCGGGCCACCCCGGTCGACAGCTCGTCGGCCGGGGTGGCCGCGAGCCGGGTGAGGTCGAGGCGATCCAGGATCTCCTCGACCACACCGGCCGCGTTCCGCCGGTCCGGGCCCAGCTCGGCGGCGACCAGGATGTTGTCCCGCACGCTGAGCCGGCCGAACAGCTCCAGCCGCTGGAACGTGCGCGCCAGCCCGTGCCGACTGCGCCGCGCGGGGCCCAGTCGGGTGACCTCCCGGCCGCCGATGAACACCTGCCCGGCCGACGGCCGGCGCAGGCCGGAGATGACATCGAACAGGGTGCTCTTGCCGGCCCCGTTGGGACCGATCAGGCCGGTGATCCGGCCCTCCTCGGCGGAGATGGCGACATCGCTGAGCGCGCGCACCCCGCCGAAGGCGACCGTCACATCCCTAACCTCCAGCAATGCCACGGGCCAGCACCTCCTCGTCCTCCCGGCGCCAGGCCCGCCGCACGCCCCACCATTCGACGGGGACGTCCGACTCGGTGGGCCTGGCGAGGCGAGCCTGCGCGACGAGCTGCGCCGCGACGATCAGGAAAACCGCCAGCCAGAAGGCGACCCAGCCGGCCAGCACGTCCTGCAGCTGCAGTACCCACAGCACCACGCCGGCGCCGAGCAGCACTCCCAGCACCGGCCGGTCGCGCCCCAGTGCCTCGTAGCGGCCGCGGATCTCGGGGACGGCGCCGTCCGGGTTCTTCGCGAGCCCGAGGCCGGCGAGCGAGGGCATCAACGAGGTGATGTTCTTCGCGAACACCCCCGCGGCGGAGATCACCGGGAAGGAGCCGCCCAGCGCCACACCGGTGAACAACCCGTTGCCGACGGCGGTGAGACCACCGACGACCGCCACCAGGTAGAGCGGCAGTCCGGCCACGAAGCTGAACTGGTCGGAGCTGACCGAGCGCTGCTGCATCCCGTAGAGCGCCCCGCCCAGGCCCGCGATGCCCGCGGACAGGGCGAAGACCGCCATCTTGGACAGCAGCAGGTGCCCGCCGAGGGTGGTGTAGGCCGCCTCGGAGTCACGCAGGGCGATCAGCTGACGTCCGAACCGGCCCCGGCGCAGCGCCATCACCGCGAGCGAGGCCAGCGCCAGCCAGACGGCGGAGAACACCATCAGCTCGGAGCCGTCGTCCAGGTGCCAGCCGAACAGCGACGGGCCGGGCATGTCGACCGACCCGCCGTCGAACAGCGAAAGCTTCAGACCCAGCACCTCCACCGGAGCCAGGGTGAAGATCCAGCGGTCGAGGACGAACGCGAAGGCGGTGGTGCCCAGCGCGAGGTACACGCCGGACAGCCGCAGCGCGGGCAGCGAGATCAGTGCACCCACCACTGCGGCGATCACCACCGCCAGCGGCAGCGCCCACAGCTGGCCGTCGCCCCCCGCGTGCGCCCACACAGCCGCGCCGATCCCGGCCATGCTGAGCTGGCACAGCGAGATCTGGCCCGCATAGCCCGCCAGCGGGACGTAGGACAGCGCGATCACACCGAACGAGAAGACCGACCCGTAGGTGATCAGGTCGCCCTCGCCCAGCAGCGACGCGAGCACCAGGCCGAACACCACGACCGCCCCGGCGAACAGCAGCGTCCCCCGGACGGAGGGCACCGGCACCGGGCGGGCCTTGGTGTCCCGCCCGCGCAGCCGCCGGTGCGGGAACACCAGCAGCGCCAGGAACAACAGCAGGGCCGGCGCCGCCAGCCGCAGACCGGGCAGGTACTGGTTCTGCGGCAGGTACCCGGTCAGGTAGCTCTCCAGGCAGCCCACCACGATCGCGCCGACGAAGGTCAGCGGCAGGCTGCGCAGCCGGCCGAAGATCGCCGCCGTGTAGGCGCTGACGATGAGCAGGGACAGCTGGGAGGCGTCCAGGGTGACCGCCGGCGCGATGAGGATACCGCCGACGGCCGCCAGCTGGGTGCCGAGGATCCAGGCGACCTGGTTCGCCCGCACCGGGTTGGCGCCGGTGAGGCCCACCAGCGCCCGGTCGTCGACGCTCGCCCGCATCTCGGCGCCGATGCGAGTCCCGTAGAGCAGGACCCGCAGACCGACGGCGACGGCCACCGCCACGATCATGGTCAGTGCCTGGTGCCAGGTGACCGTGGCGGGACCGATGTCGATCGCGTCGGAGTTCTCGAAGAACTTCGGCAGCGAGCGTGCCTTGTTCGGGTCCCAGATCCACCGGGCGGCCGCGATCAGACCGCTCAGCATGGCCACGGTCATCACCAGGCGCTCGGCGTCACCCAGACCCTGGACCGGCCGCAGCACCACCCGTTCGATCAGCAGGCCGAACCCGGGGGCCAGGACGGCCAGGACCAGGATCAGTGCCAGCGGTACCGGCACCCCCCAGCCCCCGGTGAGCTGCCAGTAGACGAACGCCGCCATCATGCCGGCCGCGCCGTGCGCGAAGTTGAACACGCCGGTGGTGGTGTAGGTGAGCACCAGACCGCTGCCGATGACGGCATAGATCGCGGCGGTGCTCAGACCCACAATCCCGAAGGTGAAGAACTGCTCCATAACTACTGGAGGTCGTTCATGCTCTTGCCGACGCTGGCAAGAGTGAGCGGACTTCCGAAGTCACCGGTGTACTTGATCTCCGGCGCGTCGCACCGGAAGATGTCGTCGGTGTCGGGCTTGAAGTCCGCGAGCTCCCAGCCGTCGGCCTTCGCCTGCACGACGTTGAAGCACTTCAGCGGGGCATCCACCTCGGAGATGTCGACCTCGGCCTGCAGCCCACCGGCTGTCCAGTCCGTCTGTGCCCGCGCGGTCTCGTAGAGGCACTTGCGGGTGAGGTCGTCACCGCACTCGGACGCCGACGAGGCGAACAGCAGCCACGCGGAGAAGGCCCGCAGCGCCGGGAAGGTGATCTCCGCCTTCGGCGCGTACTCCTTGTACAGCTCCTCGACCTGCTCGAGGGCGGGAATGTCGTCCATCGCCTCCAGCGGCGCCACGCCACTGAGGTCGGCGTAGTTCGTCTGGAACGTGACCGCGTCCCCGCCGAGCTCCTGGAACGCCGAACCGTAGGCGTTGCTGTTCGCGTCGATCCAGTCGAGCTTGTAGTCCATCGACTTCAGTACCTGCTCGAGCTTCGCCAGGCTGCGGAAGTCACCCAGGAAGACCAGGCCCCGAACGCCCTTGCTCTTGATCGCCTGGGCGTAGGGCGTCCAGTCGGAGACGCCGATGGCCGGGTAGAGATCGTTGTAGGTGAGCGTGCCGCCCACTGTCTGCAACGCCTCCGCGGTCTGGGCGCCGATGGTCTTGGTCACCGGCGAGTCACCCGCGATGACGCCGACCGAGCCCGCCGACTCCGGGTGGGCCTCGGTGATCAGCCACTTGTAGTAGCCGCCGTAGCGGGCGTAGGAGTGGCCGGCGCCGATCGCGTCGATCTGCAGGTCCGAACCGATGTTCTCGACCATGCTGGTCTGCGCCGGGATGTCCGGCAACAGGCACTTGAGCCGCTCCTCGACACCGCCGGCGTCGAGCGCGGCGCCGCCGCCGACGATGGCGAAGTCCTCGCGGCAGGATTCGATCATCCGCTGGCGGGTCTCGAGCATCGCCGTGTCGCGCAGGTTGTAGGAGATCTTGCGCCCGTTGATGCCGCCCGCGTCGTTACACCACGAGGTGAACACCTTGGCGGCGTCGTCGAACTCCGAGTTCTTGGTGAAACCGACGTCGCTGAAGACCCCGACGTTGATCTCGCTCGCCGTCACGCCCTGCGCGGACGCGGTCTTCGCATCGCCTGGGCCGCAGACGTCCTTCAGCGTTCCGAAGTCGCCGGCCGCGGCCGACGCCGTACGGGTGGCCTGGGTGTCCTCGGAGTTTAATTCGCCGCTGGAGCCGCTCCGGCCGCATCCGGCGGCGAACACGGTCACCGCTGCCATTGCAGCGACAGCCGTGACAGTTCTACGCGGTTTCACGGGAGTTCCTCCTTCTTGCTATCCCGACTGCCGTGCGCACACCTCGAAGGCGGTCCACGCGGCATGGATCAGTCAGTTCCGGTCGGGCTGGACACGGTGCAGCGCCGAGCGGCCACCGGTAACAGACAAGTGGACACGCGCCGGCTCAGGGCACCCAGGCACCGCCCGCCTCGCCGGGGCAGGTCAGTGCCGACGAGTAGCGATCAAAGTAAGTGTCACTTGCGGTTTCCGGAAGGGATCTTCTCGGTGTGAGGAAACTATCGACTCTCTGAGCGAGAATCAAACCCCATCGGTGTACTTCACGGCGGCCGCATCACTGGACAACGACTACCCGGCGCAGCCAGATACTTCCGCAAGGTCACCTGCCGGCCGGCCGGTCGGCACCATCCTGCCAGCGCCCTGGCGGCAGAACCGGAGCCGAGCGGAACACAAGCCGATCGGCAGGCTACTCGCCGCATCCGGGGGGATGACGACCCGACCCTGCGACTGATCACCCGCCCGCTGCCGACAACGGCGAGATCTTGGCTCCGGATCCTGGGAATCTCCTGCCAGTGCAGCCGAGAATGCCTTCGACCGGCCGCCGCGACGCCGCTCGTAGCTCACCCGCGGCAGCCGCCCGGGCCTACGGAACGTGCCTCCCCAGGCCGCCCGGCACAGCCGGATTCGGCGCTCTTCCGCGACGGAACAGCCGGCGCTGGTGCGACCCACCTCCGGCCGACGACCTCGCAAGATCAGGTGACGTATCTCACGTTGCGGTCACACTCCCGCCCGGAGGGTGCCTCCCGATGGTGAGAATCACATTGACGCTGCCAGCCAGGGCCGCTCCGCCAGGTGGTCGGTCCACTGACCCGGAGGGTCAGCGGCCGCCGAGTCTGCGATGCGTCAGAACCGGGAACTCCGCGCGGACGGCCCCCACGCGGCCGGGGTCCAGCTCGGCCCGCACAACCGCCGGGCCGGTGCCCCCGCGGGCCAGCACCACGCCCCATGGGTCGACCACCAGGCTCGACCCGGCCAGCTCGACGCCGGCCTGGCCGCCGGCGGCGTTGCAGGCCACGACGAAGACCTGGTTCTCCACCGCCCGCGCCCGGACGAGCAGCTCCCAGTGCTCCAGGCGGGCGAGCGGCCAGGCCGACACCACCACGACCAGCTCGGCGCCACGGTCGGCCAGCAGCCGGAACAACTCCGGGAAGCGCAGGTCGTAGCAGGTGGCGACGCCCAGCGGTCCCCAGGGCGTAGCCGTGACGAGAACTCCGTCGCCGGCGGTGAGCAGCCGGGCCTCCGCGGACTCGTACCCGAACAGGTGGATCTTCCGGTAGTGCCCCAGGAGCTCGCCTCCGGGGCCGATCACCGCGGTGGTGTTGTACAGCGCTCCGGCGGAGTCACGCTCGACGATGCTGCCGCCGACGATGTGCAGGCCCCGCTCGGCCGCCACTGCCCGCAGCGCGCCCACGGTCGGCCCCGACAGCGCCTCGGCCTCCGCCTCGTACCGGTCGAAGTGGAAGTACCCGGTGGCCCACAGCTCGGGGAGTACGACAAGGTCCGTCCGATCCGGGTCGAGCGCGCGCACCTGCGACAGGACGCGTTCCCTCCTGGCGGTGCTCGCCTCGCCGTCCGGGCTGGCGCTCTGTAGCAGCGCGACCCGCAGCGGTGCCGCGCCGTCCCGGCTTCCCGTGTTCACCCGTCGGCTCCGTTCCGCTGTGCCCGGTGCGCCCGGTGTCCNGGCGCTGGATCCCCCGGTGCCGAGCCGCCTGGCTGTCGTGCCCCTGTGCACCCGTTACAACGGTCACCGGTCACCGGTCACTCCCGTGGCCGGAACGCCGTCCGCCGCACGGCGCCGCACCGCGCACGGCGCACGGCGCTGGCCGCCCAGCGACCCCACGCGGGCCGCGGACCCCGCGGCCCAGCCGGCCGAAGGGCAGGCACATTGACGCGGACGACCAGCTCGGGATTTGGTGATGTGCCTGGTGATATCGACCGCCCGCGGCCCATCGCCCGGGTGCCTGGACGGCGGGCCCCACCCGGCCGTCCCCGCGGCGAGGGAGCAGCGCATGGTTCTACAGCGGCTTGAAGTAGGTCTGGTCAGCACGGACGGCGGCCTTGCGGAGTTCTACGCGAAGGTCCTTGAGCTGGAGCTCCTGCCGCCGTTGGCGGCGGGCCCCGGAGTGGTGCACCGCGCGCAGGGCGCGGGAAACACCATCAAGGTCATGGTGCCCGGGAACGCACCGGAGATCGCCGAGCCGGTATGGCCTTTCTTCGCGGCGACCGGCCTGCGCTATCTCACCGTCCACACGAGCGATCTCGATGGCGTCATCACCCGGGCCACCGCACTGGGCGGCCGGGTCAAGCACGGTCCGATCAGTCTCTCGCCCAGCGTCCGGATGGCCGTGCTGCTCGACCCGGACGGGAACGTGCTCGAAGTGGTCGCCCAAACCCCCTGAAGCCCGCCACTCAGCGCACAGATGGCAGAGTGGGACCATGTCAACGCCCCCAGGCTGGTACGACGATCCCTCAGGGCAGCCCGGCGCACGCTGGTGGGACGGCAACGAGTGGACGAACCACACTCGCCCCGCGGTTCCCCCGCAGCAGCCGGCACAGCACCAGCCCGCACAGCACCAGCCGGCACAACAGCAACCCGCACAGCAGCAGTACCAGCAGCAACCGACCGCAGGGTTCGGGCAGGCACCCGCCCACCAGGGCCCGCCCGGGCAGGTTCCGGCGCAGTACGGACAGCCGCAGGGTGGCTGGGGCGGGCCGCAGGGATACCAGCCACCGCCCGTCCAGACCAGCCACACGCCGGAGCGCATCCAGCAGCAGGTCCGCGAGCGGGCGGGCGTCGACATACCGGTGCAGGGCGGCGGCACCCTGTTCAGCGAGCCGGTCCTGGTGGTCAACCAGAAGACGAAGCTCGTCGAGCTGACGGCCGAGTACGCGGTCTTCAACCAGCAGGGAACCCAGATCGGCTCGGTCGTGCAGGTCGGCCAGAGCGCGCTGAAGAAGATCGTGCGCTTCCTGTGGTCGTTCGACCAGTTCCTGACCCACCGGCTGGAGGTCCGGGATGCCGCGGGCGTTCCGCAGCTGCTGCTGACCCGGCCGGCGAAGTTCCTGAAGTCCAAGGTGATCGTGGCCCTGCCGGACGGCCGCGAGATCGGCCGCATCGTCCAGCAGAACGCCCTCGGCAAGATCCGGTTCAGCCTCGAGGTCGACGGTGCGAGCCTGGGAATGATGAAGGCCGAGAACTGGCGGGCGTGGAACTTCTCCATCGTCGACCACACCGAGACCGAGGTGGCCCGGGTTACCAAGACCTGGGAAGGACTGGCCCGGACCCTGTTCACCACGGCCGACAACTACGTGGTGCAGCTGCACCGCCCGTTGCCGCAGCCGATGCTCAGCCTCGTCGTGGCCTCCGCTCTGACCATCGACACCGCGCTGAAGCAGGACTCCCGAGGTTTCAACTAGATCCGCACGGGGCGGGTCGCGAGGCGGGCGAGGTCAGGCGTTCGTCGCCTGACCGAGCTCGAAACTGAAGCTCGTGTTGGTGCCGTCGACGGAGTCGACCGTGACGTCCACGGGATAGGTGGTTCCGTCGGTCGGATCCGTGAGCGTGCACTGCAGGGTGGCGCCGGTCTTCGCGCGCAACGCGCTCGGGCAGTCGACGGGAAGGTCCGCGCGGTCGAACTGCTCGCCGAAGTTGGTGGCGATCTCCTGCTCCACCTCCTCCTCGGCGACAGCCGTCACCCCGACGAGGTCGAGCCCGAACCTGGTGTCGTCGCCCTCCACCGTGTTGACGGTGACGTTGACCGGATAGGTCGCGCCGTCGCTCGGATCGGTCAACTGGCACTGCATCGTGGTGCCGACCTTGGCCGGCAGCGCCTCCGGGCAGTCCACCGCGGGCTGGCCGTCCCCGAAGAGCCCGCCGAACTTCGCCACGATCTCGTCCTCGACCTGGTTGGCCGCGACCTCCTTCCCGCCGATGGACACCGACGCCTCGCAGCCCGCCGTGACCAGGGCGGCGACCAGGCCGCCGGTGAGCGCCGCGAACCGTACCCCGCGCCGGGAAAAGCCGTTCATCCGAGTTCCCTCCACCAGCCCGCCGAAATTCTCGCCGGGAGATTCCCGACAGGCACGAGACCGGCCACCGGAAATGGATGGCCGGCATCTTCCAAAACTCACCAGGGGATTGGCGCGCCGCTTTGAACACGGGTTCCGGGCTGCCAGCAATGAAGGTACCAGCGGGGAGATAGGACCGGCGGGCCGTTCGTTGTCACCACGATGACAGCGGCGGACGTTCGCCCGGAACGGGCCCGGCCTCGTTGCGGGCAGCCCGGTTCGGACGCGTTCCCCACCGCGGGCAGGTCTCCGCCGCCACCCGACAGCCGCGTTGTCGCCCATCCGATCGACAACGCCCGCGCGCGCCCGCACCACCCGCCGCGAGATCTCACAGGTACTACACAGGCAGTGCACAGCGCATCAAGGGCCGGGCCCGGCAGCATCGGAAACTCGACAGTGCCGGCCCGAGGATGGAGCGCATCATGAACGACCGACAGGCCGCCCACCGGCCGACGTACGAGGGGCGGCCGCTGCCGCGGCCCGAACAGGATGTGGTCGACCAGGGGCTGGCCTTCGATCTCGGCACGGCGCTGAGCCGGCGGCGCCTGCTCACCTTCCTCGGGCTGGGTGCCGCGACTGCCGGCCTGGCCGCCTGCGGCGGCGACTCCGCGGGGACGGCCGGGCCGGCCGGCCCGGCCGGCCCGGCCGCCGCCGCCGCTGGCTCGAACAGCGCGGAGATCCCCGAGGAGACCGCGGGCCCCTACCCGGGCGACGGGTCCAACGGGCCGGACGTACTGGAGCAGGACGGCATCGTCCGCAGTGACATCAGAAACAGTTTCGGGGACGCCGACGGAACCGCCGAGGGCATTCCGATGACGCTGGAACTGACCATCACCGACCTCGCCGACAACGGTGCGGCGTTCGCCGGCGTGGCCGTCTACGTATGGCACTGCGACCGCGACGGAAACTACTCGATGTACTCGTCGGGAATCACCGACCAGAACTACCTGCGCGGCGTCCAGATCGCGGACGCGGACGGCAGGGTGCGTTTCACCAGCATCTTTCCCGCCTGCTATTCCGGACGGTGGCCGCACGTACACTTCGAGGTGTACCCCGACCAGTCGGGCATCACCGACTCGACCAGGGCCATCGCGACCTCGCAGGTGGCTCTCCCGAAGGATGCCTGCGACGCCGCCTACGCGCAGGCCGGCTACGAGCAGTCGGTGAAGAACCTGGCACAGGTCACGTTGGACAGCGACAACGTCTTCGGCGACGACGCCGGCGTTCGCCAGCTCGGCACCGTGACCGGGGACGCCATCACGGGTTACAAAGTCGCGCTCACCGCGGGGGTCGACACGACGACGGCCGCGGGCGGCGGCCAGGCCCCCGGCGGCGACGGTGACGGTGGGCCCGGCGGCGCGGGTAGGCCCGGCGGCGGCGGCGGCGCGGGCGGGCTGCCCGGCGGCTACGGCGCGGGCGGGCCCGGCGGCTACGGCGCACCGGGTGGGTACGGCGGACCTCCGCCGGGAGGTCAGGGCGGATACGGCGGGCCCCCACCCGGAGGTCAGGGTGGAAACGGCGCTCCGGGCGGGCAGCCCTCGGCAGCCTAGGCGGCTTCTCGCGGGTGGGGGCGGGTCCGCGGGCCGGCTCCGCAGCCGGCGCGGACCCTCGCGCCGGACCCGGATCCCGTCCATGACCTGCACGAACTGGATCGAGCCGTGGACCGGCCGGCGGTCAGTACCACCGACAGCGGGTGACTCCCTTCCGGCCGACCGCGGGATGGATCCCGCTGGTCAGTCCGCCCGTGATCTCGTGATCTCGTGACCAGCCGAAGGACTCGGCGACCGCCGCGGGTGGGTGATCTGACGGTGGCGGTCAGCGTTTCGGGTGCGGGCGCGGGTGTGGCGNTGCGGCGACTGAAGACCTCGTGGTGTCTCTTCGGGAGAGGTGTTGACAACCCCGGTGGTGGAGGGGGCGCAACCTCTCCGGGAGCGGAGACACCACGAGGTCTTCAGTCGCTGTCGGCGAATACTCGCGGACGGGCGGCGCGGGGGTGGATGGGGGGTGTTTCGGGGCTGTGCGGGCTCTGAAAGCCCTGG
>NZ_LRTK01000088.1 GCF_001636565.1 Frankia sp. EI5c
GCCGGCTCGGCACCCGGGGTGTCCCGCCCGATCAGACAGGAATGTCACCCCCGCCCCGGCCACCGCCACCCCGACCCCAGCCACCGCCGCCACCCCGACCCCGACCCAGCCACCGCCGCCACGCCGATCCCGCGCAGGCACAGACACGCAGGGCGGATTGTTCAGTCAAGAGGCGAAAAAGCGAGCCTAGTCACGGGCCGAAGCGGTAGGCGCAAGACGTCCCGCGTGTTTTTGTTGATCCGTGCGGCAGCAGCCCCCTCTGGTCACCCGTGCGCACATAGATCTGCTCCGGGTCGCCTCCGCCGCCTGTCCCGCTCGCTGACAGCCGCGCCGTCTCCAGCAGAGCCCGCCTCCAGCGGAACCCCGGCCAACGCCCGCGACCCACCGCTAACCGCGGGCCGGGGCACGCTCCGCCCGTACCGGGAAGCTCCGCATCGAGGGACGTCGCGCCCCGGTAACAGCACATTGCAGGACCTCCCCGTCCGACCAGTCACCCTGCCCCGGGAGTCAGCCGCGCCATGTCGATTGCTCCGTCCACATCACAGCCCGCCGGCACCCAGGTCACGCCTGCCACCGTCGCCGTTCTGATCCCGAGCGCGTTCACCGCCCAGCTCCGCTCGCGGCTGGGCCCCGAGATCCAGGTCGTCGACGTGCTGGGTGGTGCGGAGCTGCCCGCCGAACCGGCCGGGCCGGTGATGGCACTGGTCATGCCGTGGTCACTGCGGGAGCCGTCGGTGCCGGCCTCGGCCCTGGAGGCGGTGGAGCGGGCCGAGTGGGTGCACTTCGTGTCCACCGGAGTCGACGGCTTTCCCCTCGATCTGCTCGCCGGGCGCACGGTGACCTGCGGCCGCGGCGCGAACAGCGCGGCGATCGCCGAGGTGACGGTCAGCCTGCTGCTCGCCGTCGAGAAGCGGATCCCGGAGATCTGGGAAGCGCGGACGAACGAGTCCTTCATCACCGAGCCGCTCGGCACACTCGACGGCCGCACCGTGGGACTGCTCGGCTTCGGGTCCATCGCCCGGGAGCTGGCCGCGCGCCTCGGCGGGTTCGGGACCCGTCTGCTGGCCCTGCGACGCAGTGGGCGGCCCGCCGACGTGCCCGGCGTGACCGTCGTCCGCACCCTGGCGGAGCTGCTCGGGGAGGCCGACCACCTGGTCGTCGCCGCACCGCTCACCCCGGAGACGGACCGGCTGCTCGACGACGACGCGTTCGCGCTCGCCAAGCCGGGGCTGCACCTGGTCAACGTCGCCCGGGGACGGATCGTCGACACCGACGCGCTGGTCCGGGCGCTGGCGGCCGGAACCGTGGCCCGCGCCAGCCTGGACGTCACCGACCCCGAGCCGCTGCCGGCCGACCACCCACTGCGCGACGACCCGCGGGTGCGGATCATGCCGCATCTTTCCTGGTCCGCCCCCGGCGGCCTGAACCGCGGGCTGGACGTCTTCGCCGACAACCTGCACCGGTGGCGCGCCGGCAGGCCGCTGGACGGCCTGGTCGACCTCACCGCCGGCTACTGACCACCTGGACCTGGTCACCGTGGACTCACACAGGTGACCAGCACAGGTGACCAGCACGGCTGACCAGCACAACGGCCACCGTTGCCAGCTGCCGCCGGCGCCCGGTCAGCGTCAGCCGCGGTGGCCCGGCCGGTCAGGGGCGGAAGCTGGCCCGGTACTGACTGGGGGTGCTGCCGACCAGTTCGGCGAACGCGGCGTTGAACGACGACAGCGAGGCGTACCCGACGCTGAACGCGATGCTGGTCACCGAGGAGTCCTCGGCGGCGAGCAGCTCGATCGCGCGCATCATCCGCAGCCGGCGCAGCGCCAGCCGGAGCGCACCGGTGGCGGCGCAGAGCAGGTAGTGACGGCCCACGCGGAGCTCGCGGGTCGGCCCCGGCGCGAACGTGCGGACGAAGCTGAATGCCTCGCGGGTCACCGGCAGCCCCCCACCGGACGATCGTAGACTTCGGCCGGCACGGCCGACCTCGGCATCAGCCCGCACCTCCTCGCCCCGGCCCACCCCCGTGTCGGTCAGGCAACTGTCGCCAGCAGTTCCGCGTGAAAGCGCCGGCTGGTCGGCGCCGCCGTCATGAGCGGTCTGAGAACCTCGCCGGAACGCGCGAACAGATCCGAGCCGAGGTAGCCCGCGAACGAGCTCGCGTCGTCCCATTCGTGGATCACGGTGACGCGGGTCTCGTTCTCCCGGGCCGCGTGGACGCGGAAGTCGAGGTTTCCCGGCAGCGCGCGTATCTGGTCACGCTGGCCGTCGAGATGGGTGCGAGCGACAGCACGGTCGATGGCGGCGGTCTCGAATTCGACAATGGCAAGGAACATGAGAGTCTCCCGACTCGGGCGATGACGGCCCCGCGACTGCGGCACGGTCATTCTCGCGCGACCCCGCCCGGCCGGCCGCCGGCAAGCGGACGCGTTCACGCCCCCA
The DNA here is from genome assembly GCF_001636565.1 of Frankia sp. EI5c. Taxonomy (GTDB): domain Bacteria; phylum Actinomycetota; class Actinomycetes; order Frankiales; family Frankiaceae; genus Parafrankia. The sequence continues at coordinate 2,440 of NZ_LRTK01000088.1, forward strand.
TCGGACACGACAACCGCGCCTCCCGGAACATCGGCCGGGGACGTGCGGGAGAGCGCATGCATCCTCGAAGCACAACCAGCGCGGACCGACGCCCACCGCGGGCCGAGCGCCCGGCGGACGGCCGGTCCCGGGCTTCAGACGAGCTCGCGCCCCGCGGATCGTCCCCGTCGACCCCGTCGACCCCGTCGACCCGGTCGTCCCGGCCACTCGATGCCCGCTTCCGGGGACGGGTCGCAGGCTTCCGCCACACCCCACCGAGTCTTTATTCCGCATGTAGATCTTATGCTGAGTCATGCCCGGGCCGCGCGCAGTGACGATCATGCTGTCCGCTGCCGAGCGGGAGGTACTGACCCGCTGGGAGCGAAGTCCGAAGACGGCGCAGGCGTTGGCGCTGCGGGCGCGGATCGTGCTGGCGTGCGCGGGCGGCGGGACGAACGGGCAGGTCGCGGCAGCCGCCGGGGTGTCGGTGGCGACGGTGGCGAAGTGGCGGAACCGGTTCGCGGCGCACCGGTTGGGGGGACTGTCGGACGAGGCGCGGCCGGGGCGGCCGCGCACGGTTTCCGAGGCCCAGGTCCGCGAAGTGATCACGAAGACGTTGGAGCAGGCGCCGCCGGATGGTGACACGCACTGGTCAAGCCGGTCGATGGCGGCGGCGAGCGGGTTGTCGCAGTCGACGGTGTCGCGGATATGGCGCGCCTTCGATCTGGAACCCGCGAACCGTCCGCGAACTAACGACTCAGGGCGGTGATCTCCCGCTTCGACGGCCCGGGTCACCTTCCCGAAAAGACGCCAATGAACGCGCGCTTTCACACCCGACCCCACCGGGAACGGCCCCGAAAACCCGGCGACGAAGCGCGAAACGGGCCACTTGTTACGCCGTTGGGGCACGTGATAAAACCCTCCTGAATGCGGCATCAAACCATCTTTCCCAGTGACGAACCGCACCCACCTACTCCCTCGAGCCGGTGTTCCGCCGCCGGCCCCATGTTCTCGACGTCATCCCGGAAAAGCCGTCTCGAAAGCGCTCTTCTTGCTGCCTGCGACGGCGCGAGAATCCGGTATGACACCCGGTTCGATAACTGACCCGAACACGGACATCAAAAGCTGGAGGCCGACGTGTCCGAGGCGTACCCAGATTTAGCCGAGCCCGCTCGCCCGGAGCCCACCGCCGGCCTCAGCCGCCGCAGGTTCATCGGGGCCACCGGCGCGGGCGCGGCCGCGCTCAGCGGGCTGCTGGCCGGCGCCACCCCGGCGCGCGCGGTGCCGACGACCGCGGTCAGCGCCCGAGCCGTGATCGTCGGCACCGGGTTCGGGGGCGGGGTGACCGCGCTGCGGCTCGCCAAGGCGGGGGTGCCGACACTCGTACTCGAACGTGGGCTGCGCTGGCCCACCGGACCGAACTCCAACACGTTCGCCACCGTCGCGAACCTCGACAACCGCTCAGCCTGGCTTTCGCCCACGCCACCGCTGCCGGGTCTGGCGAGTCTCGTCCCCGGCGCCAACCAGACGTGGCCGCTGTACACCGGGGTACTGGAGGTCATCAAGGGCAACAACATGACCGTCAACTGCGGCGCCGCGGTCGGTGGCGGTTCGCTCATGTATCACGGCATGACGCTGCAGCCGACCAAGTCCGATTTCATCCGCTCGATGCCGCTGGCCGCCGGCCTGTACGACGAGCTCAACACGCGGTGGTACCCCACCGTCGCGTCGATGCTGGGAGTCTCCACCGTACCCGACGACATCCTCAACGCGGCGCCCTACAAGTCCTCCCGAATCTTCCTGGACGTGGTGCCGCGCAACCTCGGCCTCAAAACCTTCAAGGTTCCCCTGCCGGTCGACTGGAACTACGTCCGCGGCGAGCTCAACGGCACCTACAATCGCGCCTACACCAACAGCGACATCGCCTTCGGTGTGAACAACGGCGGAAAGCACTCCATCGACGTCACCTATCTGGCCGCCGCCGAAGCCACCGGCAAGGTGACGGTGCAGCCCCTGCATGTCGTCCGCGACGTCGCCCTCGGCGCCAACAACAAATGGACCCTGACGGTGGACCGGATCGACACCGGCGGCGTCGCCCAGGAACGTAAGATCATCACTGCCGATGCCGTCTTCCTCAACGCCGGCTCCCCCGGAACCACCCGACTGCTCGTCAAGGCGAAGGCCAAGAACCTCATCCCGAACCTTCCGGACGCCATCGGCACCCAGTGGGGCAACAACGGCGACCGCATCTATGAATGGCTCGGGATGGCGCAGGACCCGGGCGCGCTGCAGGGTGGCCCCGCCTGCGTCGGCGCCACCGACCCGTACAGCCCGATCCCGCTCAGGATCATCCATGCCGGCGCGCCACCGCTGATCGCCGGCTTCCAGAAGCTGATGACCGTGGTCGGCTTCGGCGTCGTCCCGGCCGCCGGCACCTGGGCATACGACGCGAGCAAGGACGATGCGGTTCTGACATGGCCGGTCGGCGCAGACGCCGCGCTGCAGGCATTGATCGCCGCCCGCATGGCCGGCCTCGCGCTCACCGGCGGCGGCATCATGATCGACACCAACCTGACCGAGAACTCGACCTGGCACGCCCTTGGCGGCGTCCCGATGGGATCGGCCGTGGACCTTTACGGCCGCGTCCTCGGCCACCGCGGCCTCTACGTCCTGGACGGCGCCCGCATTCCCGGCTCGACCGGAGCGTGCAACCCTTCCATGACCATCGCCGCCCTGGCCGAGCACAGCATGGCCAGAATCGTCGCCCAGGACGTGGGCACCGTCTTCTGACAGGGACGTCCCGGGTCGCCGCCGGGCCGTCCGAATCGCGGCGGCCCGATGGCCCGCTGCGCCCGCACCGGCCGTCGCCCGGCGGCCCGGCGGGCGGGCTACCCGTTCGCGGTCACCGGTACCTGCCCGTGGATGGTGATAACACTGACGCTTCCGTCCGCCAGCCGGTAGGACAGGCCGACCACCGCGCAGCGGCCCGCGGCGATCTCGGCGGCGAGCAGCGCCGACCGGCCGACGAGGCCGTCCACTGTGCGCTGGATGTGCGTGCGCACGAACTCGTCGACGTCGGTGTGCCCGGCGGCCCGGGCCGAGAGGATGCTCGGCATGACCCGCTCCACCACATCCCCGATGTAGCCCGCCGGCGCCGTGCCGTCGCGGTCCGCCTCCGACGCGGCGATGACGGCGCCACAGGAGTCGTGGCCGAGCACGACGACCAGGGGCGCGCCGAGCACGCTCACGCCGTACTCGATGCTGCCCAGCACCTCGGGCCCGGCGACGTGGCCGGCGGTGCGCACCACGAAGAGGTCACCCAGCCCGCGGTCGAAGATGATTTCGGCCGCCAGCCGGGAATCCGAGCATCCGAACAGCACCGCGAACGGATGTTGCCGCGGCGCCACCGCCGAGCGGCGGTCGGCGTCCTGGTTGGGATGCAGTCTTTCGCCGCGCACGAAGCGCGCATTGCCCTCCTTCAGGACCGCGAAGGCCTCGGCGGGTGAGGAGCCAGCGAGATCGGTGTCGGGCATGCGCAGCAACCTATCCGATCGGTCTCCGCCGCAAACGCAGCCGCGAAAAATCTCACGGTGCGCCGAAAACGACCCGTCCCCACACATCGCTCCGCTCTGCGCATGAATCACGACACTAAATGGAAAAGATCAGTCGGCTGGGTTCCTGAGCGACCTGCCGGGTGCTGTGCGCCGACCAGCGCGCCGGCAAGGCCGCGGCCGCGCTGCCGGCCGAGCCCGCCGTCAGTGCAGGGCACCGTCGACGAGGGCAGCGTTCGGGCANGGCAGGACAGTGCCCGGCAGGGCAGGGCGGCATCAGCCGGGGCCCGCCGAAGTCGATCCGTTCCCCCTCCGCCGTCTCGGCCGGCATCACCTTGATCGCGGTCGCCCGGCGCATCCGCCGGTGCTCCGCCTTCAGGACCAGCCCGAACACTCCCGCACCGAGTTGCTCGCCGAGGACGTAGTTGGGCACCGCGGCGGCCACCCGCGCCCGCTCGACGATCGCCGGGCACCACGGCGGCCCGGCCGGCCGGCCTGTCGCCACGACCCGGATCAGCACAGCCTCATCATGCGGCAACCGCCCCGCCGGTAAGGCGCGGACTCCGGAACAGTCCGCCCGGAGGGCGGGCTGACCTGGCCTTACGGCGGTGCCGGCGAATGCCGCCGCGGTTAATAGGCCGCGGCCGCGGGACCGGTCACGCACGGCGCCTCCCAATCATGCCAAAATTCGGTTTTCGCGGGAACCGCGGGCCGGTTCGCATCCCGCACCGCGCCGGCACGCCGAAGGGTTTAGAGTCAAAGCAATTCATTCACTGAGGTCAGTTGCGCGCGAATAAGGAGCGTAGGTGGGCAACCGCAGTACGGGTAGTTCGCCGGCAGGACCGGTCGCCGTGCTCGAGCACGGCGGATCCCGGTGGCGGGTCGGCCGTGGCCAGGAGATCACCATCGGGCGCAGCAGTGCCTGTACCATCAAGCTGCCGGACGACACCTACCTGTCGCGGCACATGGCCTTGCTGCGGGTTCTCGACGACTGCGTCCTGGTGTACAACAAGTCGCAGTCCAAGCCGTTCCTGATGCGCCCGCCCGTCGGTGCGGACAGAATCGTCGAACCCGGCGCGGCGATGACTTCGCTGCCCTTTCCCCGGTTCGACATCGTCGTGGTCCGCGGGGGTGGGGCGACGGTCACCATCCAGGTCGACGCGTCCGCGGTCACCCAGGACAGCATGTTCTTCGGTTCCACCACACTTTCCGAAAGCAAGGCCACCATCGGCAGGCCGATCCGGCTCACCCCGGCGCAGCTGGACATCATCATCGAGCTGTGCCGGCCGCTGCTGACCCGGTGCGGGGCGGACGCTCGCCCCGCCACCTACAAGGAGATCGGCGAACGGCTGGGCCGCGGCCCGATGTACGTCCGCAACGTCATCTCGGACGTCCGGCGAGAGGTACGTGACCGCAGCGCGCCCGGGCTGACGGACTGGGAGGACCTGGCACACTGGATGATCCTCAACCGGGTCGTCACCGAGCGCCACCTCGACCGCTTCCAGCGGGAGGACACCCGCCCCCTCGCCGTTGACTGTTCCGCCGCACCTCCGGAGCAGCCCGGGCGGGAGGCCCGGGTCATCGGGTGCGAGCCCTGATACGTGTCCGGGTGCTGTCCCACCGGCCGCCGCCCCCGGGCATCGGCCGCCGCCCACCGTTCGACCGGTGCGGCGGGGGGTGTAGCGCTCCACTACCCGGCCGCGGATTCCTCACCTAGATTCTCCGCAGCGGCCACCGACACCGACACCCGAACGAGAACACCCCCGCTGTGCTGCCGGAGGTCTGAGGAGTATGGCCCTGTTGAGCGACGGACAGGTGATCCGGGATACGTACCGGGTCGAGCGGTTGCTGGGCCGCGGGGCCTTCGCCGAGGTGTACCGGGTCCGGCACCGCTATCTGGGCCGGCAGGCGATGAAGGTGTTCCGGCGGGCGGGGATGTCCGCGGAGCAGGTACGGGACGCCCTGAGCGAGGCGATGATGCTTTCCAGAATTGGCCACCCGAACATCATCCGGGTTTTCGAGGCGAACACCGTCGAGACGGATGGCGGGGGATACGCCTACTTCACAATGGAATACGTCGCCGGCGGCACCCTGAACAACTTCCGCTTATCGCACGGGGAGGCGTTCATGCCCATCCGGGTCGCGGTGGACGTCATACGGCAGGTGGCCCGCGGGCTGGCGGTCGCCCATCAGGAGTCCCCGCCGATCATCCACCGCGACATCACCCCGCAGAACATTCTGGTCGGCTACGACCGGGACGACCTCCGCGTACGGATCAGCGATTTCGGGCTTGCCCGGAAGGTCAGCGCGCTGACGCTGCTGGCCAGCTCGCGGGGAACCATCGCCTTCATGGCACCGGAAACGCTGCTCCACCCGCATCTCGCGTCGGTGCCCGGGGACGTCTGGGCACTGGGGGCGGTGTTCTACCTGCTGCTGACCGACGAGCTTCCCTACCCGCGGCGCTCCGTCAGTGATCCGATCACGGCCGCCTGGCACACCACAGCCCTCGTCGCGCCGAGCGAGCTGCGGTACGAGGTGGACGGATCGCTCGACGCGATCATCGCCCGGGCGCTGTCGTTCTCGCCGGCGGCGCGCTACCCGTCGGCCGCCGAGCTGCTCGCCGATCTGGAGGCCTGGCGGCCGGCGAGCCGGTCCCGGCAGGGCGAGAAGGAACCGGGGCCGGCCGGGGAGATCTCCGCCCGCAAGAACGCGGACCGGTGACGGCATGGCGACCCGCGACACCGACGCCCTGCCGCTGCGGCAGGTGTCCGCCCAGATCTACCGGCAGAACCCGTTCCGCCTGACCGGCCTCCCGCTGTCGGCCACCGCCCGGGACATCCGCCGGAAGGCCGACATGCTCGCCGTCCTGGAGAAGACCGGTGGGCAGCTGCCGGAACCGGCTGTGCTGCCGCGGCGGCCGGCACCGTCCCCCGAGGAGCTTCGCGCCGCCCTCGAACGGCTGGGCGATCCGCGCCGGCGAGTGGTCGACGAGTTCTTCTGGTTCTGGCCGGCGGGTCCCGACAGCGGGCAGGCGGGTCCGGCTGACGGGCAGGACAGGCCCGGTGAGAGCCGGGACGAGGCGCTCACCGCGCTGGCGGCCGGCGACCCGCTCGCCGCCGCCCGGCTGTGGGCCACCGTGACCGGGAGCGGCGAAGACCAGGTTCCGGTGGCGGACGCCGCGAACGCCAAGCACAACCTCGCCGTGCTCGTTCACCTCCGGGCGCTGGACGCCGAACTCGGGCCGGATGTGGAGCCCGTTCCGGATGCTGCGCGCATTCCGGATGCGGAGCCCCCGCCGGGCACGGGCCCGCCCGACTGGGGGTACGTCTACCGCCGCTGGGGTGACGTCCTGCGCGACGACCAGGTGTGGGACAACCTTGAGGCACGCATCCGGCAGACGGCGGACGCCAGGCTGGACCCGGGCCTCGCCGCCTCGATCCGCGCGGGGCTGCCCACCGCGGTGCTGTCGATCGGCGCCGAGCTCGCGGTGGCCGCCATCGCCGCCGGGGAGGACGAACGGGCCGGGCGGCAGCTGGCGGCGATGCGGGAGGCGCAGCTCGGTGACGGGGCGGCCCTCGACACCGCCCTGCGCCTGGCCGGCGCGCCCTGGACCGACGAGATCGACCGGTTGTGCGACAGTGCGCGCCAGGTGGCCGAAGGAGCCCGGCTCGAGGGCCTGACCCAGGCCGAGCACATCCTCACCGAGTCCGCGCAGCCCCTGGCGCGACTGGACCGGCTGCTCCCCGCCGAGGAGTCGGCGCGGGTCCGCACTCACGACAAGGTGGCCGTCGAGGCCCTGACCTGCCTGTTGGCCTTCGACCAGGCCCGGGAGCGCCCGGATCCGCCCACCGACGACTCCATCCGCAACCAGCTGCGGATGTCCGAGCTGGTCGGCCGGGCCGAGCGGGTGGCGGCCTCCGCGGCCGTCCGGGACCGGCTGGCCGAGAACCGGCGGATTCTGGAAGAGGCCGCGCTGTCGTTGATGTGCTGGTTCTGCCGTGAGCGCCCCGGCATCTCCGCGGCGATGCAGATCTGGATGCACGGCAACGTCGTCCGGGTCCTTTCCAGGGTGAGCTGGAGCAAGGTGCAGGTCACCGTGCCACGCTGTTCCTCCTGCCGGAACCAGGTGCTTGGTCGGGGCTGGTTCGCCGCGCTGCGCTGCGCCCTGTACTTCGTGGTCGCGATCAGCGTTCCCACCATGCTGTTCCCCGGGTCGGGCGGTGGCTACATATTCCTCGCCGTCGTCGTCGCGATCGTGGCGTTCGTCGCCGACCTGGTCGTCCTGGGGAAGTCAGCGGAAAAGGAACGCAAACGCCTGGACTCCTTCCCCCCGCTGGCGGAACTGCGCGATCAGGGCTGGCAGCGCGGCGAGAAACCGTTGGGGCTGTCCGATGTCTGAGAACCGATCTGTTCCGCAGCAGCGGATGCCCGGTGGGTGGTGGCCGGGCCGGCTGCCGCCCGGCGGACCGTCGCCCGGCGGATCGCTGCCCGGCACCGTGCGCCAGTGGCGGTATCCCCGCGCCTTCCGCATAGCCCGGCCGACCGTGCCGGAGGAATGGGCCGCGGTGCTGTCGCTGGTTCCGGCGCCGGCCGTGACGCCGGAGCGGGGGCGGGGGCCGGAGGGGGAGCACACACCGGCGCCGGAGCCGGCGGCGGGAAACGCCCTGGGTCCGGCGGCGGTGGCGGAGCTCGCCACCGGGCTGTGGCGGCTGCGCCGGCGTCTCAACGCCACGGTGACCGGCGCCCCGACAACCAGCACCGCCCCCACAACCAGCACCGCCGCGAACGGCATCAGCCCGGCGGCGGGCGCGGGCCGCGGCGCGCCCCGGGAGGGGAACCGCCCGGCGGACACCCGCCGGTTGCAGCGGCAGGTCGACTCGCTGTGGAGCTCCCTCGCCGCGGCCGGCGTCGAGATCCAGGAGCACGACCAGACCCACTACGACTCCGGCCTGGACCTGGAGGTCCTGGAGTTCCAGCCGACGGCGGGGCTGACCGACGAGACCGTCCTGGAAACCCTGCGGCCCAGTGTCTACCTGCACGGCCGGCGCGTGCAGACCGGCGAGGTCGTCGTCGGCATCCCCCCCGCCGGGGCGACGTCCACCGGACAGGAGGAACGATGACCCGCTCGACCATGGACTTCGGCATCGACCTGGGCACCACCAACAGTGCGATCGCGGTCCTGGACGGAACCGAGGCCCGCATCGTCAAGAACGCGTTCGGGCACGACACCACGCCGTCGGCGGTGTACGCGGACCGCAACGGGCGGATTCACGTGGGCGACCGGGCCCGCGAGCGCGTCGAGTNCGACCCGGCGAACGCCGCCGCCGAGTTCAAACTGCGGATGGGTCTGCGCGACCAGGTGACGACCTTCGCCAACAGCGGCCTCACACTGAGCCCGGAGGAACTTTCCGCACATGTGCTGCGCGCACTGCGGACGAATGTGAAGCGGCAACTGGGCGAGGACATCAGGGCGGCGGTCATCACCGTTCCGGCCGCCTTCGAACTGAACCAGACCGACGCCACCCGCCGCGCCGCCGAGGCGGCCGGGCTGGAACTGTCGCCGCTGCTGCAGGAACCGACCGCGGCCGCCCTCGCCTACAGTTTCCAGCGCGACGAGGACAACATCTACCGGCTGGTCTTCGACCTGGGTGGCGGAACCTTCGACGCGTCCATCGTGCACATCCGCGACGGCGAGTTCGACATCGTGAACCACCGCGGCGACAACTTCCTCGGCGGGAAACTCATCGACTGGGCCATCGTCGAGCAGCTGCTGATTCCCGCCCTGCTGCGGCAGTATTCGCTGCCCGGCTTCGGCCGGGGTGAGCCGGCCTGGGCGCAGGCGATCGCGAAGCTGAAGGCGGCCGCGGAGAACGCGAAGATCGAGCTTTCCTCGGCGGCGACCGCGCTGATCGACATCAGCGATCCGCCGCTGTGCACCGACCCGGACGGCAACCCGGTCGAGTTCGTCCACGAACTGCACGCCGCCGAGGTGGACGAGCTGACCGAGCCGTTCGTCACCCGCGCGGTCAACATCTGCCACGCCGCGCTGCGGGAGAGCCAGCTCTCACCGGAGAAGATCGACCGGGTACTGCTCGTCGGCGGGCCCACCCTCATGCCGCACCTGCGCCGGCGGCTCGCCGACGGCCTCGGCATCGAGCTGGACGTCAGCCAGGACCCGATGACCGTCGTGGCCCGCGGGGCGGCGATCTTCGCGGGAACCCAGCGGCTGCCCACCGGACCGGCGCGCCCCGACGTCGCCTACACCGTCGACCTGGAGTACAAGCCGATCGGCTCAGACCCGGAGCCCGTGGTGGGCGGGGTGGTCCGGGGGCCAGCCGGGCGCAGCCTGGAGGGGTTCACCGTCGAGTTCGCCAACGCCGAGGCCCGGCCGCCGTGGCGCAGCGGCAAGCTCGTTCTTCCGGCGGCCGGCTCCTTCATCACGACGCTGCGGGCCGAACCCGCGCGCCGCAACATCTACGAGATCCTCCTGGCGGACCCGACGGGGACGAGTGAGCGGATCCAGCCGTCGGAGCTGACCTACACGCTCGGCGTCGTCGCCCCCGCAGCCACCCTCACCCACTCGATCGGGGTGGCGCTGGCCGGCAACGAGGTCTCCTGGCTGCTGGCGAAGGGCACCCGTATTCCCGCCCGCGGGCGGGAGATCCTGCGGAGCACGGTGCGGCTGAACCGCGGCCAGTCCGGTGGCCTGCTGCGGATCCCGATCCTGGAGGGGGAGCATCCCCGGGCCGACCGCAACCGGCAGGTGGGCGCCCTGGAGATCCTCGCCGACCAGGTGACCAGGGACATCCCGCGCAACAGCGAGATCGAGGTCGAGATCGAGATCGACGGCTCCCGGCTGGTGACCACCAGAGCCTTCGTCCCGATCCTCGAGGAGGACTTCGAGGCGTTCCACGACCTGACCACCGAGAGTGCTCCCGACCCGGCCGACCTGCGCCGCGCGCTGGAAGCCGAACGGCGGCGGCTGGCCGAGCTGCGCGCCGACGCGCAGCGCACCGCCGACCCGGCCGCGCTGGCCATCCTCGACGAACTGGACGGCGAGCAGGCGGTCGACCAGCTCGAGAACGACGTCACCTCCACCGAGCACGGTGACACCGACGCGGCGAGCACCGCCGGCCGGCGGATGCTGGACCTGCGCGCGAAGCTCGACGACGTCGAGCACGCGCTTGAGTGGCCCGCGCTCGTCGAGCTGGCGAACCGGGTGCTCAACGACGCTCCCGGGCTGATCGAACAGTACGGCGACGCCCAGGACCGCGAGCGGCACGCGCGGGTCGCCGCCGAGGTGCGCCGGGCGCTGGCCGGCCGGGACGTCGCGCACCTGCGGATCCTGGTCGACGAGCTCACCGCCCACCTGGCGATCATGATGGACCGCCGGACGGGTGCCGTCGTGATGGCGCGCTTCTCCCAGCTGGTCGCGCAGCGCTCCGAGCTGCGTGACCAGGCCCTGGCCGCCCGTCTGATCGCAGAGGGGCAGCGCGCCGTCGACGCCGACGACGTCGATCGGCTCCGAACGGTGACCCGCCAGCTGATCGACCTGCTGCCGGACCGGGAAGCACAGGGCGGGGCCGAGGACATCAGCAATGTCTACAAGGTCCGCTGACGTGGCCCATCGCGACGTGGCCCATCGCGACGTGGCGCTGGCCGGCGTGGCGCTGGCCGGCGAGGTGCTGCGGGGCCGGGCCGCCACGCTGGCCCGCTCCGGTCGGCACGAGGATGCCGTGCTGCTGCTCACCGAGCTGGCGGCCGGTCGTGAGCACACCGCGGCGGAGCATGATCTGCTGGCCCGGATCCAGGCGCAGCGGGGCCGGCTCGACGAGGCCGAGCGCCACTGGCGGGCCGCGCTGGCTCTGGAGCCGGACGCCGGCGGCGCCATCGCTGACGGGGCCGCCGCGGGACTGCACCACCTGCGGCGGCTGCGGGCCGACCGCGTCGGCGCCCGCCGCCGGGACGGCCTCGCCGCCGGTCTGCTGGTCCTGCTCGCCCTCGGCGGAGGCTGGTGGCTCGGCCACGACGGGCCCGACCGGCCGGACCAGGTGCCGGCCGCCGCCCCCCTGTCCGCGCCAGCCGCCGGCACCGTGCCCGCGCCGGAGGGTGCCGCGCGCCGGCCGGTGGACGATCTGGCCGCACGCCTCGCCGGCCCGGAGGCGACCGTCACCGGGGCCGGTGGCCAGCTGGTCGTCGCCTTCCACGATCCGATCTTCACTGTGCACGACACACCGAGTCCGCAGGGCCGCGCGACGCTGTCCGGCCTGGGTGCCCGGCTGGCGGCCGTACCCGGAATCGCCGTCGAGATCGTCGGCCACAGCGACGGTCTCCCCGTCCGCGCCGGCGGTCCCTACCCGGACAACGCCGCACTGAGCCTGGCCCGCGCCGCGGCCGCCGCGGAGACCCTGCGCGGTGCCGGTGTCCCGGCGACCGCCCTCACGATCTCCGCGGGCGGCGGTGCCGTTGCCCCGTATCCCGACGGCGCCGCCGGCGACCCCCGCAACCGGACGGTGACCCTGCGCGTCACACCGCCCGCCTGAGACGGCGGGCGGACGCCCAGCAGAGGAGGAAGGACCCACCCATGACGCAGGCGGAGCCAGCCCCGAAGCCGGCGGAGCGGTCCCGCGACCCGCTCGCGGTCGCGCTCGCCAACGCGTCCCTGCTCGGCGGCGGGTACCTGATGCTGGGCCGGCGGGCGCTCGCGATCACCACCACGCTGGTGACGGCCGAGCTGCTCATCATCTTCGCCTCGTCCGCGCAGGTCCTGTGGTTCGCGTTCGTCCTGATCGGCTGGTGGTTGGCGCTCGTCGCGCACGGCTGGCTGCTGGCCGGCGGGTGGCCGCACCGACGGCGGCCCCGGCCGTGCCGGCCCGGGCGACAGCGGGCAGTGGCGCTCGCCTTTGTGCTGCCCGTGCTGCTGGCGGCGGTCCTCCTGCGGCTCGACGCCGGGCGGATCGACCGGGAGGTCTCCGCGGCCCGCCGCGCGAGCGACTGCCAGCGGGTGGAGACCGCGGTGGGGCGGGTGTCGCCCGCCCACCGCATGGTCGCCCTCTCCCCCGGCTCCGACGGCACGGGCCTGGTCGCGGCCTGCGCGACAGTGCGCCGTGCCACCGCCGACCTGGACGGGGCGCTCAACGGCGAACTCACGCTCCTGGAGCGTGGCTTCCAGCGCCTCGCCGCCGTACGCGAGGAGTCACCCGACTACGCCGCCACGGTCACGACGGCGCTGAACCGGTTCCTGGACAGCCTTCCGGTCGACGACCCGTGTGACACCGCGGACATCCTCACCTGGCTCGAGGCGCGACCGGCCGGTGACGGCGAGCCGGACCGGGTCGCCGAGGTCGTCCCACGGCTCGCCCCGGCGGCTCTGCTCAACTGCGCCGATCGGACCCTGGCCGCCGGGGAGCGGGACGAGGCCTACTCGACATACCAGCGGCTGATCGACCAGTACCCCGGCCACGAGCTCGCTGCCCGGGCCCGGCAGAAGACCGGGGAGATCGGCCAGGCGGTCGAGCTGGAAAGGGTGCGCGCTTCGTTGCGTGCGTCGAGCTCGGACAGTCTGCCGGCCTACTGCTCCGCACCGGCCGCCTACCCGGCCGCACCCGGCGGCGGCCTGAACCGTGCCCTGATCTTCGGCAGTTCCACGTATGTGGGCAAGCTGCCCGCGGAGTGGAAGGCCACCGGCGCCACCGACGCCGCCCGGGTGGTCTGCATCGGCACGGCCGAGTACGGGAGCGCGGCCGAGAGCTGCCGGTACGACGGTGTGGGGAGCGTGACCTACCACCGGGTGGCGCTGCCGGTGCGTGTCTACGAACTGCGAACCGGGCGGCTCGTGACCGACACCTGGGTGGAGATCAGCGGGACGAGCTGCCCGTACTTCATCTACGGCGACAGCACGAAACGGCTCGTGAGCGTCTCCGACGCGGGCGTCGTGGCGGCTCTCCGGCCCGTCGCGGGCCCCTGAGCACGACTGCTCTCGGCCGGGGGTTGCCCGCGTGCCCGGCAGACCCACCCGGCCGTGCGGCCGATCCACCCGGGGATGGCCCGGTGGGTGCTGCGTCACATCTTCCGTCCCAGCAACGCGCGCGGCATTCCAAAACGCCCGGCCAAGTGGATAAACGGCGAGTCGAATACAGCCCAACCCCGGCCCCCGGGACGGGGAGATCCACGTTGACGACACCGACATCAAATGGTCAAATACGCGATGTGTATCGTTCGGCCGTGCTGGTGACCCGAGGTCACATCGACTTCCTGCGGGTGAACTCCGCCGCCTGTACCAACGGCTGAACGGCCAGCCGTATCGCCTCGGCACCGGGCGGCGGCGGAGCGGCCCGGGCCGCCGGGGATACCGGCCGCCAGCCGCACTTCGCGCAGCGGGCCGGGCCGCCGCCGGTATCACCCCCGCCCACCGGTGTTTCCTTCCGTCGCAGGCCCGGGCACCCGGGGAGGGCTCCCCCCGGTTTACGCAATGTCGGAGAAGAGGCCGAGGCCAGCGCGACCCGATCGGTGTCGGAACACTTCACACACCGCGCTCGCGAGATCGGCCGGGACTTCTCGGCGCAGCCGCACCAGCCCCTGACAACGCGTGGCGGCCGGCGGTACCCGGCGGCCGGTGGTGGCTTGCCGGCGCCGACGCACCGACCGTCGTCCGCTTCCGGGAATGTCCGGAATTGCGCCAAAGAAGGAGTGCACAGGGCATGACTATCGCCGCATTGCCCATCGCCGAGACGACTGTGGCGCACCCGGGGGGAATCGTCCGAACCACGGAGTACGGCCGGGTCATGAGCGTGCTCGACCAGGCGGGCAGCGGGCACGGCACGCTCGTGGAGCTCAGCGGCGACCCCGGCTACGGGAAGACCCGGCTGCTGACCGCCGTCGCGAGCGAGGCCCGCCGCCGAGGGGTGGACGTGATCCGGGGCCGCTGTCTGGAGACCCACCGCGGCCGGCCGTTCCACCCGCTCATCGACGCGTTCAGTACCTGGCGGCCCGCCGGCGGCGAGGCGGGGACCCAGGCGACCGCCTTCATCCGCGCGCTGGCGGCCGCCGGTGACATGCTCGCCGAAGCCGAGACCGGGCGCTGCCGGCTGCTGGCGGAGCTGCGCTCCCTGCTGGCGGACACCCTGACGGCGGCGTCCGGCCCGCATCTGTTGCTGCTCGACGACATGCACCTCGTTGACCGGGCCTCGGTCGAGCTGCTCGACATCCTGGCCCGCTGGCCAGTGGAGAACCCGCTGTCGGTCGTGGTCGCGCACCGCCCGCGACAGGCACCCACCGTGCTCCAGGCCACCCTGCAGCACTGCGCCGAGGTGGGGGTCGTCGAGCGGGTCCGGCTGGCCCCGCTCAGCCTGCGGCAGAGCGCCGAGCTGCTCGGAATGCCGGCCACCGCGCCGGAACTGGTCGATCTGCACGAGCGGGGCGCCGGCAATCCCCTGTATCTGACGGCGCTTGCCGAGCGGGCCGCCGCCGACAGCGGCCTCCCGCCGTCCGGCGGCCGTGCCCAGACCTCGGGCGGCGGCTACTACGACGCCGCGGGTGAGCCGCCCGACCTGTGGACCCGCAGCGCCCTGGGTGCCCGCCTGCTGGCCGAGGCAGCTCCCCTGGACCAGCGGCAGCGGCTGGTCGCGCACGCGGCCGCTGTGCTCGGCGATGTCTTCTCGGTGAACGCCGTGGCGGCCGTGGCCCAGCTCGGGCGGGACGAGACCTGCCGCACGCTGGGCCTTCTCCGCGGGCGCGACCTCGTCCGCACCGTGCCCGGCGGCGACCTGGCGTTCCGCCACCCGCTGCTGAGCCGCTGCCTCTACGGCGAGACGGATCCGTGCTGGCGGGCGGCCGCGCACCGGCGCGCGTTCGAGCACCTGCGGTCGCTGTTCGCCCCGCCGGGGGTACTCGCCCGGCACGCCGAGGGCTCCGGGTCGCACGGCCGGCCCGGCGACACGGCGGTCCTGGTGGCCGCGGCCGGCGCCGCCGTGCAGGGCGGCCGGGGGCCCGAGGCCGCCCACTGGCTGTCCGCCGCCATGCGGCTGCACCGGGCGGGCCTGGACACCGACGCCAGCACCAGCACCAACGCACACGCACACGCACACGCGCCGACGCTGGCGCCAGTGGGCCCGGATGTCTGGCGCCCGGTGGTGGACCTGCTCGCCCGCCACGGTGACCTGCCCCGACTGAGTGCCCTCGGGCCGGAGATCCTGAGCACTCCGGGAGCGCTGGGGCCGGCCGGCCATGCGGAGGCCGCCGCGCACCTGGCGATGGTCTCCGCCTCCCTCGGCCACCGCGACCACGCCATGGCCCTGCTGACGGCGGCGCTCGCCCACACCCGCGGACCGGCCGAGGAGGCCCGGCTGCGGGTGTATCTCCAGCTGGCCCGGATCATCTCCGGCGGTATCCCGGCCGCCACCGAGGTCATCGAGCTCGCTGCGGCCGTGCCGGCGGACGATCACCTCACCCGGGCTGGGGCATTCGCGGTGCGGGCACTGACTGCCACGCTCACCGCCGGCGAGGCAGCCGACGGCCGTTGGGTGAACGCGGCGGCCGCCGCCTTCGACACGCTGGGGGCAACCGGATCGGACGTCGCCGGGGCCGGGGCCGGGGCCGAGCCGTACTACCTGCAGTGCCTGGGCTGGACGGAGGCGATGCTCGGCCGCTACGGCAGCGCGCACGACCGACTCACCAGGGCGCTGCGGGCCACCCGGGAGCATGGCGAGCATCATCTGCTGCCGGCGCTGCTCAACAGCCTCGCCTACGTCCACTACCAGTCGGGGCGGATGAGCGAGGCCATCGAGATCGCTCGGGAGGCTCACCGCGCCTCGGACCTGGCCGGGCGCGCCGACCAGGCGGCGCTGGCGCACGCGGTGGCCACGGCGGCCTGGGCCGGGCTCGGCCGCTCCCCCACGTTCGGCCCGGAACTGCCCGCGGGCGTGCACACCGACGCGCCCCGCACGCCGTTGACCGCACTGCTGTTCGCCGAGGCCGCACTGGCCGTCGGCGACGGGACGGCCGTCCGGGCACTGCTGGGGGCTGAGGGTGAGACGTGGCGGGTGGCCGAGCCCATTCCGGTGCTGGGTGCCCGCATCTATGAGGCGCTGGCTGCCGCCGCGAGGCTCACCGGGCAGGATCCCGGCCCGTGGGCGAACCGGGCCGAGCAGGCGGCCGGCCAGGTCGCGCTGCCCGAGCAGCGGGGCTTCGCCCTGCTCGCCCGCGGGCACGCGCTGGGGCCGGGGCCACGGGCCGACCGCTGCTATCTGGAAGCGGCCGAACTGCTGGCCACCGCCCCGGCCGGGACCCGTGCCCGGGAGCTGGCCCGGCTCGCCCGGCGGCAGCTCCCCCGGCCGGCGGCCGCTGCGCTGGGCGAGCTCACGGCGCGGGAGAAGGAGGTCGCCGAGCTCGCCGGCGACGGCCTGCGTACCCGGGACATCGCCCGTCGGCTGCGGGTGAGCCCCCGCACCGTCGACACTCATCTCGCGCATATCTACGACAAGCTCGGGGTGAGCTCACGCGTCGAGCTGGCGCGGATGCTGTCCACGACCGACTGATCGCCCACGAGCGACCGGCGATCCGTGACCGACCGGCCATCCGTGACCGTCAGGTGCGCTGCCCATGGTCCGCCGGCTCAGCTGGCGGTCGGCAGATCGAGCAGCCGGTCGGACGTGAGGATGGCGTGGTGCAGCCGGCGCAGCGAACGGCACGGTTCCAGCCCCAGCTCGGCGCGCAGCACCCGCTGCGCGTCGCGGTAGACCGCGAGCGCCTCCGCCTGCCGGCCGGACCGATAGAGGACGAGCATCAGCTGGGAGTAGAGCGACTCCCGCAGCGGGTGCTGCGCGATGAGCATGCCGAGCAGGCTGATCACCTCACGGTGCCGGCCGAGGGCGGTGCGGGCCTCGACCGACAGTTCGAGCGCGGCGAGCCGCTCCTCCTCGACCCAGGCCGCGAACGCGGTGAGGACCGGGCCGTCGACAGCCGACTCCAGCACCGGCCCCCGTACCAGGGCCAGCGCCCGCTCGGTGGCAGCCAGCACCGCCTCGGGGTGCCCGGCCGCCTGGTGTGCCCGGCCTTCGCGCATCGCCTCCTGGAACTCGACGACGTCGTAACTGGCGCCTTCCAGTCGCAGCAGGTATCCGGCGGGTTTGGTGACGATGGACCGGGCGGGGTCCATACCGGCGGCGGCCAGGAACTTGCGCAGCTGCGAGATGTAGACGTGGATGGCGGCCGCCGCCCGGCGTGGCGGCCGGTCTCCCCACAACTCCATCACGAGCGTTTCCTTGGTTGTCACCCGGCCGGCCCCGACAAGCAGGGCGGCGAGCGTCGTCTCCATCTTCGGGGCACTGAGCAGATGGGTCCTCCGGCTGTTCGACACGCGCAGGGGCCCGAGCAGTTCGTAACGCATTGACACCTCGTGCAGGCAGCGGGAAACGAGTCCGGGAAGGAGATGTCCACTCTGCCCCGACCACACCCGGCGCACATCGGTAGAACTGCCTAGGTAAAGACGATTACGCACCGACGGGGCTCGGCCGGCGGTCACGGCCCGCGCGGCGGAAATTCAGCTCTGTGACACGCATGTAACACCTTCCCGGCATTACCGCGGGGATCGCATTAGGTCATTTTTAGACGAACGGCCGATGCTCACCGCTGTCGAGACAGCGACGAGGGGACCGTCCGTGACACATTCTCGTGACGATCGCGATCCGGCCCGAACCAGCGGCGATCCGCACGCCGTATGGCGACTGGTGGTCAGCGACACCACGACCCTGCTGATCGACCTGGCTACCGGCGAGGCGGTGCTCCGGCAGGAGGACCTGCTCCCGCCACGGGTCGGTGCTCCCCGGCCGCTGCGGCGCGAGTACCGAGCCCGGCGGACGGCCCAGGACAGCGGACTCGGGCCGGGCTGGTCGCTCACCAGCGAGCTGCCCCTGGTCGAGGACAGCGCCACGGCACGCCCGGACGGGTACGACGGCGGCCATGGCGACGGGCGCGGCGATGGGCGGGATCCAGCCAGGTCGGTGCGCCTGCACCGGGACACCGCCGGCCGGGTCGTCCGCCTCGACGGCCCGGGCGGAAGCACCCTGGCCGCCCTCCGGTACGACCCGGCCGGGCGGCCGGTGCGGCACACCGACGCCGAGGGCGCGGTCACCGTCCTCGACTGGGACGCCGAGCACCGGTTGACCGGGATCAGCGACGTCACCGGCACCCTCCTCGGGCTGTCGTACACAGCGTCGGGCGCGGTCGGTCAGGTGGTCCTGGGCGGCGCCGAGGGCACCTCGCACCTCGACATCACCTACCCGCACCCGGCGCACACCGTGCTGACCGACGCCCTCGGGCGCACCACCGCCTTCACCTTCGACGGCCGTGGCCGGCTGCTGACGGTCACCGACCCGCTGGGAGGCGTACGCAGCCAGGAGCGGGACGGCGAGGGTCGCCCAGTCGCCGTCGTCGACGAGACCGGCGGGCGCACCGTCCTCGAACACGACACCGCCGGACGACCGGTCGCCCGGGTCGCCCCGACCTCGGCGCGGTCGTCGGTCCACTACGGCGATCCCGACCATCCGCGGCTGGTCACAGCGCTGCGGGACCCGGCCGGCAACGAGGTCACCCTGGCGCACGACGCCGCCGGCCGGGTGGTCCGGGTCGGGGCCCCCGGCCGCTCCGAGCCTCTCGACCGGCGCGAGTACGGCGCCGGGCACGGCCGCCTGACCGCCCTCGTCGACGGCGAGGGGCAGGTCACCTCCTACGAGTACGACGCGGCCGGCGACCTGGTCGCGGTCATCCCGCCCGCGCCGCGCGGCCGCATCTCCTACGAGTACGACGAGCTGGGCCGGATCGTGGCCGTGACCGGCGGCAACGGGGTGCGGACGCAGTACCGCCGCGACGGCGTCGGCCGGCTGGTCGAGGTCACCGGCCCCGACGGGGTGCTGCTCACGCTGGAGCACGACGCCCTCGGACGGGTCGTGCGGCGCGCCGGGACCGGCTGGCACCACGACTACAGCTGGGTGTCGACAACCGGCGGCAGCCGGCTGACCACGGTGGTCCGCACCGACAGCACCGGCCAGGAGACGATCGAGGCCAGCTACGACCCCGACGGCGCGCTGCGCTCGCTCGCGACCGCCGGCGGCACGACCAGCTACGACTACGACGGCGCCGGCCGGCTCGCGCGGGTCCGGACACCCACCGGGCACACCGCGCACTTCACCCGGGACGCCGCCGGGCGGGTGCTGCGGACCGACCTCGGCGGCGCCGTCCAGGAGATCTCCTACGACGAGGCGGGCCGGCGGGCGTCGCTGACGCTGCTCGGCCCGGCCGGGGAGACGCTGCTGCACGCCGGGTACGACTACCGCGGCCCGGACGGCGCCGACGGTGACCGGCTGCGGCGGCTCGTCCTGGACGGCGAGGCCACCGAGTTCGACTACGACCCGCTCGGACGGCTCGTGCGGGCCGGCGGCACCACCTACGCCTACGACGCGGCGCACAACCTCGTCCGCCTCGGCGAGACGGCGTTCACCATCGGCGCGGCCGGCGAGGTCACCCGGTTCGGCGCGACCGAGTTCGACTACGACGGCGCCGGCAACTTCGTCGAGGAGGTGAACCCGACCGGCTCGTTCCGCTACAGCGCCACGAACCAGACGGTGCTCGGCATCTTCGGCGGGGCCGTCGTCGCCGACATCGCGCACGACGGGCTCGGCCAGCAGACCCCGCGGCGGGTCGCCGAGACGACGCCCGACGGCCGCTCCGTCACGCACGTGCTGAGCCACGGTCCGCTCGGCATCGCCCGCGTCACCGACGACGGCGTGCCCNTCGACGTGGTGCGCGCTCCCGACGGCACGGTGCTCGCCGTCATCACAGCCGAGCGCCGTCTGCTGTGGACGGTGACCGACCATCAGGGCTCGGTGCTGGCGCTGGTCGACGAGACGGGCCGGCTGGCCGCCGGCTACCGCTACACCCCGCACGGCGCGGTCAGCCCACGGGGCACCGACGCGGCCGTCAACCCGTTCCGCTACCGGGGCGCCTACCAGCTGCTGCGCAGCGCGCACTTCCTCGACAACCGGCTCTACAACGGCTTCTGGGGCCGATTCACCCAGCCTGACCCCACCGGACGGCAGTACGGCCCGTACACGTTCGCCGACAACGACCCGCTCGGCGCCGGAATCCCCGGCCGCCACGATTTCTGGGCAGCGCTGGCCGGGCCGCCGCATCTCGCCGCCGCGCTGTTCTTCCCGCCCACGGCGCTCTCCCCGCTCGCCGGGCATCCCCTCCCGGGCCTCGCCGCCGACCCCGCTGGCCTCGCCGACCCCGCCGACCCCGCCGGCTCGGCCGACGGTCCGGCGGCGCGGGCGGCCCTGCTGGCCCTGATCGGCCCCGGCGTCACCCCGGACCGGACACCGCACATCACCGACAGCGTCCCGCCGTCCGCCGCCACCGGCGCGCGGCGGGCCCCCCACCCCGAAGGGACCTCCCGCCATGGCTGACCTGATCGTGCTGCGCGTTCCGAACGAGGTCGTCGTCAAGGTCGTCGACGACGTCGTCGACCTCACCGACCCGCAGATCGGCCAGAGCGGCGTCTTCGACGACGAGCTCTACGACCCCGACGGCAAGCTGATCGGCACCTCGCACGGCTCGTTCCGGATCGAGTACGTGCGCCCCGGGGACGGCGGCCTGCTCACCTACTACTCCGAGGACCTCACCCTCGACGACGGCACCATCCACGCCGAGGGCTGGGCCGACTTCAACGACGTGCGCACGAGCAAGTGGGTGTACTACCCGGCGACCGGCACCGGCGGGCGCTACGAGGGGCTGACCGGTTTCCGCACCTGGCGGATGACGGGTGTGCGGGCCGCCGCGGAAGCCCGCATCCTGCTGGCCGAATAGCGGCCCGGACCGACGATGCCCGCCGTCGACGACGCCCGTCACCGACCACAGGAGCGCGCCGATGCCCGACCGTGACGTCCACCTCCTCGCCGCCGGCTCGGCCCTGCCGGGGCCCGCCGTCGACAACGCCACCCTGGCCAGGCGGTTCGGTATGGACACGCTCTGGGAGCAGTGGGTCGAGGTGTTCATCGGGACGAAGGCCCGGCACCTGGCCCTCGACCTGGAGTCCGGCGAGGTCGTAGGCACCCTCGCCGGACTCGCCGAACAGGCGGGCCGCCGGGCTCTGGACGCCGCCGGGCTCGGCCCCGGTGACATCGACGCGGTGGTGCTCGGCACCGCCACCCCCGACCAGCTCATGCCGGCGACCGTCAACATCGTCGCCGACCGGCTGGGGATCGACGACGTACGCACCTACCAGTTGCAGTCGGGCTGCTCCGGGGCCGTCCAGGCACTCGACGTGGCCCGCCAGCTGCTGCTCGCCGGGTCCGCCCGGCGGGTGCTGGTCCTCGGTGGCGACGTGATCGCCCGGTTCTACGACGTCACCGCCGACCTGCGTACCCTGCCGCCCGCGCAGCTGGTCAACTACGTGCTGTTCGGGGACGCGGCGGGCGCGGCCGTGCTGTCCGCCGAGCCCGCGGCGGGCTCGGCGGTGGTGCGGGCGCTCTTCACCCGGCTGGTCGGGCTCGGCCGGGAGCCGGGCGCGACGCTGGAGTGGTCCGGGCCCGCCGACCGGGACCGCGACCGCCCGGCGGCGACCGAGGACTACAAGGCCATCGAGACTCACGTCCCGCCGATGACCGGCGAGGTGCTCGACGAGCTGCTCGCCGCCACCGGCTGGGACCGGGAGGAGATCGACCTCCTCCTGCCGCCGCAGCTGTCCGGCCGGATGACGAAGCTGATCGCATCCCGGCTGGGGCTGCCGCGGGCGGCGGAGGTGACCGTCGTCGACGACGCGGGCAACTGCGGCAACGCGATCGTCTTCCTGCAGTTGGAGCGTGCGCTGGCGAAGCTCGCCGACGGCGAGCGGGCGGTGGGCGTCTCGATCGAGTCCAGCAAGTGGATCAAGGCCGGTTTCGCTCTGCAGGGCGGTACCGGGGCCGGTGCCCGCGCCCGCCTCCGGCCCGACCCGCGAGACCAGCCCGACCTGCCCGACCGCTCCGACCTACCCGACCACTCCGACCTGCCCGACCCGCCCGCGACCCCGCCGACCGCCCGCTTCGAAGAGGACATCCCGTGAGTGTGCGAAGCGCCGAGGACTTCGTCGCCCTGCTGCGCGACGAGCTCGCCCTGACTGTCACCGTCGACGACCTCGACCGGGACCTCGACTCCGTGGAGTCGTGGGACTCGGTCCAGCTCCTGGCCCTGTGCACGATCCTGGAGCGGGAGACCGGCCGCTCGCTGCCCCTCGCCGAGGTGCTGGAGGCGCCCAGCCTGCACGCCGTCTACCAGCTGGCGGTGGCAACGTGACCGTCGGCACCTCGACGACGGGTCCGCCGACGGCGGGCACCCCGACGACCGGCACCCCTGCTGCCAGCACCCCGACGACGGGCTCGGCCGCGGCCAGCTCGGTGGTGACGGGCTCGGCGGGCGGTGTCCCGCGGCAGCTGCCGCGGCAACGCCGGCACACCCTGTTCTTCCTGCGGGCGGTGCGCGAGTTCGCGCCGGTCTTCCTCGACACCGAGGTGGATGTCACCGGTGTCCTCGCCCACCGCCAGGCGGCCCGGGCCGAACGGGGGGTGCACTACTCCACCACCGCCTATGTGCTGCGCGCCGCCGGCCGGGTGCTGGCCCGGCACCCGGACGCCAACGCGGCGCTGCGCGGCGGCCCGCGGCCCCGCATCGCCCACTATCCGTTCGTCCACGGCAAGCTGACGCTGGACAGGTCGCTCGGCGGGCAGCGGGTGGTGCTCGGCACCGTCGTGCCCAACCTGCACCAGGCCACCCTGGACGAGATCCAGGCCCACCTGGACCGGGTCCGCGACGGGGATGCGGAGCAGCTGCCCGACTTCGCCGCCATCCGCCGGCTGCACGCGGCGCCGTGGCTGGTGGGTCAGGCCCGTTTCCGCCGGGCGGCGCGCTCGCTGGCCCTGCGCCCGCACCTGACCGGCACGTTCGCCGTCACCTCCCTGGGGCACCGGGCGGTCGACTCCTTCCACTCGGTCGGCGGCACCACCACGACCTTCGGTGTCGGACGGGTCCTGCCCAGGGCGGTCGTGCGCGACGGCGAGGTGGCGGTGGCACCGGTGCTGCGGCTCAGCCTCGCCTTCGACCACCGGGCGATCGACGGTGCCCAGGCCGCCGACGTGCTGACCGAGGTCAAGGACGAGCTGGAGCAGGTGTGAACGATCTCGCCGAGCTGAAGAACTTCGTCGTCGCGCACGCCGTCTCACAGGGGCTGCCGGCCGGTCACTACGACCCGCTGCTGGCCGGCATCCGTAACGACGGGGACGGCACCCCCGGCTCCTGGGTGGGCGAATGGAGCGCGCTCGGTGACGAGCTGGCCGCCGCCGGCCGTCCGCTGGAGGCGTGCGTGCACTACACGATGGCCCGCTTCCCGTTCGTCGACGGGGCGGCCCGGGCTCGGGCGCTGGCCCGGGCCACGGCGGAGTTCACCCGCTGGAGCGCCGATCAGCCGGCGCTGCGCCGGCTTGAGGTCGCCCTGCCGGCGGGACGGGTGCGGTGCTGGACCACCGGCCTGGACGCGGCCGAGCCCAGACCGCTGCTGGTCATGACCGGCGGCATCGTGTCGACCAAGGAGCAGTGGGCGCCGGTGCTGCTGAGCCTGGGCGAGCTCGGCTTCGCCGGGCTGGTCGCCGAGATGCCGGGCGTCGGTGAGAACACGCTGCCGTACACGGCGGACAGCTGGACGCTGTTCCCCGCCCTGTTGGACGCCGCCGGGCGGCGGCCGGACACGGCCGACAACTACCTGCTGGCCCTCAGTTTCAGCGGGCATCTGGCGCTGCGGGCGGCACTGCACGACAGCCGGATCGCCGGGGTGGTGGGGGCCGGTGCCCCGGTGCGGGAGTTCTTCACCGACACCGACTGGCAGCGCAACGTCCCCCGCGTCACCACCGACACGCTGGCGCATCTGACCGGGAGCCGGCCGGCGGATGTCTACGACCGGGTGCGGGACTGGGCCCTGCGGGAGGAGGAGCTCGCCGCGCTGCGGATCCCGGTCGCGCACGTGACCTCCCTGCGGGACGAGATCATTCCGCCCGGCGACGCGCGCCTGCTGCGCCGGCTGGTGCGCGGCATCCGGCTGCTCGCCCACGACGACGTGCACGGCGCGCCGTCCCACTTCGCCCAGACCCGGCTGTGGACGCTGCTGTCGGTGCTGCGCATGCGTGGCGGCGGCGCCGCGACCAGGATCGCGCTGACCAGGCAGTTCGCCCAGCTGCGTTACCGCGGCGAGGCGGCGGGCTGAGCCTCCCCGCTGCCGCGGGCCCGCTCCTCGACACCGGGCGGGGCGGCACCGCCACCGGCACCGGCACCGGCACCACTTTCGGCTCCCGGCGGGCAGGGCACGGCGCCGAAGGCCCGCAGGAAGGTGTCGACCCCGGCCCGCACCACCTCGTCCACCTCACCGGGACGCAGGGGGCGCGAACCGGGGATGCTGCGTGCCGGCAGCTCCTCGTAGACGAGGGCGATGAACTGGTTGGCGGCCCGCATCGGGTCGTCGACCCGCAGATGACCCGCGTGGGCGAGCCGCGCGAGCCGGCCGGCCAGCGCGTCCACGAACTGGTCGGCACCGCTGGCCCGCACGGCGTCGTAGAGGTCGGGGAAGCGCACCGCCTCGGCGTAGAGCAGGCGACGCACCGCCTCGGAGCGCTCGTCGCAGTAGCAGTCGACCAGCCGGGTGGCGACATGCTCCAGGCCGCCGCGCAGGCCGCCGGCGGCCTGCGGGAACCCTTCCAGCACCTCCAGCGCCTTGGCGTTGGACTGCGCGGCCGTCGTCGTCATGACGTGCCGGAACAGGTTCTCCTTCGACCCCAGATGGTTGTAGATCGTCGGCTTGGCCACCCCGGCCTCGGTGGCGATCATGTCGATGGTCGCCTCGGCGTACCCGTGACGGGCGAAGACGCGCAGCGCTGCCGCCACGATCGCGCGCCGCTTGTCCAACCGGCCGCGGTCGGTGGGGGCTCCGTCGGCGGCCCCGAAGGCGGCCCCGTCGGCGGCTCCGCGGATGCCCGCGCCCGTATCGGTGGTCTCGCCCTCACTCATGGCCGCATGCTACCGTCCCACACATCAGTTTGAAACGAGCAGTTCAATTTTTGTCGACACCCATTTCAAGGAGAGATCGATGGCTGGCGGTTCGACGGCAGGGGCGGACACCGTGGAGGACGGGCCGCCACGGCTCGACTCAGCCCTGCTGGTCCTGATCGGGGTGATGGTCCTCGGCGGGATGATGTCCTATCTCGACGCGACGATCGTCAACGTCGGGATCAGCACCCTCGGCGGTGAGTTCGAGGCCACCCTGGGCACGATCGAGTGGGTCACCACCGGCTACCTGCTCGCGGTCGCGCTCGCCATCCCGCTCACCGGCTGGGCGATGGCCCGCTTCGGCCCGAAGCGCATGTGGCTCATCGGCCTCTCCCTGTTCCTCGCCGGTTCGGTGCTGTGCGCGGTGGCCTGGAACGCCGAAAGCCTGATCGCGTTCCGGATCCTGCAGGGCCTCGGCGGCGGCACCATCGACCCGATCATGATGACGGTCGTCGCCGGCGCGGCCGGCCCGGCCCGCATCGGGCGGGTGATGGGGCTGATCTCCATCCCGATCACGCTCGGGCCGGTGCTCGGGCCGATCGTCGGCGGCCTGCTGCTGGAGAACCTCTCCTGGGAGTGGATGTTCCTGGTGAACGTCCCGTTCGCCCTCGCCGCGATCGTGCTCGCGATCCTGGTGCTGCCGGCCGACCCGCCGCGGGACGGCGGCCCGGTGCCCCTCGACCTCCTCGGCGTGGCCCTGCTGTGCCCCGGCTTCGCCGCGATCGTGTTCGCGCTGTCCCGCGCGGGCAGCAACGGCTTCGGCGCCGCCACGGTCGTGATCGGCCTGGCCGTCGGGGTGGCCCTGTTCGCCGGCTACATCGCGCACGCGCTGCGCACGGCCGGCACCCCGCTGCTCGACCTGCGGCTGTTCGCCAGCAAGGGCTTCACCGCGAGCGTGACCATCATGTTCCTCGTCGGCGGTGGGCTGTTCGCGCTGCTGTTCCTGCTCCCGCTGTACTACCAGCAGGTGCACGACCACTCCGTCCTGGAGTCCGGCCTGCTGCTGGCCCCGCTGGGCATCGGCGCCATGATCGGGATGCCGCTGGCCGGCAACCTCGCCGACCGCATCGGCGCCCGGCTGCTGGTACCCACCGGCGCCCTGCTGGTCACGCTGGGCGCCCTGGCGTTCACCCAGTCCGGGGCGGACACCTCGCAGGCTCTCCTCACCCCCGCCCAGCTCGTCATCGGTCTGGGGCTCGGGCTGGTCGGCGCGCCCACGATGGGGTCGGTCTACCGCACCGTCCCGCTCGCGGCGGTGGCCGGCGCGACCGGCGCGGTGTTCATCCTCAACCAGATCGGCGCCTCCCTCGGCGTGGCGGTGGTCGCGTTGATCCTGCAGGGCGGCGGCGCCCATGCCGCTCCCACGGTCGACGACTTCGGGAACGCCTTCTGGTGGCCCTTCGCCGCCGGCCTCGTCGTGTTCGCCGCCGGCTTCCTGCTGCCCGGCCGCCCCGAACCGGCTCCGGCGGCAGCACCGGCCGCCCCCGCGGAGGCTGTGGCCAACTCGGCCTGAGCACCCCACCGAACAGCCGCACCAAGCCGCCGCAGCGAGCTGCCACGCGGCCCTCTCCGGACTGGTCCCGGGACCCCTGCCCCCGGTACCCGGGACCACCGGTGGCGGCACCGCGCCGCCGCCGGTGCCACCGCACCGCCGTCAACCACGCCCCGCCCGCCCGGCCGGCTGGCCGGGCGGACCTCCCGGAGGATCCGATGACACGCCCCACCGGCATTCCGCTGTCCGTCCTCGACGTCGTGCCCGTCTTCGAGGGCGGCAGCGCCACCCAGGCGCTGCGCGACACGGTGGCACTCGCTCCCAAGGTCGAGGAGCTCGGCTACCACCGCTACTGGGTGGCCGAACACCACAACACCCCCAGCCTGGCGACATCCACCCCGGCGGTGCTCGTCGGCCGGATCGCCGCGGCCACCCGGACGCTGCGGGCCGGCTCGGGCGGAGTGCTGCTGCCCAACCACCCGCCGTTCGTCGTCGCCGAGCAGTTCGGGACGCTGGAGGCGCTGTTCCCGGGCCGCGTCGACCTGGGCCTCGGGCGGGCGCCCGGCACCGACCCGGTCACCGCCCGCGCGCTGCGCCGGGTGCCGGACGTCGACGGCCACTCGTTCCAGCGACAGCTCGGTGAGCTCGCGGGCTACTTCGCCCCGACCGACCCGGACAGCGCGGTGCTCGCCATCCCCGCTCCCGAGAGCCGGCCCGAGCTGTGGCTGCTCGGCTCCAGCCACGCCAGCGCCGGGCTCGCCGCCGCCCTCGGCCTGCCGTACGCGTTCGCGCACCACATCAACCCGCACGCGAGCCTGGCTGCGCTGCACCACTACCGGGCGTCGTTCCGGCCGTCGCGGCACCTCGACCAGCCGCGCGCGCTGATCAGTGTGCTGGCCACCGTCGCCGACACCGACCAGGCCGCCGCCCGGGTCGCCGCCCCCTACCTGCTCGGAAAGATCTGGATGCGCACCATCGGCGCGTTCGCGGCCTTCCCCTCCGCCGCCACCGCCAGCGCCCACTCCTTCAGCCGGGCGGAGCAGGCCTTCATCGAGGACCTCGCGGCGGCCCAGCTCATCGGCGGGGTCGACACCGTGCGCCGGCGGCTGGGCGAGCTCGTCGAGTCCACCGGCGCGGACGAGCTGATGGCGCTCACCGTCGTGCCCGACCAGACCGACCGGCTGCGCTCCTTCGAACTGCTGGCGCGGGCCGCCACCCCGCTGAGTCCAGCTGCCGGGCCGGCGGCTTCAGTTCGGATTTAGAGCACCCCACCACGGTGAGGAGCCAACATCCATACCGTGTACGGAGTACTTGAATGCCATCGCGTCGAACAGCACGAAGAGCAGGGCTGCTGGCAGCCCTCGCCGCCACCCTGGCCACCGCGGCCTGCGGATCCGACGGCGGCGGGAGCGGCGCCTCGGACGCGCAGCCGCGTGCTGGCGGAAGCATCAGCTATGCCGTCCAGAAGGAGCCGGACTGCTGGGACCCGCACACCAGCGCCCAGGACGTCACCGCGTTCGTCCAGCGGCCGGTGTTCGACTCGCTCGTCTACCAGACCCCGGACGGCGCCCTGGAGCCCTGGCTGGCCACGTCGTGGAAGATCAGTGACGACGGCCGGACCTACACCCTGCAGCTCCGCGACGACGTCACCTTCCACGACGGGGCGAAGTTCGACGCCGAGGCGGTCAGGGCGAACCTCGACCACATCGTCGCCAAGGACACCGAGTCGCAGTTCGCCGCCGGCCTGCTCGGCCCGTACGAGGGTGTGAAGGTCACCGGCCCGCACGAGGTCCAGGTCTCGTTCAGCCGGCCCTACGCGCCGTTCCTGCAGGTGCTGAGCACCACCTTCCTCGGCATCGCCTCCCCTGAGTCGCTGAAGGCCGGCTCCGAGAAGCTGTGCTCGGGCAACTCCTCGGTCGGCTCCGGCCCGTTCAAGGCCGGCGCCTACACCCGGGGCCAGCAGCGCGCCTACGCCCGCAACGCCGACTACGACTGGGCGCCGAAGAGCGCCGGGCACAGCGGGCCCACCCGGCTGGACGCGGTGACGATCCGCTTCGTCACCGAGGACGCCACCCGGGTCGGCGCGTTGACGTCCGGCCAGGTGGACGGGGCCGCCGCCATTCCCTCCAACCAGATCGCCACCGTCAGCCGGAACTCGAAGCTGACCACGATCAGTAAGCAGACACCGGGGGCCGTCGACGCCTTCTACCTCAACACCAAGAGCGAGCTGTTCTCCGACATCCGGGTGCGCAAGGCGTTCCAGCGCAGCCTGGACCTGGACACCATCGTGAAGTCGGTGTTCCAGGGCACCACCGAGCGGGCGTGGAGTCCGCTGTCGCCGACCACGCCCAACAGCTACGACAAGTCGCTGGAGAACACCTGGTCCTACGACGCCGACGAGGCCGGCAAGCTTCTCGACGAGGCCGGCTGGACGGGGCGCGACGCCGAGGGCTACCGGACCAAGGACGGCAGGCGGCTCACCGTCGTCGCCCCGATCTACGGCAAGGCGACCGTCTTCTCGCAGGCGGCCCAGACCGAGCTGAAGAAGGTCGGCTTCTTCCTCGACCTGCAGGCCTCCACCGACGCGGCCGAGGTCTCCGGCAAGCTGGACGCGGGCGAATACGACACGGTCGAGCTGGCCTGGGCCCGCCCCGACGGTGAGATCCTCAGCTCGTTCTTCCTCTCCACCGAGACTTCGGTGGGTGGCGGGCACAACTTCGCGCTCGTCGCCGACCCGCAGGTCGACGAATGGCTGAAGGCCGCCCAGGCCGAGCAGGACCCGGCGGCCCGGGCGAAGTACTACGCCCAGGTCCAGAAGTGGGCCATCGACCAGGCCGTCGTCGTCCCGGCGTACGTGACCACCGCGACCGTCGGGGTCAGCAAGAAGGTGCACGACCTTCGGCTGAGCATCGCCACCTGGCCGGAGTTCTACCCCGCCTGGGTGCAGGCCGGCTGATGTCCGCGGCCATCCGTCCCGTGGCGGTCCGGCTGCTCGCCGCCGTAGGGGTCGTCTGGGGCGCGGTCACCGCCGCGTTCCTGGTGCTCCAGCTCATCCCCGGCGATCCGGTGGATGCGATCATCGGCACGAACGCACTGGTCGGTGCTGAGCAGCGGGCCGCCATCCGGGCCCAGTACGGCCTGGACGACCCGCTGATCATCCAGTACCTGGACTACCTGGGACGGCTGGCCACCGGCCGGCTCGGCGACTCCTACCAGCTCCAGCAGCCGGTCTGGACCGTGCTGACCGACCAGCTCGGGCCCACCGTCGAACTCGCCCTGTGGACGAGCCTCGCCGCGGCGGTCCTGACGGTCGGCGTGACAGTGCTGACCTCCGGGCGCGGCCGGTGGCCGCGCCGGATCAGCTCGCTGCTGGAGCTGGTGGTCGCCTCCACGCCCCCGTTCTGGCTGGGGCTTCTCCTGCTCACCCTCTTCTCGTTCCAGCTCGGCTGGTTGCCGGTCGCCGATCCGGACGACCCGCGGTCGCTGGTCCTGCCGGTGCTCACCCTGGCGCTGCCGATCTCGGCCGTGCTCATCCAGGTGCTGCGCGAAGGGCTGCTCTCCGCGCTGGAGGCACCTTTCGCACTGACCGCGCGCTCCCGTGGCCTGGCCGAGCACGCGGTGCGCTCACGCCACGCGCTGCGGCACGCGGCCCTGCCCGCCCTGACCCTCGCGGGCTGGTTCACCGGCGCCCTGCTCGGCGGCGCCGTGATCGTGGAACGGGTCTTCGCCCGCCCCGGAGTGGGCCGGGTGACCCTGCAGGCGATCAGCAGCCGGGACTTCCCCGTGGTGCAGGGCGCCATCCTGCTTTCGGCGATCGCCTTCGTCCTCATCAGCGCCCTGCTGGAGGTGCTCTACGTGGTCATCGACCCACGCCTGCGCAGCCGGACGGGGGTGACCGCGGCATGAGCACTAGACCGAGCGCCGCCGCGGCGCTGCGCGGGCTGCGTGGGCTGCGTGGGCTGCGGCCCGGGCTGACGCTCGCCGGGGTCATCGTGGTGCTGTTCGTGGTGGCGGCCGTGCGCCCCTCGCTGTTCACCGATTCCGGGCCCTCCGACGGGGACCTGCTCGCGACCCTGCAGGGGCCGAGCGGCGAGCACTGGTTCGGCACCGACCAGCTCGGCCGGGACATCTTCGCCCGGGTCGTGCACGGTACCCGCTACTCGCTGGCCATCGGCGCCGCCGCCACCGGCATCGCGGTGGCGATAGCGGCCGTCTGGGGGCTGGCCGCCGCCCTCGGCGGCCGGCTCGCCGACACCCTGCTCATGCGCACCGCCGACGCCCTGCTCGCCCTTCCCTCGCTGCTGCTCGCGCTGATGGTCGTGCTCATCACCGGCAAGGGCGTGTTCGGCGCGACGCTCGCCGTCGCCATCGGGTCCGCCCCCGGGTACGCCCGGGTCATCCGCAGCCAGGCCCTGATCGTCCGCCGCTCGGGATATGTGGGCGCGGCGGTCGGGCTCGGGGTACGCCGGATACTGATCACCACCCGGCACGTACTGCCCAACACGCTGGCCCCGCTGCTGGTGCTCGCCACCGTCATGCTCGGCGTCGCCATCTCGACCGGGGCGGCGCTGAGCTACCTGGGCGTCGGCGCGCAGCCGCCCACCCCCGAATGGGGGGCGATGCTCACCGAAGGCCAGGACTACCTGGGGCAGGCCTGGTGGATCGCGGTGTTCCCCGGGCTGCTGCTCGTCGTCATGGTCCTCGCGGTCACCGTGCTCGGCCGCCACGCGCAGGCCAGATCAGAAGGGCGGGTCTGGTCGTGACCAGCACAGCCGAAACCGGCACGGCCGAAACCGGCACAGTCGAAACCAGCACAGTCGAAACCAGCACAGCCGAAACCGGCACAGCCGGGAGCGCCGCCGCGCCGGAACACACGTCCGCGCCGGTCAGCGCTCCCGAGCCCGCCGTCCTGGTCGAGGTGGACGGGCTCGACGTCCGCTTCGGCACCGGCCCACGCCAGGTGCACGCGGTACGGGACGCCTCCCTGACCCTGTCGGCGGGCCGCTGCGTGGCCCTCGTCGGGGAGTCCGGCTCCGGCAAGAGCGCGCTCGCCCGCTCGCTGCTCGGCCTGGCCGGGCCGACCGCCGCCGTCACCGCCCGCCGGCTGCGCGTCCACGGCGCGGACGCGCTCTCCTTCCGGCCGCGGGACTGGCTGAAGATCCGTGGCCGGCACATCGGCCTGGTGGCGCAGGACGCGCTGGTCGCGCTCGACCCGCTCCGCCCGATCGGCCGGGAGATCGGCGAGCCGATCCTCGCCCACCGGCTGCTGCCCCGCCGCCAGGTCGGACCGGCCGTACACGCGCTGCTGGAGCGGGTCGGCTTCCCCGACCCGGCCGACCGGGCGAACAGCTACGTCCACCAGCTCTCCGGCGGGCTGCGCCAGCGGGCGCTGATCGCCTCCGCGCTGGCCGCCGAACCAGGCCTGCTGATCGCCGACGAGCCGACGACCGCCCTCGACGCCTCGGTGCAGGCCCGTGTCCTGGCCCTCCTCGGCCGGCTCCGGGCGGAGGGCACCGGGCTGCTGCTGATCAGCCACGACCTGGCGGTGGTCGAGGCGCTGGCCGACGAGGTCGCGGTGATGCGCGACGGCGTGATCGTCGAACACGGCCCGGCCGCCGAGATACTGGCCAACCCCCGGCACGCCTACACGATCGCCCTGCTGGAGGCGGTCCCCGGCCGCAATCGGCCAGCGCCCGCGAGAACAGCACCCCCCGCGGCCACCTCCACCGAGACCGCACCTGCCGAGACCGCACCTGCCGAGACCGCGGCCGACGACCCGGAACGTGTGCCGGCGGCGGGCCCGGCGACACCGCCGCCGCTGCTGCTGGTCAGCGAGGTCACCAAACACTTCCGCGGCGCTCGCGGCAGCCGGCGCACCGCCGTCGACGATGTCTCGTTCACGGTGCGCGCCGGGGAGACGCTCGGGCTGGTCGGCGAGTCGGGCTCCGGGAAGTCCACCCTGGCCGGGCTCGCCCTCGGCCTCATCGCCGTCGACAGCGGGGAGGTCCAGCTCGACGGACAGCCGTGGAGCGGGCTGCCCGAGCGGGAACGGCGCGCCCGGCGGCACCTCGTCCAGCTCGTGCCCCAGGACCCGCTGAGCGCCTTCGACCCCCGCTGGACGGTGCAGCGCGTCATCGGTGAGGCCCTCGCCGCGATCGGCGTACCGCGACCGGAACGGCGGGCGGCGGCCCTCGCCCTGCTCGAACAGGTCGGGCTGGACGCCGGCCACCTCGACCGCAGGCCGCTGGCGCTCTCCGGCGGGCAGCGGCAGCGGGTGGCGATAGCCCGCGCGCTGGCGACCCGGCCGCGGCTGCTGGTGTGTGACGAACCGGTCTCCGCACTGGACGTCTCGGTGCAGGCCCAGGTGCTGGCCCTGTTCCGGGAACTGACCGCCTCGCTGGGTCTGGCCACCCTGTTCATCTCGCACGACCTGGCGGTGGTGCGGGAGGTGTGCGCGCGGGTGCTCGTGATGAAGGACGGCCGGATCGTGGAGACCGGCCCGGTGGAGCAGGTCTTCGCCGACCCCCGCCACCCCTACACCCAGGAGCTGCTCTCCGCCGTGCCGGGGGAGATCGGGCGGGCCTACCGGGCCCGGTTGGCCGAAGGGCTGGCCCCCGCCGACGGCCAGCTCACGTTTTAGGCCCCGCCAACCGGGAGCCGGCATCCTACCGGCGCACCCGGCGCGGGCAGCGCGGGCAGCGCGTGGCGAGAACGTCCGCGGCTCCGGGCCACCGACCACTCCCCTTGGAGGTCGTCCCATGGGCGGGAGCGAGATCCCCGAATACCCGCAGACGCGGGTCTGCCCCTTCCACCCGCCGGCCGGGTACTCGCACTACCGCGAGTACGGGCCGGTGAATCCGGTGCGGCTCTATGACGGCCGGCGGGTGTGGGCCGTCACCGGGCACGCCGCCGCCCGCGAGGTGCTGCTGGACACCCGGACCTTCTCCTCCGAACGCGCCGACCCGCGCTACCCGGCGACCAGCCCCCGCTTCGAGGCCGCCCGCAGGGTGCGGAACTTCATCGGCATGGACCCGCCGGACCACACCGCCCAGCGGCGGATGCTGCAGTCCAGTTTCACCATGCGCCGGATCAACAACCTGCGCCCCGGGATCCAGCGGCTCGTCGACGACCTGCTCGACGCGATCGTCGCGAAGGGCCCGGTGGTGGACCTGGTTCCGGAGTTCGCCCTGCCGATCCCGTCGATCGTCATCTCCGAGCTGCTCGGCGTGCCCTACAGCGACCACGCCTTCTTCGAGCAGCAGTCTCGGCGGGTGGCCAGCGGCACCTCCACCCTGGCGGAGAGCGCGGACGCGTTCAGCCAGCTGCTCCAGTACCTCGACGGGCTCATCCAGGCGAAGGAACACTCCGACGGCGACGGCCTGCTCGACATCCTCGTCGCCGAGCAGGTGCGCCCCGGGGTGCTGACCCGGCGCGAGCTCGTCGACATCGCCCTGCTGCTGCTCGTGGCCGGGCACGAGACGACGGCCAGCGCCATCGCGCTCGGCGTCGTCGCCCTGCTGGAGCATCCGGGCCAGCTCGCCGCGCTGCGCGCGGACCCCACGCTGCTGCCGAACGCCGTCGAGGAGCTGCTGCGCTTCACGACGATCGCCGACAGCGTGGCGCGCTTCGCCACCACCGACACCGAACTGGCCGGCCAGCGCATCGAGGCCGGGGACGGGGTGCTGGTCGTGCTGTCCGCCGCGAACCGGGACACCTCCGTCTTCCCGGACCCCGACACGCTGGACCTCGCCCGGCACGCCCGCGGCCACGTCACCTTCGGTCACGGCGCCCACCAGTGCATCGGGCACAACATCGCCCGGGCCGAGCTGGAGATCGCGTTCTCCACCCTGTTCGCCCGCCTGCCCGGACTGCGGCTGGCGGTTCCGCTCGACGAGCTCCCCGGCAAGGACGCCGGCGGGGTGCAGGGCGTCTGGGAGCTGCCCGTCACCTGGTGAGCGGCCAGGTGGCCCCGGCTGACCACCGGCTCCGCCGGCCGGCCGGGGCCGCGGCGGGCGGCTCCGCCGGCGGGCGGTTCCGCCGGCGGGCGGTTCCGTTCCCGACGAACGAAAGGACCGGATCCATGCGTGTCATCGCCGACACCAACCGCTGCCTGGGGGCCGGACAGTGCGTCCTGGCCGATCCGGAGCGCTTCGACCAGGCGGAGGACGGCATCGTCGTCGTGCTGCGCGCCGAAGCCGCGGACCTGGCGGAACAGGAGGAGCTGCGCGAGACGGTCTCGCACTGTCCGTCCCGCGCGCTGTCCCTGGCTGACTGACGGGGCCGGCTGACGGGGCGGGGTGACGGGGCGGGGCGGGGTGACCGGCCGACCGGCTGGTCACCCCGGCCCCGTCTCCGGCCTGCCCACTCCGCTCGCACGCGCCCCCCGCTCCGCTCGCCCGCGCCCTCCACTCCCTCGCGACTCCTTCACGCGCCACCTCACGGAACGCCACGGTCACACCGGCCTCCTTTAGACCGGGCGAAGGACACCGTTAGCGACCGAACAGACGCTCGATGCATACCCGCCGTGTCGTTCTCACGAGGGAGCCCGAGCACCTGATGGTCAACGTTCAGAGCCCAGCCGGCGACGGATCGTCGCCGGCCGTCGCTACGTCCTCCACCGCGGCCGCGTCCAGTGAACCGGTCGCCGTCATCGGACTGGCCGCCCGGCTGCCCGGAGCACCCGATGTCGCGGCCTTCTGGCGGCTGCTGGAGCGGGGTGAGCACGCGGTGCGCACCCCGCCGGCGGACCGCTGGTCCCCGCAGGCCCCGCCGTTCGGCGCGCTGCTCGACGAGGTCGACCGCTTCGACGCCGACTTCTTCGGCATCTCGCCGCGGGAGGCCGCCGCCACCGACCCACAACAGCGCCTGCTGCTGGAGCTGGGCTGGGAGGCGCTCGAGGACGCCCGGACCGTGCCGGCGGCCCTCGCCGGCACGCGCACCGCCGTGTTCACCGCGGCGATCTGGGACGACTACGCGGCGCTGGCACACCGGCGGGGCGGCCCGGCGGCCGACCGGCACACCATGACCGGCCTCCACCGGGGCCTGCTCGCCAACCGGCTCTCCTACCTGCTGCGGGTGAACGGGCCGAGCCTGGCCGTCGATGCCGCGCAGTCGTCGTCCCTCGTCGCCGTGCACCTCGCCGCCCAGGCGCTGCGCAGGGGTGAGGCGGACCTCGCCATCGTCGGGGGGGTCAACCTCATCCTGGCGCCGGACAGCTCGGCGGCGAGCGCTCGGTTCGGCGCGCTCTCCCCGGACGGCCGCTGCTTCACCTTCGACGCCCGCGCGAACGGCTACGTACGCGGCGAGGGGGGTGTCGCGATCGTCCTCAAGCCGCTGGCCCGCGCTCTCGCGGACGGAGACCCGGTGCGGGCCGTGCTGCTCGGCGGCGCGGTCAACAACGACGGCGGTGGCCGCGGCCTGACCGTGCCCGACCAGCGAGCGCAGGAGGCGGTGCTGCGGGCCGCGTACCGCGCGGCCGGCCTCGACCCGGCCCGGGCGCGGTACGTCGAACTGCACGGCACGGGCACGCCTGTCGGTGACCCGGTGGAGGCGGCGGCGTTGGGCGCCGTGCTCGGAGCGGCCCGCGGCCGGCGGGGAGCCGGCCCGCTGCTGGTCGGATCGGCGAAGACGAACGTGGGCCATCTGGAGGGTGCCGCCGGCCTGGTCGGGCTGCTCAAGGCGGCACTCGCGCTGGCGAACCGGCGCCTGCCCGCGAGCCTCAACTTCGAACGGCCGAACCCGCGGATCCCGCTGGCGGAGCTGGGTCTCGAGGTCGTCACGGAGAACACCGACTGGCCCGCGGACGACCACCCGCCGATCGCGGGCGTCAGCTCCTTCGGGATGGGCGGAACGAACTGCCACCTGGTGCTCGCCGCCGCTCCCGTGCCCGCACCCGCCGAACCGCTCGAACCGACGTCCCGGCCGCTGACGGTGACCCGGCGGGCCGACCCGCCACCACCCTGGGTGATCTCCGGCCGCGGGGAGACGGCCCTGCGCGCGCAGGCGGGGCGACTGCTGGCGGCGCTGACCCGGCCCGGCCCGGGCGGCGACCCGGTGGACGCCGGCCTCGACCCGGTGGACGTCGGTTACTCCCTGGCCGCCACCCGCACCCGTTTCGAGGACCGCGCGGTGATCCTGGCCGCCGACCAGCCGTCCCGGCTCGCCGCTCTGCGCGCGCTCAGCCGGGGCGAGCAGGCACCGGGCCTGATCGTGGGCCGGGCCGCGCCGCCGGAGCCACTGGCCGCGCCGGCCGCGGGCACAGCTGGTACGGCCGCGGGCACTGCAGGTCCGACCGCGGTGTCGGGACCTGGTGACGCGGGCGGGACGTCCGGTTCCTGGGCGTTCCTGTTCACCGGGCAGGGCAGCCAGCGGCCCGGGATGGGACGGGAGCTGCACGCCGCGTTCCCCGCCTACGCCGCCGTGTTCGACGAGCTGTGCGCCGCCTTCGACCCCCACCTGGACCAGCCGCTTCGTGACGTCGTGTTCGCCGCCGAGGGCAGTGCCCAGGCGGCCCTGCTCGACGACACCCGTTACACCCAGCCCGCGTTGTTCGCCGTGGAAGTGGCGCTGTTCCACCTGGTGACCGGCTGGGGTCTGCGCCCGGCGCTGGTCGCCGGCCACTCGATCGGCGAGCTCGCGGCGGCGCACGTGGCCGGGGTCCTCAGCCGCGCCGACGCGGTGACGCTCGTCGCGGCGCGCGGCCGGCTGATGGGCGAGCTGCCCCGCGGCGGCGCGATGGTCGCGGTCGAGGCCGACGAGGCCGAGGTCCTGGAACTGCTCGACGGCCGCGGGGCGCAGGTCTCCCTCGCCGCCGTGAACGGCCCGCGCGCGGTCGTCATCTCCGGCGACGAGCAGGCGACCGTGGAGATCGCCGCCGCGCTCACCGCCCGAGGCCGGCGCACCCGCCGGCTGACCGTCAGCCATGCCTTCCATTCCCCGCGCATGGACGGCATGCTCGCCGGCTTTCGGGAGGTCGCCGTGGCGGTGGAACTGCGCGCGCCGCGCATCCCACTGGTCAGCAACCTCACCGGGGCACTCGCCACCGCGACCGAGCTGACCTCCCCGGAGCACTGGGTGCGGCAGGTCCGCGAGGCGGTTCGGTTCGGTGCCGGGGTCTCGGCCCTGACCGCCGCCGGAGCCACCGGCTTCGTCGAGCTCGGCCCGGACGCGGTGCTCAGCGCGTTCGCCCCGGGAGCGGTGCCCACGCTTCGCCGCGGCCGTCCGGAGGTCACGACGTTGCTGGGGGCACTGGCCGCCGCGCATGTCCGCGGAGCCGCCGTGGACTGGGCCGGGCTGTTGGCACAGCGTGGGGCGCAGGCGGTGGACCTGCCCACCTACGCGTTCCAGCGCGGCCGGCACTGGCTCGCGGACGCCCCGGCCGCCCCACCCGCCGAAGCCGCGGCCACCGAGGCCGGCACCGCCGGCAGTTCGAACGGCGACACCAGCACCACCGGCACCGGCAGCGGCACCGGGGACAGGAACGGGGGCAGGGACGGGGGCAGCGGCCACGGCGACGCCTCGGCCGTGGGCGCGGGTGCGTCCCACCGCACGGTGCTCGCCGGGCTGCCGGCCGCCGACCGGGCCCGCCAGCTGCGCACCCTTGTGCTCGACCGGACAGCGGCCGTGCTCGGGCACGGCTCGGCGGACGGCCTCGACCCCCGCAGGACCTTCCGCGACCTCGGCTTCGACTCCCTCGCCGGAGTCGAACTGCGCAACCAGCTCGCCGAGGCGACCGGCCGCACGCTGCCGGCGGGCCTGGTCTACGACCACCCCACCACCGACGCTCTCGTCGCCTTCCTCGACAGCCTGCTCTCCGGCGAGCCGCCGGCAGTCGCCGCCCCGGCCGGGGCGGGCGCCGGTGGCGGCCTCGGCTCCGCCGACGACCCGGTCGTCATCGTCGCGATGGCCTGCCGGCTGCCCGGCGGAGTCACCTCCCCCGAGGACCTGTGGGAACTCGTCGCCGCCGGCCGCGACGCCATCGGCCCGTTCCCCACCGACCGCGGCTGGCACCTCGACGACCTCTACCACCCCGACCCCGACCATCCGGGGACGTCCTACACCCGCGAGGGCGGGTTCCTGCGGGCGGCCGGGGACTTCGACCCGGAGTTCTTCGGCATCAGCCCGCGCGAGGCGACCGCCATGGACCCACAGCAACGGCTGCTGCTGGAGACGTCCTGGGAGGCGTTCGAGCGCGCCGGGATCGTGCCGGGGTCACTGCGCCACTCGCGCACCGGTGTTTTCGTCGGCGCCACCGGCATGGAGTACGGCCCCCGGCTGCACGAGCCGGTGAGCGGCGTCGAGGGCTATCTCCTCACCGGGACGACGTCCAGCGTCATGTCCGGCCGGGTGGCGTACACGTTCGGGCTGGAGGGCCCGGCGGTCACCGTCGACACCGCCTGCTCCTCCTCACTCGTCGCCCTGCACCTCGC
>NZ_LRTK01000089.1 GCF_001636565.1 Frankia sp. EI5c
CGTCCAGATCCTCGGCGCGGGCGTCCTGTGCCTCGACGAGGGCCGCGCCGAGCCCCGTGGTCTCATCGACAGCGGGCAGATCAGCCGGCCAGTTGACGTCCCCCCGCCGCAGCACCAGGGCTGTCCGCCTGATCCGCTGGGCCGCCGCGACGATCATCATCAGCGCGTCGATGTCGAAACGCTCCGGGGGGTCCTCCGCCAGGAAGTGCCGCACGGTGTCATCGAGGAGGCGGCCGGCCCGGATCGCCTCCCGTCCCCGCGCCGCCGCGTCCACCGCCGACCCGGTCGCGTCCACCGCCGACCCGGTCGCGTCCACCGCCCGCACCGGCTGCTCCTGGCGGGCGGCCTGGGGCTGGGGCTCGGGAGCGGGCTCCCGCCCGGCCGGGTGACTGCCGGGGAGCAGGGACACCACGGTCTCCAGAAAGGCCACGGCGGTCAGGTAGGCGGCTTCGGCGCGGTTCCGCAGCACCGCCACGGCGCCGCGCGGCCACAGCAGCGCCCCGGCGACCATGCTGACCGCGAACCCGATCAGGACGTCCTCGACCCGGACGATCCCGATCTTCCATCCCGCCGGTTCGACGATGTTGAACAGCAGGATCACCGCGATCGTGAAACCGGCCTGCCCGAGGGCGAAACCCGCCCGGCGGCGGGCGTAGCTGCCGAGGAAGACCGCGGGCGGAAGAACAGCCCACAGCCCGGCGGTGTGGCCACCGGCGGCGGCGACGGCCAGGCCGCCGACGACGATACCCAGCACGGTGCCGGCCAGCGCCCGCGCGGCCGCGGTGTTGGTCGCCACCGCGTTGGTACGCAGGACCGACAGGGTTCCCAGCACAACCCAGAACGCATGGTCGACGCCGACCGCCTGGGAGACGACCACGGCCAGCGCGAGCCCGAGTGCCCTGCGCACGCTGTTGCGGAACCACACCGACCGCGAGCTGGCATAGCCGGCGGCAAGATCGGCAGCGGCCGCTCCCCGGTCGCGTACCCGGTTGCGCAGCCGCGCCGCTCCGGGCCGGGGTCGCGGCCGTTTCGCCGGGCGACCCCGGCCGCGGGCGGGCGCGGTGGCCTTCAGGACGTCCAGTGCCAGGTCTCGGGTCCCCCGCGCGAGCCGGCGCAGCCGGAACGCCTCGGCGGCCGCGAGCTCAGCGCGCGGGAAGCCGTCGGCGCTCGCCGGGTCCTCGCTGCGCAGTCGTCGCAGCAGCGCGGTGCGCATGGCGCGTTCGGCGCGTTCGAGGCGCGCCATCCCGAGGCGGTCATCTCCCACGGCGGCGTGGTCCCCCTGGCGGCCACCAGCACAGCGGCAGTAAGCGGGCTGCGTCCCGCCCTGGTCGGACGGGTCGAAGCGGGCCGCGACCGCGCGCAGTGTGGCCGCCACGGCGGAGTGCAGCTCGGCGGCCTCGGCGGGGAAGCCGGCTCGCGCCGCGCGGTCCCGCTCCGGCCACGGCAGCGCGAACGGCAACAGCCAGTTGAGATCGATGAAGACGTAGCCGAGCGCCGCGGCCCGGCCGCCGAGGCCGGTGGGCCGGTGGACCGTCGCGGCGAACTCACGCCGCAGTCGCCGCAGTTGGGCCCAGGCGTTGGCCGTCTCCTTCTCCGCCGCGGCCTCCGCCTCCGCCGCCGCGGCCTCCGCCTTCGCGGCCGCCACGCCCGCGGCCGCCACCCCCGCCGTCTCGACCCCCGCCCCTACCGCGGGCGGCGGGGCCTGACAGGCCGCTGACGAATGCCAGGTCACGCCGTCAGCGAGGGCCCGGGAGGCCGCCGCCATGTTCGCGCGCAGCCGGTCGGGTGGACGGCGAGGCCACAGAAACATCGCGGCCGTGATCGAACCCGCGGCGCCCAGGCACCATCCCGCCAGCCGTTCCGGTATGGCGCTGACCGGGCCGGGTGTCATCACCGACAGGGCGAATGCGAGCAATGCGGAACGTCCCGCCACCGCCACATAGGGGTGGAGGACGCCGGCGAACATGATGACGAACGCGACAACAGCCGTCATGAACACCGCGAGGGGCAGCGAGCCCGAGCACAGCGTTCCCACCACGATCAGCGCGGCGCCGGCTACCGCCAACGTGAGATAGGCGTTGAGCCGGGAGCGCCGTGGGCCTTCGAAGTCGACGAACTCCAGCAGCGCGATGACGCTGAACCAGGTGAACAGGCTCATCCGCACATTGCCGACGAACATGACGACGATCGCGAGCAGGGCGGGCGCGACTATTGCGACCCGTGCCGCCGAGGTGACGGAGAAGTACCCCGGATCAGGGTTCCAGGCCCGCGGCCATCGCTGTCGCATCGGAATGTTCGCTACCCGTGCGGGCGGGTGGCGACGCATCCGCTACATCCTTGAAACCGCTCGTCACCGGCCAGAACCAGGCTGGTGACGAGCGGTCGGGGGTGCGGGTGGTGCGGAGGGCGCCGCCGCTCAGGCGTCCCGGCGCTTGGCGGAGACGAGGCCGAGCGCCACCACGCCGGCACAGACCGCCGCGAAGTAGAGGAGCGATCCCCAGGGCCCGAAGGGCAGGCCCTCGATGACCGGTGGCCCGTCGCTCGTCTCGGTCTGCCCCGCGACGATGAAGTTGTTGCCGACGATGAACGGCAGCCAGTCCTGGAGGTGGTCCCCGATCCGGGGGATGACCGGCAGGAGGCTCTCGGCGAGAAGCAGGTACACGAGCATGACCACGATCGCCCCGGCGGTGTGCCGGATCAGGAGCGCGAGGCCGACGGCGAAGAGCGCGGCCAACAGGTAGATCAGCCCGACGCCGAAGACGTTGCGGTATTCCTGCGCGGTGTCGAGTGCCAGCGGGGCATCCGGCTGGATCACCTTGGCGACGCCCCAGGAAGCCACCGCCGTGATCTCTCCGACGATCCCGGCGAGCCCGGCGACCACCGCCGCCTTCGCCAACAGCGCCGAGGTGCGGTCGGGGGCGGCGAGGAACGTCGACCTGATCGTCCCGAACCGGTACTCGTTGGTGACGGCCAGTGCTGCCATCACCATCATGACGACCAGCCCGAAGTTGTAGGCGAACTGGGTGGCGGCCGGAGTCAGGTCAGCCAGCTGGCTGGACTTGGTCGCGGCGCTGAAGATGGCGGTCAGGCCGACGGTCAGCGCGACAGCCACGATCATGCACCACCAGGGCGACCGGGTGGAGAACAGCTTGATCCGCTCAACTGTCAGAAGTGTCATGGCTTGCCGACCNTCCCGGCATCGGCCCCGGGCTGTGTGGCGGGCGGTGACGGTGGCTGCGGCGGTGCCAGTGGCTGTGGCGGTGCCAGTGGCTGCTGGAGTGGCGGAGGCGGCGGGAGTGGCGGAGGCTGCGGGAGTGGCGGAGGCTGCGGGAGTGGCGGAGGCTGCGGGAGTGGCGGAGGCTGCGGGAGTGGCGGAGGCGTGGCCGAACCGGCGTTTCCGCCGGGAACGACGGGGTTCTGCGCCGTCGGGCCGGATCCACCGCCGGGCGGCGGGACGGCCCCGGGCGGAGGGAAGCCGGCCGGCGCGACGCCGCCGGCGTGGTACTCGACCTCACCGCTGGTCATCTGGATGAAGGCCTGTTCCAGGGAGCCCTGGGAGGCCGTGAGCTCGTGCAGCACCAGCCCGACGGCTCCAGCCAGCTCGCCCACCTGCTCGGTGGAGCTGCCGCGCACGATCAGCGTGGCCGGGGCGTCCTGGGTCGCCGGGGNCTCCTGCACGGCCAGGCCCTGGCCGCTGAGCACGCTGTGCAGCCGCGCCAGCTCCGGCCCGCGCACCCGCACCGAGGAGTCGGAGGCCGAGTCGATGAAGTTCTTGGTGCTCGTCTGCGCGATGAGCCGACCACGGCCGATGACGACCAGGTCCTGGGCGGTGAGCGCCATCTCGGACAGCAGGTGGCTGGACACGAAGACCGTGCGGCCCTCGTCCGCCAGGCGGTGCATGAACTGGCGGATCCAGAGAATGCCCTCCGGGTCCAGGCCGTTCACCGGCTCGTCGAACAGGAGGACGCCCGGGTCACCCAACAGCGCGACGGCGATGCCCAGGCGCTGCGCCATGCCGAGCGAGTAGCTCC
The DNA here is from genome assembly GCF_001636565.1 of Frankia sp. EI5c. Classification (GTDB taxonomy): domain Bacteria; phylum Actinomycetota; class Actinomycetes; order Frankiales; family Frankiaceae; genus Parafrankia. The sequence continues at coordinate 4,032 of NZ_LRTK01000089.1, forward strand.
CGGCCCGGCGACCGGCGACGGCCGTGAGGCCGACGATCTCCAGGACCTCGTCGACGCGGCTGGCCGGAATCCGGTTGGCCGCCGCCATCCAGCGCAGATGGGCCCGCGCGGAGCGGTTGGGGTGCACCCATTTTGCGTCCAGGAGCGCGCCCACCTCGCGCAGTGGTTGTTTCAGGTCGGTGTACCGGCGACCGCCGATCCGGACATCGCCGGCCGACGGCCGGTCCAGCCCGAGAATCATGCGCATCGTCGTGGACTTTCCGGCGCCGTTGGGGCCGAGAAATCCTGTCACCCTGCCGGGCTGCACGGAGAAGGACAGGGCGTTCACCGCCAGGGTGCTCCCGTAGCGCTTCGTCAGCCCACGTGCCTCGATCATCACGCTCCCTTCATGGTCATATCGACGCTGCAGCGACCAGGCGTCCGCCGCCGCTGGACCGATGCTTTCATCGCCAGCCGACACTTTCCGAACGCGGGGGTGGCCGAAAGGCGCCTGGCCTGTCGGACTCCCGACAGGCCAGGCGGAACCGCGGCGTCGGGGGCAGGGCGGTACGGGTGTGCCGACCTGCCCGCAGCGTGATTTCCCGAGGAGCGCGCAAACTCCGCCGGAGAATCTGTCGGACGACAAATCCGGTCAGACGGCGGAATCCCGTTGCCGGAAGCGGATCAGGGCGAGCCGGCCGGGCTGGCGCCGACCACCGCGGATCGCCGCAGCTCGAGCCCCGTGGCCAGGGCACGCCACTGCTCCCGGGGCAGCTCGTGGCCGCCGGTGAGGATCTGCACGGCGACCTGGTCGGCGCCGGCCGCCCGGTGTTCGTCCAGACGTGACCGCACGGTGTCCAGGTCTCCCCAGGCGATGAGCGCGTCCACCAGGCGGTCGCTGCCGCCCCCGGCGAGATCCGCGTCGGTGAAACCGAGCCGGCGCAGGTTGTTCGTGTAGTTGGGGAGGTCGAGGTAGATCGACAGTGCGGCCCGGCCGATCGTCCGCGCGCGGTCGGCATCGACCTCCAGCACGACCTTCTGCTCGGGCACCAGCAGGGCGCCGGGACCGAGGATTTCCCGGGCCAGTCGGGTGTGCTCAGGGGTGACGAGGTAGGGATGCGCCCCGGCCGAACGCCGGGCCGCCAGGCCGAGCATGCGGGGCCCGAGCGCCGCCAGCACCCGGGCGGACTCCGGGATGCCCACCGCGTCCAGCGCGTCCAGGTAGGAGACGACCGCGGTCAGCGGGCGACGGTACCGGCGGCCCGTCATGGTCTCGACCATCCGCGCGTGGCCCGCGCCGACGCCCAGCAGCAGTCGGCCGGGGTGGGCCTTCTCCAGCATTCCGTAGGTGTCCGCCAACAGGTCGACCGGCTCGGTCCAGATGTTGAGGATCCCGGTGCCGACAAGGAGGTGCTCGGTGGACTCCAGCAGGGCCGCGGGAAGCTCCAGGTCAGCGGTGGCCCCGCCGAGCCAGACCATGTCGTAGCCCAGCTCCGCGAGTTCCTGGGCGGTGTCGCGACGTTCGGCCGTGCCGTGTGGCCACTGCCTGGCGGACATCCACAGCCCGGTCCTGGCTACATTCATGGTCACTCGTGATCCCTTCTCGCTGGTCACATCGTCGTCATCGACGCCGCGATCCGATCGGGTCGTCCTACCCGAAGCCGCCGCCCTCCTCACGTCTCGACGGGGTCGGAACGGGTATGCCACCCCGACTGGCAGGTGGGACAACGACGACATCTACCCCGTTGGTGTGACAGGTCGCTCGGTGACGGGTCGCTGGGTGAGAGTCGTCTGGTGTGCCGGTTCGTCGAGCTGCCGGACCACCCCCGGCGAATTCGGGGGGCGGAGGACCGGGCCTGGTGAAGTTGGCGGTTCACCCGGTGGCCGGGGAGCCGGGAGCCGGGACTCCGCCACAGCGGCGGCTCAGGTGAGACGGGCCCTGTGACGACCATAGCCAGCGGAGGGGACGATCGTCACCCTCAGCACGGACCGGGTGACCCCCTCGCAAGGCGGCCCATGACCGGAACCACCGGGAAACAGTGCAGGTGGCGGGACCGGTCGCGAGCGCCGGGGCAGGTGTTCGGGTGTGGTCGGTCCACCGGCCCGATCGGGCCGGCGGGCACCCGGCCGGCTGTCCACAGCTCTCCACACACTTTCCACAAGTTATCCACAGCCTGTGGTGGACGGGGCCGGCAACCCGTCGCGGTGGGCCGCCCGCCCTCGGGGCGCGCCCCGCGGACTCTGATTCAGGCGGGGAGCCGCACGTCTTCAGGCGGGGAGCTGCACGTCCGCGACCCCGGTCGTCTGCGAGGCGGCCGCCTCGGGGCGGAGGTCGTCGAGGTTCAGCTGGCGCGCCGGAGGCCCCGCCAGGATCAGCCGAGAGGTCACAGCGAGGTCCGGGCCGACGTGCAGCAGTTCCCCGCTGTCCATCTGCCGCCACCGCGGGTCCTCGTCCATCCGCTCGCTTTCCACCACCACCGCCGGCCTGGTCCGAAGGTCGAGCGACCGCACCCGGATCTCGCTGAACGGGCTGGCGTGGTCGAGATGGCGCTGGTTGCGCCCACCCGGTGCGCGCTGCAGCACATGTAGCCCGTTGGTGTCCGGATACCGAAGCGCCCACAGATCGTGCCGGGTCGCCAGCACCATGTTGATCGAGTACAGCGGCACGTGCTCGGCGATCCAGTTGGCGGCGGCGGTGATGCCCGCGCCGACATCGCCGTCGCGCGCGGCGATCTCGCGGGTGATCANGGCGAAGTACCGCTCCGAGTCGGTGTCACCGCCCACGCCCGCCCGGGCCGGGCCGAGTTCGGCGTCGAGCTTGTCCAGGCCCTCGATGACCNCGTTGTGCGCGAAGATCCGCCCATCCTGGAGGAACGGATGAGTATTGGCGTCGTCCACCCGCCCGGTCGAGGCATGCCGGACATGCGCCACGAACGTCGACGACGCGACGTGCTGGCCCTCCCGCGCGAACGCCGTGTCGGCGCGCGAACGGATCGCGTGGCGGCGCACCACCGGTGTGCCGTCCGTCTCGAAGGCACCGAACCCGGCGCCGTCAGGTGGGCGCCGGGTCTGCGCGCGGGGGTTGTCCGGCGCGTCCAGCAGCCAGAAGGTCGCCTCGATCCGCTCGGCACCGCTGCTCATCGCGAACAGATGGCACATGAAGACCTCCTCGCGCCCCGGGCGTCCCGGGAGTCACCGGCGGCGGGCTCAGGCCCCGACACCGACCTCGATCAGACCACCAGTTTCCCCATGCGTACAGGAACCAGGGGTCCACCTGGGGGGTACGCCGGCCCCAGTCCGTGACGCCGCCCGAAATCTGCCCGGGATCGGCCGGATCACGCCCCGGCCCGCGGCCGAACCGCGGGGGCCCGACCCGCAGCCCTGCGCTGCCCTGCCTGCCCTGCCTGCCCTGCCTTGCCGTGCGGTGCGGTGCGGTGCCGTCGGCGGATCAGGGACAGTACCTGTCCGCGAGGCGCGGCAGACTGGTGGCCATGCTGGAGACGTCTGCCCGATTGCTCCGCCTGCTCTCGCTGTTGCAGACCCCACCGGGAGTGGTCGGGCTCGGATCTGGCGGACCGGCTGGGTGTCACCCCGCGAACCGTCCGTCGGGATGTCGACAAGCTCCGCGGCCTCGGTTACCCGGTGCACGCGACATCCGGCGTCGCCGGCGGGTACCGCCTCGGTGCGGGTGCGCAGCTGCCCCCGCTGCTCCTCGACGACGACGAGGCCGTCGCGGTGGCGGTGAGTCTGCGCACCGCCGCNGGCGGCTCGGTGGAAGGGATCGCGGAATCGTCCGTCCGCGCCCTGGCGAAGCTGGAGCAGGTGCTGCCGGCCCGGTTGCGCAACCGGGTGCAGGCACTGCAGGCCGTCACCGTCTCCCTGCGCGGCGCCAATCCCTCGGCGGTCGATCCCGACGTCCTCATGGCGGTCGCCACCGCCTGCCGCGAGCACCAGTGCCTGCGGTTCGACTACCGCGACCACGACGGCGTGCCGACGTCGCGCGTGACCGAGCCGCACACCCTCGTCCACACCGGATCGCGCTGGTATCTGCTCGCCTGGGACGCCGGCCGGGGCGACTGGCGCAACTTCCGGCTCGACCGCCTGACCCCGAAGACACCCACCGGGCCCAGGTTCACCCCCCGAAAGCCACCAGCGGACGACATCCGATCGTTCACCTCGTGGTCCGTGTCGACGGCGGCCTACCGCTACCAGGCCCGGGTGCGCTTCCACGCGCCCGCGGAGGTGCTCGCCCGCTCCACGACACCCACCTCAGTGATGATCGAGGCGGTGGACGCCAGCACCTGCCTGGTCCGCACCGGCTCCAACTCGCTGGACGCGCTGGCGCTCTACCTCTCCCTCCTCGGGGTGGACTTCGATGTGCTCGAACCGCCGGAGCTCGTCGATCGTGTCCGGGCGCTGGCCGAACGGCTGGGACGCGCGGCCACTCCCGGCCCCACGGCCGACCCGGAGCCGGTGCCCCCGCAGGGCCCACCGCCCGCCCGGGGTCCGTGACCAGCGGCGCTACCCGGCCAATATGATGCAAAAGGGGACTTGACGCGACACATCCACTGCGGGCGATCTTCTCGGTCAGCCCCGATCGGATCTCCCCGGAGATCCCGGCGGCGCCCGGAGGGCACGATGAGCAACACGCCACCCACGCCACCGACGGCTGCTGGACCGCATCCGCACCAGCCGCCGGCTTGGCCCACCGGCCCGCGGCCTCTCGGCGACTCCCCCCTGCCCGCGACCCGGCCCTCCGGGGAGGGCATCTTCGCCCCGCTGACCGACTTCGACCCGTTCGAGATCAGTGGCTACCCGCTCCAGGCCCGCATCGGCGAGGGCGGCATGGGCTCGGTCTACCTCTCCCACACCCGCGGCGGACGTCCGCTGGCGCTCAAGGTGGTGCGGCCGGAGTTCGCCACCGACCCGGACTTCCGTGCCCGGTTCGCCAAGGAAGTGGCGATCGCACAGCGGGTACAGGGCCCGTACACCGTTCCGGTCATCGACGCGGACGTCGACGCCGTGCGCCCGTGGGTCGCCACGGTCTACGTCCCGGCGCCGTCCCTCGCGGTCGCCGTGGCCCGGGCGGGCGGGCTGCCCCCGTCGACCGTCCTGATGCTGATCGCCGGCGTCGCCGAGGCGCTGCAGTCGATCCACTCCGCCGGCGTGGTCCACCGGGACCTCAAGCCGGGAAACGTCATCCTCGCCCCCGACGGCCNCCGCGTCATCGACTTCGGGGTCGCCCGTGCGATCGACGCGGCCACAGCCGCGATGACCCAGACCGGTACCCGGCTCGGGACCCCGGCCTTCATGGCACCCGAGCAGGTCCAGGGCCGGCAGCTCGACCGGCCCGGCGACGTCTTCGCACTCGGCGCCACCGCCTACTTCGCGCTCACCGGACGGCCACCGTTCGGGGTCGACGCGGCGGTGTTCCACCGCATCGAGCACCAGCAGCCCGACTGGACCGGCTGCCCGGAGGACCTGCGCGAGATCCTGTCCCGGTGCATGGCGAAGGATCCCGCGTCCCGGCCGACCCCCGCGGAGCTGATCGAGCTCTGCCGGTTCGCCGCCCCCGTGGGACGTCTGACCACGCACGACCATCCGGACACCGGCAGTGACTGGCTGCCGCCCNCCGTCACCGCGGAGATCACCCGGTACCGCCTCGCCCGCCTGCCGGACCCGCCCACCCAGCAGGTCGAGCCACCGACCCAGCAGGTCGAGCCGCCCACCCAGCAGGTCGAACCGCCCACCCAGCAGGCGCGGCAGACGACCCGCGTCCCGCCCACCGCTGCTCCGCCGGGGCCTCCGGGGTCGCCGGGGCCGCGCGGCGACTCTCCCCGCCCGCTCTACGCCTTCACGGCGGGCCCCGGCCGCGGCCGCTCGCCCCGGCTGCTCCGCGCACTGGGCGCGGTGGCGTTCGTCGTGGTGTGTTCCCTGGCGGCCGTGCTGCTCACCCGATCCGACGAGCCCCCGCCGTCGGCTCCCATGACCGCCTCGGCCGTCGCACCCCGGCCCGGCGGCGACCCGGCCGGCTCCGGCGGCCAGGGGCCCGGCGGACCCGCTGCCGCGGCATCCGGCCTCACCACTGCGGGCCCCGGCCAGACAGGCCCCACCGCGCCGGCCGGCGCCGACGGGAGCACCCTGCCAGGAGGCGGGCGGGGCATGACGCAGCCGGACCAGCCGGGCGGGCCGCCGGTGACGGGGGCACCACCGGCCTCCTCCGCACCCGCGCAGGCGCCGAGGACAACCCCTGCCGCCAAGCCCACCGCCACGCCGAGCGCAACCACCNCGGGGTGCCCCGGGAAACCCAGCCACAACTACAACGGGGACGGCTACGGTGTCCTCGTCGAGCAGGCCGCGCTGCGAGTCGGGCCCTACGCCGCCTGCTCCACGGTCTCGAAGCTGGCCAAGGGCCTGCGGGTCTGGCTGCACTGCAGCGTCGTCAACAAGTACGACAACGTCTGGTGGTGGGCCCGCCTCGACGGCACCACCACCGCCGGCTGGATCTACAGCGGCGACCTCAAGCTCCACTACGTCGACGACGACAAGGACGGCAAGGCCCGCACCTACAGCTGTAGCGGGAAGTACACGGACCACTGAGAAGTACACGGGCCACTGATTTCGTAGGCATGGAACGGCGTAGGCCGGGGAAGGCCGCTGGTGCCACACCGACAGATCGTCAGGTGGCACGCAGGCACGGAGGAGCAGCCACATCATGGCCGAGTCGAGCGCGTTCCACGACGCCGTCAGCGCCATCAGCTACCCCATGGCGGTGGTGACGACCGCCGTGGACGGCGAACGCAGCGGCTGCCTCGTCGGCTTCCACACCCAGTGCGGCATCGACCCGCCCCGCTACCTGGTCTGCATCTCGCACAACAACCACACGTTCGGCGNGGCCCGCCGTGCCACCCATCTCGCCGTGCACCTGCTGGACGTCGGCAACCGGCCCCTGGCGGAGCTGTTCGGCGAGCAGACCGGCGACGAGATCGACAAGTTCGCCCACTGCGGCTGGTCGGAGGGGCCCGGTGGGGTCCCGGTCCTCACCGACCCACCTGCCTGGTTCGCCGGACGGGTGCTGTCGGTGACGGACGTCGGCGACCACTCCGCCTTCGTGATCGAACCGGCCGACGGGGCGGCCGGCGGCCCGCTGCGGCAGCTCAGCTTCCAGGACGTCAACGACCTGAACCCGGGCCACCCGGCCTGAAAGGGCGATGCGGTCATCCGCACACCTCCGCACTGGACGAGGGGACCAACGTCTACAGCGGCGGCGAAGAGTTCGTCAGCCACCACACCGGTGGCACCGGATGCTCACCCCCGACGGGTGAGAAACGATTCTCGGAAGCTCGGCCACGGGCCGCTCAAGCGGCCTGGAGATTCCGACTGGCCGGCCGGTATCCGGCATCTGGAAGACATCTTCGCCGGGCCGCGCACCGGGACCTCGTTCGCCTTCTCCCAGGGCAGCCGGGACATTCCAGTTCACCTCCCCGACCATCTTGACGNGGTGAAACTCAGCTCGAAGACTTCACCCAGTTGTTTCGAGCGAGTGGAGTCTGGGATGTCCAAGAAAGGCGGATCGCGCACCACGCTCAGGAGCGGTGTGGTGGCTGCGGTGACGGTTGCGACGGTTGTTGGGGGAATGAGCTTCGAGGCGAATGCCGTTCCAGGACAGACGGCGACCCAGTCCACGACGGCACAGGTGGTGGTCGGGTCCGCTATCACGCTCACCGGCCTGCCCGCCAGTTTCACCCTGACCGGAAACCCGGGAGAAACGGTCACGACCGCCGCGCCGGTCACGGTGCTCGTAACCACCAACAACTTCGAGGGCTACAACCTTACAGTCGAGCCGCAGACGGCGACCNTCGAACCGGCGACGGTGGGAAACACCGACAGCATTCCCATCGGAGACCTGGAGGTTCGGGAGGGAACTACCGGGACCTTCGAACCGCTCCAATTCGGGGTGCCGGTCGAGGTGTTCACCCAGGCCACACCNTCGGCCGAGGCCGGTGACACCCTATCGACCGAATACCAGATGACGATACCGTTTGTCCGCCCGGACACCTACACGGCAGTCCTCGACTACGTGGCCACCACGCTGTAGTAATCATTCGGTTTCCGGCTCGACCGCCTGGCGGAGTTTCGCGCGGACTTAACGGTGGTCGGGCCGGAAACCGGACAGAAGCGGCCGGGGAGGGGAACGTGATGTCGGTGGCGCAGCGGTGACCGGGCGGACACACGGCCACAGGTTCGACCCCGGCCGCGGCCGCGGCTGCCTGATCCTTCTGGCGCTGGCCTGCCTGTGCGGGGCGCTCGCCCCGCTCGGGGCCGGGCCGGCCACCGCCGCGCCGGCACCGGTGCCGGCACCGGGCCCCCCGCCCGAACACGACTTCGGGCTCTCGGTCAGTCCGACCCGGCTCGCCATCGAGCCGGACGAGATCGACGGTGAGCACAGGTTCACGGTGACCAACCGGGGGCGGCAGGCCCTCGACCTGGTGGTCAGCCACGCCGGGTTCACCGCCGACGAGGAGGGCCGGGTCCACCTCCTGCGGGAGGAGGCACCGTATTCGGCGATGGACTGGGTCACGGTCGCGCCGGCGAGATTCCACCTGGAACCGGGCACCCGGCAGGACGTCCTGGCCAGGATCAAGATGCCGCCGAACCNGGAGCCCGGCGACCATCACGTCGCGCTGTTGTTCATGGTGCCGGCGCCGACGGAGGGTGGGCAGATCCGGCTGAACCGCGGCATCAGCACACCCCTGTACATCACCGTTCCGGGCCCGGTGGACGACACGGTTCNCATCACCAGGCTCGAGTCGCCGTCGTTCGCGACGGGCGGGCCGATCCGGATTTCGGCGACGTTCCAGAATACCGGGACCGTGCACCGCGACTTTCGCGGTGACAACGGCCGGCTGCACGTCCGGGTCGGCGGTCGGNTGGTGCCGTTCCCGGATTTCNCCGTACCGCGCGGGGCGACCNGAAACGTCACGGCGCAATGGGACGACCCGCCCGCGATGTGCCTGTGCCGGGCCGAGGTCGCCTTTGCGCTGAAGAACGGGCCCTTGGAACACGCGGAGACCTCGGTGGTCGTTTTTCCGCTGGCCAGGGCTGCCATGGTTCTGGGCGGCGTGGCGGCCTTCCTGGTGCTCGGGCTGATCGCCCGGCGCCAGTACCGGGCCCGTGTGCTGGCGGCCGCCCGGAAATTGCGTGAGCGCGAGGATTCCGGCACCACCGAAACCGAATCGGATACCGTCGCCGTTCCCGCCGTTCCGGACAATGACCTTGCCACGGACCTTATTGGTGAGGCTCCGGATGATGGGCGCGACACGCCGGATCGGTAACCCACGCGCCTGCCGACTACTCTGCGTAGTCGATAGGTAGCCTTTTCGTAATGGACGCGGCGCAGGCACATCACCGGAAGAGATCCCCGAGGTTCCGGGGCCGGCTTTCCGTGCGGTTTCTGGTACTCGTACTCGCTACCGCCCTGCTCCCCGGGTCGATAACAACTCTGGTACCGCGCCCGGCGTTCGCCGCCGGCACGGTGGTTTTCAACCAGCNGTTCCACAACAACACGGCCAACGGGACGGGCGCGGNGGTGCTGCCGGCACTCCNGCCGGGAAACGGCGGAAACGTCGCCTGCCTCACCGCCCGGAACAACTCGACCAGCGGCGTGCTGCGTTCCTGTTCGTCCAGCCTGGACAGTTCGGGCTCCGGGAAGCTGCGGCTGACCGACAGCGTGACCAACCGGGTCGGTGGCGTCTTCGGCGCGACCAGCGTTCCGACTTCGCAGGGGCTGGTCATCAACTTCAACGCCTACATCTACGGCGGCTCCGGAAGTGCCGACGGCCTGTCACTGGTGCTGGCGGCCGTCAACCCGCAGACGCCGACAGCACCGGCGAACCTCGGTCAGCCCGGCGGCGCGCTCGGCTACTCGCCCGCGCGGCCGAGCCAGGTCGGACTGAGCAACGCCTACCTGGGCATCGGCCTGGACATCTACGGGAACTTCAGCAACAACCAGTACGAGGGGACCAACTGCACCGACCCGCCCTACATCTCCTCNGGCGGGCGGGTGCCCGGCCAGATCGTCGTGCGCGGCCCCGGCAACGGGACGCTCGGGTACTGCGCGGTCAACAGCACCGCGACGACGACGTCCTCACCGGCACTGACGCTGCGGGCCAGCAACCGCTCGGCCGCGGAGATGCCGGTCGAGGTGATCATCAACCCCACCAGCCAGCCGATCGTCGCCGACTCCGGGGCGACCGCCCCCGCCGGCACATACCGTCTGGCGGTCACCCCGGTCACGGGCGCGACCCGGGTCCTGGCCGGCCCGCTGCCGCAGGTCCCGAACGGTCTGTACCCGTCGACGTCCTGGACGGACGCGAACGGCATCCCGCGGCAGCTCGCGTTCGGCTGGGTCGGCAGCACCGGCTCGCTGACCGAGTTCCACGAGATCGACGACGCCGTGGTGTCCACGGTCTCCACCGTCCCCCAGCTCACCGTGGCGACGACGAGCTACAACGGGGCGAGCCCGCAGCCTGGAGACCCGGTCAACTACACCGTCACGGCGGGTGTCGGCTCGGGGGCGGGGGTGGCCCAGCCCATCTCGGTCACCCAGACCGTGCCGGTCAACGTCGTGCCGGTCGGGGCGTTCGGTTCGGGGTGGGTCTGCGCGGCACCCGTCGGGCGGAGCATCACCTGTACCAACGGCAACGGGCCGTTCAGCGGCGGGTCAAGCCTGCCACCGATCACCGTGGTGGCGATCGTGACCGGGACGGGAGTCACCCCGGCGCTGATCCAGAGCACCTCGCCCAGCTCGTCCGCCGCGGCCGATGCCGCACCCGGCTACACGAACACCACGACGGCCGGCACCGTGCCGGCGACGCCGACGTCGTTGGCGCTCTCCCCGACCTCGGGACCAACCTCGGGCGGGGGCGCGGTCACCGTGACCGGCACCAACCTCGCCAACGCCACCGCGATCGAGATCGGCACCACCGCCGAGCAGCGGGCCGGCACCCCGGTCGTGCTGCTGCCNTGCGAAACCGGCCCCGCCGCGGACTGCTTCACCGTGAACCCGAACGGCTCGCTGTCGATCTCCTCGATGCCCGCCCGGTCGAACGCCACCACCGTCGGGGTGACCGTCGTGACCTACGGCGTGGCCGGAGTCGCGTCCTACGCCTACACCGCCGCCCNCGCCACGCCCGCGGCGCCCACCGCCACGGCCGGGGTCACCAGTGCCACCGTGAGCTGGGTCGCGCCGGCGGACAACGGCAGCCCGATCACCGGTTACCTCGTCACGCCCTATCTGAACGNGGTGGCCNAGGCTCCGGTGCCCTTCAACGCCTCGACGACCACCCGGACACTGACCGGGCTGACCGCGGGCGGCTCGTACACCTTCACCGTGCAGGCGGTGAACGCGATCGGTACCGGCACCGCCAGCCCGCTCTCGGCCGCGGTGGTGCCCTATGCCCTGCCCGGCGCCCCGTCGATCACCGCGCTGAGCGCGGGTACCCAGTCGGCCACCCTCTCCTGGACCGTCCCGGCGANCAACGGCAGCCCGATCACGGGGTACGTGATCACTCCGTACGTCGACGGGGTCGCCCAGACGCCGCAGACGTTCACCGGCACCGCGACCACCCGCACGGTCACCGGGCTGACCGGCGGCACCACCTACACGTTCACGGTGGCGGCGACCAACGCCGCCGGCACCGGCCCGGCCTCGGCGGTCTCCTCCNCGGTCACCGTGAACATCTCCCCCAGCCTGGCGCTGCCGGCGCCCCCGGCCGGTGAGGTGGGCGCTGCCTACAGCACCACGTTCACCGTGACCGGCGGAACCGCCCCCTACACCTGGTCGATCAGCGCCGGCAGCCTCCCGCCGGGCCTCACCGTCAACGCCGCCACCGGGCAGGTGACGGGCACCCCGACCACCGCCGGGAACTACACCTTCACCGTGCGGGTGGTGGACGCCAGCGGCCAGGCGGCGACACAGCAGCTGACGATCCCGGTAGCCGCGGCGCCGACGCTGCCGTTCCCGGCACCGCCCGACGGCGAGGTCGCCGTGCCCTACACCAACCAGTTCACCGTCTCCGGCGGAACCGGGCCGTTCACCTGGTCGGTGAGCGCCGGCGCGCTGCCGGCCGGCCTCACCCTCAACCCGGCCACCGGGCTGCTGTCGGGCACCCCGACCACCGCGGGCACCGCCTCGTTCGCCGTGCGGGTGGTGGACGCGTTCAACCAGGCGGCAACCCGCAACCTCACCCTGACCATCGCGCCGCCGCCGAGCCTGCCCNTCCCGGCACCGCCGGCCGCGCAGGTCGGCATCGCCTACAGCCAGCAGCTCACGGTCACCGGCGGAACCGCCCCGTTCACCTGGGCGGTCAGCTCCGGCAGCCTGCCGCCGGGGCTCAGCCTCAACCCGTCCACCGGCCTGCTGTCGGGTACTCCCACCACCGCCGGCAGCTACCCGTTCACCGTCCAGGTGACGGACGCCTTCAGCCAGACCGCGACCCGGGCGCTCACCCTCGCCGTCACCGCCGGCCCGATCGTGATCACGAAGGCGGCGAGCGCGACCTCCGTGGCCCAGGGCGGGACGGTGACCTACACCGTGACCGCGACGAACACCGCGAGCGGGGCGTTCACCGGCGTGACCTTCACCGACGCGCTCGCCGGGGTGCTCGACGACGCCGCCTACAACAACGACGTGACCGCCACCTTCGGCAGCGCGGCCTTCACCGGCTCGGCGGTGACCTGGACCGGGAACCTGCGTGCCCCATGCGGGCAACCACAGCTACCACCAGTGACCGCAGCCTTGGTTAAACAGAGAAATTACTATTTAACTCGCCAGTGGACATCTTGAGGTTCTGTCTGTAATCTGACCTTCGTGAGCACGGAGCCGACCGACCTGGTCACCACCCTGACAGCGGCCTATGAAGCCGCCGGGCGGGAGCTGGACGACCTGATGACCGAGTCCGGGATGCTCAGTAGACGGCTAGACGAGCTGGCAGAGCGAGCGATCCGGGCGCAGCAGACACAGAATGCGCTGCGGGAATTACTCGAACAGCACGGCGCCCCGCCACCTGGNGACGTAGGAACAAGTCTGCGCCCGATCCCTANGGGGGTAGCAATGGACCAGCTCGCGCGCAGGTTCATCGATCCTTCCGAACTCGCGCAGCAGATTTACGACCATATGCACTCTAAGCGACCAGTCGGGCTGC
>NZ_LRTK01000090.1 GCF_001636565.1 Frankia sp. EI5c
GGTCGAGGGGAATGACCCTTTACGCCCAGGCCCAGAAGACTTCACACGAAATTTCACTCCGCCGCGCAGCGCGCGAGAAGGTCATGTCCGAACGCGAACTCGCGACTGAACACGAGATGGCTGCCATCACAAAAGCAAGAATCGCGAAGCTGTCGTCATCGCGATCGCGTGACGACTCCGACGACACCGAGGTGGCTAGCCGCCGTGATCCACAGAAGATGAGTACGGCGGACCGGACGAGTGGGGCGTAACGGCACCCGCCGGCCGCCACCGGGCCATAAACCAAACTTCCTGGCCGGAGCGCGTGGTTTGTGAGGCTCGCAGAGGTAGCGTACCTCAGGCGCATGATCGTGTCACCTAGCGTGATCATCTCTGCGTCGGCGCGGACGTCGCCCGATCCGATTAGTCGGGCGACGGACCGCGCCACCTAAATTTAATTGATCATTGCCGGGTTTAGTCGNTCTCGGCGGCTGTCAGACCGCCGTGACCTCCCGGCGGAGCGACCGCAGGCCGTACACCGCGATGTGATCGCGAGGGGCGGCCAGCAGGAACGCATCGACCCGTTCCACCACCGACCGCGCAGGCGTGCCCATCGCCATCGACGCCATCAGCGTCTCGTGAAGGATGTGCGCGCCCTCGTCCGGATCGGACGTCGCCAGCGTCCGCGCGTACGACGCGCCNAACGCCTGGGCGGTGTCGCCTCGGAGCCGCGCAGGCACGGCGGCAACCGTCTCGTTCAACACCCGACGCGCCTCGTCCCCATCGCCGATCCGAGCGNGGACGTCGACCGCCGCACGCGCCCACTCCAACCGCGAGATCACACCCGGGGCGGGTGGTCCGGTCATCGGCGCGTCCGCAGCGTCGACCAGCCGTTCGGCTGTTCGGACCACCTGCTCCGCCTCGTCCGTCTCGAACCGCGCGGCGTGGGCTCGGGCTGCGGCCAGGTGCCNACGCGGATCGTTCGGGGAGATCGCCACCGCCTTCCGGGCGGACTCCAGGGCAGCCGCGGTCTGGCCGGTCTGTAGCTCGACCGCCGACCGGGTGGCGTAGGCGTAGGCCAGGACATCGCGGTGACCGGCCCGTGCCGACCGGGCGAGTACGCCCGTGATCGCGTCGCGGGCTGACCCGACCTGTCCGGCGTCGGTCAACGCACGGGCGCGCAGCGCACCAACCCGCGCNTCCAATGTGAGCAGCTCGGTCCGGGTCTTCCGGGTCNTCCGCTGGTCGGACAGTGCGACCAGGCCGCGCAGGTNGGTGCCAGCGGTCGACGCGGTGACCGCGAGGTCTCGGGAGCCGTACTCGGCGAACATGTCGTCGATCACCTGGTGGCCGTGTTCGATGAACGAGCCACGTCCGCCGGTCATGAGTNCACCTGCCGGGACCAGGCCGAGACCGGCCAGGACCCAGAGCTGTCGCCTGCTGATGTCCATCGCGCACCTGCTGTCCGGAGAGGTTGCCACCCTCCGTACCC
>NZ_LRTK01000091.1 GCF_001636565.1 Frankia sp. EI5c
GGCCTGCCAGGTACGATCACCTCGGAGTAGCCGGATGAAGGTCGGTGAGCATGGTCGCTCGGGTCACGAATGACGGCCCACGCGCGGGATACCTCATCGTTGACGGCCGTCCNCGCAAGTTCGTTCGGTCTCAGCGGACCACCCCCGACCAGACGTCTCCGTCCGCAGGCCCCGCCACCTGCGTCTGTGGCGCGTCACGCCTCGACGAGCGCGAGAACGAAGCCGCCGAGCTGGGCGAAGTCGTGATCAAGACTCTCGCGGAGATCTACGACAGGGAGTCGAGCGCGAGGCAGTTCCTCGACCGCGCTGGGTTCCCATCGCACCGGCTACCGAGCNGGCAAGCCGCTGGCCCCCTTGAGTTCTGGCGTGAGGTTGCGCGGCTGGTCCGCCTCGGGATCATCGCTGACGGACCCCGGACCATCCTCCGCCTCGCCTTGCGGGACTTCCCCGTGAACCCGGTGTTGGTGCAGGCGTGGGGGCACAGTGATGGCGACCCTCAAAAAAAAGATCTTGAATAATTGTGAGCTAGCTCAAGAGGAGCAGCTCACACAGCAATTGGATCATCGTGGCCTGGTCGCCTGNCCCCCGANGTCGGTCCAACGGGTGACCTGTGGGCCGCGCCGCCCCGCCACGGCACGGCCAACTCGCGGTGACGGGGCCGACGCTTCGGTCTACTGGCCGTCGCGGGCTTGCTTGAACAGGGTCGCGACCGCTGGAGTCATCCAGTAGTTCGCGCCATCACCGAGAACTCCGTCCTCGTACTTGCAGGGCAGCAGCCGGTCAACCGCGGTGCAGTGTCGGGCNGGCCAGGCGAGCACGCCTGCCGTGCCGTACTTGCCGTTCGGGATGTCGAGCGCGTCCGCGAGCTGGACGCCNCCGAACTTCTTGCCGGGCGAGTCGATCAGCGTGGAGAACATCGCCTTCGCGCGGTCGCTGAACTTACCCCAGACGATCTTGGCAAGCACTAGATCTTGCTCGGACCACTCGATCGGCTCCGTCGGCTGCTCCTCGTCGGGCTGGGCGTCCTGCCCGGCCAGCCACCGGCCGTACATGGCGTAGAAGTCCGGCAGCCGCTCCTCAGGCACCTTCACGGTTACGTCCATCACGTTTGCCCCCTAGCAGTCGAAGCCAACAGGTCTCTGTNGACACGTCACGATACGACACAACCTAGGTCTTGACTAGGTAAAGCTGCCTCAGAGCCAGGCTTGACACCCACCTGACATCGGCCATGGTGGGTCTTCAGGCNGGTCTCACCCGTCGGTGGGCACCGTAGGCGGGGTCTGAGGCAGGTCACTACCGCCGTCCGGCGTGGCCGTCCGCGACCTCGCGGCGGGTGGCCGGTACTTCGGGCCGGTGCGCGCGCCGGAGGGGTCTCGGTGCGCCCACCGGGCACAGGGGACCCCGCGCATATCCGCTTGTGTAGGGCGAAAACCTCGTGGTCCAATGGAGGTGGACGGCCTGGCGAGAGCCCGCTACCGGTCTGGTCGCAGACCACACCTCCGGAGCGGGTCTGGGTAGCCCGCCGCCCCCGGCAACACCCGTACCGCAGTGCCTCTGCGGGAGCGCCGGTCAGAAGTGAGGCAAGTTCGCTCNCTCTACGGAGCCTTGCCGTGCCTTCTGANTCTGAGACCACCGCTCAGTGGTCGGCCGATGAACGCCNCGACGACTATCGTCGCCTGCTCGCCATCTTGATGAGCGAGAAAATTCCGGCCGAGAAGACCACCGACGCTGCCTGAATACGCCTCGCGGGAGTGACCGTGAGGCGGCTGGGCTGGCTTAACCTCGTAGTCACTCCCGCGTCTAACGCGAGGAGGAATCGCGTGCAAGACAATTGCAACACNATATTTGGTGCCGGGACAAGCTCGCGCGGGGTGTCCCTGTGAGCCGACGCCGCAAGCCGAACTCACACCGGCCGGTGGTCCCGCCGAGCCGTGAGGTGCTGGACTACGAGCAGATGCAGGACCTGGGCACACTGCTCACCGAAGACGGCACCGCCCCGGATTGGCTGTCCAAGGCGTGCGCCCTGGCGGACTCGACCGGCGGC
>NZ_LRTK01000092.1 GCF_001636565.1 Frankia sp. EI5c
CACTCGCCTCCGGGCACCCCGCGCTTCGGGGCGCGCTCGACTGGGTGGAGCGGACCGGAAATGGCATTTTCCCGCTGCATTCCTATGAAGACAACCGCTGCACGTGCAGCGACCTCAGCTGCAGCAGCCCCGGGAAACACCCACGGACCGCCAGCGGATTCAAGGAGGCCACCGCCGACCGGGTGCAAATCCGGGCGTGGGTGCGCCAATGGCCCGGGTGCAACTGGGGCGGTGTGACCGCTGGGCTTGTCGTGGTCGACCTGGACGGGTCGCGTGGGGCGGACGGGTGGGCTGCCCTCGTCGACGAACACGGCGAGACCCCGACCCTGACCCACCGGACCGGCAGGGGCCGACACCTGATCTACCGGCAGAACGGCACCAAGGTCAGCAACAGCGCGTCGAAGATCGCGGACAGTGTCGACATCCGAGCGGACGGCGGCTACATCGTCCTGCCCGGCTCGCTGCACCCTTCCGGGCGCCTGTACGAGACCGAGCAGGNAGGGACGGTGGTCGAGGCCCCGCGGTGGCTCGTTGTGTCCGCGACGGCCCCCCGGAGCACCGCGACGAGCAGCACGGACGGCCCCCGCCCCGGTCGCCTCGGCGAGGCGATCCCGTACGGGGCGCACGACGACACCCTGTTCAAGTACGCGTGCCTGCTGCGCAGCCGGAACGTCGACAAGGTCGAGGCGTATGCCTTGATCGAGCAGCGGCGACGCGACTGCCAGAACGGCGGACCGAGCGAGGTGGCCGGGTTCACCGCCGAAGCTGCACGGGCGAAGGTCGACGAGGTCTGGGGCCGCTATCCCGCCGGACGTGGCGGAGACGGCGACAAGCCCAGCGGCGGCAAGGGCCCATCCCAGGCCACCCAGCTCGTGAACCTCGCCTTGGAGCGGTACGACCTGGGACAGACCGACGAAGGCGAGCCGTTCGCCGTGGCGNAGGGAGGAGACGTCCGGATCGCGCGGATGCTGCGCGGAGCGGGCGGCCTGCGCGCCGAGCTGTCCGCGCTCTACTTCGAGCGGTCCGGCTCCGCCCCGTCCAACTCCGGCTTGGCCGATGCGCTGGTCGCCCTGGAAGGGTTCGCCCGGCGTGGCGAGAAGCGGTCGGTCGCCTACCGAGTCACCCGGGACGAGGCCGACCCAGCGCGCCCCGTGGTGATCGACCTCGGCGAGGAGGAGACCGGCCGCGCGGTGGTCGTCCGCCCCGGTGGCTGGGAGGTCGTGTCGNACGCCCCGGTGCTGTTCCGCCGGTCGGCGCTGACCAAGCCGCTGCCCACACCCGAACGCGGTGGCGCCCTGGACGCGCTGCGGGAGCTGCTCAACGTTAGTGATCGAGACTGGGCGCTGCTCGTGGCGTTCCTGGTCGCCTCGCTCATCCCGGAGATCCCACACCCAGTGCTGCTGATCACCGGCGAGCACGGGACCGCCAAGACCGGTGCGATGGTGACCCTGGTCTCCCTGATCGACCCGTCGGCCGCCCCGACACGAGCCACCCCGCGCGACTACGAGCAGTGGGTGGTGGCCGCGTCCGGTTCGTGGGTGATCCNGCTGGACAACGTCTCGTACATCGCCGATTGGTTCTCGGACGCGATCTGCAAGGCGTCGACCGGAGACGCCATGGTCCGCCGGACCCTCTACGCCGACCGGGACCTGACGGTCGACACATTCCGGCGGGTCGTGATCATCAACGGCATCGACGTCGGGGCGCTCCGCGGCGACCTCGGATCGCGGCTACTGCCGCTGGAGCTGCAGCGGATCACCATCCGCCGAACCGAGAAGCAGGTGAGGGAGGCGCTCGAACAGATCCGGCCGGCGGTGGTCGGAGCACTGCTCGATCTGCTGGCTCAGGTCCTGGTCGTCATACCGGAGGTTGAGACCCCGCAGGTCCGCATGGCCGACTTCGGCCAGGTGCTGCTCGCCCTGGACAAGGTCTGCCCGGACCTGGGCGCGTGGGAGGCGTTCGAGCGCGCGCAGGAGGTCATCAGCGCCCGGGTGATCGAGAGCGACGCGGTCAACTCGGCGCTCCTGGCGTTCATCGAAGAACAGGCACCCGAGCGGAACGGGGTGACGACCTGGGAGGGGTCAGCCACCGCCCTGCTGGAGCGGCTCGGCAAGTACCAGACCGACAAGCCCAGGAACTGGCCCAGCAACGGCCAGGTGCTGTCCGCTCGGCTGCGACGCAACGCCCCTGACCTACGCGACCAACACGGCCTTGACGTCGTGTTCCACGACCCCACCAAGAAAGGCGGGGTGCGCCTGGGACGGCGGGTCGAGCTGCGGTGGTCGCCCGACGGACCACCTGCGCAGCAGGAGATCCCGGGCGTGACTGACCCTGCCAGCACTAACTGGGAGTGACCGTGGGCGGCTACGCAGCAGCGGCTACGGGCTACGCAGTGCGTAGCCGCCTGCGTAGCCCACGAGCCCCGACGGGACGGGGGCGGCTACGCGGGCTACGCAGCTACGCGCCCCCGCGCCGCTGCTCCGGCCGCCCGGCTACACGGGCTACGCAGTAACGGGGCAATTACCTTTCTTAGGTCGAAATATTAGAAGAAGCGCGAACGATAAACCAGCGGTAATTGTTCGACCGATCGCGAGTGACGACGGCGGCCCAAGAGCACGCGGCCAGAGCTGGCCCGTACGAGTGCGTAGCCCGCGTAGCCGCGTAGCCGCATAACGGCGAGTGATCGCGACGGGTATTCACGATCAGGACCCGCCCCCTATCAGGAGGACTGAATGGAAGTGGACACAAATGCGCCGCGCCCCACGGCGCTCGGCGCCCCGCTGGTCGGGCCGAACTACGCCGGTGTGCCGATCGGCTCACCTGAATACGCCTATGACTTCGAGGTTGCCGGCAAGCGGCTGCGTGCGTGGCGGCTGAGCCAGCCTCGGGTGGCTGGCCTGACCATGTCCGAGCTGGCCCGTCGGGTCGGAGTCGGCAAAAGCCGGATTCAGCACATCGAGACCGCCAACGGCGCCCGTGGCCCGGTCTGCTGCACTCCCTGGATGCGCGCCAAGATCGCGGACGCACTTGGCGTGAAGCTGGGCGACATCTGGCCCGACGCCTACGAGCTGGCCGACGGCTCCCAGCGGTGAGCGCCCCAACCCCCAAATGCCCCCCGGAAGGAGGCGAACCCCATGCGCTGCACAGCGCTACGGAAGAACCGTGAACCTTGTAAAGGCCCCGCCGTCCGAGGTTCGAACAAGTGCCGTATGCNCCTGGGGACCAAACCGGCCGCGTCGATCGCTGCTCACGAGGCCGTGGCTGAACTTGCGCGGCGGGGCGTGACTCCGGTCGACAACCCGCTAGCGGCGCTGGCCGAACTCGCAGGCGAAATCGTCGCGGTAAAGGACNTCTTCCGTGAGCGAGTAGCCGAGCTGGACGCAGGCTCANGGCGGTACAACGGGCAGGGTGCCGAGCAACTGCGGGCCGAAATCACGCTCTACGAACGGGCGCTCGACCGGTCGGTGTCCGTGCTCGCCAACATCGCCAAGCTTCGGATCGATGAGCGGTTGGCCAAGATCACCGAGGACCAGGCGCAGGCCGTGGTCCGCCTGATGACGAACGTTGCCGCACGCCTCGGCCTGGACCTTGAAGACCCCGTGATTCGTGACGCCGTCCTGGACGAGCTAGGAAAGGTGCAGACGTGATGTCCGATGCCGAGCTGTGGTCCCGCGTCGCGGCGGCTTTCCGGCCCTCTCCGTACGGCGAGCGGCTGTGGGGGTCAGCTGCCGAAGGCGCGTTCATCCGGGGCGACGAGCAGGGGGGTTCTGTCCTCACTGTGCGGACCCCCGGTGAGGACGTGGCCTATCACGTCGTGGGTGTCTCTCCGGATGCGCTGCGGTGAGCGCCGGGCGGTGACCCCAGCAGAGACACCGGTAACCCCAGCGAGATACCGGGGTGTCCCGGGTGACCCAGATAGCAGCCAACCAGCGAATAGGGGTTCTTGAAATGGAACACGAGATCGATATGACGGACTTCCGTGAGGCGCTCGCCTGGTTGTCCGCCACCCTGGACACCGCCCTCACCGAAGGGATCGAACCCGGCTCCCGGGTCCGCAGGGTCGCCGATAGCCGGGCGGCCGGTAACCGGGAGCCCGACACGGCGCTCGACCGGGCGGAGCAGAGGGTCCGCGACGAGTTCAACGAGATGGTCAAGACGATCATCGGACAGGCCGACGCCGATTACACCGACGTGAGTGCGGCGCTGGCCACGACGATCGTGGTCGACGCGGTCCGCCGGATCTACGGCGAGGCGGTCGCCACGTTCGTCACGACCGACCCGGCAACCTGGGCTCTGGCGACCGACCCGGCGAGCCCATTCGCGACCGCCCCGCCGGAGGTGGTCCGCGCACTGCTGGGTGTGCCCGCCCCCGACGACCCCACGGGAGCCGCTCGGGTGGCCGCCCGGGACTCCAGCGGCCACCGCCGGCCCGTCGGGCGGGGTACACGGGCGCAGCGTCCCGTACGGGCGCGCTACGAGATCCGGAACAGCGTCGCGACCGACGTCGCGGTGATCGACCTGATGGGCGACATCGGACCCGACGGGGTCAGCTCCGCAGACTTCGTCCGCGACCTGCGGAAGGTCACCGCCGGTGAGATCGAGCTGCACATCAACAGCGACGGCGGGTCAGTGTTCGACGGCCTGACGATCTACAACGCGGTCAAGAACCACCGGGCGCGCGTCACGGTGATCGTCGACNGGATCGCGGCTTCCGCCGCGTCGGTCGTGGCGATGGCCGGTGACCACGTGGTCATGAACGCCGGTTCGCACCTGATGATCCACGACGCGCTCATCTCATCGGGCGGCAACGCGGCGCAGCTCGGCAAGTCGGTCGACCACCTGAATCGGATCTCCGACGAACTGGCCGCGATCTACGCCCGGCGGGCGGGCGGTTCGGCCGCCACCTGGCGGGACCGGATGCGTGCCGAGACCTGGTTCTCGGCCACCGAGGCGGTAGCCGCCGGTCTGGCCGACGAAGCGCGCTGAACGCAGCGGCGCCGACCGGGGGTCGCATCCCTGGTCGGCGCCTAGCTCGGACCCCTCCACAGACAGGAATCCGATCATGACTCTACCCAACCAGCCGACCGGAAGTCCGGTGAACCGCGCGGGTCGGTGGCTCGTCTGGGTCGCCCTCGGCGCGGTCGCCACGATCGCCATGTTCGTTTCGTACAGGCACATGGTTGGCCTGCTGCTCGCCCACGGTGAGGACCCCCTCAACGCCCGTCTGTTGCCGTTCACCGTCGATGCGCCGGTGGTCGTGGTCGCGGTCGTCCTGTTCAAGGGCGCCCGGGGCTCAACCCGGCGGCTGGCCTGGTCCGCGTTCCTGCTGTGCATGGCGGCTTCCGTCGCGGCGAACGTCGCCCACGGCGAGCAGTCCGTGACCGGCTGGATCATCAGCGCGTGGCCACCTGTGATCCTGGTCTTGATCTCCGAACTCGTGCTCCGGCTTGTCGCACCCGACGACAGCCACGACAGCGAGCACGACAGCGCCACGACACCCGACCGGTGGCCGGTCGCAGCGGCCACCAGGCACGACAGCCCGGACGACAGCCACGACAACCCGGCTGTCGAGGCCCCCGAGGACGCTCCCGCGCTCGCCCCGGCCCCACGCCACGCCCCGCACCACGAGGTTCTCCCCGTGGCTCCGGACGGCCAGAGCGAGGCCACGACAGCCGCCGGCCCGCGCGCCGCTGGCCACGACAGCGACGACACCAGGCACGACAACGACACGACAGCGGCTGTCGCGCCCGACGACACGGCGGACGACAGCGACGACACCGCCCACGACAACCCGCCGAAGCTCGCTGTCGTACCACGACAGCCCGACGACACCGGGTGTCGTGAGACGACGGCCCGCGACATCGCCGAGCGCCACGGGGTGTCGGTCCGGACCGCGCAGCGGTGGCTTGCGAAGGGACGTGTGTGATGAGCGACCTAGCCAGAACGGTCCGCCGGTGGTGGTTGTTGATCGAGCGCNGGCGCCGCGCGTGACATAGGCCGGACGGACTTCGACCCTGCGCCGCTCCGCAGCCACACCGGGGCGGCCAGCGGTCGAAACCGAACGTAACCGCCCTAAGCTGCCNTCACCGTACGTGGTCGACATTCGACCCAAACAGGGGGGGCACGTGGACGAGATCGAGCAGGACGACAACGACCAGGACAGCTACCTAGCCAAATCGGCAGGTGCCNGGCGCATCGGCAAGGCCGCTGAATACCTGGTCGCAGCCGCGTGCATCCTCGCGACCCGTGGCGAGCTGAACGTCTCGACATCGATCGTGGACGACGANGGCGTTGACCTGGTGTTCCACAAGCGGAACAACTCGGCGACCCTCGCCGTACAGGTCAAGTCCCGGCTGACCGACAGCAAGGGCGTCCAGCGCGGAAGCTTCGTCGCGTTCGTCCGATCTTCGACGCTCCGGCCGCGCGACGACTTGGACATGCTGTTCGTCGCGGTCGATCCCGAGGTCGGGCGGTACACCGCCGCGTGGCTGGTCCCGAGTCCCGTCCTGGCCGAGATCGTCCNGCCGAACGCCCGGGATCTGCTGCGGTTCGTCGCGTCGCTCAAGCCGGACACGCGAGACCGTTGGAGCGGCTACCGGCTCTCGCCAGAGCAACTGCCCATCAAGATCATCGAACGCCTGGGCGAGCTGGAATCGACCCCTGCCTGAGAGACACGGAACGAAGTAGGGAAACGGGTCGTCGGGGGGTACCTCCAGCTCACCCGCGCGTCCCGAGGTGGGGCGGGTCGCCCGGCAAGCTGACGCCGGTCGAGATTGTGGGGGCTTGCGTAGCTGTGGTTGGCTGGCCGAGCGTCCCGCTCGGCCCCCACCACGCGGCAGGTCCCCGCCGTTCCGGCCGCCGTCGCGTGCGGCAGGTCCGCCCCGTCTCAGACCACCCGTCGGTGAGCTGACCCCCCTGCCCGTGGCGGGGCGCGGCGCAGCTTCCCTTGATCTGCGTCACGGCAGGTAACAGCCGCCCGTCCGGTGACCCGCGCGGGATACCTCGATGTCCCTAGGAACCCCGGGGCGCCGGAACCGGGCCGAGTGCTTCCACCCAGGTCAGCGCGACCGCAGCGACCTGGATCAGCTCGGCGCGGAGGTGGTCCAGGTCTGCGCCTTCGAGCATCGCGCNGGCGACCTCGCCGACCTCCTCAACCAGCACAGGCAGGCGCACGGCGTCCGGTAGATCTGGGCTCAGGATCGACCGGGCGCCGTGTTTGGCATGCGCACGGGTCGCCTCGGCTTCTACTTCGGCCAGGGTCTCAGGTCGGATCGTGCGGACCGATGNGGGTGTGCTCATGTCCCGATCATGCCCGCCCGGCTGACACCCTGTCACGTTCGCCGATGATATTTCCGATTCGCCGTTTCCCGTTGTTGCCCGCGAATATCTGCAATGGGTGCGCATTGTTTCCCGCATATATTGTCTCTTAGGCAAATTGCATATTTTAATGGAAATACCGGCGGGGCGCCTGGTCCCGCCAATTCCATTAAAGGAGAGACAGTGGAAACCGTGGAAACGTTCTCCCTGGTCGCGGAATGGCTGGTCTGATGCCCGCCATTCCGCTGCCCCCCGGCGCCGTGGCGCTCACGGCGGATGAGCTGGCTCGCATCTTGGCGACCGGCGGCCACCCGCAAGACGGCGCCGGAACCCCCGACCTGGGCGCGGCGCTGGTCGAACTCGTCCGCGCTGGTCGCCTGCTCGCTGTCCGGCTACCCGATCAGCGGCTCGCCTTTTCCCCCAACCCGCACGCCGCTGAGACCGAGGAGACCCGATGAGCGAGACCCCCAACCCCCGGCTGTGCCTGTGCGGATGCGGCGCGACCGTGAATAGGGAGTTCCTCCCCGGTCACGACGCGAAGCTCAAGGGCGCGCTGATCAACGCGGCGCTTGCCGGTGAGGCGCTCGACGCGTCGAAGGCGGTCAAGGCCGCTGGCCAGCAGGCGGCGGCCACCCTCGCCGCGCGGGGCTGGACGGCCCACCTGGACAAGTCCCGGGTGTCGCGGGGGGCGAAGGCCGCGCGTGCCGCTGCCAGGTCGAAGGCGGCCACGCCGGGCGGCACGACGGAGGCGCCGGAGCAGGGCGCCCAGGCCGAGCCGCCGGCCACGGACTGACCCAAACACACGACGACCCCCGGCAGGAAATGGACAAACCTGCCGGGGGTCTTGTGGCGCCGCACCCACCAAGATCGAGGGAAACATGACCAACATCAAACGCGCAACCAGCCGCACTCTGCGTGCGGCGATCTACTGCCGGGTGTCGACCGAAGACCAGGTGGACGGCACCTCGCTTGAAGACCAGGAGCGGCGCGGCCGGCTGACCGCCGATTCGCGCGGCTGGGAGGTCGCGGGCGTCTACACCGAAGAGGGTTACACCGGGACGACCGACAGCCGCCCCGAATGGGACCGGCTGATGGCCGACTGCCGAGCAGGTCAGATCGACGTCGTGATCGTCCTGAACTGGAAGCGGTTCGCCCGGAACGCCCGGATCGGGCTGACCCTCGCGGCGACGCTCGAAGAGATGAACGTTGCGCTCGTCGTGATCGAGAACGAGGTGGACACCTCGACCGCGAACGGGCGGTTCGTCCGGCACATGTTCCTCGGGCTGGCCGAGCTGGACCGAGACAACGTCGTCGAGCAGATGGCGCGCGGCCAGCACGCGAAGGCTCGGCGAGGTGGCTGGCCGGGCGGTGACGCGCCGTACGGCTACCGCCGCGAAGGCACCGGCCGCGACTGCATGGTCGTGATCGACGACCACGAGTGGACCATGCTGTTGCAGGCGATCGCGTGGATCGTTGACGAGGGTCTCACGACCGGCGAATGCTGCGAGCGACTGAACGCACACGGGATGTTGCCACGCAGAGCCGCCGCGTG
>NZ_LRTK01000093.1 GCF_001636565.1 Frankia sp. EI5c
CGCCGTGCGGCTCGCACTACGGCGGGGTGTGGCGTCGAGACCGTGACCTTCGTCAGTACCGGTGCAGCCGCCGGAAGTGGCGCGCGGACGGCGGACCACGCTGCGACTGCCGGTACCTGAACGCGGACGAGGTCGAGGGGCGGGTCTGGGATGCCGTCTCGGACCTGCTGCGGCGACCCGAGAAGCTGATCGAGCTGGCCAGCGACTACCTCGGCCTGCGCGCGTCTGCGGTCGTGGTCGAGCGCGACCAGCTCGACGCGGTCGGGCGCCGGATTGCCAGCTTGGAACGGGCGCNGGTCCGGGCCACGAAGGCAGCCCTGATGGCCGACAGCGACGACGAACGCCGTGCCTTGGACGAGGCGAAGGCGCAGATCGGCGACGACCTGACAGCGGCCAGGAGCCACGAGCAGACGTTGCAGCAGTGGCGGGCGGACTCCCGCGCGGAGTCGAACCGGATGCGCGACCTGTGGGCGCTGGCCGAGCGTGCCGCCACCCGGCTCGGTGCGATGGGCCTGGCCGAGCAGGCGGAGGTGCTGCGCCTGCTCGATGTGAAGGCGAAGGTGATTAACAACACATCTTCGCCTCGGATCGAGATCACCGGCACGGTGCCTCACGAGAAGCTGCTCGGCGCGCTCTCCCNCGACGCTGCGGCCGGTGACTCGGACGGCGAGATACCGAAGTATCCCGACGGCGGGGTCACCAGCCCGATCCCGTTCCGGGTGGAGCTGCCCGCCTGACCTGCGCATACGGTCGACCGAGACCCCTCGCCCTTCCTGGTCGGGGGGTCTCGCCATGTCCGGACCACCCCCGCCCAGCCGGTGACCTCGGCGAGGCACCTGGCGGCCAGCGCCACGGTCACCGTCACCTACTCGGTGACGGTGAACAACCCGGACACCGGCGACCGCGTGCTTTCCAGCGCGGTCACCTCGCCCACGCTGGGCACCACCTGCCCGGTCGGCGGGAGCGACCCGGCCTGCTCGAACGTCGTGACCGTGTCGTCCCTGACCCTCTCCGTGGCAGCGGATGTGACCGCGACCGAACCGACGGGAATCGTCCGGACCACCTATACGGCGGTCAACACCGGCCAGACCCCGTACACGGGCATCTCGATCGCGATGCCGCTCACCGACGTGGTCGACGACGCGACCTACCGCGGCGACGCGCAGGCCAGCTCCGGCACGCTGCAGGCGAGCCCCCTCAGCCTGACCTGGACGGGCAACCTCGCGCCGGGCGCCTCGGTGACCATCACCGCGTCCGTGACGGTGAACAATCCGGACACCGGCAACAAGGTGCTGCGAGCGTTCATCTCCTCGACCGCCGAGGGCAGCACCTGCCAGCCCGGCTCGACCACGCCGCCGTGCGCCTCGGTGGTGCCGGTACTCACTCCGGGGCTGACCATCACCAAGACCGCGAGCGCCGCCGCGGTCGCCCCCGGGGATCCCATCTCCTACACGATCACGGTGGCGAACACGGGCGAGACGGCCTACACCGGCGTCACCGTCACCGACCCGCTGTCCGCCGTCCTGCTGCAGGCGACCTACAACAACGACGCGACCGCCTCCACCGGCACGGTCGGCTACGCCGGCTCGACCATCACCTGGACCGGCGACCTGGCCGCCGGAGCGACCGCGACCATCACCTTCTCGGTCACGACGCTCAACCCGAACCCCGGCGACCGGTTCATCATCAACCAGGCGTCGTCGCCGGCAATCGGCTCCAACTGCCCGCCCGGATCGAGCAACCCGGCGTGCGTCGCCGCCGTCGAGATCCTGGTGCCGCAGCTGACCATCCAGAAGACCGCGGACGTCACGACGACCGCCCCGGGCGGGGTGACCACCTACACGATCACCGTGTCGAACACCGGGCCGGTGCCCTACATCGGCGCCTCGTTCAGCGACCCGCTGACCGGGGTGCTCGACGACGCCGCCTACAACGGCGACGTCACGGCCACCGCCGGGACCGCCGGCTACACGGCGCCCACGCTGGGCTGGACCGGCAACCTGGCACCCGGCGCGAGCGCGACCATCACCTACTCGGTCACCACCAACAGCCCCGCGGCCGGGGACGGCGTCCTGNCCAACACGATCACCTCGACGACCCCGGGGAGCAACTGCGCGAGCGGCAGCCCGGACACCCGCTGCGCGGTATCCCTCCCGGTGGCCCAGCTGACGCTGGAAGTCTCGTTCAGCTCGCCGACCGCGAGTCCCGGGGACACGCTCCAGACCAACTACACGTACACGAACACTGGGCAGACCCCCTACACCGGAATCAACATCACCTTCGTGCCCACCGCCGACGCGGACTACATCCTGGCGGCCGGAGACCGGAC
Source organism: Frankia sp. EI5c (assembly GCF_001636565.1). GTDB lineage: Bacteria > Actinomycetota > Actinomycetes > Frankiales > Frankiaceae > Parafrankia. The sequence continues at coordinate 2,330 of NZ_LRTK01000093.1, forward strand.
AACCAGCTCCGGAACGTCGTCCGTCGACGGCAACGGCGGGCAGTGGACCGGCGACATCCCGGTGGGCGGCACGGTCACCGGCACCGCGACGGTGACGCTCCGCCCGAACGCGCCTTCCGGGGCACTCACCGCCGGGCGGATGGAGACGAGCGCCGTGGGCAGCAACTGCCCGCCCGGCAACACCGACCCGCGGTGCGCCGCGTCGGTCACGGTGCTCGTCCNCGGCCTGACTGTCACGACCGCGGCGGACACCACCGCCGCACTGCCCGGCGGCACCCTGACCTACACGACCACCGTGACGAACAGCGGGCAGACCACCTACACCGGCGTCGCCGTGGCCTCGGCGCTGACCGGGCTGCTCGACGACGCCGTCTACAACGGCGACGCGGCGGCCACCACCGGCTCGGTCTCCTACAGCGCCCCCACCCTCACCTGGACCGGCACGCTCGCCCCCGGCGCCAGCGCGACCGTCACCTTCACCGCGACGGTGCGAGATCCCGACCCCGGGGACAAGGCGGTGACCGTCCGGTCCACCTCGTCCGCCGCGGGGAGCTCCTGCCCGCCGGGCAACGCCGTCGCCGGCTGCGGGGCGACCGTACTGGTCCTCACCCCGGGGCTGACGATCCAGCAGTCCGCGGACGCCGCGACCGCGCTGCCCGGCCAGACGGTGACCTGGACCATCAGCGTGGCGAACACGGGCCAGTCGAGCTACCCCGCCGCGACCGTGAGCGAGTCGCTGGCCGGCATCCTCGACGACGCCGCCTACAACAACGACGCGGCCGCCACCACCGGCTCGGTCTCCTACAGCGCCCCNACCCTCACCTGGACCGGGGCGCTCGCCCCGGGCGCCAGCGCGACGATCACCTTCACCACCACGGTCGACAACCCGGTGCCGGGAGACCAGTCCCTCACCGGGACAGTGGTCTCGAACGACGCCGGGTCGACCTGCCCGGCCGGCGGGGGCAACCAGCTGTGCGCCACGACCGTGCCGGTCACCGCCCCGGCCCTGCTCACCTTCACCAAGTCCGCGGACGNCGCGAGCACCGTCGCCGGCGGCACGGTGACCTACACGATCACGGTGGCCAACGCCGGCGCCACCCCCTNCCTGGACGCCGAGCTGACCGACGACCTCACCGCGGTGCTCGACGACGCCGCCTACAACGGCGACGCGACCACCACCGCCGGAACGCTGGACTACACCGGCCCCACGCTGTCCTGGGAAG
>NZ_LRTK01000094.1 GCF_001636565.1 Frankia sp. EI5c
GTCCCGGGCGGGGCGATCCGGTTCACCGCCACCTACACCAACACCGGGCAGACCCCCTACAACAACATCACGATCCGCACCAGCGCGGCCGACCTCTCGGACGACTTCGTGGGCATCGGCGACCAGACCGCGTCCTCGGGTGTGATCTCCATCGACGAGCTCACCTTCGAGTCGGTGTGGACCGGGAGCATCCCGGTGGGCGGCACGGTCACCCTCACCGGAAGCGGGACCGTCCTCGACCCCGACCCGGGCAACCGCGACATCGTCACCGTCGTCCACACGACCGCCNCCGGCAGCAACTGCCCGGTCGGCAACCCCGCCCCCGCGTGCCGCGTCTCCGTCCCGGTCCTGCTGCCGGGCCTGACGATGACGACGGCCGCGGACGTCCCCACCGCCGTGCCGGGCGGGGTGGTCAACTACACCGTCACCATCACCAACAGCGGCGAGACCCCCTACACCGGCGCCGCGGTCGCCAACAACCTGACCGGCGCCCTGGACGACGCCGTCTACGGCGGCGACGCCACCGCCTCCACCGGCAGCGTGGCGTTCGCGGGCCAGACGCTCACCTGGACAGGCGACCTCGGCGTCGGCCAGGTCGCGACCGTCACGTACTCCCTGACGGTGCGCAACCCGGACCCCGGCGACAAGGTGATGCGCAACATCCTCAGCTCCACCGTCCAGGGCAGCGCCTGCCCGCCGAACAGCGGTAACACCGGCTGTGCCGGGAGTGTCGCCGTCCTGACCNCGGCCCTGACGATCGCGAAGTCGGCGAGCACCGCGACGGNCCTGCCCGGCGAGGCGGTCACCTTCACCATCGCCGTCAGCAACACCGGGCAGGTGCCCTTCCCCGGCGCCACCGTCGTCGACGCGCNGGGCGGAGTCCTCGACGACGCGACCTACAACGGGGACGCGGGCACCACCGCGGGCACCGTCGACGTCACCGGCTCCACCCTGACCTGGACCGGTGACCTCAACCCGGGCGGCTCGGCCACGGTCACCTACTCGGTGACCCTCCTCGGCAACGGCCTGGGCAGCGGCGACGGCATCCTCGCGAACTCCGCCACCTCCNCCGTCGCCGGCAACAACTGCCCGACCGGCGGCACCGACCCGCGCTGCTCGGCGACCGTCCGGCGCAGCGAGCTCAACATCTCCTTCACCGGCAACCGGAGCACCGCCGGACCGGGAGAGGTGATCAGCCGAATCGCCACCATCACGAACACCGGACAGGTCCCCTACACCGGGGCCACGGTGTACCTGAGCAACGACGACACCCAGAACCTCCTCTCCTACAACGGCGACGCGAGCACCACCACCGGCTCAATCCAGTTCGACCTGGTCAACCTCCGGATCGTCTGGACCGGGGATCTCGCACCCNGGCAGGCGGCCACCATCACCGCGTCATCCACGGTGAGGCCCGTCACACAGGGCGGAGAGGTGACGAGCGTCGCCGAGTCCCCCACTCCCGGGAGCAACTGCCCGATCGGCGGGTCCGACCCCGCGTGCAGCAACCTCCTGACGGTGCTGAAACCGCAACTCACCATCGTCAAGACCCCCAGCACGACCACCACCGTCCCCGGCGGCACGATCACCTGGACGGTCACGATCAGCAACACCGGCGAGACCGCCTACACCGGCGCGACGGTGACCGACGATCTCACCGGTCTCGCCCAGGACACGGACTACAACGGCGACGCCACCGCCACCACCGGCGCCCTGGGGTACAGCGCCCCGCTGCTGACCTGGACCGGCGACCTCGCCGTCGGCGCCAGCGCGACGATCACCTTCACGACCACCGTCCACCAGCAGATCCAGGGCCCGCACGCGCTGTTCAACACCGTCCGATCGGCCGAGCTCGGCAGCACCTGCCCACCGAGCGGCGGCAACGCCCCCGGCCCCTGCCGCGCCCTCGTCCTGATCCTCATCCCGCAGCTCACCATCACCAAGACCGCGGCCACCGGCAGCCCCGCCGGGACGGCGGTGGCCNGCAGCCCGATCGACTACACCGTCACCGTCGCGAACACCGGTGAGACCCCGTACACCGGGGCCTCCTTCACCGACGACCTGACCGACGTCCTCGACGACGCCGCCTACAACGGTGACGCCGCGNCCACCACCGGCACGGTCGACTTCACCGACCCGGAGCTGACCTGGACCGGCGACCTCGCCATCGGCGCGACCGCGACCATCACCTACTCGGTGACGACCGCGCTGCCCGCCAACGGCAACCACACGGCGACGAACGCGGTCTCCTCCGCCACCCCCGGCACGAACTGTCTCGCCGGCGGCACCGACACTGCGTGCACGACCACCACCACGGTCCTGGTCCCGGCCCTGAGCATCACCAAGGCGGTCGACCAGGCGAGCATCGTGACCGGTGGCACCGTCCACTACACGATCACCGCGACCAACACCGGGGAGAGCCCCTACAGCGGGATCACCATCACCGACACCCTCGACGATCTGGCCGGCAACGCCACCTGGGTCGGTGACGCCGCGGCCACCACCGGCACGGTCGACTTCACCGACCCGGTCCTGACCTGGACCGGCGACCTCGCCATCGNCGCGAGCGTCACCATCACCTACTCGGTCGCGGTCGACGATGCGGCCNCCCNGGGCGCGGTGCTGGCGAACCGGGTCGTCTCCCCCGCGCCGGGCAGCACGTGCACCGGCCTCGGGACGGAACCCGCCTGCGAGACGTCGACCACCATCGACGCGCAGACGCTCACCCTCACCAACCTCACCGACTCGTTCACCTTCTCCGGGCAGCCGCAGGACGCCCTGACTCTCCACAACGCGGTCACCATGACGGTCATCACGAACAGCGCCGACGGCTACACGGTCTCGGTGCAGGGCACCGGCCCCACGCTCACCGCCCAGAACCCNGCGAACGACGACACCATCCCGCTGGACGCGCTGTCCGTGCGGGGCACCGGGCAGGCCGGGTTCCAGCCGCTTTCGGAAACCACCCCCNCCCTCGCGCACAGCCAGGACGCACCGTCCGCGCCCGGCGGAGACGCGATCAGTAACGACTTCTCCGTCGACATCCCCTTCGTAGCCTCCGACACCTACAGCACGACGCTCGATTACATAGCTGCCACGAAGTGACACGCAGCGTGCAGCCCGAGCCGCCGAGCCGCCCTAGCCCGGTGCCAGGCCCACGCGCGCCNACAGCATCGGGGACGCCCCCTCAACGTCTGGAAGCGGTGACGATGACCGTTCCTCCCCCCGCCGGGCCCGCGCCCAGCACACGCCCGCACGCCGCGGCCTTCCTCCGCGCCCGAGGCACCGGCGCCACACTGTCCGTCGCCGCCTTCGTCGCCGCCTTCGCCGCCGCCACCTTCGCCCCCGCTACCTTCGCCCCCGCCGCGTTCGCCCCCGCCGCGTCCGCCGCGCCAGTCCTAGCCACCGCCGGCCCGCCCGGGGAATCCGAAGACGCCGGCCCGCTGCTGGCGATCCAGATCGACAACGGGGGCACCGCTACCGAGGCTGGCGACCAGCTCACCTACACGACCCGAATCCGCAACCTCGGGACAGCCGACGCGGAGGATCTGGTCATCACCCAGACCCTGCCGCCGGGTGTCCGCCTGAAGTCGGCCGACCAGGACGGCCGGGTCGACGACGGCCTCGTGACCTGGCATGTCGACCTTCCGGCCGGGCGGACGTCCTCGTTCGTCACCTCGCTGGAGCTGGCGGAGCCGCCACCCGGCCAGCTCCGGCTGGCAGTCGTCTCCTGCGTGCGCGCCGACGGCGCGGACCGGCCGACCGTCTGCGCCGCCGACTCGGACGAACTGCCCGCGGGCGGCGCCGCGAGCGGCGACGGCGAGAACGGCTCCGACGGTCTGCTGGCCTCGGTCGGCGGCGTCTCCACGCTCCTCGTGCTGGGCGGCATCGCCCTGATCGCCAGCACGCTCGCGGTCGTCAGCCGACGGCTCCTCCGGCGCCGGCGCCCCACACCGACCCCCCAGAACGGCCCGACGACGCAGGACGGCCCCACCCAGCCGGAGATCCCAGCCATCCCCGCCCAGCTCCGCGCCGACGCCGGGGCCCTCGACGAGACCGGTGCCACGGTGGAGCCATCCGGCCGGGCCACACCAGNGAGGTAACGAGGACCTGCACAGCCCGGACCATCGCACCACCGGCAACGGGGGAAGAATGGACGCGGCCAGCAGGAGGAGAACGCGATGGAACCGGGTGAACCCGACGGGCCGTGGTGGGTGCACTGCCGGTGCGGTGCCCTCAACGGTGAACACCCGACCGAGGCCGAAGCCCAGGCGGCCGTCGAGAACCACCCGGACTCGGGCCGACGGTGTGGCGGGATCTGGAAGAGCCCCTGCCCACCGGGAAGCAGCTCGGTACCCATGTTCCTGCTGGGCGACGACACCTGCACCGATGCCGCCGTCGACCAGGGCGCCGACGGCCAGTGGCGGGTTACCTGCTCCTGCGCCGCACTGGACAGCCTGNNCTTCGCCACCCACGAGGAGGCGGCCCAGGCGATGGACGAGCACCTCGACGCCGAGGACAGCCGCTCCCGGGCCCTCTTCGAGCATCTCGCCAAAGAACACTTCGACAGCCGCCCCCACCGCGGCTGACCCCGAAAAAACAGACCGTCTACCACCCTCGATCTTCAGGACCAGGCCCCACACGCCACCACAACCAGAACCCCAGAGAACCCAAACCCCCGCAACCACCGAAGCCCGTGGGGGGTCTCGGGGGGCTCGGCCCCCCCGGCAAACATTGCGAAACGACCAGGTCACCCCCCCGGCTGACACACCTAACCCCGAGTGGAGCGGGCGACGGGAATCGAACCCGCGTTGCAAGCTTGGGAAGTTGATTCGAGGTCGACCCGAGGTCAACTGCTCACAGCAGGTGAGAGGTCAGAGTGTCCTGGACTGCCCCTCTGCGCCCTCACCTAGCGACCCGCGGGTGGCCNNACCGCAGGCCCCAAGCNGGTCCGGCTGTCGCGGCACGGATCCCACCGCTTAGGAGTGCCACGGTGCCCCGTACGCTATCGTTCCAGGCCATCCCGACTCGCTGGTCGGCAGGTGCTCCGACATGGCCACGATCGTGGCTGAACTGCGGTGAACGAGACCAAGACTGAGACAGGGCCCCGGCAAGTTTGCTGATGCGTAGGCAGTGGGTCAGCCCTGGGGTTTCTGGTGGGGCTGAGTAGCGGGAGACCGGTG
>NZ_LRTK01000095.1 GCF_001636565.1 Frankia sp. EI5c
CACCTCATAACCCCGCTCCACCAGCAACTCACCCAGATACAACCCATCCTGGCCGGTGATTCCTGTAATCAGCGCGCGAGGCACGATCATCCTCCGTTTCACCCGGTCCGCCCGGGTTTCCCTCCGCGGTGGAGGGGTTTCTACTGGTGGTCAGTCCTGGCGGATCTCCCCGGGGCGTGGGGTGAGAGCCGGTAGCGCACCGGTCCGGCCCGGGCGCGGCGAAGGCACCCCGACAGGGCCCGCCGCACCGGGGTCGGCGCTCGGCCCGCCGGGTGCCGGAACCCCGACGACGCCGCCCGTTCCGAGGGCGGCCGCCGCGGCCAGCACCGCGCGGGACGACGCGAGCAGCTCGGCCGTCACGTCCGCGCGGCCACCGCGGCACATCCGCAGGAAATCACGCACCGCTGCCCGGTGGCCCTTGTCCTGCCCGCCCCGCCAGACCGCGTCGCCGTCGGCGACCAGCTCACGGAAGTCGTCGATGCGCAGCTGGTGGCGGCCGGTCAGCAGCTCGACGGTCTCCTTGCGGCACGACCTGGGCCGGGCCGAGCTGTAGGCGATGGTCGACAGCGTGCCGTCAGCGTGACGGAGGGTGACTGCGAGGTCGTCGGCCAGCAGTGCCTCCCCGCCGCGGCCGGGGAGCGCGGTGACCGCCTCGACCCGGCTGTCGGCCAACGCGGCGCAGGTGTCGACGAAGTGGCAGACCTCCCCCAGCAGCCGGCCACCCTCGATCCGGTCGCTGTACCAGTGATCCGTGGGCACCGGCCCGGCCGCGATCCGGTAGACGACGCTCAGCGGGCCGTCCCGGTCGGCGACCCGCCGCCGCGCCTCGACCACCGCCGGCGAGTACCTGCGGTTGAAGCCCACCATGAGAACCCCGCCGCCGGCCGCCGCGGCCTGCTCGACGGCCGCCAGCTCGACGACGTCCAGGGCCAGCGGTTTCTCGCACCACACGTGCCGGCCCCGGGCGAGCGCCGCGGCCGCCAGCCGGGCGTGGGTCGAGTGCGGGGTCGCGATCACCACCACATCCACGTCATCGTCGTCGAGGATCTCCTCGGCGCTGGCCGCGGTACCGGCGAAGCCGTGCCGGTCGGCGAACGCGCGAGCGGACCGCCCGCTGGCCGACGCGACGCTGATGAACTGTTCGAATCCGGCGGCCCGGAACGCCGGCAGCAGAACCGAGGCCGAGAAGTTCCCCGCGCCGACCCAGCCGACGCGGTCACCGCGCCTCCCGTGGGGCACCGGCAGCCGCCGGCTCCCGGCCCCGGCCCCGGCCCCGGTCAGCTCCCGGGCCGCCGGGACGGACCCGGCCGGGCGCGGGTCGGCGGGCGGGTAGTCGAACCGGATGGCCAGGTAGGGCTCGCGCCGCGACGCGACGAGTTCGTAGGCGTCGGCCGCCCGCGCGATCGGGAAGGTGTGGGTGACCAGGTCGGCGACCGCGATCCGGCCGGCGGCGAGCAGGTCCAGCACCGCTTCCTGGTTGCGGCCCTCCGTCCAGCGCACCTGCCCGGCGGGGTAGTCGACTCCCCATTCCTCGTAACCGCGTTCGTAGCGTCCCGGGCCGTAGGAGCGCGCGAAGCGCAGGGACAGCTCCTTCTCGTAGAAGGGAGCCCGTTCGAGGCCGAGCGGAACATCACCGACGACGACGACCTGGCCCCGGTCGCGGGCAAGGGCGGTGGCCCGCATGACCGGCTCGCCCGCCCGGCCGGCCGCGCAGATGAGTACGGCGTCGGCCCCTCTTCCCCGGCTCCATTCCCGGACCGCCGCGGTGGTGGCGTCACCGGCCTCGCGCAGCGCCAGCACCCCGTGGGCGGTGGCGGTGCGCAGGGGCAGGTCGGCGAGGTCCACCCCGGCGACGTCGCACCCGCTGGCGATCGCCAGCCGCGCGGCGAGCTGCCCGAGCAGACCCAGGCCGACGACGACGACCTTCGAGCCGGGACCCACCTCGGCCAGGCGCAGCCCGTGCAGCGCGATGGAGGCGATGGTCGCGAACGCCGCGTCGCCCGGGGCGACCTCGTCCGGCACCCGCGCGCAGAGCAGGCCGGGCACCGCCTGGAACTCGGCGTGGTTCGCCCAGCCCCCGCCACCGGTCGCGACCAGGTCGCCGGGACGGATTCCGTTGACGGCGAGTCCGACCTCGACGACCCGACCGCTGCCGCTGTAGCCCAGCGGCAGGTCGCTCGCCAGCCGACTGCGCACCGACTGGACCGCGTCGCGCAGGCCGTCGGCCCGCGCTTTCTGGGCCACCCGCCGCACCAGGTCCGGGCGGGCTCTCGCCTTGGCCAACAGCCCCGCCTGCGCCAGCTGCGTCACCGCCCTTTCGGTGCCGGCGGAGACGATGGTCGCGACGGTTTCGACGAGCACCTCGGTCGGGCCGATGGAGGGGCATGGGACCTCCACGACCCGAACCTCACCGCCACCGACCGCCTGCACCACCTGTCGCATCGGACCTCCGCACGTCGATGGTCGGCGCCGGGCCGTGCTGACGCCGACCACGCCGTGACAGCACGGAGTGTAATTGAGGAACTACATAGCGACGGCAGGCTCGCCTGCACCGCGACACCGATTCGCGTCAGGCCATTCCCACCGGGTCGGCCGCCGCCACCGAGCCGGCGGCCAGGCCGCGCGGGCGGGCCGGAACACCGACGGCGACCACCTCCGCCGGCAGATCCCGCACCACCACCGCGCCCGCGCCGACGGTGGTACCCGCACCGATGCCGAGGCCCTGGATCACCACCGCACCGGTTCCGATCGTGACCCGATCACCGAGCGTGACAGCCCCACTCACCCTGGCCCCCGGGGCCAGCGTCGTGTAGTCACCGAGCCGGCAGTCGTGGCCGACCGTCGCGGCGATGTTGACGTGCGCGTGCCGCCCGGTCCGGACGTTGGTGGTGATGCTGGCCAGGGCACACACCACGGAGCCGGGGCCCAGGGTGACCCGCCCCCCCAGCACGGCGCGCGGATGGACCAGGGTCGCCGGGGTGCGCCCCCAGCCACTGGCCGCGCGGTCGATCGCCGCCCGGGCGACCGGCGATCCCACACCGATCACATACTCCGCGTCCAGCTCCGCCAGCCGGCGCACCGGGCCGACGTGACGGGTCCGGAAGGCCGCGAGGAGCTCGGCGTCGGGGGTCCCGTCGTCGAGCACACCGAGCAGGCGATGGCGCGGTCGCTCCTCGTTCACCGCCGCGAGCAGCTCCAGCAGCTCCCGGCCATGACCGCCGCCGCCGACGACAACGAGATCCTTCATTGCCCAGCCACCCCACTCCCGTGTCGCTCCAGGTCTCGATGACTACTCTCTGCAACATTGGGTGCCGTGAAAGCGATTGATGATCTTACTTCTTCGGATGAGGATCACCAGCCTCTCCCCGTGACCGGGCCACCCCGCCCCCGCGACGGCCAGGCCGGCCCACCCGACGGCGAAGGCCGTCCAGTGGACACCCCTGCCTGGTCACTACCACGCCAGCGCAGCAGCAGCCCGCACGAACCGCCCCCGCGCGGCGAGGCCGAAAAGGCCAGAACCGCGGAGCCGGCAGAACCGATCACCGCCAGGTACCGACAGGAGGCCGCGGACGCGGGCGACGAAGCCGCCCGCTGTGCGCGGTGCGACCGCCGGGACCGCCGGGTCAAGCGGTGGATCGACATCTCCGGGGCACTCGCCGGCCTGGTGGCCGGCTCCCCCGTCCTCCTGCTCGCCGCGGCCGCCATCCGGGCCGAGGACGGCGGCCCGGTGCTCTTCCGCCAGGAACGGATCGGTGAGCACGGCCGGCCGTTCACGATCTTCAAGTACCGGACGATGGTGACCGGCGCGGAGCACCGGGGCACCGGGGTGGTCACCTACCGCGGCGACCCGCGCATCACCCGGGTCGGCCGCCTGCTCCGCGAGACCAGCCTGGACGAGCTGCCGCAGCTGCTCAACGTCCTGCGCGGCGACATGAGCCTGGTCGGGCCCCGGCCCACGGTGCGCAGCCAGGTCGAGCGCTACACCCCACACCAGCTGCGCCGGCTGTCCGTCCCCCCCGGCATCGCCGGCTGGGCCCAGGTGAACGGGCGCAACAGCATTCCGTGGTCACGCCGCATCGAGCTCGACATCTGGTATGTCCAGAACCGCTCAGTCCGGCTGGATCTCGCCATCATGCTGCGCGCCCTGCGGATCATTCTGTTCGGCGACGGCACGTACGGGGCCGGCGGCGTGAACCACGATTTCGACGCCGCGACGGCCACAGCCACAGCCACGGCCATGGCCACAACCACGAGCACCGCCACGAGCACGGCAACGGCCGCCGTGCCCGCGCCCGTCTAGCCGCCAGCGGCGAGCCCGAACCGGAGGCAACGTGTCATCTCGTCTGCACCAGTCACACGCCCTGGCGGTGGACGGCGGGGATCCCGTCCGAACAGCCCCGCTGCCCGGCTGGCCCCGGTTCTCCGCGGACGAGATCCGCGCCGTGCAGGCCGCGCTGAGCAGCGGCCGGGTCAACTACTGGACCGGTGACCAGGGCCGCGCCTTCGAGCGGGAGTACGCCGCCGCGGTGGGCGCCGGCCACGGCATCGCGGTCGCGAACGGCACCGTGGCCCTGGAGCTCGCGCTGCGCGCGCTCGGCGTCGGCCCGGGAGACGAGGTCATCGTCCCAAGCCGGACCTTCATGGCCTCCGCGAGCTGTGTCGCCACCGTCGGGGCCCGTCCCGTCTTCGCCGACGTCGACCCCGACTCGGGGAACCTGACCGCGCGGACCGCCCAGGCCGCGATCACCGGGCACACCCGCGCCGTCATCGCGGTCCACCTCGGCGGCTGGCCGGTCGACATGGACCCGCTGATGCACCTCGCGCGGGACGCGGGGCTGGCCGTCGTCGAGGACTGCGCGCAGGCGCACGGCGCGTGCTACCGCGGGCGCCCGGTGGGCGGCTTCGGCGACGTCGCGGCCTGGTCGTTCTGCCAGGACAAGATTCTCACCACCGCCGGCGAGGGCGGCTTCGTGACCACCGGCGACCGGGCCGTCTGGCGTCACGTCTGGTCCTACAAGGACCACGGCAAGGACCCCGACCTCCTCGCCACCCCGCACGACGGCGCCGGGTTCCGGTGGACGCACACCACCATCGGCACGAACGCGCGCATGCACGAGCTGGCCGCCGCGGCGGGCCGCGTCGCGCTGCGCAGCCTGCCGGACTGGGTGCGGCGCCGCCGCGAGAACGGGGGCGCCTTGCTGCGGCGGCTGGGCGCGCTGCCCCAGCTGCGGGTCCCCCTCCCGCCCGACGAGCCCGACACCCACGCCTCCTACTACCGCGCGTACGCCTACCTGCGGCCGGAGACGCTCCGCCCGGGCTGGGACCGGGACCGGGTGCTCCGCGCGATCCGCGCCGAGGGGATTCCCTGCTCCGTCGGCAGCTGCGGCGAGGTCTACCGCGAGCGGGCCTTCGCCGGCGCGGGGCCGGGAGTGGGCCGGCTGCCCGTCGCGGCGCGGCTGGCGGACACCTCGCTGGCGTTCCTGGTGCACCCCACACTCACCCTGGACGACATGCGGGACGCCGCCGACGCCGCGGAGAAGGTCCTCTCAGCCGCCTCGGTCTGACCGCCGGGCGGTCAGGGCCGGGCGGTCAGGGCCGGGCCAGACCGTCCAGCAGTTCCTGCAGACGGCCGCCGAGCGCGGTACGCGACCTGGTCCGGCTCATGTAGGACCGGCCGGACGCCCCCCACTCGGCGCGCCGCCGCGGCCCGGCGGCGATGACCTCCCGCACCGCGTCGGCGAGGCCGTTCGGCTCGCAGCACACCCCCGCGCCGGCGGCGGTGACGATCTCGGACACCTCGCCCGGCGTGTTCGTGATGACCGGGAGCCCGGCGGCCATGTAGTCGAACAGCTTGTTCGGGCTCACGCCGTACCGGAACAGCTCGACGTCCGCGAGCACGTGCAGGCCCGCGTCCACCGCCCCCAGCAGGGCCGCCATGCGGTCCTTGGGGATCGCGTCGTGGAAGCGGACGTTGCCCNGGCGCCGCGCCCGCGCGTCCGCCACCAGCGCCGCCTTCGCCGCCCCGTCGCCGACCAGCAGAAAGCTCAGCTCGGGCAGGTCGGTCGCGAGCTTCTCGGCCGCGTCCAGCACGAGGTCGAGGCCGTTGGCCGGCCCGTGGGCACCGGTGTAGGCGACCACGAACCCGGACAGGCCGAACTCCCGCCGCAGCTCCTCCCGCGCCGCCGGCGGATCGAAGTCCGCCGGGTCGGCGCCGTTGGGGATGCAGACGATCCGCTCGGCCGGCACGCGCTCGACATCCTGCAGCACCTGGCGGACGCCCTCGGCGAGGACCACCACGGCGTCGGCGTGCCGGTAGATGAAGACTTCCAGGGCACGCAGCAGGCGGTGCGCCGGCGACCCCGCCGCCAGCTGACCCATCTCGACGAGCACCCGGGGCCACAGGTCGCGGATCTCCAGCACGAAGACCGCCCCGCGCAGCCGGGCGACGGCCCAGCCGGTGAGGCCGGCCAGCAGGTGCGGCGACGACGCGTACACGATGTCCGGGCGCCGGTGCCGCAGGCCGACCACGAGGCCGTTGGCCGCGTAGGAGCACCAGTTGAGAATCCGCAGCGCGCCGCTGCCGCTGTACGGCGTCGTCCGGACCGTCCGGAGCCCGTCCGCCTCGACCCGCAGCACGTCCCGGGTGACGTAGTTGCGGTCGGCGGCCACGATCGTCGTCCGCCACCCCGCCAGCCGGTCGGCGAGCTCGACATGCCGCGTTCCACCGGGGGCTCCCCGGGGTGCCGCGAAGTGGTTGTACACCAGCAGGGTTCTCATTCCTCCGCCTCCCGCACAGCCACCGTCTCCTCGTGCTCCCCACGAGCTGTCAGCCGGACCTCCCGGCCGGCCCACTCGACGTCCAGCGTGGTCGCCCCCAGTGACAGCCCCGCGCCGGCCGCGGCCCCGGTAGCGGCCGCCGGTGGTCGGGTCCCGGTGTACGCCGACCACACCACCGGCCCCGTCAGCCGCCCGGCGAGGCGAAGCCAGGTCGCCGGCTCGGCCGTGCCGTAGGTGGGGCTCCACCAGCCGGCCCACGGCTCGCGCTGCCCGCGCACCGGCTCCACCCGGCCCGGCAGAGCCAGCCGCAGGACGGCGCCGCCCCCGGTCCGCAGGGACCGGGCCTCGGCGTCCAGCTCGGCCGTCGGCGCGAGCGGGAGCGTGAGTTCCCACTCCGCCCCGGGCGGGCCCTCGACGAAGTCCGCGCAGGTCACGCCGTCGGGGCTCGTCAGCACGACCCGGGCGATCCGCCGCGCCGGGCGCAGCCGGCGGTAGGCATCGTGCAATCCCCAGCTCACGACCGTGTCACCGATGATCAACGGCGGGCCCGCCTGGCCGCGCGCGGTGTGCGCCCAGCGGAACACGCGGTGCGGGACGAGCTGGTCCTCGCCCGCCAGCCGCAGCACGCTGTGGGCGGCTGAGGACCGCATCCCGTTGCGCTCGGCCAGAGATCCGTTGTAGGTGCCGGTGCCCGGGTCCCCCACCACCCAGTGGCCGTCGTGCAGAACCCAGGTGGAGCCGAGGTCCGCGTGCCCGTGGGACGGTCCGGAGCCCACCTTCAGCCAGGTGGTCCACCGGCCGCGGGCAGCCCGGGCCAGGCCCGCGCCGATGTCCAGGCCGTCCCGTTCGGCGGGGTCGGGTCGCACCGGGGTGCCGACCCTCGTGTACCAGGCGCATTCGTCGTACTCGGCCAGCCAGTCGCGGGTGGCGCCGGACCCGCCGAGGGACAGCGCCACCGCGACCGAGCCGGCGATCCGCTGCGCGTCACCGGCCGTGCACAGCAGACGTCCTTCGTCCCAGTCACCGAACTGGGGCACCGGGCCCTCCAGCGCGCCGAGCCGGCACAGGAACCGCGCCGAACGCACCAGGGCGTCCCGCACCCGCTCGGTCGGGTCGACGAGCATCCGCACCGCCAGCAGCTCGGTGACGAAGCGGTGGTAGGAGAGCGAATCCTCGATCATGGAGCCGTCCGGCCGGACCTGCCGGCCCAGCTGCGCGTCGAACAGCGCCCGGGCCAGCCTCCGGCGCGCCGGCGAGAGCCGGTCCGCCGGCAGGATCCGTTCCAGGATCAGCAGGCCCAGGCTGTCTCCGAGCCAGTGGTTGTTGCGCATGCTGCTCGCCGTGTACGGCAGGTCGGCGAGCAGGTGGCGGCGGGCATGCCGCAGCTCCCGCTCCGTCCGCTCGGCGAGGCGCGGGCCGAGCGGCTCGCCGGCCAGCTCCTGTACCTGGGCGAACGCGAAGCAGCGCAGCGCGATCTCCAGGTTGGAGTACCAGTGGACCCCGCGCTCCGGCGGGTTCTGGATGAACCACGACTCCAGCTCGCCGCGGAGCCGGTCGAGCGCGGCCCCGTCCCCGCCCCGGGCCACCGCCCTGGCGAGGAGCACCAGGTGACGCATCCGGCCCAGCTCCCAGGCCCACTTGACGTCACCCGGCCGGGACTCGGAGCGGATGTCGAGCCGCCACCAGGGGATCGCCGGCCACCTGCCCGGAGCGTCGAGGACGGCGTGCCAGTCCGTCCGCGGCCCGAGGTCCACCTGCCGGCCGAAGATGCGCACGACCCCCTTCACCTCGTCGGCGGCGTCAGCGTCGGCGGCGTAACCGCCGGCGCCCTCGCCTGGCGCGGCAGGGCCACTCGGCGCACCGCGCGGCAGGCCGATCGGCCGCAGCCCGCGCGCCCGCCGCGGTGCCCGCCGGAGCCCACCGAAGATCAGGGCATGCCCGCCCGCCCGTTTGGAGAGCTCGTAACCGGCGCGGGGGGCCGCGCCGCGGCCGAGGGCGGTGACATCGGCCATCACACCGCGCAGAAGACCGGCCGCGGCACGCCCCGCCCCCCCGGGCTCTCCGCGTCCGCGGTCACCCGCACTGGCTCCGTCGCCGGGCCCGCAGCGCTCACCAGACACCCGACTACTACCATTCACGTTCATATCGTTACTTTGAGCGATCGATTTGCGGATACGAGCGTGGGTTCCGGTGCGGGTGCGGGTGCGGGTTCCGGCGCGGGTGCGGGCGCGGGCGCGGGCGCGGGGGTGCCGTGCCGGTCACCGTTGTGGTCACGGCTGAGGACCAGCAGCGCAAGAAAGATCCACAACAGCAACCCGGCCCGGTTCACGGTGAAGGTGGGAACGCCCGCGGTGGCCATGACCGCGAGGGTCACCACCGCCCCGGCGAACGGCCGCTCTGAAGAGGGCTGCGCCGAACGCCCACGCCACCACGTTCCGACCAGCACGACGACGATGAGCCCGAGCAGCGCCACCCCGACGAGGCCCCCCACGACGACGGCCTCGATCCACGAGCTGTCATAGGGCAGGGTCAGGCCACCCGCGCCGTAACCGAGCCAGGGATGTGTGTCCAGGACGAGATTCCACCCGATCTTCAGCACGCCCTCCTGGCCGAACCGCTGGGCCGAGTACCGGGTGAGCAGATCCTTGTCGTCATCGTTGGGAAGCAGTGCCNGGAGCATCCAACCGCCCTGCCAACGCGACAGGCCCGCCCGCAGGACGACCAGGAAGGAGACCCCGAGCACCGTGCAGATCACGGCCAACCTGCGCAACAGCCGTCCCTGACGGCCCAGCTGCCAGAGCGCCAGTGGGATGCCCAGCAACAGGAAGACCTTCGAGACGCAGAGCACCCCTCCGGTCACCAGCAACAGCACCGCGAGGCCCAGCCGGAGCGGGCGGTCCCGCTCGGCGCTGGCGAACAGGTACACGGCGGCGAACAGTCCGAGCGAGTAGGCGACACCGGCCTCGGTCGGCTGGTTGAACACCCCGCTGAGCCGGCCGTTACCGAAGGCGAGTTGCGCGACCGACTGCCCGGATCCCGATCCTCCGTCCNAGAAACGCTGCAGTACCGGCGTCAGGTCCATGAACATCTGAGCCGCCGCGACCAGGCTGTTCACGCAGAGGGCGGCGATCAGCGTCCGGCAGACCACGACCAGCAGGGCGGCGCGGTCGTACCCGCCCGAAGTCCAGACGGCCACCAGCAGGAGAACCGCGACCGGATAGCAGTAGTTCTCGATCCCGGCCAGCGTCGCCCCCGCCTGGTACGGCCCGGAGGTCACCGCGAACCTGCCCGCGTTGATCGTCACGAAGGCCAGCGAGACGATCCAGATCCCCAGGACCACCACGTAGGCCGTCCCGAATCTGATCCGCGGCCCGAGGAACGGCAGGCTGACCAGAAGTGTTCCGTACACCGCGAGCTGCTCCGTGCGGAACCCGGGTATCAGGTAGGGGCCGAAGGCGGCCGCGACCACCATCGTCACCCAGGCGCTGACAAGGCGCGGCAGCGGGCCGTGCCCGCCGGCCGCATCCTCCCGATCCACAGCGGCCGGGAGCGGAGCAGGTCGGCCGCGATGCACCGCACCGGCACCGGCACCGGCACCGGCACCGGCACCAACGACTGCGCCAGCAGCACCAGCAGCGGCACCGGATCTGGCACGGAATCTGGCAGCGGATCTGGCAGCGGCAGCGGTTCCGCCGCCCGCGGCGAGGCCCCGACCGCCCGCCCTACCCGCGTTGCCGTCGACGACGGGCCGCGCACCCACCAGGGGTGCCGAACCGACCCGAGCGCCCACCGGGGCACCCATCACGCGGCTGCACCCAGCGCCTCGCGGTACACCCGCATCGTCTGCGCGGCGGTCGCCGCCCAAGTGAAGCTCTGCGCCCGGCCGAGACCCGCGCGGATCAGATGTTGGCGCTCGTGGTCGTCGTCCAGGAGTGCCAACATGCCCTCGGCCCAGGCCTCGACGTCCGTCGGGTCAACGAGGCGGCCGGCCGCGCCGACGATCTCGGGCAGTGCGGTGGCATCGGCCGCCAGCACCGGGGTACCGAGGCTCATCGCCTCGATCACGGGCAGGCCGAACCCCTCGTACCTGGAGGGAAAAGTGAGGGCCACCGCGCCGCGCAGAATTCCGATCACGTCCGGCCGCGGGATCCGACCGGTGCGCACGACCCGGTCCGACAGGCCCAGATCCGCGATCTCGCGGCGGACTTCCTGTTCCGTGGTGGCCTGCCCACCGGTGAGCACGAGCATGACGTCCGGTTCCTTCTCCGCGACCCTGGCGAACGCGCGCAGCAGCACGCCGTGGTTCTTGTGGGCGGTGGTGACCGCGCTGTAGACGAACCAGCGCTCCCNGATGCCGTAGCGCTCCCGGACCTCGGCCGCCGACAGACCGGCCTGTGCCGCCTCCACCCCCAGGTAGATGCGGCGCACCCGCTCGGGCCGAACACCGAAACGCTCGATGACGGTGCTCCGGACGAACTCCGACGGTGTGATGACGATCCTGGCCCGCCGGGCCGAACGCGGCACCACCGTGTGCAGGTAGGCCTTCTTGACCCGCGAGAAGTACTCGGGGTGGTCGAAGGGCTGGAGGTCGTAGATCGTCACCACACCCGGGACACCGCCGGCGGGCGGCACGACGTTTCCCAGGTGATGAGCGACGTCCAGCCGTGCCCGGCGGGCCTCACGGGCGAGCCACGAGTTCTCCGCCAGCACCCGCAGCGGACGTACCCGCCCGCTGACCGGAAGGGTCCTCGTCGTGAACCGGGCAGAAATCTCCGGGTGTTCCCGAACGAAACTCTCGAGGCAGAACAGAACATGCTCGTCGTCGGCGGACCGCTGCCGGGCCAGCTCGTCGAGCAGGCCGAGCGCGGCCGTCTCGGCACCCCCGACCATCCTGGGGATGAGCGAAAGAATATTGATTCCAACACGACACGGTACGCTCATTTTCGGACCACCTGGAAACGATGCGGGCGTGACATATCCGAGACTCGTTTACCTGACATCGCCGACCACCACGCCACCGCACCGCGGCGCCGCCCCCGGGCTCTCTGGGCATAAAGAACTCTAGGACCGCCCCACAAGCCGTTTCAAGCACCCGATCGCGGCGGTGCGGCGCGCCGTCGGCCCGGAACCGGTTCGTCGCCGCTGTCCGACTCCCGGCCGACCTGGCCGACCTGGCCGAATTCCCACCGTTCCGGGCCTGGCTGATGGGGAACAAAAACGACGGGCGCCGACACCCTCCCGCGCCGGCGGCGGCCCGGGAAAGAGCCGGGATCGGCATTCTTCAGCCGCATCGCCGGCGATTCCACGCAGTACCAGCTCAGCGCCGCGGCCGCCGACGAGATCAGCAGGCAGACCACGAAGTACGCCACCGCACCGCGGTGGTGCAGGCCCAGCACCGCCATCAGCTGCTGCACCGGGGACTGGTAGATGTACATGCCGTACGAGAAGTCACCCCTGGCACCGAAACGCCGGCAGGGCAGGCGCAGCGCAAGCCACAGGCAAAGGTAGGCCAATGCCGGGTCGATCAGGACGTGCGGCTCCGAGAGCAGTCCACCGAGCGCCACCACCCCGAGGCTGAGGACCGCCAGCGCGCCGGAGAGCGGGATTTTGTCCGCGTACAGGTACAGCAGGGCGCCGCAGAGGAAGACGGGCCCGAGCCGCAGCGCACCGCCGGCCAGCTCCCCGGCGAGTGGGCCGGTCGCCTCCGGGACGGCCCAGCGCAGGACGAGCAGCGCCCACAGGGCCGCCGTGCAGGCCAGCACCACGGCCCGTCGCCGCGGGACGACCCCGAGCGCCGCGCCGAGGGCGATCCCGAGATAACAGAGCACCTCCCACCAAAGACTCCACAGCGCCCCGTTCCAGGTGGGCGGCAGATCGAACTTCGGCGACGAGAGCGGGATCCCGACCGGCGTCCCGGCGATATCTGGAACTCCCACCCTCAGTCCGAGGTTTCCCAGCACATACCTGAACGGGCCGTGCGGGGACGACCCGAAGTAGCCGTGCAACGAGCCGTTGTCATGCAGCCAGGCGACCGGCGCGATCAGGAAGGCGACGACGGCCAGACACACCCAGAATCCCGGTAGGATCCGCAACGCCCGGTGCCAGAGGTACCTGGCACCGGACGGCAGGCGGGCCCGACTGCAGGTGATCAGAAATCCGCTGATGACGAAGAACATGTCGACCGCGATCGCACCGGGCTCGTAGACCCCGAGGCGGAACTCCCCGAATCCGCCGGCGATCCAGCCGTGCTGGACGAAGACGACCAGAGCGAGTGCCAGTCGCAGAAAGGTGAAACTGTTCCCGCCGGCCGCGAAGGCCGACCCGATCGTCTGCCGGCCGGCGCGGTGCCGCGCGACCTTCTCCGACCGGCCCCGCGCCGCCCACCGGGCGGGAACCCGGGCAGTCATTACTGTTCTTTTCTCCAGTAGACCCCGGTCCAGTCGATGCGGGTCATCTCCTCGCGCACACCGGTCCGCGCCCGGAAGTCGTCGACGGCGGCGCGGCACCCCTCGATGGCGCCATAGTCGTCGACGATGCAGAACCCACCCGGGGAGAGCTTCGGATACAGCGAGGTCAGGGCGTCGGAGGTGCTCTCGTACATGTCCCCGTCCAGCCTGAGTACGGCCAGCCGGTCGATCGGGGCCGTCGGGAGCGTGTCCCGGAACCACCCCTTGAGGAACCTCACCTGCCCGTCGAGCAGCCCGTAACGGCGGAAGTTGTCGCGGACCTCCTCCAGCGAGATCGCGAGCGCCCGGTTGCGGTGGTGGGTGTCACCGGCGTCCGCGGCGTAGCGGGCGGGATCGGGCGGCGGAAGGCCCTCGAACGAGTCGGCGACCCAGACCGCCCGGGTGGTGTCGCCGTAGGCCGCGAGCACACCCCGCATCAGGATGCAGCTCCCACCCCGCCAGACACCGGTCTCGATGAGATCCCCCGGCACCTCGTCAAGCAGCACCCGCTCCACGCATTCCTGGAGACACTCCATTCGGCGCGCCCCGGTCATCGTGTGGGCGAGGCGCGGCCAGTCGCGTCCGTCGCCACGAAGACCGCTGGAGGTCTTGACGAGCTCGACACCGGCGTGTCGGGAGAACAGGTCCGCGAGCCGGCGGACCGCCGGCCGCGGTGTCCAGGCGGTGCCGTCGCGGCCGTCCCACAACGAGAAGGTGAGCGTCGAGCGCAGCAGGTCGAGGTACTGCCCCCGGAGCCGGGCGACGTCCTCGCGCGGCGCGGCGTCCTCGACCTCCCAGGTCTCCGACACGGTCATTTCGTCTCCTTTGGCGACTGTGTTGTGCGGGAAAGCCCGGCCTCGGATCCGACCCCGGCCCCGTCCCCGGCTTCGGGTCCGGGTCCGGGTCGACGAACGCGCTGTTGCGGAATTCCAAGTTCGGGGAACGTCCGTTCCGCCGGCTCGGCGACAGACGGCACGGCGGAGGCTGGCGGCACGGCACGGGCCGAGCCCTTGCGCAGGACGGCGCAGAGCAGGAGGAACGCCGAGGCGGTGTAGGAAACGACCGAGACCGCCGCCACCGCGCCCAGGCCGTCACCGCGCAGCGCCGCCACGAGCAGCACGATCGTCAGCACCGCGACCGGCGCCTGGACTCTGGTCACGGCTCCCGGCGCGTTCATCGCCAACAGCGCGTGGATCAGAAGATAGTCGGCCGCGAGCGGAATCGAGGCGAGCAGCAGCAGGCGGGTCGCGCCGACAGCCGGCAGGAACTCCGCACCGTAGATGATCCGAATGGCCGGAGCGGCCAGCAGTCCCACCGGAAGCGCGATGGCGGCCGCCACGGCGAGGCTGAGCACGGTTCCACGAAGGATGATCCGGCGGGCGTCGCCCAGGGCCGCACCGCGCAGACGGCTGAAGATGACCATTCCCGTCGACTGCGACACGGTCGCGCAGGCACCGGCGACCGCCGCCGCGACGCCGTAGAAGGCGACCTGGTGACTGGCGAGACAGACCGCCACCAGCAGCACGTCCAGTCGGTAGATCACCTGCGCGCCGATGACGGACACATACGCCCGCCGCGCGGTCGTGGCGAAACCGCGTGGCGGCAGCAGTCCTCCTGGGCCACCCCGCGCACCCGCGCCCCGCGCCGGCCCGAATCCGCTCCCGGCCAGTTGGCCGAGCGCGGCGACCAGGCTCACGACCCCCAGCGTCACCAGCCAGCGGTCGGGGTCCCGCTCACCGGCGGCGACCAGCGCGGCGGTGCAGACGGCGCCGGCCAGCGCGGGCACGATCCGCACCAGCTGGAAGGAGCCGGCCATCCGGCCCCGCCGCTGTGCCATACCGGCGGCATGGGATGTCGCCACGGCACTGGCGGCCAGGCAGGCGGCACCGAACACACCCGGGGCGGTGAGCCACGGTTGCAGACCGGTGCCCGCCAGCAGCGCGAAGAGACCCACGGTGAGGACCAGGCTCAGCGCGACGTGGGCGAAGAGCGGAGCGCGCAGCAGCCGGGCCGGCGCGGCGTCCACCACGATCGCCTGGGTGACACCGAAGGTCAGTACGACGCCGGCAGTGGTCGCCCAGGTCTGCGCGGCGACGAACTCGCCACGCAGACCGGCACCCAGGCTGCGCGCGGCAATCGCCCCGTTCGCGGTCACGATCAGCAGCAGCGCGATGTTCCCCGCGGTCACCGCCACCGTCGCCGGTATCCGTGTCGGTCGGACCAGGCGACGCTGCCGGACCGTCACGGTCATGTACGACTGCTCCCGCCCGCCGTCTCCAACCGCCGGCGCCGGAGCGCGCCAGCCGGTTCGGCGGAGTTTAGGGACGGCCGGAGTCGGTAGCCGGGAGGTCGCATCCGAGTGTTTCAGACCCTCATCGGGGCCTGCGGCGCAGCTTTCCGGACTCCTGGCACCGCATCCGGGAAATCCGTTTTCCAGCTTTCGTCATGCGCAATCGAACGGCAGCCGGCTTACCCGGGACAGCGGTGCCGAGCAAGCACGAAGACCTGGATGCCACCCGACCGGATCTATTCCATACCAGCGTGGACGACACGCCAACATCTGCCGGAGAATCCGCCGCGGGCGAAACAGCTCACTACCGTGGTAGTCATGTCCCGACCTTCTCTGCCCCNCCCGGCGGCGAGGGATCCAGCCAACGGCCGTCCGTGACCGGAGTGCACACCGCCCCGTGAACCCCNCCCGCCCGTTCTTCTCCCNGCCAGGTGTTCGGCCCGTCAGCCCCCCCCCACAGCAGAGGCACCCGGAATGCAGATCACAGCCGAGAAAGTACTCCTCGCACCAGCTTATTTCATGTACATGAGGTCCCTTTACCGGGACCGCCTGCCGATGGCGCTCAGCCGCGGTCTCCTGAATGTCGCCACCCGGCAGCCGGTAGCCGACGATCCAGCCAGCTGGGAGTTCTCGGTCTTCAGCCAGAACGGCGAGGATGGCGTGATCAGCGAGTTGTTGGACCGCATCCAGTCCCCCACCCGCTTCTTCGTGGAGATCGGCGCCTCCGACGGACTGGAGAACAACTCCTCGTATCTCGCCTACGCGAAGAAGTACAACGGCGTGATGGTCGAAGGCGACAGCCTCCGCTCCCGCACTGCGCAGAGATTCTTGCAGCACCTCAACATCGGCGTCCAGTACATGTCACTCTTCGTCGAGCCGGACAACGTGGCGGAGATTCTCTCCCGCTGCGACACCGACACGCCGGATCTTCTCTCNCTCGACATCGACGGCATTGACTTCCACATCGCGGAGGCTCTCTTCGCGGCCGGCCTCCGGCCCAGCGTGGTCTGCGTCGAGTACAACTCCGCTTTTGGTCCGGAAGCCGCGGTGACCATACCTCATCAGCGATCGTTCAGCTGTCAGAAGGCCGCCCCCAGCGGGCTCTACTACGGCGCGTCGATCACCGGGTGGAAACGATTCCACGCACGTTACGGATACGAGTTCGTGGCCGTGGAGAGCAACGGAGTGAATGCGTTCTTCATCGACCCACGCAGGGTCGATCTCGACGTGGCGAAACTACGGCGACGCGAGTTCGTCGACAACATCTCGCATCGGAAACGCTATCCCGGGGACTGGGTGACACACCAGCGCATGATCCGCCAGCTGCCGACGCTGGAGATCTCCTGACCCAGGGCCTCCCGTACCAGCACTGGCACCGCGCAGGAACGGCCGGAGAACCAGCCGGCGGAATCCGGCGGGTCCGCCCCGCCGAACTTCGAACGCAAGGATCAGAGGATGATTCTTTCCCCCTTCCGCCCTTCCCTTTCCGGCAGCCCCGGCCAGCCCCACTGCCGGGTGCTGCTCCTCGCGCCATCGCGAGGGATCGCCGGAGGCATTGAACGTTACCTGTCCACCCTTGAGGAGTTCCTGCGAAGCGGCGGAGCCGACGTGCACCGGGTCGACATGCTGCACTCCGGGCAGCGCCTCACGAACGCCGTCCGGATCAGGTTCGCCCTGCGCGCGCTGCGGACCGGGCTCCGGCTGCGCCAGCTGGACTGTGTCGTGGCCTGCCACAGCAATCTCATACCCGTCGGCGCGGTCGTCGCGAAGGCCGCCGGGGCGCGGACGGCACCGGTTCTCTTCTACGGCAACGAGATCTGGGCGCTGCGGCGCTTCCGGCGCACGCTGCTCTCCCGCGTTCCCCTGCTCCATCCCGTCACCATCAGCTCCTACAGCGCCGGCGCGCTCTCGGCGATGCGACTCGCGCCCATTCTCCCGCCGGGTGTCGCGCCGGCGTGGCGGTCGACGCTGATCTCAGCGGGTGAAAGGCGCCGACCACCGGCGGATGTCCCGACGGTGTTGACGGTCTTCCGCCTGTCCGCGTGGCAGAGCAAAGGCCTGCCGGTGCTGGTCGAGGCGCTCGCCGCGATCCGGCAGCACACCGGACCAGTTCGCCTGGTCGCCGCCGGCGTCGGGCCGATACCCACCGATCTTCGGGACTTCGCCGCTGCTCACCCCGAGCTGGAGCTGCATGAGAACCCCACCGACCAGGAGCTGTCCGGGCTCTACGCCGCGGCGGATCTTTTCGCGCTCTGCACTCGTACCACCCCGCCCAGCAGCGGCGAAGGCTATGGAATTGTACTGATCGAGGCGCAGCTCGCTGGATGTGCCGTCATCGGCCCGGCATCCGGCGGATCTTACGACGCGTATCAGGAAGGTCTCACCGGAGTCACGCCGACCGACGAGTCGAGTGAGGCGCTCGCCGCGCTGCTCGTCGAGCTGCTCACCGACCGGGAGAGAATTACCCGGATGGGCCGCCGGGCGGCTGAGTGGGCCGCGGCCACCACCGATCCTGACGACTATCTCCGCAAGGTCTTCTCCGTGTNGACGGGAACAGCGGCGTTGACGGGAACAGCGGCGTCGACGGGAACAGCGGCGTCGACGGGAACAGCCGCGTCGACGGGAACAGCCGCACCGGTTGGACACCGGAGTGTCCCCGGGCAGCGGAGACCCGCGGAGAGGCAGTTCGTCGAGGAGCGTGCGAGCGGCCGGAAGCCGGTGTCGTCTCCTTCTCCCGGCGAACCGCTTCCAACACGTTCCGCCTGAGTGGCCCGTCGCCCGCTGCCGCCCGCCGGCTCGGCTCCGACTGGCGGCGGGCGGCGCCGGGCGACGCCGGTGGCGGGGCAGCCGCTCGACCACCACCCACCGACTACTACTGCCCGCTGGAGATCTCCTGGTCCAGACGCAGCGTGAGCCCGGCCGTGGCGGCGAGGGCCGCGGCGTCTTCTCCCGGAGATCCCCGGACGATGCCGCGGCATATGGTGTCGTACATCACNGGATAGCTGTGCTGCCGGTTCAGTCGGTTCCGCCGGAGCACTCGGGAGTGGTCCTCGGCCTCGTAGCGCGACCAGTCACCGATCCGCACGGTGCGGCCGTTGGCCCGCAGCTCGGTGTTCTCCNGCTGGCCGTACCGGCTGCCGCCGGCGCTGGTGAGGGTCAGCGAGAGCACCGAGTCGTTGACGAGCTCGATGGTTACCACCACGACATCGGCGCGGGCCCGGAAGACGGCGCTCCGGCGGACCTCGGCGAAGTTGTTGAGCCACAGAAAATGGTCGATCCAGTGACACCCGTTACTCACCAGCCGGCTGCGCGAAACCGGCCAGCCATACCAGTGCCGGCGCGGCAGCGGCTCCTCGAAGACGACCGAACTGTAGCTCAGCGNGGCGGCCTTCTCCTGAAGAAGCAGATCCTCCCGGATCCACTGGTTGAACGGCGAGTAACGCCGCTGGAAACAGGCGAAAAGTCGTCCCCCGCGCTCGATGCTCTTCACCAGGAGCTCGAGATCGCCGGCCGTGGTGGCGAGGGGCTTCTCGACCACTGCCGCCGCACCCGACGAGAGTGCCGAGATCGCCAACGGCGCGTGCGTGTGATGGTAGCCGGCGATGAGGAAGACATCCGCCCGCTCAGTTTCCCTCGGCACCGGGGAAGTGTCCCAGCAGATACTCCGCCGTGGCCGGCTGCCGATCTGGAGCGGGTCCTGCTCGTGTACCCGGATGACGTCGAGGTGCCGAGTCACACAGGGCATTATCTGAGTTTTGGCGTAGTTGCCGAGCCCGAAGAGCACAGCCGTCGGCCGCGCCTCGACCGCGCGCCCGGCCCGCGGCCTGCGGGCGGGAGCGATCTCCCGGACCGGCGAACCGGCCCTCAGCACCCGGTCATCCGCGCGATGCCGGGTTCTCGCCTCGCCCGCCACCCAGGAGACCAGCCGGTCCACCGCCACGGAGTCGACCGGCTGCCCGGAGAACGGCGACCAGCCGACGATCCGGGTGTCCGGGATCGGTGGCCCGGCCGACACGGGCGCGGCCCGGAACACGACCGGCCCGGTTGGAACGTCAAGCCCGGCGGGTCGGAGGAGATCGCGGTGCAGCACCACCCGCTCCATGCAGGCGGCGTGGCCCGGCGCGACGAAGAACACCGGATCCTCGGCGTGGAAACCGTCGGTGTCGCCGGCCGCGGCGACAATCCGGCCCAGGCCCGCCGCGACGAACCGCTCGTTCCGCCACCGCTCACGGTAGCGGCTGACCACCTTGCGCATAGTCGCCCGCGTGCCCACCTGACGCACGTAGGTCACCAATCGGCGGGTATCAGCCGATCGCACGAAGAAGATGTCATCCACGACCTCCAGACGAACCCAGAGCACCGGAGAAATTCTCAGATGCTCGGGCGGGAGAGCTTCGTCCAGAAAGCCATCGATCCATCGGTCGGCGAGCAGAATTCGCATTTACCCACCTTCGGGAATTCGATCACCCCCACTGCGACCAGCGGGCGGCACGCGGTTCGTCGAGGAACGGTGCCGACGCCGAGGGAAGCCTCCCGAGGCCGTCCACGATGCCGTGGAGGACGAGAGTGGAAAGGCGCAACCCCCGGCGCCGAACCAGATCCAGCACGATCGTCCGGGGAAGCACCACCAGCGCCGACCAGAATGCGATGATGGCGGCCCGTACTCGCCACCGCTGCAGCCGAGCGAACCAGAGCTGGTTGCGCGTGTAGTAGTAGCCGTAGGCGCCGGACGGAATCGTGCCGCCCCCACTGTGCCAGGCTGTCGCCGGGCTGAGAAGGACCCGCCAGCCGGCGCGCCGGGCACGCCGGCAGAACTCCAGGTCCTCCCAACCGAGGAAGAATCGGGCGTCCATCGGAACCTGGCGATGACATTCGGCCCTGATGAACATTACCGCACCGGTAACCCAGTCCGCGTCCTGGATATCCGCCCGTGGCGGCACCCGCAGGACCCTCGGCGCGCCCAGCACCCGGGTTGTGGCAGCAGCGCCGGACTGCAGCCCGGTGGCGTTCACAAGTGTTGGTGCCACTATTCCGACTCCGTCGCGACTAACAATCTCCAGGCATTCCTCGATGGTCGCGTCATCGATTCGGATGTCGTTGTTCAGGAGGATGTAGGCGGTGGCCGACGGGTACTCCTCGGCGCCCCGGCGGAAGCCTCCACCGAAGCCCAGGTTCCGGTCGGGGACGACCCAGGCGACACCGGGTGGCAGTGCGCCCGGTCGGGCCGCGAGGTCGTTCGCGACAGCTACCACCTGATCGATCAGCGGGCTGCGATCCAGGCGGGCGGCCAGTTCGATCGTGGGACCGGTCGGGCCATAGTGGACGATCACGGCCACCGACTTCTTCGTCATTCTCGGGCTCCACCACTCGACGCCGTACTGGGCGGCGCTCCCGGCGGGCACGGCCGCCGCCCGGGAGCACTGTTGGCAGGAATGACCTGCCCGGACGGAAAAGCATGTCCGGCCGGTGGGCATCCGCGTCCGCCCCACCGGGCCAGGAACATCCCTCGGCTTCTTCGGAATATTGCCCGTTTTCGCTGCGAGGACCAGCGACAGCACCGGGAGGAGCACCCTGGACGGGTCTGGGACGAATTGCCCCACCGGCTCCACCGGACGCTTCCAAATCAGTTAAACAAGGCGGAACCCTAGCACCGCTTCGACCGCAACCGCACCAGCAACGCGCGGGGCACCACGGAAGATCGGAACAGGCGTTCCGACGCCGGACCGACGAGGCACGACTACGCCCGCCGGACAGTTTTCACGACCTTCTCCGGGACCCGAGACCCCCGGGAGCACGACCTCGGATCTATTCAGCCAGGAGCAATGGGTGCGACTCGCCCTATCCCGTCCACCGTTCTGCCAGCACACCGAAGCCTTTATGGTCGTACCAGCAACCAGGGCAGCTACGGATCCGGCTCCGTGGCACCCCAAAACGGCCACGGCCGCCATTCGTCGCACCAGGCGGCCGTTCAGCACAGGAGCGCAAACTGATGACGTCATTCGGTGGGTGGTTGCGCGAAGCTGGCCGGTGGCGACGACCGCGACCTTCACCGGCCGCATGCGATACATCCGGCGCGCCCCCCAGACTGTCCCTGGCCTTCACGTCGGCCAACAGCTTCAACGCACTTCGGCTGACCTTTGCCAGCACCGTTCTCGCCGTGCATGCCGTTGCATTCGGTGGGTTTTCGGACCGGCCNGTCCAGGATTTCGACCTCGCCGCCCTGGCTGTTGACGGGTTTTTCGTCCTCAGCGGGTTCCTGATAGTTCGCAGCCGGCTGCGCTGCCGGTCCACCGCGCGATACCTGTGGCACCGGGCCGTCCGCATCATGCCCGCCTTCTGGCTGTGCCAGCTCGTGGTGACGTTCATCGTCGCCCCGTTGGCCTGGCTGTACACCAGGGGCACCCTCGCCGGGTACCTCNCCGCGAGCCCCCATGGACCGTTCGCGTATCTCCTGGGCGGCCTGACCCCGCGGATCAGTTTCCTGGATATAGCCGGAACCCCCGCCGACGTCCCGTTCCCACCGGCCGGCTCCGGGATTCCGGCGGCCTGGAACGGGAATCTGTGGACACTGTGGTGGGAGCTTCTGTGCTATCTGGGCGTTGCGGCGCTCGCCGTGGCGGGGCTGCTACGACGCCGGGTGATCGCCGGTCTGGTCGGCGCGATGCTGACGACTCTGCTGGTGATCAAGCTGGATCCGACCCGCGCCGGCGAACTGCTCGGCGCGACCTTCAGCGGCTCCTACGGTCGGTTCGCCACGCTCTTCCTCTGCGGCGCCCTCATGTCCGTATACGCGCATCGCATTCCATGCTCGCGGCTGCTTGCCGCCGGCAGCGCCGTCCTGGTCGTCGTGGCCTACTACGACCACGGAACGGGACTGCGGACGCTCGAGCACACCTCGGTGGACTACCTGGTCGGCGCTCTCCCGCTGGCCTACCTCTGCATCTGGCTGGGCATTCGCCTCCCCCTTCGGGGGTTCGGAAAGTGGCCGGATCTCTCCTACGGCGTCTACATCTACGGGTCCCCCGTCCAACAGCTCGCGGNCGTGTACGGCGTGCACCGGCTCGGCTTCGGCCCTTACCTGGTGGTCACCATCGCGGTGACTTTCGTCCTCGCGACGGTCAGCTGGTTCGCGCTGGAGAAGCCGGCGCATGCACTCCGAAGCTGGACTCCCGGAGCCTTCAGCCGCCTGCGTGCGGCCAGCCCGACGTCCCGGGCGATCTGGCCCATCAATGCACATATTCCGCGCCAGCGGACCTCCAGCCTGCGGGACAGCTCGCCCGGGGCCCCGGCGGGAGCGGGGGCGATCCCGGCTGCGCCCGACGGCACGCCCGCCAGCGGCGGCGAGGTCGCTTCCCGTGAATCTTGACCCGTGCGGGTGCCTGACGCAGCGGGGCGGGGTGGCTGCCCGGCTGACGCGGGGACAGGCGGGTGCGTTCGGTGATCTGACGGTGGCGGGATGCGTGTTCCGCCAGATGGGGGGCCCGCTGGCCGTGCGTCGACCACGTCGCCGCGGGCCGGGGTGCCCGCGGGCGGGGCAGCGGACGTCGAAGGGGGTGGGGCGGCCGTGTCCCGGCACCGGCCCCGGCCCCGGATCCGTGACGGTGGTGGCGTCCAGAGGTGCCGGGGGATCGCCTACGGTCAGATGCGCTCCGCCCGGAGCCCGAGCAGATCCGCCAGCGCGCGTTCCACGGAGCCGAGCGCGTCGTCGATGAGGTCCGCGCAGGCGTGGAAGACCTCGAGATCGTCACCGAGCGGGTCGGTGAGGTCGTCGAGATCGGGAGATGCCGGCGGCGCCATGCCGCGGGCAGCGGCCGCGATGTCCACCAACGCCCGGCCCACGGCGCGCAGGCGCGCGGGCCCGGCCCCGCTGCCCTGATCCGTGGCCACAGCGGCCGGCGAGCGGTACCGCAACCGCGCGGAGTCGGACTCCGACAGGCGGGCGAACTCGCGCAGTGTGAAGCAGCGGCGGACGGCACGCGGCGCGAGCGCCACCACCTCCGCCCGATGCTGGCGGGTCGCACAAAGCACGAGGTCGGCCTGCTCCACCATCGCGGTGGTGACCTGGCGGGCGCGGAACCCACCTGGTTCCGCGCCCCGCTCACCCAGCGCGACGGATGCGTACGGGTGCATGGGTTCGCCAGCGCAGGCACGGACTCCCGCGCTGGCGACCCTGAGCGCCGCCTCCGGTGGAAGCCCGGCCTGGGCTACCAGCGGGGCCAGCCGGGCCATCGCCAGCCGCTCGGCGATCGGCGATCGGCAGATGTTGCCGGTGCAGACCACGAGCACCGACCAGCCCGCTCGGTCCGCTGTGGAATGCGGGCGCTCGACTGTCACGCGACCTCCCATCACCGACCGTTCGATGCGCCCCGCGATCCGACGCGACAGCGCGAACGGTGATCACCTAAGGAAATCATCCAGACACTGTCCGAGGTTGGACGGTGGCCTCGTGAACCCGTTCGTGTCGGTGGCGCGCCCCGCCACGTCACCCCGTCAGCCGGTCTCCGTGCGCAAACGGACCGGACGACCACCTGGCTGCCTGGTCGACGCGCGGCGCACCGCGGAGCGCCCGCGACCGCGCTGCCGGGCCGTGCGCCCCGGACCGCGGCGGCAGTGAGTTCGGCTGGCCCGGCCTTTCAGTCGTCTCGGCTTCCGCCGAGCCGGGCGCCGACGCCTGGGTCGGGGTCCGCCTGGCCTCGGAGCCGACCTGCGGAACCGTCCGGGCGCCGCGCGGTCCCGCGGTCACCCGGATCGGCCCCGTCATCGCCGGCTCACCAGCCTGCGGGAGCCACCGGCGACGGTCATCCCATTCCTTCAGCCAGCCCGGCAGCCGCTCACCCATCATCGGACGGGACACGAAGTAGCCCTGTACCTCGTCGCAGTTCCAGTCTGCGAGCGATGCCCACGAACGTGCGGTCTCGACGCCCTCGGCAACGATGCGCAGCCGCAGCGCGTGGGCGAGCGAGATGGTGGAACGAACGATCTCCGCCGCCGACGAGTCGCGGTCGATGTTCCGTAGGAAGCGCTGGTCCAGCTTCACCTCGTCGGCCGGGAGCTCCAGCAGATAGGCGAGGGAGCACAAGCCGGTGCCGTAGTCGTCGAGGCTGACCCGAACACCGTGCTCCCGTAGGCCGGCCAGCGTCCGCTGCGCCTTCTCCAGCACCGTGATGAGCCCGTTCTCGGTGATCTCCACGACGAGGGCCGACGGCGGCAGGCCGTGGCTGTCCAGCGCCCGGCGGACCTGGTTCACGAAACCGGGGGTGACGATGACCGCGGCCGGAACGTTCACCGAGACCGCGATCATGGAGCCGGCGCGCCAACGGGCACAGTCGGCCAACGCGAGATCCAGGACGCGCTGCGTGAGACGCCCCATGAGGCCCGCGCGCTCCATCTCGGGCAGGAACAGGTCCGGCGGCCGGAGGCCACCGGTTGGGTGCCGCCAGCGCACCAGTGCCTCGACGCCGCTGACCTGCCCGGTGCGCAGGTCCACCTTGGGCTGGTAGCGCAGCTCGATCTGCCCGGCGTCCAGGGCCTCGCGCAGGTCGGCGCGCAGGCCGAGGCTCGCCCTGTCCCCCAGCTGGCAGTCGGGGTCGTAGACCCGCTGGCCGCTGCGACTGCCCTTGGCCGCGTACATCGCCTCCTCGGCCCGCCNCATGAGTTCGAGGACGCTCCGGCCGTGCTCGGGGGAATGCGCGATTCCCACGCTGACCTCGGCTGGCACCCGCAGGTCGTCAAGATGCACGGGCGTCTGCAGCGCGGCCCTGATCCGCCTCGCCACCGCTTCGGCGCCCGCGAGGTCGACGCCCCGCAACAGCGCGGCGAACTCGTCGCCGTCGATGCGCGCGAGCAGGTCCTCCGGTCGGAGAACCGATCGGAGCGTCCTGCTCACGGAACGAAGCAGTCGGTCGCCGTGCTCGTGGCCGAGCGTCCCGTTGATGTCCCGGAGGCGGTCCAGGTCGACGAGGATCAGCGCGGCGGGCACCGGACCCCCGGCCCGGTGGCCCCCGGCCAGCCAGCGGGTGGCCGTCACCATGAAGTAGCGGCGGCCCGGCAGGCCCGTGAGGTCGTCACGGCCGTACCACCGACGCCGCGGCGCCCTCAGCAGACGTTCCCGGGCCGGTGGCGTGGGAAGCCAGCACGCCACCGCCGTCACCAGGCAGATCGCGACCGCGAGAGCGGCCGCCGCCGTCGGCTCCGGCCCACCGCGGCGGGCGCACCAGATCACCACGGCGATCAGGAGGACCACCGGCAGGGCGACGAGCGGAGCGGCCAGGTGCAGGCGGGAGTGCCCCCCACGACCGCCTTCCGCCCGCGGCTCCGGCCCGAGCCGCGAGCGGCGGCGCCCGCCCGGGTCGTACCCGGGCAGCAGGGGTGGCGCGGGCACCACGGACGGCACAGGCGCCGCGGACGACGCGGGTGGGGCGGACGACGCGGGCGGGGCGGACGACGCGGGCGGGGCGGGCAGCGCGGGTGTTGCGGGCAGCACGGGTGTGGTGGGCGGCGGGTTGGTGGGCGGAACCGCCGCGGGCTGCTCCGACGCCGCCTGTTCAGACCCTGCCTGTTCAGACCCTGTCTGTCCCCGGGCCGCCTGGTCGCGGCCCTCGTCGGGCGCTCCTCCGGTTCGCGGCCTTCCTGTTCCCACCGCCGAGGTCGGGTACAGGCGGCCCGCCGCCGCGGGCGTCGTCGAGGGTGCCAACGGCTCTGTGGGCGCGGCATCCCGCGGCGAGATCGGAACGGCGGAGCCGGCTGGTATCGCGGGTGTCGACACCGCGCGAGCCGCCACTGCGCGCGACGTGATGATACGAGCGGTTGTCCGCTTCATCTTCGTCCTCGCCGAGGTCACCACAGGCGCTCACCCGGCGAACCAGCCGGCGAACAATCTTGCCTGGCCATACGATTTTCCCCCGAAGTCGAACCTGCGTCTGTCGGAAACGGACTCACCGGGCATCGCCCGCGGCGGCACCTGCTTGCGCCCGGTTCGTTCGTCCCTGCGGTACGCGAGCGTAACGCGCACGAGTTGGCAGGTTATCGGACCTCGGGTCCATTGGTCCGCCCGCAAGCGGAGCCGCCCCCTCCGTTCGTTCACCGCGGTGCACAGCGATCGGAATTTCCTGATTAGCGGCCACCGTTCGCCGCTTCAACGGCACCTTGCCGCTACCTGTGATCTGCATGTGGTCTGCGTCGCGACTCCTGCCGGAGATACCCCCCGTACCACAGGAAGCAACGGCACGAGTCGCCCCGGGTTAGTCCCCGACAGTTACGCTCGTAGCCGGCAGATGCGACTCGACCATCGGGAACACCAGGAAGAGCAGAATCGCGACGGCGGCCAGCACGAGGAGCACCGCCAGCGGGACCCTCACCCGCATCGGCCCCGGCAGGTGCCTGAAAACCCAGCCGTACATGGTTCACTCTCCTCGCTGGTCCGTGAGCACGGGGGGCGGCCCTTCACTCTTGTCCCTCGCCTCGTCCAGTTCCGCGTACACGATGAGCCTGCTCTTCGCGGAGAAGCGCGGATGGCAGGTGGTCAGGGTCATCACCGCCCTGGTCGGCTTCTCACCCACCNGGCCCGGAACGGGGTAGGTCACATCCAGTCGATGCGGGTCCACTATCTCGGAGCCGGTGACCCGGTACGTGAAGTACCTGTCGGCCACCTCGACCACGATGGGATCCCCGACCTTGAGTTCGTCGACCCGACTGAAAGGCTTTCCGTAGGTCGTTCGATGCCCCGAAAGAACGAAGTTACCGATTTCGCCGGGGAGCGCCGACCCTGGAAAGTGCCCGGGTCCGCGGCGCAGGGCCTCGGTCGTCACACCCTCGACAACAACCGGGGCGTAGTCCGCACCGAGACGCGGCACCCGCAGTACGGCGATCCCGTCACCGATCTCGACCGGCGGGATCGACGGCTGCCGCTCGGGAGCCGTCGACGGCCGCGGAATCGTCTGATGTGACCAGGAGTTTGCCAGATCGTCGCGGATCCGGGCCTGTGTCCGGGAAGCGAAGATGTCAGTGATCCACAGCTGGTAGACCATGAAAAGGACCACCACCATGCCGGCGGTGATCAGCAGCTCGCCCGCGCCCCGTACGACCCGTCCGCCGACGGCTGGGCGTGCCGGCGGGGCCGGCGGGTGCTGTGCGCCGGCCGGTTGAGCGTCTTCATCCCCCCCTCGCCCGTCACCCGCGGGTCTCCGCCGTGCCTGGAAGGGAACGGCGAACCACCCACCACGGCGCCCGGCGCCGTTCGCGCGCTCCTGGCCGCGCCTCGACATGACTGTCGGCGAGTCCTCCTGGGCGGCGAGCGGTCGTTCGTTCCGACCAGCGGGAAGGCGCTCACTCTGGGCCGGCACCGCGACAGCGTCGGGCTGGTCCCGCGCATCCGGCGCACCCATCAGCTCATCAAGGCTGGTAAGACCGGCCGGTTTGACCGGGCCGTCCGTCTCGGAGAGGTCGACGGATGACTCCGCCGGCAGGAGGGTCCTCGGCTTCGGCTCGTCGCCAGGGGCTCCATCAGCGGTCATGCTGTTACTTTAAGACATCAACTCACTACTCTTAGCAAGGACGTGGCGCGGGTTGAAGCCGAACGGCAGCTCCAGCCGGTGGGCCGCCATCAACGGCTCGTCGCTCAGGAGCGCCGCCGTCGGGCCATCGGCCGCGATCACGCCCTCGTCGAGGATGACCGAGCGTGGACACAGCTGCAGGGCATAGGGCAGGTCGTGGGTGACCATGATCAGGGTCAGCTCCAGGCCACCGAGGACCTCGGCGAGCTCACGGCGACCGGCCGGATCGAGATTGGCGGACGGCTCGTCGAGGACGAGGACATCCGGCCGCATGGCGAGCACGGTCGCCACCGCCGCCCGGCGCCGCTCCCCCAGGCTGAGATGGTGCGGCGCCCGCTCCGCGTACCCGGCGAGACCCACGGCCGCCAGGGCGTCGGCGACCCGCTCGGCCAGCTCAGCACCGCGCAGGCCCAGGTTCGCCGGCCCGAAGGCGACATCCTGGCCCACCGTGGGCATGAAGAGCTGGTCGTCGGGATCCTGGAACACCAAACCGACCCGCCGCCGGATCTCCCGCATGTTCCCGGACGTGACCGGCATGCCGGCGACCCGGATCGACCCCGCGCCGGCGGTGAGTATGCCGTTGAGGTGCAGCATCAGGGTCGTCTTGCCCGCACCGTTCGGGCCCAGCACCGCGACCCGCTCGCCGTGGGCGACGGTGAGGTCGATTCCGAAGAGCACCTGACGGCCGTCCGGGTAGGCGAAGGCGAGCCCGTCCACCTCGACCGCCGGCCGGCCGGCGACGGACCGGTCGGACCGGTCGGCTGCCGCGCCCGCGGCGGTCAAGACAGTCCACCCGGCCCGAGACCCCACCCGGCCAGGGCGATCACCACACCGAGCAGGACCAGGCCGGCCGCGAGCGTCCACTGGACCGGTCGGGGCGCGGTGACCTGGAGGGTTCCGGGGATGGTTCCCGTGTATCCGCGAGCGAGCATGGCGAGGTGGACCCGTTCACCGCGTTCGTACGAGCGGATGAAAAGGGTGCCGAGCGACGCCGCGAGCACGCCGGTCGCCCGCAGCGAGCGGGCCTCGTGCCCGCGGGAACGACGGGCCACGCTCATGCGACGCATCTGGTCCACGATCAGGCCGGCGTAGCGGATCATGAAGGAGGCCACCGCGAGGATCACAGCTGGCATCCGCAACCGCTCAAGCCCGACGAGAAGATCACGGGTCGGCGTGGTGGCGGCGAGCACGATGACGGTCATCAGGCCGAGCGTAGCCCGCGCCAGCAGGCCGAACCCCTGTTCCAGCCCCGGCCGGGAGAGCCCGACGCCGAGCACCTCGACCCGTGGACCGCCCACGACGAACGGCAGCGCCGCCGCGAAGGCAAGGAAGGGCAGCTCGACTGCCAGCCGGCGCAGTACGAACAGTGGCCGGAGCCGCGCCGCCGTGCACAGGCCGACCAGCACCAGCAGGTGTACACCGAATGCCCGGCCAGCGGTGATCGGGGTGGACACCACGCAGATCACATAGCCGAAGGCCGCCACGATCTTGCACTGCGCCGGCATCCGGTAGAGGGCGCCGCTCCCGGGCTGGAAGGGATCGAGGATGTGCGCACCGGCCATCGCGTTGTCAGCCCCCGCCCACCCGGTCAGGTCGGCGGCGAGGCGTCGCCGCCCGCCATCGGGCCCGCACCGCGAGCCCGATGGCCCCGCCGACGGCGTAGGCGATCGAGACCCCGATGACGCCGGCCAGGCCACCCGCGAGGCGCTCGTTGGCGATGCCGGACACCGCGTAGTCCGCCAGTGGCCAGTCCGCGAACGAGTGCTCCTCGGCCTGCTGGCTGAATCCTTTATCCTGTGCGACCTTCTCCAGGCCGTCCGGGCTCGAGCTGGCGTAGCCGGACACGAAGCCGGCGAGCAGGAAGGCCACCAGCAGCCCGAGCATGACGAAGACCGTGTTGCGCCGCGGAGTGGACGCGGTGGGCGCCGCGGGCTGCTCTGCCTGGCGGGCGCCTGATCCGTCCGTGGGGGCGGCGGATCCGTCCGTGGGGGCGGCGGATCCGTCCGTGGGGGCGGGCCCGGTCATGAGTGGCTCCCCGCGTCCGCGCGACGAGTTGCCTGCCCGACCGCACCGGCGCCGACCGCGGCCACCGCCGGTACCGAACCGGCGGGAGCGGGGGGAGCGGGGGGCGCCGCCGCGGGTGCCGGACGGCGAACTGCCAGCGCCGACACCTGGCGCAGGTCACGACCGCCGTACACGAGATCCGGCCGGGTGCTCATGACCAGGCTGATGGTCGCCGCGGTGATGGCCGCCTCCCCGATACCGATCAGGAGGTGAACGCCGATCATCGCACCGGCCACGCCGCCGAGCGGAAGGTCGACCGTCCCGCCGAGGGCGAACTCGACCACGAACATGCCCGCGGCGAGCGGCACGGTCAGGAACGCGGCGACGGCGGACGCGACGACCACGGAGGAGGCACGCCGCGGCAGTACCCGGCGGAGCACGGCGAACAGCCCGTATCCGCCGACGGCGCCCACCAGCGCCATGTTCGTGATGTTGAGCCCGAGGGCCGTGAGCCCTCCGTCGGCGAACAGTGACTGCACACCCAGCACGACCGCGAGCCCGATCGCGCCCAGCCAGGGCCCGACCAGGACGGCCGCGAGCATGCCGCCGAGCAGGTGGCCGCTGGTTCCCATCGCCACCGGGAAGTTGAGCATCTGGGCGGCGAAGACGAATGCGGAGACCAGGCCGGCCAGCGGCGTGAGCCGGTCGAGGTTC
The DNA here is from genome assembly GCF_001636565.1 of Frankia sp. EI5c. Classification (GTDB taxonomy): domain Bacteria; phylum Actinomycetota; class Actinomycetes; order Frankiales; family Frankiaceae; genus Parafrankia. The sequence continues at coordinate 30,783 of NZ_LRTK01000095.1, forward strand.
TCGTGCCCGGCCCGCTTCACGGCGTAGGCGACTCCCGCGACCGCGACCGCGCCGAACGCGGCGGAGGTCGGCGCGTCGATAAACCCGTCCGGGATGTGCATGATCTCCCCTTCGCACGTGGCGTCCGGTTCGGCCGCGAGGCGGGCCCGCAAGCTGATGCTCAGAATACGCATCTGCGACTGATTTGCAGGTGATAACGCTGCGCCCGACATTTCCCGGGAGGGACCAGCACCTGGGCGGCCGGCCTTCCGACATCCAGCGCCACACAGCCGCGCTTCGATACTCCGAGTAATCGGATCGCTATGATTCGCAACCAACGCGGTGGCGGTCACCTCGACCTGCCGCACTCCCGCGCCAGGTCCGCACGAGGTGAGGCCATGAAGACCATCGCCGTGATCATCCACCGGGACCAGGCGAGCTCGACGGTCGATCTCGCGACGCGCCTCGACGTCTCCGCCCATCTCGACCAGGTGGCGGTAGTGGCCAACGACCGCTCCGAGCGGGCGGCCGGGCTGCCCGCCGGCGTGAGCTGGCTGGTACCCCCGCGCGACCTCGGTCGCGGCGGGGCCTTCCGGTACGCGGTCGAGGCGATGCCCGCGGCCGCCGCGTACCTGCTGGTCGACAACAGCGTGCGGATCGACGACCTGACCATCGGGGTGTGCCTGGAACTGCTCGCGGGCGCGAACATCGGAGTCGTCGCGCCCACGATCGTGGATGACGCCGGCCGGCCGTACACCCCGGTCCTGCCGACGCGACCGACCCGCTTCCTCGTCCTCCCCCGGATCCTCGGCAGCCCTCCCGACGATCGCCCCAGCGAGGCCAACTGGGTGGACGGCACCGTGATGTTCGTCAAGGCCGAGTGCCACCGGCGGGTACCGATGGACGGGCGATTCTTCCTGGGCTTCGAGGACATCGACTTCTGCCATCGGGTGCGCCAGGCGGGCTGGAGTGTGGTGGTCAGCCGCCGACCGGCGCGGCGATCCGGCGCGGAGCGGATCCCGACCGCGCTGCGCGACTACTACGAGGTACGCAACCGGCTCTGGTTCACCCGCATCCACCACTGGCGTGCCCGCACCTTCGCGGCGGTGCTGTGGACCGCCCTCGTGACCCTGCCACGGGCGGCGGTGCTCGAACGGCGGGGGGCGCACGCCTCCCGACCAACCCGGCTCGTCCTGCACGGCCTGCTGGACGGGCTCGGTCCCATCCCGCCGCACGGCGGCCCCCGACCGGACGAACCGAGAGCCACCCGGTGGGCCTCGTGACGGTGTGTCCTCGCGGCGGGTGACGCTAGGAGGGGACGGCCGGGGTGTCGCCGCCGGACCGGCCCGGGGCTGGGATCGGCGGCACCGCCGGCTCCCGGGCCTCGTCGCGGGACGCGGCCCGGGGCACCGCCCGAGCGGCACCCGAAGGCCACGCCCGGTGGCTGTCCGGCACCGCGAGGAAGACGGACTGCCAGGCGAAGAGGTTGGGTCGGGTCCTCAGCGCCCAGCGGTCGGCGCGCTCGACCAACGGCTCCGAGATCCACTGCCGGCTGCGCCACCAGGGCAGACCACCGCTCGCCCCGGCGGCGAGGATCTCCAGACCGCTGTCCTCCAGCAGCCGGCGGGCGGTCCGCACCGTGAAGAAACGCAGGTGGGTGACGTCCATGACGCCGGTCTCGGTGTAGTCGAACCGGCCCAGCAGATGCGCCGCGCGCTCCCGGTAGTGGGCGACGTTCGGCAGCGCGACCAGAATCCGCCCCCCGGGCGAGAGCACCCGGCAGGCCTCGGCGAGCAGCGCCGCCGGCTCGACGAGATGCTCCAGGATGTGCGAGAGCACCACGAGATCGAAGAACCCGTCCGCGGCGAAACCCAGGCCGTCGGCAAGGTCCACGAGCTCCACGCTCTCGCACTCGGCGGCCGCGGCGGCCAGCTCCGCCGGGTCCCGCGTGACGCCGGTGACCCGCCAGCCGGCGTCGCGCAGCAGCCGTGCGTTGTCACCCGCGCCGCAGCCGCAGTCCAGTGCCCGGCCGGGCGGGATGTCGACGAGATCGAGCAACGCCGAGTTTCCCTTGTTGCGGTAACGAAGGTCTGTGGACATCGAGGACACCGTGCTTCCTGTAGTCGCTTCCCTCTTGCTTGTCNCTTCCCTGTTGTCCGCGCATGGCCGCGCCCGGTCACCGGGGGAGCCCATCGGACACTCAAAGTGATACTCCAATCACATCAAGCAAGGATGAGACTGAGGGTGCGCCACGCCCCCACGGCCACAGAGAGACCTTCGACGCCGAACCCACGACGACACGGGCGCCCGGACTCGACGGACACGGCCACGCATCGCGGCAACTACGGAGAGATTAACTACTATCACTTTCCGTGCCTCTATCTCGCAGATCGCCCGTCACGCCCGACCCGGTTTCGGCCGCTCCACAAGTGCTCCTGTTGAGCACGGCGACGGCACGCCCAGACACCGCACGTCACCTTGCCGCGGTCGTCGGGGGCCTGCGCTCGGGCGGCGCGCAGGTCACCTGCCTGGAGTCGGAGGAACCGTTCTGGCCGACCGGCCAGCACCGCCGGGAGGACCAGCGCGGGCCGACCAGGCCAGCGGCCTCGGCATCGTCAACCGGCCCGCCCACACCGAACGGCCCGCCCACACCGAACGGGCCGACCGCGCCGGGTGGGCCGGGCAGGCCGGCCACCCGGTCCGGGCTGACGGCCCGTCCTGGTCACGCGGCCGCGGAGTTCGCCTCTCGGTGCCGATCGGTCTGGAACTCGGCCGCGCGAGCCCGCGGACTGGGAACGCTGGACGCCGTCGTCGTGGGGCATATGGACCTGATGCCGGCCGGGCTGGTCGCCGCCCGGCTCACCGGCGCCGGTCGGGTGCCGGTGCTGTTCCACGGTGTCGATATGTGGACCATGCAGCCCCACCTGCGGTTCCTGCTCCGCCATGACCCCCGGCTCTACCCGGTGACGACCAGTTCCTTCGGTGCCGGGGCATTGTCCAGGACACGTGTGGGCACGATCATCCCGGCTGGCCTGGAACCCGGCTGGCGCCAGACCCTCCTCACCGAGGCCGTGCGTCGGCGTCCGCTGCCGCCCGTCCNCACCGTTCTCAGCGTCTTCCCGCTGGACGAGTGGGAGGCGAAGGGGCTGTCGACGCTGCTGGAGGCACTGGAGACCGTGAGCCAGCGGCTGGGACCGGTACGTCTGGTGATCGCGGGGCCCGGCCCGGCCCCCGGCGCGCTGCACGCCCGCCTGGCCGCCCGAGAGCACACCGAGCTGGAGGAGGACCCCGGCGACGAGGCGCTCGCCCGGCTGTACGCGACCGCGGACCTGTTCGCCCTGTGCACCAGGACCCGGACGAGGCCGCCGGTCAGCGGCGAGTCACATCCCACCGCCCTGCTCGAGGCACAGCTCGCGGGCTGCGCGGTCATCGGCCCGGCGCAGGGTGGCTCCCGCGACGCCTACCAGCGGGGGGTCACGGGCTGGACGCCCGCGGACGAGTCCGCGCCCGCGCTGGCCCACGTCCTGTCCGATCTGCTTGCCGACCGCGCGCGCCTGGCTCGGGCCGGACGACAGGCAACCGACTGGGCACGTGCGGTGACAGATCCCGCGGAGCACACCCGGGCGGTGTTCGGCGCGCTGCTGGGACGCCAGCCGGGCGAGAACGTCGGCAGCACGGACACCGACCCGCACGACCCGGTTCATGCCGCGGCATCCGCCCAGGCCCCGGCCCCGAGATCCGCGACGGAGGACGCCCGAGCCGGGCGTTCCTGATCAGGAGCTGGCCGCGGGTTCCGCCACCCGGTCCGGCGGCCAGACGGATTCCCGGTCCGCCCGCCGCGGAACAGGATCGTGCCGGCGGACCGCGACCAACAGGCAGTTCCGCTCGGGCCTGCCCGCGGGGTCCGGCTCACGCAGGAGGTGGAGCTCGACGTCGGCGAAGCCGGCCCGCTCGATCAGCCGAACCAGATGCTCGGCGGCGCGCGGGTGGTGGGGGTCCAGGTATCTGTTCCGTAGCCCGCCACCGCGCACGGCCCGCCGCCGCTCGGACCGGCCGGCGGGCCTCGCCGACCTCAGCTCCAAACCCGGCTCCGGCCCAGCCCCAGACTCCGGATCGGACTCGGGCGCCGGACTCGAACCCAGGTCCGCCGTCGGCCGCGGGTCCGGCAGCGCCGCCTGAAGGACGAGGCGCCCGCCAGGGCGCACGCTCGCCCGCACCGAGCTGAGCAGGGCCGACAACTCGTCATCGCCAAGTCGGCTGGCCATGGTGAGGGAGACGGCGATGTCCACCCGCCGGCCGGAACCGAAGAACTCCCGAGGAGTCCGATAGTCGATGTTGATCGCCGGGTTGAGGACACGCGCGCAGGCGAGAACTCCGCGGGAGACGTCAACCGCCGCGACGGACCAGACCCGCCCGGACACCGCGCGGGCGAGGTAGCCGGGGCCGCAGNCGACATCGAGCAGGTCCTGCTCCGGTGCCAGGTACGGCTCCAGCACGTCACGGACGAACATCTCGCGCGAGACGCGGCTGCGGTGCGCCGCGCCGCCCAGATTCCGGCCGTGGAAGTAGTACGGAGCCAGCCCGACCAGCCGCAGTGCCAGCCCTGGCCGCCAGGACGGCGGGGTCAGAGCCAGCAGCAGACGAACCCACCAGGCACCCAGGAACGTCCGCCAGCCGAACGCCGCGAGGACAAGCGACCGGACAAGCGAGACGCGTGGGTACTGGGACGCACCGCCGTCAGGAAGTCCGGGAGTCGCAGATCCTTCTTCCGGACTGCCTGACCGCTGCGCCACAGGGTCCGACCCTTACAGGGCGAACACGTGAAGTCAACAAACGACTACAGCGAGTTCGACTATTCCAGGTAGTCGCGCAGCTTCTGCGAACGAGACGGGTGGCGCAGCTTGGACAGCGTCTTCGACTCGATCTGCCGGATGCGCTCCCGGGTCACGCCGAACTCGCGGCCGACCTCCTCCAACGTCCGCGGATGGCCGTCCGTGAGGCCGAAGCGGAGCTGGATCACCTTCTTCTCCCGGTCGGAGAGCGTGTGCAGAACCGAGTCGAGCTGCTCCTGCAGGAGGATGAAGCTGGCCGCGTCGACCGGCACGACCGCGTCGCAGTCCTCGATGAAGTCGCCGAGGTGGGAGTCCTCCTCCTCACCGATCGGCGTCTCCAGCGAAACCGGCTCCTGGGACACCTTCAGGATCTCCCGGACCTTGTCCGGGGTGAGGTCCATCTCCTTGGCGATCTCCTCAGGGCTCGGCTCCCGGCCGAGGTCCTGCAGAAGCTGACGCTGTATGCGGATCAGCTTGTTGATCGTCTCGACCATGTGCACGGGGATACGGATCGTCCGCGCCTGGTCGGCAATCGCGCGCGTGATTGCCTGCCGGATCCACCAGGTGGCGTACGTGGAGAACTTGTAGCCCTTGGTGTAGTCGAACTTCTCGACTGCCCGGATCAGACCGAGATTGCCCTCCTGGATCAGGTCCAGGAAAAGCATGCCGCGCCCGACGTAGCGCTTGGCGATCGAGACCACCAGTCGCAGGTTCGCCTCGACGAGCTTCCGCTTGGCGATCTGCCCGTCCCGCTCGATCGCCTCCAGGTCCCGGCGCATCTGCGGAGAGGTCTTCTTCGTCGCCGCCGCGATCTTCTCGGAGGCGAACAGACCCGCCTCGATCCGCTTGGCGAGGTCGACCTCCTCCTCCGCGGTCAGCAGCGGGACCTTGCCGATCTCCTTCAGGTACATCCGTACCGGGTCGGAGGTCGGCGCCTTGAGAGCGAGCTCCTCCTCCTCACGACGCCGACGGGCAAGCAGATCCGCCTCGTCGGCGTTCTCTCCTCNCGCCTCGAGGACCTCGATGCCCTCGTCGTTGAGCACCTGCAGGACCGTCTCGGCCTGCTCAGGGGGCAGCTCGGCCGCCTGGATCGCGACCGTGACGTCCTCAGTGGTGAGGAAACCAATCTCCTTGCCACGGGTGATGAGGTCCTTGACCTCGTCCACCTGGGCCTCACGGGGTAGGACGGTGGGACTCATGGGCGGAATCTCGTCACTTCCTTCTCGGGATCGACCCAGGTTACGCGGCACCTACGCCCCGCTCCCGGAGTTGGAGCTTGTGCTGTTCCAAAGCAATCAGCTCACCGAACGCACGGTTGAAGGCATCGATGTCGGATGTCGGGTTCAGCCTCTGCACCCGCGACTTGACTTCCCTGATCCGACGGGTCACATGCAGCTCCTGAACACGCGACATCTGCTCGTCGACGTAGCGGTCGTCCACATCGTGGTCGCACAGCACCCCCTCGACGGCGAGCGCGAGGACGAACCGCCGCAGTTCCTCCTCCGGCACCGCCTCCACGACAGCCGCGACCCAGCCGGCCGGGTCACCGGCCGCGGACAGCCCCGCGCACACCCCGCCCGCCGCGGCGATCGCCTCCCGGACCGCGCGGTGCGCGGGAACAGTGAACAACTCCGCGGCGAGCATGTCGAACAACGGGCCGGCCAGCCCCGGAAACTGCAGGGCGAGCTTGAGCGTCTCCCGCTCGACGATGACGGTGGCGTCGTCGGGTGCGGGGTCCGCCCGCCGACGCGCGGCCGACAGCACCGCCGCGCCGTCCGCGCCGCCGGCCGGCTGGGTCCGGGAACGGTGCTGCGCGACCCGCTCGACGACGAACCGCTCGTCGAGGAAGCCCAGCCAGCGGTCCAGGTTGACCGCGTACCGATGCCGGATGCCGGCGTCCTTGAGCCGGTTGACCAGCGGGGCGGCCGCGTCGAGCGCCGCGAGGCGGCCCTCCGTCGTGTTCAGGTCGTAACGGTCGATCACACCGCGGATCGCGAACTCGAACAGCGGCTGCCTGCTCGCCACGAGGTCACGCACGGCCGCGTCACCCCGCTGGGTCCACAGATCGCACGGATCGAGGCCGTCCGGCTGCACCGCGACGAAGGTCTGGGTGACGAAGCGCTCCTCGTACTCGAAGGCCCGCATGGCCGCGGCCTGCCCGGCCTTGTCTCCGTCGAAGGTGAAGACGACCTCGCCGGCCCTGCTGTCCGAATCCATCAGCAGCCGGCGGACGATCGCGACGTGCTCGTTGCCGAACGACGTCCCGCAGCTCGCGACCGCCGTCGTGACGCCGGCGAGGTGACAGGCCATGACATCGGTGTACCCCTCCACCACGACGACCTGGTAGCGGCGGGCGATGTCACGCCTGGCCAGGTCGGCGCCGTAGAGCAGCCGGGCCTTCTTGAACAGTGGGGTCTCGGCGGTGTTCAGGTACTTCGGCCCGGCGTCGGGCCCTTCGGCGAGTCGCCGGCCGCCGAAGCCGACCACCTCGCCACCGAGATCACGGATCGGCCACAGCAGCCGGTGGTGGAACCGGTCGATGAGCCNGCCGCGGCTACCGCGTTTCGCCAGCCCACCCAGCTCCAGCTCCTCGGCGGTGAACCGACGGGCGAGCAGATGGCGGGTCAGCGAGTCCCAGGACGAGGGGGCGTAGCCCAGCCCGAACCGCTCGGCCGCCGCCCGGTCGAAGCCGCGGGCGGCGAGGAACTCCCAGCCCGCGCGGGCCTCCGCGGCGGAGTAGAGCTGCTCGGTGTAGAACTCGGCGGCCAGCCGGTGCGCCTCCAGCAGCCGCTGGCGCTGGCTCGTCACCGCCCGGCTGGTCGTGCCGCCACCCTCGTAGGTCAACGTGATCCCGGCCCGGCGGGCGAGGCGCTCCACCGCCTCGGGGAAGCTCAGCCCGTCGATCTTGCGGACGAAGGCGTAGACGTCACCGCCCTCGTTACAACCGAAGCAGTGGAAGAGACCGACGGAGGGCCGCACGTTGAACGAGGGCGACTTCTCGTCGTGGAAGGGGCACAGCCCGACCAGGCTGCCGCCGCCAACCGGGCGGAGCTGAACATGATCGGCGACGATGTCCGCGATGGGTGACCGCTCCCGGACGAGGGCGATGTCGGCGTCGCGGATACGTCCAGCCACCGAACCCTCCCTGGTCACGTCCGGCGGGCCCGCCAACGACGGGCTCCGACTTCACTGGATAGACGGCGCCACCCGGCCTGGGGTTGCGCATCGCGGGCTTCCGTGTCCGGTCACCTGATTCGACGTTGCCGGCGACCGAGCCCGCCGGGGGCGGCGTTGCCGCCGAGCGAGCGGAGCCGCCGATGACGTCGGTGTCAACGGGCCTTTCGCGTGATGGTAC
>NZ_LRTK01000096.1 GCF_001636565.1 Frankia sp. EI5c
CTTCGGGAGAGGTGTTGACAACCCCGGTGGTGGAGGGGGCGCAACCTCTCCGGGAGCGGAGACACCACGAGGTCTTCAGTCGCTGTCGGCGAATACTCGCGGACGGGCGGCGCGGGGGTGGATGGGGGGTGTTTCGGGGCTGTGCGGGCTCTGAAAGCCCTGGTGGCGGTGTTGCGGCGGGTTCCGCCGGGTGCGGCGGCCCGGTGGCCGTGCGCCGGGCGGGTGTTCGCGGGCCGAGGTGCCCGCGGGCGGGGTGCTGGATGCCGGAAGGGCTGGGCCGGTGGTGTCCCGGTAGCGGCCCGGGGCGGTCTCCCGTCGGGCCTCCCGGGCCGGCTCCGAACCCGGGGTGCCCCGTCCGATCAGACGGCTCTGTCACTCCGCCCCAGACCCAGACCCAGACCCAGCCACCGTCACCCCGGCCCCGGGCCAGCCGCTGCCACCGCAGCCTCGGGTCAGGCACCCGACCCGCTACCTCGAACCACCCAACCTTGATCCACGAGAAACCGCCTGGCCGGCGGCCCGGAGCCCGCCCGTACCGTCTGGCGCGTGCGCGGACGGCCGGGCCCTGTCCCAGCGGACCGGACCGGCCGGGCGTCAGAGGGCCGGACCGGTCGGGTTGGCGTCCTCGATCGCCGGCACTGCGTCTCCCAGCTCCCCACGGCCGGGCGCCGGCGCGCGCAGCAGGGCGGCACGCGCGTCGTCCAGCGTGTCGGCGACGTGTTTGAGTGAGACGGAGACCGCCCGGCCCACATCCCGGGCGCGGTAGGCGCTCACCAGTTCGTGGTGGTCGTGGTCGCCGCGTTCCCGGCGCCCGATGTCTCCGCCGAGCGAGACCCCGACGTAGAGGGTCGACAGGTCGGACATCCGGGTGAGGATCTCCAGCAGGTGCGCGCGCCGGCAGGGCGCGATCAGCACCGCGTGGAACCGGCGGTTGAGGTCCACCCACTCGGCCGGGTCGCTGGTCGACTCCATCGCGGCGCCCAGCGCCTCGGCCTCGGCGAGTTCGCTTTCCGTGGCCCGGTCAACCGCGCCCTGCACGGCCGGCGGCGTCAGGCGGGTCCGGATCTCGTAGATGTCCTCCAGCTCGCCGAGCGTCGGCGAATGCACGGTGGCTCCCCGGTAGGGGTCGAAGTCGACGAGCCCCTCCCCCACGAGATCCCGCAGCGCCTCGCGGACGGGTGTCACGCTGACCCGCAGCCGCCTCGCGAGATCCGCCTGGACGAGCCTCGTCCCGGCCGGAAGCACACCGATGAGGATCGCGCGTCGAAGACGGTCGATGACGTCCCGGTGTGTGGTGCGGGCATTCCCGACGCCGAGGTCTCCCATTGCCGTCATACCGTCCAAGGCCGCCACGCAGCGCCCCCTCTCNGTGCAAGCGGACGGATGCCATTTCATATCAGATGCGGGTACCAACGAACGATTGGACTGTGTCGCTCAGGTTAAGGATCGCTCGCCTGCGCATCAGGCGGCGCGCTCGCCGCTCACTGCATGACCCAATGCCACCTCCGGGACACCCTCCCGAGCGACCGGACCATCCGGAACGGACGGTGCGCCCAGATCCGCCCGGGCGGGGGCGGGCCTCGCCGCGTCCTCGTCACAGCTGGGGACGCGAGCCACCCGTCCGACACATATTATATGATGCACCGGTATCGGGTGAATCGCGTGCCACCACCGTCGCCGGCGCGCTTCGGAGCATCCAGAACCGACCCCGTCCAGCACCACTGCCTCTTTCCCCGTCTTCGCCAGGAGGTCCGTCTGTGAGGCTCGCCAGGATCGGCGCGGAACCGGAGCGTTGGGCGCTCGTCGAGGCCGACGGCCTCGTCGAGATCTCCGAGACGCTCAGGGAACTGATCGCCGGAGCGGCGCCGACCGCGACCGGGCGCCGGCTCGACCCCGCCCACACCACTCTGCTCGCCCCCGTCTCGGAGCAGTGCCGTGGGGTTTTCTGCACCGGCATCAACTACGTGGCGCACCAGCAGGAGTCCGCCGAGGCGTTCGCCGCGACGGTGCCGCCGCATCCCATCATCTTCTTCAAGACCGTCTCCGCGCTGTGCGGTCCCCACGACGAGCTGCCGCTCGACCGGTCGGTGTCGGCCGAGTTCGACTGGGAGGGCGAGGTCGGCGTCGTGATCGGCACCGGCGGCCGGGACATCCCGGTGGAGAGCGCGCTCGAGCACGTCTTCGCCTACACGGTCGTCAACGACATCACCGCCCGGGACGTCCAGCGCCGCCACCAGCAGTGGCACCTGGGCAAGAACGTCGACGCGTCCACACCGGTCGGGCCCTGGCTGGTGACCGCCGACGAGTTCGCCGGCCGTGCGCTGCCGGCGGACACCGTCGTCGAGCTGCGGGTGAACGGGGTGACGAAGCAGCGCGCGGTGACCGCGGACATGATCTTCGACATCGCGACCCAGATCTCGGTGATCTCCTCGACGACCGCGCTGCTCCCCGGCGACGTCATCAGCACCGGCACTCCGGCCGGTGTCGGCTTCACCCGCACGCCACCGGAGTTCCTCGCCGCCGGCGACGTCGTGGAGACCGAGGTCGCGGGGGTCGGGCTGCTGCGCAACGTCGTCCGAGCCGGGGCCGCCACCACGGCCGCCACCACGGCCGCCACCGCAACCTCCCCAGCCGAACGCGCACCAGCCGGACGCGCCCCGGCCGAACCCGCGCCGGCGCCCGCCGCCGCGGCACCGGCCGGCGCCGGCTCCGTTTCCTCCGACCGAAGGGTGAGCGCCTGATGAGCGTCGACGCCGCCACTGCTACCCAGACTCCAGCCAGTACCCAGACTCCGGCCAGCCCGGAGCCGACCTACCGGCCGGTGGACGCCGTGACCGTCGCGCTGCCGTCCCTCGGGCTGTACAGCCATGCGGTGCGGGCTCCCCGCGACCACCAGCTCGTGTGTGTCAGCGGTCAGCTCAGCGTCACCCCGGACGGCGTCCCGGTCGGCGTCGGTGACTTCGAGGCGCAGATGCGCACCGTACTGACGAACCTGCGGACGGTGCTGGCGAGCGCCGGCGCGACGCCGACCGACCTGCTCAAGATGACGACCTACCTGGTGAGCGCCGACCTCATCGACGACTTCTACCGGGTGCGCGAGTCCGTCTTCGCGGACTGGTTCCCCGACGGGGTCTTCCCGGGGAACACGCTGCTCGTGGTGTCCCGCCTGGTCCGCCCCGAGTTCCTGATCGAGATCGAGGCGCTCGCCGTCGCACCGGCCGCCACCCAGCCCGGCATCCAGCCTGGCATCGCCACGAGGGGCTCGGATGTCTGATCCGGTCGTCACCGAGTTCCCCAGCGGCTGCCGGGTGGTCTCCGGCGGGCTGGATGCCGACAACTCGGCCGCCGCGGCCGGCGGGTCCGGGGGGCTCGCCCGCGGCAGCGCTCTCGCGGAGGGCGGCATGTGGCTGGGCATCAGTGAACTGCCCGCCGGCCACGCCTCGACCCTGCACCATCACGACGGCCAGGCGACGATCGTCTACCTGATCCGCGGGGAGATGACCTTCCTGGTCGATCGGGCGGATGGGCGGACCGACGAGTTCACCGCGCGGGCCGGGGAGATCGCCGCCATTCCGGGTGGGCTCAACCACCGGGAGGAGAACCGCGGCGGCGAGCCCTGCCTGTGTGTCGTGGTGCGCAACGCCGACCAGCCGCGGGTGGTCAACATCGAATAGGGCGGGCGGACCCGGCAACCGCGACGCCATCAATCCCGTCAAATCCGATAAAGCCCGCCTTTCTTCACGACCGGGCAACAATCCGGAAACTCCGGACCGGGATCATATATGAAACATCGTGAAGGAGGTCTCGTGCCCCGGATGCCCGCAGTCACAGCGAGCTACACGGCGCGGGGGGCACCCCCCTCCGCGCCGGCATCCGCCGAGGGCCCGGCGCCGGCGACGCCGGTTCCCGCCGGGCCCTCGGCCCCGCTGGCCCACGGGCCGCACCCAGTCGCTCCCAGCCTGCCCGCGGACGCGACAGACACGGGTCGCTCCCGCCTCCGGGCGGCGCTCGGCACGCTGGGCCGGCGGACGGCCCTCGCCGCCGCTCCCGTCGTCGTCCTCGCCGCCCTGTGGGAGCTGCTCAAAACCCTCACCAGCACCGAGGACGCCCGGCTCCCCCACACCTGGCAGGTCCTGAGCTACTTCGTCGGCGAGGGCAGCACCGGCGAGGGTGAGCTGCGGCTGCTGCTCACCAACCTCGCCACGACCATCCAGGAGGCGTTCGTCGGGCTCGCCATCGGCCTCGTCGCCGGTGGCGCGCTGGGAATCCTGACCGCCAGGTACGCCACGTTCGGGCGCAGCGTACGCCCGCTGCTCGTGCTGACCCAGACCCTGCCCGTGGTCGCCATCGCGCCCGCGCTGGTCATCTGGCTCGGTCACTCCTGGGTGTCCAAGGCGGTGCTCGCCGCCCTGTGCTCGTTCTTCCCCGTGGCCGTGAGCGTCGCTCGCGGCATCGAGGACATCCCCGCGGAGGCCCGCTCGGTCTTCGCCAGCTTCGGCGCCAGCCGCTGGCAGGTCTTCCGCAGCCTGGAGATGCCCAACGCGCTCACCCAGGCCAACGCCGCCGTGCACACCGCCGCCGCACTCGCGGTGGTCGGCGCGGTCGTCGCCGAACTTCCCGCCGGGTCAACCGAGGGCATGGCCGTCCTGGTGCTCTCCTCGGCGCAGTTCTACAACTTCGAGCCCGCCGCCCTGTGGTGCGCCGCGATCACGACCGCCGTGGGCGGACTGGTCACGGTCTACCTCGCCCAGGCGATCTTCACCCGCCTGGCCAGGCTGGGGCTGCGGACATCCAGCCTGCCCACCGGAGACCACTGATGCCGAGGACCCACTGATGCCGAGGAGCACAGCCAGCGTGCCGAGGAGCCCGGCCAGCACTCCCGCCACAGCCGTCACCACACCGGCGCTCGAGCGCGGCACCATCGAGCTGCGTGGCGTCTGGAAGTGGTTCGCCGAGCCGTCGGCTCCGGTGCTGCGGGACATCTCGTTCCGGGTCCCGGCCGGATCCTTCGTCTCGGTGATCGGCGCGTCCGGCTGCGGGAAGTCGACGATGCTGCGGATGATGGGCGACCTCGCCCAGCCCAGCCGCGGCGAGGTGCTCACCAACGGCCACCCGGTCTCCCAGGCCCGGCAGGCCCATGAGATCGGCTTCGTGTTCCAGGCGGCGAACCTGTGTGCCTGGCGGTCCGTGCGGCGCAACGTCGAACTGCCGCTGGAGGCCATGAAGGTGCCGCGGTCCGAGCGCCGGGAGCGGGCGCTCGCCGAACTCGACCGCGTCGGGCTGACGGCCGCGGTCGACCAGTACCCGGCCGAACTGTCCGGCGGGATGGCGCAGCGGGTGGCGATCGCCCGCTCGCTGGTCACCGAGCCGCCGATCGTGCTGATGGACGAACCGTTCGGGGCGCTCGACGAGATCACCCGCGACCGGCTCAACCTCGATCTGCACGAGCTGTGGCGGCGCACCGGGAAGACGATCGTGTTCGTCACCCACAGCATTCCCGAGGCCGTCCTGCTCTCGACCCAGATCGTGGTGATGGGCCGCCGTCCGGGCCGGGTCGACCGCACGATCGACGTGCCGCTGCCCGACGAGCGCACCGCCGAGATCGCCCGCACGCCGGAGTTCTTCAACGCCGTCACCGAGGTCCGCGACGCGCTGTTCGACGTGATGGGACGCGACCTGTGAGCACGACCGCCGGCGCGGAGGTGGCGCGCGCCGGGGCCGACGCCGGGGTCGGCGCCCGGGCCNGGGCGAGCGCGGACGGGACGGGGCGGCACCCGATGCCGCCGGAACCGAGGCCGGAACCGGCCGGGCGCCGCGGCCCTGGCCAGGGCCGGCGCCGCGTGCGCCGGGCCGTCGACGCCGTGGTCACGGTGTGCGTCCCGGTGGCCGTGATCGCGGTGCTGCTCGTCCTGTGGGAGCTCGCGGTCGAGGCGTTCGACGTCAGGCCGTTCGTGCTGGCGAAGCCGACCGCCATCTGGGACGCGTTCGCCGCGAAGCCGGACGTCTACTTCGAGTACGGCCGCCACACCCTGCGGGAAGCCGCGCAGGGCCTGCTGTTCGGCGTGCTCGTGGGGGTGACGGTCGCGGTCCTCACCTTCCGCTCGCGGATGCTCTCGGAGCTGGCCCGCGCCTACAGCGCGGCGCTGCTCGCCCTGCCGGTCGTCGCCGTGATCCCGCTGTCGAACGTCTTCTTCGGGCTGCAGCCCGCGTCGCGGGTGTTCGTCGTCGCCGTGGGGACCACCCCCATCATGCTCACCTACACGCTGAGCGGGCTGAAGGCGACGGACGTCGGGCTCGCGGAGATGTTCCGGGCCTGCGCGATGCCGCGCTGGCGCTCGGTGCTGTCGCTGTTCCTGCCGTCGGCGCTGCCGTACTTCATGAGTGGCCTGCGGGTCGCCCTGCCCAGCGCGTTCACGGTCGCCATCATCGGCGAGTACTTCGGCGGCGAGCGGAACACCCTCGGCACGTACATCAAGACGGCCGCGGTGCAGTCGAAGGTCGCCGACCTGTGGGGCGCGGCGATGACCGCCTTCATGTTCGCCGTGGTGCTGTTCGCCCTGGTCGCGCTCGCCGACCGGCTGCTGCTGCGCCGGCACCCCTCCCGCGCCCGCCGCGGCTGACCGCCGCCCGCGCACCCCGCGCCACGCCCGCCGCCGACCTCCACCGCGGCGGGCGTGGCCGCGGCGTTTCCGGCGCGGCCACGGCGGCGGGTGCCGGGGATACGGGGCGACCGGGCGGCGATCGAACATATGTTTGGTATCGTCGGGGCGTGGGCGTAGCTCCGTTCCAGGCCTCGCTGCTCGACGCACTGCCCCTCGACCTGCCCCTCGACGTACTGCCCGAGGGTCGGGTCGAGGCGCGGGTCGGGCCGCTCGGCGTCGGGCTGCGCCGCCGGGAGCTTGCCGGTGGTGCGTGGGTCGACGTGCGGCGAGGCTGGGTCGCGAGGGCCGACACGCTGTTCGAGCGGCTGCGGGCCGAGGTGCCCTGGCGGGCGGAGCAGCGGCCGATGTACGACCGAACGGTCGCCGTTCCCCGGCTGCTGTCCTTCTACGCCGAGGGCCAGCCCCTGCCCGATCCCGCACTCGTCGCCGCCAGGCACGAGCTCGACGCCCACTACGCAGCCGAGCTGGGTGAGGCGTTCGCGACCGTGGGCCTGGCCCTATACCGGGACGGCCGGGACAGCGTGGCCTGGCACGGCGACCGCATCGGCCGCGGCTCCACTCAGGACACGATGGTGGCGATCATCGTCCTCGGCTCGCCCCGCGCACTGCTGCTGCGGCCGCGGGCCGGCGGGCCGGCCGTCGCCGACCGGCGCGGCCGCGGCCGGTCGGCGACGATCCGGTACGAGCTCGGCCATGGGGACCTGCTGGTGATGGGAGGCAGCTGCCAGCGCACCTGGGAGCACGCCGTGCCCAAGACCGCCCGTCCGGTCGGTCCCCGCCTGAGCGTGCAGTTCCGGCCTCGTAACGTGCTCTGAGCGCCGGTCCCGCGGGCACGGCCACCGCGGCGAGGCGTCTGCCGGGCGCTACCCGGTCAGCGGCCTGTCGGGACCGCGCCGGCGGCCGCGGGCTCCCCGGGCTCAACTGGCTCCCGGGACTCAACCGGCTCCCCGGGCCCAACGGCGGTGGGCTCGTCCGCCGCGGCGGGCTCCGCCGAAGCGTCCGCGCCGGTCCCGGCCGCCTCATCGCCGCGGTAGCGCAGGAAGGCCGGCATGACCATCAGCAGCAGGCCGAGGCCCAGCACGCAGGCCACGCCGCCGGCCACGACGCTGAACTGGGCCGAGGTGAAGCCGGCGACCAGGCCGGACTCCAGGTCCCCGAGACTGGGGCCGGCCGCGACCGTCACCATGAACAGGCCCGCCATCCGGCCACGGACGGCATCCGGAACCGCGACCCGCAGAATCGTCGTACGCAGCACGGCGGAGACCGTGTCGGCTCCGCCCGCGACCGCGAGCAGCAGCAGCGCCAGGGGCAGCGTTCCCGCCAGCCCGGCCAGCGCGATGGCCAGCCCCCACACCGCGACCGAGACCGCGACCACCAGGCCCTGCCGGCGCACCCGGGACAGCCAGCCCCCGGTCACCGCCACGAGGGTGCCGCCGATGGCCATGGCCGCGTAGAGCAGACCGGTGGTGCGCGGGCCGCCGTGGAACTGCTCGACGGCCAGTACCGCGAACAGCACCCTGGGCATCCCGAAGAGCATCGCGTTGATGTCGACGAGGAACGTCATCGCCAGCACCGGCCGCCCGCGCAGGAACCGCAGCCCGTCGACGATGCTGCGCAGCCCCGCCTGCGTTCCGCCGCCCTCCGGCCGCATCACCGGCAGCAGCCAGGTGGCACCGAAGATCGCCAGATAGGAGACGACGACCGCGGCGTAGGCGGCCTCATGCCCGGCGGCGGCTACGAGCACGCCGGCGAGCAGCGGACCGCCCGTCATCGCCACGGTCGCGCTCACACCCTCCAGCGCGCCGACGGCCGGCAGCTGGTCGGCGGGCAGCAGCCGCGCGGCAAACGTCTGGCGGGCCGGGGCGTCGATCGCGGACAGCGCCGCCTGCATGGCCATGAGCACGAACAGCACCCACACCGGGGCGCCCAGGATCGCCTGCAGGGCCAGCAGGGCCGGGATCAGCGCCATGCCGGCGGAGGTGCACAGAACGACGACCCGGCGGTCGAACGCGTCCGCGACCGCCCCACCGACGATGCCGAACAGCAGCAGCGGGACGAACGTCGCCGCGCCGGTCAGGCCGACGGCGAAGGCCGAGTGCGTGTCGGCGTAGATCTCGAGCAGCGCCGTCGTCAGCACGACCTGCGTGCCGGTCAGGCCGATCCCCTCGGCGATCCAGAACCTGCGGAACGCGACGGACTGCCGCAGCGGGCGCAGGTCCGCGGAGAAGGTGCGGGCGAACCTGCTCAGGCGACCGTTGGCCATGACTTCCCGGAAATCGGATCGGGCCGCGAGCTGACCGCGGCCAGGACGTGACTGGAGGTCCGCGCCACGGCTTGCCAGCCGGGCGGCGGACCTCCAGATCGCCTGCTATGGACAGGACACGCGCGGGTGGAACCCGACGTCAGGGCTCGATGTCGAGCGGGGTGAACGAGGCGCCGACGAGGTCGACGTCGGAGCCCAGCAGCTTGACGGCCGACTGGTAGACGTCGTCCTGGATGAGCGCGTCGACGTCCGGCGCGGTCTTGATGACGTCGTTGTCGAGCAGGATCTTCGCCGTCGCCTCGAACTTGTCCGGGTGCATGACACCCATCTCGCCCTGCGACTCGGCGACCGGCCAGAGCACCTTGTTGTACTCGTTCACGCTCCAGGTCATGAACTCGACCGGAGTCACCGAGCCGTACTTCCCGGCGAGCTTGGCGCATTCGGCCGCGTTGTCGCGGCAGTACGCCCAGCCCTTCAGCGAGCCGGCGACGAACTTCGCGGCCGTCTCCGGGTTCTTCTTCACGTAGCCGGCCTCGCCGAAGATCTGCATCTCCAGCGTGGCGGTGTCGTCGGCCTCGTAGGAGTACACGTTGAGGTCGGACTCCGGAACGCCGCCCGCGATCACCTGGCCGACCTCGTTGTAGGCGTAGCCGGAGGCCATGTCGAGCTCACCGGACAGGAACGCCGACATGTCCGCGCCCTGCTCGACGAGGGTGAGGTCGGAGTCCTGGTCCAGGCCGTGCTTGGCGAGGGAGGCATAGAAGGAGTTGACGCTGGAGAAGATGCCGACCTTCTTGCCCTTCCAGTCGTCCGGGGAGGTGATGTTGTCCTCCTTCCGGGAGACCAGGCGGATTGCCGAGCGCTCGGTCAGCTGGGCCAGCGATACCAGCTCGGTGCCG
This sequence comes from Frankia sp. EI5c, assembly GCF_001636565.1. Lineage (GTDB taxonomy): Bacteria > Actinomycetota > Actinomycetes > Frankiales > Frankiaceae > Parafrankia. Next base: position 9,825 of record NZ_LRTK01000096.1, read on the forward strand.
GCGTCGTTGGCGGTCAGCACGTTGGTGAACGCGTCCGCGGAGAACTGGGCGGCGCCCGACCCGACGAGCTGCTGGGCGTTCACGTCGGGGCCACCGGCCTGGATCGAGACGTTGAGGCCGAGGTCCTCGTAGTAGCCGAGCTCCTTGGCCGCCAGGAATCCGACGTTGTCCGCGCCGGGCAGCCAGCTGAGCACCATCTTGACGTTGGTGGTCGAACCGGAGCCGGCGGAGCTCGCGGTGTCGTTGTCGTCATCCGAGGAACAGGCTGACGCCGCGCTGAGGGCGAGGGCACCGACCAGCGCCAGGCCCAGGTAACGGGAAGACTTCACAACACTCCGTTTCGCAGATGGGCGCCGTCGATGATCGCCTCATCTTGTCAGGCAAAATATATGATGTATTGCCAGTGTGTTGACGTTGCCAGTGTGTTGACGTCCCCCATGGCGACGTTGGACACGGGGGCGGGAGCGCCGTCACCGGCGCCCGTGGCGCACTATGCGTCGGCCGGCTCCGGGAGCCGCTCACCGGTCTGCGCCAGATAGGACTCGTACCGCTTCACCAGCCAGTTGTTGAACTGCGGCAGCGTCGACTCCAGGTGGCTGTAGCGACCACGCTTGGCGTAGCGGGAGCGCTGCCCGCGCTGCATCCGGCGGTTGGTCACGAAATCCTGCTCGTTGATGGCGCCGTTGATGATGTTCTGGACGTCCAGCGCCCACTCGAAGGTGGGCTCCTTGATCGAGCTCTCCGGGAACAGCCAGGTGACCCGCAGCGTCATCGAGTCGGCCGATTCCGGGAGCACCAGGAAGACGAACACCTGGTCCGGGCTGAAGGCGAAGAACACCACCGGCGGAATGGAGGCGAACATGACCCGGCTGCGCCGGGTCTCGTCCAGGCCAGCGATGATCGGCAGCACCGGCTGGCCGCTCGGGGTGAACGCCGCGTCCATCTCCCGGAAGCCGGTCGGGTGCATCACCTGGCCGTCGTTCTCGTCCCATTCCAGGAACGTGGCGTTCTGCGCGGGCGCGACGTCGTGGTAGCCGGCGTGCACGAACAGCGTGTGGTACGGCTCCAGGGCGTTCTCGTGCATCCCCTTCCAGTTCCACGGCTGGTTGGGGTAGTCGACGGTCTTCACGGCCTTCAGGTTGACCGTGTCGAACGCCTCCATCTCGGGCGCGAGCTTGTCCAGCGTCGGGCCGAGCGGGGCGGCGTCCGGGTCCATGTTGGCGAAGATGAATCCGCCGAACAGCTCCACTTTGAGCGCCGGCAGCGCGGTCTCGTCCTTCAGCTCCTGCAGCGGGCAGGTCCGGGTCATCTCCGGCGCGGTCGCCAGGCTGCCGTCGAGCTCATAGGACCAGAAATGGTATGGGCAGCGCAGCCGCTTCGCGTTGCCGGTCTCCCCGTTCTCCAGGATCGGGTAGCCGCGGTGCTGGCAGATCGCCGAGAGCACCCGGATCTCACCGTCCTCCGCGCGGGTGACGATGAGGGGCTCCGGGCCCACGTTGATGGCGAAGTAGTCGCCGTTCTCGGGCAGCTGGCTGACATGCCCGAGGCAGAGCCACTCCCGCGCGAAGACCGATTCCCACTCGAACTGGAAGAACTCCTCGGAGGTGTAGACCTCCGGCGGCATGGTCCGGGCTGAGCGGAAGTCACCGGTAGAGGCTCGGATCTCGGCCAGGATCTCACGGACCTGGGGCGTCACGACGTTCACGGCTACTCCTCACCTGCCAGCGCCACCGGAGCGTCGAGGGCGCCGGGTGCCACTGGTCCGTTGTTGGGCTGACTGAGCGGAAAGACGGGGACGGATGAGCGGGGGTGGCGGGGCGGCATGCGGAGGCTCACCGGCGGTAGCCGGCCCCAGCACTCGGAGACCGCGACGCCGGCGATGATGAGCACGCCGCCGGCCGCCACCGCGGCGGTGAGCGGATCGCCGACGATCAGCCAGGCGGCGACGGTGGTCATCACCGGAATCGTCGTGAGGATCATCACGGCCTGGCCGCCATCCAGCCTGCGCTGGGCGCTGACCTGCAGTGACAGCCCGACTGCCTGCGCCAGGCCGGTGTAGCCCGCGGCCAGCAGTCCCGGCCAGGTCAGCTCCCCGAAGCCGCTGACGGCGGTGGCCAGCGACGCCAGCACCGCGACGACGCCGAGCTGGCCGAGGTTGAACCACGGGCCGGGTAGCAGCGGCGCGAACCGGCTCGTCGCCNTCACATGCAGACTTCCGGCGATGGCGCAGAGCAGCGCCAGGCTCTCACCGGTGCCGAGCCCCGGTTCCGCCCCCGTGAGCACGAAGCTGCCGAGGACGGCGAGTGCCACACCGACCACCCGGCGCCGGGCCGGCCAGTGCCGCGACGCGAGCGCCAGCAGCACCGGAACGACCACCACGGACATGCTGGACAGGAAGGCGACCGTGCCGGCTTCCGCCCGGTCGAGGGCGGAGTTCTGCAGGACGAACCCGACCGTGTTGACGCAGCCCGCCAGCAGCGATCCCGTGATCAGCAGCCGGGTCAGCCCCGCCGCCGGCCCACCGACCGCGCCGCCGTCCTGGCCCTCGGCGCCGCGGGTACCGGCCCGGTTCCGGGTTGCCGCCAGGAGGCCCAGGCCGACCGCCCCGGTCGCGACGATGAACCGGACCGCCACGGCGCCGGCCGGGCTCAGATCCCGCACCGCCCACTGGGACGGAAGAATCGCCGAGGCGAAGAAGCCCGCCGCCAGGAGCAGGATGAGCGAGGGCGGTGCCCCCAGGAGGAAACGGGACAGCACCTTCCGTCCCGCCCGCACCTCCGCATCTCGCACATGTTGGAACATATATGAAGTGTGCTGAGGGTGGATTGCGTCCAGGTAACGGCATGTTCCAGGCGCTGACCTGCCCGGCTCACGCCTGGCGGTGCCGGCGCGGCCTCACCTCTCCAGGCCGCCCAGCAGCGCGAACACCACCCGATGGCCATCGGGATCCCGCAGCGACAGACCGCGCGGGCCGGCGCTGTGGGCGACCTCCTCGAACGGCGTGCCGCTCGCGGTGAGCCGGCGGCGGCCGCGATGCAGATCGTCCTCGCTGTCGAGCGTCAGCGTGAAACCGTCAAGACCCGGCGGAAGCGCGCCGGCCGGAACCAGCGTCAGGTCGGGCAGACCAACGGACCCGCCGAGCACGACCGGGCCGGGGATACCGGGAACCGGGCGGGAGCTGGAGACAGGGCCGGAGCCGGAGACAGAGCCGGAGCCGATGGCTGGATCAGCCGCGGTGACCGGGTGCAGGCCCAGGGCGGTGCGGTAGAAGCGCTGGGCTCGCTCGACATCGGTGACCCGCAGTGTCGCCCGCGCCGTCCGCACCGGATGCAGCGGCGCCGCCTCCACCCGCGCGGTCACCGGGTGGGCGTCCCAGCGCGGTACCGGGTCCGGCGCCGTGGCGAACGGGTCCCAGCCGCCGGTGATCAGCTGGTTCTCGTTGGCCCGGTAGATCTCCCGCCAGTCGCTGGGGACGTCCGCGTACAGCTCGTGGTAGATCCCGTCCGGGTCGAACAGGTAGGCGCTGTGCGAGATCTGGTGGTCGACCGTCCGGTGCAGGCGCACGCCCGCGCCGCCGAGCGCGCCGATGGTCGTGACGAGGTCGGCCTCGCTCGCCATCTCCCAGCCCAGGTGGTTGAGCCCGGGGTGGCGGCCGCGTCCCCGGGAGACCTGGACGTGCCCGTCGCGCCCGACCAGGGCTTCGTCCGAGACCTGCATGACGGCGAGGTCGTGGTGGCTGTGCCCGTTGCTGAGGAAGCAGGCACCGATGCCCGGTTCGGCGAAGACCTGCTCAAGGCCGCAGACCTGCGTGTAGAACGCCAGCGACGCGGTGAGATCGGACACGAAGAGATTGACGTGGGCGAGGCGCCGCGGCGGCACGAGCCCGTCGATGGAAGCGGCCCCGGCGATCACGGTCTCGGTCACGCCCCGCCCCCGTTCCAGCCCCCGGCGGCACTGTCGGCAGCGGCACCGTCCGCGGCGGCACTGTCGGCAGCGGCACTGTCGGCAGCGGAACTGTCGGCACCGCTGTCGTCGAGCCAGGACCTCATCAGCCGCAGCAGCCACCCGTTGAACTGCGGCAACGTCGCCTCCTGCGGTGAGTACGGGCCCCGGACGGCGCCACGAGCCCGCAGGCCCCGGTACATCCGCTCGTTGGCCGTCATGTCCTGGCCGTTGACGATGTCGAAGAAGGCCAGCTGGCGGTCCATCGCCGCGGCGAACGTCNGGGCGTTTACCGTGGCCTGCGGGAACAGCCAGGTCACGCTCAGTGTCATCCGGTCGACCGCGTCGGGCAGTACCCGCATGACCATGACGCTGTCGGGCTTGAGCGAGGCGAACATGAGCGGTGGGACGGCGGTGTAGAGGATGCGCCGGCGCTGGTCGTCGTGCAGGTGCGGGAGGATCGGGAACGCCGCCGTTCCGTCGTCGGTCAGAAAGCCGCCGTCCGGGCGGGCCAGGCCGGCGTGCCGCAGGATCGCGCCGTCGGTGGCCGGGTCGAAGTCGAGGAAGCGCACGAGCCGGGCCGGCGCCGCGTCGTGGTAGCCGGCGTGCAGGAAGCTCGTGTGATAGGCCTCCAGCGCGTTCTCCAGCATGTTCTTCCAGTTCCACGGCAGGTCCGGCAGCGTCAGCCGGTGCCCGGCGACGAGGTCCTCCGTGCGGTAGCCGGTCAGCTCCGCGTCGAGCGCGGCCANGGTCGGGGCCAGCGGCGGCGGCTCGCTGCCGAGGTGCGTGAACACGAACCCGTGGAAGATCTCCACCGGGTGGGACGGCAGGTTCGCGGTGCGCCGCAGTTCCGCGAGGGTGTGGCCGGGTTCCATCGTGGGTGCCGCGATCAGGCAGCCGTCCAGGCCGTAGGCCCAGTAGTGGTAGGGGCAGCGGAGCTGCCGGGCGTTACCGTCCTCGACGACCAGCGGGTACGAGCGGTGCCGGCACAGCGCGGAGAGCACCCGGATCACGCCGTCCTCGCCGCGGGTGACGACCAGCGGTTCACCGGCGACGGTGACGGCGAGGTGGTCACCGGCCTTCGGAACCTCGCTGACATGACACAGGTACAGCCACGAGCGCCCGAAGACGGCGTCCCGCTCGGCCTCGAAGAACAGCGGTGAGGTGTAGCAGCCCGGCGGCGGCGTGATCGCCGTCTCGACCGGGCCGGTGGACGCCGCCAGCTCACCGATCAGGCCGGAGACCTGGCGGCGCAGGGTGGCGTCCGAGGCGGCGATGGTTTCGGAGGTAGGCGCTGTTTCGGAGGTAGGCACGGTTTGGGAGGTAGGCACGGTTTGGGAGGTAACGGTCACGTAGGGTCACACCCCCTTGAGGTTGCGGGGCCCGGCCGGATGGGCGGGCTGATCGGCAGGCGCGTCGGCGGACCGGACGGCCGGCGGTTCGAAGGCCGTTCGTTCGAAGGCCGTTCGTTCGAAGGCCGTGCGAAGGAACGTGGTGCCGAGCGCGGTGAAGCCGGCCGGGTCCTCGAACTGCGGCCAGTGGCCCAGCTCGGGGAGGGCCTCGAACCGGGCGCCGGGCACCCGCCGGGCGAAGTCGGCCCCGGCCTCGGCGGGCCCGGTGGGGTCCTTCGTCCCCCACAGCACCAGCGTGGCGGCCCGGATCGACTCCGCCGCGGCCGCACTGATCATGTTGCGGCGGCGCACGTCGGGCTCCTGCAGGCACAGCAGCCCGGCCATCCGCTCCGCCGCGCCGGGCTGCTGGTAGAGCCGCAGCCGGGTGGCGACCAGGGCCGCCGTCACCGTCGAGGGGTCGGCGACGAGCCATTCCAACCGGGTCCGCACGGCGGCCTCGCCGGGTGCCTCGACCGCCGCGGAGGACAACGAGCGCAACGCTCCCATCACCGCGGGATCCGCCCGGACACCACCGGGGGCGACCAGCACCAGCGCGTCGACCCGTCCGGGGCGGGTCGCGGCGTGGTGGGCCGCGACCCAGCCGCCGAGGGAGACCCCGACCAGGGCCGCGCCTCCCCCGCCGGGGGCGACGCGCAGGTGGTCGAGAACCGCGTCGAGATGGTCGGTGTAGGCCGGGACCTCGTAGCCGCCGTCGGTCACCGCGGGTGGTCCGGACCAGCCGTGGCCGGGCAGGTCGTAGGCCACACAGTGGAACCACCGGGCGAACGGCGCGAGCACGTGGGCGAACGCCTCGAGATGGCCGCCGGTGCCGTGCAGGAACACGACGGTCGGGCGCGCGGGATCACCGACCTCCAGCAGCCGGGTGGGCACACCGCCCACCACCGGCCGGGTGACCCTCGCCCCGGCCGCGTACGCCTCCGCGAGCAGCCCGAACGCGTCATCCGCCCAGGCCTCGGGGGTGGCCGCGGTAGTCACGGTCACACCAGTTCCGCGTGCTCGCCGGAGCCGATCGCGAGGACCCGTCCCGGCAGCGTGAGGCCCACGAAGGCCGCCCGGTCAGCGGCCTGCATCGGCCACGGCGACACCTGCTCGCGGTGCGCGGGGTCCACGACCACCCAGTCATCCGGATGGCGGGTGCCGAACACCTCGGTCGGCGCGGTGGTGACCTTGGGCCACAGCTCGGCGGGCGTCCAGCCGTAGACGTCGCACAGCGAGAGCAGCAGCGGCAGCAGGTGCTGCTGGGCCTGCAGGCCCGGGCCGGTCGGACCGGACACGGGCAGGGCGTTGTGGTCGGTCGCCAGCATCGTCACCCGGTCGAGGAACACGTCCGCCAGGGCGGTCCGCTCGGCGTCGTCGGGCGGGGTGGGCAGCACGACGAGGTCCGCACGGCGCCCGGGTGCCAGCGGGTGCAGCAGGTGTGGGCTCGTCTGCACCGTCGAGCCGGGGTTGGCGAGCACCCGGTCGACGAAGGCCGCGGACGTGGCGTGGCGGACGTGCAGTGGGCCCTCGGCGTGGCTGACCAGCCAGTCGAAGTCCCGCTCGGTGTAGCAGTAGACGACGGCGCGCAGCCCGGCCGACCAGATGACGTCCAGGTGGCGTTCGAAGTTGGGGTCGGCGGTGTAGAGCTTGCACACCGGCGGCAGCAGCTCCCGCACCTCGGGCAGGTGCTTGTCGAACCAGGCCGCGAAGTCGTCGGTGTCGTCGATGTTGACCGACAGCAGCGGCGTGACGGCCGGCAGCCGCAGCCGCCCNAGCTCCGCGACGATGCCCGGCAGGTCGAGGTGCCGCAGCGTCTGCCACTGCAGCGCGACGTTCTGGTGCGAGACGCCGCCGTGGCGGGCGACGTACACGTCCACCTCCCGCAGGCCGACATCCAGCAGCGGGAGGTGGGCGTCGGCGTCGTACAGGGCGGGCAGCAGCCAGAAGCGGGAACCGTCGACCACCCGGTCGTTCGGGCCAGCCGGGCTCCCCGGATCCAGGCGCCGCCCGCCACCGAGGCTGATCGACCGACGCTCACCGGAGATGGGATCGAGCACGTCGAGGAAGGTGGTGCGCATGGGCGCGGGTGCGGGTGCGGACGGCGACATGGGCGACCTCCGGTGTCTGGGGCTGGGGCTGGGGCTGGGCGCGGTGCGGCGGAGCTGGGCGTCCAGCAAATACTGTTTGATATATCGTACGGGATATGCCCCCTCCGCCCGGCGGACGGGGCCCACGGCGGAATCCCCACCCCGCCGTCAGCGCCGCCCCTCGGGCGCGGCGACGTCGACTACCGCCGAAAGGCTGATGCTGGTGACACAAGTGACGGGAAGCCCTGCCGGTACCGGTGATCTCGCCGAGACGCTCGCCAGCGCGCTGGCCCGGCTCGACGTGTTGGAGTCACAGGACGCGATCCGCCGGCTCAAGGCCGACTACATGCAGTGGTGCGACGACAAGCGCGGCCGCGACCTCGCCGACCTCTGGTGGCCCGACGGCATCTGGGAAGGTGTCGGCCCGCTGGCCGAGGGCCGCTGGCAGGGCCACGAGGCCATCGCGGCGATGTTCGAGGCGAGCCCGAAGCGCCTGAGCTTCACCGTGCACTACCTGACGAACGAGGCGATCGTCGTCGACGGCGACCGGGCGGTGGGCCGTTGGAAGATCCTCGAACCGGCCACCTTCGGCTCGGACGTCGCCTTCTGGCAGGGCGGTCGGTACGAGAACGACTTCGAGCGGCGCGACGGCGTGTGGAAGATGACCCACCTGCGCCTGTGGCTGGACTTCCGCTCGCCCTACGAGACGAGCTGGGCGGCCGGCCCGCTGACCCTGCCGGGATGACGGCCCGCGGCGCCGGGGTCGACCACGTCGGCATCACCGTGCCGGACCTGGACGCGGCCAGCTCCCTGTTCGTCCGCCTCCTCGGTGCCCGGTCGCTGTACCGGCGCGCGTTCCCGGCCGACCCGGCGCGGCCCGAGAGCGCGGAGCCGGCCGACCCGGCGCGGCCAACCGACCCGGCGCGGGCGGGCGGGCTGTCCCGCCAGCTCGCGGTGCATCCCGACGCCACCTTCCGGGTGGAGCGGCTGCGGCTGGCCGGCACTGACCTCGAGCTGTGGGAGTGGCACGCGCCCGACCAGGCGACGGCCGTCCCCCGGGTCTGTGACCTGGGCGGGGCTCATCTCGCGTTCGAGGTCGCGGATGTCGCCGCCACCGCCGAGGCGTTCCGCGCCGAGCCGGGCGTCCGGGTGCTCGGCGAACCGCAGACCCTGGGCGCGGATCATCCCCTCGCCGGCCGGGTGTGGATCTACGTGCTGCTTCCCTGGGGGACGGCGGTCGAACTCGTGTCGCCGTCCCCCAGGGAGGCCATCGAAGCCCAAGCCGAGTCCGAAGCCGTCAGCCGGCCCAGACGGTCTTGAGGTTGCAGAACTCGCGGATGCCGACGGCGCTCAGCTCCCGGCCGTAGCCGGAACGCCGCACGCCTCCGAACGGCAGCTCCGGGTGGGAGGTGACCATTCCGTTGATGAAGACCGCGCCAGCGTCGAGATCGGCGATGAACCGCTCCTGCTCGGCCGGGTCGGTCGTCCAGGCGTTGGAGCCGAGGCCGAACGACGTCGCGTTGGCGAGCTCGACCGCCGCGTCGATGTCGGGCACCCGGTAGAGAGTGGCCAGCGGGCCGAACGCCTCCTCGAGGTGCAGCCGCATGTCGGGGGTGATGTCACCGACGACGGTCGGCGGGAAGAACCAGCCCGGCCCGGACGGCGCCGTGCCGCCGCACAGGACGTTGGCGCCGTGCTTCACCGCGTCGGCGAGGAGCTCCTCGATGTCGGCGCGGCCGCCCTCGGTGGCGAGCGGACCGACGTCGGTGGCCGGGTCCATCGGGTCTCCGACCCGCAGCGCCCGCATGCCCTCGACAAACAGCTGCGCGAACTGGTCGTAGACGTCCTCGTGGACGATGAACCGCTTGGCGGCGATGCAGGACTGCCCGTTGTTCTGGCAGCGGGCGGTGACCGCGACCGCGGCCGCCCGCTCGACGTCGGCCGACGGCATGACGACGAACGCGTCGCTCCCGCCGAGCTCGAGCACCGTCTTCTTGATCTCCTGACCGCAGATCGACGCGACCGACTGGCCGGCCGGCTCACTGCCGGTGACCGTGGCGGCGGCGACCCGCGGGTCACGCAGCACGCTCTCCACCTGGCCGGCGCCGATCAGCAGGGTCTGGAAGCAGCCCTCCGGGAACCCGGCGCGCGTGAACAGGTCCTCCAGGTAGAGCGCGCACTGCGGCACGTTGGACGCGTGCTTGAGCAGGCCGACGTTGCCGGCCATCAGCGCGGGTGCCGCGAACCGGACGACCTGCCAGAGCGGGAAGTTCCACGGCATCACCGCGAGGACGACCCCGAGCGGCTGGTACCGGCCGAACGCGCGGCTCGCGCCGACCACGCCGGGATCGGCCAGCGGCTCGTCGGCCAGGAAGGCCGGCGCGTGCTCGGCGTAGAAGCGCATCCCCTTCGCGCACTTCGCCGCCTCGGCCTCGGCCGAGCGCAGGGTCTTGCCCATCTCCGTCGTCATCGTGACGGCGATGTCGTGCCGCTCGGCGTCCAGCAGGTCGGCGGCCCGCAGGAGCCACGCCGCCCGCTCGGCGAACGTCGTCCGCCGGTACTCGGCGAAGGTGGCGCTGGCGCGGGACAGGCGCTGTTCGATCTCGGCGGCGCCGAGCGGCTCGAACGTCTGGACCACAGCGCCTGTTGCCGGATTGACCGACCGGATCGCCATGTCACTCCTTATCGATCGAGGCACGCACGGCGCACTCGCGGGAGCGCTCCTGCGCATTGTGGGCCGAATGTGCCGCGGAACTACACGTGGAGACACGAACTGAAACCAGCGCACGGTGGACGGGCTTCCGCGGGCGCCTGGCCACGCGTCGAACCCTAGCAGAGTGAGTGTTTACCGGCGCCGTTTCCGGCTCCGGTGCCCTTTCGCCGGGCCAGCTTCCCACCCCGAGGCTTCCCGCGCTCCGGCACGGCCATTGCACGACTATCCCGGGCCTGGACGGAATTCGCACCGGACAGGCCCGCCGGATCACCGCGCCACCATGCCGGACGTGACCTCCCAGAGCCGCTCGGCGCTCTCCGGGTCCAGGGCGTGGTCGGCCACGCCGCCGGGGCGGCCCGGGGTGACCGGGAGCGCCTCGTTGCAGTCCTCGAAGTACCGCCCCCCGATGCCCACCAGCAGCGGCGAGGCCGCCACCAGCACCGACGTCGCTGCCCCCTGCTCGACGGACTTCCACTTCTGCTGCGGCGCCCCGCCGCGGGCGCGTATCCGCTCCACCTCGGCGGTGTCCACGTGCCGTTGCAGGTTGGTCTCGATGGCACCCGGCATCAGCGCGTTGGCGGTGATCCCGTCGCCGGCCCAGCGGCGGGTGGCCTCGACAGCGAAGAGGACGTTCGCGGTCTTGGACTGGCCGTATGCCACCCATGGCTGGTAAGGCCGCCGATCGAAGTGGAGGTCGGTGAAGTCCACGGCGGCCCGCAGGTGAGCCGCCGAGCTGACCGACACCACCCGGGCCCCGCCGGCCGCGGCGAGCGCCGGGCGCAGACCCTCCGCCAGGGCGAAATGGCCGAGGTGGTTGGTGGCGAACTGCAGTTCCCAGCCCTCCGGCGTGCGGGTCAGGGGGGTCGCCATGACGCCGGCGTTGTTCACCAGGATGTGCAGCGGACCAGCCCAGGCGGCGACGAAGGCCGCGACCGAGGCGCGGTCGGCCAGATCCAGGGCGGCCACCAGTACCGCTTTGTTACCGGTACTGGCCACGATGTCGTCGGCGGCCCGCCGGCCCGCCTCGGGGTCGCGCACCGCGAGAGTGACCTCACTGCCGGCCGCGGCGAGTACCCGCGCCGTCTCGACGCCGATCCCGGAGGACGCTCCGGTCACAACCGATCGGCGGCCCCCGAGGTCGACGCCCGCCAGCACCTCCGCCGCCGTGGACTGCGCGGTGAACGGAGTCGTCACCCGCTCGGTCGAAGTCATCGCCCGCCACTCTCCCGTCGCACTCCGACTATTGTCTCCCGGTCGCCGGCCGTCCGCCGGTCGGCTGGCGGAACCACGCGCCACCCGGCCTCAGGCCGCCCTGCGGGTGGGCGACCCGCCCGCGACCACCCAGCTGAGCCCCGCTCCGGGAGCGCCCGGCCCCGGACCGCTCGCACACCGCCGACATCGGCTCCGCACGGCCGGTCCGGCTGCCTGCGCCGGTGCGCGAGAAAGGAGCCGGAGGGCCCCGCCGGCCTCCGCCATCCGCCTTCGCCCGGCCGACCTTCGCCCCTTTCTGCGGACATTGTTCCCGCGGTTGAGTGAACCCGTCGGGCATACACCTGCACGACCTTGCCGGGCAGCGTGGCCAGCGATTCCCGGTCAGGTCAATTCTGCGAAAGCGAGTCTCTGGTGAGCATCTACGACGCGATCGGTGGCGCGACGGCTGTGGAGGCCGCGGTCGACGAGTTCTACGTTCGCGTGACGGCGGACCCCGTTCTCGCTCCTTTCTTCGCCGGCCGCGACCTGCCGAGCCTCAAGGCCCACCAGCGGGCGTTCATCGCCGCTGCGATCGGCGGCCCCGAGGTCTACCAGGGCCGCAACATTCCGGCCGTGCACACCCCGCTCAACATCACCAACTCCCACTTCGACGCGGTGGTGGACCACCTGGTCGCCGCCCTCCGCGGCCTGGGCGTCCCGGCCGAGACCACCGGTCAGATCGGGGCCGCGCTCGCTCCCCTCCGCTCGGAGATCGTCTCGGCCTGACCCACCGGCGGGGCCGGCCACCGCGGGTGTGACCCGGGTGGCCGAACCCTGTGCCGGCTGTTTCCGGCGGGAGCGGCCGGCGCTCAGCTCTCGGCCAGTACCAGCCTGCGCGCCTCCCGCCGAAGGACCTTCCCGTAGGCGCTCTTCGGGAGCGCGTCCAGGTAGATGATCTTCTTCGGCTTCTTGAAGCTGGCGATGTGGGCCGTGCTGAAACTGATGAGCTCCCCCTCCGGCGGAGGCGGTGAGCTGGCGGCGACGACGGCCGCCACGACGTTCTCGCCCCAGGTCTCGTCCGGTACGCCGAAGACCACGACCTCGGCCACTCCGGGATGCTGGACCAGCACCTCCTCGACCTCGCGCGGGTAGATGTTCGCCCCGCCGGAGATGATGACGTCGCTGCTGCGGTCCAGCAGGAACAGGCAGCCGCGCTCGTCGATGCGGCCGATGTCCCCGGTGTGCAGCCAACCGCCCCGCAGCGCCCGCTCGGTCGCCGCCGGGTTGTTCCAGTAGCCCCGCATCACCACGTCGCCGCGCACGCAGACCTCACCCTCACCGCCCGCGGGCACCGGGGCGTCGTCGTCGCCGAGGATGCGGACCTCGACCCCGGGGTGGGCCACTCCCGCGGAGTCGAGCGGGATGTCCGGCGCGCTCGCGTGGTTGAGGTAGGTGACTGTCATCGGCGACTCGCCCTGACCGTAGATCTGGACGAAGATCGGTCCGAACCGGTCGAGCATCGCCCGGGAGTGCTCGACGTGGATCGGCGCGCCGCCGTAGACGGCGCAGCGCAGGGAGCCGGTGTCCGCCGGCTCCGCGGCGAGCATCCTGACGATCATCGTCGGTACCAGGAAGGCGATGACCGTGACGCGTTCCCGGCCGACGAGGCCGAGCACGGCGTCCGGGTCGAAGCCGGCCCCGTCATAAATGATGTTGTCGGCGCCGCGGGCGATGGCTCCCAGCGCGTACAGGCCACTGCCGTGTGACAGCGGAGCCACATGCAGGACCACGTCGTCCGAGGTGTAGGCGCAGACGTCGGCGAGCAGCGTCCAGGTCATGACGAGCAGGTTGCGGTGGCTGAGCTGGGCGCCCTTGGGCCGGCCGGTCGTGCCGGAGGTGTAGAACAGCCAGGCCAGGTCGTCGGCGCCGACCTCGGCGGGCGCCAGGTCCGCCGTGCCCTCGGCGAGCAGCCGGCTGAAGCCGTCCTCCCCCGGCGCGGCGGGGTCGACCTCCACCGTGTGCACGTCGGCCAGCTCCAGCCCGCGCACCAGCGGGGCCGCGGCCGCCGAGTGGATGAGCGCCCGGGCACCGCTGTCCCCGACGATCACGGCCACCTCGGGCCCGGCGAGCTTCGCGTTCATCGGCACCGGCACAAGGCCGGCGTGCCAGGCGCCGAACAACGCGACCAGGTACTGCTCGCAGTTCGGCATGAACAGCCCGACCCGGTCGCCCGGCACGAGTCCGCGGCTCAGCAGCGCGGAGCCGAACCGCGCCGCGGCGTCCCCCAGTTCGCGGTAGGAGGTCCGGCGGCCGGCGAACCGCAGCGCGCAGCGGTCCGGGTGGCGCTGTGCCGACGTCGTCAACAAGCTCACGACATTGACCATCGTCAACCTCCGTCTGATCGGGCGGACCGTGTCACCGCGTGCTCGGATGCCGGGAGCCCCGTCCCGGAGCGTTCAGCGGCAGGATGCTGAGCGGCGGGACGTCCCCCGCTCGAAGGGGCCGCGGGTGCGTCGGCCCCCAGGACCTCCTGGGTGTGGGCACCCAGCCGCGGCGCCGGGCCGGCGACGCGTCCGGGGGTCCGTGAGAACCAGGCCGGCGTCCCCGGGAAACGCACCGGGCCGTGATCGCCCTCGACGGTCTCGAAGAAGCCGACCGCGTTGAGGTGCGGGTTGTCGAACAGCTCGTCGAGCGACCGCACCGGCGCGGCCGGGACGTCCAGCGAGCGGAGCAGGTCGAGCCAGTACTGCGTCGTGTGCTCGCGGAAGGTCTCGCCCAGCAGCGCGTAGACGGTGTCGATCTGGCGGGCCCGCTGCTCGAGGGTGGCGAGGTGCTCCCCGGCCCACGGCGGCCGCACCGCGTTGACGAACGCCGACCACTGCTTGTCGTTGTAGACGAGGACCGAGATGTAGCCGTCCTTGGTCCGGTGGGGCCGGCGGTTCGGCGCCACCGCCCTGGGATACACCGCCGGCCCCAGCGGCGGGCTGAACATCGCGCCGTTGGCGTGCTCGACGAGCATGAAGGCGGCCATGGTCTCGAACATCGCGACCTCGACCTCCTGCCCCTCGCCCGTCCGGGCCCGGTGGAACAGCGCCATCATCGTGGCGTAGAGGGCGGTCAGGCCGGCGACCTTGTCCGCCATGATGGTGCCGACGTAGTTGCTCTCACCGGTGAGCTGCTCCTGAGCGGCCGGGATCCCGCACTCCGCCTGGATGGTGTCGTCGTAGGCGGTCAGGTCCGCGTCCGGCCCGCGGCGGCCGTAGCCGTAGCAGTTGGTGTAGACGATCGACGGGTTCAGCTCGGCGACCGCCGCGTAGTCGAAACCCAGCCTGGCGATCGCCTTCGACCGCATCGAGTGGATGAACACGTCCGCGGAACCGACCAGCCCACGCAGCGCGGCCCGGCCCTCGGGGGACCGCAGGTCCAGCACCACGCTGCGCTTGCCGCGGTTCACGTTGACGAAGACACCGGCCATGCCCGGCTCCTGGCCGACGGAGATGTACCGCGTGTTGTCACCGGCCGGAGGCTCGATCTTGATGACATCCGCGCCCATGTCGGCCATGATCTGGGTGCAGTACGGCCCCATCACCATCGCGGTGAGATCGATCACGCGGATTCCGGCGAGCGGCCCCGAGTGCTGGCGGCCGGGGTTGCGCGGGTCGGGAACCTCACTCATCCGCGGTGTCCAAAGCCGTGGCGGACGCCGGCACCGCTGATACCGCTGGAACCGCGGCGAACTCCGCTGGAACCGCGGCGAACGCTGGAACTGCTAGGAGCCTTCACCTGGCGACCACCCCTAACCATTCTCGAGGCCCGCGCCGCCACTGCCGTGGGGGCCGGGTGACACCTGCCGAGGATCCCGGGTGTCCCGTGCGCCCGGCGGCCCGGCGCCCGGCGGCCCGGCGCGCGACGGCGGGCGAACGCCTGACGACGCCTGGAGGGTGGCACGCGACGGGTGGTGCACGGCCCTGGTCCCAGCAGCGCCGCACTCGGGGCACTTGTTTCCCGAAGGCGGCGCCCATCGAGAGTAGAGGATGAATCCTTGTAAGGATAGTGCTATCAAGATGTCGTGAGCAGCCCTCGTGACGTGCCGCAGGATACCCACCAGCCCGGACCCGACCAGCCCCGAACGGGCCAGGTCGCCACGCCGACCGCCGGGGGGACGGCCGCTGCCGGCGGGCGGGAGGCACCGGCGGTGCGGACGCTCGGCCCGATCGCCCGCGTCCTCGACGCCGCACTCGCCGCCCGCCCGGAGGCCACCGCGATCGAGGCGGCCTCCGGCTCCTGGACCTACGCCGAGCTCGACGAACAGGCCAGTCGGGCCGCCGGCGCGTTGTGGTCCCTGGGTGTCCGGCCGGGTGACCGCGTCGCCGCCTGCCTGCCCAACGACCTGGATATCGTCGCGGCCTTCCACGGCGCGCAGCGGATCGGCGCGGTCTGGGCGGGCATCGGCGAGGCGCTGACCGCGGGTGAGCAGGAGGACCTGCACCAGATCTGTGACCCCACGGTCGTGCTCGCCGGGCCGCGCTGCCTGCTGGGCACGGGTGACCGCGTCGACACCGACCGCTGGCACGAGCTGCTGGCCCGCGGTGAGCGCGCCCCGTCGCTCGACCTCGACCTCGACGCCCCCGCCGGCATCGCCTTCACCAGCGGGACGTCCGGACGCCCCAAGGCGGTCGTGCACAGTCAGCGCAACCTGCTGCTGCCCGGCGCCGTACTCGTCGCCACCCGCGGCTGGGGGCCCGAGCTGCGCAAGGGCGACAGCTTCCCCTTGACGATCCTCAACCTCATGGTCCTGTCGACCCTGCTCACCGCCCAGGCCGGCGGCTGCGCGGTGGTGATGAACCGGCGTGACGTCGCCGGGGTCGTCGAATGGATCTCCAGCCGCCGGGTCACCGTGTGGAACGGCGCGCCGGCCCAGCTCTACGACCTCGCCGCGCGACCGGAGGCGGACCTGAGCTCCCTGCGGGAGGTGTGGAGCGGGGGCAGCGACACCCCCGACGGGCTGCGCACCGCCTTCGCCGAGGCACACGGGCTGGTCCCGCGGGTCACCTACGGCCTCACCGAGGCACCGACCGTCGTGTCGATCGACCCGGCGGACGGCGAGTGGCGGCCCGGCAACAGCGGCCAGGTCCTGCCGAGCTACGACGTCGCGGCCTACGACGACGACGGCAACCGGCTGCCTCCCGGCGAGCTCGGCGAGCTGAAGCTGAGTGGCGCGACAACCGGACCGTGGGCCGGTCTGTGGCGGCCGCTGCTCGGCTACTGGGAGGAGGGCCGGATCCGCCCGCCCGAGCCCGGCCCGGTCGCCACCGGCGACGTCGGCACCGTCGGCGCGGACGGCTGGCTGTCAGTGCTGGACCGCAAGAAGCTGGTCATCATCCGGGGCGGGGCGAACATCTACCCGCTGGAGGTGGAGCGGGTCATCGCCACCCACCCGGACGTCGCCCGGGTCGCGGTCTGCCCGGTGCCCGACGACCGCCTCGGCCAGCGGGTCGCCGCGGTCGTCGAGAGCGCGGGCCNCGCACTCGACCTGGACGCGCTCGCGGACCTGTGCCGGCGCGAGCTCTCCCCCTACAAGGTCCCCGAGTTCTGGACGCAGGTCGACGCGCTGCCGGTGAACGCCATGGGCAAGGTACAGCGCACTGGCCTCGCCGACCTCGTCCAGACCAACCGGTGACAGGCCCCGCTCCTCGAGATCACCCGGCGCCTCGCGAGCGCCCGGTCCGGATGAGCGAGGACGAGGCCTGGGAGTTCGTGGCGTCCGCGCACACCGGGGTGCTCACCACGCTGCGCGCGGACGGCGCCCCGGTCTCGCTGCCGATGTGGTTCGTCGTCGTCGACCGCGCCGTCTACCTGTCCACGCCGCCCGGGGCCGCCAAGCTGGCGCGGATCCGCCGCGAACCGCGGGCGGCGTTCCTGGTCGAGTCCGGCGAGGCGTGGGTGGAGCTGCGCGCCGTCCACATCAGCGGCCGGGTGCGGGTCGTGACGGACACCGCCACCCGCACCCGGGTGCGGGACCTGCTCGACAGCAAGTACGCCGCCCACCGGGTGGCGCCGCACCGGCTGCCGGCCGCGGCCCGCGCCGCCTATGCCGACCGCACCGTGCTCAGACTGGACCCCGAAGGTCGCCTGCTGCGCTGGGACAACTCCCGGATCCGGCTGGCCGACACCGCCACAGAAGGGACATCCGCATGACGTCAGCTCCCGAGGGCAGCGCCGGGACAGGCAGCGCGACCGGCACCGGAGCTGGCTCCGGGGCCGGCACCGGAGCTGGCTCCGGGGCCGGCACCGGGGCGGGCTCCGGGGCCGCCGGCGGGACTGATGCCGCGGCCCGCGTGTTCGGCCTCGACGGGCGGGTCGCGATCGTCACCGGCGCCTCCTCCGGCCTCGGTGTCGCGGTCGCGCGGGCGCTGGCCTCGTTCGGCGCCCGCGTCGCGGTCGTCGCCCGCCGGCTCGACAAGCTGACCGAGCTCGCCAAGGAGATCGACGGCCTCCCGGTCGCCTGCGACCTGTCCGACCTCGCCGCCGTGCGCAGGGTCGTGCCCGCCGTCGTCGAGGGCCTCGGCGCGCCCGAGATCCTCGTGAACGGCGCCGGCAGCATGTTCACCTACGAACGCGCCGAATCCGAGCCGGTCGAGGATTCCCGCCGCACCATCGACCTCAACCTGCTCGCCCCGTTCCTACTCTCCCAGGACGTCTTCCCGCACATGGTCGCCGCCGGCCGCGGGACCATCATCAACGTCTCGTCCATCAGCGGGAAGGTCGGCATCCCCGGAATTCCGCAGGCATCCTACGCCGCCAGCAAGGCGGGCCTTTCGGGGCTGACCTCGGAGCTCGCCGTGCAGTGGGCACGGCACTCGATCAGGGTGAACACCGTGGCCCCCGGCTTCTTCCGCAGCGAGATCACCGGCCCGCTCTACTCCAGTGAGCGGTCCATCGAATATCTGCGCCGCAACACCCCCCTGCCCAAGGAGGGAACCGCCGAGGACATCGTGGGCGCGGTGCTGTGGCTGGCCGGTGACGCCGGCAGCTATGTGACCGGCCAGACAATCGTCGTGGACGGCGGCTGGACGGCACGCTGACCGCTCACCGCGCTGTCCTTGCGCTGGCACCAGTCAGCGTGGGAACGAGTTGGGTGAGACGCCGTCCAGGTCCGCGTTCCCGAGAATCGTGCCCTGCAGGGTCAGATCCCAGCCGGCGGTGCCTGAGCCGTAGCTGATGGTCCGGTCGAAACGCTGGAAGTCACAGTCCCGCCCGAACCCGGTGCCGTCCCACTCGGACCCCGTCGTCACGTAGATCTGATAGGCGCCGTTCGGGATTCCCGCGGTCCGCTGGGTGCCGTACGCCCGGACGTAGATCTTGAGCCGCGGAGACCTTTCGCCGGTGGCGACGAGGCTGACGACCGCGTCCTGGTCACCGCGGGCGTTGTCGACCTCCAGGTAGGCACGGCTGTCGGGATCAGGTGTGCCGAACACCGTGCCCGCCGCGGGTGGCCTGGCAGCCTCTGCCCGGGCCGGGAGAAACGCGGCGGCCACATAGCCCCCGGCGGAGGGCGAGCCGGCGAGGGAACGGGCCGCGGCCCGGAGCCGCTCGGCGGCGGCGGAACGCCCGAGGTCGCCGGCTGCCGACGCCCCGGTGCAGAGCACGCGTTGCCCGCCGGCCTCGGCCACCTCCTCCGCCTCGTCGGCCAGGTCGCGCAGAGCACGCACGAGTTCGGCGTGCGCCTGGCCGACCGGACCCGGCGGTGTCAGCCCGCGCAGAGCCTTGCGCTGCTCATCCAGCGCCTCCTTCAGCTGCCCGGCCCGGACGTTCACATCGTCCGGGGTGGCGGCGGCCACGAGATCCCCGAAGGCGGGCCCGACCCGGTTGTCGAACGTGGTCAGCGCCTGCTGGTAAACCGCCTCGGTAACGGGTGGATCCGACGCACGGGTGAGCCAGAGGGCACCCGCCGTCGTCCCCGCCAGCAGCAGGACGAGCACGGAGGCTGTGAGCAGGAAGCCTCGCCGGCGGCGAGGCCGACCGGACGATCCACCGGACGCCGGCACACCCGAACTCCGCACACCCGAACTCCGTGCGCTCGGGGGCGGCACGCCCGGTTCCCCCGCCGACGAAGCCGGTGAGCTGGTGACGCGGATCCGGATCAACACGCCGGGGGCGATGCGGCCGACGCCACCGCCGGGGGCGCGGGCCGCCAGCCGGATCAGGGTGTTGTCCCGCACTCCGGCCGGAATCCGAACTTTGACCAGCTGGTGCCCCGCCTCACCGGCGTGCGGTACGGCCACTTCCCGGATGACGGCCTGCCGCGTCTCCCTGCTGTCGAGAACGACGACGAGTTCGTCGTCGTCGGCTGCGCGTGACGGCCTGTCCTCGCCGGTCCCCGAGGATCCCATCGCCCGATCATCTGCCGGGCCGCACGGGAGGAACCCCGCCTTTTGCGGAGATGTCCGATGAGGACGCATGAGGACTTCCCCAGACGCGGGAAACCGGGCGCGGGAAACCGGGCGCGGGGCCCGCGGATCAGACCAGGATCCGCGGGCCCGGCGCGCCGCCGCTGTCCCGGAGCTAGGTGTTCCGGCCGCCGTTCACGCCGAAGACCTGTCCGGTGATGTAACCGGCCTCCTCGCGGACGAGGAAGGCACAGGCGGCCGCGATGTCCTCGGGCTGGCCGATCCGGCNGACCGGGGTCTTCGCGATCTGCGCCTCGGAGTTCATCAGGCCGTTCTTCTCGGAGTCCCGCAGCATCGGGGTGTCGATGAAGCCCGGCGGGATGGTGTTGACCGTGATGCCCCGGGGCCCGAACTCCAGCGCGAGCACCTTGGTCAGACCCACCACCCCGGACTTCGCGGCCACGTAGGCGGCCAGCCGCGGACTGCCGCTGTGGACGCTGGACGAGGAGATGTTCACGATCCGGCCCCAGCCCTCGGCCAGCATCTCCGGGAGCACCGCCTGGCAGCAGTGGAAGGTGCCGGTGAGGTTCACCTCGAGCGTGCGGACCCACGACTCGTAGGTGATGTCGAGGAAGGGGCTCGGCGGCGTCATCCCGGCGTTGTTCACCAGGATCGTCGGCCGGCCGAGATCGGCGCGGGTCCGCTCGACCCCGGTGCCGATCGCGGCGCGGTCCGTGACGTTGACGGCGTAGCCACGCGCCGTCCCGCCCGCGGTCTCGATGGAGGCCGCGGCCACCTCGGCGGCCGCACCGTCCAGGTCGAAGATCGCCACCTTGGCGCCGTCCGCGGCCAGCCGCCGGCTGATCGCCAGGCCGATGCCCGAGGCACCGCCGGTGACGATGGCCGTGCGGCCGCCGGCCGGGCCGGCTCCGTCGGAACCGACCGAACCGGTGCTCACGGCGCGTTCCCATCAGCGGCGGCGGCCGCCGCATCCTTCTCCAGGCGTTCGGTGGCGAGCTTGCGCAGATCAGCGGTCTTGATCTTCGCACTGCCCGTCATCTTGAAGTCGTCCTCGGCGAAGAACAACACCTCGCGGGGGACCTTGTAGCTCGCCAGCCGTTCCCGCAGGAAGGCCCGGATCTGCCCGGCCTCGGCCTCCACACCGTCGTGGAGCACGACGCAGGCCACCACCAGCTCACCGAGGGTCTCGTGCGGCACCCCGACCGTGAACCCGGCCTTCACCCCGGGGAAGGTGATGAGCGTCTCGTCCACCTCTCGGGGCGAGACGTTCGCGCCGCCGGTCTTGATGATGTCGTTCAGCCGGCCCTTCCAGAACAGCAGGCCGTCGGCGTCGACATAGCCGCCGTCGCCGGTCCGGAAGTAGCCCTCGGCGTCCAGCGTCTCGTCGAGCGGGATGCCGAGGTAGCCGAGCATCAGGGTCGGGCCCTTCACGCAGATCTCGCCCTGCTCGCCGCGCGGCAGCACCACGCCGGTGAGCGGGTCGACGATCTTCAGGGTGACCCCGGGCAGCGGCGGGCCGCTGCTGTCCCGGTGCGTCTCCGGCGGGGTGTCGGCCGGGAAGCAGGTCGTGAGCGTGAAGGTCTCGGTGTTGCCGTAGGCGTGGCCCGGCTCATGCCAGTTCGTCGTGACCGTGGGGTGGCGGGCCAGCGCCGTGGACACGTCGACGAACCGCATGCTGCTGAGGTCGACGTCCGCCCAGTTCGGCGCCGCCTCCAGCTGCGCCCACTGGTGCGGCCAGGCGAACGGGAAGTTCACCCGCTCCGCCTGCATGAGCTCCAGCGCCTCCTCGGGAACCATCGTCGCCTGCAGGACGACCGACCCGCCGGTGGAGAAGGTGGAACCGAGGACCATGCCGAAGTTGCCGGACCAGAAGAAGCCGTTGGCGGCCCAGCTGCGGATGTTGTCCGCCGGCTCGAACCGGTACATGCGGGCGAACCGCCACAGCTGGATGGCGATGCCCCGGTGCGAGTTGAGGATGCCCTTCGGCCTGCTGGTGGTACCGGAGGAGAAGAACAGCGCCGCCAGGTCGCTCGGCGCCACCGAGGCACCGGTCGCCTCCACCAGTTCCCGCGGCTCGTCGCGCCCGTGGTCGAGGAAGTCCTTCCAGGACTCGATCGCCCCGCCCACCGCGCCTTCGCCGATCACGGCGAGCCGGCGCAGGAAGGGGAAGCGGGCCGACTGCAGCGCCCCCGGCCGGGCCCGGCCGATCTCCGGCTCGAGCTCGGTCAGCAGGGCCGCGAAGTCCTTCTTGACGACAGTGCCCTCGAACAGCAGCACCGACGTCCCGGACACCTGTAACAGGTGGTCGAGCTCGGCGGCGGTGGAGAAGGTGCTGAGCACCACCGCCACGCCGCCGGCGAGGCCGACGCCGAAGACCGCCGAGATCCACTCCGGCCGGTTCGTCATGAGGACGCCGACCCGGGAGTCCTTGCCCACGCCGCACGCCCGCAGCGCGCTGGCCACCTCGACCGCCCGCTCCCACAGGTCGGTGTAGGACCAGCGCTCGGTGCCGTCGGCCGTACGCCAGACCAGGGCCTCGCGGTCGCCGTAGGTCCGGGTGACCTCCCGGAGGAAGCCGGGCAGGGTCAGCGGACCCAGGCCCGGCTCCTCACTCAGCGGCGGGCCCGACACGATCGAGAGTGCTTCCTGGGGTTCCGCGGAACCTTTCCCGTTCGCCGCAGCCATCGTCTCAGTCCCCGGTCACTTCGCGGTCGCTCGCGTAGGGAAGCTCGACCTCCGCGGTGCAGTCGACCAGCAGGCCGCCGTCCTGGTTGGTCAGGCGCAGCCGCACCTGGACGACCGGGACGCCCCAGACGGACTCCGCCTGCTTGTCGACGACCTCGGCGTCGAAGTAGGTGACGTCCCCTTCGAAGGCGGGGCCGCGGAAGTTGGCCCTGGTGTGACGGACCATGCCCTCGTGCCCCGCCCAGTAGGCGAGGTAGTCGGTGCACCAGGCACCCATCGTGGCGCCGTAGCCGTAGGCGCGGGCCATGCCGACCTCGCTGGCCTTGTCGGCGTCGATGTGGCCGCGGGACGGGCCGACGTAGAGGCCGTCGCGCAGCCGCGGGTCGATCCGGGCGCCCTCCTCGTCGAAGCCGAAGCCCTCGACCCAGCCCGGGTCCTGGTTGACCCAGGGGTCCTCGATGCCGGGGGGCGCCACCCACTGGAAGGTGCCCCAGATGTTGAACAGGAAGGCCCGGTACTCGGTGGTGAAGCTGGCGATGCTGTGCGGGCCGATCACGCGCCGGGGAAGCACGTCACCGACCTTCACCTCCTCGAACGCCGGGGAGACGCCGGCCCGGTTCGACAGCAGCCAGGAGTGGCGCAGCTTCTCGATCTCCGCGAGCTCGGTCTGCGTCCAGCGCTTGAGCTCGCCGAGCTGGCTCTCGTACATGCCGCGCTTCTCCGCCTCGGAGGCGAGGTAGCGGATGGCCGTGGAGCGCTCGCGCGCAACCAGGTCGCCGACCTGGTTGGTGTGGGTCGTGTCGCCGCGGGAGAACATCGTCGGCCCGGCGAACTTCGTGTCCGTGACCTTGTAGTCGTGGAAGCGGCGCTTCTGGTAGAGCTTGTCCCCCGGCCGCACGCGCGGGCCGTAGAACCACCACTCCTCGCCACCGAAGATGAGGTGGCTGCCGGGGATGTAGCCCACGCAGGCCGGTGCGGCGCCGTGCCCGTAGTCCAGCCCGACGGCGATGGACTGCGGGGCGACGAGGCCGCCGAACCTGCTCTTCTTCGCGAACTCCTCATCCCAGTGGATCGGGTTGGGGTAGTCCATCGCCATCACCCAGCGACGGATGTCGCTCGGCGCGCACGGCTCCCACAGCTGCCCGCCGCCGACGGGCTTGCCCACCCGGTGGTCGACGTCGGTGAGGTCCAGCTTGGGGGTCTGCTCCGTCTCGGAACTCTCGCTCATCGGTCTGCTCCCGACTACCGGTTGACGTCGACGACGATGCGGCCACGGACCTTGCCGGCGAGGAGCCGCTCGGCGGCGTCGATGACGTCGCCCAGCGCGATCTCCTCGGCGATCAGTTCCAGCGCGGCCGGGTCCAGGTCGCTGGCGAGCCGCGCCCAGGCGGCCAGCCGGGGGGCCGCGGGGGCCATCACGCTGTCGATGCCGAGCAGCGACACGCCGCGCAGGATGAACGGCGCGACCGACGCCGGGAAGTCCATGCCCTGGGCGAGACCGCACGCGGCGACCGCGCCGCCGTAGCGGGTCTGCGCGGTGGCGTTGGCCAGCGTGAAGCTGCCGACCGAGTCGACGACCCCGGCCCACCGCTCCTTCTGCATCGGCTTGCCCTTTTCGGAGAGCTCGGCGCGGTCCAGGACCGTCACCGCGCCGAGCTCCTTCAGGTAGTCAGCCTCCGAAGCCTTCCCCGTCGCCGCCGCGACCTTGAATCCCGCCTTGGTCAGCAGCGCGACCGCCACGCTGCCGACGCCGCCGGTCGCGCCGGTCACCAGCACCTCGCCCTGCTCGGGACGGACGCCGAACTTCACCAGCGCGTCCACGCACAGGCTCGCGGTGTAGCCGGCGGTGCCGATCGCCATCGACTGCCGGGGGGTGAAGGCCGACGGCAGCGGCACCAGCCAGTCGCCCTTGAGCCGGGCCCGCTGCGCGAACCCGCCCCAGTGCGTCTCACCCACGCCCCAGCCGTTGAGCACGACACGGTCGCCGGACTTCCAGTCCGCGTGCGAGCTCTCACTGACCACGCCGACAAGGTCGATGCCGGGGACCATCGGGAACTTCCGCACCACCGGCGACTTCCCGGTGATGGCGAGACCGTCCTTGTAGTTCAACGTCGAGTACTCGACCTCGACGGTGACGTCTCCCTCCGGGAGCGCCGACTCGTCCAGGGTCGTGCGTCCGACGGTCTGGCCGGAGTCGCCTTTTTCGATGAGGATCGCGGAAAACATCGGAGAAACTGGCCCTTTCTACACGGGCGGCGGGCCGCCCTACTGATAAGCGAGGATTCCCTTGGTCTCCAGGTACTCCTCGAAGCCGAACTCGCCCCATTCGCGGCCGTTGCCGCTCTTCTTGAAACCGCCGAAGGGCGCGGCGAAGTCGAACCCGTCGTTGATCGTGAGCATGCCGACCNGGACCCGGCGGGCCNCCGCGCGGGCCTGCTCGATGTCCGCGCCGGACACGTTGCCGGCGAGGCCGTACTCGCTGTCGTTGGCGATCTCGATGGCGTTGTCGATGTCGGAGTAGCCGATGATGGCGAGCACCGGCCCGAAGATCTCCTCCNGGGCGATGGTCATGTCGTTGTGCACGCCCGCGAAGACGGTCGGCCGGACGAAGAAGCCCTTCTCCAGGCCCTCCGGGCGGCCGAGGCCGCCGATGACGAGCGTCGCGCCCTCGTCGATGCCCTTCTGGATCAGCGCCTGGATCTTGTCGAACTGGGCTCCGGAGACCACCGGGCCGATCGCGACCTCGGTCGTCGGGTCACCGACGGAGGTCTGCTCCGCGGCCGCGCGGGCCGCCTCGATGGCCTCGTCCAGCCGGGACGCGGGCACCAGCATGCGGGTCGCGGCGCTGCACGTCTGACCGGAGTTGAGCATCACGCCCGCCACGCCCTTGGCGACGTTCGCGGCGAAGTCGGCGTCGTCCAGGATGATGTGCGGGCCCTTGCCGCCCAGCTCCTGGGTGACCCGCTTGACGCCGGGCGCGGCGTTGCGGGCGATCTCCACGCCGGCGCGGGTCGAGCCGGTGAAGGAGACCATGTCGACGTCCGGGTGGACGGTCAGCGGCACACCCACGCTCAGGCCGTCGCCCTGCACCAGGTTGAAGACCCCGGCGGGGACACCCGCGGCCTCCAGGATCTCGGCGAAGATCTGGCCGGTGAACGGCGTGTTCTCCGACGGCTTGAGCACCATGGTGCAGCCGGTGGCCAGGGCGGGGGCGACCTTGACCGCGATCTGGTTCAGCGGCCAGTTCCACGGGGTGATCAGCCCGCACACCCCGATCGGCTCGCGCACGACCAGGGTGGAGCCGCGCAGCTCCTCGAAGACGTAGTTCTTCAGGATCTCGATCGCGGTGGTCAGGTGGCCCGCGCCCAGTCCGACCTGGAAGCCGCCCGCGAGGGCCGCCGGCGCGCCCATTTCCTCGGTCAGCGCGGCGCCGATGTCGGCGGTCCGCTTCTGGTAGACGTCGAGGATGTTCTCGAGCAGCTCGATGCGCTCCTCGCGGGTGCTCGCCGACCAGCTCGGGAACGCGGCCTTCGCCGCGGCCACGGCGCGGTCGACGTCGGCGGCCGAACCGGCGGCCACCACCCCGGCGATCTCCTCGGTGGCGGGGTTCACCACGTTGAAGGTCGCGTCCTCGGCCGGGTCGACCCACCGGCCACCGATGTAGAACTTCAGTGCTTCACGCATAACTTCCCGAACTCCTCTCCTGGGACCTGCGGACGGATATCAGTCGGACGGACGGCGCTGGCCGTCACTGGGTGCCTTCCGCATACCAGGTGCGGAACTCGTCGTAGCTCGGCATTTCCTCCGAGTTCGCCTTCGGGTCGACGGCGACGTGGATGACCGCCGTCTTTCCGCTGGCGTACGCGCGCTTGATGGCGGGCGCGATGTCCTCGTCGCGCTCGACGTACTCGCCGTAGCAGCCGAAACCCTCGGCGACCTTGTCGAAGCGGGTCTCCTTGCTCCAGTGGGTGCCGGTCTCCAGCGACCCCTGGCCGAACGTGCGCTTGTAGACGCCGACCTCCAGGCCCCAGGCGTAGTCGACGGCGACGACGCAGACCAGCGGCAGGTTGAGGCGGGCGGCGGTCTCCAGCTCGGCGATGTGGAACTGGAACGACGAGTCACCGGTGATCAGCATCATCGGCCGCTTGCCACCGGCCGCGACACCGGCACCCACCGCGTACGGAAGGCCGGTGCCCAGGTGGCCGAAGTTCTGGTTCCACATGACGTCGTGCGGCTTGGCCTGCGAGTAGGTCCAGCCGAAGATGGTCGTGGCGCCGCCGTCGCGGACCATGATGCCGTCGGCCGGGAAGACCTTCGTGGCCTCGACGATGAGGCGGGCCGGGTGCACCGGGGAGCCGCCGGAAGGCGCCGTCTCGGCCAGTTCGGCGAGCCGCTCGGCGTCCTGGCGGATCCAGCCGGCCAGCTCCGGCGTCGGGGTGCGCGGNGANTCCNNGAGCGCCTCGACCAGCTGCGGGACGATCGCGCGCAGGTCGCCGACCAGCGGGACGTCGATCGGGCGGTTGACGCCGATCGCCTCCGCGTCCTGCTCGATGAGGATCCAGGTGCGGTTGGCCTCGTTCGCCAGCCAGTGCCGCCCGCGCCCGTAGTGGACCGGCTCACCCAGCTCGGTGCCGATCGCCACGACGAGGTCGGACTGCACGACCGCGTCGACCGCGGCGGGCGAGAAGCCGTACGAGAAGGTGCGGTCCTCCAGGCCCTTGATGTACGAGGTGCCGCCGGAGGTCTGGATGGCCGGAGCGGCGACCAGGTCCGCCAGCGCCTTGACCGACTCCCCCGCGCGGGCGGTGTGCACACCGTGCCCGACCAGCAGAATCGGCTGCTTCGCCGCCTTGATCGCGGCGACGGCCGCGGCGATCCTGTCCGGGCCGGCGGTCTGGCCGACCAGCCGGTACCGCGACGGCGGCAGCGGCTCCGGGACGTCGAGCTCCTCCTGGATGATGTGCGAGGGGTACTCGATGTAGACCGGGCCCGGCGTGCCGGACAGCGCCTTGCGCAGCCCCTCCCGAATCACCTCGTCGGTCTGGTCGGCGTACTCGATGCTCGCGTTGTACTTCACCGACGGGTCGAACAGCTCCGCCTGCTTCACGAACTGGATGCGGC
>NZ_LRTK01000097.1 GCF_001636565.1 Frankia sp. EI5c
CCGTGTTGTAGTTCACCGACGACGCCATCACCGCCACCAGCGCCTCACCCGGCCCCAGCTCCGGCGTCGCCACCTCATCCACATGCAACGACTCCCGCGGATCCTTGTCCCGCGACGCCCGCCCCTCGAACAACCCCACCTCGTCCTTGCGCACCACCNCCCCCCGGTACGACTCCGGCACCGGCAGGGCCGCGAACTCGGCCCGCCGCGCCGCCGAACGCGGAGCGGCAGCCTGGATCGCTTCGAGAATGTGCTTCATGACGTGACGCGTCCCGTCTTCTCAGACGCCGAGATGGCGCGCGATCAACATTTTCTGGACCTCGCTGGTGCCCTCGCCGATCTCCAGGATCTTCGAGTCGCGCCAGTGCCGGGCCACCGGGTACTCGTTCATGAATCCATAGCCGCCGTGAATCTGCGTGGCCTCGCGGGCGTTCGTCACCGCCGCCTCGGAGGAGAACAGCTTCGCCATCGCCGCCTCCTTCTTGAACGGCAGGCCGGCGAGCATGCGCCAGGCCGCCTCGTAGTAGGCCGTCCGGGCGACGAACGTCCGGGTCTCCATCTCCGCCAGCTTGAAGGCGATCGCCTGGTTGCGGGCGATCGGGGCGCCGAACGCCTCCCGCTCCTTCGCGTACTTCACGCTCTCGTCGACACAGGCCTGCGCGAGCCCCACGGACAGCGCGGAGATCGCGATCCGGCCCTCGTCGAGAATCGACAGGAAGTTCGCGTAGCCGCGGCCGCGCTCGCCGAGCAGGTTCTCCTCGGGCACCCGCACGTCCTGGAAGGACAGCGGCCTGGTGTCCGAGGCGTGCCAGCCGACCTTCGAGTAGGGCGCGCCCGCGGTGAAGCCCGGGGTGGGCACCGGGACGATGATCGAGGAGATCTGCGGCCGGCCGTTCACCGGCTCGCCGGTCACCGCCGTGACCGTGACCACCCGGGTGATGTCGGTGCCGGAGTTGGTGATGAAGGCCTTGGAGCCGTTGATCACCCACTCGCCGCCCTCCAGCCGCGCGGTGGTGCGGGTGCCGCCGGCGTCGCTGCCGGCACCGGGCTCGGTCAGCCCGAAGGCACCCAGCGAGCGCCCGCTGGCCAGCACCGGCAGCCACTCCTCGCGCTGCTTCTCGGTACCGAAGCGGTAGATGGGCATCGCGCCCAGGCCGACCCCGGCCTCCAGCGTGATCGCGACGGAGGAGTCGGCCCGGGCGAGCTCCTCGATCGCCAGGCACAGCGCGAAGTAGTCGGCGCCCTGGCCGCCGTAGGACTCGGGGAACGGCAGACCGAACAGGCCCATCTCCCCCATCTGCGCGATGATCTCGTACGGGAAGGTCTTCGCCTCGTCATGCGCGGCGGCGGCCGGGGCGACCACCTCGCGGGCGAACTCCTCGACCGTCCGGCGCAGGCTCTCGTGCTCCTCGCTCAGCCGACTGTCAGGCATGGCCTGTCCCTTTCATCCTGCTCATATGTCTTGGTCGCCGGGTCTGCCGGTCACCGGACGGCGCGGCCGGCCCGGTACCACCGGATCGCGGGTATCCACAGCCGCCGCCCCACGGGGGCGGCCCGACCACGGCCCCGCGGAGGTCACAGCGGCGCACCCGCGGGCGTCACCGCCCAGGTGTCACGGTTCTGGTACGGGGGACGGATCCAGGACGTCGGGCGCCCGGGATCCGCCGCGAGCTCAGGGCCGGTGCGCCGGTTCAGGAGCGGTGGCTGACCCAGCAGCGGTGTCTGACCCAGCAGCGGTGGCCTGCTCGACCACCGCGGCGGGCTCCACCACCGCGAGCAGCGCGTCGAGCGCCACCGAGTCGCCGACCCGGACCAGCACATCCTTGACCTGCCCGGCAACCGTCGCGACCACGGTGTGTTCCATCTTCATCGCCTCGACCACCACCAGCGGCGCTCCGGGCTCCACCGCGTCGCCGGCCGTCGCCCGCACGTCGACGACGATGCCGGGCATCGGGCTGCGCGCCTCACCGCCGTGGTCACCGGCCGCGGCGTCACCCCCGCGCTCGGCGCGGCGCTCCGCCAGCGACCAGGCGAACCCGTCGGCGCCCACCCAGACCGCGTCGTCGGTCACCGCGACCTGCCAGCGCCTGGCCCGGCCGTCGACGGTCACCAGCGCTTCGGGCGGCTGGCCCGGGGCGGCGGCAGGCAGCCAGCGCAGGTCCCCCGCGCGGGCCGGGCCGTCGTCGACCCGGACGGTGGTCGCGCCGTCGGCCGTCCGCAGAACGCCGACCTGCCGGACCGGCCCGCCCGCGCCGGACACCGACCAGCGTGACCAGGCGGGCTCACCGAGCCGCCAGCCCGACGGGACATCCCACGGGTCGACGATCGGACCGGTGGGGACGAGCCGGCTCTCGCCGACCAGGCCGAACACCGCCAGCGCGTCCTCGGCCGTCGGCTCGCCGCCCACGGCCGCCGCGTCGGGACCCGTCGCGGTCAGCGCGTCGAGGTGCCGCTCCACCAGGCCGGTGTCGAGCCGGCCGGCCCGGGTGTCGGGATGCGCGAGCAGGCGGCGCAGGAACCCGATGTTGGTGGTGACGCCCAGCAGGGTGGTGCCGGCGAGCGCGGTGTCCAGCCGGGCGAGCGCACCGGCCCGGTCGGGCGCCCAGGCGACGACCTTGGCCAGCATCGGGTCGTAGGTCGCGGCGACCTGGGAGCCGGCCGCCAGGCCCGAGTCGACCCGCACGCCCTGCCCGGCCGGTTCCCGCAGCACCAGGACGTCCCCGCCGGTCGGCAGGAAGCCCCTCGCCGGGTCCTCGGCGTAAACCCGCGCCTCCACGGCGTGGCCGGTCAGCCGGATGTCCTCCTGGGTGCGGCGCAGCGGCTCCCCGGCCGCGACCCGAAGCTGCTCGGCTACCAGGTCGACGCCGGTGACCAGCTCGGTGACCGGATGCTCGACCTGCAGCCGGGTGTTCATCTCCATGAAGAAGAACTCGTCAGGCCGGTCGGTGCCGACGACGAACTCCACCGTCCCGGCGCCGACATACCCGACGGCGGCGGCGACGTCCACGGCCGCGCCGCCGATGCGGGCGCGGGTGGCCGCGTCGAGCAGCACCGACGGCGCCTCCTCGACGATCTTCTGATGGCGCCGCTGCAGGCTGCACTCCCGCTCACCGAGGTGGATCACGTTGCCGTGGGTGTCGGCGAGGATCTGGACCTCGATGTGGCGGGGGGTGTCGACGAACCGTTCGACGAACAGCGTGTCGTCGCCGAAGGACGCGGCGGCCTCCCGCCGCGCGGAGCGCAGCGCCTCGGGCAGGTCGGCGGGGTCACGGACGAGCCGCATGCCCTTGCCGCCGCCGCCCGCGGCGGGCTTCACCAGCACCGGGTAGCCGATCTCGGTCGACGCCTCGACCAGGTCGTCGTCCGACATGCCCGGCTCGACCCGGCCGGGGACGACCGGCACGCCGGCCGCGGCCACCGTGCGCTTGGCCGCGATCTTGTTTCCCATCAGGTCGACGACCGTCGGGGACGGGCCCACGAAGACCACGCCGGCGGCGGCGCAGGCCCGGGCGAACGCCGGGTTCTCGGCGAGGAAGCCGTAACCGGGGTGGATCGCCTCCGCCCCGGTGGCGGCCGCCGCGGCTATCACCCGCTCGATGTTGAGGTAGGAGTCGAGTGCCCGGGCCGGGCCCAGGCGGACCGCGACGTCCGCCTCGGCGACGTGCCGGGCCTGCGCGTCGGCGTCGGAGTACACCGCCACCGAGCGGACGCCGAGCTCGCGCAGAGTCCGGATGACCCGGACCGCGATCTCACCGCGGTTGGCGACGAGCACCGTGTGGAACATCGACCCTCACATCCGGAAGACGCCGTAGCCGACCGGCTCCAGCGGCGCGTTCGCCGCGGCCGACAGCGCCAGACCCAGCACGGTGCGGGTGTCCGCCGGGTCGATCACGCCGTCGTCCCAGAGCCTGGCGGTGGCGTAGTAGGGGTTGCCCTGCTCTTCGTACTGCTCGCGGATCGGCGCCTCGAAGGCCGACTGCTCGTCGGCGGACCACGCACCGCCGCGGGCCTCGATGGCGTCGCGGCGCACGGTCGAGAGCACGGCGGCGGCCTGGTCGCCGCCCATCACCGAGATGCGGGCGTTGGGCCAGGTCCACATGAACCGCGGCGAATAGGCCCGGCCGCACATCGAGTAGTTGCCGGCACCGAAGGAGCCGCCGATCACCACGGTGAACTTCGGCACCCGGGCGCAGGCGACGGCGGTGACCATCTTCGCGCCGTGCTTGGCGATGCCGCCGGCCTCGTAGTCGCGGCCCACCATGAACCCGGTGATGTTCTGNAGGAACAGCAGCGGGATCTGGCGGCGGTCGCACAGCTCGATGAAGTGGGCGCCCTTGAGCGCCGACTCACCGAACAGCACCCCGTTGTTGGCGATGATGCCCACCGGGTGGCCGTGCAGCCGGGCGACCCCGGTGACCAGGGTCGGGCCGTACTCCTTCTTGAACTCGGCGAACCGGCTGCCGTCCACCAGGCGGGCGATCACCTCGCGGACGTCGTAGGGCGTGCGCGGGTCCGCCGGCACCACCGAGTACAGCTCCTCGGCCGGGTACAGCGGGGCCTCGGTCGGCACGACGTCCCACGGCCGCGGGCTGCGCGGTGCCAGCTCCCCGACGATGCGGCGCACGATGTTCAGCGCGTCGGTGTCGTCGGCCGCCAGGTGGTCGGTGACACCCGACTTCCGCGAGTGCAGCAGGCCGCCGCCGAGGTCCTCGGCGCTGACGACCTCACCGGTGGCCGCCTTCACCAGCGGCGGGCCACCCAGGAAGATCGTCCCCTGGTTGCGGACGATCACCGCCTCGTCACTCATCGCCGGGACGTAGGCGCCGCCCGCGGTGCAGGAGCCGAGCACGGCGGCGATCTGCGCGATGCCCCGGGCGGACATCGTCGCCTGGTTGAAGAAGATCCGGCCGAAGTGCTCCCGGTCGGGGAACACCTCGTCCTGGCGCGGCAGGAACGCCCCGCCGGAGTCGACCA
Source organism: Frankia sp. EI5c (assembly GCF_001636565.1). Taxonomy (GTDB): domain Bacteria; phylum Actinomycetota; class Actinomycetes; order Frankiales; family Frankiaceae; genus Parafrankia. Next base: position 4,975 of record NZ_LRTK01000097.1, read on the forward strand.
GGTAGACGCAGGGCAGCCGGTTGTGCAGCGCCACCTCCTGGGCGCGCAGGTGCTTCTTCACCGTGATCGGGTAGTAGGTGCCGCCCTTGACGGTGGCGTCGTTGACGACGATCACGCACTCCCGGCCGGAGACCCGGCCGACCCCCGTGATCATCCCCGCGCCGGGAGCCTCGTCGTCGTACATCCCGGCGGCGGCCAGCGGCGACAGCTCGAGGAACGGGCTACCGCGGTCGAGCAGCGTGTCCAGCCGGTCGCGGGGCAGCAGCTTGCCCCGTTCGACGTGCCGGCGCCGGGCGGTCTCGGACCCGCCGAGCGCGGTGCTCGCCAGTCTCCCGCGCAGCTGTTCGACCAGCTCGGCGAACGCGGCGGCGTTGTGTCGGGCGGGATCGCCCTTGACATCGACCAGACTCCGCAGCTGCTCGGCGGGCTCGGCGCGCCCCCGGGAGGCCGGTCGGTCGATGTTAGCGTCGACTAACATGCGACGCAGGCTAGCGGCAGTCGGCCGCACTGTCGAGGCGAAGCCCCGCCGGCTGGCCCGGGCGCGGGAGCCCGGGCCAGCCACGCCTGCATCTACCCACCCGGCGGGGTGGCGCACGTCACGCCGGCCGGGGATGCTCGAATCCGAGCGGCTGCCGGGGTGACGGACGGCGCCGCCGCCGGAGCCGCTCTCGGAGCGGCTACAGCCGGGGGCCGACCACGACGGTGGGCACGCTGGTGCTCGCCCCGTTGCTCAGCACGTTGTGCACCACCCGGACCAGCTCCTCGACGGGCAGGAAGGTGTTGGTGATGTAGCCGCGGGTCTCCCAGGTCGGGTGCACCTCGCCCACCAGGCTCAGGTCCCACCCGGAGGCGAACTCCGTCCCCGAGTGCCCCTCGCCGCCGACACAGTTGCCGACCACGACCCGGGTGAACCCGACCTTCGGGTGCTCGATCTGCCACGCCTGGACCAGCTTGTCGAGCGCGGCCTTGGTGACGGCGTACGCGCCCAGACCCGGCCACGGGTCGGTGACCGAGGCGCTGACCGTCGAAAGGTACGCCGCCGTCCCGCCGGACTCGGTGAGGTGAGGAATGGCCGCCGCGGTCACCAGCGAAGCGCCGACGACATTCGTGGCAAAGGTGCTGTGCCAGGTTTCGGCGTCGATATCCTCAATACGAATGAGGGGGCCGACCCCGGGGGCGTAGACGAGCGCGTCGATACCACCGAGGCCATTTACGGCCTCCTCGATCGCCCGCTTGCAGGACTCCGCGCTGGTCACGTCACACTGGATCGCGAGTGTTCCGGGACCGGCCTCCTTGGCCGCATCAACCAGCCGGTCATGACGCCTGGCGAGTAATGCGGTCGACGCGCCCTGGCGCGCGAGACCGATACCGATGGATCTCCCCAGCCCGCTGGATGCTCCGACAACTACAGTCCGCATCGTTCCACTCCATGATCGATGAGGTTGACGGCGAAAGCAGACGCCTGATCAGAACGGACGCTACAGCAGCGGCCGAACGCTGCGCCGGGTTATGCCGCGGGCATCGTCCCGAACCGCCCATCGGCCCCACCCTGGTCCGGCGAACGAAGCCGATCCGTCACCCTGCCGGAACGGCCGGGCCGGGGTCAGCACCCCGCCCAGCGCCACCCGCCCAGCCCACTGCGCGGCCCTCCGACCGGCCGGGGCGGCGGATCCGTACGCCCTCCCGCGCCGGACACGGCGAGTGACCTCACCCGCGCCGCCCCGCCCCGGCCCGGACGCCGGGCGGGAAGCCGGGGCACCTTTTGCCGGTGGGCGTTCGACACGCGCCACCGGATGTCGGGAACAGGCCCGGAAAACCACGGCGGGGCTAGTATAGTCTGCTTGACTTACCCTGACCAACGCCCCTGACCTGCCTCCGCGGCGCGAAAAGTGGGCCGGTCCCGCCGGAGAAGGAGAAGGCATTGTCGACGGCCGCGCCAACCGACCGCGAGAAGCCGAACGGGCCCCGCTCGCGCAAGGGCGCGGCAACCCGGGCTCGCCTCCTCGACGCAGCCAAGACCGTCTTCGAGAAGGACGGCTTCCTGGAAGCCAGAATCTCGGACATCGCGGAAGAGGCCGGTCTGTCACACGGGTCCTTCTATCACTACTTCGATTCCAAGGAACAGATCTTCCGCGAGATCGCGAAGGAGATGGCCGATCTGCTGAACGCTCCGCTCAGCACGGCAATCTTCATTCCCTCGTCGACCGCTCCCCCGCGGGAGCGGATCCGGGCGGGGATCCGCCGCTTCCTGGAGAGCTACCGGGCGGAGGCCCGGATCATCGGCGTCATCGAGCAGGTCTCCCGCTATGACGCCGAGCTCAACGGCGAGCGTTTCGAGCACCAGCAGCGTGACCGCGACCGCGTCGTGGGCTCCATTCGCCAGCTCCAGGCGCTCGGGCTCACCGATCCGGACATCGACCCCGCGATAGCCGCGCACTCCCTCGGCGCGATGGTTTCCAGGTTCGCCGAGATGTGGCTCGTCCAGGGGCTGGTCGACAGTGACTTCGAGCAGGCGTCCGACCAGCTCACCCGGCTTTTCGTCAACGCGCTGCGGCTGCGGGACAAGCCGGAGCCCGAGCCCTCCTGCGACCACGACGTGGACCGCCCGCTGCGTTTCCGCCCCGGCGCCGAGTAACCGGCCCAGCCGACTCGCCCCTGGCACCGGCTCGCGGGCGGCGAGCGGTGCCAGGGGCGAGATCCGTCCGGCGACGGTGTGTCCGGGCGCGTCCCGGTCACGGGGTCTAGTGCGCCGCCTCGAACGCCTGGGTCACGACGCCGCTCGCCGCGGCGCTGTCGCCGGTCCAGGCGACCGAGCCGTGCTCCAGGAGCACCACCCGGTCGCAGAGGTCCAGCGCGTGGCCGACCTGCTGCTCCACGATGAGCAGCGAGGTGCCCTCGGCGCGCAGCCGGGCCAGGGCCTCGTAGAGCTCGGCGACGATGATGGGCGCCAGCCCCAGGGACAGCTCGTCCGCCACCAGGATCCTGGGGACCTCGACCATCACCCGGGCCATGGACAGCATGCGCTGCTGGCCACCGGACAGGCTGCCGGCGAGCTGCTTACGCCGCTCCCCCAGCACCGGGAAGATGCCGTAGGCCTGCTCGAGTGCCGCGCGGACCCCCTTCTTCCCGAAACTGCGCCCGAAGGACAGCGAGAGGTTCTCCTCGACGGTCAGCGTCGCGAAGACCGAGCGTCCCTCGGTGGCATGGGCGACGCCGGCCCGCGCGAAGCGGTACGCCTTGGCACCCGTCATGTCGGTGCCGCCGACGAGGACGGCTCCCTCGGTCGGGGCGACCAGGCCGGAGGCGACCCGGGCGACCGTGGTCTTGCCCACGCCGTTGGAGCCGACGAGCGCGAGCGCCTCCCCGGGACGGACCTCGAACGAGACGCCGAACAGGGCCCGGAAGGGCCCGTAGGCCGCGACCACGGACCTGAACTCCAGCGCCGGAGTCCCGGCCGGCTGCCCGGTCTGCTCCGGGATCGGCGGGGTCTGTGCCCGCGGCTGAGTGGCTGCCTGCGGTGTCGGCTCGGTCACCTGCGCGTCGCTCACTGCTTCACCTCGAAGTTCCCGAGATAGGCGTCCCGGACCTCCTTGCTGGCCATGACCTCGCGGGTCGGGCCCTCGGCGATCAGGCGACCGAAGTCCAGGACGTAGGACCGCTCCGTGAAGCTGGTGACCAGCTCGACGTCGTGCTCGACCAGCAGGATGGAGAAGCCCTGCTCGCCCTGGACCTCCTGCAGGGTCTTCGCGAGCGCCGCCGTCTCGGAGCGGTCCAGGCCCGACGACGGCTCGTCGAGCAGGAGCAGCTTCGGCTCGGTCATCAGCGCCCGGCCGACCTCCACCAGGCGGCCCTGGCCGAGGCTGAGCCGCTCGATGGGCTCGTCGGCGAGGTGGCGCAGGCCGAGGAGATCCAGGACGCCGTCGCACTGCGCGATCTCGGCGGCACTGGGCCGTCCCAGCCCGATCATGTCCTTCCACAGCCGGCCGTGCCCGCGGCGCACCCGCTCGGCGACGAGCAGGTGATCCCGGACGGTGCAGTCCGGGAACAGCTCGATCCGCTGGAAGGTGCGCCCGACACCGGCCCGCACCCGGCGGTAGGCGGCGACACCGGTGACGTCCTTGCCGGCGATCTCGACGCTGCCGCCGTCCATCGGCAGCACGCCGAGCAGGCAGTTGAAGAAGGTCGTCTTCCCGGCGCCGTTCGGCCCGATCAGTCCGACCCGCTCGCCCTGGTCGATCTGCATCGTCACCCCGTCGAGGGCGACGATGCCCGCGAACCGCTTGGTGACGCCGGTGGCTCGAAGTACCTCGGTCACGAGACCACATCCTCCGTTCGCGCGGGCGAGGAGGATGCCGACTGCTCGGACCCTCCGTTGGAATCCGCCCGCGCCGCGCCCACCGGACCCGCCGCGGCCGGACTGTCCCCGCCGGCCGTGTCCCCGCCGGCCGTGTTCGCGGTGGCCGTGTTCGCGGTGGCGCTGTCCCCGCCGGTGCTGTCCCCGGCGGCGGCTGAGGGCGCCGGGTCGGCCGTGCCGTTGCCACTGGCGGTCGCGGCGTCACCAGCCGCGGCGGGCCGCGCGGCTCCCGCGGCCGGAGCCGGCACGGTCGTCGCGGCCGGCTCGGTCGTCGCGGCCGGCTCGGCCGGCACGGTCGTCGCGGCCGGCTCGGCCGGCACGGTCGTCGCGGCCGGTTCGGCCGGCTCGGCCGGAGCCGGAGCGCCCGTCGACGCCGCTGACGTGGCTGACGCCGCTGACGTGGCCTCGGCGGTCGGGGTGGGGGCCGCCGGCCTCTCGGTCACCACGGAGGCCGGCACCGTGCCGACGCCGCCGGCACCCGCGAGCGCCGGAACGGCGGCCGGCTGGCCGGCGAACAGCCGGCGCAGGAAGGCCGGCGGCTTCATCGGCCGCTCGACGAGGCCCTCGGGATGTCGGGCGAACTGGATGGCCGCCAGGCCGAACAGGACGAAGACCCACTTGCCGGAGATCGGGAAGAAGTCCGGCACCGCGCTCTCGCTGCGCAGGATCCAGGCGAGCACCGTGCCCTTGAGGATCAGCTGGTCGAAGAGCGCGAACGCGGCGGCGGCGTTGAGCGCCCCGCGGATCGTCCGCGAGCCCAGGGTGACGACCATGACCACCCAGAACAGGGCCGTGAACGGGCTGAAGTTCGTGCTGTAGTTGACGTTCTCCTGCTGGATGGCGAGCAGCGCGCCGCCCAGACCGGCGATGAAGGCGGAGATCGCGAAGGCGACGAGGCGCACCCGGGCGGCGGAGATACCGATCGACTCGGCGCCGACCTCGCTGCCGCGCATCGCGACGACCGTGCGGCCGAACGTGCCCTTGCGCAGTTGCAGGACGACGGTGGCCACGATGATCAGGATGATCGACGCGAACACCAGGTAGTACTTGTCGTCACCGAGGTCCCAGGGGCCGATGACCGGCCGCGGGAGCGCGGTGCCCATCAGCAGCGCCTCGTCGCCGCCGCCGACCCAGGACAGCTTCACCAGGACGGCGTCGAAGAAGTAGGCGAAGGCGAGCGTCGCGATCGCCGTCCAGATACCGCCGAGCCGGCGCACCGGCAGCGACAGGACCGCGCCCACCACCGCGGCCACGATCGCCCCGACCAGCGTGGCCACCAGCACCGACATGTCGTAGCGGCTGACGAGCTGGTAGACGGTGAACGCCCCGATGGCGGCGAAGGCGCCCTGGCACAGCGAGATCTGGCCGGACATACCGGTGACCACGGTGATCGACAGGAAGATGATGCTGACCACCACCGCCTGGGTGACCAGGAAGACCCACAGGTCGTCGCCGCGGGTCAGCACGACAACGGCCGCGACGCCGAGGAGGGCGAAGCCGACCAGCCGGATGAGCAGCGCCGTGCGCGGGTTGCGCACCTCGCCGCCGAGCGACGGCGGCGGCGGCTCGACACCGGCGAGCGGGTCGCCCGAATCCCGGGACCGCCGGATGCTCGGCACCAGCACCACCACGGCGAAGAGAACCACAAAGGGCACGGACGGCGTCAGGTTGTCCTGAACGGTCTTGACCCAGGAGTGATCCTCCGACCACCGCGGCAGGAAGGTGTTGAGCTGGGCGATGATGACGCCCAGCAGAATGCCGCCGCCCATGGCCCACGGCAGGCTGGTGAGCCGCCCGATGGCGGCGGCCGCGATCGCGACCACCATGAGGCTGAAGAAGTCGGCGGCGGCGAGCGTGTTGAACCGCGGCGCGATGAGCACGCCGGCGATGCCCGCGAACAGCGACGACAGCGCCCAGGAGAGAGCGGAGATCCGGTCCGCCGGGATGCCGTTCAGCTCGGTCATCTTCGGGCTCTCGACCACGGCCCGCATCCGCACGCCGATGGCGCTGAAGCGGAACAGCGCGACCAGGCCGATCACGGCGACCAGCGCGACGCCCATGCTGACCAGCTCGTTACGGCTGAACGCGTAGACCCCGAACGGGTCGTAGAACACGTTCGCGCCATCCGGCGCGACACCGACCGGGGTGACGCCGGCGACCGCCGAGAAGCTGGCGAGGATGTCGAAGAGGTAGGGGATCGCCACCGCGAGGCCGGCGGCCACGACGAGGCGTGCCACCGCGGGGGCCGTCCGCAACGGCCGGAAGATCAGCCGCTCGAGGACGAGGCCGATCAGCGGCGCCATGACGAAGACCGACAGGATGACCGCCGGAACGGTCGGCCAGTCCCACTCGATCCGGGTCTTGAAGTACATCGCCGCGGAAACGTAGGCCTGGGCGCCGAAGGCGAGGTTGAAGACCCCGGAGGTCTTGTAGGTCAGGACGAAGCCCAGCGCGACCAGTGAGTAGACGACTCCCGGCGGCAGACCCTGCAGCAGCGCCTGGAAAAAGTCGTGAGCAAAGGATGTGTCGTTCATGACAACGGCTGCCCGACCCCTCAGCTACCGTGACAGGCGGCGCTAGGCTTATCCTGTACCTGGTTGTCGGGCCGCCGGCCGACCGGTGGGTGTGCTGGTCGCCGGGTACGGAATCGCTGCCGCTTCACCGTGTCGTCATTCCCTTGAATTCGAGGTACGGGAAATAGCGCCGCCACGAACAGACGTGGCGGCGTTGTTGTTTTGTGGTGATCCGTCAACCGATGACCAGGCGACCGGGCAACCGCCGCGGTCCCGCCCGGTGAGCCATCCGGGCGGGACCGCGGCCGGTGTCAGGCCCGCGGAGCGGGAACCTCCAGCACCAGCGCGCTCGCCATGCCACCGCCGGCGCACATCGCCGACACCGCGAGCCCGCCGCCGCGGCGGCGCAGCTCGTGAATCAGGGTGATGACCTGGCGGGCACCGGTCATCGCGATCGGGTGCCCCAGGCTGCAGCCGCTACCCAGGATGTTGACCCGGTCCTCGTCGATCTCCAGGAGCCGGGACGCCGCGACCGCCACGGACGCGAACGCCTCGTTGATCTCCCACAGGTCGATGTCGGCCACCGAAAGACCGGCGCGGCGCAGGGCCTTCGGGATCGCGATGGTCGGCGCGATCCCGGTCTCGGCGGGCGGCACGCCGACGGACGCCCAGGCGCGCACGACGCCCAGCGGCTCCAGCCCGTTCGCCGTGGCGTACGCGCCGTCGGTGACCACCAGGGCGGCCGCACCGTCGTTCGCGCCCGCCGCGTTGCCGGCGGTGATGCTGAAGCCCTCGATCTCGGGGTGCAGCGGCTTGAGCGCGGCGAGCTTCTCCATGCTGGTCGTCCGGCGGGGATGCTCGTCGACCTCGAAGGTGAAGCTCGTCCCGTCACGCCGCGGGACCTCGATCGGGAAGATCTCCTCCTTGAAGCTGCCGGCGTCGTTACCCGCCACCGCCCGCTGGTGGGAACGCAGCGCCCAGGCGTCCATCTCCTCGCGCGACACCCCGGCCTTGACGGCGGCGTTCCAGCCGACCGTGATCGACATGTCGTAGTTGGGGGCCTCGGCGGTGTTGCGGTGGGTGGGCGAGTACCAGTCCTCCACCTCGTCACTGCCGGGCCGGCGCCGCTTCGAGCGCGGCGCGGTGGAGGACGAGTTGGTCCCGCCCGCGACGACCACGCGGTCCATCCCGGAACGGATGGAGGCCGCCGCCGTCTGGATGGCGACCAGCCCGGAGGCGCAGTGCCGGTTGTGCGCGACGCCGGGCGCGCCCGGGAATCCCGCCTCGATCGCCGCGTAGCGGGCGATGTCACCGCCGCCGTAAAGGGATTCGCCCAGCACGACGTCGTCGATATCGGCCGGGTCCACACCCGACCGGCGAACAGCCTCCGCGACCGCCCGGGTACCAAGCTCGAACGCGTCGACGTCCACGAGGGAACCCTTGACCGCCGTACCGATCGCCGTTCTTGCGGTCGAGACGATTACCGCTTCATGCTCCGTCACGTTCGCTCCTCTGGTGGGGGGCACGAACCTCACAACACCCCGAGTACAGTTCCAGGGCTGTGAGGTGCCTCATGCTACTGATGTCGACATCGAAGTCAAGTCTTGCCCGAACACACTGCCCNAACATCACTGGTGCCTCTCTTGTGCGGGCAAGGATTGACGAAGAAGAAAAGCACGGGCTTGTCTGAGCGGCCGAATTCCCGCCACCCGCCACCCGATCTCCCACAGCGCAACCCGGCGATTACCGAACGTCGCCGAAAGTCGCGGCAGCGGTGGTGCGCCGGGGGGACGACGCCACCCGGCGCACCACCGCTGCCTGGAGAAATCCTCTCAGAACCCGTCCGAGGGTGTCGACTTCTGCTTTCCGCCCGGCGAGAGCACCCCGATCACAGGCGGAGAGCGCGATAGCCGGACCGGGACGGCCGGAGCGGTCCGCCGGGCTCCCGTCACACCCCGGGCCAGCCATCACAACGTTGCGACAAATCGGCCGGTCTGTACCGATCTCAGCCGATTCAGCCTGATTTTGCGACCTCGGCGCGCCTCGAACGGCTGCCTCGACCCCGTTCCGGACGGGCCGAAAGCGCGTCTCAGAGGTGGCGGCCCGACGCCGCCATCGCGCGGATCATGTTGTCCTGCACGAACGAGGCGACCAGGCCCCGACCCCCGCGGTAGGCATCACCCCGCCCGTAGCTGCGGCCGTGCCCCGCGAACGAGCTGCGGTGGGACAGCAGCAGCCATTCCCGCGCCGGGACCGGCGCGTGGAAGGTGATCGTGTGGCTGAGAACACCGGTCGAGATCGACCGGTGCGCCAGCGCCTGGCCGACACCCGGGTGCGGCCGCATCGCGGTCGCGATGAGGAAGCTGTCCGTCGAGAAGGCCAGCAGCGCCGCGCCCAGCACCTCGTCATCGGGGGCACCCGGCCAGCGCGTCCACACATCCAGCTCCGCCGGGCCGACCGCCTCGGGGTCGTTCACGTCGACGTCCCCGGCGATCCTGATCTGCCAGGCTCCGGCGCTCTCGGCGGGATCGACCTGGTCGGCCGGCAGGGCCGGCGGCGCCGGGTGGGTGTCGGCGTGGTGGATGAAGTCCGGTTCGTCCGCCGACAGCATGACCTGCGACTGCACGCAGAGCCGCTCGCCCTGGCTGATCGACACCAGGCTCGTCGCCAGGCTCCGGCCGCTGTGCACCCGGTCCACCGCGATCTCGAGCGGGGCGTCCGGGCGGGCCGCCCGGGCGAAGACCGTGTGCAGCGTCTTGACCCTCTTGCCATCCTGGCCCTGCTGCGCCGCGATCAGGGTCTGCGCCAGCAGCTGACCGCCGTGGACGACGGGGCCACCGGTACCGACGCTGCCGGCGCGGTACCGGTCGGCGGCCACGGGTTCCAGGGCCAGCGCGGCGAGGACGGAATCAACGGAGAACATCGGCTACCGCCGGCCGGGACGCCGCGCGGCACCGCCGCGGAGGGTCGCACCGTAGAGATCCAACGAATGTCACCTTTCGTCGAGCGAGCGCGCGCGGAGGCCACCGGCGAAGCTGGCAGGCTGGCGCCGCGGCGGTCGCGGCTGCAGCGCCGCCCGGATCAGCCCTCCCGGAACGGCGAACCCGGGGAAACGCACACACCACCCCGAACCTGCTTCAGCATGGCCGGACCCGGCGCTCACTGTCGACTTCTGCCAGGCCCCCGGCCGAAGGCCGTCAGCGACCGATCAGCGACCGGTCCAGCGCGGCGGCCGCTTCTCTGCGAACGCGCGCGCGCCCTCCTGCGCGTCGGCCGAGCCGCGCACCACGGAGACGAACTCCTCCTGCCGCTCGAACGCCTCCTCCAGCGGCCAGTCGACCGAACGAGCCAGTACCTGCTTGGACGCGGCCAGCGACAGCGGGGCGTTCGCGGCGATCTCCTCCGCGAGTTCCAGCGCCGCCGCCAGCGCCCCGCCGGGCTCGGTGAGCCGGTTGACCAGGTGCACCTCGGCGGCCTCGGCGGCGGGCCACATCCGGCCGGTCAGCACCAGCTCCATGGCCAGGTGGTACGGGATGCGGCGCTGCAGCCGCAGCAGACCACCGGCCGCGGCGGTCAGGCCCCGCTTCACCTCGGGCAGACCGAAGTTCGCCGTCCGAGCCGCGACGACGAGGTCGCACGCCAGCACGATCTCGAAGCCACCGGCCAGGGCGTACCCCTCGACCGCCGCGATCAGCGGCTTGCGGGGCGGCTGATGGGTGACCCCCGCGAACCCGCGGCCGGGCACCAGCGGGCGCTCGCCGCGGGCGAAGCCCTTGAGGTCCATACCCGCGCAGAAGGTGTTGTTCGCCCCGGTGATGATGCCGATGCTGAGGTCGTCGCGGGCGTCGAGCTCGTCGAGTGCGGCGGCGATCGCCGTCGCCAGGCTCAGCGACATCGCGTTGCGGGCCTCGGGCCGGTTCATGGTGAGGACGAGCACCCTGCCGTGCTCGGTGCGGATCAGCTCGTCGGCGGGGGCGGTGTCCGCCGCGGGACCAGCCGGGCCGGCGGTCTGTGGGTCAGCCATCATGCTCTCTTCGGTGGCCGGGTCAGGAGGTCCGGGGCTCCGGCCGCCCCGGCTGCTCGCCGCCGCGCGCCTCGCCGTAGGACCGCTTGGGCACCATGACCTTGCGGCGGTAGATGCAGACGAGCGTGCCGTCCTGGTTGAGCCCGCGGGTCTCGACCGTGACGATCCCGCGGTCGTCCTTGCTCTTCGACTCCACCTTGTCCAGGACGGTCGACTCGCCGTAGATGGTGTCGCCGTGGAAGACCGGCGCCACGTGCCGCAGCGACTCCACCTCCAGGTTGGCGATCGCCTTGCCGGAGACGTCGGCGACCGACATGCCGAGCAGCAGCGAGTACACGTAGTTCCCGACGACGACGTTCCGCTTGAACTGGGTGGTGTGCTCGGCGTAGTTCGCGTCGAGGTGCAGCGGATGGTGGTTCATCGTCAGCAGGCAGAACAGATGGTCGTCGTACTCGGTGACCGTCTTGCCGGGCCAGTGCCGGTAGACCGCGCCGACCTCGAACTCCTCGTAGTACCGGCCGAACTGCATGCGCTCCCTGCTCCTTCACACTTCCGGCCCTTGCCCGGGCGGATCCCTGTCGTTCGACCGCCCGCGGGCCCACCGAGGGGCGCCCCAGGCGTGCGCGTCCACCGGCCCGCGGGCCCGCGGGCCGGTGGACGCGCCGCGGCGGCTGTCTCAGCCGGGGAGCTTGTACTCCTTGAGGAGGGCCCGGCTGATGATCCGCTTCTGGACCTCCGAGGTGCCCTCACCGATGAGCATGAACGGGGCCTCCCGGTAGAGGCGCTCGATCTCGTACTCCTTGGAGTAGCCGTAACCGCCGTGGATGCGGAACGACTCGGTCGTGACCTCGTGGCAGTACTCACTGGCCAGGTACTTGGCCATGCCCGCCTCGACGTCGTTGCGCTGGCCGCTGTCCTTCTTGCGGGCGGCGCTGACCATCATCAGGTGACCGGCCTCCACCTTGGTGGCCATGTCCGCGAGCTTGAACGCGATGGCCTGGTGGTCGGCGATCTGGTGGCCGAAGGTCCGGCGCTGCTGGGCGTAGGCGATCGCCAGCTCGAACGCGCGGATCATGATGCCGCAGGCGCGGGCCGCGACGTTCACCCGGCCGACCTCGACGCCGTCCATCATCTGGTAGAAGCCGCGGCCGGCGGCCTCCGGGCCGCCCAGGATCGAACTGGCCGGCGTGCGGTGCCCGTCCAGGATCATCTCGGTGGTCTCGACACCCTTGTAACCGAGCTTGTCGAGCTTGCCGGGAATCGTGATCCCGCCGTGCGTGCCGAAACCCGGCTCCTTCTCCAGCAGGAAGGTCGTCATGTTCCGGTAGACCGAGTCCGCGCCCTCGTCCGTCTTCACCAGGGTCGCGACCACGCCGGCGCGGGCACCGTTGGTCAGCCACATCTTCTGGCCGTTGATGACGTAGTCGTCGCCGTCGCGGTCGGCGCGGGTGGTGATGGCCGAGACGTCCGAGCCGCAGCCCGGCTCGCTCATCGAGAACGCGCCGCGCACCTCACCGGTGGCCATCTTCGGCAGCAGGCGCTGCCGCTGCTCCTCGGTGCCGTGCTGCAGCACCAGGTAGGCCACGATGAAGTGGGTGTTGATGACCCCGGAANCACTCATCCAGCCGCGGGCGATCTCCTCCACGACCAGGGCGTAGGTCAGCAGCGACTCACCGAGCCCGCCGTACTGCTCGGGAATGGTGATCCCGAACAGGCCCATCTCCTTCATCGCCTCGACGATCGCGTCCGGGAACTCGTCCTTGCGCTCCAGCTCGTTCGCGTGCGGAAGAATCTCCTTGTCCACGAACGTCCGCACCGCGGCGAGGATGTCGGTCTGGACGTCGGTCAGTCCGTCGGTCTGCGCGATCCGGCCCATGGCGGCTCCTGTTTCGTTGATCTCGGCGGGATTCGGCGGACCACTCAGGCCGCGGGGGGCTCGAACGTGACGGTGCGGGTCAGCCCGGCGGCCCGGCCCTTGCCGGCGATCACCTCGGCCATCTTCCGGCTGGCCTCGTCGATCATCTCGTCGCCGAGCATGACCGCGCCGCGCAGGCCGCCGGCGGCCGAGGTGTAGAAGGCGTACGCGTCGAGGATCAGCTCGGCGTGATCGTAGTCCTCCTGGCGGGGGGCGTAGATCTCGTTCGCCGCCTCGATCTGGCCGGGGTGCAGCACCCACTTGCCGTCGTAACCGAGTGCCGCCGACTTCTTCGCCACCCCGCGGAACGCGTCCACATCACGGATCTGCAGGAAGGGGCCGTCGATCGCCTGCACGCCGCGGGCGCGCGCCGCCTCCAGAATCTTGAACAGGACGTAGTGGAACGGATCCCCCGGATAGTCCGGCGTCAACGCCCCCACCACCAGCGACGGCATGTTGATCGACGCCATGAAGTCCGCCGGGCCGAAGATGATCGTCTCGATTCGCGGGCTGGCGAACGCGATCTCCTTGACATTGGACAGACCGAGGGCGTTCTCGATCTGGGCCTCGATGCCGATGCGGCCGACCTCGAATCCCATCACCTCCTCGATCTGCGTGAGCAGCAGGTCGAGCCACTGCACCTGCGCCGCGGTCTGCACCTTCGGCAACATGACGCAGTCCAGGTTCGCGCCGGCCCCCTCGACCACCGTGACGACATCGCGGTAGGTCCACTTGGTGGTGAGGTCGTTGACCCGCACCACCCGGGTCTTTCCGGCCCAGTCGCCCTCGTTCAGGACCGAGACCACATTGCCNCGCGCGGACTCCTTCGCGTCAGGAGCGACGGAATCCTCGAGATCGCAGAAGATCTGGTCGGCGGGAAGGCCCTGCGCCTTGCCCAGCATCTTCGGATTGGAAGCCGGAACCGCCAGACAGGACCGGCGAGCACGCAGAGGCATTCTTCTCGAAAACTCCTTCGTCGGGCCGGGCCTCCCGGGCGCCCGGGAGGCCGGTTGTCACAGCTGCCGGCGGGCCGGGGTGCGACCCGGCGCGGCGGGCGGGACCCGCCACGGTAGTCGATGAGCACCGGCCAGTCGGGGTGGTCGGCGAGCGGAGCGGACGGGAGAGGACACCGTCACCCATGTCACCCTCCCCTCCGCGGCCGGTCACCGTACGCACCCCGAGGCACAGGCAAGGTCACCTGAAGCCGGGAATCCAACACCTTCCAGTGCCGGACTCAACACGTTCCGTCACACCGGGCAGGTGCCGGCGGGGCACGCTCCACACAAAATCAGGGCCCATCCGTGGCGTCGTGTCGGTGTGCCTGTAGTCACACTGGCACATGTCCCCGCCCCCGACGACCCGACCGGCGTACGACGGGCACACCCCCGACCGGATACGGGTGCATTCCTTCGCCGATTTCACCGGGCACCACCCGGAAGGCCGCGGCCGCGCCGCCCGGCGGCGGAATTACCGGAAAAATGACGCCCCGCAGAAGAAGGCCGTCAACTGGACCGCCGGTCCGTTTCGATTGTGTGCCGAAATGGCCGACCGGCCAGGCCGGGAAACTCAGCCGCCCCGGGCCGCCACCAGCGCGCCGCGGTTCACCTTCGTCGCCTCGCTGCGCGGGATCACATCCACCGTCTCGACCGTCTTGGGAACCTTGTAGGCGGCGAGCCGGCTCTTGGCGTAGGCGATGACCTCCGCGGCGGTGGGTGGGCGGGCCGGGTCGACCGGCTGCACGACGGCATGCACCCGCCGGCCCCATTCCGGGTCGCGCAGTCCGATCACCACGACGTCGAGAATCTCCGGATGGTCGATGAGCGCCATCTCCACCTCGGCCGGGAACACGTTCGCGCCGCCGGACACAATCATGTCGACCCGCCGGTCCACCAGGAACAGATAGCCGTCGGCGTCCAGATACCCGAGATCTCCGACGGTCTCGAAACCATCCGCCGTCCGGCGCAGCTGCGGTGCCTGCCCGAGATAGGTGTACCCGCCGTAGCCCGCGCCCGGGGTGCGCAGGTAGATCTCCCCGACCTCGCCGGGCGGCCGCTCGGTGCCGTCCGCCGGGTCCAGGATCCTTATCTCGGTGCCGCGCATTCCGCGGCCCACGCTGCCCGGCCGGCCCATCCATTCGTCACCGCGCAGCGCCGTGATGCCGATGGCCTCGGTCATGCCGTAGGCCATCAGAATCCGCTCGGCACCGATCAGCTTCGCCCACCGGTGGACCAGGGAGGGCGGCATCGGCGCCGCCCCCTGCATGATCCACTGAAGGCTGGACAGGTCGCGCCCCTCGATGTCCGGCAGGTCGGCGATGCGCTTGAGCATGGTCGGCGTCGCCGTGAAGGTGGTGATGCGGTGCCGCTCGATGACGTCGACGACGCGGGCCGCGTCGAACTTCTCCATCACCACGAGCCGGTCGCCGCCGAGCAGGCTGTAGAGGGTGGAGAAGCCGTTGGCGTGGTACATCGGCGCCAGCACCAGGATGACCTGCGGCCGAGGGATCGGTGCGGAGCCCCACAGATCGATGAAGGGCGTGGTGTAGCGCGGGTCGAACACCGCCGGGCGGGTGTTGAGGATCACCTTCGGGGTCCCGGTGGAACCGCTGCTGCAGATTCCGTTCATCTGCGGCGAGGTCGCGTCGGGCAGGTCCGGCACGGGCAGGTCGGCCGTGGCGTCGATCCAGGAGAGATCGCCGGGGCCCAGGTGCACCGGCGCGCCGACCGTCTCGCGCAGCCGGGAGAGCTCCCACTCCGGCAGGTCCCAGCGCACCGGGACGGGAACCGCGCCGAGCTTCCAGGCCGCCAGCGCACTCAGCACGAACTGCGGCGAGTTGCGCAGTCCGAGGCCGAGCAGGTCCCCGCTCCCCAGCCGGCGGGCGGCCAGGGCGCCCGCCAGCTGGCCGGAGCGGCGGTCCAGCTCGGACCAGGTGAAACCGGGTTCGGAGCCGTCCAGCGCGATGTGGCGTAAGGCCGGCTGCTCCGGGTGGGCACTGGCGAGCTGCCGGATCCGCCGCGCGTAGCTGACCTGGTCGTCCACAGCTTGTCCCTCCGTCGGTCCCGCCGGCCCCCGCGGAGGGACGATCTGGAAACCAAGTTGGAAACCTAACTGTTTCCCATGGTCGGAGGAAGTGCGGGAGGTGTCGGACCGAGGCCCGGGCCGAACCGCAGGGTGCGGGCCAGCATCCCCGGCGCCAGCAGCGTCGACGGCGGTTCGACCAGGTTGACCACGCGGACCAGCGCGCGGGCCAGGACCGGGTCCGCCCGGGTCGCGGCCTGCACCCGCGGGACGTAGGCATTGGCGGCAGCCGGAACTGCGCGATCACCTCCCGGATGGTTCCACCACCGCGTCGCCACAGGTCCGCAGGTAGCGCTCGACGACGTAGAACGGGCAGGCCGTCGCGATCACGGAGAACCTGCGGCTGATGGCCGGCCTGCCGGTGCCCCTCGTCGCGGTCGTCACCGGCGAGGGCGGCAGCGGCGGGGCGCTTGCCCTGGCCGTCGCCGACCGGGTACTGATGTGCGCGAACGCGATCTACGCCGCGCCCTCGGCGAGCTGCACGCGCGGGGACCGGGCGTGGTCACCACCACGGAGTTCCTGCTCGGCCTGCTCGACCACTCCCGCTTCGTCGCCGCCGAGCACGACACCGTCCTGGTGGAGAGCCTGCTGCTCTGACCCGGTGACGCCCCGCCGCCCCCGCCGCCCCCGCCACGCCCGGCGGGCATCGAGCCGCGAGCACGCCGGGCGGACAGCGGAGGAGAATCCATGGCATGGATGCACCGACCGGCATCATCAGCGCCATCGTCACCGGGCTCGTGATCGGGCTNCTCGGCCGGCTCGTGGTCCCCGGCCGGCAGGCGATCGGCTGCCTCATGACGATCCTCGTCGGCCTGGTGGGCGCCGCCGGAGGGCTCGCCATCGCCGAGGCCGTCGACGCCACCTGGCTGTTGACCCTGCTGCTCCAGGTCGGTGTCGCCGCCGTCCTCGTCCTGATCACCGCCTCGGCCACCGGCCGCAACTAGAGGCCCGGGCAGCCGCGGCAGGGACCCGGCGGACCCGTCAGAGCTCCGGGCAGAGCTGGGCGAGGAACTCGGTGGTCCGGCGGCGGGACTCGGCGCGGGTGGCCACGTCGGGCCCGAGCGGGATCACCCGGGCGCCGAGGTCGGTGACACCGGCCTCCCGGTACCGGCGCAGGCGGTCGAGGATGGCGGTCTCGTCCCCGGCGGCCATCACGTCCCCGATGCCGCGGGCGTCGCCGTGCTCCAGCAGCCGCACGTAGTTCGGTGAGAGCTCGGCGTGCCCGAGCGTCTGCTCGGCGTACTCGCGGGCCGCGTCCACCTCGCCGGGCGCGCACAACGCCACGGGCACCCCGGCGATGATCCGCGGCGCCGGCCGGCCGGCCTCGGCGGCCGCCTTCGTCAGCCGCGGGACCACGTGGTCGGCGATCGCCCGCTCGTCCGCCATCCACAGGATGGTGCCGGCGGCCTGCCCGCCGGCCAGCCCCAGCATCACCGGCGCGAGCGCGGCCAGCAGCACCGCCGGCGCGCCGACGGCGGCCAGGTCGGTGACATCGAGCGGGCTGTGCACCCGGAAGTTCTCGTTCTCGACGTCGACCCGCCCCCCGCCGGCGAAGGCCGCGTTGAGCACCTGCAGGTAGTCACGCACGAGGCGGGCCGGGCGCTCGTAGGGCAGGCCGAGCTGCTCGGTGACGATCCAGTGGTGCGACGGCCCGAGCCCGAGAGTGAACCGCCCGCCGCAGGCCGCCTGGGTGGACAGCACCTGCTGGGCCATCGCCACCGGGTGCCGCGACTGCAGCGGCACGACCGCCGTGCCCAGCTCGATCCGGCTGGTGGCCTGCCCCATCAGCGTGACGGCGGTGAGCGCGTCGAAGTATCCCGGCACCTGCGGCACCCACATCGAGGTGAAACCGTGCTCCTCGGCCGTTCGCGCGTCGGCGGCGAAGTTGGCCACCCGGTCCCGGGCGGGCCGGTCCCGGTCCGAGCCGATCATCGTCCCGATGCGCATCGTGTCAGCCCCCGAGGAGTCGTCGTCCCTGAGAAGTCGTGTTTTTGAGAAGTCGTGTTGCTGAGAAGTCGTCGCCGCAGGTGCGCCTGGCGCCCGCCCGCGCTCGGCGGTGCGCTGCGCGACGGTCCGGTGCGGCGGTCGGTAGCTTACGGCCATGACAACCGAGGCGCAGTCCGATCCGGCCCTGGATGTCGCGCTGTGGGACCTTGAGCCGCTGCTCGACGGCAAGGGTGCGAAGAGCGTCGACGCCCAGCTCGCCGACGCCCACGCGCGGGCCGAGGCGTTCGCCCGCCGCCACGCCGGCCGGGTCGCCGAGCTGGACGGGCCGGGACTCGTGGCCGCGACCGGCGAGCTGACGGCCATCTACGAGCTGGTCGGGCGGGCCAGCAGCTACGCCTCGCTGCGGTTCTCCACCGACACGGCCGACCCCGAGCGGGGCGCGCTGCTGCAGAAGGTGCGGGAGCGCGCCACCGCGATCGAGACGACGCTGCTGTTCTTCGGCCTGGAATGGGCGGCGCTGGACGACGACGTCGCCGAGCGGCTGCTGGGCGCCGACGGACTCGACCAGGCCCGGCACCACCTGCGGATGGAGCGCCGCTTCCGGCCGCACCTGCTCAGCGAGCCGGAGGAGAAGCTGCTGGCCGAGAAGGCGGTCACCGGCCGGGCGGCGTGGAGCCGGCTGTTCTCCGAGCAGGTGTCGGCGATCGAGGTCCGCGGCCCCGGTGGTGGCGACGGCGCCGGCGGCGAGCCGCTGGACGTCGCGCTGAGCCGGCTGGCCTCCGGCGACCGGGAGGTGCGCCGCGCGACCGCCGAGGCGGTCACCGCCGCGCTGGCGCCCGGGCTGCGCACCCGCGCCTACATCTTCAACACGCTGATCCACGACAAGGCAATCACCGACCGCCTGCGCGGCTACCCGACCTGGCTGACGAGCCGCAACCTCGCGAACGAGGTCTCCGACGCCTCCGTGCGGGCGCTGGTCGACGCCGTGCGGGACCGCTACGACATCCCGCGGCGCTGGTACCGCCTCAAGGCCCGGATCCTCGGCCTGCCCACGCTCGCCGACTACGACCGCACGGCCGCGGTCACCACCGCCGACGAGCGCTTCGGCTGGGAGGAGTCCCGCGATCTGGTGCTGGCCTCCTTCGGCGCGTTCTCACCGGAGATGGAGCGGCACGCCCGCAGGTTCTTCGACGAGAGGTGGATCGACGCCCCGGTCCGGCCGGGTAAGCGGGGCGGCGCGTTCGCCAGCTCCACCGTGCCGTCGGTGCACCCGTACGTCATGCTCAACTTCACCCATCGGCGCCGGGATGTGCTGACCCTCGCGCACGAGCTGGGCCACGGCATCCACTTCGCGTTGGCGGCGGGCCAGGGGATCCTGCAGCAGAACACGCCGCTGACCGTCGCCGAGACGGCCTCGGTGTTCGGCGAGACGATCGTCTTCAACCAGCTGCTGGCGCGGACGTCCGACCCCGAGCAGCGTCTCGCCCTGCTGGCGGAGGCGGTCGAGGGGGCCATCGCCACCGTCTTCCGACAGGCCGCGATGAACCGGTTCGAGGACGCCGTCCACACCGCGCGGCGCACCGAGGGCGAGCTGTCCGTCGAACGCCTCAACGAGGCCTGGACCGCCACCCAGCGGGAGCTGCTCGGCGACTCGGTCGAGATCACCGACGGGTACCGGACTTGGTGGAGCTACGTCCCACACTTCATCAGCACACCCGGGTACGTGTACGCGTACGCCTACGGGCAGCTGCTGGCCCTGTCGGTCTACCAGCGCTACGTCGACGAGGGCCCCGCGTTCGTGCCGCGCTATCTGGAGATGCTCGCCGCCGGCGGCTCCCGCAGCCCCGAGGACCTGGGCCGCATCGTCGGCATCGACCTGGCCGACCCCGGCTTCTGGTCCGCCGGCCTCGACCTCGTCGAGGCCCAGCTGCTGGCCGCCGAGACCGCCGCGCGCGACGCCGGCCGTCTCCGATAGCGCCGGCGACCCCCGCCCGGCGCGCCGATGACCGGTTCCGTCCGCGACTGGCTTCTTTCCGACAGGCGCGCCGCGCCCCGAACGCTACAGTCGCTTGCCGTGGATCACCCTGGAATTCCCGCTCCGCCGGTCCGGCTCGGCCCGCTGGCGGTGACCGCCGCCCTCGTCGTGGCCCTCGCCGCCGCGGGGTGCGCCGGCGATCCGGACGTGGGCGCCGCGCCGGCCTCCCCCGCCAGCACCGCCGCCCCCGCCAGCACCACGGCTCCGGCCGCCGGTGCCCGGGCGAACATCGCGCCGCCCACGGCGGCGCCGGCACCGATGCCGACGGCCGCCTACCCGCCACTGTCCCGGTTCGGTGAGGTACACGAGCTCGGTCACGCGGTGGCGGTCACCGACGGCGCCGCCGGCACCGTGCTGAGCCTGGACCGGATCGAGTACACCACCTGTCCGCTGCGGGCCGACGACCCCGATCCCTGCCTCGACGGCTACCGCACCAGGACCATCGAGGGCGAGCGACGGGACTTCGTCGTGGCACCCGAGGTCAGGTTCACGTACTGGGACGAGCCCGAGATCTACCTCACCGGCGGGCTCGCGAAGCTGCGGGAGTTCGTCGCGAGCCATCCGTCCAACATGGTCCTCCTTCAGCTCGACCCGGCCGGACGGGNGATCGCCGTCGGGCAGCCCTTCCTGCCCTGACGGCCCTTCCTCCCCCGTTTCAGGTCCTTGGTGGCACGACCGAAGACTACGGTCGACGCGGAAACGGTCGGGCTCGTCGAAGGCCCGCGGGTCCCGGTTGGCCGAGCCCAGCGAGTGACCCACGCCGATGCCGGCCCGCAGGCCGAGCATGACGAGATCGGCGAGCTCCACAGGCGGCGCTCCTGGTCAGGATGGTCGACGGTGACCGTCGGCGGCCGGACGCGTCGTTTGTCTCGCCCTCACCGGTGGTGCGAGACTTGGCCGCGAGGCCATGGAAGGAGCAACACGTACTGTGAGTGACCTTGAGGCACCGGACTACTTCCGCGACGAGAAGCTGGTCGCCGACCCGTACCCATTCCTTGAACAGATGCGCGGGCGCTGCCCCGTTCTGCGTGAGGAGCACCACAACGTGGTGATGGTGACAGGTTACGAGGAAGCCGTCGAGGTCTTCCACGATTCCGCGACATTCTCCTCGTGCATTTCGGTGACGGGCCCCTTCCCGGGCTTCCCCGTGCCACTCGAGGGAGACGACGTGACCGCGCTGATCGAGGNGCACCGGCACGAGCTGCCCATGAACGACCAGCTCCCGACCCTGGATCCGCCCACGCACACCGCGCACCGGGCGCTGCTGATGCGGCTGATCACGCCGAAGCGGCTGAAGGAGAACGAGGCCCAGATCTGGAGCCTCGTCGACCAGATGCTGGAGCCCTACCTGGCGCGCGGCGAGGGTGACTTCATCACCGGTTTCGCCGGCCCCTTCACCCTGCTGGTGATCGCCGACCTGCTCGGTGTGCCGGAGGAGGACCAGGAGGAGTTCCTCGACGCCCTGCAGCGCCGGCCCGAGGAGCGCGGCGGCGTCGGCAGCACCGGCGACGACCACCTTCAGCACAGCCCGCTGGAGTTCCTCTACACCCGCTTCGGCGCGTACATCGAGGACCGGCGCGCCAACCCGCGTGAGGACGTCCTGACGGGGCTCGCGAAGGCAACGTTCCCGGACGGTTCGACGCCCGAGGTCATCGACGTCGTCCGGGTGGCGGCGAACCTCTTCTCCGCCGGCCAGGAGACCACGGTGCGTCTCCTCAGCTCCGCGCTGAAGATCCTCGCCGAGGACCCCGAGCTGCAGGCGCTGCTGCGGCGCGAGCCCGAGCGGGTGGGCAACTTCATCGAGGAGACCCTGCGGCTGGAGAGCCCGGTCAAGGGCGACTTCCGGCTGTCCCGGGTGCCCACGACCGTCGGTGGGGTGGACCTGCCCGCGGGCACGACCGTCATGGTCGTGAACGGCGCGGCGAACCGCGACCCGCGGCGTTTCGAGAACCCGAACGTGTTCGACGTCGCCCGCCCGAACGCCCGCCACCACGTGGCGTTCGGCCGCGGCATCCACACCTGCCCGGGCGCGCCGCTGGCACGCGCCGAGGCACGCGCCGCGATCGAGCGGATCCTGGAGCGGACCTCCGAGATCCGGATCTCGGAGAGTGTGCACGGCCCCGCCGGCGATCGGCGCTACAGCTACCTGCCGACGTTCATCCTGCGTGGCCTGACACACCTCAACCTCGAGTTCACCCTGGCACCGAGGAGCGTGTGATGAGGGTTGTCGTCGACGAGGACCGCTGCTGCGGGCATTCCACCTGCTGCACGCTGTGCCCCGAGGTCTTCACGCTCTCCGACGACGGTTTCGCCGTCGTGACCCTCGACGAGGTGCCCGCCGACCTCGAGGACGTCGTCCGGGCCGCGGTCAGCAACTGCCCCGAGAAGGCCATCACCGCGAGCTGAAGCCCGCCGTCACGTCGGCGGCCGTCAGCGCCCGGCCGGGTAACGCCTCCCCCGGCCGGGCACGCAGACCGTCGAGGACGATCTCCCAGGAGCGTTCGTAGACGGCCTCCGCCGTTTCCGCCGGCATCCGGTGCACGACGTGCAGCAGCGTCGAGAACAGGTGGATGACGTCGCCGGCGCCGACGTCGGGGCGCAGCGTGCCCTCCTGCCGCGCGGCCTGCACGAGGTCCTCGATCTGGCCGACGAGCTCGCCGCGGATCCGCCGGATCTCCGGGTCCGCGCGGATCACCTCCGCGGTGGCGGGCAGGAAGCGGTCCGGCAGGCACAGCGTGAGCCGGAGCTCGGGTGACCCGCGCAGGCTCCGGAGCATCGCGTCCCAGGCACACCGCTCCTCCGCCTGGGCCGCGCGCGCCCTCGCGGCCATCGCGGCCAGGCTGGCACGCACCACCGCCAGAATGAGCGCCTCCCGGTCGGGGAAGTGCCGGTACAGCGTTCCGACGCCGACGGCCGCGAGCCGGGCGATCTCGTCCATCGGCACGTAGGGGCCGTCCTGGGCGAAGACCGTCACAGCCGCGCGGAGAATCCGGTCGCGGTTGCGGCGGGCGTCGGCCCGCAGCCGGGCCGGAGGAATCGTTCCCACCGCTGCCGGCTCCTCCATGGCGAAACCCCGTCCTGGTCCGAACCGTGATCCTCGCGTCCGCCAGATCGGGTCCTGGTGCTGGCGGTTCCGTCGATCGCGCTGCCGGCCCGTCAGGGCGACGGGTGCCGATCGGTATGGAGGATTATGCCGCCCACCGGCGGCACAGGGCCGCCCAGGCGCTGTCTGCGCGCAAACATCGCCGTACGGGCCGACCCGGCAGCGCGCCGGGGGGATCGGCAACGGTTTCTCGTGCCGGTCGATCCCACTACTGTCCGGCGGGTGGCATACGCGAACGTCAACGGGCTGCGCATCGGCTATGACCTCGTCGGTGCGGGTGACCGGACGTGGGTGCTGACCCTCGGCGGCCGTTTCCCCCGGCGGACCGCCGGGGTCACCGAACTGGCCGAGGCGCTGGCCGCGCAGGGCGGGCGGGTGCTGCTGTGGGACCGACCCAACAGCGGCGAGTCGGACCTGTGCCTCACCGGGCCCAGCGAGCCGCGGATGCAGGCCGACACCCTGGCCGCGCTGCTCACCCACCTCGACCTCGGGCCGGCGGTGCTGGCCGGCGCCACGGTGGGCACCCACATCTCGCTGCTGACCGCCGCGCATCACCCCGAGGTGACCGCCGGGCTGGCCCTGTGGTGGATCAGCGGCGGGGTGCCCGGCCTGATGGTCCTCGGCAACGCTTACTACACCGCCACCATCACCGCCGCCTGGACCAGCGGGATGGCCGCGGTGGCCGCCCTGCCGGAGTGGGCGCCGCTGGTCGAGCGCGACGCCGGCAACCGGGAGCGGCTGCTGGCCCAGGACCGGGACGAGTTCCTCGACACCATGCAGCGGTGGATGGCCGCCTATGGCCCGAAACCGGGCGAGGTGGTCCCAGGCCTGCCCGTCGAGCTCGCGCGGTCGGTGCGGGTGCCGGCGCTGATCTTCCGCAGCGGGAGCAGCGACCCGTTCCACCCGCGGGCAACCTCGGAGGCGCTGGCCGGACTGCTCCCGGGCGCCCGGCTGGTGGAGCCGCCGTGGGGCGACCGGGAGTACCTCGAACGGCAGGCCGAGATGGCCGCGACCGGGAGCCTGTTCGTCCGCTGGCCGCTGCTCGCCCCGGCGCTGGGGTCCTGGGCGAGCGAGGTGGGCGGCTGAGCCGGCTGGGCCCGCTGAGCCCCGGCCCGGGTCTACAGCAGCGCGGTGGCCAGGCGGCGCCACTGCGCGCGCGGGACCTCCTGCTGGTCGGCGAGCAGCACCTGCAGGCACACATGGTCGGCGCCGGCGGCCCGGTGCTCCTCGACGCGCCGGCGGACCGCCTCCTCGTCGCCCCAGGCGATCACCGCGTCGAACAGCCGGTCGCTCACCTCCGAGAGCTCCTCGTCGGTGAAGCCGAGCCGACGCAGGTTGTTCGCGTAGTTCGGCAGCTTCAGGTAGCCGGCCAGCCAGCCGCGGCCGATGCCCCGGGCCTCGTCGACGTCGGTGGCCAGGATGACCGTCTGCTCGGGCAGCACCAGCGGGCCGGGGCCGAGGCGCTCGCGGGCAAGCGCGGTGTGCTCGGGGGTCACGAGGTAGGGGTGCACGCCGCGGGCCCGGCTGCCGGCCAGGTCCAGCATCTTCGGCCCGAGCGCGGCCAGTACCCGGGCGTCGGCCGGGACGGGGGTGTCGGCCTTGTCCAGCCCGTCGAGGAAGGCGGTCATCGCCGCCAGCGGGCGCCGGTAGCGGCCGGCCTCGGCCGCGTCGATCAGGGGCGCGTGGCTGACCCCGATGCCCATCAGGAAGCGCTCACCGTGCTGCGCGGTGAGGGCGGCGTGGCCGGCGGCGACGTCCGCGGGGTCGTGCATCCACAGGTTGAGGATGCCGGTGGCGATGGTGGCCCGCTTCGTCGCGGCCAGCAACGCGCCGACCGCGTCCAGGACCGGGCCCCCCACGTCGGGAATCCACAGCGCCTCGAAACCCAGCTCGTCCAGCTCCGCGGCGGCGTCGGCGGCCTCCGCCGGATCCCCCCACCGCAGGTGGGCACTCCACACGCCAATGCCGGAAAGATTCATCGATGCTGTCCCGTCCACTCGTCCGTCGCGCGTCGCCCGCACTGGCTACTGTCACTCACCAGAGGTCGGACGCGATCGCGACCCCGATGTGTGTCGTCGGGCGTAACCCGCCGCCCAGGCTACGCGCCGGCAGGGTCCTTTTAGATAATGTATTTAATCTGGAAACCGTCCTGAATGGAGATCTCGTGCTCGATGACGATGTCCGTGAGATCATCTCCGCCACGCGGCGCTTTGTGCGCGAGCGGGTCGTCCCGGCCGAGGCCGACATCGAGCAGACGGACGCGATTCCCGCCGACCTGCGCCGCGAAGCCGCCGAGATGGGTCTGTTCGGCTTCGCCATTCCGGAGGAGTACGGCGGCCTCGGCCTTGATATGAGCGCCGAGGCCCGGCTCGTCTTCGAGCTCGGCTACACCACCCCCGCCTTCCGGTCGATGTTCGGGACCAACAACGGCATCGCCGGGCACGTGCTGCTGGAAGGCGCGACCGAGGAACAGAAGAAGACCTACCTGCCGCTGATCGCCTCGGGTGACTGGACGGCGTCCTTCGCGCTCACCGAGGAGAACGCCGGCTCCGACCCGGCCGGTCTCACCACGGCCGCGCGCCGCGACGGCGACGACTGGGTCATCAGCGGCGCCAAGCGCTTCATCACCAACGCGCCGCTCGCCGACGTCTTCATGGTCTTCGCCCGGACGGATCCCGACGCCGTGGGCGGGCGCGGCATCACCGCGTTCATGGTCGAGCGGGACGTGCCCGGCCTGAGCGTCGGCCCCAAGGACCACAAGATGGGCCAGTCCGGCGCGTGGACCGCGGACGTCCTGCTCGACGAGGTGCGGGTACCGGCCTCGACGGTGATCGGCGGCGCGGACGGGGTGGGCCGCGGCTACGCGACCGCCATGCGCTGCCTGGCCCACGGCCGCATCCACATCGCGGCGCTGTGCGTCGGGCTCACCCAGCGCCTGGTCGACGAGTCCGTCGCCTACGCGGCGAGCCGGGTCCAGGGCGGCAGCGTGATCGGCGCGCACCAACTGGTGCAGGGCCTGCTCGCCGACTCCGCGACCGACCTGTACGCGGCGCGGGCGCTGGT
Organism: Frankia sp. EI5c; assembly: GCF_001636565.1. Classification (GTDB taxonomy): domain Bacteria; phylum Actinomycetota; class Actinomycetes; order Frankiales; family Frankiaceae; genus Parafrankia. The sequence continues at coordinate 31,007 of NZ_LRTK01000097.1, forward strand.
CACCGAGGTCGCGGCCCGCTTCGACGACGGCAGCGACACCAGGATCGGCCCGTCCTGCGCGAAGTACTTCGCCTCCGAGGCCGTCGGCCGGGTCGCCGACCGCGCCGTCCAGATCCACGGCGGCGCCGGATACATGCGCGGGGTGCCGGTCGAGCGCTTCTACCGCGACGCGCGGCTGTTCCGCATCTACGAGGGAACCAGCCAGATCCAGCAGATCGTCATCGCCCGCCAGCTGCTGCGCGACGCCGGGGTCCGCTAGCCCGTTTCTCGTGGATCTTGACCCGTGCGGGTGCTGAACTCGGGCGGGTGCGGGGGCGGGCGGGTTCTCGGCGGACTGCCCGCGCGGGCGCGGGGCGGAGGCGCGGGCGGGTTCTCGGCGGACGGCGCGCGCGGGCCCGAGGCGGGTGCGTTCGGTGATCTGACGATGGTGGTCGGTGTTTCGGGTGCGGGCGCGGGCGTGGCGATCGCGCGCCTGAAGGGCTCCTTGTGTCTCCTACGGAGACGTCTTGACGACCACGGTGACGCAGGGGCCGCAACCCCTGCGAGCGAAGGACACACAAAGCCCTTCAGCCGCTGTCAGCGAATCCTCGCGGACCCGCGCCGCACGGGTGGGCGACAGGCGCTGCGGGCCCTGTCGGCGCGCTGAAAGCCCAGGTAGCCCCGTTACCGCGGGAACCTGCCGGGTGCCGGCAGCCCCGTGGCCGCACCGCGGCGGATCTTCACCGGCCAAGGCGTCCGCAGGCGGGGCCGTGGACGTCGGTGGGCTGGGGCCGTGGGGTCCCGGTGCCAGCCCGAGGGCATCGTCGGCCGGGCCGCGCGGCCGGCCCAACGGCCGCGATATCCGTCTGATCAGACAGCTGTGTCACCCGGGGCTCGCCTTAGCGAGGGGTCCGCGCCCTGGGCCGGCGGCACCGTCCGGCGGCACAATGCCGAGGGCGGCGGCTCGTCGCCGATCGACCGGCGTTCGCCGCCGAACCCGGTGACGAGGCGCCGGGTTCGGCGGGAGACCGGCTGACGGAAAGGCGCGGTGGATGCGGTTCGTGGGCGTACGTGACGGCCGGCGAGTGCTGATCGGCTGTCTCCTCGATGCCACCGCGGGCGACGGCGGTGGCGGTGGCGGTGGTTCCGCCGGCACCGGTGGTGGCGCGGGCGGTCGGTACCGGGTGGCCCGGCTCGCCGAGGTCGACGAGTTCTACGCGGACCTGCCGCGCTGGACCGCGGCCGCCCGGGAGATCACCGCCGCGAGCCGTCGCCGTGCCGAGCATGAGGGCGCCGGCGAGGACGCGGGTGCGGGCAAGGCCGGAGCCGCGGTCGGGGTCGTGGCCGGAGCCGCGGTCGGAGCCGGAGCCGGGGCCGCGGCCGAGATCACCGAGATCACCGAGATCGATCTTCTCCCGCCCGTACCAGCCGGGGCCCGGATCCTGGGCATGGGCCTGAACTACCACGCGCATGCCGCCGAGACCGGCCTGGAACTGCCGAAGAAGCCACCGATCTTCGCGCGGTGGACGGCGTCGCTGGCCGTGGAGGGCACGCCGGTCCCCGTCCCGCCCGGCGAGCGCGGCCTGGACTGGGAGGGTGAGCTGGCCGCGGTCGTCGGTGCCCGGCTGACCGACGTCGACGAGGAGACGGCCCTGGCCGGGGTGTTCGGCTACGCGGCGTTCAACGATCTCAGCGCCCGCCGGGCCCAGGGAGCGTCCGCGCAGTGGACCCTGGGCAAGAACGCCGACCGCAGCGGCCCGATGAGCCCGGTGGTCACGGCCGACGAGGTCGGCGACCCGGGCCTCGGCCTGCGGCTGGTCACCCGGGTCAACGGCGAGGTCGNGCAGGACGGCGACACCAGCGACATGATCTACAGTATCGGCCGGATCCTGTCGTTCGTGAGCCGCACGCTCACGCTGAACCCCGGGGACGTCCTGATCACCGGAACTCCGGCCGGGGTCGGCTACATCCGCCGGCCGCCGCGGTACCTGGTTCCGGGGGACGTCGTCGAGGTCTGGATCGAGCGGGTCGGTTCCGTCCGTAACCCGATCGTGGACGCGTCCGCACGGCCGTGACGCGCTGTGCCCGCGCGGGTGCCGGCGAAATGTCCTGGTGACGGCGACTGCCGCATGTCCGGAACCTACCCAGAGGTCCTATGATGTGCCGCGTAGAGCCGGTTTCCTCACGCAGGGCGACAATCGCGGCCACCACTTCAGCCAGGGACCCGGGACCCGCAACCCGGACCCGGCCGGCGGACGCATCCCGGACAGACCACAGCGACGACCACAGCGACGAAGGAGTCCCATGAGCCAGGACCAGGCGGCACAGCACCCCTTGGCGCGCGCTGTCAAGGAGCCGCCCGCCGACTGGAGCCCGCAGGGCATCGACACCACGGTCCCCAGCATCGCCCGCGTCTACGACGCCATCCTCGGCGGCAAGGACAACTTCCCCGTCGACCGGGCGGTCGCCGAGGAGCTCATGCGGCTCGCCCCCCGCGGCCGGCAGTCGGCCCTGTACAACCGGGCGCTGCTGGGCCGGGGCGTGCGGCTCATGGCACAGCAGGGCATCCGTCAGTTCATCGACCTCGGCTCCGGTCTGCCCACGGCCAGCAACACCCACCAGATGGCGCAGAGCGTGGCCCCGGACGCCCGCGTGGTCTACGTCGACAACGACCCGATCGTGCTCGCGCACGGCCGCGCGCTGCTGGCGGAGAACGACCACACGACGGTCGTGACGGCGGACTTCCGCGAGCCCGAGCAGGTGCTGGACCACCCCGACCTGACCGCGTTGATCGACTTCGACCAGCCGGTGGCGCTGCTGCTGTTCGCCGTGGTCCACCACATCGAGGACGACGAGGACCCCCAGGGGATCCTCGCCGCCTACCGCGACCGGCTGGCCTCCGGCAGCCACCTGTTCCTGACGCACTTCGTGACCCACGGCGAGGAGACCGCCGAGCTGGAGAAGGTCATGCTGGCCGATCTCGGCCGGGGCCGGTTCCGCACCCTGGCGGAGATCACCACCTTCTTCGACGGATTCGACCTGCTGGAGCCCGGGGTCGTCTACAACCCGCTGTGGCGCCCGGAGGAGCCGGTGGCCGATCCGCTCACCCTCACCGAGCGGCTGGTCGCCGGGGGCCTCGGCCGCAAGCCCTGATCCGCCGGGCGGCCGGTGTCGCGGTGACGGATGCCCGGCGCCTGACCCTCCCGGAGGTCAGGCCTTCGGGCCACCGGCGGCTCAGGCCTTCGGGCCACCGGCGACATAGATGACCTGGCCGGAGACGAACCCGGACTTCTCGCTGACGAAGAACGACACGGTGTTCGCGATGTCCTCGGGCTCGCCGACCCGTCCCACCGGGATGTCGGCCGCGCGCGCGGCGGCGTACTCGTCCCACGACCGGCCCAGGCGCTCCGCCGTCGCCCGCGTCATCTCCGTGGCGATGAGGCCGGGCGCCACCGTGTTGCAGGTGACTCCGAACTTGCCGAGCTCGATCGCCACCGTCTTCGTGAAGCCCTGCAGACCGGCCTTCGCCGCCGAGTAGTTCGCCTGACCCCGGTTCCCCAGCGCCGAGGTGCTCGAGAGGTTCACGATCCGGCCCCACTTGGCCTCGACCATGTACTTCTGCACGGCCCGGGTCATCAGGAACGAGCCGCGCAGGTGCACGCCCATGACGGCGTCCCAGTCACTCTCGGTCATCTTGAAGATCAGGTTGTCCCGGGTGATGCCGGCGTTGTTCACCAGCACGGTCGGCGCGCCGAGCTCGGACGCGACCCGCTCGACAGCCGCGGTCACCTGGTCGGCGTCACTGACGTTCGCCCCGACGGCGATCGCCGTCCCGCCGGCGGCGACGATCGCCTCCGCCGTCTCCTTGGCCGCGCTCTCCTCCAGGTCGAGCGCGGCGACGGCCAGCCCATCCGCCGCGAGCCGGCGGGCCGTGGCGGCGCCGATGCCGCGCGCGGCCCCCGTGACGATCGCGACGCGGTTCTTGACAGCGGACATGGTCAGCTCCTCACACTTTGCGCGTTTTGCACGATTTACGCTTGGCGCACTCTGCGCGATGCGCGCCGCGCACCCGGGCGCACAGGACGGACGCCCCGGGTCAGATCCGGTCGTTGGCACCGGAGTCTTTCACCGCCGCCCCCACCGGCGCACCCGGACGACTATCCGGGCACCCGGACCCACACCCCGCCGGTCGGGACGCCACGGCACCCGCCGGTCGGCCGGAGTGGCTCCGCGGCAGCGGAAATTCGCTGGCCAAGCCAGACAGAACGGGCGATCGTTGATCTCACCACGGTCGCGGTCCGCACACCTGGGATGACAGTGCGGCCAGGATGACAGCGCGACCGAACAGTGCGACAGGAAAGATAGAGAGGTCACCGTGCCCCCCATTGGCGAGCTGGCAGGAGCGGCGGCACCGGTCTGGATGTGGACCCGCCCGCAGGAGGTCGAGAGCGCGGCGCTCGACCAGCTCCGTACCATCGCCGACCTCCCCTACGTCCACCACCACGTCGCCGTCATGCCGGACGTCCACCTCGGCAAGGGCGCCACGGTCGGTTCCGTGATCGCGCTGCGGGACGCGGTCTCGCCCGCGGCGGTCGGCGTCGACATCGGGTGCGGGATGGCCGCGCTGCGGACCAACCTGACCGCCGCCGACCTGCCCGACGACCTCGGGCCGGTGCGGTCCGCGGTCGAGCGGGCCATTCCCGTGGGCCACCGCGGGCACTCCGAGATCACCCGGCGGGTGCGCGGCTATGACGAGCTCTGGAGCGCCTTCGGCGACCTGCACCCGGGTGTCTCCGGCCGCAGCGGGGCCATCGACCGGGTGATGGCCCAGATGGGCAGCCTCGGCTCGGGCAACCACTTCGTCGAGCTGTGCCTGGACACGGCCGACACGGTGTGGCTGATGCTGCACTCCGGATCGCGCAACGTGGGGAAGACCNTCGCCGACCTGCACATCGCCGCGGCGAAGAAGCTGCCCCACAACTCCGGGCTGCCCGACCGGGACCTCGCGGTCTTCCTGGCCGGCACCCCCGAGATGGCCGCCTACCGCCGGGACCTGGCCTGGGCCCAGGCATACGCCCGGCACAACCGCGACACGATGCTCGCCCTCTACGTCGAGGCCCTGCGGGCGCACTTCCCGCACCTGCGGGTGCCGACCCCGCCCGCCGACGGCCCGCAGGCCGACGACGCCGCCTTCGCCGCCGTGAACTGCCATCACAACTATGTCTCCGAGGAGCACCACTACGGCGCCGACGTCCTCGTCACCCGCAAGGGCGCCATCTCCGCCCGGGCCGGCGAGTACGGCATCATCCCCGGCTCGATGGGCACCCGCTCCTACATCGTGCGCGGGCTGGGCAACCCCGAGTCGTTCCACTCCGCCTCGCACGGCGCCGGGCGGCGGATGAGCCGGACCCGCGCCCGCAAGGAGTTCACCACCGACGACCTCATCGCCCAGACCAGCGGCGTGGAGTGCCGCAAGGACCCCGGGGTCCTCGACGAGATCCCCGCCGCCTACAAGGACATCGACACGGTCATCGCCTACCAGCGCGATCTCGTCGACGTCGCCGCCGTCCTGCACGCCGTCCTGTGCGTGAAGGGCTAGCGCGCCACCCGCGAATTCCGGCCCGTGCGGGTGCTGGGCGTTGCGGGGGCAGGCGGGTGCTTGGCGACCCGGGTCCGGTGGCGCTGGCTGACCCGGGTCCGGGGCGGTGACCGACCCGGGTCGGGTGGTGGTGCCTGCCCCGGGGCGCCGGGGTGACAATTCCGTCTGATCGGACGGGGCACCCCGGGTTCGGAGCCGGCCCGGGAGGCCCGACGGGCGACCGCCCCGGGCCGGTACCGGGACACCACCGGCCCAGCCCTTCCGGCGTCCAGCACCCCGCCCGCGGGCACCTCGGCCCGCGAACACCCGCCCGGCGCACGGCCACCGGGCCGCCGCACCCGGCGGAACCCCGCCGCAACACCGCCACCAGGGCTTTCAGAGCCCGCACAGCCCCGAAACACCCCCCATCCACCCCCGCGCCGCCCGTCCGCGAGTATTCGCCGACAGCGACTGAAGACCTCGTGGTGTCTCCGCTCCCGGAGAGGTTGCGCCCCCTCCACCACCGGGGTTGTCAACACCTCTCCCGGAGAGACACCACGAGGTCTTCAGT
>NZ_LRTK01000098.1 GCF_001636565.1 Frankia sp. EI5c
CTGCACCTGCGTCGTCCGCTCCGACAGCAGCGTGTCAACCACACCGCTCTGCCGCTTGAGGCTGGTGTTCAGCCCGTTGAGATCGCCGATCTCGGCACCGATGACGGCCATCCGACACCTCCGAAAGTCGCACTCCGCAGACGATCCGCGGGTCGTCGCCGACGTTAGGCAGAGTGCTGACCGAGGGGAATCGGAAACCCTCCCCATTGACGGCGCCGGGTGCTCAGCGCCGCAGCAGCCGCAGGTCCTCCTTCGTGATGATGCGGGTGGTGATGGCGTACTNGGCCAGGTTGGTGAGCGCGTTCCACCCGGTCAGGTTCGGCACGCCGGCGTTCGTCAGCCGGGTTCGGAGGTGCTCGATCCGCTTCACCACCGTGCTGCGCGGCACGTTGAGCCGGGCGGCCGCGGCGGCATAGCTGCGCGGATACGGATCANGCCGCGGCGGATCCTCCAGGTAACCCGCGAACAGCGCCACCAGGGCGAGCCGGTCCGCGCCATTGATCATGACGTTCTCGCCCGCGGCTGTCAGGGTGCCACCCACCATGGCGGCCGCGGCCTCATCCGTACGCGGATCGTCCGGTGGCCGTACCGCCCCGGGAACACTCACCCGCAGGGTGTAGACGCGGTCGGTGCCGTCGAGGACGACGCGCACCGGTTCCTCGACGGCGACCCGGCGGCCGGGCGGGACGACGCTTCGGAAACCGAACTCGTCGACGACGGCGAAGAGGCGGGTGCCGCTGTCGTTGGACAGCCACCAGGTACCGCCGTCGTGGTAGACGGACCCGGCGACGCGGGAGATCGCCGAGTCATCCACCGCCAGCCGCGCCGTGCACTCACCGGAACGACCGAAGGTGAACCGCTGCTCCTCGACCAGTGGGAACGCGTGACCATCGAAATCCACCTGACCGGACATCCGGTGGGAACCCCTTCCCGTTCTGCCGCAGCGGTTTGTCTCCATATCATCGCGGCCAGCGCCGAGAGGAGATCCGTGAGCCCCCGATCTCGAACCATCACCCCCGCCGAGGCCAGCGGAATTCCGCGAACCGTTCGCCGGCTGCTGGCACGCCACGGGGGTCGGGTGCGCACCCGCCTGGCCCTCACGGCGGTGCTGCTGCTGACCGTGGTCGGCGTGTCTACCGGTACCGGGTACCGCGTGTCGCAGGCCGTGCTCGGGGACGCGAGCACCTACCTGCCGAGCGGCCACAGCGTCGCCCACGTCAACGGGCTCACCGGCGAGGCCGACGCGCGGGTGCAGGGAACACTCGCGGCCGGGCGGGAGCGGCTGGAGACCGTTCAGGCGGGCGGGCGGCTCTACGTGCTCAACAAGGACACCGGCGCGCTGTCACAGGTGGACACCTCCCTGATGACCGCCGCCCCCGTCGCCGGCGCGACCCCGAACAGCCCGACCCCGAACAGCCCGGCCACGGACGGTGCGACGCCCGCGGGCACGGCACCGACGGGCACGACACCCGCGCTTGTGGCCGGCGGCGAAAGTGCCTATCTCACGTCCGAGCCCAGCCCGGGCGAGAGCTCGGTAGCCGAGCTCAACCCCGCGCAGGGCCCGCTCCGCCCGGTCGCGCTGAACGGGAAGATCGTCGGGCAGGCGGTGGACTCCACCGGCACCGCCTGGGTCCTGCTCGCGGACGGACGCCTCGCCGAGGTGCGCGGTGCCGACCTCGTCTCCACGGTGAACGTCGGCCGGGACAGCAGGCTCCTGCTCACCCTGCTGCACGACCGGCCGGTTGTCGTACGCGGCGACGCGGGCGAGGTCCTGGTCGTGCGGCCGGACGGCGGGACGAACACGATCCCGGTCCAGCTGCCGACCGGCACGGCCCTCCAGCTCTCCGCGCCGAGCGCCACCGCCGACACGGCGTGGCTCGTCATCTCACCGGAACGACGGATGATCCGGATCGACATCGATCGCGAGACCGTCGGCGAGGCCGTCAGCCTGGACGCCGGCACCGGCACCGGCACCGGCACGGAGCCCCGGTACGGCTCGCCGCTGGAGATGCATGGCCGGGTGTACGTCCCGGACCACGCGAACCGGCAGGTCCTGAGCTACGACGCCACCTCGCCGGCAGCGACGGCACCGGGCCGGATCCGGGTCCCCGCCGACGGCTCCGGGGACGTCGCCCTGACAGTCGACGGGGACCGACTGTGGATCAACGACCAGTACGCCGTCCGGGCGACCGTGGTCGCCGCTGACGGCACCAGCTCGACGATCGACAAGGGTGCCGGCCCCGGGCTCGCCGGCCCCGGCAATGACGAGGACGNGGCGCCNACCACCGGCCCCACCACCGGGCCGACCGCTCCGCCGGCGCCTGCCTCATCAGCACCGGCCACGTCGGGTGCCGTTCCGGAGCGGACCCGTCCGCCCGTGCCGTCCACCGGCAACCCACCGTCGACCAGCAACCCACCGTCCACCAGCAACCCACCGTCCACCAGCAACCCACCGTCGACCCGCAACCCACCGTCGACCGACCCACCACCGCCCGGCGGCGGGCTACTGGGCGGAATCCTGCCGGGGGATCCCCCGGCGAGCACGCCGAGCACGCCGACCGTGCCGATGGTGGCCGTGCCGGACGTCCGCGGCCAGGACCAGGCCCGAGCCTGCGCGACGCTGCGTGCCGCCCGGCTGGAATGCCGCCCGGTCGCGTCCGGTCAGGTGGGCGGTGGTCCGGTCGGGTCCGTCGTCGCCACCGATCCGACGCCCGGCACGGAGGTCCAGGAGCGCTACATCGTCGAGGTCCGCTACCGGGACCGGGCGCAGGTGCCGGACCTCGTCGGGAAGACCGCCACCGCTGCGTGCGCCGAGCTGGTCGGCCTCGGCCTGACCTGCACGCAGGTCGTCGAGGGACTCGCCACCACCGCGGCGGGGCTCAACACGGTGACCCGGCAGTCACCGAGCTCCGGCGAGCGGATCGACTCCGGGGCCGCCGTCACCATCGCCTTCCCGGACAAGATCACGGTTCCCTCGGTCGCGGGTATCCCCTACCCGGATGCCTGTACCCAGCTCTCCGCCCTCGGCTTCACCGCCTGCACCCCGACCGACGCCGGCCTGGCCCCGGCGGGGCAGGCCGCGGGCAGCGTGATCGGCCAGGCCCCGGAGGCAGGCACGGGAGCGGGGCCGAACGACCCGATCACGCTCCAGTACTACGGGGGTGTGCAGGTCACCGTGCCCAACCTGATCGGCCTGAGCCCGGCGGATGCGGCGGCGCAGCTCAGCAACCTCGGGCTGGCGCCCGCCCCCACCTCGGACGAGGTCACCTCCCAGCCGAACGTGGTCCATGCGCAGAGCGTGGCTGCCGGGTCCGCGGTGGCACCGGGCACCGCCGTCGGGTACGTCTACGAGGACGCGCCACTGGTGCCGCTCTACCTGCACAAACGCAGCGGTGAGCCGTACTACCTGCTGAGCACCGACGCGAGCGTGCCGGGCTACACCTTCAACCGGGCCCTCGGCAACGTCTTCCCCGCCTCCACACCGGGCGGCGGTACCACGGCCGTGTACCGGTACCGATGCGACAACGCCTGCGGGCCCGGCACCACCTACTACTTCTCCATGACGAATGTCGCCTCGACCGCGCCGGCCTGGGTCAACGACGGTGTCGCCTTCTACGCCTACGCACAGGGTCCGGCCGGGGCGGCCCAGGTGGACGCCATGTTCGACCGACCGGACAGTTCGTGGGTCTGGGCGGTCAATCCCTCCGGCCCGTACTCCGAATACGCGGCCCGCGGATACACGAGCAACAACTTCGTGCTCGGCTACATCTGGCCCTAGCACGCGAAGGGCCCTGGCACGCGAAAGCTCCTCGGACGGGTGGTCGGGAAAGCCGGCCACCCATCCGAGGAGCGACGTTGCGGAGCGACGTTCTAGGGAACCGGCACGGGCAGCGGAACCGGCACCGGAATCGGGAAGGGTCCGTCGCCGGCCGGCCGGTCGTCCGGCGACGGCAGATCCTCCAGCGCACCTTCCACCGCGTCGGTGACGGAATCCGCCGCGTCGGCGACCGCGTTCGCGGCCCGCTCGAAGAATCCGGGTGCCGGCGGGGGCGGCGGCGGGGGTGGCGGCAGATCGGGCAGCTCGACCGGGGGCTGGCACTGGCCCAGATCCTGGTTGGCCTGCTGCCGGAGGCTGTTCGCGATCGCGCCGTCGGTGATGTCGGTGAGTGCCTCCCGCAGGCGGCCCGCGCCGACCTGCGCCCCGCCGGCCGCGGCCGCCGCCGATTCGTGGAGCAGGTTGCGCACCGGGTCGTCCAGCGGGCACTCGAAGTTCTCCACCACCTGCCGCAGCCGCACCGCCAGCCCTCCGGGCAGCTGCCCCGGCCGGCCGGCCGCGTCCGCCAGTTCGGCGAGTACCGCCCGGGCCCGCACATCCCGCCCGAGTCCCTGGACGGTGCCGGCCGCGCGGGCCAGGGCGGCTCCGATCCGGCCCAGCTCGGCCCGCACCTGCCGAGCGAGCGCGGGCGGCAGGTCGTAGCCGTCGGCGAGCGTCGGGATCGTCGCGCTCATCCGGCGGGCGACCTCGGTCGCCGTGTCGAGATCCTGGGCGACCAGACGCATCGACGCCGGGTCGAGCCGGAGGTACTCGGTCATGTGCGCCCCCAGCGGGACAGGTCGCGGACGGCCGCGTCATAGCGATCCACCCGGCGCTGCCAGTCCGCCTGCTCGCGGGTCAGGTCGTCGGCGGCGCCCCGGAGCAGCGTGGCGAGCCCCCGCACCGCTTCCGCGGCGGGCCGGGCCACCGCCTGCCAGTCGCTCACGGCGTTGTTCACATAACGCGCCGCCCGGCCCGTCCAGATTTCCGATCCGACCAGGCCGTGCACTTTCCCGGCCGCGTGCACCTCGTCCTGCAGGGAACTCGCGTAGGCGTCGCATACGGCGGCGAGAGCACGGCAGTCGCCGGGTGAGCCGGGTGGTTTCGGTCCAGGAGGAGATTCCATGCCATGACGTTAGGAACCGACCCGTCGGGACGTCGATGGTAAGCCTTNCCCACCTGCCCGCCTGCCCGCCTGCCCGCCTCCCCCCCTGCCCGCCTGCCTGCCTGTCCGCGGCGGCGGGCGACGCACCGGTCGACGGTCGCTACATCTTCCGGTCGCCGACCGGGATCTCGACGATGTAGTTGTTGTCAAGCAGGTACTGGGTCCGCNGGTTGCCCGTCGACAGGTCGCAGAGATCCGAGGTCCCCGAGCCCGGCACGAGAGCGCAGACGAGCTGGTACTGCTCACCGTCGCCCGGCTGGTCGANCCACGGGCGGATCGCGCCGGAATAGACCTGGAACTCCTTCACCACCTCGTAGACGTGATAGTTGCAGCCACCGGGGTCGACGGTGTCGTCCAGGCTTGACGGCGGGAGCGAACGCTGGGCGTAGTCGGTCCCCCGCGGGGCGAGGAAGCTTCCNCGGGGCAGGCCGAAGCGGTCGATCTGCTGCCCCGGGAACAACGTAGTCACCGCTCGCACCGGAGTTCCGTCGGGATTGACATAATATCCGTTCTGCGGCGGGAATACCCAGTTCCCGGGAATCCCCGGGAACGGCGAGAAGGTGGCGGACGGATCCCACCAGGTGCCGAGGAACTGCCGGGTCGAGTGCTCCCCCGTCCGCTCGTAGTCGGCGAGCTCCCGGGCTACCTCGCCGAAGACGGGGAGCTTGGCCGGGCCGAGCCTGGGGTCGTTTTTGAGATCTGCCCGCGAGCACTGGTCAAAGGGCTGGATCTGGGGCAGAGCAGCGTTCGCGGTGGTCGGTGCCGACGCGGCGAGGAGAAGTCCGCCGGCGGCCAGCGACATGAGCGTCCGGCGTAGAAACACCCGTGGCTCCCGTGGTCAACGAAATATGGATAGCGACCACGGAGAGTAGTTCTCGGGTTTCGTGCCCCGGCGGTGTGACCGGATAGCGCGCCGGGGCGCGTGTCGCCGCGCTGCTCCCGCCTTCGGTAGCGGCGACCGGATTGGGCTCGGCCCGCCGGCCCGCCGGGTTCTGGCGCCTTCAGAACCAGTATGGGGTCAGAACCGGTATGGGGTGTGCCTTCTGGCCGCGGTGAGCGCATTCGACCACCAGCACAGCTCGTCGAGCATCGTCCGGGCGGCCGCGTTGCAGCCGTCGGGCTCCGTGGGCGATCCGTCCTCGCCGAACCGGGCCCAGGCGCCGTGGAAGCTGACGGTGTCGCGGACGGTGACCGCGTGCAGTTCGGCGAAGACCTGGCGCAGATGCTCCACCGCCCGCAGCCCGCCGGAGACGCCGCCGTAGGAGACAAAGCCGACCGGCTTCGCCTTCCATTCGGCGTGGTGCCAGTCGATGACCGTCTTCAACACGGCCGGATAACTGTGGTTGTACTCGGGCGTGACGACGACGAAGGCGTCGGCGGCGGCGAACTTCCCGGTGATTCCGGCCAGTTCCTCGGTGCCGGGCCCGCTCCGGGAGCCAAGCTGCGCCGGAAGGCNGACCGCACCGAGGTCGACGACCTCGGCCGCGACCCCCTCATGCTGGGCCGCCTGCCGTACGAACCATTCGGAAACAACCGGCGCGAACCGGCCGGACCGGTTGCTTCCGACGATGACGGTCAGGTTGACGGGTGCGCTGGACATGAAACTCCGCCCCTTGAGTTCGCTGGGCGCCGTGTTCGGCGGGATCTCTCCGGAACCTAGAACCTGAACCTCGGTCGAGGTCAAGTTTCCGCACGGGCCGGATACCCCGGCCATCTTCTTGACCTCAACCCCGGTTCAGCCCGCAGGCTGGCGTGACCCGCTCTCACCCGCGGCCTACGCCCGTCAGAAACCTCAGAAACCGAGGAGCCGTGTAGATGAAAGCCGCCGCGTTTTACGCGCCCGGACCACCCGAGGCACTTCGCCTGGTGGAGCTGCGCCGGCCCGAGCCCGCTCCCGGCGAGCTCCGCGTCCGGGTGCGGGCCGCGGGTGTGCAGCCAGTCGACCTGGCGATCCGCGAGGGGCGGATGCCTCCGGCTGTCGACGCCAGCCCGCTGGTTCCCGGCAACGAGTTCGCCGGCGTCGTCGACGAACTGGGCCCGGGGGTCACCGGCTTCGCCGTCGGGGACGAGGTCCTCGGCTTCCGCGTGCTGGGGTGCTACGCCGAGTACGTGGTCGTCCCGGCCGACCAGGTGGTGCGGCGGCCCGCCGGGTTGCCCTGGGAGATCGCCGGTGGGCTGTCCGGTGCCGGGCAGACCGCCCACACCGCGGTCGAGGTACTCCGGCTCACCGCCGGCGACACGGTTCTCATCCACGCCGCCGCCGGTGCCGTCGGCACGGTCGCGGTGCAGCTCGCCCGGCTGGCCGGCGCGACGGTGATCGGCACCGCGAGCCCGGCCAACCACGACTATCTGCGCTCGCTGGGGGCTGTTCCGGTGTCATATGGCAGCGGCCTGGTGGACCGGGTCCGGGCGGTCGCGCCCGGCGGCGTCGACGCGAGCCTGGACGCGGCCGGCGCGGACGGCCTGCGCGCCGCGGTGGAACTCGTCGGGGATCGGGACCGGATCGCGACGATCGTCGCGTTCGAGCTGGCTGCGCAGCTGGGGGTCCGCTGGTTGCGCAGCCAGCGGTCCGCGGCCCGGCTCGCGGCCCTGGTCGACCTGTACGTCAGGGGACGGCTGCGGGTACAGCTACGTCACGCCTACCCGCTGGAACGGGCCGCGGATGCCCACCGTGACGTGGGGACGGGGCACGGCCGGGGCAAGGTGGTCCTCACGCCCCAGCCCGTCTGACAGACACGTCCAACGAACAACCACTGCCGAACAACGGCTGACGAACACGTTTGGAAACGCAGCCTGCCGTCAGCGCGGACGACGTCGTCCACGCTGACGGCAGGTTCTTTCTGGAGAAGATCCGGTCAGACGGTGGCGGGGAGCTTCAGCGCCTCGGCGAGGTTGCCGCCCATCACCTTGGCGATGTCCNCCTTGGACAGGCCCTCGAGCTCGTCCACGTAGGACACCGGGTCCGACATGCCCTCGGCGTGCGGGAAGTCGGAGCCGAAGACGACCCGGTCCACACCCACGACGTCGATGAGACCGCGCGGGTTCTCCTCGAAGAAGGGGTGGATCCAGACGTTGCGCTTGAGCACCTTGATCGGGTCCTCGTCGTAGAGCTTGGGGCTCTTCGCGTACGACTCGCCCGCGGCCTCGACAAAGGGGCGCACCCAGCCGGAGCCGTTCTCGACCGGCAGGATCCGCAGCGTCGGGAAACGGGTGAGCAGCCCGTGCCCGATCAGCGAGGTGATCGTGTCGAAGATGCCCCGGTGCTGCTTGTGCATGATGTCGATGAAGGCGGTCGGCGTGGCGAACGGCAGGTGCTCACCGTCCTGCCGGCCTTCCCACATGTTGTAGTAGCGGGTCAGGCCGTCATCGGAGGAGTGCAGGCCGACGGTGATGTCCGCCTCCACGACCTTCTCCCAGAACGGGTCGAACTCCNGCAGCGCGAACGAGCGGAAGCCCTCGTAGCCGGGCACCGGCGCCGGCCGGATCAGGATGACCTTCGCGCCGCGCTCGACGATCCACTCGAGCTCCTTGATGGCCTCACTGACGATCGGCAGCGTGACCACGGGAGTCGCGAAGATGCGGTTCTCGTAGTTGAAGGTCCACTGCTCGTGCATCCACTGGTTCAGCGCGTGCACGACCACGTGGGTGGCCTTCGGGTCCATCCGCAGCCGGTCCTCCAGCAGGCTCGCCAGGGTCGGCCACATGATCGCCCGGTCGATGCCGAGCTCGTTCATCAGCTTGAGCCGGGGCTCAGGAGCGAAGAACGCCTCGGGTGAGCGGATCGGCTTGCCCATCAGCTCCCGGGTCGACTTCCCCTCCGGGTTGCCGTTCTTGAAGTAGTCCTCCCAGGCGCCCGGCCGCGCCACGACACTGAAGGTCGGGTTGGGAATGTACTCGGAGATCACACCCCGCACCGCGATCTTGTCGCGCCCATTCACCTGAACATACTTGATCAGGTTCTCGTATTCCTTCGGAAGGTACTTCGTGAAGGCATCCGCTGTCTCGTACATGTGGTTATCCGCGTCGAAGACAGGGAAGTCGATATCCGTCCTGGGCATGACTACCTCCGTACGCTGGCTGGACCCCACCAGCTCGACNCCGCGAGCAGTCTCAGGACGCTCCCGGTGTGGCCTACGCGGGATGGACACCCATCCCACACATCACCTCTGACGTGATCATCAAACTAGCACTTATTGACTTCGACGTCAATTTTGGTCCAGCTCACAGTCCATCTGCGTCACAGTCAGCACACGTACCGTCCTGAGGGCCAGCTCAAGCCCCCCACNGGGGGCGCCACCGACCCGCGAGGAGGCCGGGGGCCACCCGTCAGCGACGCCTCGGGCGAAGGGGGATTCGTAGTAGCGTCCCTGCTGTTGTCGTGCCAGCGCCGTTGTGTTGCCAGCACGTAATCGGCGTCAGCACACGATCAGTGCCCGCACAGTCACCGGCCGTTTTCGAGGAGCCCTGTCATGCAGCTCGATCACACCGCGGCAGTCGTCACCGGAGCGGCCTCCGGGCTGGGCGCCGCCACCGCGGCCGCGCTCGCCGGGCGCGGAGTGACCGTGTACGGGCTGGATCTCGAGAAGGCGGTCGCGAACGCCGCTCCCGTGGACGGCGTGCACCTGCTCCCGACGGATGTCACGGACGAGTCCCAGGTCTCCGCCGCGATCGAGCGGATCAGGAACGACGGCCTGCCGCTGCGGCTGGCCGTGAACTGCGCGGGCATCGCGCCGTCGGCGCGCGTGCTGTCCCGGCGCGGCCCGCACGACCTGGACCTGTTCCGCTCCGTGCTGATGGTCANCCTGCTGGGCACGTTCAACGTGCTGCGGCTGGCGGCCGAGGCCATGAGCGGGCTCGACGCGGACGAGCACGGCCAGCGCGGCCTGGTGGTGAACACCGCCTCGATCGCCGCCTTCGAGGCCCAGATCGGCCAGATCGCCTACGCCGCCTCCAAGGCGGGGGTCGCGGGCATGACGATCACGGCCGCGCGGGACCTCGCCCAGTACGGCATCCGGGTGATGACCATCGCGCCCGGCATCGTCGACACCCCGATGATGGCGGGCTTCTCCGACGAGGTGCGGGCCGGTCTGGCTGCGACGGTGACCTTCCCGCGCAGGCTGGCCGAGCCCGCCGAGTACGCCCGACTGGTGATCATGATCGCGGAGCACGACTACCTGAACGGCGAGACGATCCGGATGGACGGCGCCCTGCGGATGACGGCCCGCTGAGCCGAACGCGGGCACAGCCCTGAGCCGAACGCGGGTACAGCCCGCAAGACCNGGCGCAGCGGATCGCAAGTGCCGGGCCAGTAGGCCATCCGTGGTTGCCCCGCATCCGCAAGAAATGCCCAAGTAGTCGCCTCCAGGCTGCTCGATGTCCCCCTCGAACACCGAGCAGCAGCCGGAGGCGTCATGTCCACGCTCGCACCCGATTCGCCGTCGTCCCATGATCTCCCCGACCCGGGCCGGCAGCTCCCGCTGGCCGACCTCGCCGCCGCGATCAGCGGTGAGGTCCTCCTGCCCGGGTCCGACGCCTACGCCCAGGCCGCCACCCCCTGGAACGTCGCGGTGGTCTCGGCACCGGTCGCGGTCGTGGCGGTCGCCGAGGCGGCCGACGTGGTGGCGGCCGTGCGGTTCGCCGACGTCCACGATCTCGACATCGAGGTGCGTGCCACCGGCCACGGGGCAGTCGCCCAGGGTGGCCGGCCGACGCTGCTCATCCGCACCGACCGCCTCGCCGAGATCGTCATCAACCCGGTCACCCGGCAGGCCCGGGTCGGTGCCGGGGTGCGCTGGCAGCAGGTGCTGGACGCGGCCGCGCCGCACGGTTTCGGCGCCCTCGCCGGTTCCGCGCCGCATGTCGGCGTGGTCGGATATCTCACCGGCGGCGGGGTCTCGCCGGTGGGGCGAACCTTCGGGTACGGCAGTGACCTGGTGACCGCCATCGAGGTCGTCACCGCGGACGGTGAGCTGCGCCGGGCCACCGCGACGGAGAACTCGTCGCTGTTCTGGGCGCTGCGCGGCGGCAAGGGCGCGCTCGGGGTGGTCACCGCCGTCGAGTTCGAGCTGTTGGACGTCTCGCACTTCTACGGCGGTTGCCTGTACTTCGACGGCGCCGACGCGGAGCGGATCGTCCCGGCCTGGCGGGCCTGGTCGGCGTCGCTGCCGGAGCAGGCGTCAACGTCGCTGGCGATCCTGCGGCTGCCGGCGATGCCGGCGGTTCCCCCGCCGCTGGCCGGCCGGTGCACGGTCGCCATCCGGTTCGCGTGGATCGGTGACCCGGCGGAGGGCGAGCGGGTGGCCGGGCCGATGGCCGCGGTCGCACCGGTGATCTTCGGTGGGCTGGAGGTCCTCCCGTTCGGCGCACTGGGCATGATCCACGCCGACCCGGTCGACCCGATGCCCGTCCACGAGCGTTCGGTGCTGCTGCNGGACCTGCCGGAAGAGGCGGTGGGCNCGCTGCTCACGTTGGCCGGCCCCGCGGCCGAGTGCCCGCAGGTGATCGTGGAGCTGCGGCTGCTCGGCGGCGCGCTGGCCCGCCAGCCGCGTGACCCGAGCGCCGTCTGCCACCGGGAGGCCGCCTACGCGGTGCTGACGATCGGTATCGCCGCACCGCCGATCGTCGAGGCCACGACGGGCCACGCCGAGGCGGTCATGGCCGCGCTGGACCCGTGGTCCGGTGGGATCTCGACCCCGAACTTCGGCGCGAGCGCCGACCCGGCGATCGTCGCGCGCAAGTACGACACCGCGACACTCGCCCGGCTCGCGACCCTCACGGCGAGCTACGACCNGCACGGGCGGATGACCGCCGCCCACTCCGTGCGGGCTGCCGCGGGCCTGGTCCAGTCCTGAATCCGACCGGGCCGTCCCCTGCCGGTGACGCGGGCTGACGGCATCATGTGAGGCGTGCCGCTCTACCGCCTGTTCGGGCCGATCGAGGTCGTCCGGGAGGGTGGGCCGGTCCAGTTCGGGGGGCCCAAGCAGCGGGCGATCCTGGCCGTCCTGCTGCTGAACGCCGGTCGGGTGGTCTCGGTCGACCGCCTGGCCGACGCGGCCTGGGGGAGCGAGCATCCGCCGAGCATGCTGCCGAGCCTGCAGGCGCACATCTCGAACCTGCGGCGGCTGCTGCGCGACGACGAGCGGGCCACCTCCCCGATCGTGCGCCGCACCCCCGGCTACCTCGCGGACGTCCCCCCGGACGAAATCGACCTGCGGCTCTTCGAGCGGGCCTGCGACCAGGCGCAGGCCGCGGCGGAGGCCGGCGACTGGCCGGGCACGCTGGCGGCCGCCGACCGCGCGGCGGCGCTGCGCCGGGGGCCGCTGCTCGCCGAGTTCGGTCACGAGCCGTGGGTGCTCGGTCCGGCGGAGGCGGTGGCCGAACGGTGGACGCAGTGCGAGCAGAACGCGGTGACGGGCCTGCTCGGCCTGGGCCGCGTCGCCGCGGCCGTGCCGCGTTCCCGCCAGCTGCTGCTCGACAGTCCGCTCGCGGAGGGTGCCTGCCGGCTGCACATGATCGCGCTGCACCGGGCCGGGCGCGCGGCGGAGGCCCTGGAGGTGTTCCGCGACCACGCCCGCCGGCTGGACGAGGAGCTCGGCCTGGAGGTCAGCCCGGCCCTGCGGGACCTGCAGGGTGCCGTGCTGCGCCAGGACGCCGCCCTGGACTCCTGGCCCGGCCCGGCGGGGTCCGTCCGCACGGGTGCCGCGCTCGCCCCCGCGAGCGCGGCCCTCACCCGGCCGAGCTCGCCCCCCGACCGGCCCAGTGCACTCGACCGGCCCAGTGCACTCGACCAGCCCAGTGCACTCGACCAGCCCAGCGCTCTCGACCAGCCCAGCGCTCTCGACCAGCCCAGCGCACCCCCCGGCGGGGCCAGCGCACCCGATCGGCACAGTGCTTTCGGGGGGCGGGGGGACCTGGTCGGCCGGACCCACGAGATCGCTGTCCTGGAATCCGCCCTGGGCGAGGCGGCGGGCGGTGACGGTCGCTGGATCGTCCTCACCGGGCCCGCCGGCATCGGCAAGAGCCGCCTGGCGCAGGAGGCCGCCACGATCTGGAACCGGGCCGGCGGCGCCGTGGCCCGCACCAGCTGCCCCGACGACGAGGCGCTCCCGCCGTGGTGGCCGATCCGCCAGCTCCTGCGCGACCTCGGCGCGGAGCCGGACGACGTCCTGAACCCGCCCAGTGGTGTCGACGCCGACGCGGCCCGGTTCGTCGTCTACGACCGGGTGCTCGCCACGTTGTCCGCCGCGGCCCGGTCCCGGCCGCTGCTGCTGTTGGCGGAGGACGTCCACTGGGCTGACGAGGCGTCGCTGCGGCTGCTGACCCATCTCGCCGACGCCGGCCCGCTGCCCGGCCTGAGCGTGCTCGCCACCGCGCGGGACGTCACCGGGCGCCCCGCCCTGGACCGGCTGCTCGCCGCCACCGCCCGCGGGCACGGCTCGCGCCGGCTGGCCGTCCCGCCGCTGACCAGGGGTGAGGTTGCGGAGCTGGTCCGTCGGGTGAGCGGCCAGGACATCGACGCCGCCGAGGCCGGCACCCTCGCCGAACGGACCGGCGGCAACCCGTTCTTCGTCTGCGAGTACGCCCGGCTGCCGGCCGGGGAACGGGCTGGTGGCGAGGTTCCCCTCGCCGTGCGCTCGGTGCTCGGGCAACGGCTCGCCGGCCTGGACCCGGAGGTGCTGCAGGTGCTGCGCGCCGCGGCGCTCATCGGCGACACGCTCGATCTCGGCCTGCTGCGCCGCGTGACCGGGCTGGATCACGACGCCCTCGCCGACCTGCTGGACGAGGCCTCGGACGAGCATGTGATCGTGCAGTCCTCCGGCACCGGGCGGTACATGTTCGCGCACGCGCTGCTGCGCGAGGAGGTCGCCGCCGGGATCTCCAGCCTGCGCCGGCAGCGGCTGCACCTGCGGATCGCCGCGGCGCTGGGCACCGCGGAGGTGGGCGAGGCGGTCAGCCGGCGGGCGGCGCACCTCGTCGCGGCCTGGCCGCTGGCCGATGCCGCGGACGTCCTCGCCGCCTGCCGGGCCGCCGCGCTGGACGCCGAACGCCACTGGCAGTCGGAGACGGCCGCGCACTGGTGGGGCCAGGCACTGGCCGTCGCCGACCAGAACGCCCATGACCTCGACATCGACCGTGACGAGCTGCTGGTGGCGCAGGTGCACGCGCTGGCGCGTAACGGCCGGGGCCAGACCCTGCTGGACGTGGTCGACGCCGGACTGCTCGACGCGGTGCGCCGCGGCCGGCTCGATTCGGCCGGGCGCCTGGCCAGCGCGCTGCTGCGAACCACCGGGTGCTGGCCCTGGCCCGCCTACGGCGATGACCCGGCTCCGCTGCTGGCCCGCCTGGCCGGCCTGGAGACCCTGGTCACCGCCGATCCGGCGGCGCACGCCCGCATCCTGGCGGCACTCGCCGTGGGCAGCACCTACGACCCGGACGGTTCCGTCCCCGNCCGGCTCAGCCGCCGCGCGATCGGGCTCGCCGAGCGGCTCGGTGACGACGAGTGCCTCGCCGACGCCCTGCTCGGCCGGGCGCTCACGTTCTCCGGGATCGCGGAACGGGCCACCGAGTCGGTGGAACTGCTCACCCGGCTGGGGAAGGTCCCGCACTCCGCCGCCCAGATCGACGAAGTCATCGCGCACGGTCTGAACTACCTCGCGAAGATCACCCTGGGTGATTCCGCGGCGGCCGAGCATGCGCGGCTCGGGGCGGTCGGCAGCGACCTGCTCCGGCTGCCGGCGACGCGGGTGCAGTTCCGGTGGGTGCAGGGCTCGCTGGCCCTCTGGCGGGACGACGACCTCAGCGTGGCGGAGAAGATCTACGACCAGGCGTTCGCACTGCACTGCGAGACGGAGCTGTACCAGAGCGGCGCCTACGACTTCGCCCGGCTGGCGCTGCGCTGGGAGCAGGGCCGGTTGCGGGAGCCGGACGACCGGACCTCCGGCGCCCCGCTCGCGCCGTGGGCGGCGGCGGTGCTGGCGGCCGCCCGGGATGACCCGGGCGCCGACGAGCTGATCGCCGCGGCCGTCACCCGGGTCGAGCCGGTCACGTGGACCACCCACGGACGGCTCACCCTGCTGGCCCACGCCGTCGCCGACCGGGGGCTGCGCGAACATGTCGGGACGCTCACCGCCCGGCTCGCGCCGATCGCGGGCAACATCGCCAATGTGGGCCAGTGCGGTATGGCCGGGCCGGTGGCGCTGGGCCTGGCCCGGCTCGCCGCGCTGGCCGGTGACCTTCCGGCCGCCCGGGCGCATCTGAAGACGGCTATGGACGTGGCGATCCGCTCGCAGGGGGTCGGCGCGGTCCTGCGCACCCGGCTGGTCGCCGCCCAGCTGGCCCACCGCAACGGCGAGCCCGTCGACGAGGCCGACCTGCGTGACCTCGCCGACCGCGCCGCCCGGCGGGGCATGACCGGCGTCGCCCGGGAGGCGTCAGCGCTGCTTGGCTCGCATCCTGGCCAGCCCTGCGACCAGCCTCGTGCGGCCACGGAAGCAGCCCCGGGGGCACGCCGGCAGTAGGCGGCGGTGACGGGCTTCGACCGCGTCCCGCCCCGCCGCCGGGATCACTTCTTGTAGTTGGCGATGAACTCCGTGTCGGCGTTGATCTTCCCGACCTTGGCCGCGCCCCCCGGCTCCTCGCCGAGCGGCTCGTCCCGCCCGGGCAGCACCTCGGAGAAGAAGAGCTCCTCGCTCTTGATGAACTCNTTCTCCGCCGCGGGCACCATCTCGTCGAGCATCGCCGCTCCGACCGGACACGCCACCGCGCACGCCCCGCACTCGGTGCATTCGTCNGGATTGATGTACATCTTGCGCCCGCCGGTGTAGATGCAGTCGGCGGGGCAGCCACCGTCGAGGCAGGCACCGTCCTTGACGTCGATGCACGCGGAAGTGATCACAAATGGCATGGCAGAATCTTCTCCAATCAGCCGAACAATGCACCGGCCCGGCCGGCCGCGGTGGACCCGCGGCCGCCGGCCGACACACTTCCGGCCGCCCCGGCCGATATGGGATCGAAATCCGGCGAACCCGCATAGATTATTGGCNGAGGCTTGTCACGACAATGCTTCACGGGGTAAACGCCAGGTAACGAAGAAAATCGCCCCGGGGCCGGGATCGAAGCACCGGAATCGACTTCAGGAAAATCTCCCTGAATTCTCCTGGGAAAAAGTTTTCCTCGCCCGGTGGTGCGGTCATCCGACGAGTCCGGGACGCTTCTCCCGGCGCCGGCGCGCCGATCGGCTCTGGGCACGGCGGCGCGGCCCACCGCCGGCTCGCGTCCGGCGGTCTCCGTGGCCGCCGCGGCTACCAGCGTTCGCGGTGGACGACCTCGTCCAGCGGGCGGCGGGCGGCCCAGCCGTGACGCTCAAGATCTGGTGTGGTCTCCAGGTGGGTCACCGGCCCGAGGCACAGCCAGGCGACCGGGCGAACCCCCGCGGGGATGCCGAGCAGCCCGCGGACGAAGTCCTCCCGGTAGAACGACACCCAGCCCACCCCGAGATCCTCCGCTGTGGCGGCCAGCCACAGGTTCTGGATCGCCAGGCACACCGAGTACACGCCGGCGTCGGCGATCGTGTTCCGGCCGAGGACGGCCGGGGCGCCCCGGTCACAGTCGTAGGTCACGACCACCGAGAGCGTGGACTCCAGCACCCCGTCGATCTTGATGTCCGCGAAGCGCTCGGCCCGCTCACCGTCGAGGGTCGCGGCGAAGGCCGCGCGCTCCCGGGTGACATGTTCGTGCATGGCCGACTTCGTCTCCGGGCTTTCCACCAGGACGAAGTCCCACGGCTGCGTCAGGCCGACGCTGGGGGCGGCGTGCGCGGCGGCGAGGACCCGGCGCAGCACAACCGGTGGCACGGGCTCGCCGGTGAACTGGCCGCGGACGTCCCGCCGCCGCCGGATCGCCTCGTAGAGGCCGAGGCCGAGGCCGGCGCCGAGGCCGACGGCGACGGGCGGGACGTGCTGCGGACCCGGGCCGCCGGGGCCCGGGGCAGATGACGGCATCGGGTTGTTCAGCTCCGCTCGGGCGAATCGGGCCAGGGATTCGCGGGGCGGGGGTGTCAGTCCGCGACGAGCTCCACGATCGCCGCGTTCGCGGTGCCACCGCCCTCGCACATGGTCTGCAGGCCGTAGCGAATGCCGTTGTCGCGCATGTGGTGGACCAGCCTGGTCATCAGGATCGCACCCGAGGCCCCGAGCGGGTGCCCGACCGCGATCGCGCCGCCCAGGGGGTTGACCACCTTGGGGTCGGCCCCGGTCTCGGCGAGCCAGGCGAGCGGCACGGAGGCGAAGGCCTCGTTGACCTCGAACGCGCCGATGTCGCTGATCGACAGCCCGGCGCGGGTGAGCACCTTCTCCGTCGCCGGGATCGGGCCGGTGAGCACGAGCAGCGGGTCGGAGCCGACAACCGAGGCGGTGTGGTAGCGCACGATCGGCTTCAGGCCCAGCTCACGGGCCCGCTCGGGCGTGGTCACGAGCAGTGCGGCCGCACCGTCGGAGATCTGCGAGGAGTTGCCGGCGTGGATCACGCCGTCCTCGCGGGCGACCGGCTTCAGCCCGGCGAGCTTCTCCGGGGTGGTGCCGCGGCGCAGGCCCTCGTCGACCGTGAACGGCCCGGACTCGGTGGGCACCGCGAACGTCTGCTGCTCGAAGGCACCGGCGTCGATCGCCGCCGCGGCGCGCTCGTGGCTGAGCGACGAGTACTCGTCGAGCTGCCGGCGGGTGAGGCCCCAGCGCTCGGCGATGCGCTCCGCGCCGACGATCTGGTTGAAGTCGGTGCCGTCGTAGCGGGCCTTGGCCGCCGGCCCGTACGGCTCGCCCATCTGCCGGGACGCACCGAGCGGCACCCGGCTCATCGACTCGACCCCGCCGGCCACGACCAGATCCTGCGCTCCGGCCATGACGGCGAAGACGGCCTGGTCGAGCGCCTGCTGGCTGGAACCGCACGCCCGGTTCACCGTCACCGCGGGAACCGACTCGGGCCACCCGGCGGCAAGCACCGCGTACCGGCCGACGTTGCTGGACTGGTCACCGAGCTGGGTGACACACCNCCACTGGACGTCGTCGACGAGGACGGGATCGATCCCGGTGCGGCTGATCAGCTCGTTGAGCGCCNTCGCCGCCAGATCCACGGGGTGNACACCCGCAAGTGAGCCGTTGCGCTTGCCGATCGGCGTGCGCACCGCCTCCACGATCACTGCTTCCCGCACTGCGGCCCCTCATTTCTCGTCCTGGTGCGTCGGCATGGTGCTCGTGGCGATCTGGTGCCGGAGCCTGCGCCGTTCCGCCCGTTACCCAGGCCCAACGGTGCCACAGTTCGCGCCCGGACGTCCCCGTTGCCGGGGCCGTCCGGGGGCACTCCGTGACAAGAGGCACATCGCGCCGCGCCCGCGGGCTCAGGCGTCGAGGCCGCCGCGGCGGACGAGCTGGCCGGCGATGACGTTGCGCTGGATCTCGTTGGTTCCCTCACCGACAATCATCAGCGGCGCGTCCCGGAAATNCCGCTCGACGTCGAACTCGGTCGAATAGCCGTATCCGCCGTGAATGCGAACGGCATTCAACGCGACCTCCATCGCGGTCTCGGAGGCGAACAGTTTCGCCATTCCCGCCTCCAGGTCACAGCGTTCCCCGCTGTCGTGGCGGCGGGCCGCGTGCAGCAGCAGCTGCCGAGCGGCGGTGATCTTCGTTCCCATGTCGGCGAGGTAGTTGCCGATCGACTGGTGCCGCCAGATCGGCTGGCCGAAGCTCTCCCGCTCCTGGGCATAGCGCAACGCGTCGTCGAACGCGGCCCGCGCCACCCCCGTGGCCCGGGCGGCGACCTGGATCCGCCCGATTTCCAGCCCGGTCATCATCTGGGCGAACCCGCGCCCCTCGACGGCTCCCAGCAGGGCGTCGGCGGGTACCCGGGCATCGTCGAAAACCAGCTCGCAGCTCTCGACGCCCTTGTAGCCCAGTTTGGGGAGGTCCCGCGACACGGTGAAACCGTCCACCTTCTCGACCAGCAGAATGCTCATCCCGCGGTGCGGAGGGTCCGCGGCCGGGTCGGTGCGGCACAGCAGCGCCACCAGGCCGGAGCGGCGCGCGTTGGTGATCCAGGTCTTCGAGCCGTTGATCAGATAGCCGTCGCCGTCGCCGTCGCGGCGGGCGACGGTCCGCATGGCCTGCAGGTCGGAGCCACCGCCGGGCTCGGTCAGCGCCATCGTCGCGCGCAGCGCCCCGGTGGCCATCAGCGGCAGATAGCGCTGCTTCTGCTCCTCGGTACCGAAGGTCGAGATCAGTTTGGCGACCACGCTGTGGCCGCCCATCGCCCCGGCGAGGCTCATCCAGCCACGGGCCAGCTCCTCGGTGACCAGGGCGTAGCAGGGGGTCGAGACCCGCCCGAAGCCGTAGGGCTCCGGCACCGCCAGGCCGAACACCCCGAGTTCCTTCATCTGCTCGATGAGCCGTTCGGGGTAGGTGTTGGCATGCTCCAGCTCCCGCGCGACCGGCCGCACCTCGCGGTCGACGAAGTCGCGGACGGTCGCGACGATCTCCTGCTCTTCGGAAGACAGGTCCATCTGGTCAGTGTTTCGCACACTCCGGCCACGCACCCGCTTCGGCGTGGCATCCACGACTCGCCACCCGCCGCGGCCTCCCGGCCTGACACTGAGGTCGNGGAGCAGGCAGGACCCGTGGGACAGGCAGGACCCGTGGAACAGGCGGGCGGCGCGGAGCCGCCGGGNGCCGGGGACCCGGTTAATGAGCACGTCCGGGTCGTCCCGGCACCGATGCTGCGCCCCTATGTCGCCTGGTACAGCGGCTACCGGCAGCGGGGTCTGCCGCCGGCGGTGCACCGCGGGCTCCCCTCCCCGGCGCTGACCCTGATCTTCACACTGGACGAACCGCTGGTGCTGCTCGACGGGCCCGCCGCGGCGCGGCCCGCCGCGTCATCCGCGCCTCGCGCCTACGACGCGCTGGTCGCCGGCCTGCACACGACCGCCACGCTGATCACGCACGAGGGCGCGCAGTCGGGTCTCCAGCTCGCCCTGCGGCCGCTCGGCGCGCGAGCGTTGCTGGGCCTGCCCGCCGGGGAGCTCGCGGCGTGTGATGTTCCGGCCGAGGCCGTGCTCGGCGCCGCCGGCCGCAGGCTGACGGAACGCCTGCGGGCGGCGGCCGGCTGGCCGGAGCGGTTCGCGCTCCTCGACACCGAGCTCGCCGCCCTGGTCGGGGCGGAGCGGCGCATCAGCCGAGACGTCCCGCCAGAGCTGCGGCGGGCCTGGAACCTGCTGCGGAACGAGTGCGGAGCGGTCCCGGTGTCGGCCCTCGCCGCGGAGGTCGGGTGGAGCGCACGGCATCTGGGCAGTCACTTCCATGCCGAGATCGGGCTCTCTCCGAAGGCCGCCGCGCGGGTGATCAGGTTCGACCGGGCCAGGCGAATGCTGGCCAGCCGGTGGACCGAGGGCCGTCGGCCGAGGCTCGCCGAGCTGGCGGCCGAGTGCGGGTACTTCGACCAGGCACATCTCGCCCGCGAGTTCCGCGAACTGGCCGGGTGCTCGCCGAGCGCCTGGCTCGCGGCGGAGTTCCGAAACGTCCAAGCCACGGACTTCGGCTTCGACGAAGCATTGGACGGGCCCGGCCCGACCGGAGCCGGCTGATCACAGCCCGACCGAGCGGAAGGACTGCCACCNATGAACGACACCGCACCGCAGCCCCAGGTCTGGCCCTGCCTACGCGCCCGCGACGCCCGCGGGCTGATCGACTTCCTCGCCGCGGCCTTCGGCTTCGTGGAGATCGTCTCCTACGGCCCGGGCNGGACCACCGGGACCACCGGGGCCGGCGAGACCGGCGAGACCGGCACACGCATTGATCACGCCGAGCTTTCCTGGCCGGAGGGCGGCGGGATCATGCTGGGCTCGACACGCGACGACGACCTCCAGTCGCTGCGAACCGGCACCTTCGGCGCATATGTGGTCACCGCGGACCCGGACGCGCTGTGCGCCCGGGCCCGCGACGCGGGAGCGAAGATCGTCCAGGAGCCGCACGACACCGATTACGGATCACGTGACTTCGCCGCGCGTGACCCGGAGGGCAACCTCTGGTCGTTCGGGACCTACCCGGGTCACCCGCGGGGCTGACCCGGCCGGCAGCGCCACGACCAGAACCGGCACGACCAGAACCGGCACGACCGGGACTGGCACGACCGGGACTGGCACGACCGGGACTGGCACGACCGGGACTGGCATGGTGCGGTGAGCGGGGATCCCCCGATCAGTCCCAGACCTCGCAGTGGTGTTCCGCGGCGTAGCCGGCGCGGGCCTCGATCGCACCCGGCTCGAGCACCAGCCGGTCCGGGGTGGTCGAGGTCCGCGCCCGGGGCCAGCCGGGCCAGGTCGGCAGCGCGCGGGCCGCCGGGGACCCGCCCGGGCCAGTGGTCGAACCAGCTGACGGGCCGGCGGGCCCGACCGCGTTCGGATCCCCGGTCGCGGCGAAGCGCGTCCAGTAGTCGACCATCGCCGCCGACAGTTCGCGATCGGCCGCGGTCGCCGGCAGGCTCGCCGTGCCCGAGCCCCCCTCCGGGAACAGGTACGGCAGTTCGCCGGAGTGCGTGGCGCCCGTCGCCGCACCGCTGACGGCCGGGCTCTGCCCCGGGACGTCGAACTCGTAGACGAACGCCCGGGAGCCGGCGGCGGTGACCAGATCCGCGGTGCTCGCGGTCGGGCAGGCGAACAGCCAGTCGGTGATCACCTGGGCGAGACGCTCCCGGGCCGACACGGCACCGGGAGGGTAGGCGGCGAGCACGGCATCCGCCCGGTCCGGCAGCTGCTCGCGGATGATCTGGGTGAAACGTTGCGCGGTCAGCTCTCCGCCCGCTTCGAAGCCGACGGTGAAGGCCCGGCCCTCGTCCCGCACCGTGCCGAGGATGACGGGCACCGGCGCCGCGGAACCGTCGGCGACGACCTCGGACGGGGGCCGCGGCAGCGTCCGACCACCGCTCACCGGGGCCCACCGGGGGTTGGTCAGGACGTCGGTCTGGTTACCGGCCGCGACGATCCGGCTCACCGGAACGGCTCGCAGGCAGGTCAGCATGGTCGCGGGGTCGGTACAGCCCATCTGGGCGGCGAACTCCTGCCCCGTCCGCTCGGCCTTGGCCATCGTGGGCAGCGTCCACAGGCAGGGGCCACTCTGCATGATCGCTCGCTGGAACAGGCCGCGGGCGGACGGGGCGGCCAGCAGTGCGCAGACGTTCACCGACCCCGCCGATTCACCGAAGATCGTGACGTTGCCCGGGTCGCCCCCGAAGGCGGCCGCGTTGTCCCGCACCCAGCGCAGCGCGGCGACGAGGTCGGCCAGCGCGTACGAGCCGGCGTCGCCGTCCGACTCGGTGTTCAGGGCGGGCAGCGCGAGCTGGCCGAGCGCGCCGAGCCGGTAGTTCACGCCGACNAGCACCGCGGGACCGGCGGCGGCGAGCGCGGAGAGGTCCATCTGGTTGGCCGTGCCGGTGAAGAAACCGCCGCCGTGGATCCACACCAGGACCGGCCGGGCGACCCCGTCCGCCGGAGCGGTCACGTTCACGAACAGGCAGTCCTCGGCGGGTGAACCGGCCGTCCCGCCGGGCTGTGGGCAGGGATGACCGCGGACCGATCCGTCCCGGGTGCCCTTCCAGGACGCGGCCGGGGCGGGGGCCTTCCACCGCAGGTCTCCCACCGGGGGCGCCGCGTAGGGGATGCCGTCATAGGACACCAGCCCACCGGCGATCACCCCGCGCACCTTGCCGCCGGTGGTCGTGACGACCGGCCCGGTCTCCGCGGCGGTGCCGCCGCCGCAGCCCGCGCCCACGAGCGCCGCCGCGACCAGCAGGGCCAGCAGCCGCAGCGCGGCGCACGGCCGCAGCACGTTCCCGGCGTGCGCCCCGTGCGTGCGGCGGCGTGCGGTGCCCGTCGTCCTCGCCGTGTCCCTTCCCCCCGCCATGACCGACAGCCTCACCGGCGCCACCATGCGGCGCCANACCGGAACGTCCCCTCGACCCGAGCCCCAGAAACGCACGAAACCGACGGATGACATGGCTGCCACCCGTCGGTTTCGACACGCAAATCACCACCGCCCTCCCGGAGCGGTGGAAATTCGCCGTTATGGGACGTCCGCTCAGGTGGCGGCTCCGGCCGTGGTCCAATCCGAGGCCCGGCCGGGCAACCACCTAACGCCTGGACTTACCAGGACGCCTCCATCAGCGCCGGTTCGGCGCTGGACTCAGATGTCACTTCCGATGCTCGGAACTCCCTTCAGCAGGGCGCGCACCTCCGCCTCGCGGTACCGGCGGTGACCGCCCAGAGTCCGGATCGAGGTCAGCTTCCCGGCCTTCGCCCACCTGGTCACGGTCTTCGGGTCGACCCGAAACATCGTGGCTACCTCGGCGGGCGTCAGCAGCGGCTCGGCATCCGGCGTTCTCGTCGTCATTGCGTTGGCCTCCCGTCACAGAGCGTCGCTCCGTCCCATACAGATCGTGCATCCTTCGGNGGCATTTCGGACATGGCACGTCAGGACCATCTGCTGACTAGTCACAGCTCGTCCGAAGCGGANGGCAACGCTGCGCTAACAGGAGGCGCCGATCAGCTGGCGGATTCCCGTGACTGCAGGGGTCTCCACCTGATCAGCACGCGTTCGTACGCCTCGACCGCAAGGTCTGTTCGCCCTCGGCGTAACGCGCTGACCGCTTCGACGATGTCCTCGACGGAGGTGTCCNGCCTAAGCATGTCGTCGTCGAGCAGGTCAACTAGTCCGTCGTAGTCCAGTTCAACCCTGCTCTGCGGATGGAAGGACCCCAGCCAACGGGCCAGTTCGGCGACGCCTTCGATGGCGGGGACGTTCGCGTTCCCGGAGCGGAGGGTCTCCATCGCCTCCACCGCGCGGCCGACCCGGCGGCGGGCGAGGCTCATCGTGGTGCGGTAGATCATGGACCGGTCGGCGTTGTCGCCGGTGACCAGCAACCGCTCGGCCGGGTCGAACAGCACGAACCAGGTCGGCGGCACCATCCAGGTACAGGTCTGGACGTGCAGCTTGATCTCGGGCCGGCGCGCCTTCCACCGGTCCAGCTCGGTCTCCGCCGGATCGACCAGCCGGCGCGGCAGGAAGGCCTCGGCGACACGCTCCGGCATCTGGCCGCGGAACTCCATCGCGGCCTGCCACACCCGCAGCTGGGTCGACCACGGGCAGACGAACATCAGCCCGTCCACCCACNGGACGAAGGCGGCCTCGTCGGCGACGTCCAGCGACGGCCGGACGGTCGCGACCAGNGCCACCACCCGTTCGCGCCGGGCGCCGGCACGGCTGGACGGGGGACCGGACGCGGCATAGCGCTGCCACCGGACCCGCTCAGCCGGCGGAAAGGCGGCCAGCGGCTCGTAGACCCGCAGGNAGGCGGCGGGCGAGACGACAGGCACCCTAGATCCCGACCCCGGTTGGAGCGGCTACCCGCGCGGCGGTAACCCGGTTGGGTGCGGACATGCCCCTGGATGCTGGCATGCCTCCGATCCTGGCACGGACCGCGGCCGGGGCGGGGCCGACGGCGATGAGAGGTCCGGCATCTCCAGCGCGCGCCCGGAGCGTCCCCGCGCGGCGGGAAGCCCGGCCGGCCGGCCCGTAATGTTCGCCGGAGCGGCTCGGTACCGAGCCCGCGGCACACGGAACCGGCCCACGCGGCCCAGGCGGCCCAGGCGTCCCACCCCGGCCGGGGCCCGTGGAGCCGCGCGGAGGAGGAGAGCCCAGGCATGTCAGCGGAGATCGACACGTCCACGGTGGCCTCGTCGGTGTTCGGCGCCGGTGCGGCGCACGAGCAGGTGGTGTTCTGCTCCGATCGGGCCAGCGGTCTGCGCGCGATCATCGCGATCTACTCGACCGCGCTCGGCCCGGCACTGGGCGGCACCCGGTTCCACGCCTACCCGGACGAGGGGGCCGCGCTCGCCGACGCGCTCGCGCTCTCCCGGGCCATGGCCTACAAGGCCGCCGCCGCCGGCCTGGACCTCGGTGGCGGCAAGGCGGTGATCCTCGGCGACCCGACCAGGGACAAGACCGAGGCGCTGCTGCGCGCCTACGGGCGCTTCGTCGCCTCCCTCGGCGGCCGCTACGTGACGGCCTGCGACGTCGGCACCTACGTCGAGGACATGGACGTGGTGGCCCGGGAGACCGGCTGGGTCTCGGGGCGCTCCCCCGCCCACGGGGGTTCGGGGGACTCCGGGGTGCTGACCGCCTACGGCGTCTTCGAGGGGATGCGGGCCTGCGCCGAGCACCGGTGGGGGACGCCGTCGCTGGCGGGGCGCCGCGTCGCCGTCAGCGGCGTCGGCAAGGTCGGCCAGCGCCTCGTGGAGCACCTGTTGGCCGACGGCGCGACTGTTGTGGTCGGGGACGTCGATCCGGCCGCCGTGGAGCGCGTCAGGGACCACCACCCCGAGGTCCGCCTGCTGCCCGACCCGGCGGAGCTGATCGGGGCGGAGGTCGACGTCTACGCGCCGTGCGCGCTGGGGGGCGTGCTGACCCAGGAGAGCGTGCCGCGGCTGCGGGCGGAGATCGTCTGCGGCGGCGCCAACAACCAGCTCGCCGGCCCCGGGGTCGACAAGGTGCTCGCGGACGCGGGCGTGCTGTACGCCCCCGACTTCGTGGTCAACGCCGGTGGGCTGATCCAGGTGGCGGACGAGATCGAGGGCTACTCCCCGGAACGGGCCANGGCGCGGGCCGCCCGCATCTTCGACACGACCCGAAACGTCCTGCGTCTCGCCGAGGCCGAGGGCATCACCCCGGCGGTGGCCGCCGGCCGCTTCGCCGAGCGGCGGATGGCCGACATCGGCCGGCTGCGCGGCATCCTGCTGCCCGCCCGGCCCGCCTGATCCGCTCCGGAGTGCCGGTGGCCCCCACCCGGCGGCCGCCGGGTGGTCGGCCGCCGGGTGGCGGCCCACCGCGGCGCCGAACACGCCGCCAGTGTCGGGAAATAGTGACGATGAGCACATCTGCCGGATCCGCCCGCCGGGGTCGCCCAGGCCCGTGTGCCCGCTGGCAGGGAAGTCCCGAGACTGCCCACCGGGGACAGATGATCTCCTCGATGTTGTCCGACGACNGGTAACTGTCGGGTTGGCGTGCCGAGTGGGCTGCGATCCCTGTNGTCTCGGGAAGCACGAGACAGTGAGAGCACCGGGGCGGGTCCCCGTCGTCATGTTCGAGGGGGTCGAGCCATGGGGCGCGGCCGAGCGAAGGCCAAGCAGACGAAAGTCGCCCGCGAGCTCAAGTACAACTCGCCCACAATGGATCTCGACCGATTGAAGGCGGATCTGGGCGCGGGTACCTCGCGGGAGACCGAGAGCGACGAACCGTACTCGGATGACGACTACGGTTACGACTCTTACCTGGACGATGAGGACGAGCACCGCTCGTCCCGTTAGCTCCGGGGCCGCCCCGGCCGATGCCGGCCTTCCGGGTGACGCTGGAGGGGCCGGTCGTGGCCACCTGGGACCAGGTGGCCTCGGGCACAGGCGGCAGGTCGAGTCCGGTACGCCCGCCTTGCGCGGGCACACCGGGCATCGAGCTGGCGTCGGGCGGCACAGTCGGTGTCGCGTTCTGGAGTTCCAGAGGTCAGGGTCAGCCCGGCTGAGGAGGCTCCCACGGCAATGACCTGCGGCCACCCACCGCCGCCACAGATCGCGGGCGACGGTCCGGGTCCGCTCATGGGTTCGGGTCCATTCGTGCTTTCCGCTGTCCGCCGGTGCCCCGGCGTCCGGCGGCCCCCCGACGGGGTCGCGCCGGAGCCACCGGCAGTGTCGACGCAACCGGCGTCGACACAACCGGCAGAGTCAGCGATGCGCGCCGACCAGACGGGCCGCCCCCGCCTCCGAACTGTCTCCGCCGCTCCGCGCCTCGATCCGGCCGGCGATCCAGGCGGCGACGTTCCGCTCCGTCAGCGTGCGCACCACGGCCTCCGCGTCGGCGGCGGCGACAATCGCAACCATTCCGACACCCTGGTTGAACGTGGCCTCCATGTCGGCCGCACTGNCCCCGCCTCGCTCGGCCAGCAGGCCGAACAGCGCGGGCGGCGCCCACGTGGACCGTTCCACGGTGGCGACCGCCCCGGCGGGGATCACCCTGGCGAGGTTCGCCGCGAGCCCGCCTCCGGTGATGTGGGCGAAGGCATGGACCTCCGCGGCCTCGATCACGGCGAGNCAGTCCCGGGCGTAGATCCGGGTCGGCGTCAGCAGCGCCTGCCCGAGAGTGGTGCCCAGGGCCTCCTCGTACCCGGCCAGCGCCGCCCGGCCCGATTCGGAGACCCCTCCGGGCTGGTCAGGCTCGACTGGACCGAACAGGATGTGGCGTACCAGCGAGAAGCCGTTGGAGTGGAGACCGGATGACGCCATCGCGACCACCACGTCCCCCGGCCGGACCAGCTCCGGCCCGAGCACGGCGTCGGCCTCGACGACCCCGACCCCCGTCGCGGCCAGGTCGTAGTCGTCGCTTCCCATGAGGCCGGGGTGCTCGGCGGTCTCACCGCCGACCAGCGCACACCCCGCCTGCTCACAGCCGGTGGCGATCCCGGAGACGATCGAGGCGATCCGCCCCGGCTCGAGGGAGCCACAGGCGATGTAGTCCAGCAGGAACAGCGGCTCCGCGCCGCAGACGACGAGATCGTCGACCACCATGGCGACCAGGTCCACGCCCACCGTGTCGTGGACGTCCATCGCCCTGGCGACGGCGATCTTCGTGCCGACGCCGTCCGTGGAGGACGCCAGCAGTGGGCGGCGGTAGCGGGCCACATCCAGCGCGAACAGGCCCGCGAANCCCCCGAGGGACCCGACGACCTCGGGCCGGGAGGCCCTGGCCACGTGCTGGCGCATCAGCGCGACGGCCCGCTCGCCCGCCTCGACGTCCACCCCGGCGTCCCGATAGGAGACCGAACCCGCGCCGAGCCGGGCGCCGTCGCCCGCACCGGCCAGGCCGGCACCGCCAGCGGCACCGCTGGTCGTCACAGCGAACCTCCCGTGGTCCGGGTCGGCACGAGCGGCACCGGTTCGATCTCGGCGTCGTGGCTGTCGGGCGACGGGTCGGCCCCGTTCATCCCCAGCGTCACCCGGGCCTGCATCGCCTGGGCGATGACCTCCTCCGTGGTCTGCGGACCGAACGACTCCAGCCGGTACTTGCCCAGCTTGTTCGCGTCGGTCAGCGGCACCGGGTAGACACCGTCGAAGCAGGCCCGGCACAGCGAGTCCGCGGGCTGCTCGGAGGCCTCGATCAGCTCCGCCAGGGAGACGTAGGCCAGCGAGTCGGCACCGAGCGACTCGCGGATCTCCTCCACCCCGCTGCCGCTGGCGATCAGCTCGGAGCGGGTGGCGAAGTCGATGCCGTAGAAGCACGGCCACCGCACCGGCGGCGACGAGATGCGCACGTGCACCTCGGTCGCGCCGGCCTCCCGCAGCATGCGGATCAGGGCCCGCTGGGTGTTACCGCGCACGATCGAGTCATCCACGACAACCAGGCGGCGGCCTTCGATGACGTCCCNCAGCGGGTTGAGCTTGAGCCGGATGCCCCGCTGGCGAATCGTCTGCGACGGCTGGATGAACGTCCGTCCGACGTAGGAGTTCTTGACCAGGCCCTCGCCGAACGGGATACCGGACGCCTCGGCGTACCCCACCGCGGCCGGGACCCCCGACTGCGGAACCGGGATCACCAGGTCGGCGTCGACGGGAGCCTCGCGCGCCAGCCGCCGGCCCACCTCGACGCGGGTGGCGTGCACCGAGNGGCCGCCGATCGTCGTGTCGGGCCGGGCGAGGTAGACGTACTCGAACAGGCAGACATGCCGGTCCGCCGCCGCGAACCGCAGTGAGCGCGGGCCGTCGGCGTCGATGACGACCAGCTCCCNGGGCTCGATCTCCCGGACGAAGCNGGCACCCACGATGTCCAGCGCCGCTGTCTCGCTGGCCACGATCCAGGCGCCCTCCGGCCGGTCGTCGAGCTGCCCGAGGACCAGCGGATGGATCCCGTGCGGATCACGCGCCGCGTACAGGGTCGACGCGTCCGCGAACGTCAGCGAGAACGCGCCCTGCAACCGCGGGAGAACGTCCAGCGCGGCCTCGACGAGAGTGGGCCCCGAATGCGCCGCGAGCATCGCCGTGATCAGGTCCGAGTCGGTGGTCGCCCCGAGGCCGCCGTCCCGCCCGCCGAGCGCCCCGGCCAGCTCGACGATGTTCGTCAGGTTCCCGTTGTGGCCGAGCGCGATGGGCCCGCCGAATCCCGCCGTCCGGTACGACGGCTGTGCGTTCTCCCAGGTCGACGAACCGGTCGTGGAATACCGGGTGTGCCCGACCGCGACATGCCCGGAAAGGCTCGACAGCGTGATCTCGTCGAAGACCTGGGCGACCAGGCCCAGTTCCTTGAAGACCACGACGGTGCGGCCGTCGCCGACCGCCATCCCGGCGGCCTCCTGACCGCGGTGCTGAAGCGCGTAGAGGCCGTAGTAGGTGAGGTTCGCCACGTCCTCACCGGGCGCCCAGACCCCGAAGACACCGCAGGCGTCGCGCGGGCCCGGATCATCGTCGAAAAGATCGCGCTCNGGCGGACCATGATGTTCCGGCGGACGGAGGGATTTCNACTCCCGGCAGGCTGCGGGGTCGTCGCTGTCGGCGACGTGTGGCACCAGGTCTCCTAGAAATGGTCAGGGTGACCGAGATGTCGGGAGAACGGATCGGGTTCAAGGCGGATGTCGTGATACCCCNGGCGCACATGACAACGCTCACATCAACGGACAGCCACGAGAAGAATCCCGGACTGCCTGACGTTCACGCTCGCCCTCGACTCCCCACATAACCAACGCTAGCAGCGGCGACGCCGATCAGCCGGGCGACTGCGATCTCCCACCGCGCGCGACGGCGAAGTCACAGCGAAAACGCGACATACGCCCACATCCGGACAGCGGTGAAACGGGGTGGTCGCGGTCGGAAACCACTCGGGCGGATCCTCGCTTCCAGCTTCACCGCGGGACGGGCAGCGGTAGCAGCGCGCGGAGATCGGCCCGTTCCCCGCTCGCGCGGACGCGCCCGTCCGCCACCGCCGCCTCCCAGCCGAGTCGTCCCGTCACGACGAGGACGAAGGCCGTCGGCTCGGCCTCGACGATGTTCGGCGGAGTGCCGCGGGTGTGCCGCGGCCCCTCCACGATCTGCACCGCCGCGAAGGGCGGCACCCGCAGCTCAACGGTGCGCCCGGGGGCCCGCTCGGCGAGCAGCGCTGTGAACAGCCGCACAGTCGCCTTCAGCGCCGGCCGGACCGGAGCCACGCCGAGATCCAGCCCGCGCACCACGGCGTCGGCGATCGCTCCCGCCAGGAACTCCGCGGTCGGGCCCTGCCCGCTCCCGGGCTGCTCCGNGGCGAGCGCCGCCAGGCCGGCCCGAACCTCCGCCACCGTGCCCTGGAGCACCGCTCTGAGCTGGTCGGTGGGCAGACCGTCGACGGGCGGCCGAGGAGCCACCGGCCCGGCACCGCGCAGCTCATCGGCACCGCGCAGCTCATCGAGTGCGGCGGCGAGTGCCCCCGCCCGCTGAGCGGCGCGCACCACCAGCTCACCAACGGTCACCGCCCGCGTTCCGGGCGCCGCTCCCGCCCCGGCAGCCGGCACCGGCTCGGGGAGCGGTCGGGCGAGCTCCGCGTCCGACAGCCCGGCAACATGCGCGGCCAGCAGGTCCCACTGCTCGGCGAGGGCCGCCGGCAGCGCCGGATCGACCCGGACCGCACCACCTCGCCGCGCCCGCCCGCTGCCGCCGGGCCGCCCGCTGCCGCCGCGGCCGTCCGCCCCGGTCGGTCCTTCAGACACTCCGCCGCCACCCACCGGATCAGCCCTCCTGTCTCCGCACGTCCCCGCCCCCGGCTCACCGCCGCCACCGCCACCGCCACCGCCACCGCTCAACTCTGCCGGGTTGCTCCCGCCTTGCGTGCGTGCCCGGCGCGTGCCGGGCGGCGATCCCAGGCCCCTCGCTGAGCGACCGTCCGGCCACAGACGAGGATGGGGCCGTGGATGTCATCGCGTTCGGCACTGCGGCGCTGCGGAACCGCGTCACCGAGGCATGGGCCGCGGCGGCGAGCCGGTTCCGGGAGGACGCGAACGCCGAGGAGGACGCAGCCCTCGGCGCCTACCGGGACCGACTGATCGTCGAGCTCCTCCAGAACGCGGTCGACGCGGCGAGCGCCGCCGGCGTCCCGGCGAAGGTGCTCATCAGGCTGAGCCCGCCAGCCGCCGGGACGGGCCCGGGCGGCCTGCTGGAGGTCGCGAACACCGGCGCGCCGTTGACGGCGGCCGGGGTCGAGGCGCTGTCGACACTGCGCGCCTCGGCGAAGCGCGACGTCCAGGCCGTCGGGCGCTTCGGCGCCGGGTTCGCCGCCGTCCTCGCGGTGACGGACACTCCGTCCATCGTCTCCAGGACGTCCCCGCTCGGCGGGTACGGCACCGCCGGTGGCCGGGACGGTGCGGACGGCTGGTGGGGGGTGGGCTGGTCGCGGCAGCGCACGGCGGAGCTGGTGCGCGCGAGCGGTGTCGACGCGCTGCTGGCGGAACTCGACCGGCGCGGCGGCGCGGTGCCCGTGCTGCGCCTTCCGTTCGACCTCGACGACCCGCGGCCCGGACCGGCCGGCTACGACACCGTCATCCGCCTGCCTCTCCGGGACGAGGCCGCGGCCGCCACGGCGCGGGCCCTGATCGCCGAGCTCGACCCGACGCTGCCCGTCGTCCTGCGCGGACTCGCGGAGATCATCGTCGAGGTCGACGGCGAGGTCCGCCGGCACCACTGTGAATGGGAGCCGACCCGGCCCGGGCCGGACGGGACCAGTCTTGAGGTCGCGACCGTCGGCGGCGTGCGGTGGCAGGGCTGCGTACGCCGCGGGACGATCCCGCCCGAACTGCTCGCGGACCGCCCCGTGGAGGAACGCGGGCGGACGGGCTACACCGCACGGGCGATGGTGCCCGACGGCGACTGGCCCGACCAGGTCATGCGGGTGATCCGCGCGCCGCAGCCCACCGACGAGCCGATCAGCATCCCGGCTCTGCTCAGCGTCGACCTCCCGCNGGATCCGTCCCGCCGGCACACCGTTCCCGGACCGCTGCGGGACTGGCTGACGGACCGCCTCGCCGAGGCGACGGTGGCGCTGGCCACCCAGCTGGGCGACCGCGGCACCAGTGCCCTGGAGCTGGTCCCCACCGGCCTGCCCCGCGGTGAGGTGGACGGCCGGCTGCGCGACCGGCTGCTCACGCTGCTGCCCGACGCCCCGCTCCTGCCCGGGGGCCGAATCGGGCGGGACTGCGTCGTCCTCGACCTCGGCCCGGCCACGGACTCCGTCACGGAGCTGCTGCGCGCCGACCAGTCCCCCGACCCCGCCGACCCCGCCGACGACGCCGACGACGCCGACGGTGCTGACGGTGCTGCCGGTGCGCTCGTCGACGGGCTCCTGCCGGCCGAGTTCGCCGCGCGGCGGCTGCGCGGCGCCCTGGACCTGCTCGGTGTCCGCCGGCTGGGCACCGCGGGCGTCGTGGAGCTCCTGCGAGGGGTGCGCCACGACCCGNCCTGGTGGGCCGGTCTCTACCCGCTGCTGCTGACCGCGCCGGACCGGGACGCGCTCGGAGCGCTGCCCGTGCCGGTGGTGGTCGTCCCCGATCTGGACGACCTCGGCCACGACCGCGACCGCGACCGCGCCCCCGTCTTCGGCGTGGAGCCGGACACCGACGGGCCAGACCCGGCACCGCTGACACCCCCCAGCCGGATGGTCACCGGACCGCGCGGCGCCCTGCTGCCCACCCCCGAGCTGGACGTGGTCGCCCTGGCCCGCTCCGGCCTGCCGCTGCGGGTGATCCATCCCGACGCGTGCACGGGGGGCGCGCGGGACGCTCTGCGCACGCTCGGGGCGGTGGAGGGGACCCCGGCCGGGGTCCTGCGGGACCCGGCGGTACGGGAGGCCGTCACCCAGGCCGACCCGGACGACGATCTCGATCATCTCGACGCGCTGGCGGGCGGCGTGCTGGCCCTGGTCCGCGACGCCAGCAGTCAGCATGATGATCACCAGGACTCCGAGCGGTCCGTGCCGTCCTGGCTCTCCGCGCTGCTGCTCCCCGAGGCGGGCGGCGGGTTCGCTCCCGCGTCCGAACTCGTCATCGCGGATGGGCCGCTCGATCTGCTGCTCGCCGACGATGCCCCGTTCGGAACCCTCGACCCACGAGTCAGCACCGCCTGGCCGGACCACGTCCTCGAAGCGGTCGGCGTGCTGCGCACGTTCGGAGTGCTCCACGCGGCGGATGTGACCCTCGACCCGGACGAGCCGGTGCTGCTCGAACTGGACGACAGCGACATCTGGGTGGACGAGGTCTACGAGTCGTCCGAACGGGCGGTCGCACCCTTCTCCACGGACACCGGCCGGATTCCGGGCGCCCCGCTCGTCATCGGGCGGTTCGCGGCGGTCCGCGACCTGGAACTCGTCGACCCCGAGGCGTGGCCCGAGGCACTGGCCGAGCTCGCCCGCCCGCCACTGCGCGAGGTCGTGCTGGGAGCCGAGCCGTCCTACACCCGCTGGTGGCTGGCCCGGCACGCCACGCTGCCGACGGACGACGGCGCCGGCAACCGGCTGCCGCCGCGGGAACTGGTGCTTCCCGGTGCCGACCCGCTGCTGACCGGGCTGTTCGCCCCGGCCGCCGCGCTGCCCGGCGTCGACGAGGAGTTTCTGCGCCGGCTCGGCTGCCGCCGCACTCTCGACGACGTCCTCACCGATCCGGACGCGGTGATCGACCTCCTCGACCGGCTGGGCGACAGCGACCGCGAGATCGGCTGGCCCGCGGCGCGGACGCTCTACATGGCGGCGGTGAGTGCGGCCGGCCTGCTGGGGACCGACCCGGACGGTGCCGTCGGCCCACGCCTGGACCCGCCGCTGACCGTGCGGACTCCGGCCGGCGTGTTCCCCGCCGACGAGGTCGTGGTGGTGGACGCCCCCGATCTGCTGGCGCTGATGGACCACGACCGGCCCGTCCTGCGGCTGCCCCTGGACCGGGCCGCCGAGGCCGCGCATGTGCTCGGTCTCCGGCTGGCCTCCGACCTGGACGAGTTCGAGGTACTGGACGCCGCCGCGGGCTCTGCGGGANCCGCGGGCACCGTGACCAGGACAGTCGTCGTCTCCGGGAGCANGGTCGTGCTCGACCGGCCCGCGGCGGACGAATCCACGGCCGGTCCGGAGTCCCTCGACGGGACCGACCTCGGCGCCGCGCCCGGAGCCGCCCGGCCGCTGGTCGCCAGGTATCACGTGCACCCGCGGCTGTGGATCACGGCTCCGGGCGGACGTCAGGTCCGGGCGCCCTGGCGCGTGGTCGGCGGCATCGGCGGGGTGATCCATCTCGACGAGGCGGCGGGCACGGACGCGCTGGCCCGGGCACTGGCCTGGCAGGCCGGCCAGTGGGAACGCCGGCACGGCCTCGCCGCGGCGCTGCGCGATCCGGACGGCGCCCCGCTACGGCAGGCGGAGGACGACCTCGACGACCTGTAGTCGGAAGGCAGGCCGGGCGGGGTCAGGCGGGGTCAGCCCGCTCCCCGGCCGCGCGCAGCCGGTCGCGGCGGCGGACGACGACCCAGACACCGGCCAGCCCCAGCCCGAAACCGACGGCGGCCGTCGCTATCCACCACAGCCGGCCGTCGGCCCGCAGGTCGTCGGTGAACGGGAGCATGGCCAGAAGCGCGACCAGCCAGATGACGGTNCCCACCGCGACCGAGCGAACTCCGTCGTAGGGGAGCGGACGCAGTTCTCCCCCGCCGGTGTCAGCGCCCGAGGCGCCAAGATCCGGCGCGCCAAGATCCGGCGCGCCGGGGCCCGGCTCGTCTCCGTCCGGTGTCCGTGTGCTCATCGCGACCGACGCTACCGCGGCCGCGGCGGCGCCATCAGGCCCTGCCGCCGTCCGCCCCGGTGGGCGCCGGGTGGTCGCCGCCCTCCAGCCATTCGTCGAACGAGCACCCTGTCACCTGCGCGAGCAGCGCGATGTCGTCGACGAAGCGGTCGAGCACCCGCGCGCGCAGGCCGGGCGGCGGCGGGGGACCCGGCTCCAGGTGCCGGCGCAGCACGGCCAGCGCCGCGGCCAGCGGGTCCGGGCTGGGCCGGCTGGCCGCGCCGAGCCAGCCGCGACCGGGATCGGTGACCGCCGGGACGAACGTGCGCGCACCGCCGCGGACCACCGCGGCCGGGTCGACCGCGCGAACGAAGGCGCATACCTCACGCAGTACCGAATCCGGCTGCGTGACCAGGTCCCGATACCGCACCAGCAGAACCTGGCTGGGTGGGAACAACGTGTAGAGACGCCGTAGCTGAAGGCCATAACGGCCGTGTTCGGCGTAGCGCCAGCGGCGTTTCCAGCCGGCCGCGCGCCGCGCTTCCTCCGCGTCGAGCGCCGTGACCAGAGAAGGCAACGGCTCAAGCCCCGCTCGGCGTTGCGCGAGCCAGTTCGCGTACGCGCGTTCGACCGGGTCGCGCAGCACGGCGATCATTCTCAGGTACGGCAGCAGCTCGTGCATGCGACGCTGTGCCGGGAAGTCGGCGAGATAGTACGGAGTACTTTCTCCCCGGGGCCGCTGGTCGTTCCCCGGGAAGAGGGCCTCGTACTCCGGCTGGCACCGGACGAGCGCCTCCCCGGCCAGCGCCTCCGCGCTGTCCGCGGGCTGTGGCTCCAGGTCCGCGGGCTGTGCCTCCAGGCCCGCGGCCGGGGCGCCCGCGGGTGCGGGAGACGACCCCTCGGCGAGGAAGAACCCGGGCTCGGCCGGCGCGGACATCACCAGACCCCGGTGCCGGGCCAGCGCCGTGTGCAGGCTCAATGTGCCGGCGTCGGGAGCGCCAATGACGACGAAATCGGGTAGCGCCATACCGGCTCCTCCTCCCGGACCGTTTCACACGCGAGCCGAGAATATAGCCTCCCCGCCCCCGCGGGCCGAGTCGGGAATTCCTTTGGAACCCCGACCGCGGTGAGCCCGTCCACCGAAGTCCGCCGACGACGGATCAGGCCCGGGACGGCGCGCTAGGTGGATTCCCCGACGGTGATCGTCCCGTAACCGCCGTTGTGGTAGACGAGCGGAGCGGACGGCCCGGCGGGCTCCGGATCGGCACCGATCTCCACGACCTCGGCGATCACCAGGTGGTGGTCGCCCGCGTCCAACCGGGTGAGGATCCGCGTCCGCAGCCAGACGGCGGCGTCGACGAGCAGCGGCTCACCGGTGGGCAGGGAGCGCCACCGGGTCGGCGCGGCGAACCGGTCGATTCCCGAGGTGGCGAACCGAGCGGCCAGCCCCTGCTGATCAACGGACAACAGGTGGACCACAAGACCCGAGGTGGCAAGCAGCGCCGNCGCGCAGGACGAAGTCCTCGACAGCGACAGCGACAGCAGCGGCGGCTGGGCGGAGAGGGAGGCGACCGACGTCGCGGTGAAACCGACGGGACCATACGGGCCAGCCATCGTCACGACCGTCACCCCGGCCGCGTGCCGGCGGAAGGCGTGCCGCAGTGCGGCCGGGGCGACCACCGGTTCAGCCCCC
>NZ_LRTK01000099.1 GCF_001636565.1 Frankia sp. EI5c
AAGGCGGGGGGTGCTCCGGACTCGGAGCACCCCCCGCCTTCGTCTGCACCGGAAGCCGGTTGGGCGGCTCTTTTCAGGTACGAGCCGCCGCGCGCGACATCGTGTGCTCCACGACGGCGATCAGCGCGCTCTTGGTCGAGTCGCGGTTTCGGGCGTCGCAGGTGATGATCGGCACGGCCTGGCTGATCTGCAGGGCCTCCCGGACATCCTCGATGGAATGCCGCAGGATGCCGTCGAAGCAGTTCACTCCGACGACGAACGGTAGTTGGCGCTGTTCGAAGTAGTCGACGGCGGCGAAGCAGTCCGCGAGGCGCCGGGTGTCCGCCAGCACGATCGCGCCGATGGCGCCGCGAACGATGTCGTCCCACATGAACCAGAACCGGTACTGCCCGGGCGTCCCGAACAGATAGAGGATCAGATCCTCGTCCAGGGAGACACGGCCGAAGTCCATCGCCACGGTCGTGGTGGTCTTGTCGACGAGATGGGTGAGGTCGTCGACATGCGCGCCGGCCTCGGTCATGACGGCCTCGGTGCGCAGCGGGACGATCTCGGACACGGAGCCCACGAACGTCGTCTTGCCGGCGCCGAATCCGCCCGCCACCACGATCTTCACCGAGGTCGTGGCGACGGCGGAGTTGACCCGTCTGTGGTCAGAGCTTTCGAAGGCCACTGAGAACCCTTTCGAGCAACGCGAGATCCGGCGCCTCATCGCGGTCCGGCTGCTGGTGGACGCGGACGAAGCCTTCGTCCGCCATGTCGCCTACCAGGACGCGGGCGACCCCCAGGGGCACCCTCAGACCGGCGGCGATCTCGGCGATGGACCGCACCTGCCGGCACATGGCGGCGATGGTCTGCTGCTCCAGGTTGAGGCTTAGCGCACGCTCCTCGCCGAGCTGGGTCGTGAAGACGAGTGCCTCAATGGCGAGCTCGTAACGTGACCGAGTCCGCCCACCGGTCATCGCATAGGGGCGGACGACCGGTCCGGGCGCGTTCTCGGGATCGATACTCACCCTGACTCCCTGGACCTACCCGCGTTCACC
Organism: Frankia sp. EI5c; assembly: GCF_001636565.1. GTDB lineage: Bacteria > Actinomycetota > Actinomycetes > Frankiales > Frankiaceae > Parafrankia. Next base: position 1,041 of record NZ_LRTK01000099.1, read on the forward strand.
GCGGGAGCGTCCCCTGCAGCTCGGCTCGGAGAGCCGGCGTGAGGACGTCCTTGGCGCGGCTCACGAGCAATGCCATCTCGTAACCGACAAGACCGATGTCGCAGGACGGCGCGGCGAGTACCGCCATGCTGGCCCCGTCGCTGATGGCCATGATGAACAGGAATCCGAGCTCCATCTCCACGACGGTCTGGGTCNCGGCGCCGGCCTCGAAGACCCGGGCGGCTCCGCCGGTGAGGCTCACCAGCCCGGAGGCGACGGCGGCGAGCTGGTCGGCGCGGTCCCGTGGAAAGCCGTCCGAGACGGCCAACAGCAGCCCGTCGGCGGAGACCACCACGGTGTGGGCCACGCCCGGAACCCGGTCAACAAAGTTGTTGATCAACCAGTTGAGGTTCTGAGCCTCGGAACTCACGGGTGTCACCGTTCCTCCTGCGCGTCACGTCGGGGGTTCCTCGTGGTGTCTGTTCCGACATCACGTCCCTGCCGTACGCCCTGGTAGAAGCTGGCGAGCCGACCACCGACAACCTCTGGGGGGCGTGTCACCGTCGGCTCAGGGGGACGCCGGCGGGGCGCCGGTTCGGCGCTGCCGGGCACGAGATGGGTCATGGGAACTCGAACCGGGAGTCCGGACCGGGTGGTTCCGCCGCCGCTGGGCTGGCGGAGCTGTTCCGCGGCCCGCCAGCCTTCGTCGCCTGCGGACGACCAGGAGACCTCCCCGGTCTGCTGCCCCGCGGTCACCAGCGGCTGGGGCCCGGAGTTCGGTGCCGCCGGCCGTGCTGCCTGTGCGGCGGCCGGCATCGGAGCACCCGGTCCTGGTCGGCGGATCCCCCTGGCGGGGGAGTCCTGGAGCGGCTCGCCGCGGGCCGGCGTGCGTGGTGTCGGGCTGGGCTGGGAGCCCGGACGGGCCGGGGCCTGCGCCCGCCGGGGTAGCGGAGCGGAGTGCACCGAAGGGCCGCCCGCCGCCTGTTCGCGGGGCGCTGCCGGCCTGGCCGGAGCGGGACCGGCCGGGGCGGCCTGGCCAGTCGCTCCGTCACTCGCGGCCCCGTTCCCGGGCGCCGGCGTCCGGCGCTGGAACCAGGCGGAGACGGAATCGAAGATCGGGGTTGTGAGCGTGTCCTCGCTGTCCCGCTCTTCCAGTGCCAGCTCGCCGGTGTTCTCGTTGCGCCCGAAGTCGGGCCGCGCGTGCGGCCCGGTCTGCAGCGGACCGGTGTCCATCGGGCCGGTCTGCAGTGGGCCGGTCTGCAGTGGGCCGGTCTCCATCGGGCCGGTCTCCCGATGGCCGCGGAAGGCCGCGGCCAGATTCGGACCGGTGCGCGGGAAAGCGTCGCCCGATTCGGGACTGGGGCGCCCGGGCGCCCGGTTGAACACGCCGCCCGGCCGGGAGAGCGCATCGGTGTCCGGCTCGCGGTACATCTCCGTGGGTCCGGTGACCGGCCCCACGGGGAGCGGGCCCGACGGCGGCTCCTCACCGGCGCGGGCATCGAGGAGCGGGTAGCCGCCGGTGTCGGTGAAGCCCCGCCCGGGGGTGTCCGGCGCGCCGTGCTCGCCGAGGTAGCCACGCTGCTGCTCGCCGCCGCGCGGCGGCTCGTCATACCGGTCATCCCCGCGGTAGGGCAGCGGGCCGGAATCATAGGCGCCGATCGGGAACTCGCCGGAGTTCTCGATGCTGGGCTGTCCCTGCGAGGGATAGGACCCCGTCCCGTCGGTGCGGTCGGCCCCGAAGCCGGCCGGCGGCCCGTCGCCCGTGTTGTCGCGGGAGTCGCGCGGATCGCGGGAGTCGCGCGGATCGCGGGAGAACTGGCCGTTCGGAGCGGGCCGCTCCTGCCTGCCTCCGCCGAACAGCGATGCCCCGCCGGGGCTCGTGAAGTCGCCGGTACCGGGTCCCTGCCCGAAGCCGGCACCAGCGCCGAAGCCGTTGCTGCCGGGCGCGACGGACGAGCCTCCGGCTGCGGAGGCAGCCCTGGGATCGACGACGGGGCTGAAGCTGGTGGTCTGTAGGCCTGCTCCGGCACCGTTGCGCTCGAGTGCCGGCGTCGGACCTCCGGCCGGGCCGCGACCGGCACCCGGAGCGGGGCCGCGGCCGCCCGGGGGAAGCGCCGCCGCCGCGGGGCGTGGCCCGCTGCCCGCCGCCGCGCTGTCACCGGTGACCAGCTTGGCGGGCAGCCGGACGACAGCGGTGATGCCGCCGGAGGCCGACTCGCGTAGCTGGACCCGGATGCCGTGCCGGCTGGCCAGCCGACCGACGGCGAACAGACCCATCGTCCGGGAGACCGAGACGTCGACGACCGGAGGGTTGGCCAGCCGGTCGTTGACCCGCTCCAGTTCCTTGGCGGGCATCCCGATGCCCTGGTCCTCGATCTCGATCATCGCGCCCGCGCCCGGACCGAGTGAGTGGCTGGACACCAGCACGTCGGTCACCGGGGGGGAGTAAGATGTGGCGTTCTCCAGGAGCTCGGCGATCAGGTGGACCACGTCGCTCACACCGCTGCCGGCGATGGAGACCGGCGCGGCGCCGGTCTGCTTCACCCGGGTGTACTGCTCCACCTCGGAGATGGCGGCGAGGACGACCTCGTTGACCGGCACGGGGTGGGTCCACCGCCGTGCCGTGTCCGTGCCGGCGAGGACGAGCAGGGACTCGTTGTTCCGCCGCATTCGGGTGGCGAGGTGGTCGAGCTTGAACAGGTTGGCGAGCTGGTCCGGGTCCTGCTCGCGGTTCTCCAGGTCGTCGATCAGGCGGAGCTGGCGCTCGACGAGTCCCTGGCTTCGGCGGGAGAGGTTCACGAACATCGCGTTGACGTTGTTCCGCAGTACGGCCTGCTCGGAGGCGAGCCGGACCGCCTCGCGGTGGACCGCGTCGAACGCCCGCGCGACTTCACCGATCTCCTCGTCGGAGTCGATACCGATCGGCTCCACGTCGTCGGCCATGGTCTGGTCGCTGGAGTCCCGCAACCGGCGGACGGCCTCCGGCAGCCGGCGACCGGCGACGTCGAGGGCGGCCGTTCGCAGCGACAGCAGCGGCCGGACCAGCGAGCGGGCCACGACGACGGCGGCGAGCAGGGCGCTGGCGAGAATGAAGACGATCAGCAGACCGGACAGCAGCGCGCCGCGCTGGATCGATCCGCGCAGTTCGTCCACCCGGTCATCGGCGTTGTCGAACAGAGCGGCGCTGACCTCGGAGCCGCGGTCGATCGTCTCCTGGGTCGCCCGGGCCCATTTCTGCGCCTCGGGCTTCGTCAGCGGCGTTCCGGTGGAAGCGTCGAGAACCTGCTCCTCGTAGAGCTCGGTGTTCTCGATGTCCGGGCTCTCGTCGGGGTTCACCTTCTCCCGATAGAGCGTGAGCTCGCCCGGAGCCGCATCCACCTCGAACGCACGGATCAGTTCGGAGCGCTGTGAGTAGGTGGTCAGGAACTCGCGGTAGTCGTCGGTCGAGAACGGATCTCCGCTGACCACGACGCCGTAGACGAGCGCCTGTGCCGCGGCCAGTTCCTCATTCGCCCGCACCAGGTGGTCATTGGCACTGATGTTGGCGAGCAGGGTCTGGTCGTCATTTCCCTGCGGGATCAGGACGACCAGATCGACGAGCGAGTCGATCAGGGGCTTGTAGTTCGATCGCACCGAGTCCGGGTCGGAGATCTTCGAGACCGCGTCGCGCACCGCCGGCAGCCGGCTCGTCGCGTTGTCGACCTCGTTCAGCGCGTTCCTGACCTCGGGCCCGAAGGAGCCCGCGTGCCGCCGGGCGACGTTCTGGTAGGAGGTGAGGGCCTCGTCAACCCCGGTGCGCAGGGAGTCCACCGAGAGCTCGGCGCTGCTGCGGCCCGAGGCGACGAAGCCGGTGGTGTACGTCCGCTCCTTCTGCAGGGCGTAGACCAGAGACGACGCCGACCTGTTGATGTCGATGAGGTCGCGAACCCGGTTGACGTCACGGGTGCTGGTCAGAACCGACACCGCTTGGATCATCGAGTTGGCCAGGATGGCCAGGACTGGTACGGCGAGAATCGCGATCAGTTTGGTGCGCACCCGCCAGTTGGTGGGATCGGTCACCGTCTGACGGAGCCCCCGGCCGCCGGATCCTTCCGGTCGAGGGGACTTCGGGGGCTGGTCCTCATGATGTCCGTCGTCTTCCACGGACGAACCAGCCGCCGACATCGGCTGCTGGTCTGCGGCCATGCCCGTGCTGCTGGCCATCGGTTGTCTGCGCACGTACCTTCGCAACCTCTCCGCCAGCCTCCCGGAACAGTCGTACCAGGATGGCTCGGTATCGGGCCCGGATGTCCCTCACAACGCACCTTAGCGGGACGTAGTGAGCACCCGAAAGGCGCCCACCGTACGCCCGTTGTCGGTCAGAGGCCAGTTGTGGGCGGTTTGCGGCTTAGTTTGTCACGCATGCCCATCTCCACGGGCACGGTCGGTCGGCCGGGCCATCCGCCGCGGTGACGTTCACGGGCCTTTCGATCAGATCGGGGCTTCCCGGTCTTCGCGGGCCGGTTCGGCGACCGCTTGGTCCGGACCACCCGAAGACGCCTCCAATGTGACGCCTTCCGGGCTGCGCGCGCCACCCGGCACGGACCCGCGCCGGCCTCCGTAGGCTTGATGAGTGAACGAGTCACCTCGCGGCAGCTATGGCTCCACCGATGCACATCCCGGATACGACACCGTTCTTGTGATCGACTTCGGCGCGCAGTACGCCCAGTTGATCGCCCGGCGCGTTCGCGAGTGTCATGTGTACTCGGAGATCGTCCCGTGGGATATGCCGGTGGCGGAGATCCTGGCCCGGCGCCCCGCGGCGTTGATCCTCTCGGGCGGTCCGAAGTCGGTCTACTCACCGGGAGCGCCCAGGGTCGATCCGGCGCTCTTCACGGCCGGCGTGCCGGTACTGGGCATCTGCTACGGCCACCAGGTGATGGCGCAGGCCCTGGAGGGCACGGTCGCGCGCACCGGTACCGCCGAGTACGGCGCGACCCGCCTGCGGGTCGAGGAGCCCGGGGTGCTCTTCGACGGGCTCCCGGTCTCCCAGCAGGTGTGGATGTCGCACGGCGACTCCGTGACCGCGGCGCCTCCCGGGTTCCGGGTCACGGCGACGACCCCGGCCACGCCCGTCGCCGCCTTCGAGGATCCCGAGCGACGGCTCTACGGCGTTCAGTTCCATCCCGAGGTGGTGCACAGCGACCGGGGGATGGACGTCCTGCGGCACTTCCTGCTTGTGGGCGCGGGCTGCCGGCCGTCCTGGACGATGCTCAACATCGTCGACGAGGCCGTCGCCGCGGTGCGCAGGCAGGCGGGGGATGGCCGGCTCATCTGCGGGCTGTCGGGCGGCGTGGATTCGGCGGTGGCCGCGGCGCTGGTGCAGCGGGCCGTGGGCGACGCGTTGACCTGTGTGTTCGTCGACCACGGCCTGTTGCGTGCCGGGGAGGCGGAGCAGGTGGAGCGGGACTTCGTCGCCTCGACGGGCATCGACCTCGTGCATGTGAAGGCGGCCGACCGGTTCGCGGCGGCGCTGGCGGGGGTCACCGACCCCGAACAGAAGCGCAAGATCATCGGTCGGGAGTTCATCCGCGTCTTCGAGGAGGCGGCGCGTGAGCTCGACGCACGGGCCGAGGCCGAGGGCAGCCGCATCGGATTCCTCGTGCAGGGCACGCTCTATCCCGATGTCATCGAGTCCGGCTCACCCACCGCGGCGAAGATCAAATCGCACCACAACGTCGGCGGGCTTCCCGATGATCTCCAGTTCGCCCTGGTGGAACCGCTGCGCACGCTCTTCAAGGACGAGGTCCGCCGGCTTGGTGAGGAGCTCGGGCTTCCCGAGGAGATTGTCTGGCGCCAGCCCTTCCCGGGGCCGGGGCTCGCCGTGCGGATCATCGGTGAGGTGACACCGGAGCGGCTGGACATCGTGCGGGCGGCCGATGCGGTGGTCCGCGACGAGATCCGGAAGGCCGGGCTCGACCGGGAGATCTGGCAGGTCTTCGCCGTCCTGCTCGCCGACGTGCGGTCGGTGGGTGTCCAGGGTGACGAGCGGACCTACGGCTGCCCGGTCGTCCTGCGCGCGGTGACCAGCGAGGACGCGATGACGGCGGACTGGGCCCGGCTGCCACCGTCGCTGCTGGAGCGCATCAGCAACCGGATCGTCAACGAGGTCCCGCAGGTCAACCGGGTCGTCTACGACATCACCTCGAAGCCGCCCGGCACGATCGAGTGGGAGTAGCCGCGGCGGCGAGCGGGAGTAGCCGCGACGGCGAGCGGAGTAGCGCCGCAGCGGGATGAGCTCAACATCCACCCCGGCCGGTCGGGGTGGGTGTTGGGAAATACATGTCCCGATATTGAGGTCATGGAGCTTCGGTGGCGTTGGTCCGTGCCGTTTCGCGGTAAGCCCGGGTCGAGCCGCCGCGGTTCATTACATCCGGGCGGGTGCCGTCCGCCCTCCGCTCGGCGAGCAGCGTTCGGTGCCGTAGCCCGTCGCCATCGGCTTCCACCTACGCTCCGTGGCCGCTATCTCTTGGACGCGTCGGCAAATGCGATTCACGGCCCTCGGCGCCGGGTCGTCGCCCGGACTTTGTGACGCGGTGTTTCGGGGCGGGGGTTGACGGCCGGACCGACGGCATTCCGCGGCGGGCATTCTGGTCGAGGAAACGGACATTTATGGATATTCACTGCCCAAGACCTGCCGATCTGGACATTGGGTGTCTCTGAGTCATCTTTGGTGGACGGTGGACGCGGAGCGGCGCGGCTGAGCCACCGTTCCGTGACCCGGTGGCTTCCCATCGTCGAAGCTCGCGGATGGGACTACGCCGGGTCGGGCTTCCCGGCCGGCCGGTTTGACTCCGTCCGGGCGGCGGCGCAGGCTGGAGGGGTGCCGCACTTCCTCATGGTGATTACGTAGGCGCGCGACAGCCCCGACCGGGTCGCGCGCCGAGCCCTTCCGCCCTACGGCGGGGGGCTTTTTTGTTTGCCGCGGCCCCGGGAGGAGGTGGCCGCCGAGCCACCAGGAGAGTCTCGATGACATCACCATCCGTGAGTCAACCGCCAGTCGGCGGTGCTTCGCCGCCCCGCGGGGACGACCCGGCCGACGCCGAGGACGCCGGGGATCCCCAGACCGGGGCCGCGGGAGCCTCCGTACGGCTCAGTGCGCGTTCCGGCCCGCCACGGCCGGAACGCTCCCGCGGCGCCTCCCCCGCACGCCACCGGATCGGCGTGCGCACAGCCCCCCGCGGCGCCATCCGAGACGCCACCCGTGGCGCCTCCGTCGACGCCGCGGACGTGGCGGCGGCGGCCCGCCGCCTCGACGGCGTGGTGCGGCGGACCAGAGTCGTGCCCGCCACGGATCTGGGCGGACCCGGCGGGGCACCGGTCTGGCTCAAGTGCGAGCACGAGCAGTACACCGGCTCCTTCAAGCTGCGCGGCGCCTACAACCGGATCGCGACCGCCGGCGAACGGGCGCGGGCCCGGGGAGTCGTCGCGGCGAGCGCGGGAAACCACGCCCAGGGGGTCGCCTATGCCGCGGCCCGGTTCGGTGTCGCGGCGACGATCTTCGTCCCGGAGGGCGCCAATCCGGCCAAGGTCGCCCGTACCCGGAGCCTGGGCGCCCGGGTCGAGCACGTACCCGGCGGCGTCGACGCGGCGCTGCGCTCCGCCGCGGCCTTCGCGGAGGAGAACGGTGGCCTCCTCGTCCACCCGTTTGACGACGCGGCCGTCGTCGCGGGCCAGGGGACGATCGGGCTCGAGCTCCTCGGGCAGGTTCCCGACCTGGCCACGGTGATCGTGGGAGTAGGCGGCGGCGGGCTGCTGAGCGGGCTGGCGGTGGCGATCCGCGCCCAGCGGCCGGACGTCCGCGTGATCGGTGTCCAGGCGGCCGCCGCGCCCGCGTTCGCCGCATCCTTCCATTTCGGCAGCCGCCTCACCGTGCCGCCGGGTGCTGTGCCGCCGGGTGCTGTGCTGCCGGGTGCTGTGGTGCCGGGGATCGCCGGGGCCGGTCTCGTGGGGCCGTCGGCGGGCACGGTGGCCGACGGGATGGCGGTCGGCGCGCCCGGCCGGCTGACGCTGGCCCTGGCCGCCCGGCTCGTGGACGACGTCGTCACGGTCGACGAGGAGGCGTTCTGGGAGGCGATGGTCCGGCTGCGGCGGGCGGGCCACCGGGTGGAGCCCGCGGGAGCCGCCGGGGTGGCGGCGCTGCTGCGGATGCCCCGGCTCGCGATCGGGCCGACAGCGGTGGTGCTCTCCGGGGGCAACGTCGACCCGTCCGTCGACATCCGGGTGGCCGCCCTCGCGGCCGGCGGGAGTGCCGGTGAGAACGCCGGCGGGGACGCCACCCGGCCGGGCGCCTGACACCGGGTACCGGACCGGATTCGGGACCGAGGGCGCGGAGGCCGGACCCGGCCGCCGGCGCCCCGACCCGACGTGGAAGTGTCGGACCCGCCCGGCACCATGACGTGGTGGCCAGCCTGACCACGGCGTCGGCCGGTTCGTCCGTCGAACGTACGATCGAGGTCTGATGAGCACTCTTTTCGACGACACCTTTGGCACGGAGGAACTGGCCGGGGCCGGCTCGCCGGACGGCCTGACCGCCGCGGGCCAGGGGTCGCGCGGCGGTGCCACGACCGGTGGTCGGGCGTTGCGTGACACCGGTCCGGCGGTGCTCGAGCCCGGCCCGGGCCACGCCCGGCCGCCTCGTCTCGACCCGGACGAACTGCTGGAGGGGCTCAACCCCCAGCAGCACGCGGCGGTGGTGCACGCCGGCTCGCCGCTGCTCGTCGTCGCCGGCGCGGGCTCCGGCAAGACCAGGGTGCTGGCGCACCGGATCGCCTATCTCCTCGCCGCCCGCGACGCGCGGCCGGGGGAGATCCTCGCGATCACGTTCACGAACAAGGCCGCCGGTGAGATGAAGGAGCGGGTCGAGGCACTGGTCGGCCGGCGGGCCAGGGCGATGTGGGTCAGCACCTTCCACTCGGCCTGCGTACGCATCCTGCGCTCGGAGGCGAGCCGGATGGGTTTCGCCTCCTCGTTCTCCATCTACGACGCGGCGGACGCGCAGCGGCTGATCACCCTGGTCACCCGGGATCTCGACCTCGACCCCAAGCGGCACACCGCCAAGGGCCTCGCGGTGGCCATCAGCGCTCTGAAGAACGAACTCATCGACTGGGAGACGGCCCGGGACCGGGCCGCGAACCACATCGAGCGCACCGTGGCCGAGGTGTACGCCGTCTACCAGCAGCGGCTGACGCAGGCGAACGCGCTGGACTTCGACGACCTGATCATGACGACGGTCAACCTGCTCCAGGTGTTCCCCGATGTCGCCGAGCACTACCGGCGGCGGTTCCGCCATGTCCTGGTCGACGAGTACCAGGACACCAACCACGCACAGTACGTACTGATCCGCGAGCTGGTCGGCCGGGCCGCCCCGACCGAGGGCACCGTCCCGGCCGACGGCGGCGCGTCGGGTGCCGTGCCGCCGTCGGGTGCCGTGCCGCCCGCGGAGCTGTGCGTGGTCGGTGACGCCGACCAGTCGATCTACGCCTTCCGCGGGGCGAACATCCGCAACATCGTCGAGTTCGAGCAGGACTTCCCGAACGCGGCCGTCATCCTGCTGGAGCAGAACTACCGGTCCACGCAGACCATCCTCTCCGCGGCGAACGCGGTGATCGCACGCAACGCCCAGCGCAAGCCCAAACGCCTGTGGTCGGACGCCGGCGACGGCGAGCGCATCGTCGGCTTCGTCGCCGACAACGAGCACGACGAGGCCGCCTTCGTCGCGGAGGAGATCGACCGGCTCGGCGACGAGAAGCTGGCCCGGCCGGCGGACGTCGCGGTCTTCTACCGGACGAACGCCCAGAGTCGCGTGTTCGAGGAGATCTTCATCCGGGTCGGCCTGCCGTACCGGGTCGTCGGCGGTGTCCGCTTCTACGAGCGCCGGGAGATCCGCGATCTGCTGGCCTACCTCAGGGTGCTGGCGAATCCAACGGACACGGTGAACCTGCGGCGCATCCTCAACGTCCCGCGCCGCGGCATCGGGGACCGCGCGGAGGCGATGCTCTCGGCCTTCGCGGAGCGGGAGCGGATTCCCTTCGCTGACACGCTCGCCCGGGTGGACGAGGTTCCCGGGGTGGCGACCAGGTCAGCCCGGTCGGTGCNGGACTTCGCCGCCCTGCTGGNCGGGCTGCGTGAGCTCCTGCCGAGCGGTCCGCTGGCGGTGATCGAGGCAGTGCTGGAACGGACGGGTTATCTCTCCGAACTGGTGGCGGAGGACACCATCGAGGCCCAGGGCCGGGTCGAGAACCTGCGGGAGCTGGTCGGGGTCGTCCAGGAGTTCACCGAGCGGCGCCCGGAGGGCACCCTCGCCGAGTTCCTGGAGCAGGTCTCGCTCGTCGCCGACGCCGACCAGATCCCCGACGACGACGGCTCCGACGGAGTGGTCACGCTGATGACCCTGCACAGCGCCAAGGGCCTGGAGTTCCCGGTCGTGTTCCTCACCGGTCTGGAGGACGGCGTCTTCCCGCACCTGCGCACACTCGGGGATCCGACCGGCCTGGAGGAGGAGCGCCGGCTGGCGTATGTCGGCGTCACCCGGGCCCGCTCCCGGCTGTACCTGACCCGCTCCCAGATGCGCAGCGCCTGGGGGCAGCCGGCGTACAACCCACCCTCCCGATTCCTGGGCGAGGTCCCGGACACCCTCGTCGAATGGCGCCGGCTGCCCGATCCGGCGCCGTCCGGCGGCAGTGGGCGGTTCGCCGACTCCGGGGCGGGCCGGGCCGCCGGCTCGTCGGCTGGTTCCGGCGGCTTCGGCTCCCGGCCGGCGAACTCGCCGTTCGCGGCGCGGGGCGGCCGCCCGGCGGCCCGTCCGATCGTCGACCTCAGCCCCGGCGACCGGGTCACCCACGACACGTTCGGTCTCGGGGTCGTCGTCGCGACGAGCGGAGTCGGCGACTCGCGCCAGGCCAAGGTCGACTTCGGATCCGACACCGGGACGAAGGATCTCCTCCTGCGCTACGCCCCGGTGGAGAAGCTCTGACGTCGGTGCGAGCTCAGACGTCCGGCAGAGTCTGGGCGGCGGTCAGAGTCTGGCCGGTGGTCAGAGTCTGGCCGGTGGTCAGTAGGTGACTCCGTGGCCGGCGAGCCAGGCCAGGGGGTCGACCTTCGTCCCGTACTGGCCGCCCAGCCGAACCTCGAAATGCAGGTGCGGCCCGGTGGACCGGCCGGTGTTCCCCTCCAGGCCGATCTGCTGGCCGGTGGCCACCTCCTGACCGAGGCGGACATCGATGCNGGAGAGGTGGCCATAGCTNGTGACCACGTTGTTCTCGTGCATGATCTGCACGAAGTTCCCGTAGCCGGACTCCCAGCCAGCGTAGATCACGGTGCCCCGGTGGGCCGCGTGGATGGTGGTGCCGTGCGCGGCGCCGAAATCGACGCCGATGTGGCGGTTACTGCCACCGAATCCCTGAGTGATCCGGGCTTCGATGGGGCGCACCCAGCGTGCCGCCTCCAGCCGCTCGGTCTCCGCGGCGGCCGCCGCGTCGCGCTGGCTCACGGCGGCGAGCGCCTCGCGGATGACGACCTGGTCCTTCGCGGCGAGCAGCTCGTTGAGCCGGCGTTGCTCATCCGCTGACGTCGGATCGATCGGCGCACTCAGATCGTCCGTCCCGGCGGTGGAGACGACCTGGGCGCTCCCGGCCGCGTCGGCGGGGAGCCGCGTGGTGGACGCTCCCACCACGGTCCCCGTCGGGCTGGCTTCGATCCGGGCGGTGGCGTCGGAATGGGCCACACCGGTCGCATTGATCATCGCGAGCCCGATGGTCGAGATCGCTACGGTGGCGGCACCGGTGCGCCGCAGGTGAACGAAGGCGAAACCCGATCTTCCGGACACGGTCTCATCGCGTCTGCCGGGGGCNGCCGCATCCCGGCGTGTGCGTACTCCGTACTCGGATCTCGGGAACTGCGGTCCTGTCAACACGCACTCCCAGGTCGCAAGGCACCCACCGGACAAACCGGTTGGGGGAGGGATCCCATAAACCGAGGAGGAGGCTACACCGTCTCTTTCGGACAGTTAGTTCCAACTAGCCACAAAGGTGTGGCACTTTTGGATGGCGGCATGGCCCTGCGGGCTGGTTCGCGCCCGGCCGCCAGCAGCCGCGCGGTCAGGTGCGCCACCGTGCTGCTGAACGGAAGAGCGTGGTGGCCGGCCCCGTCGACCAGGATGTTCTCCGTGGTCAGGTCGGGGTGCGTGAGCGTGGCCTCGTCCGGGCGGACCACCGTGTCCAGGCTTCCCGCGACCGCCACGAAGCGGGTCCTGATCCCCGGCGCCGGCTCGGTGAGCTCCCGCAGCAGCGGGGACCCGGGCCGCAGCTGAGCGAGCACCCGGAAGGACACGGCTTTCGGCAGGCAGCGCACCAGTCGGGTGCCATGGTGCGGCGTCGCCAACGTGATCAGTGTGCGCACGTGCTCGTCCCCGCCGAGCCGCTGTACGTAGTAGCGAGCCACCAGGCCGCCTAGTGAGTGGGCGATGATGTTCACGTCGGAGTGCCCGTGCCGCCCGACGACCTGCTCGACTGCCTCCGCGAGCTGGCGGGCGGCCGCCTCGACACTGGTGGCGAACAGCGGGAGATCGACCGCGGTCACGGTGGTGAAGCCGCGGCGGCGCAGGGAGCGCTCAAGCCGCGCGAACACCGAACGGTTGTCGGCCAGTCCGTGGACGAGGAGGACGGGTGTCCCGGCGGTGGTTGGGTCGCCGGTCATCAACCCCCGTTGCAGGGGCGTCAGATCTGCGAGGCGGTAGTGGTCGGCGGGGCCGTCGTCACGCCGACGCCCGAGCGCGGCGGCCGGGTAGAGGGCGGCATGGGTGGCGATGCACGCCGCCTCGAGTACCAGACCCTTCACTCCGTCGAGCTGAGTGGCCCCGAGCCGGGTGAACAGCCGGGTGTCGATGACTGTCCCCTTCGTGCGGACCTGTCCTCGTGGCAGGTTGGACCAGCGACGCTACTGAACGCCATCCAGCCTTGTCGACCATTTGTCTCTTCTTGCGGCAAGACGGACAGAGTCGTCACTCAGAGCGATTGACGTCAGCAGGTCCGTGACGCGATGCGTCAGGCCGGGCACGTCGACGTCACCACGGTCGAGAACTGCGTCGGCGAAGCCGAGAGCGATCAGGTCAGCGGGTCGAAGGCCCGCCCTGTCCGCGGCCGCCGCGGGATCGATCCGCAGGGTCGTGGCCGCGCCCTCGGGCGACAGTGCCGTCATATAGCTGTCCGGCGACAGGAGAACCACGTCCGCGCAGCAGGCGGCGAGCGCGCCGCCCGAACCCCCCTCGCCGAGAATGACGGCGAGCGTGGGCGAGGGGCAGGCAAGTACCGCCCCCATGGCCGTGCCGATCTCGACGGCGACCCCGGCCGCCTCGGCCGCCGGCCCGCAGGCCGCTCCCGGGGTGTCGACCAGGGTCAGCAGCGGGAGGCCCAGCCGCCCGGCGAGCCGCGCGGCCCGGGTGAGCAGACGGTAGCCGTCCGGTCCCGGCGCGCCACCGCGTTCCGCCGCCACGGCGGCTCCGACCACCGGACGGCCGCCGGGTGTCAGCAGGCCGACCCGGGCTCGCACCGTCCGGTCGGGGCCGGTCAGGTCCACGCCGCCGGGGAGCAGGTCGGCGAGCACGGAGCCGGCGTGGCGGCGATCACCGGCCCGGGCCGCCAGTACCTGCTCCCACCCGCTCCGCCGTGGCTGGTCTGCGTCCTCGCCCGGCCCGCCCGTGGGGTCGTCGGCCGGTGGCACCCCGCCGGCCCGGGACTGGGCTCCCGCCTGGGCCCGAGCCGGCTTCGGCGGGGTCGCATCCGGGGTCGCGTCCGGGGTCGCGTCCGGCGGTGCCACCGCCCGCAACGCGCGGCACAGCCAGTCCGCGACGGCCTCCGGGGCCACCGCGGCGTCCACCAGACCCGCGGCGTGCGCGGACGCCGCGGTGTGGCTGCCCGGCGGCGGCGCCTCGCCGGTGACGGCCGCGACCACCCGGGGGCCGGCGAAACCGACCGTCGCGCCCAGGACCGCGCAGCGCAGGTCCGCCTGGGAGCCCACCGTCACCCACATCCCGCCGGTCGTCGGCTGGTCCGAGACGGCGATGTGCGCGAGGCCCGCCTGGGCCAGGTCACCGAGCGCCAGGGCGACCCGGGCCAGGCCCACCAGCCCGGCGACACCTTCCTGCAGGCGGGTGCCACCACTGCGTATCAGTGACACGAGCGGCCGGCGGCTGGCGACGGCGGCCCGCACCGCGGCGGTGAAGGTGTCGGCGTCGGACTCGCCGAAGCTGCCGCCGTGGACGGCGAAGTCCCACACCGCGACGACGGCCGGCACCTCCCCGACCGGCCCCGTTCCCCACCACATCGCCGGTCGGCCGTCGTAGCCCGGCCAGCCCAGACGATTCCGCGCGCCCGGTGCGGCGGGCGCGCGGGACACACCTGCGAGGATCTCCGCCCGCCAGTCCCGGGCCGCGGTGGTGGTGTCACGTTGCGCCATACCCACAGATCTTCGCGTCGGCCGGGCCGTCTGGCGCGGTGACGTGGGATCGCTCTCGCCCGCCCGCCCAGCCCGCGCGGGCCGTGGTTTGCCGTGGCGGATCCGTCCGCCGTGAGCGTTCTGCCCGCCGTCGAGGGGCCGTCCGCCTCCGGTCGGCATTCAGGCCTGCGTAGGGCACGCTTTCGCCCCACCAGGCGGTTGGCGCGCGACCGCGGTTTGGCGAGCCGCGGCGGACGGAAGCGCCTGCCGCGGTCGCCCGCTGTCGCCGGCCACCTCTTCATACGTCATATGGTTCGCAATAGTCTGGTCTGCTCGCTCCTGGAACGGTGATACGGCTCAGGCCGGTAGAGGGGAGTCATGCTCACACCGCTGACGGAGGACGACCCGCGGCAGGTCGGCCGGTACCGACTGCACAACCGGATCGGCGCGGGCGGAATGGGAACCGTCTACCTCGGCTTCGCTCCCGGCTCCGAACCGGTCGCGGTGAAGGTGGCCGCCGCCGAGCTTTCCGAGGACCAGGAGTTCCGTTCACGTTTCGAGCGAGAGGTCAGGGCCGCGCTGCGGGTTCGCGGCACGGCGGTGGCGAGCGTGCTCGACGCCGACACGAACGCACCGCAGCCGTGGATGGTGACCGAGTACGTCGAAGGGGTGAATCTGGCGGATGCCGTCCGCCGACGCGGTCGGCTGGAGCCGCACCTGGTGCGTGGTCTCGCGGTCGGCCTCGCCGACGCACTCGTGGCGATCCATGCCGCGGGCGTGGTCCACCGTGATCTGAAGCCGTCGAACATCCTGCTCGCCTGGGACGGCCCCAAGGTAATCGACTTCGGGATCGCCCAGCTCACCGACAGCGCCACCCTCACCAGGAGCGGCCACGTCATCGGCACCCTGGCCTGGATGGCGCCCGAACAGATGCGCGGCGAGTCGGCCGGGGCGGCGGCGGACGTCTTCGCCTGGGCGAGTTGCGTGACCTACGCGGCGACCGGGCGGCACCCGTTCCATGCCGAGGCGCCCGACCTGCTGGCGCAGCGCGTCCAGCGGGATGACCCGGACATCGACGGCCTCCCCGACTACCTGCGTGGCCTGGTCGCCCAGGCGTTGTCGAAGGAGCCGTGGGAGCGGCCTGGGCCGGCCGGCGTCCTCGCGGCGCTCGTCGGGCACGAGGTCCGCGGTGTGGCCGACGCCGACCGGGCGGCCGGGTCCGTTCTGGAGCAGACCTGGACCGGGCCCTCCCCGGTGTTCGCCTCCTCGGCCGACGCACCGGTTCCCGCGCCGCCGCCCGTCTCCGCGCCGCCGCCCGTCTCCGCGGCGCCGCCGCCGGCGGTGTCGGCATCGGGTGAGCCGCGGCTGCCCGGCCTGCCGCCCGACAACCTGCCGGCGCGCTCCCGGCCCGACAGCCGGGGCGCGCCCGCCGCGGGCGGCGGGTCGCGAGGAGGCCTGCCGCCGCAGGGGTCCGGCCCGTTCGGCCCCCCGCCGCCGGCGTCGGCCTTCCGCCCGGCCTCCGGACCTGGGGTGGCGGGGCGTACGCCCCAGCAGCCCTGGACCTCGGCCCGGCCGACCCCGTCAGCCCCGTCAGGACCGTCGATCCCGTCGGGACCGGCGTCGACCCCGTCCCAGCCGCCGTCGCAGGCGGCGCCGTTCCCGCCGTCGGCGGCTGCGCCGGGTCCGTGGGCGGGGCCGGGCGGGCCGGCACCGGCCCGGGCGCCCGGGCAGTGGGAGGCGGCCCGGCCCGGCGCCGCTGACAGCCGGGGGCCGGCCGAGCCGACACTCAATCCGGCCGACCCGACACCGCCCGGTGCGCCCCCGGACCCGCGGTCGTGGCCGGCCGCGAGGGGGGCGGCGAGGGGAGTAGCCGGCGGTGGCCCCGCGGCCGGGAGGCCGGTGCCCGCGATGTCGCCCGGCACGCACCGGTCATCCGGTGGCGTGGCCCAGCCGGGAGCGCGTCCGGCCCCGGGCCACCCCGTGCCGGCCTACCCGAGGTCGGGCCCGGACCGCGGCGGGCCGTCCACGGGTGGCGCCGCGGCGGTTCGGGCCTCGCTGGCCCAGCACTGGGCGCGGATGCGGGAGCAGTGGAACACGTGCGCGCTGCTTTCGCTCGCGCTCGGGATCCTCTGGATCTTCGGGCTGGGCAGCATCGCCGCGGTGGTACTGGGCCTCGTGGCCAGGGTGCAGATCCGCCGCCGCGGCCGGCGGGGATCGCTGGCCGCCACGGTCGGCATCGGTCTGGGCTGGCTGGGTATCGCCGTCGCCGCCGTCATGGGGGTCGCGATCTGGGCGATTTTCTGAGAAGCCAAGACGGATCCGGTCCGGTGGGCTGGTCCGTAGGCTGATCAGCACTCCGTTCAGTCGTGTGAGATCGGACATACCGCGGCCCGTCGGCGCGCGGTGGGCGTCCCCGCGTTTCGCCCACGTCCAGGGGTGGTGACTGTGTGCCACGGTCGGCGCTGCTGCGTGGCGCGCCTTCGGTTGCCGGCGCCGGCGGCGGTTCCAGGCTCGAATTGAGCGGAAACATGCCTGTCTGGCGCTGGTTCCGTGGGGTTGTCGGCTGGCACGAAAGCGCTCCCGGNCGAGCTGCCAACCGCACAGCGCGACNGGGGGGCGCGTGGCCCGTCACGGCCCGGGAGGTGACCGGGATCAACTCGNGGTGACTGTCCGGCACCGAGCGTCCAAGGGGCCTCGTCAGTAGGCTCGCAGGCGTTCTGTGCATCCCCTGACCGACCGCATCCGACTGGACGGACCGTGGATCTCTTCGAATACCAGGCGAAGAAGCTTTTCGCCGACCATGGCGTACCGGTACCCACCGGGAAGATTGCCACAACCCCCCAACAAGCACGTGAGATCGCGACCGAGCTCGGCGGCAAGGTGGTCGTCAAGGCTCAGGTCAAGACCGGCGGCCGCGGCAAGGCCGGCGGTGTGAAGGTCGCCGACGGGCCGGCCGACGCCTACGAGAAGGCGTCGGCCATCCTGGGGATGGACATCAAGGGCCACACGGTCCACTCCGTCCTCGTCGAGCAGGCGAGCAACATCGCGGAGGAGTACTACGCCTCCTTCCTGCTCGACCGGGCCAACCGCACCTTCCTGGCCATGGCCTCCCGCGAGGGCGNCATGGAGATCGAGGAGGTCGCGGCCACCAACCCGGAGGCGCTGGCCCGCATCCACATCGACCCGCTGACCGGTGTCGACGAGGCGAAGGCCCGTGAGATCGCCGTCGCGGCCAAGCTGCCGGAGGCGGCCCTCGACGGGGCCGCCGCGCTGCTGGCGAAGCTGTGGGAGGTGTTCGTCAAGGCCGATGCCACGCTGGTCGAGGTGAACCCGCTCATCCTCACCGGTGACGGCCGTGTCGTCGCGCTCGACGGCAAGGTGTCGCTGGACGAGAACGCGGACTTCCGGCACCCGGAGAACGCCGAGCTCGTCGACGTCGCCGCGGTGGACCCGCTGGAGCAGAAGGCCAAGGAAAAGGGCCTCAACTACGTCAAGCTCGAGGGCCAGGTCGGCATCATCGGCAACGGTGCGGGCCTCGTCATGTCGACGCTGGACGTCGTGACCTACGCCGGTGAGGAGTTCGGTGGCCAGAAGCCGGCCAACTTCCTCGACATCGGCGGTGGCGCCTCCGCCGAGGTCATGGCGAACGGCCTGTCGATCATCCTGAGCGACCCGTCCGTGAAGAGTGTCTTCGTGAACATCTTCGGCGGGATCACCGCCTGCGATGCGGTCGCGAACGGCATCGTCCAGGCCCTCGCCATCGTCGGGGATGTCACGACCCCGCTGGTGGTGCGCCTGGACGGCAACAACGCCGAGGAGGGCCGCCGGATCCTCAAGGAGGCCAACCTCTCGGTGGTCAAGCCGGTGGACACGATGGACGGCGCGGCGAAGCTCGCCGCCGAGCTCGCCGCGGCCGCGGCCTGACCTGGGTCGGAGGACACAACCGATGGCTATCTGGCTGGACGAGAACAGCCGCATCGTGGTGCAGGGCATCACCGGCGGCGAGGGCAGCAAGCACACCCGGCGCATGCTGGCCGCGGGCGCGAAGGTCGTCGCCGGCGTGAACGCGCGCAAGGTGGGCCAGCAGGTCGAGGGCGTGCCCGTCTTCGGATCGGTGGCGGACGCCATGGCCGAGACCGGCGCCAACGTCTCCGTGATCTTCGTTCCGCCGAAGTTCACGAAGGACGCGGCGATCGAGGCGGTCGACGCCGCGATCCCGCTGGCCGTGGTGATCACCGAAGGCGTTCCGGTGCATGACACCACCGAGTTCTTCGCCTACTCGCAGTCAAAGGGCACGACGCGGATCATCGGGCCGAACTGCCCGGGAATCGCGAGCCCCGGTGCGTCGAACGNCGGCATCATCCCCGCCGACATCACTCCCGGTGGGCGGATCGGTCTGGTGAGCAAGAGTGGCACGCTCACCTACCAGATGATGTACGAGCTGCGCGAGTTCGGTTTTAGCACCTGTGTCGGTATCGGTGGCGACCCTGTCATCGGGACGACACATATTGACGCCCTCGACGCCTTCCAGGCCGACCCCGAGACCGATGCCATCGTTATGATCGGCGAGATCGGTGGGGATGCGGAGGAGCGCGCGGCTGCTCACATCGAAGCCCACGTGACGAAGCCCGTGGTGGGCTACGTCGCTGGATTCACCGCTCCGGAGGGCAAGACCATGGGCCACGCCGGCGCCATCGTCTCCGGCTCCTCGGGCACCGCGCAGGCGAAGAAGGAGGCTCTGGAGAAGGCCGGCGTTCGCGTCGGCAAGACCCCGAGCGAAACCGCACGGCTGATGGCTGACATCATGCGGTCGTTGTAACACTGTTCGCGGGGGGTCTTCTTCTGGCTGTGAGGGAGACCCCCGCGTCGGGCGGTCCAGGAGTTTTGGGTCGCGGGGGCGGGGCGCGAACGCGAACGCTTTCCCGTCCTGCGGCCTTGCTGTAAGACTCCTGTGTGGTCAGGATGGGGCATGGGATGATGGTCGGCCCACCTGACCGACCGACCTGACGAAGTGGGGATTTCTGCCGTGGTACAAATCGGTGGTCGTAGCGTCGCGACCAACGACGTCGGGGTCATCGGCGCCGGCGCCGTAGCGTTCATCTTTAGTTTCCTGCCCTGGTTCTCCGTCAAGGCCAAGATCTTCGGCTCCTCGTATTCCGACAGCGTGGGCGCCTGGAACACGGACCTGAGCGGATATCTGTGGGGCTGGCTGGCCATCCTCCTGCTGCTCGCGGTCGCGGGGCTGACCGCGGCCCTGACCTTCGCCAACCTCCGGCTGCCGACGCTCCCGGTGCCGCTGCCGGTCGTCACCGTGGCCGCCTCGGGGCTGGCGGTGCTTCTGATCATCATCCGGTGGATCGCCTACCCGTCCATTCCATCCAGCTATGACGGTGGGGCCTCCTTCGGCCTTTTCATCACCCTGATCGCGGCCATCGCGCAGACGGTCTTCGGTGTGCTGAACCTGCGGGCCGGCACCGGTGTCACCGGCAACCCGCCGCAGTCCGGTGGGTGGCCGGGGCAGGGTCAGCCGCCGTACGGCCAGCCCCCGGCCGGCTACGGGCAGCCGTACGGTCAGCAGCAGCCAGGCTATGGCCAGCAGCCGCCGCAGGGGTACGGTCAGCAGCAGCCTGGTTACGGCCAGCAGCCGCCGCAGGGGTACGGTCAGCAGCAGCCCGGCTATGGCCAGCAGCCGCCGCAGGGCTATGGCCAGCCGCCGGCCGGCGGGTACGGCCAGCCCCCGACCGGTGGCTACGGCCAGCCGCCCGCGGGTGGCTACGGCCAGCCCCCGGCCGGTGGTGGTTATGGCCAGCAGCCGCCGCAGGGCGGCTATGGTCAGCAGCAGCCCGGCTACGGTCAGCCGCCCTCCGGGCAGTAGGCGTCCTTCGGGTCTCTGGCCGCACGGGCCAGAGACCCGCGGGGCAGGGGTCTGACGACCAGGGGGACCAGTGGAGCCGTCCGGCGGCCAGCTCGCCCGCGGCCCGGCCACGGCCACGGCCACGGCCGGGATCATGGCGGGCGGTGTCCTGGTCGTCGTATCCGGTTTTCTGCCCTGGTTCACGCCCGTGGACGGGGCCTACGGGACATCCTTCTCCGGCTGGGAACTAGGCCCGGCCGGGCCGCTGGCCCTCGCGCTCGGGGCCGGACTGGCCCTCGCGGCCGCCTTTCCGCACGTCGCGCGACGTGTCCAGCCGTTGTCCTCCGCGGCGGCACGGGTCCGCCTCCCGCCGCCGTCCGCCGGCCTGTCGGCCGTCGCGGCCGGGGTTGCCGTCATCGCCCTGCTCGTGGTGTGGCTGGCGGCGCCGACCTTCACCGATCCCGTCCTCCCCGGTCTGGGGCCGGAGTCCGGCATGGCCGGCGATCCCGGCTGGCCGGGCACCGGCCCGGCGATGCCCGGCGCCGCGGCTGCCGGTCTGTACACCGCCCTGGCGGGCACCCTGACCGAGCTGGTCGCCTGCTCGTGGATGTTCCTGCGGCAGGGACTGACGGGACGAGCGGGTAGCACCTGAGTGGGGCCGGAACGCTCGGGGAGCGTAGCNGGTCGGTGAGCCGGAGTCCTGTTTCCAGCCTGTCCTGTTAACGACGCGGGTCGTTCTCGGATATCTCGGCGTGTTGTCCCGGAAGTGGTCCTCCGTCCGTGCAAGCCTGCCGGCGTGAGTGCTCCCGTGCGAAACACCGGCGCGTTCACCGGGGCCGCCCAGGGTAAGTCGCCCGGGAGCCGCCTCGTCGACGGAGCAGTCGCGGGTGGGCCGCTCGCGGCGGCCTGGCGGCACCTCGGCCGCCCGGCCGTGAGCGCGGTGGCGACCAGCGCCGTGGGGCTCGTCCTCATCCAGTTCCTGGTTCTCGTCGTGTGGGGAACGGACACCGACTCGTCGGCGGGCCCGGATGACGCCTCGCGGGTCGGGGCGAACCTGTGGCTGCTCGCGCACGGGGCGGCGATCCATCTCCCTGGCGGCACGGTCGACTTCCTCCCGATCGGGCTGACTCTGCTGCCTGTCCTCGCGGCGACGACAGCCGGGCATCGGCAGGCCGCTGGCAAACCTGGCCGCGTGCCACCACCACGTGGTGTGCCCTCGCGTGGTCTCCGGCCCCCGCGGTCGGCGCGCTCCGAGACGCCGCCGTGGGGTGCCGTGGCCCGGGATGTGGTCTCCGTGGCTGGTGTACAGACCGCCTTCGTCCTCGTGATCGCCCTGATCGTGTCGGCGCCGGCGGCCCGGCCCGACATGCTCACGGTGGTCCTCGGAGCGCTGTCGCTCAGCCTGTCGGGAGCGATGCTCGGCGTGCTGTCCGGGTACGGGGCGCTGCGGGCCGCCTGGCGCTCGCTGCCCACCTGGTTCCGGGTGCCGGCCACGGCGGCACTGACGGCGCTCACTTCGATGCTCGCGGTAGCGGCGTTCGGCGTGGCGCTGGTCCTGGCGGCCACCCTGCCCGAGATCGCCGCGGCTGATCGGGACCTCGGTGCCGGCATCATCGGCGGGGTCGGCCTGGCCGCCGTCCAGCTGGCGATTCTGCCCAACCTCGTCCTGTGGGCGCTGGCCTACACCCTGGGCCCGGGATTCGGCACCGGCGGGGGCTTCGTGCGGCCTGACGAGGTGCACGCGGCGCTGCTGCCGGACCTGCCGATCTTCGCGGCGCTGCCCCCGGGCCCACTGCCGCGGCTCGGCTGGCTGGTGCTCGCGGTGGTCCCGGTCATAGCCGGGATCATGCTCGCGACGACGGTGCGGCGCGGCACGGTCGGGGCCGGTTTCCGTGACCGCCTGCGCGCGACTCTTGCCGCGGCGGGGCTCAGCGGGCTGCTGATGGCGGTCGCCGCCTGCCTGTCGTCGGGCCGCCTGGGCGGTGCGNCCGCCCGGTTCGGGCCCTCGGCCTGGTCGGTTGGTCTGGCGGCCGCCGGGGAGTTGGCGGTGGTCGGTGTCCTCGTGTCCTGCGTGGCGGAGCTCGCCGCCCGGCGGGCCGGTCAGCCCTTCGAGGTGGGATCGGTGCGGACAGCCTCGTTGAAACGGCGGCTGCAGTCGTCAAGTTCCTGGACGGAGCGGGCGCCCCGCCGGCATTCCTGATAGTCGTGCAGGTCGTCGCCGTGGCGCTCATATAAGACCCACATGCCGCTGGTGACGGTGAAGGCGATCAGCAGTGACAGGGCACCGAGCGCGACCCCGGCGGTACCCGTCCCCCCGCCGGCGTCACCCCGGCGGGCGAACCTCCGCGCCCGCATCCCCGCGACGATGGCCGCGACACCGATGAGGCCGCCGATGACCGCGATGCTGGTGACCAGGGCGAGCCCGCCGAGGAACACGGCCAGTCGCCCGGCCCGGCGACCCGCCGACGGGGCCTGCGCCGCAGGGCTGCCACCGCGCCAGGCGCCGCTGCCGGTACGCCAGCCGGTCGGCGCCCGGGGTGTCTCGTGGTGGCCCCCCGCTTCCGGTGTGGGGTACCCCGCGGGGCGGGGGGTGGGGTGCGGGGTGGGGTGCGGGGTGGGCTCGGGCGCGCCGGCCGGGTCCTGACCGGGCTGGTTGAACACCTTTTCTCCCTCTCCGTCGCCCCCGGGGCCGCGTCGTGGCCCGGCGGCCGCGGGCCCCCGCCGGCCGCGGCACGCGCCTGGACGACATCGTAGGAGTCGCGGGGACGTCGACCGGCCCGGACGGAAATGTCGGCCCTGTCGGGTAGCCTGCGCCCGTTGATCGACTCTGGGAGGTCGTATGCCACGTACCTCGAGGTCTCCGCGGGCGGAGGCGGCCCGGATGCGCGCGCTCGGCTGGAGTTACCGAGAGATCGCCCTGGAGCTCCGCCGCAACCACCGGTTGAACGCGCGGGTCGCGTACCGGTTGGCGCACGGGTGGACCCAGGAGGACGTCGCCCGCCGGTGGAACGAACGCTGGCCGGGCACTGGTTCGATCAAGACGGGGAAGGCGATCTCGTACTGGGAGGTCTGGCCCGCGGGGAGCGGGCGGGCGCCGTCGGCGAGGACACTGGCCCGGCTCGCCGAGCTCTACCACTGCCGGCCAGGCGACCTCCTCGACGGGCTGGACAGCGGCGAGCTGGAGGCGGTGCCCGCGCGGCCGCGGCCGGCCACGGGCCTCGGCCGCGGGTTGCGCGCGTACCGCCAGGAGGAGGGCGGGTTCCTCGCCGGTGCCGTCGAGGAGGCTCACCCGACGAACCCGGTCGCGAAGCCGGGCGCGGCCTCGAACCCGGCCGCGGTCCCGGCCCCGGCGCTTGCCGTGGTCCGGGTGTCAGGGCCGGGTCACAGCGGGCCCGGCGGCGAGGCCGGTCGCCACGGTGCCCCGGTGGGCCCGGCGCCGGACGTGGACGAGGTGCGTGCGCCGGTGGCGGTGATGGTGCATCAGGACGGTCCGCAGGAGGCTGGCCGGGCTGCCTGACCGCCGGCCCGGGCCAGCCCGGCGCGGGTCGGGTCGGGTCGGCCCGGGTTGGCGTCGCGGTCGACAAGCCTGGTGCGTTCCGTGCTGGTCCGGCGTGTCTGGCGCACCGAGAAAGTACATTCGGAGCGTTGTCGCTGGCGGGCCGCCGCCCGTTGCGGCCAGGTCCTCGGCCGCCACGATGCTGGCCGACCATCCACGGAGGGTTATGTGCCCGCTCGCCTAGTCGTCCTCGCCTCGGGTGCCGGCACCACGCTGCAGGCGATCCTGGACGCCTGTGCGGACCAGGCGTTCGGCGCGCGGGTTGCCGCGGTGGGAACCGACCGGGCGGACACGCTCGCGCAGCGGCGTGCGGAGGCGGTCGGGGTGCCGGTCTTCACCGTGCGGCTCGAGGACTTCGCCGACCGCGCGGCCTTCAACGAGGCCACGGCGGGCCGGATCGCCGAGTACGACCCGGATCTGCTGGTCCTCGCGGGCTACATGAAGATCCTCGGGCCGCAGGTGATCAGCCGCTTCCCCACCGTGAACACCCATCCGTCGCTGCTGCCGGCCTTCCCCGGCGCCCACGCCGTCCGCGACGCGCTCGCCGCCGGGGTGCCCACCAGCGGCGTGACAGTGCACTGGGTGGACGAGGGGGTCGACACCGGCCCGGTGATCGCCCAGGCCCCCGTCCCGGTCCAGTCCGATGACGACGAGGACGCGCTGCGGGCGCGCATCCAGGCGGTCGAACGTGGCCTGTTCGTTTCCGTCATCGGTCGCTACGTCCGGGGCGAGCTCTCATGGGAGGGTGGCCGCCGGGGTACGACGGCAGCGGACGCGGACGACGTGGATGCACCCGTCCCAGGTGGGGCCCGGCCGGAGGCGGGTCGGACATCCCCTTCCCCCGGCGGCGCCACGGGGCGGGGCGGGGGAACGGACCAAGCGGTGGAAGCTCATGCCAACGGAGGCATCGTGGAAGGTTCAGGAGGCATTGTGTCGGGGGCGTCGGCGGTGTCGGGGGCGTCGGGGGCGTCGGCCACGGAGACCGGTCAGGGCGTGCCGGGCGGCGCGGCCGCCACGGACGGTTCGCCGCAGACCGGTACATCAGGTGAGTTGGTGGCGACGGGGCACCGCCGCCTGCGCCGGGCGCTGGTGAGCGTCTACGACAAGACCGGGCTGGAGGAACTCGCCGCGGCCTTCGTCGAGGCCGGCGTCGAGGTGGTGTCGACCGGTTCGACGGCCGACGTCCTGGCGCGGTTCGGCGTCGCGGTCACGCCGGTGAGCACCGTGACCGGCTTCCCGGAGGTGCTCGGCGGCCGGGTCAAGACGCTGCACCCGCATGTGCACGCCGGCCTGCTGGCGGACCTGCGCAACGCCGAGCACGCCGCGGTCCTGGCGGAGCTGGAGATCGAGCCCTTCGACCTGCTGGTCGTCAACCTCTACCCCTTCCGGGAGACGGTCGCCTCCGGGGCGACCGAGGACGAGGCGATCGAGCAGATCGACATCGGCGGGCCGGCCATGCTGCGGGCCGCGGCGAAGAACCACGCCTCCGTAGCCGTGGTGGTGTCCCCGGATGACTACGGGGATCTCGCCGCCGCGGTCCGCGGCACCGGCTACGACCTGGCGGCGCGCCGCCGGCTCGCGGCCCGGGCCTTCGCGCACACCGCCTCCTACGACGCCGCGGTGGCCTCCTGGTTCGCGAGCGCGCTCGCTCCCGACGAGGTGGCCCGCGAAAGCGGCTGGCCGGACGTGCTGGCGGCGCAGTGGCGTCGCACCAGTGTCCTGCGCTACGGCGAGAACCCGCATCAGCGAGCCGCGCTGTACGTGGGCGAGGACGGCAGCCCGGGGCTCGCGTCGGCGCGGCAGCTCCATGGCAAGCCGATGTCATACAACAACTACACCGACACGGATGCCGCCTGGCGGGCGGTGTTCGACTTCGCCGAGCCGGCCGTCGCCGTCATCAAGCACGCGAACCCCTGCGGTATCGCCGTCGCGGCCTCGGTGGCGGAGGCGCACCGCAAGGCCCACGCCTGCGACCCGGTCTCGGCGTTCGGCGGTGTGATCGCGGTGAACCGGCCGGTCAGCGTGGAGCTGGCGGAACAGATCGCGGAGATCTTCACCGAGGTGGTGGTGGCGCCGGACTACGAGCCCGGCGCGGTGGAGATCCTCTCCCGCAAGCCCTCGATCCGCCTGCTTCTCTGCGCGCCGCCCGCCCACCCGCGCGGCGTCGAGATGCGCCAGGTCAGCGGCGGCATGCTGCTGCAGTCCCGCGACGCGCTCGACGTCGCCGGTGACGTCCCGGCGGGTTGGACGCTGGAGGCCGGTGCGCCGGTCGACGACGCCACCCTCGCCGATCTCGGCTTCGCCTGGCGCGCGGTGCGCTCGGTGAAGTCGAACGCGATCCTGCTCGCCGCCGGCACGGCGACGGTCGGCGTCGGAATGGGCCAGGTCAACCGGGTTGACGCCGCCCGCCTCGCGGTGAGCCGAGCCGGTGACCGCGCAAAGGGTTCGGTGGCCGCCAGCGACGCGTTCTTCCCGTTCCCGGACGGCTTCCAGGTCCTCGCCGAGGCGGGGGTCCGCGCGGTCGTGGAGCCGGGCGGCTCCGTCCGTGACGAACTCGTGATCGAGGCGGCGCGGGAGGCCGGCGTGAGCCTCTACTTCACCGGGGTACGCCACTTCGCGCACTGATCGGTCCGCGGTGCACTGATCGGTCCGCGGTGCACTGATCGGTCGCGGCGCGCGGGCACGGTCCGCCCGCCTTGCGCGTCCGGATCCGCAGTGCGGCGGGGCTCCCGCGTCACGGCGGGACTCCCGTGCATGCCGGGGCTCCGCGGTGCGCATCGGGCCTGGTCGTCGTCGACCTGGCCAGATGCCCTCCGCGACTTCGCGGAGGGTGACACCCGCGGCGGGTGAACCGGTACAGGTCGCCGTCCACCCGCCCGCGGGCCACCCGCCGTTCCGGCGCGGCGGCGGCGCCGCGCGACCGGGCCGTTCGGGAGGCGACTCCCGAGCGGGGACCGCCCGCGGCAACTCCGCCCCGCCCGGGCCGAAGGCGGCCCGGGCGGCGGTCAGGAGGTGGAACCCACCTCGGCCGCCGCTGTTCCGCGCCGGGTCACGGTCGGGCTGCCGTTCGAGGACGCGCTGGTCGGGGTGGTCGCGGCCACCCCGCCCGGCAGGTCAGCGGTCGGCACGTACCGCTGCGCCACCCAGTCGAGCGCCTCTCGCCAGCTCGCCCCGTAGAGGACGGAGATGCGGTCCGCGGTCTGGCGCGCGAGCGCCTGCACGAAGACCCGGTCATCGCTGTCGAGATGGCGCGCGTCGCCGAACGTCTCCCACGCCCGAAACATCAGTTCCTGAAGCTTCTTGCTGTGCGGCGAATCGTCTGCCACGTCGAACTCCCTACCATTTGGGGACCGCGGCGGCAGTCTCCCCTAGTCGCGCACGACGTGTGCACTCGGGGGGTCTATGTCGTTGGTGTGGACATGGGATGAGACGATCCTCTGTAGGGTAGCCCATTGGTGTNTGTAGGGCTTAGGATCCACGTCAGGCTCGGGAGAACGCCGCTGTGGCAGGTGGTTCAGCTTCTCGGTGGCGATCACGGGTGGATTCGCGAGGTGTGTTTCCGTTGTGATGGCGGTGAGCCTCGCGCGGGCGGAGTTACCTGAACGGGTGACCACGCCGGAGCCATCGCATCGTGCCGCGGGCCGGGCGGCCCCGGCGGTTCGCCGCCGACTGTTCGGCTTCTCGGCGGCTCGGCCGCGCGTCGCTCGGCAACCTGTCGGGGCGGGTACGCGGCGGAGCCCGGGGGGCGCGGGTGCTGGCTGCCGCGGAGGGCGCCTCCCTGTTCGGCGGGTGCGGGCTGCGCCTACTGTGTGGTCCGGAGAGCGCCTGGCTCGGATCTGCGGTGTCCTGGCCGGGTGCGTTCCGAGACCGCTGTGCGGCGTCGTCGCGCGGGCGCGGGCCTGAGGAGGCGGGAGCAGGTGACCGACAGCGTCCCGGGCGCATGGGATCGGTCCGGGCAGCGGGCCTCCGACGGAAGGCCCCACGGTTCCGCCTGGACCGCCTCGGCGGCCCTCCATTCCGGCGTGGCCCATCCCGGCTCGGCCAGTCCTGGGAGCGCACGCCCCGGGGGGCCTCCGCAAGGTGACCCGCCCCGCGGGGGACGGAGCACCCCGGGCGGAGCGGACCGGCCGCGGGCGCGTTCCATGCCCCGGGACGGTCGATCATCCGATCGCGGGGGAGCGGTCGGGCGGACCTCCGACGCGCGATCGCCGGACCCGCAGCCATGGGGCGACCGGCCTTCGGTCGGGCGGCCACAGGGCTCCGGGCCATGGACCGGCCGTCCGGCAGGTAGTCGCAGGTCAGACGGCAGCCCGGCTGGGCCGGCTGGGCCGGCGCCCGGGTTCCCGCCGTGGTCCGAGCCGCCGGTGGGTCCGGGAGCTGCCGGACCGGCGACCCCGACGGCCCCAGCCGCCCCAGCGACCCCGACGGCCCCAGCCGCCCCAGCGGCCCGGCGGGGCCGTACTCCCGGTCCCGGGCCGTCGTCCGGCGGGCGGTTCGGGCGGATGCTGTTCGTGGGCGTCCTCGGCGGGGTGGGCTTCGGCCTGCTCCTCGTCTCGCAGGACTACTGGCGGCGGGGTCTGCTGACTGTCGGTGGCGTGCTTCTGGTGGCTGGTGCGCTCCGTCTGTGCCTTCCCACCCGGAAAGTCGGGATGCTGGCCGTCCGTGGGCGCCTTTTCGACACTGTCACCCTCGTCGTGCTGGGAGGGGCCGTGATCGTGCTCACCCTGGCGGTACCCCATATCGGTGGGTGACCGGCGCCGGCCACGGAAAGTGGCAGTTGAGGTCACGCTCTGGGCCGGTTACCAGAAGTGGGCACCGCTGACCACACGGTGGGCCGCGCGCACCGTCGACGTGGCGCGCGTCGCCGTCCACTGCCGTGCGTCCGACTCGCGCGATAGCCTCGGCAGGTCATCGGACAACCGTGCACAGATGAGCGGGGCGAGCCGCGCCTATGGCGAACCGTCAGGTAGCCCTGATACTCGCCGGCGGCACCGGGCCCGAGCTGACCGACCCTCCCCGGTGGGAACGGCGAACCCGCCACCGAGGCGATCAGAGCCAGGGCAGGTCGGTCACCTGCGACCTTCGCGCCGACGCGTACCGACCCCGCTGTGGGCACCGCCGAGATCGCTGAGGCGATCATCGCGATATTGGGGAGCTGATCAGTCCAATGCCGGGAAAAGTCACTGTCGTAGGAGCCGGTTTCTACGGTTCGACGACCGCGCAGCGACTGGCTGAGTACAACATCTTCGACACGGTCGTGCTGACGGACATCGTCGAGGGCAAGCCGCAGGGCCAGGCGCTCGACCTGAACCAGTCCCGGCCGATCGAGGGCTTCGAGACCAAGGTCGTCGGGACCAACGGGTACGAGGAGACCGCGGGTTCCGATGTCGTCGTCATCACGGCCGGCCTGCCCCGCAAGCCCGGGATGAGCCGCATGGACCTCATCGAGGTCAACGCGAAGATCGTCCGTCAGGTGTCGGAGAACATCGCCAAGACGTCGCCGGACGCGGTCGTCGTCGTGGTCTCCAACCCGCTCGACGAGATGACCGCGCTGGCCGCCAACGTGCTGGGCTTCCCGCGCTCGCGGGTGATCGGCCAGGCCGGCATGCTCGACACCGCCCGTTTCACCAACTTCGTGGCGGAGACGCTGAGCGTCCCGGTCGGCTCGGTGAAGACCCTGACGCTGGGTTCGCACGGCGACACGATGGTCCCGGTGCCCTCGCAGTGCACCGTGGACGGCAAGCCGCTGAGCGAGCTGCTTCCCGCCGCGAAGATCGAGGAGCTGGTCGACCGCACCCGCAACGGTGGTGCGGAGGTCGTCGCCCTGCTGAAGACCGGGTCGGCCTACTACGCTCCGTCGGCGGCCGCGGCCCGCATGGTCAAGGCCATCGCCGAGGACTCCGGCACCGTGATGCCGGTCTGCGCCTGGGTGCAGGGTGAGTTCGGCATCTCCGACGTCTACCTCGGTGTTCCGGCCCAGGTCGGTGCCGGTGGCGTGAAGAAGGTCGTCGAGCTCGGCCTCACCGACGGCGAGCTGGCGGCGCTGAAGACGGCCGCGGAGGCCGTGCGCGCCAAGCAGGCGGACGTCGCCAGCCTGTAGCAGCTGGCACCACCCCGTCGGCCCACAGACGTCGGCCCACAGACCTCGCCGGCCTGTGGGCCGACGTTCACGCGGTGGCCGTCAGCGGCCCCGCGGCCCCGCGGCGGCCGTCAGCGCAGGCCGCGCAGCGCACGCCGCGCGGCGAGCCGCGCCAACGACCCGGCGGGAATCGTTCCCCGGCCGAGCCCGAGCTCGACGAGGCTGTCGTAGAGCTCGGTCCGCCGGCTGGCCGAGCGCACCGCCGCGTCCATCAGCGGGCGGTGCCGGCCGGCAAGGTTGGCCAGCAGGGTGGTGTGGCGCAGGTGCCGGCCGAGTTCGCGGCCCAGCGCCCGCCGGTACACCCGGCCCGCCGCCGGCCCCGGGTCGGTGATCGCGGCCTGCCCGGCGAGCGATCCGGACAGCAGTGCGTAGTAGATCCCCTCCCCGGTCAGCGGGTTGATGAGGGAGGCCGCGTCACCGGCGAGCAGCACCGGGCCGTCTGGCAGCCGGGGGCGGTGGGTGGACAGCGGCAGGTGGTGCGCCCGCAGCGTGCCCGCATACGCGGGTGTGTCCGGCAGCATGCGCGCCAACGTCCCGTGCAGGACGGCCTTCGGGGTGCCGTCGCTGTCGCGCAGCCGCGAGCGGAGCAGGCCGTACCCGATGTTGGCCCGGCCGTCACCGATCGGGAACGACCAGGCGTAGGCCGGCCAGCCCTCGTCCGTCATGTGGATGAACTGTTCGGGTGGGCCGCCGTCCTTCGGCGCGTCCGCGTAGGCCCGCACGGCGATGGCGAGCCCCTCGGGCGGGTTCGGCGGGATGCCGAGTGCCCGGCGCACCGTCGAGTTCGCGCCGTCCGCTCCGAGTACCACGCGGGCGTGCAGCGCGCCGCCGTCGACGGCCACGATCGGTTCCCCGCCCCCGCCCGGGGCCGGGACGACGTCCAGTGACCGCACCCGCCGCCGCGCGAACTGGGCGCCCCGCGCGCGGGCGGCGGCCACGAGCCGGGCGTCGAAGACCTCCCGGGGGATCACATGGGTGGCTCGTTCGGACGGGGTCGCGACCTCGGCGCCACCCGGGGTGCGCAGCCGCATGCGGTCCACCGGGCGGTACCCGCGGGTCACGTCGGTGACGCCGAGCGCGCGCAGGACGTCCAGCCCGTGGGGGGCGATGCCGTCGCCGCAGGTCTTGTCGCGGGGAAAGTCCGCCGCGTCGACGATCAGGACCCGCGCCTCTGGGCGCAGCTGCAGCGCGCGCAGCGCCGCCGCGCTGCCAGCCGGGCCGCCGCCGACGACGAGCAGGTCCAGGGGCTGTTCGCTGTCCAGAGCGCCGGAGGTGGCACGAGGACCGGCCTGCGAGGCCGGGCTGGGACGGGAGGCAGGGACGGGCACGCCTGCCAGTGTGGCAGCCCCCGCGACGCGTCAGTTCGTAGAGTTCCGGACATGGACGCGCTGCGGCAGTTGGACCAGTGGCCGGTGGGAGCAGCTTCCGCTGTCGTGCTGCGGCGCGACGGCGAGGTGGTCACCCAGGTCGGTGTCAGCGGCGACGCGGAACTACCGTTCCGGCTCGCCTCGGTATCCAAGACGATGGCCGCCTACGCGATTCTCGTCGCGGTCGAGGAGGGCGCCGTCGCGCTCGACGAACCGGCCGGGCCGGAGGCGTCGACCATCGCGCACCTGCTCGCGCACGCCTCCGGCCTGGCGTTCGCCAGCAACCGTGTGATCGCCCGGCCGGGGACCCGCCGGATCTACTCGAACGCCGGATTCGACGAGCTCGGGCAGCATCTGGAGCGGGTGACCGGCATCCCGTTCGCCACTTACCTCACCGAGGCGGTGTTCGAGCCGCTGGGGATGAAGAACGCGGTCCTGGACGGTTCACCGGCGGCCGGCGTCACGGCGACGCTGGCAGACGTGGCCGCGTTCGCGGCCGAACTGCTGGCGCCGACCCTGCTTTCCGCGGCGACCTTCACCACGGCGACGTCGGTGGCCTTCCCCGGTCTGGTGGGAATCCTCCCCGGCTTCGGCATGCAGGACCCGAACGACTGGGGCCTGGGGTTCGAGATCCGCGGGCAGAAGCGCCGGCACTGGACGGCCGAGACCAACAGCCCGGCGACCTTCGGCCACTTCGGCCGGTCCGGGACGTTCCTCTGGGTCGATCCGGCGGCCTCCGCGGCCTGCGTGGCGCTGACGGACCGGGACTTCGGCGAGTGGGCCGCCACCGCCTGGCCGGCGCTGTCCGCGGATGTCCTCGCCGAGCTTGCGTCCGCCCCGGATTCGGTGGCCTGATCCACCCGGCCAGGCGGGCCGAACAGTCATGCCCCGAACACGGTCGGCGAGCTGACCTGGTGCGGCCGGCGTCGCATGCGCCAGTGGGACGAGGTCATCTCTGGTCCCCGGGAGACACAGTGGTCTCTTGGGCCATGATGGCGCCATGGTTGGTCGGCAGAGCTTGTCCCGCAACTCCTGGTCACCCGCCGCGCGGGCGGGCCGGAGTGGCGCAAGGTGAAGGACTCTGTGCGCTCCATCGGCGTGGCGATCGGGATCCCGGAGCCGTTCCGGACCGAGCTCCGGGACTGGCGCCGGCGGCTCGGTGACCCCAACGCGGCGCTCATCGTGCCCCATGTCACCCTGCTCGGCCCGACGGAGGTCGCGAGCTCCGAGCTGCCGCTGATCGAGGAGCATCTGGCCGAGGTCGCCGCGGGGCATGAGGCCTTCGTGATCCACCTGCGCGGGTCGGGAACCTTCCGGCCGTTGTCTCCGGTGGTGTTCGTGACGCTTGCGATGGGAACATCCTGCTGCGAGCTGTTGGAGAAGGCTGTGCGCTCCGGTCCGCTGGACCGTCCGACCCGCTTCTCCTACCACCCACATGTCACGGTCGCGCACGAACTCGACGAGGCCGCGCTGGACCGCGCCTTCGACCTGCTGGCCGAATACCGGGCGCAGTTCGAGGTGACAGGTTTCGAGCTCTATGAACGCGGCGATGACTGCGCTTGGCGCCAGCTGCGCCATTTTCCGTTTGCAGGCGGGGGTGGCAGGACGAGGTGGCAGGACGACGAGCTGCGGTGAAGTCCGTGGGTGGGGCTGTTGACGGGGTGCGCCGCCGGGCCCCGTTCATAGATCACACTCTGCGCGCCTACGGCCGCTACACGGGGGACGGCGGTGACCGGTGCGCCGCGTCGACCACCTACTTCGCCTTCCTCTCCTTCTTTCCGATCATGGCCCTGGTGTTCTCGATCACCGGTTTCGTCGTCGACGCCTACCCGGACGCCCAGGCGAAGATCACCGAACAGATCAACGACTACCTGCCCGGCCTCGCGGACAAGCTGGACGTCACCAGCATCGGGCGGGCGAAGGTCGGCGCGGGCCTGATCGGTCTCGCCGGTCTGCTGCTCGCCGGTCTCGCCTGGGTCTCGGCGCTGCGGGACAGCATCCGCATCATCTGGCACCAGAGCCTGGAAGCAGGCAACTTCGTGATGCGGCGGGTACGGGACGTCGGCATCCTCGCCGGCCTCGGGCTGACGCTGCTGCTGTCGCTGGTCGTCACCAGCCTCGCCACGTCGGCGACGGGCACGTTC
Organism: Frankia sp. EI5c; assembly: GCF_001636565.1. GTDB lineage: Bacteria > Actinomycetota > Actinomycetes > Frankiales > Frankiaceae > Parafrankia. The sequence goes on from NZ_LRTK01000099.1 coordinate 34,552, forward strand.
CTGCGCTGGATCGGGCTGGAGGGAAACACCGCCGCGGCGTGGGTCACCGGGCTGCTGGCCCTGGCCGTCGCGCTCGCCATCGACATGGCCGTGTTCGTCTTCATCTTCTGGCAACTGCCCGAGCGGACGAACCGGGAGCGTGTGGTCCGCGCGTCCCTGCTGGGCGCGCTCGGCGTGGAACTGCTGAAGATCCTCGGTACCTGGCTGGTCGGCCAGACGACGTCGAACCCGGTGTACGGGACGTTCGCCGTCATCGTCGGGCTGCTGATCTGGATCAACATCATGATGCGGTGGATGCTGTTCGTCGCCGCGTGGGCGGTCACGGCGCCGCAGTCCTCGGATGTCCATCCGTCCGGCACGGCGTCCGCTGCCGCTGCCGCTGTCTCTGCCGCCGACGACGCCGCCGACGCCAACGTCGCTGCTGCCCGGCCCGGGGCCGAAGCCGGTGACGGGCAGGCCTCCCGGGCCGAGGAGAGCGCGGTGCCCGGCCGGGTGATCAACCGGGAGCGGACCACCGGCCCTGCCGAGGGTGGTCAGGCGCGTGGAGCGCCTTCCTGGCGCCAGCGGTGGATCCGCGGCCGCCGGAAGACCCGGGAGAAGGACAGAGCCCCGGTCGGCGGCTGACGTCCTCCACTCGGCGGCCGATGTCCTCCTGGGGGGCGGGTGGGTGCTTGGCGTAGGAGGTCGGGCGGGTGCGGTGGTGATCTGACGGTGCCGGTCAGCGTTTCGGGTGGCGGCGCGGGTGTCGCCGTGCGGCGACTGAAGACCTGTGTGCCACGAACAGATGAGAGGTGTCTGATGTAGATCAAAGGCTCCTGGAGTCTGGTGCTGTGCGAGAGATG
>NZ_LRTK01000100.1 GCF_001636565.1 Frankia sp. EI5c
AGCCGACGCCCAGCTCGTCGAGGTGCCGAGCGACCACCAGCTTGTCGGCCACCGACAGCGACAGCCCCTCCTGCTGGGTGCCGTCCCGCAGGGTCGTGTCGTAGATGTGCAGCGACTCGCGGTCGAACGGAGGCGTCGTGGTGGGGGTGTCGTGGGGCACAGCTGGACCTCTCGCTGGAACCGTGTCTGGCCGCCACGCGCCCGGTCTCCCTGGTCAGTGACCGGAACGCGCGACGGGGACGGGTTCGCCGCCAGCCACCCACCCTATGCCGCAACATGCCGGACACATAGCAAGTGTGGCGAGCGCCATTAGTTCGCTGACCTGGGCTCCCGCACGCCCCGACCATGATCACATCGACTCGGTGACCCCCGGGCCGGCCAGGACCGACCCGCGGCCCCGGCCGCACCGGCGCGACCCGTACCCACCACCCACGCTACGCACCCCCGCGACGGAGGCTGCCGGCGGCCAGCAGCCAGCGGCGGTCAGCAGCCGCGCGTCCGCGGCCCGGGCTCAGTCCCCGGCGAAACGCCGCAGCCGGTCGACCTGCAGGATCGTGATCGTCTGCCCCTCGGACAGGATCCACGCCCGCCGCTCGAACTCGCGCAGGGCCTGGTTGACGGACTGGCGCGACCCGCCCAGCAGGGACGCGATCTCGGTCTGGGTCAGCCCCAGCTCGATGACGGGCCGCCCGGCCTCGCGCATCCGCATCAGCAGCAGTTTGGCGACCCGGCGCGGCAGATCGAGGAACACCAGGTCGGCGTTCGCCACGGTGAGCCGGCGAACATGTGCGACCAGCGCGCGGATGAGCTGCTCGGCGACAGCCGGGCGCTCCCGCACCAGTTCCCACACGGCGTTGCGTTCCAGCACCAGCGCCGTGCTCGGCTCCAGGGCCTCGACGCTCGCCGACCTCGTCCCGGCCTCGACGATGTTGAGCTCGCCCAGGGTCTCCTTCGGGCCGGCGATGTTCAGGACGTGGTCACGCCCGTCGTCCGCCTTGGTGAGGACCTTCAGCCGACCGGAGGCGACCACCAGCAGTGTGTCGGCGGGCTCGCCTTCGGTGAAGACCACCTGACCACGGCGGAACCGCCTGGTCACGGACCGGCTGGCCAGCCGGAGCAGGTCCTCCTCGTCGAGTTCCTTCAGCAGCGTGGTCGCCCGCAGCAGGGAGACCGCCTCAGTGTCGTGCATGCCGTGAACGTAGCGTTGCTGGGCCGGGTGATGCGTCACAGATCCCCGAGTCGGCATCATCATGGCCGCACCGTTACAGGGCGACCACTTGCGGTGACATGCACCCGTCAGACCGCGACCCGCTGGGTGCTCCAGCAGCGGACCACATCGCGCATCGAGAGCACCCCCTCGACCTCGGTGCCCGTGGTCACCACCAGATGCCGGAACCCGCCGCGCAGCATGGTCGCGGCGGCCTCGTCCAACGACCAGTCGGGGCCGGCCACCACGACGTCCCGGGTGAGGTGATCCCCGACGAGCTCGGTCTCCGGGTTCTGACCGGCGGCGACCGAGCGCAGGACGTCCCGCTCGGTCAGGATTCCGAAGCCCTGGGCCTCGCTGTCGAGCACGACCGCGGCGCCGACATGGCGGGCCGCCATCAGCGTGGCCGCCTGGCGCAGCGTGTGGTTCGGCCCGATCACGAGGACCAGAGCGCTCATTCCGTCCGAAACCCGCATGACGTCCTCCTGAACCGGCTCCTGACGCTTGTGCAATCGTGAATCGACTACAGGAGACGGTAGGCGGCCAAGGTCGAATTGGCCAGAGCACACGCCACCTGAGCTACGAACGACGCCCGCCGGCAGCGGCCCCGGAGAGAGCAGACCCGTCAGAAACGGCGGATAACGCCCACGCGGCGCAGCCGAACCCCATGGCGGACGCCCCCTGGAACGCCGCATGGCGCCTGCCCGGGTACGACCCACCCGGGCAGGCGCCATGGGCACCGGCCGTGCACCGACCTTTCGGGCGGCACTCAGCCGACGAACTCGTTCCAGTCCTTGTAACGGTCGAGCTCACCGCGGGTCGCCTGGTGGAAGATCTCGAGGATCTCCTTGGTCACCGGGCCGGGGCGCCCGGCGCCCACCCGGCGGTCGTCCACCTCGGCGATCGGGACGATCTCGGCCGCGGTGCCGGTGAAGAACGCTTCGTCCGCGAGGTAGAGGTCGGTCCGCACGATGTGCTGCTCCAGCACCTCGTACCCCTGATCAGCCGCGATCTGCATCACCGACGCCCGGGTGATGCCGCCCAGCGGACCGTCACTCAGCGGCGGAGTGATGACCCGCCGCCCGGAGACGATGAAGACGTTCTCCCCCGAACCGTCCGCGATGTGGCCGTTCGGGCTGGTCATGATCGCCTCGTCGTAGCCCGCCTTGATGGCGGCCACCTTGGCCAGTGACGAGTTGAGGTACTGCCCGGACGCCTTCGCCGCCGGCGGAATGATGTTCGCGTCGTTGCGGCGCCAGGTCGAGATGGTCGCGCGGGCACCGTTGCGCTCGGCGTCCTCGCCCAGGTAGGAACCCCAGGGCCAGACCGCGATCATCACCTCGACCGACGACGGCAGCGGGTTCAGGCCCATCTCTCCGTAGCCCAGGTACACCAGCGGACGGATGTAGCAGGACTCGACACCGTTGGCGATGATGGTGTCCTTCGTCGCCTGGATGATCTCTTCCTGCGAGAAGGTCGGCTCCATCAGGTAGATCTTCGCGCTCCGGTAAAGACGCGCGATGTGATCGGTGAGCCGGAACACCGCGCTGCCGGACGAGGTGGCGTAGGCGCGGATTCCCTCGAACACACCCCAGCCGTAGTGGAGCGTCGGGTTGAGCACGTGGATGCGGGCGTCGTCCCAGTCGACGAACTCGCCGCTCATCCAGATCTTCGAGGTGGGCGTGATGGGCATGACAACTCCAGTACGGGTTTACGCCGGGGCGCACACGGGCGCGGACGAACACTGTGACGAACAGTCAGAGATGACGAAACTGCCGATCGTCGCCGTGGTCGGGCCCTGTCGGCTGCCGTCGTACCGGATCTACGGCTGCATCCGAGAATAGCCCCCGGACGACCGAACGGAAAACGACCATCGGACGGCCGCGGTCGGCCCGTGACCTCGCCGGGCGGACCGGCGACCGGCGCCGAGCCGACCGCCGCCCTCGCCCGGCCGGCGGCCGCCCGCCCTCAGCCGGCGGCCCGCGCCGCCAGGTCGTCGCCGATCTCACGGGTGGAACGCCGCTCACCGCCGGCCGCGGCCCGCGCCGCCAGCGACGCGGCGACCGCCGCCTCCACCCGGGCCGCCTCCGCGGTGTGCCCCAGGTGCTCAAGCAGCATCGCGACCGAGGCCACCGTCGCGGTCGGGTCCGCGAGCCCCTTGCCCGCGATGTCCGGAGCGCTGCCGTGCACCGGCTCGAACATGCTCGGGTTCGCGCCCGACGGGTCGAGGTTCCCGCTCGCGGCCAGCCCGATGCCGCCGGTGATGGCCGCCCCGATGTCGGTCAGGATGTCACCGAACATGTTGTCGGTGACCACCACGTCGAACCGCCCCGGATCGGTCACGAAGAACATCGACGCCGCGTCGACGTGCTGGTAGTCGACCGTGATCCCGGGGAACTCGGCGCCGACCTCGGCCACCGTGCGGGCCCAGAGGTCGCCGGCCTTGGTGAGGACGTTGGTCTTGTGCACCAGAGTCAGATGCGCCCGGGGGCGACGGCTGGCCCGAGCGAAGGCGTCCCGGACGACCCGCTCGACCCCGAAACGCGTGTTCAGGCTCTCCTCGGTCGCCACCTCGTGCGGCGTGCCACGGCGGAGCGTGCCGCCGGCGCCCGCGTACGGCCCCTCCGTCCCCTCCCGGACCACCACCATGTCGATGTCGGGGGTACCGGCGAGCGGTGTGGTCACGCCCGGGTAGAGCCGCACCGGCCGCAGGTTCACGTGGTGGTCGAGCTCGAACCGCAGGCGCAGCAGCAACCCGCGCTCGAGGACGCCGCTGGGCACCCCGGGATCCCCGACCGCCCCGAGCAGGATGGCGTCCTGGCCACGCAGCTCCGCCAGGACGCTGTCCGGCAGCGTCTCCCCGGTGGAGTGCCAGAGCCGGGCGCCCAGCTGGTACTCGGTCGTCTCGACCTTGGGGTACACCGCGCGCAGCACGCGCAGCCCCTCGGCCACCACTTCCGGACCGATCCCGTCCCCACCTATGACCGCAAGCCTCATGAGGCCCGACTTTAGCCGGCGTCCGTGCGCCGCCCCGGCGCGACCGACCCGATGGTCACCCTCTGTAAGACACGAGTGGACACGTCTTCGGGTGCGTCCGTCCGTCGACCCAGGCCGCGGGCCACCGGGTCACATACCCGGATCACCGGCGCGGACCACCGCACGGACCACTGGCGTGGCAGCGGCCGCGAAGCGTGCGTTTCGTTTAAATGAGTGCCCGGTATCCACGGCGCTCGGCGCCGCGGCCGGCCAGAAGAACCGCATAAAGCGACAGGACATCAACCGGAACACAATCACGTCGGCCGCGGAAAATTCGCCGTGGACAAAGCTCGGACCACGCCCTCGCACACCACCACAACTCCGCGGCGACGGCATGCCCACCCCACCGTCAAAGTGGTAGAAAAACACAACATCGCTGAGGCGGCGTGCGGTGATATGAGGGGGTGCACGGCGCATGGTTGCTCAGCGCCTGATCAGTGGTCCCATGGGCACCGACCCGTCCGGGGCCCGCGGGTCCGCCGGCCGAGGGGACACCGATCCGGCCACGACGGCCGGCCCACCCACGCCGAGACCACAGCCGGCCACCGGCCCGGACATCGACGGCATCCTCGCCGACCCCGACCTGCCAAGCCTTGTCTTCCAGCCGATTGTCGACCTCCGGCGCGGCGTCACGGCCGGCTACGAGGCCCTGGCCCGCTTCGGTGATGATCCGCGCAATGCCCCCGACCTCGTCTTCGCCGAGGCCGACCGGCGCGGGCGGGCGGCCGAGATCGAGGCGCGGGTGCTTCGCCTGGCGATCGCCGCCCGGGACCACCTGCCGGACCGCTGCTTTCTCGCCGTCAACGTCTTCCCGCATCTCCTTTCCAGCCCCGAGGTGGCGGCCGTCTGGCGCGGGGCCGATCTTTCCCGGCTTGTTCTCGAACTCAACGAGGCAGTCGCGTTCGACTACTCCCCCACCCTGACGGCGATGTCGCAGGAGCTCCGGAACAGGGGCGCGTTCGTCNCGATGGACGATGTCGGTTCGGGCTATGCGGGACTGCGTCAGCTCACCCACATCCGGCCTGATTTCGTGAAACTGGACCGGTCCCTGGTCGCCAACATCGATGACGACCAGGNGAAGATCGCACTCACCGAGCTGGTCGGCGGGTTCGCGAGCCGCCTCAACGGATGGGTCATCGCCGAGGGTGTCGAGCGCGTCGAGGAACTCACCATGCTCGTCACACTGGGTGTTCCGCTGGGGCAGGGCTACCTGCTCGGACGCCCGTCGGCACGCTGGCAGTCCCTGGACCCGGCGGTGGCCCGGCGCATCCGGCTAATCTCCGCGCGCGCCATCCGGTCCGCGCACATCGTGAGCCTCATGGAACCCGCCAGCATCGCCACCAGCGACTACCGCAGCTGCGCCCACGACCTCGCCTGCCCGCCCTGCGGGCCATCGCTGTCCGGCGCGCCGCGGAGCGGCGGGGACCCCGACAGCCCTCAGCTCGGCGGAGCGGAACCCACCGCTGACCACGACGCCGGTGGCGGGATGACCATCATCGTCAGCAACCGGTGCCGGCCGGTCGCGCTGCGGCTCGCCGACGGGGCCGGTGGGCAGGCCGCCCGCCGGATCCCCACCTCGCTGTTCGCGCTGCCGGACGAGCCCGTCACCGAGGTGGCCCGGCGAGCCATGACCCGCCCCAAGGGAAGCCGGTTCGACCCGGTGATAATCGTGACCGAAATGGGGCGACCCCTCGGTCTGGTACGGATGGAGCGGCTGATGCTGCGACTCGCGGAGCTCTCGGCGGTATGAGACGGAACCGGTACTGGACCGCGCAGGCCCTCATCGGGCAGCGGCCCGACAGTGCGGCCGCGGCGCGGGTCCATGAGATAGCCGTGGCCCGCCCCCCGGTCATGAAGGAGTTCTACTGCGGGGCGATCATCCACGACTGCGAGACCCGGCTGGTCGCGGTCAGCGAGGAGGAGATGCTCGCCGCCGCCGCCAGACACGCCCTGGTCGAACACGGGATCACCGAGGTTCCCGCCGAGCTGGTCGAGCAGGTCCGGCGCGGGATCCGCGACGTGACGCCCGCCGCGCGCCAGGCCTGAGCCGCGCGCCGACCCGACCACGCCGGGCCCGAGCCGAGCGATCGCGCCCGGCCCGAGCCGAGCGATCGCGCCGGGCCCGCGGACGGTGATCCGCGGGCCCCGCCCCGCGCGGGCGGGTCAGCCGGTGCGGAGCGCCGCCCGGTTGACCGCGCTGACCACCGCGCGCATCGACGCGGTGACGATGTTCGGATCGATGCCGACCCCCCAGAGCACCAGGTCACCGACGGCGACCTCGAGGTAGGCCGCGGCCCGCGCGTCCGCCCCCGAGCCCAGCGCATGCTCGTTGTAGTCCAGCACGCGTACCGGGATCCCGCGTGCGGACAGCGCCGCCACGAAGGCGTCGATCGGGCCGTTGCCGCTGCCCGTGATGACCGTCTCCTCGCCGCGCAGCCGAACCGAGACCGTCACCTCGTCCCGCTCCCCGCTCGCCGCCGTCGTCCGCGAGCCGAGCAGCTCCAGCGGTGCGGCCGGGTCCCCGCCCTCCGGCCGGTACTCGCGGGTGAAGATCTCCCAGAGCTGCTCGGCGGTCACCTCGCCGCCGGATTCGTCGGTGTGCCGCTGCACCACGCCGGAGAACTCGATCTGCAGCCGTCGCGGCAGGTCCAGGGCGTACTCCGACTTCATCAGGTAGGCCACGCCCCCCTTCCCCGACTGGCTGTTGACCCTGATGACGGCCTCGTAGCTGCGGCCGACGTCCTTCGGGTCGATCGGCAGGTAGGGCACCTCCCACAGCGTCTGGCCGGTGCGCTCCATCGCCTCGAAGCCCTTCTTGATGGCGTCCTGGTGGGAGCCGGAGAAGGCCGTGTAGACGAGGTCACCGCCATAGGGGTGCCGCGGGTGGACCGGCAGCTGGTTGCAGTACTCGACCGTGCGGCGGACGCCGTCGATGTCGGAGAAGTCGATCTGCGGGTCGATGCCCTGGGAGAACAGGTTCATTCCCAGGGTCACCAGGCAGACGTTTCCGGTGCGCTCGCCGTTGCCGAACAGGCAGCCCTCCACCCGGTCGGCGCCGGCCATGACGCCCAGCTCGGCCGCGGCGACCGCACAGCCCCGGTCGTTGTGCGGGTGCAGCGACAGCACGACGGCGTCGCGCCGGGTCAGGTTCCGGCTCACCCACTCGATCTGGTCGGCGTAGACGTTCGGCGTCGACATCTCGACGGTGGCGGGCAGGTTCAGAACGACCGGATTCTGCGGCGTGGGCTCCCAGACGTCCATCACCGCCTCGCAGATCTCCACCGCGTAGTCGAGCTCGGTACCGGTGAACGACTCGGGGCTGTACTGCCAGCGGACATCGGTGCCGTCCAGCAGCTTCTCGGCGTACTGCGCACACCAGCGCGCACCCTGCACCGCGATGTCGGTGATCCCGGCCCGGTCGAGCCCGAACACGACCCGCCGCTGCAGCGTGGAGGTCGAGTTGTACAGGTGGATCAGGGCACGGTCGGACCCGACCAGTGACGCGGCGGTGCGCTCGATCAGTTCCTCACGCGCCTGGACCAGCACCTGGATCGTCACGTCGTCGGGGATCCGGTCGCCCTCGATCAGCTGGCGGACGAAGTCGAAGTCCGTCTGGCTGGCCGCGGGGAAGCCGACCTCGATCTCCTTGTACCCCATGGCGACCAACAGCTCGAACAGCTGCAGCTTGCGGGACGGGGTCATCGGGTCGATCAGCGCCTGGTTGCCGTCCCGCAGGTCCACGCTGCACCAGCGCGGGGCCTGGGTGATCGTGGCGTTCGGCCAGGTACGGTCCGGCAGCGCGACCGCCGGAAAGGGGCGGTACTTCTCGATGGGCATGCCAGACGGTTGCTGCGGTGTGATCACTTGCTCCTGCTTCCTCGGATAAGCGTGCCGCTCCCGCACAGGGCGGGTACCGGTGCTGACGCACGAGAACTCCGCGGCGGGGAAGCCAGCCACATTCCGGATCTCAGTGAGTCCGGATCAGGCCCCGCCGCGGCACCTAAGAAGGAGAAGCGCACGCATCGCAGCAACAGCCTACCCGATCCGGTCTGGCGGCCGCCGAGGTCGGGCGGCGGGGTCAGGCGGGGGTCGGGCGGGGGTCGGCGGTCAGCTCCGGACGGCCGGCGGGACCACGAACCGCCCCGCGCGCGGGACCAGGTCGGTCGGTCGCACCGTGCAGGCGACGCCGTGCACACCCCGTTCCCAGCTGGCCCGATCCGGCCGGACGGAGGCGACGCCGTGCCCAGCCACGTCGAGGACCCGGGCATAGGCCCACGGGGAGTCGGCGCAGGCCTCGGCCGCGACCGTGCTGAGCACCTCCGCCCCCGGCCACAGGCCGAACCTGGCGGCCAGATCGACGATCTGGGTGACCTCGTCGAGGTGGCGTTCCGCGCAGTTCACCGGCTCCGGAGCCAGCCGGGTCGGGGGCTGGGCGGGCCAGGCCAGGCAGTCCCCCGGACGCAGCGCGTCGAACAGCCCCGGTGACAGGTCGACGCCCTGCGGAGCCCGCGCGGCGGGGTCGACCGCCAGCGACGGCGACCCGGCCGCCTGCCCCGCCGTGGCCTGGGCGAAGCCGCCGGACTGCGCCGCACCCGCCGCACTCGCCGAGGTAACCGAACCGGCCGGGCCGCCCGGCGCGCTGACCGCGGACGCGGGGAGTGGCTGCGCGGCCACCGGCACACCGCGCGCGGTGTGCCGCAGGGCGACGAACGTCAGGCTGATCATTCCGATGCCGAGCGTCAACACCGCGACCACCCGGGTCAGCCGCCGGGCACGGGGCGCCGGGCGCGGCGGGGCTACGAAGAGCCGGTAGACCAGCCCGTGCAGGCCGCGTGGCGCGGGCACCACGGTGCAGCGCACGCCGCGGGCCGCCGGGAGCTGGCCGGTGCGCTCCCGGGCCGAGGGCTCCAGAAACCGCGCTGACCTCACGAAACGCTCGTCGAGCCGCACGTCCTCGAACGGATCCGGGTGCCGTGGCGCCATGTCTGTCACGGTAACTCCGGCAGACGTGCCGGGCGCCGCATACGCCCAAGGATCACCCGCATCAGACCGACTCGCGCCGGCCCGCGCCGACCCGCCCCAGAAGGGGTGGTTCGGCGCGGCGGACGGCCTCGCCCGGGTCCGGCGGATCAGCCGACGGAGATGCTCACCGCCCGCGCGTACGACGCGCCGATGATCTTCGCGATCTCGGTCAGGATGTCGGGGGCCACCGCGTCGTCCAGGGAGAGCGACATGAGCGCGTCGCCNCCGGCGCTCAGCCGGCTGACCTGGGCGTTGGCGATGTTGATGTGGGCCTCGCCGAGGAGCGCGCCCACCGCCCCGACAATGCCCGGACGGTCCTCGTAGCGGAAGAACGCCAGGTGGTCCTCGGGGCGGATGTCCACCTCGAAGCCGTCGATCGCGGTGATCTTCTCCACCTGCCGCGAACCGACCAGGGTTCCGCTGACCGAGACCGCGGTGCCGTCCGGCAGCGCCCCGCGCACGGTGACGAGGTTGCGGTAGTCCGGGCTGTCCTCCGAGGTCTCCAGCGCGACCTCGACCCCGCGCTCCTTGGCGATCAGCGGGGCGTTCACGTAGGTGACCTGCTCGGAGACGATGTCGGTGAAGACACCCTTGAGAACCGCCAGCTGCAGCACCGAGACGTCGTGGACGGCGATCTCACCCCGGACCTCGACCGTGATCGCCGCGGCGACGCCCCCGGCGAGGCCGGAGAAGAGCTGCCCCAGCTTCTCCGCCAGCGGCAGGCCGGGCCGCACGTCCTCGGCGACGATCCCACCGGCCTGCACGTTGACGGCGTCCGGCACGAACTCGCCGCTGAGCGCGAGACGCACCGACTTCGCCACCGCGAGGCCCGCCTTGTCCTGCGCCTCCTGCGTGGAGGCGCCGAGGTGCGGCGTGACGACCACGTTCTCCAGGCCGAACAGCGGCGAGGAGGTGGTCGGCTCCTTGGCGTACACGTCGAGGCCGACCCCACCGACGCGGCCGGAACGGACCGCCTCGGCCAGCGCCGCCTCGTCGACGAGGCCGCCGCGCGCGGCGTTCACGATGATCACTCCGGGCTTGACCCGGGCCAGCTGCTCCGCGCCGATCAGCCCGAGCGTCTCCGGTGTCTTCGGCAGGTGGATCGTGATCACATCGCTGGCGGCGAGCAGTTCGTCGAGGTCGACGAGCTGCACACCGAGCTGCGACGCACGGGCCACCGAGACGTACGGGTCGTAGGCGAGGATCTTCATGCCGAAGGCGGCGAGGCGCTGCGCGACCAGGACGCCGATGCGGCCGAGGCCGACCACGCCCGCGGTCTTCTCCGTCAGCTCCACGCCGACGTACTTCGACCGCTTCCACTCGCCGTTGACGAGCGCCCCGTGCGCCGCCGGAACCCGGCGGGCGACCGCGAGCAGCAGCGCGATGGCGTGCTCGGCGGCACTGACGATGTTCGACTGCGGCGCGTTCACCACCATGACACCCCGGCTGGTGGCCGCTGGGACGTCGACGTTGTCCAGCCCGATGCCGGCCCGGGCGACCACCTTGAGGCGCGGCGCCGCCGCGAGCGCCTCGGCGTCGATCTTCGTGGCCGAGCGGATGAGGACCGCGTCCACGTCCGCCAGCGCCGGCAACAGCGCGGATCGGTCGGCGCCGTCCACGTGGCGGATCTCGAAGTCCCCGGAAAGGACCTCGAGCCCGGCCGGTGAGAGCTCCTCGGCGACGAGTACGACGGGCACGGTCTGCTCCTAGTAGCGCAGCTCGCCGCCGGCCACCAGTGAGGAGGACGCAGCGGCGGGTGCCGTACTGCGCCGCTGCCCGGGCGGACGACGACGGTGTCGAATCAGGTGGGCGGTGCGGTGCGGCTACAGCCTACCCACGACGCTCGGCACGATCGGGCGCCGCGGCGGTGTGCCCGCTCTCACCGCGCCGCCGCCGCGCCCGCCGGTGGCCACTCTCCGCACCCGCCGCCGGCGCCGCGGGCGGCGCCACCACCGGGTGCGACAGCGCCGGGCCACCTGGGTGACCCGGCGCGATCCGCGGCCGGCCGGCCCGGGCGACCCGGGGCCGGCGGGCCGGCGGGCCTCAGCCCTTCGCGATCCAGGACATCATCGGACGCAGCTTGCCGCCGACCTGCTCGATCGGGTGCTGCTTGCCCTCCTCCACCAGCTTGGTGAAGTTCGGGCGGCCCGCGTCGTCCTCGGCAACCCACTCGCGGGCGAACGTGCCGTCCTGGATCTCGCCCAGGATCTTGCGCATCTCCGCCTTGACCGCCGGGGTGACCACCCGCGGGCCACGGGTGACGTCGCCGTACTCGGCGGTGTCGGAGATCGAGTACCGCATCTGGGTGATGCCGCCCTCGTACATGAGGTCGACGATCAGCTTCAGCTCGTGCAGGCACTCGAAGTAGGCGACCTCGGGGGTGTACCCGGCCTCGACCAGCGTCTCGAAGCCGGCCTGCACCAGCGCGCTGGCGCCGCCGCACAGCACCGCCTGCTCGCCGAAGAGGTCGGTCTCGGTCTCCTCGGTGAACGTCGTGCGCAGCGCGCCGGCCCGGGTGCCACCGATGCCCTTGGCGTAGGCGAGCGCGATGTCGAGCGCCTTGCCGGACGCGTCGGACTCGACGGCCACGAGTACGGGAACGCCCTTGCCCTCGGTGAACACGCGACGGACCAGGTGACCCGGGCCCTTCGGCGCGACCATGAAGACATCGACGCCGGCCGGCGGCTCGATGAGGCCGTAGCGGATGTTGAAGCCGTGCCCGAACGCGAGTGCCTTGCCCGGGGCCAGGTTCGGCGCGATCGACTCGGCGTAGATCTTCCGGTGCGTGGTGTCCGGGGTGAGGATCATGATGATGTCGGCCTCGGCGGAGGCCTCCGCCGGGGTCACCACCCGCAGGCCCTGCTCCTCGGCCTTGGCCCGGCTGGTGCTCGTCTCGGGCNGGCCGACGCGGACGTCGATCCCGCTGTCGCGCAGGTTCAGCGCGTGCGCGTGCCCCTGGCTGCCGAAGCCGATCACGGCGACCTTGCGGTCGGCCAGGTTCGCGAGGTTCGCGTCGTCGTCGTAGTAGATCTCGACCATCGTTGGTGAATCTCCTAGTGGGAACTGCCGGTGGGAACTGCGGGCGGAAAGACGGGAACGGAGGTGGGTCAGGCCGAACGCTCGACGGCACGCAGGCTGCGGTCGGTGATCGACCGCGAGCCGCGGCCGAGCGCGACCATGCCGGACTGGACCAGCTCGCGGATCCCGAAGGGCTCGAGCATGCGGATGAGCGCGTCCAGCTTGTCACGGGTGCCGGTGGCCTCGATCGTCACCGCGTCCTGGGCGACGTCCACGACCTTCGCGCGGAAGAGCTGCACGGTCTCCAGCACCTNGGAGCGGACCGTGAGGTCGGCGCGCACCTTGACGAGCATCAGCTCGCGCTGCACCGAGACCACGGGGTCCATCTCGACGATCTTGAGCACGTTGACCAGCTTGTTGAGCTGCTTGGTGACCTGCTCCAGCGGCAGGTCCTCCACCGCGACGACGATGGTCATCCGCGAGACGTCGGGATGCTCGGTCGGGCCGACGGCGAGCGACTCGATGTTGAAACCGCGCCGGGAGAACAGGCCGGACACCNTGGCGAGGACACCGGGCTTGTTCTCGACGAGGACCGAGAGGGTGTGCCGGGTCACAGGTNGACCTCCGCGTCGCCGGAGTAGTCGAAGTCGGGGGCCATGTCGCGGGCGAACTGGATCTCGTCGTTGCTGGCTCCCGCGGCCACCATCGGCCACACCATGGCGTCCGGGTGGACCACGAAGTCGACCACAACCGGGGCGTCGTCNATGCTCATCGCCTTCTCGATGGTCGCGTCGATGTCGTCGGGCGACTCACAGCGCAGCCCGACACAGCCGAGGGCCTCCGCCAGCCGCACGAAGTCCGGCACCCGGGTCACCCCGGTGCGCGACGAGGCGGGATGGGTGCCCAGGTCGGTGTTCGAGTAACGCTGGTCGTAGAACAGCGTCTGCCACTGGCGCACCATGCCCAGCGAACCGTTGTTGATGACCGCCACCTTGATCGGAATGCCCTCCAGAGCACAGGTGGCGAGCTCCTGGTTGGTCATCTGGAAGCAGCCGTCGCCGTCGATCGCCCACACCGTCGCGTCCGGTCGGCCGACCTTCGCGCCCATCGCCGCCGGCACCGCGTAGCCCATCGTCCCGGCGCCGCCGGAGTTGAGCCAGGTGTAGGGCTGCTCGTAGGAGATGAACTGGGCCGCCCACATCTGGTGCTGGCCGACCCCGGCGGCGAAGATCGCCTCCGGGCCGGCGATCCGGCCGAGGCGCTCGATGACGTGCTGCGGGGCGACCGAGCCGTCCGGCGGCTGGCTGTAGCCCACGGGGTAGGTGTCCCGCCAGCGGTCCAGGGTGTGCCACCAGGCCGCGAGGTCGGGCCGGGGCTCCGCCTGCAGCGCGGCGGTCAGGTCGGCGATCACCTCCCGGCAGTCGCCCACGATCGGCACGTCCGCGACCCGGTTCTTGCCGATCTCGGCCGGGTCGATGTCCGCGTGGATGATCGCGGCATTCGGCGCGAAGGACGCCAGCCGCCCGGTGACCCGGTCGTCGAACCTGGCCCCCAACGTGATCAGCAGGTCGGACTTCTGCATCGCCGTGACGGCGGCGACCGAACCGTGCATGCCGGGCATGCCCAGGTGCTGGGGGTGCGAGTCCGGGAAGGCACCGCGGGCCATCAGCGTGGTGACCACCGGAATGCCGGTGAGCTCGGCGAGCACCCGCAGCTCGGCGGCGGCCCGCGCCTTGAGGACCCCGCCGCCCACGTAGAGCACGGGTCGGCGGGCGGTGCTGATCAGCTTCGCCGCCTCGCGGATCTGCTTGGCGTGCGGCCGGGTGACCGGCCGGTACCCGGGCAGCTCCAGGGTGGGCGGCCAGACCTCGTGCGGCAGCACCGAGGTCAGGCCCTGCAGGATGTCCTTGGGCAGGTCGACCAGCACCGGACCGGGACGGCCGGTCGCGGCGATGTGGAAGGCCTCGGCGATCGTGCGCGGGATGTCGTCCGCGGACTGGACCAGGAAGTTGTGCTTGGTGATCGGCAGCGTGATGCCGCAGATGTCGGCTTCCTGGAACGCGTCGGTGCCGATCGCGGCGCTCGGCACCTGGCCGGTGATGGCGACGATGGGCACGGAGTCCATGTAGGCGTCCGCGATCGGCGTCACGAGGTTCGTCGCGCCCGGCCCGGACGTCGCCATGCAGACCCCGACGCGGCCGGTGGCCTGCGCATACCCCTCGGCGGCGTGCCCGGCACCCTGCTCGTGCCGGACCAGCACGTGCCGGACCCGGGTGGAGTCGAACAGCGGATCATAGGCGGGCAGGATCGCCCCGCCCGGAATACCGAAGACCACATCGGCCCCGACCGCCTCAAGCGAGTGGACGAGCGACTGCGCTCCGGTGATCTGTCTGGTCTCTCTGGTCATCTGTCGTCTTCCTTGACGGGGCCGGACACGAAAAAGCCCCTCGTGCCGAGGGCACTGAGGGGCGGCGCGGGTGGTCGGAGACCGAATCTGGTCCGACTACACGCGCTCCAAGCGTACGAGGATGCCAAGCAGCACGCGGTCAACCATCCCCGACATCCGCCACCGCGTCAAGCGGACCGCCGAGCCCGGAGAGCCAGACCACACGGCGGCGGCCGGCGGCCGGCCGCGGGCGACCCCGGCCGAGGTCAGCCGGCCGGCGGCGGGGCCGCGATCTGACCGCCGTCGAGGGCGGTGAAGAAGGCGGACACCACGGGCGCGGCCGACTCGGCGCCGAAGCCACCGTCCTCGATGACCGCCGCCACGGCGACATCACCGCGGTAGCCCACGAACCAGCCGTGGGTGGGCGGCGGGTTCCCGTCCGCGTACTCGGCGGTCCCGGTCTTGCCGTGCACCTCGCCCGGCATCGGGACACCGGCCGCCGTCCCCTCGGTGACGACCGCCCGCATGAAGTCGCGCAGCGGCCCCAGGACCTGCTCGGGGATCGGGTTGGCGCGGGGGGACTCCCCGACGACGAACGGCTGGTGCCAGGTGCCGCTGGCCACGGCGGCGGCGACACTCGCCATCTGCAGCGGCGACGCCGCGACCCGCCCCTGCCCGATGGACGCGGACGCGGACTCGACGCCGTCCCGCGGGGTCGGGAACGAGCCGCCGACGCTGGCGATGGGCAGCGGCTCCGCGCCGTCGAAGCCGAACAGTCTCGCGGCCTGCTCCAGCGCGCCGTCGGGCAGGGACTGCTCCAGCCTGATGAAGGCGGTGTTACAGCTCTTGGCGAAGGCCGTGCGGAACGAGATCGGCCCGAACTGCTCGGCCTCGGCGTTCTGGAACTCCCGCCCGCCGACGTTCACGGTCTGCGTGCAGTCGATCGTCGTGTCGGCCGTCCTGCCGTCGAGCAGCGCGGCGGCCGCTGTAATGATCTTGAAGGTGGAGCCGGGCGGGTAGGACCCGCGCACCGCCCGCCCATAGCCGTTGAGCGGGTGGTTCGCCGCCGCGAGCACACCGCCGGTGCGCGTGTCGATGGCGACGAGCGCACCGGTGGGCCGCGACGCGGTCGCCAACGCGCCCTCGGCGGCGCGCTGGACGTCCAGATTGATCGTGGTTCGGATCGCCTCGCCGTCACTGCTCGGGTAGGCCTTGAGGGTCTCGACGGTCTCGTTGCCCTCGGTGCGCACCACCACCGAGCCGCCCTGGGGCCGCAGTCGCGCGTCGTAGACCCGCTGCAGGCCGGACGCCGGCTCGACCCGGCCGATCAGGTTCCCGGCAAGCTCGGGGTTGGTCTCCATCGGGCGCCCGTCCACGTCCAGCAGGGCACCTCGTCTGCCGGTGGAGTCGGTGCGGTCCAGCCGCAGCCCCGGCTTGAGCGAAGGGTGCACGGCGGACGGCTGGGCCCGTACCTTCCAGTTCCCGTCGGCCCGGACCAGATCCAGCGAACCGGAGTAGGCCAGCGGCTCGGCGAAGCCGGCGAGGGTGAGGCTCGCGCTGTAGGGAACGGTCGCGCTGTCGCCGGTGCGCTTCGGCTTGCCGGCCACGAGTTCCAGCCCGGTGACCGACAGGCGGTCATGGATGTCGGTCATCAGCCCGACGAGCTTCGCCACGGGGACGTCGCCGTCCACACTGAGCGCGCTGACCGCGGCACCGGCGCGCTCGCGGGTCTGGCCCGCGGCGTCGGCACCGGCGGGCGCGGCGCTGGATCCGGCCGGCGAACCCGCGGCCGGCGAACCACCGGTGCCGCCGTCGGTGGCCTCCGCCGCGGACGGCGCGATCGTCAGCGCCTTCCAGGCCTGCAGGTAGGCGGCGGCCACCGAGGCGACCTGCCGGTCGGCCGTGCGGGCGTCCGACCGCGTCTTCAGCCAGTACGCCAGCCCGCCGCCCACGGCCAGCAGGACCAGTACCAGGGTGGCGGCCAGGAGACCCCGCCGGCCGCGCCCCCGACGGCGTGACCTGTACGGGCTGTAGCCCGTGGGCGTGAGGGGCATGACGGCTCGCCTCCCCCCTGCTCACGGAACGTCCTGTCGGGCCCGCAGGGCCCGCCCACACACTACGAAGGGCTCCCCGGGTCCGCATCCGACGCGCCGCGCTCGTCGGCAAGCCGACACGCGGAAGCCCCCGATGGTGGCAACAAGGCAGACCACACGCGCCGCCGGCGCTTCCGAACCAGAGCGGGCGGCGGCACGTGCGCGGGCCGCGCCGCCCCACCGGCGCGCGGGCCGGTCAGGCCGTGCGACCGCCTTCGAGCTGCGCGGACTCGTCGCGCGGCGCACCCCAGGGCGGGACCGGCTCGCCCGTCGGCGCGGGCAGGATCTGGCGCAGCACCGGGCGGCGGGTCCGCCAGGCCCGCCACTCGCGCGGGTAACCCACCGACACCTCCTCGAACCGGACGCCGTCGTGCCAGGTCGTGCGGGGGATGTGCAGGTGACCGTAGACGGCGGCGGCGACGTTGTAGCGGGTGTGCCAGTCCGCGGTGAGCTCGGTGCCGCACCACTGGGCGAACACCGGATAGCGCAGGATCCTGGTCGGCTCCCGCACCAGCGGAAAATGGTTCACCAGCACCAGCGGGACGTCCCGCGGGCAGGAGTCCAGCCGCTCCCGGGTGAGCGCGACCNGCGCTCGGCACCAGTCGTCCCGGGTGGGGTACGGGTCGGAGTGCAGCACCGACTCGTCCGAGCAGACCACCCCGGCGGCGTAGGCGGCGGCGAGCGCCTCCTCCTTGGTCGAGGTGCCGTCCGGGCGGAACGTGTAGTCGTAGAGCAGGAACATCGGCACGATCCGCACGGGGCCGCCCGGCCCGGTCCAGACCGGATAGGGATCCTCCGGGGTGAGCACGCCGAGCCCGGCGCACAGCTCGACCAGGCGGCGGTAGCGGGCCTCACCCCGCAGGGTGACGGTGTCCCGGCTCAGGGTCCACAGCTCGTGGTTGCCGGGCACCCACACGACCTGGGCGAACCTGCCGGCCAGCAGGCGCAGCGCCCATTCGATGTCGTCGAACAACTCACCCACGTCGCCGACGACGAGCAGCCAGTCATCCTCGTGGGTGGGCCGCATCCGCTCGACGGCCGCCCGGTTCTCCGGGTGGCGGACATGGATGTCGCTGGTGGCGAGCAGGCGCCCCCGTGTGGTCCCAGGCATCGTGACGATCGTCGCACATCGCGCCGCGCCAGGTGCCGGGCCGCCGAGGGCATGTGACGCCCGTCCCGTCCTGGACGGACGACGCGCCGCCCGCGCCGGTCACCCGGGCGCCCCGACAGGCCGGGGCGCCCGGTGACCGGCGGAGCTCAGGAAGCGCCGAGCCGCTCGAGCAGGAGGCGGCGGACAGCCGCGGCGTCGGCCTGGCCGCGCATCGACTTCATCACCGTGCCGACCAGCGGCCCCACCGCGTTCAGCTTGCCGCCCCGGACCTTCTCCGCGATGTCCGGCGCACCCGCGATGGCCGCGTCGACGGCGGCACGCAGCGCCGAGTCGTCGGAGACCACCGCGAGGCCACGGGCGGCGACGACCTCGTCGGGCGAGCCGTCCCCGGCGAGCACACCGTCGACCACCTTGCGCCNCAGCGCGTCGGTGAGCTTCCCCTCGGCGACGAGCTCGCAGATACGCGCCACCTGGGACGGGGTGATCGCCAGGTCGCGCGGCTCGATACCGGCGTCGGCGGCCCGGCGCGCAAGCTCGTTGAGCCACCACTTGCGGGCCCCGGCGGGTGTCGCACCCGCGCCCACCGTCGCCTCGACCAGGTCGAGGACACCGGCGTTGCGCATCTCCTGCAGTTCCCGGGCGGTGTAGCCGTGCTCGGCGATGAGTCGCGCCCGCGCCTGCGCCGGCAGCTCCGGCAGGACCGCCCGCAGTGCCTCGACGTACTCGTTGCTGAGCGCGAGCGGAGTCAGGTCCGGCTCGGGGAAGTACCGGTAGTCGGTCGCCTCCTCCTTCGAGCGGCCCGAGGAGGTGCGCCCGGACGCCTCGTCGAAGTGCCGGGTCTCCTGGACCACGCGCTCGCCGGCGTCCAGCAGTGCCGCCTGCCGCACGATCTCGAAACGCACGGCCCGCTCGACGGAGCGCAGCGAGTTCAGGTTCTTCGTCTCCGAACGGGTGCCGAACGGCGCGTCGGGCTCCCCCGCGGCCGGCCGCGGGCGCAGCGAGACGTTCGCGTCGCAGCGCAGCGAGCCCTGGTCCATCCGGACGTCGGAGACGGCCAGTGCCCGGCACAGCTCCCGCAGCTCGTCGACGTATGCGCGGGCGACCTCCGGCGAGCGGNTGTCCGGCTCGGTGACGATCTCGACCAGCGGGATGCCGGCGCGGTTGTAGTCGACCAGCGAGTGGGTCGCCCCGTGGATCCGCCCGGTCGCCCCGCCGACGTGCAGCGACTTGCCGGTGTCCTCCTCCAGGTGGACCCGGGTGATGCCGACCNGGTGGATCTCCCCCTCGACCTCGACATCCAGCCAGCCGTTCGAGCACAACGGCTCGTCGTACTGGCTGATCTGGAAGTTCTTCGGCATGTCCGGGTAGAAGTAGTTCTTCCGGGCGAACCGGCACCACGAGGCGATCGTGCAGTTCAGCGCCAGCCCGATGAGCGTCGCGAACCGCACCGCCGCCTCGTTCACGACCGGCAGCGCCCCGGGCAGGCCCAGGCAGACCGGGCAGACCTGGGTGTTCGGCTCCGCGCCGAAGGCCGTCGCGCACCCGCAGAACATCTTGGACGCGGTGCCGAGCTCGACGTGGGTCTCCAGCCCGATCACCGCCTCGTAGCGGGCGAGTGCGTCCTCGTAGGACGGGGTGGCGATGACGGGAGCCGATGTGCTCACCGGGATGACTCCTCCTCGATGCCGTCGTCGACGGCGTCCTCGATGGCGCCGGCCTTCCCGGCGCCCCCCGGCCCACGCTGACCGTCCGGGGTGTCGCCGGCGGCCGGCCGGCCGCCGGCCGCCGTCGCGGACCGCCGGGTGTCACGGAGGTGGACGTAGCTCAGCAGGACCGCCGCGGGCAGGCCGATGACCCCCCAGACCAGCAGGATCGGGCTCAGCGTCAGGGCTCCGAGGACAAGCACGACGACCGTGAGCCCCCAGACGATCAGCAACAGTGCGCGGTCCTGGCGACCGCTGCGCAGCTCGACCATGTTCTTCGTCAGTCCTCCTCCCGGCGCCGACCCGGTGCTAGAGCGTGGGCGCCTCGTCGAGCAGCGGGTGGCCGCCGCGCCGGGCGTCCAGTGCGGCCTCCAGTGCCCCGCCGACCAGGTAGAGCCGGTCGTCGGCGAACGCGGGCGCCATGATCTGGATGCCCACGGGCAGCCCGCCGGCCAGACCCGCCGGCAGGCTCATCGCCGGCCCCCCGGCCAGGTTCGACGGGATGGTGCACAGGTCCGACAGGTACATCGCCACCGGGTCGTCGACCTTGTCGCCGAGCGGGAAGGCGGGTGTCGGCGTGGTCGGCGAGACGAGGACGTCGGCCTGCTCGTAGGCGGCGGCGAAGTCCCGGCTGATCAGCGTCCGGACCTTCTGCGCCTGCCCGTAGTAGGCGTCGTAGTAGCCGGAGGACAGCGCGTAGGTGCCGAGCATGATCCGCCGCTTGACCTCGGCACCGAAGCCGACGTCCCGGGTGTGGCTCATGACCTCCTCGGCACCGGCCCGCCCGTCGTCGCCGGCCCGCAGCCCGAAGCGCATCGCGTCGAACCGGGCCAGGTTGGACGAGCACTCGCTCGGCGCGATCAGGTAGTACGCCGCCAGCGCGTAGGTGAAGTGCGGGCAGCTCACCTCCACGACCTCCGCGCCGAGCGCGGCCAGCTCCGCGACGGCCGCGTCGAACGCCGCCTGCACCCCGGGGTCGTAGCCCTCGCCGGACAGCTCGCGCACCACGCCCACCCGCAGGCCGCGGATGTCGCGGCGGGCGGCGGCCTCGACCACCGGCGGCACCGGCAGGTCGACGCTGGTGCTGTCCAGCGGGTCGTGCCCGGCGATGGCCGCGTGCAGCAGCGCGGCGTCGGCGACGGTGCGGGTGATCGGCCCGGCCTGGTCCAGAGAGCTGGAGAAGGCGACCAGGCCGTAGCGGCTGACTCCGCCGTAGGTCGGCTTGACCCCGACCAGGCCGCAGACCGCCGCGGGCTGGCGGATCGACCCACCGGTGTCGGTGCCGATGGACAGCGGCGCCTCGTGCGCGGCCACCGCGGCCGCGCTGCCGCCGCTGCTCCCACCGGGGATCCGGGTGAGGTCCCACGGGTTGCGGGTGGGGCCGTAGGCAGAGTTCTCGGTGGACGAGCCCATCGCGAACTCGTCCATGTTGACCTTGCCGAGGATGACGACGTCGGCCGCGCGCAACCGGGAGACCACGGTCGCGTCGTAGGGCGGCCGCCAGCCCTCCAGGATCCGGCNGCCGCAGGTGGTCGGCATGCCGCGGGCGGTGAACACGTCCNTGAGCGCCAGCGGGACGCCGGCCAGCGGTCCCAGCTTCTCCCCCGCGGCCCGGCGGGCGTCCACCCCGCGGGCCGCCGCGAGCGCGCCCTCCGCGTCGACGTGCAGGAACGCGTGCACGGCCTCGTCGACCTTGGCGATGCGGTCCAGCGCGGCGAGGGTGGCCTCCTCGGCGGAAAGCTCGCCGGCGGCGATCGCGGCGGCCGTCGCGGCGGCCGTCAGCCGGACGACGTCATCCGGCCCGGCCGGGCCGGCGGGCGTCGTCGAGGTGTCTGAGAGGTCGGTCATGTGCGGCCTGGTGCCCTTCACTCTTCCGGATCGAGAATGCGCGGCACCCGGAACCGGCCGTCCTCGGCGGCGGGAGCACCGGCGAGGACGTCGGCGACCGGCAGCGACGGGCGGGTCACGTCCGCGCGGAAGACATTGGTGAGCGGTACGGCGTGCGAGGTCGGCGGGATGTCCGCCGCCGCCACCTCGGAGACCCGGGCCACCGCGCCGATGATCGCCTCCAGCTGGGGCGCGAGCGCGTCGAGTTCGGCGGAGGACAGGGACATCCGCGACAGGCGGGCGAGGTTCGCGACCTCGTCCCGGGTGATCGCCATTCCGGTGGACCCCTCGTCGGCGGTGGGCACAGGCCCGATATCGGCTAGGTCATGTCGCCCGCCGCGCGGGTTGCGGCGTACCGGGAAGCGCGGCGTCGGCGTGCCCTCATCGTACGGGTCCGAGCCGGCTGTCCGGCGCGCCGCGTCCGCGGCCGGGCGCGGGGCGTGCCGGCGCGGGGCCGCCGGGACCACGCCGCCCCGACCGCGGACGTCCGAGATGGCGCTGACCTGCGCGGACATCTGCCCGACACATGATCGCCATGACAGGGTCACACCCCTTGCGCATGCTCGGGCGCATGTCCTACCTGCTCCGGCTCGTGCTTCCCGATCATCCCGGCGCGCTGGGCGCCGTGGCGACGGCTCTCGGCGCGGCGGGAATCGACATCGTCAGCCTCTCGGTGGTGGAGCACACTCCCGACGGCGCCGTGGACGACATGATCGTGCTGCTGCCCCCGGGCGGCCTCGCCGACCGGGTGTTCACCGCGGCGCAGTCGGTGCCGGGTGTCACCGTCGAGGCGCTGCGGCCGTTCCTCGCCGACGGCACCGGGATAGGCGACGACCTGGAGCTCGTGGAGGCCCTGGCGGAGCGCCCCGCGGAGGCCGGGGCGGTGCTGACCGACCTGGTCCCGGGGGTCTTCCACGCCGACTGGGCGCTGCTGCTGGAACATCTCGCGCCGGGCGACGTCCGCGTGCGCGAGGCCTCGGTTGGCGCCCCGAACCTCGGCGGGGACGACCTGGGCGTACCGGAGCGGGTCCGCTTCCCGCTGCCCTGGCTGCCCCTGGCGAGGGCCCGGTCGCTGGCGCCGAGCGACGGCGAGTTCCCGGCCCGCTGGGAGGCGGTCAACATGGAGCTGGCGGCGGCGCCGGTGGGCCACGACCGGCTGGCGCTGCTCGTCGGCCGGCCGGGTGGCCCGGCCTTCCGCTCCTCCGAGATCGCCCGGCTGGCTCATCTCGCCGGCATCGCCGCCACTCTCGCCCGCACCAGCGACCCCGCGCGCTAGCCGCCACTGGTCAGACGCCGCCGGCCAGACGCCGCTGGTCAGACGCCGCTGGTCGGCCGGGCCGTGATCACCGGCACCGGCACCGCGGCCGGCGCGAGCCAGGGAGTGAGCAGGCCGGCGGGCATCGCGGGCGCCACATGCCAGCCCTGCGCCGCGTCCGCGCCGAAGCCGGCCAGTCGGCGCCACTCGGCCGACGTCTCCACGCCCTCGGCGACGACCCGCAGCCCGAGGTCGGAGGCGAGGCGAACCATCGCCCGGACGAAGGCCGCCTCCCGGGCGACGGTCCCGGTCCGACCGATCACCGTCCGATCGAGCTTGATCTCGCTGATCGGCAGGCTCCGCAACGCGTCCAGCGACACCAGACCGGTTCCGAAGTCGTCCAGGCTGACGGTGACGCCCAGCTCCGCCAGATCACGCAGCGCGCCGGCCGGGCCCTCCCCGTCGGGGGTCAGGGCCCGTTCGGTCACCTCGAACGTGAGCGTCGCCGCCGGCAGGTCGTTCGCGGCCAGTGCGCTCGCGACGGACCCGACGAACCGGGGGTCCCGCAGGTCACGCGGAGACACGTTCAGCGCGACCCGGACCGGGATGCCGGCCGCGTGCCAGCGGGCGGTCTGGGCCAGAGCCGCGTCGATCGCCCACGACGTGATCGGACGGATCAGCCCCGCGGACTCGGCAAGCGGCACGAACACCCCGGGCAGCAGCAGCCCCCGGCTCGGGTGCCGCCAGCGCAGCAACGCCTCGGCCCGGCACACCCGCCCGTCGGCGATCTCGGCCTGGGGCTGATAGTGCAGTTCGAGCTGGCCGTGGTCGAGGGCGTAGCCGAGCTCCGCGGTCGTGCGGGCGCGCAGCCGGGCCCGGCTGGCGTCCCGCGGACCGTAGGTCTGGATCCCGAGCCGGTGCTCCTTCGCGGCGTACATCGCGATGTCGGCGCACCGCGACAGCGAGGGCAGGTCGCTGCCGTGATCGGGATAGAGGGCCACACCGACGCTCACATCGACGTCGCACGACTGACCGTCGATCTCGTAGGGGGCGCGGACCACGCCGCGCACCCGCCCGGCCACCTCCCCGGCGACGGTCCGGCCCTCCGCGCCGGGCGGAAGGGCGGGCAGCAGCACCGCGAACTCGTCGCCGCCGAGCCGGGCGACGACGTCCCCCGGACGCAGCGCCGCGGTGAGCCGGGTCGCCGCGACGACCAGCAGCCGATCTCCGACCTCGTGCCCCAGGCGGTCGTTCACCTCCTTGAAGCGGTCGAGGTCGAGCAGCAGCAGCCCGACCCGCGTGCCGGTCCGCTCGGCGGCGGCGAACCCGGCCGCGGCCCGCTCGGCGAGCGCGGCTCGGTTCGGCAGGCCGGTGAGCCCGTCGTGCCGGGCCTCGAACTCCTTCTGCCGGATCCCCTCCCCGACTCTCGCCACGACCCGCAGCGCCGGCAGCAGCAGCAGCGCCAGCCAGGGGCCGCGCCCCGCCGCGATCACGATCAGCGGCGCCAGGGACAGCAGCGCCGCGCCCGCCGCCACCCGTCGGTGCAGGTCGGCGACCAACAGGCGGCGCGCGGCCCCCGCGCTCCCGGCGACCCGGCTGCCGGAAGCCGCCCCCAGCCCAGCCCCGGACCGGGAGCGGGAGCGGGTGGCTCCGGCCGGCGGGTCCAGCAGATCATCGACCACCAGCAGCACCAGCGCGGCCAGCGCGACGGCGGGCAGTTGCGCGGTCCCGAGATCCTGGTGCAGACCGAATCCCGCGACGACCACTCCGGCCGCGGCTAGGCCCAGCGCGCGGCACCCCACCCGCACCAGGACCCGCCGGAGGGGGACCCGTCGGGGCAGTTCCGGCAGCACCCCGGCGGCCAGGTGCACCGCCAGCGCCGCCGGCGCGCCCCAGCCGAGGAGGATGGCGAACAGGAAGGTCGCCGTCAGGTCCATCCCGCCGGTGCCCGCCCGGTCATCCGAGGCCCCCGGCACTCCGCCCGACGAGGACGGCGCCGGCGGCCACCGGCTCTGTGGGCCAACGACGAGCGCGAGCCCCGCCAACAGCAGGAACGCGAGTCCCAGCTCGCTGAAGCAACCGCGCCAGACCCCCACCGCGATGACCACGGCAGCCGTGAGGCACCCCAGCACCCCGCACCCGAACGCCCACGCCGCCCCCGGCCCGGACCGCCCGCTGGCCAGCCAACGGCCCCGCATCAAGAGTGTCCAGGTTTGTCCTGAATCCAGGCATCCGCGCGTTGTTGGCGGGCGTTGCGAGGACATGTTCCGCAGTCGGGAACATGCCAGGAGATGTGAGTGCTCACCGTGATGAACCTTTCGCTGCCAGAATCCGAAGGCTACCCTTCACCCCCTTCGAGCACCGCAAGCACCCTGGCCGCATCCGCTCCGTCATCAAGCAGCGCCTTGAATCCGGTTTCATCCAGCAGCGGGATCCCCAGACTCCGCGCCTTCTCGTACTTCGAGGCACCTGGATCGGCTCCGGCGACCACGAAGGTGGTCTTCTTGCTCACCGAGCCGGTTACCTTCCCACCACGGGCCTGCACCGCCTCGGTGGCGGTGTCCCGACTCCACTCCCGCAGGGTTCCGGTGATGACCACCACGACTCCGTCGAGCGGGCCCGGGCCCTCTCCCGCGCCCTCGTCCGCGAGGCGGACCCCACCTGCGGCGAGGCGAGCCACGAGATCGCGGTGGCGGGCATCGGCGAACCAGTCGACCACCGCCTCGGCGATCTTCGCGCCGACCCCGTCGACCGCGGCGAGCCGCTCGGCCGGCGCCGCGGCGATCGCGTCGAGGGAACGCAGCTCCCGGGCCAACGCGCGCGCGGCCGTCGGCCCCACATGCCGGATCGACAAGCCGACCAGCAGCCGCCACAGCGGGCGGTCCCGCGCGGCCTCGACACCGCGCAGAATCTGCTCGATCTTCTTCTCGCCGAAGCCACGCAGCCCCTGGAAGGACTCCGGAGTGAGATGGAAGACATCGCCGATGTCCCGGATACGGCCCTCGGCGAGGAGCACCGTCGCGGTCTCGTAGCCCAGCCCGTCGATGTCCAGCGCGCCCCGCGACGCCAGGTGGAACACCGACTCCCGCAGCTGCGCGGGGCAGGAGACCGTGTTGGGGCAGCGGATGTCCACCTCCCCCTCGGGGCGACCCAGCTCCGTACCGCACTCCGGGCAGTGCGNGGGCATGACGAACGCCCGCTCGGAGCCGTCCCGCAGCTCCACGACGGGGCTGACGATCTCCGGGATGACGTCCCCGGCCTTGCGGACCACGACGACGTCACCGATGAGCACACCCTTGCGACCCACCTCGTCGATGTTGTGCAGGGTGGCCATCGCGACCGTCGAGCCCGCCACCNGGACCGGCTCCAGCACTCCGAACGGCGTCACCCGGCCCGTGCGGCCGACGTTCACCTGGATGTCGCGCAGCCGGGTGTTCACCTCCTCGGGCGGGTACTTGAACGCGACCGCCCAGCGGGGCGCCTTCGAGGTGGACCCGAGGCGGCGCTGCTGACCGAAGTCGTCGACCTTGATGACCACCCCGTCGATCTCGTGCTCGACGTCATGCCGGCGCTCGCCCCACTCGTTGACGAAGGCCAGCACCTCGTCGACCTCGGCGAACACCGCGCTGCGCGACGAGACCGGCAGCCCCAGCTCGGCCAGCCGGGCGTAGGCCGCCGACTGCGACGCCGCCTCGAAGCCCCGGTGCGCGCCCAGCCCGTGGACGAGCATGTCGAGCGGACGGCTGGCGGTGACCCGCGGGTCCTTCTGCCGCAGTGACCCGGCGGCGGCGTTGCGCGGGTTGGCGAACGGCGCCTTCCCCGACGCGACCAGCGAGGCGTTGAGCTCGGCGAACCGCTCGCTCGGGAAGAACACCTCGCCGCGCACCTCGAGCAGTTCCGGCACGCCGGGGCCGCGGAGCCGGTTCGGGACGCTGCGCAGCGTGCGCACGTTCGGCGTGATGTCCTCACCCGTCCGGCCGTCGCCGCGGGTGGCCGCCCGGACGAGGACGCCGTCCTCGTAGACGAGGTCGACGGCGAGCCCGTCGATCTTCAGCTCGCACAGCCAGGCGGCCACCGGCTGCTCACGTGCGGCGCGCGCCGCCCAGGCGTGGAACTCGTCGGCGTCGAAGACGTTGTCCAGCGACAGCATCCGCTCCAGGTGCTCGACCGNGGTGAACAGCGTCGAGTAGGAGCCGGCGACCTTCTGTGTCGGCGAGTCGGGAGTCCGCAGCTCCGGATACCGCTCCTCGATCTCCGCCAGCTCACGCATGAGCCGGTCGTACTCGGCGTCGGAGACGGTAGGCGCGTCCAGGACGTAGTAACGCTGGGCGTGCTCGTCCAGCTCACGGGCCAGATCGGCCGCACGCGCACGGACCTGGGCGCTCGGGCCCGCGTCCGTCACCTCCTCGGTGCTCACCGGACTCGATCTCCTCCCACGGCGATGACGATGCTCACTCCGGAGACTCCACCAGAACGCGCGCCGCCTGCCGGCAGTGCCGCAGCACCGCCCGCGCGTCGTCCAAACGGGCATTGGCCAGGCCACACGTCGGTGTCACAGCCACCACCTCTCCGAGCCGCTCCGGGGGAAAGCCCAGCCGACGCCACAGGTCGACCGCCACCGCGACCGTACGGCGGGGGTCCGACAGATCGGCCCCCGAGGTCGGCACCAGACCGAGCATCAGGCCGACCCCCGCCTCGACCGCCTCGCCCACGGCGTCGTCCTGGGACCGGGTCAGCAGCGTCGCGTCCAGCCCGACGAAACGCGCGCCGGCCGTCCTGAGCAGGTCGATCGGCACCCCCGGCGCGCAGCAGTGCACACCGGCCGCGATCACCGCGCCCACGGCCTCCGCCGCGCCGAGGACGGCAGCCAGCCGGGCGGCCGCCGGCCCCTCCTCCAACGCGGGCAGCACCGAGAAGCCGCTGGGCGTGCGGAGGTGCCCGGCGAGCGCCGCGGGCAGCGACGGCTCGTCGAGCTGGACCACCAGCCGGGCGCCCGGGACGCGCCGGGAGAGGTCGGTCAGGTGGGCCGCGAGCCCCTCCGCCAGCGCCTCGCCCAGGTCACGTGCCGCGCCCTGGTCGGACAGCACCCTGTGCCCGCGGGGCAGCTCCACCGTGGCGGCGAGCGTCCAGGGCCCGGCAATCGCGATCTTGAGCGGGCCGGAGTAACCGGCCGCCGCCTCGGTGAACGCGTCCAGGTCGCGTGCCATCAGGTCCCGGGCCCGGCGGAGGTCCATTCCTGGTCGGGGAACCAGCCGCCACCCCGACGGCTGGAGATCGACCGGCAGATCAGGCAGTACCGTGCAGGCCCGGCCGATCAGGTCGGCCCCCGCTCCGCGCCCCGGCAGCTCCGGCAGGAACGGCAGGTCCGGCACCTCGCCGAGCACGTAACGGGCTGCCTCGTCCGGATCGAGGCCGGGCAGCGAACCGACCCCGGTCGCGCACCCGGGAGGCCACGGGAGGGCCGGTTGCGCCCCCGGCTCGTCGCCGGCCCGGGACGGGACAGCGCCTTCCGCCGGGACAGGCGCACGCTCCGCCGCGGACCACAACTTCGACACATCGTCTCCTTCTGTTTCCGACAGACCTTGTTCCCGACCGCCGTTCCCGACCGCGCCGCCACGCCACGCCGCCACGCCACGCCGCCACGCCACGCCGCCACGCCACGCCGCCACGCCGCGCATGGCAGGCCGCGCGTGCCAGGCCGCCCAGTGGGACGGGAAGAACACGCTGTCAGGAGACCCCGCGCCCGAGAAGATCAGGCGGCGAGGGAACGGATACGCCCGCCGCCGAGAACTCGGTCGCCGTCGTAGAACACCACGGCCTGACCGGCCGCGGTGCCGCGCACCGGCTCCGCCAGCCGCGCCTCGAGCTCGTCGCCGCGGGCCGTCACCACCGCCGGGACGATCCCACCGTGCGCCCGCACCTGGGCGCTGCACGACACCGGGCCCTCGAACGGCCAGACGATCCGCTCGGCGACGAGGCTGCGCATGTCCAGCGCCCGCGCCGGCCCGACGGTCACCGTCGAGGTCACCGGGGACACCTCGAGCACATAGCGTGGCTGGCCGTCCGGCGCCGGACGGCCCAGCCGCAGGCCCCGCCGCTGCCCCACGGTGAAGGCATAGGCGCCGTCGTGCTCCCCGAGTGTCTCCCCCGTCTCGGCGTCGACGATCGGGCCGGGGCGCGGCCCCAGGCGATCCCGCAGCCAGGCGCCGGTGTCCCCGGACGCGACGAAGCAGATGTCGTGGCTGTCCGGCTTGTCGGCAACCCCCAGGCCGCGCCGCGCCGCCTCCGCGCGGACCTCGTCCTTCGTCGAGTCGCCCAGCGGGAAGCGGGCCGCCGCGAGCTGCTCGGGACGCAACGTGCCGAGCACGTACGACTGGTCCTTGGCCGGGTCCACGGACCGGCGCAGGGTCCCGTCCTGGTCCAGCCGCGCGTGATGGCCGGTGACCACCGCGTCGAAGCCGAGCGCGAGCGCCCTGTCCAGGACGGCGGCGAACTTGATGCGCTCGTTGCACCGCACGCACGGGTTGGGTGTCCGCCCGGCGGAGTAGTCGGCGACGAACTCGTCGATGACCTCGGTCTCGAAACGCTCCGCGAGATCCCAGACGTAGAACGGGATGCCGAGCACGTCGGCGGCACGGCGCGCGTCGCGGGCGTCCTCCAGGGTGCAACACCCGCGGGAGCCGACCCGGTCGGAGGCCGGTGACCGGGACAGCGCGAGATGAACTCCGGTCACGTCGTAACCGGCATCCACCGCCCGAGCGGCGGCGACCGCCGAGTCGACGCCACCCGACATGGCCGCGAGCACCTTCATCCCGCTCACGATCCCTTCCTTCGCTCTCCGGCCGCCCGCGAGTTCAGGCCGGGGATTCAGCCGTGCCGAACTTTCGGAACGGCACCGTATTCAGCCCCCGGCGCTGGCGGACTCAGCCCCGGGCGCTCAGGCCGGCGAGTTCACCGGCCCTGCTCGCTCGCTCCACCACCGGCCCGATCACCGCGACCAGCGCGTCGACATCCGCCGCCACCGAGCCGTGCCCGAGTGAGAACCGCAGCGAACCGCGGGCGTGGGCCTCGTCCGCTCCCATTGCCAACAGCACATGAGAAGGCCGGGCGATTCCCGCCGAGCAGGCGGATCCCGTCGAGCATTCCACTCCATGCGCGTCGAGCAACATGAGCAGCGAATCACCCTCGCAGCCCGGAAAGGTCAGATGGGCGTTGCCGGGCAGCCGGCCGGGGCCGGCGGGCGCGCCGTTGACGGTCGCGCCCGGGACCTCGGCGAGCACCCTGCGCACCAGGTCGTCGCGCAGGGCCGCCAGTCTGACCTGCTCGGCGGGCAGCTCGGCGACGGCCGCCCGCGCCGCCGCCGCGAACGCCGCGACTCCGGGTGTGTTGAGCGTGCCGGAGCGGACATCGCGCTCCTGCCCGCCACCGTGGGTGAGCGGCTCAAGCTCCAGGCCGCGCCGCAGCACCAGGGCTCCGACGCCGACCGGGCCGCCGATCTTGTGCGCGCTGACGGTGAGGGCATCGGCCTCACTGGCCGCGAAGGACATCTCCACCTGCCCGAACGCCTGCACGGCATCGGTGTGGAGGGGAATGCCGTGGGCATGGGCGATCCTGGCCAGCTCCGCCACGGGCTGAATCGTGCCCACCTCGCTGTTTGCCCACATCACCGACACCAGGGCGACCGAGGCCGGATCGGCCTCCACCGCCGTGCGCAGCGCCTCCGGCAGCACCAGCCCGGTGCCGTCGACCGGCAGTGTCTCCAGCACCGCCCCCTGCCGCCGGGCCAGCCACGACGCCGTGTCCAGCACCGCCGGGTGCTCGACGGCGCTGACCAGCACCCGCCGCCGCCGCGGATCGGCGGTGTGCCGGGACCAGAACAGGCCCTTCAACGCGAGGTTGTCACTCTCGGTGCCGCCTCCGGTGAAGATGACATCGGACGGCCGGGCGCCCAGCACCTCCGCCAGCGACTCCCGCGACTCCTCGACCGTCCTGCGCGCACGCCGGCCACCGGCGTGCAGCGAGGAGGCGTTCCCGGCACCGGCCAGGGCGGAGGTGAACGCCTCGACGGCCTCGGGGCGCATAGGCGTGGTGGCCGCATGGTCGAGGTAGGTCACGTCTGTAGAGGGTAGCCGCCGCCCCGGCGCGCCACCGTGCCTCGACGGGCCTCCCCCCACGACAGGCCACTCCCGCCGGACACCCGCGTCAGAAGTCGCCGGCCCCGCTCCGCAGGTCGGTGAGCAGGTCCACGAGCTGGCGGATGCCGCTGTCGGGCAGGC
The DNA here is from genome assembly GCF_001636565.1 of Frankia sp. EI5c. Taxonomy (GTDB): domain Bacteria; phylum Actinomycetota; class Actinomycetes; order Frankiales; family Frankiaceae; genus Parafrankia. The sequence goes on from NZ_LRTK01000100.1 coordinate 30,995, forward strand.
CGGGGTCCGCGAACACACTGTCGTTGAGCCGTTCGGTGGCCGCGAGCGCGGTGGCCCGCCCCTCCTCGGTGATCTCGGCCAGGACCGCCCGGCGGTCGGTCGGATGCGGCTGGCGGCGCACCTGCCCGCGGGCCTCAAGCCGGTCGACGGCGCTGGTGACGCTGGTCGGATGANCCTGCAGCAGGCTGCCGATCCGGCTCAGCGGCAGGGACCCCTTACGGCTGAACAGCAACAGCATGAGGAGCTCGTAGCGGGCAAAGGTGAGGTCGAGCGGGCGCAGGACCTCGTCGACCCGGGCGAGCAGGATCTGCTGCGCGCGCATCAGCGAGGTCACCGCCGCCATGCCGTCCGCCACCGCGCCCCAGCCGTGCGCGGTCCACTGCCGGTGCGCCTCCGCGATCGGGTCGGTCGGAAGCGGTTTCGGCGGCGACACGAGCGCGGTACTCCAAAGGGGTCGGCTGGCCAACACGGCGCCATCCACTATGCCATTCCGACACCCCGTCCGCCGGTCCCGGGCAACCGGGCCACTACCNCGACCACCACCTCCATGTCGGTCCGGCCGCAGGTCCGTCCGGCGCCGCGGACGGTCAGATGTTGCGCCGATACTGCCCGCCGACGTCGAAGAAGGCCGCGCTGATCTGACCGAGCGAGCACACGCGCACCGCTTCCATCAACGCCGCGAATGTGTTGCCGCCCGAGGCGGCGACGTTCCGCAGGCGGTCGAGTGCCGCGGGCGCACTGCCCGCATTGCGTGCGGTGAAGTCCGCGAGCCGCCGCAGCTGCGACTGCTTCTCCTCCTCGGTGGCCCGGGCGAGCTCAAGCGGGACCGCCCCGTTCTCGTCGGCCTCCGACCCGAGGAACGTGTTGACACCGACGATCGGCAGCGAACCGTCATGCTTGCGCCGTTCGTAGAGCATCGACTCGTCCTGGATGCGCCCGCGCTGGTAGCCGGTCTCCATCGCGCCGAGAACGCCACCGCGCTCCGAGATCCGCTCGAACTCGGCGAGGACGGCCTCCTCGACCAGGTCGGTGAGCTCCTCGATCGCGAAAGAGCCCTGCAGCGGGTTCTCGTTCCCGGTGAGCCCCCATTCCCGATCAATGATCANCTGGATGGCCAGCGCCCGCCGGACCGACTGCTCGGTCGGAGTGGTCACGGCCTCGTCATAGGCATTGGTGTGCAGACTGTTGCAGTTGTCGTAAATCGCGCACAGCGCCTGCAGGGTCGTCCTGATGTCGTTGAAGTTCATCTCCCGGGCGTGCAGCGAGCGACCCGAGGTCTGCACGTGGTACTTGAGCATCTGAGATCGTTCCGACGCCCCGTAACGCTCGCGCATCGCCACGGCCCAGATCCGCCGGGCAACCCGGCCGATCACGCTGTACTCGGCGTCCATGCCGTTGGAGAAGAAGAAGGACAGGTTCGGCGCGAAGTCATCGATGTTCATTCCGCGCGCCAGGTACGCCTCGACGTAGGTGAAGCCGTTCGCGAGCGTGAAGGCCAGCTGGCTGATCGGGTTCGCGCCGGCCTCCGCGATGTGGTATCCNGAGATCGACACCGAATAGAAGTTGCGCACCCGGTTGTCGATGAACCATTCCTGCATGTCCGCCATGCAGCGGAGCGCGAACTCGGTCGAGAAGATGCAGGTGTTCTGGCCCTGGTCCTCCTTCAGGATGTCCGCCTGCACGGTGCCCCGCACGTTCGCCAGCGCCCAGGCCGCCGCCTCGGCCGCCTCGGCCGCCGACGGCTCCCGGCCGTGCTCCGCGCGGAACACGTCCAGCCGCTGATCCACCGCCGTGCACAGGAACATCGCCAGAATCGTCGGCGCCGGGCCGTTGATCGTCATCGAGACGCTCGTCGTCGGCGCGCACAGATCGAAGCCGGCGAACAGCTCCTTCATGTCCTCCAGCGTCGCGACGGAAACCCCGGAGGTCCCGATCTTTCCGTACACGTCGGGACGGGCGTCCGGATCCCGGCCGTACAGGGTCACCGAGTCGAACGCGGTGCTGAGCCGGGTGGCGGGCGAATCGGCGGAGAGCAGGTGGAACCGCCGGTTGGTCCGGAACGGATCGCCTTCGCCGGCGAACATCCGCGCGGGCGCCTCCCCGACCCGCTTGAACGGGAAGACGCCGGCGGTGAACGGGAACATCCCCGGCAGGTTCTCCCGCCGGCGGAACCGCACGAGCGTCGCGTCGTCGTCGATCTCCGGTACGGCCACCCGGGAGACCGGCGTACCCGAAAGCGTGGGGCGGCGAAGTGGGGTGCGGATCTGCGTACCCCGCACCGTGTAGACCATCTCCTCCCCGGCCCGCTCGGCGACCAGCGCGGGCCAGGAGTCGAGCAGCGCGCGCGTCTCGCTGTCCAGCGCGGCGGTCGCGGCGTCGCGCAGGGCCGTGAGCTCGGACGCGACCTCACCGGCCGCGGCAGCCTCACCGCCGGCCGATTTCCGGTGCGCGGCGAGTTCGTCGAGCGCGGTCGTCAGATGCTGCCGCCGGCGCGCGATGGCCGCCTGCTCCTCGGTGTGGGCGTGGTAGCCCCGGACGACCTCGGCGACCTCCGCGAGGTAACGGGCCCGGGCCGGCGGCACGACCGTGCTGAGGCCGGAGGAGACCCGAACGTCGACCTGGTCCAGCGCGCCCGTCGCGGGCTTCAGGCCGCGCTCGGCCAGCAGATCGCGCAGGAACTGGTAAAGCGCGGTCACCCCGTCATCGTTGAAGCGCGCCGCGGACGTGCCGAACACCGGCATGTCCTCCCAGGTCGCGCCGAATTCCTCGCGGTTGCGCAGCAGCTGGCGGGCCACGTCACGCCGAGCGTCCTCGGCGCCTCTGCGTTCGAACTTGTTCACCGCGACCGCATCGGCGAAATCGAGCATGTCGATCTTCTCGAGCTGGGACGCGGCGCCGTACTCGGGCGTCATCACATACAAGGAGACATCGCAGAACGGCACGATCGCGGCGTCGCCCTGCCCGATTCCCGGCGTCTCCACGATCACCAGGTCATAGCCCGCCGCCCGGCAGGCGGCGATGACGTCGTCGAGGTGCTCCGGCAGCTCACGCCCGGCCTTCCGCGTCGCCAGCGAGCGGAAGAAGGTCGGCGAGGGCACCTCGGCGCCGCCCGGCTCGGACGGCGCCGCGAGCGCGTTCATCCTGATCCTGTCGCCGAGCAGCGCACCGCCGCCGCGCCGCCGGGTCGGGTCGACCGCCAGGACGGCGATCCGCAGCGCGTCGCCCTGGTCCAGCCGGAAGCGCCGCAGCAACTCGTCCGTCAGCGAGGACTTTCCCGACCCCCCGGTTCCCGTGATCCCCAGTACGGGCGCCGCAGCCTCACGGGGCACCGCGTCCCGCACCACGGCGGCGAACCCGTCGTCCCGGCCGGCTTCCAGGACCGTGATCGCCCGGGCGAGCGCCGAGTCGCCGCCGGCGCGCAGGTCGGCCACCGCCGGCGGATCGACGGCCAGGTCGACGTCGGACTCCCTGATGATGCTGTTGACCATGGGCCCCAGCCCCAGTCGCCGACCGTCCTCGGGGGAGAAGATCCGGGCGACTCCGCGGCTGGTCAGCAGTTCGATCTCGGCCGGGACGATCACACCGCCACCGCCGCCATAGACGCGGACGTGCCCGGCACCCCGGGCTCGCAGGCGCTCCACCAGGTAGGTGAAGTACTCGACGTGACCGCCCTGGTAGGACGAGACCGCCACCGCCTGCGCGTCCTCCTGGATCGCCGCGCTCACGATCTCGTCGACCCCGCGGTCGTGACCCAGGTGGATCACCTCCGCGCCCTGCGACTGCAGCATCCTGCGCATGATGTTGATCGCCGCGTCATGCCCGTCGAACAGGGCCGCAGCCGTCACCACCCGTACCGGCCAGACCGGGACGTGCAGGGTGGCGGGCTTCTCCCCGGCCACGGTCACTGCGCTCATGTGGCACGCTCCCTCGACGACGCCCGGGGCCGACAGCCCTCTTCGGTACTCCGATAGTAGGACGTCCATTCATTNGCGGCCAGCGGGGCCGACGGCAGGAGCGCACCATCACACGGCTGGTGATCGTGCTGAGGGGTTCAGGGGAGGATGCGGGTGGAGCGCGCGGGCCCGGCCCGGCCACGCTCAGAACATCCCGCAAAAACAGGTAGGGGCTGTCTCCGGCACCAGCCAGAAACAGCCCCCAACCATAAAGAAGTCCGGCGGCGTCCTACTCTCCCACGCGGTCCCCCGCGCAGTACCATCGGCGCTGAAGGGCTTAGCTACCGGGT
>NZ_LRTK01000101.1 GCF_001636565.1 Frankia sp. EI5c
CGGGACCCCACCGTCCCGCCCGTTCGACGGTCCCGATCCCGCCCGCGGACACCCGGGCCGGCGACCACCCGCAGAAGTGCGACTGGCCGGGCCGCCGGCCGCCCGCAGACCTCGCCGCAACGGCGCTACCAGGGCTTTCAGAGCACCCACAGGCCCCGCAACACCCGTCGCCCACCCCCGCGCCACGGGTCCGCGAGGATTCGCCGACAGCGACTGAAGGGCTTTGCGTGTCCTTCGCCCGCAGGGGTTGCGGCCCCTGCGCCACCGTGGTCGTCAAGACGTTTCGGCAGGAGACACAAGGAGCCCTTCAGGCGCGCGATCGGCACTCCCGCGCCCGCACCCGAAACACCAACCACCATCGTCAGATCACCGAACGCACCCGCCCGGAACCCGCCGAGCACCCGCCGCGCCTCGCCCGCACACCCGCCGAGCACCCGCCCGCGCGCCCGCCCAGAACCCGCCTGCACCCCAGAGCACCCGCACGAAGGTGTGGCGGGGTGAATGTCGGGAATACCCGGACCACGGACGATCGGCGGCGCTCCCGGACCGGTCAGCTGCGACCGGTCAGCAGCGACCAGGGCTGGACGCGGGGCGGGCGCCGGCGCTGCGTCCGGTTCGCTCACCCGTGGACGGTCAGAAGGGGCGATGCGGCATGCGCGCGGTCATCGGAACAGGGGTCTTCGTCATCGTGGCGGCGGTGGGGCTCGCCGTGGTCGGCGCGGCCGGCGGCGCCGGCTGGAGCTTCGCGCTGGTGTTGCTGGCAGCCGCCGGCGCGGGCGTCCTGTCCGCCGGCCGAGCGGTGAGACACCGGCCGGAGCGGGGCGAGAGGGTCTGCCCGGAGTGTCACGGCGAGGGGTACGCCTTCTACGGCCGTGGCCGTACCACCTCCCGACGTCGCTGCCGCACCTGCCGCGGGCGCGGCATGGACCCCGCTCCGGTCCGGATCCCCGAGGCACTTCTGCGCCCGGGCACCCGGACCGAGGGAGAGTCCGTTCCCGTCCAGTAGCCAACGCGGCGGCCGCTCCGGCCACCGCCGCGCCGGGCCGACTACCCCCGAGCGGCTCCGGCGCGGCCCGGCGTCGAGCCGTACGCCAGGTAGATCCGCGTCCGGTAGCCGCTCTCGGCCAACCTGCGGTGTTCTCGGCGCAGGGCGCCGCGCGCGCCCTGGAACTCGAAGCTGTCGCGACCGCGGCCGATCTGGGCGGCCAGGCGGGTCGCGAACGCGATCAGGCCCGAATCCTGCGCCGCGATCATCGGATAGCCCGGTCCGGCCATGAGGATGCCCAGGCAGGCGGCATAGCGGTCGTGCTGGTCACGGTGGGCCCGGTCGAGGGACTGCGCCGATGGCCCCACCGGGTGTCGGCCCGGCCGCAGCCGCACCCGGCACGCCGGCCGGGCGAGGTCACGGCAGTCGGCCGGCGTCCGGGGCAGGTCGGCGCGCAGCGTCACACCGGTGGTCGGGACGTCGCGACGCAGCTCCGTCAGGGTGGTCAGGGTCGCGTCGAGCACGGTGGGATCGCCGGCCTCCAGGGTGACGGTCGCGCCGGCGGTGTCGGCCCGGGCGCAGATCTCGGCCGCGTTCTCATAGGCGATCTTGGCACCGCCGCGGGCCACCTGCTGCCCGATCAGGGCGAGCCGCAGGCTGATGTCGAGGTCCTCGGCGATCCCGGCACGGTCGGCCAGGTCGAGCAGCGCCAGGTACGAACCGGTCGCGGTGCCGGCCTCGACGGCGTCCACGGCGGGAACGCCGAGGATGTCGATGCTCGCCAGCGCCCGCACGTCCGCGACGAGCGCGGCCCGCGCCAGCGCGTCCACCGGCCCGGCTCCCAGGCCGAGGCGGCCGAGCACGGATCCGGTCGCGGGGACCCTGATAATCAGGTTCCGGGCCCGGTCAGACGCCGCCGTCCGGGCCGGCCGGAGCCCACCCGCGGAGCGGATCATCACCCGCTCGCGTGGACGGGAGCCGGCGACCGCACACGATCGTGACTGTCTGAACACATTAGGTAGCCTCACGTACAAGCTCGGCGCTGTCCACCCGAGGCGCTGTCCGACCGAGACGCTGGCTTGACGAAAGTAGAAGATATGATCAGCCTCCTCCTCGGCCCGCTGCACCGCTTTGCCGACGACCGACACGCGGCCGTCTGGGTGGAGACCGACGCTCCCTGCACCGTGGAAGTCCGCACCCCTGACGGGCCGGGCGCCACGTCGCCCACCTTCACTGTCGCCGGGCACCACTTCGCGCTCGTCGTGGTAGCCGGCCTGCTTCCCGGCACGACCTACCCGTACGAGGTCTGGCTCACCCCGGCCGATTCCCGCGCGGACGAATCGGCCGTCCGGCCAGGGACCACCGACGAAACCGGGAAGCCCGGCGAAAAGGGGCTCATCGACGCCGCGGGGCAGACCGGCGGTACGGCCGCGGGCCGCGGTGGGACACCGGCCGATCGGGCGGTACGGGTCTGGCCCGAACCGGGGTCGACTCACCCGCCCAGCCTGCTGCGGCCGGTCGACGGCGACCGGCCCGTCCGGCTGGTCTTCGGCTCATGCCGGGTGACGGCCCCGCAGGCGAAGCCGTACACCCTCACGCCCGGGGAGGACCCGCGGGGGCTCGGCACCGACGCGCTGCACGCCCTCGCCCTGCGCATGGCCGAGACTGCTCCGAGCACCTGGCCGGAGGCGCTGCTCCTGCTCGGTGACCAGGTCTACGCCGATCATGTCTCACCCGCGGCCGCGGCGCGGATCCGAGCCCGCCGGGACGTGACCCAGCCGCCGGGCGAGGAGATCGCGGACTTCACCGAGTACTGCTGGCTGTACCAGGAGGCGTGGTCCCAGCCGGACATCAGGTGGCTGCTCTCGACCGTCCCCACCGCCATGATCGCCGACGATCACGACGTGCGCGACGACTGGAACATCTCCGCCGCCTGGCGCGCCAGAATCCGCTCACAGCCCTGGTGGGACACCCGCATCACCAGCGCGGTCATGGCGTACTGGCTCTACCAGCACCTGGGCAACCTCGACCCGGCGGCACTGGCGGCGGATCCGACGTACGCCGCCCTCACGGCACTGGACGTCGGGGAGGACGGCGCCGATTCGCTCCGGGCCCTCGCCCGGCGGGTCGACCGGATGACGGACCTCGGCGCCCTGGCCGCGGACCCCTCACCCGCCGGCGGCGACCCGGACGGCGTGGACCCTCCCGTCCCGCCCCGCTGGAGCTACCGGTGGGACCTGGGCCGCACCCGGCTGATCGTCATCGACTCCCGCCTGGGCCGCATCGTCGCCCCGGACGGGACGCGGGCGATGGTCAACGACGCCGACTGGTCCTGGATCCGGGAGCAGACGGTACAGAACGGCGAGGTCGATCACCTACTGTTGGGGACGTCGGTTCCCTACCTGCTCACACCGGCGATCCACCATGTCGAGACGGTGAGCGAGCGGCTGGCGTCCGGCCGGTTCGGGCGGGTTGTCGCCCACCTGGCGGAGCGCGCTCGGTGCGCCCTCGATCTGGAGCACTGGGCCGCGTTCGGTCGTTCCTTCCGGCAGCTGACGGAACTGGTCGGTGCGGTGGCCGTCGGTGCGCATGGTCCTGCTCCGGCCAGCGTGGTGGTCCTCTCCGGGGATGTGCACCACGCCTACCTGGCCCGCGCGGATCACCCGCGCCAGCCGACCGACGACCCGACCGACGGGCGGGCGAACGGGCGGGCCGACGGGCCGATCAGCGGCTCGGCTGGTGGCTCGGCTGGTGGCTCGGCGGCGGCGCCGGTGTGGCAGGCGGTGTGCTCCCCGTTCCGCAACCCGCTGGGGCCGGGCATCCGCCGCATCGACGCGCTGGCACGCCGCCGCGGGCCCTCCGCGGCCCTCGGACATCTCGCGCGGCTGCTCGGCGTCCGCGACCTGCCGGTGAGCTGGACCGTCACCCACGGGCCGTGGTTCGACAGCCAGCTGGCCACGCTGACCCTGGACGGCCGGCAGGCCACCATGCTCCTGGAGAAGACCGAGCCCGACGGCGAACCGGGCGGCCTGGACGAGGTCATGCGGGTGGCGCTGAGCCCGGTGGAACCGGCCGGTCAGCCGAAACGGTAGGGCTGGCCGGTGGCTTCCAGCACCGACATCCACAGGTCACCGGCGGGGTCGACCTGGTTGCGGTGGCTGACCGCGAGCGCGATCGGCATGTGGATGAACCGGCGCCGCCAGCGGCCGACGACCATCTCGGTGCGCCCCGACATCGCGGCGTGCACCGCGGCATGCGCGAGTCGGATCGTATAGACGTTGTCGTACGGATTCGCCGGGACACTGCGGATGTGGTAGCTCGGGTCGATGTACTTGAGGTTCAGCTCGGTGCCGTGCGCGGCGAAGTGGTCGGTGATCCGCCTCGACAGCTCGGGGCCGATGTCGTGCAGTTTGCGGTTGCCGGACGCGTCCGAGGACTCGGGCAGGTCCGCGAGCAGATCCTGCCCCGCGCCCTCGGCGACCACGACCACGGCGTGGCCCCGCTTCTCGACCCGGTGGCGCAGGTAGGAGAGCAGGCCGCGGTCCCCCTCCAGCGTGAACGGCAGCTCCGGGATGAGCACCACGTCGGCGTCGCTCTTGGCCAGGGTGGCGTAGCAGGCGATGAACCCCGAGTGCCGGCCCATGAGGCGGACGATGCCGACGCCGCCGGGCGCCGAGGTCGCCTCGGCCGACGCGGCCCGGATCGACTCGGCGGCCTTGGCGAACGCCGTCTGGAACCCGAAACTCTGGTCGATGTAGGGGATGTCGTTGTCGATCGTCTTCGGGATGCCGACGACCGCGATCTTCTCACCGCGTTCGGTGACGACCTGGGCGATCGCGCGGGCACCGCGCAGCGTCCCGTCCCCACCGATCACGAACAGGATGTTGATGTTCATCCGGGACAGGCAGTCCACGATCTCGTCGGGGTCCTGCTGGCCCCGGGAGGTGCCGAGGATCGTGCCGCCGTCCTCGTCGATGTGCGCCACCCGCTCCGGGGTGAGGTCGACGACGCTGTGCCCGTACTTGGCGACGAAACCCTGGTAGCCGTGCCGGAAGCCGAAGATCCTGTTCACGCCGTAGTGGTTGGTCAGCTCCAGCACCAGGCCGCGGATCACGTTGTTCAGCCCGGGGCACAGCCCACCGCAGGTGACGATGCCCACCCGGGTCTTGGACGGGTCGAAGTAGATCTTGCGGCGTGGGCCGGCCGGCTCGAACCCCGGCAGCTCGTCCAGCGGGACCTTCCGGGACGAGATCATCGTGACGGTGTCGTCGAAGAGGACCTTGTCGCCTTCGTCGATGTAGTGCTGGGTGGTCGGGCGCTCGCCCAGCAACGGCAGGAGCGGTGAGTCGATCCGGCAGGGCCCGAGGGTGCGCACCTCCAGCTCGGCGCCGTCCACCGTCAGTGGCTCGTACACGGCCCCCCGATTCCGACACCGCCAGGGCACCCCGGCCCCCGACTGAATCGGACCACGATCGCCCCAGCTCCCTTCCCACTTATCCCGGACGAGCGTACCGGGTTCGGGCGTCCCGCCCACGGCCGCCGTCGGCCGGGCATCCCGGTCATCCCGCACCGGCCATGGGCCGGCTACCTGCCAGAACCCCGCTCGACCACCCACGGACACCAAGGGGACATGCCCGGGACTACCGCCAGACCTCCCCTCCCCGGGGAAGTTCTTCCCGCGACGGCCGACGCAACGCCCCGGCGCTATCCCCGGCGGAACTCGGCGGGACCGCGAAGATCCACGGGACCGGGGACAGCGCCGGGCAGGTCGGGCAACAGCGTCCCGGCGAGGTAACGGCGGGCCAGGTCGGCGCTGCCCCGAACGTAGGCCGCGACGTCGGGCACGGCGTCGGAGTGCGGATGGGTACCGAGCCAGGCGACGAGCAGCAGCCGGCGCAGCAGCACCATCGTCGGCACGATCGCGAGGTCCGCGGCGCCGAGCGGGCGATGTTCCCGGTAGGCGTCGAGCCAGGCCCCGACCAGCGCCGGCAGCACCGGGCTGTGCTCCAGGAACGACAGTGCCGCGGCGAGATCGTAGAGGAACCAGCCGAAGCCGCAGTCGTCGAAGTCGATCAGGTGGGTGACCGGGCCGGCCACCAGGAGATTCGCCAGGCGCATGTCCGCGTGGATGAGGCCCGCCCGGTCCCGGCCCTGCCCGTAGGCGGCGAGGGCGAGCTCCATCGCCGCCACCGCCGGCTCCAGCGCGGCGAGGACCGGCGCCGCCTCGCTCGCCAGCGCGGCCACCACCCCGGCCCGCCAGCTTCCCCAGCGCCCGTCGGCGCCCAGCGTCGTCTGCCACGACCAGGAGAAGCGCCGGAAGCCGGCCGGGCGCGGCCAGGACCGCGCGTGCTGGTGCAGCCGACCCGCCAGATCACCGAGAACACCGAAGAACGAGACCAGCCCGGTTCCGTCCCGGGGCTCGGGTGAGGCCCCGTCCNCCCATTCGAAGAGCACGGCGCACCGCGCGGCACCGCCCAGGTGGGCGATGGTCACCGCCGATCCGGACCGGTTCGGCACCACCCGCGGGGTCGCGACGACGCCGTCAGCCCGCAGCGACTCCACCCAGGCGAGCTCGGCGGCGATCTCCTCGGCGCTGTGATAGGCGGGCCGGTGCAGGCGCAGGGCCCACCGCCGCCCTCCGGGCACGTCGTCCACCCGGTAGGTGACGTTCTCCGAGATGTTGAGCAGCGCCACGGTCGGCGCCGGGCCGAGATCATAGGCGGCCAGCACGTCGCCCAGCACCCCGGAAAGCTTCAGGAGGTCACCGGTGACCACGCCGCCGACGCCCTCACCGAACACACCAGCCCCCACTTCGCCGACCTCCTCATCCATGTCACCGATCGCATCCCGCAGCCGACGACACCACAATCCCGTGATCCCGCAATCCCGCAATCCCGCAGTGCCGGAATCCCATCGACCGGACCTGATCTCCGCTCGACTGCCCGACCAGAACAAGGGCGAGGGCGCCTGATCCNGCGGCCGTGAAATCACCGACAGGAGCTCCGAACCCAACAACCAGGATCGGTACCACACGACGAGTCCCAGTGAAAAGAAGGCGATCGAAGCCCGGCGGAGATGTTTCTTCGGTCCACTCGCATCCCCCTACCCCTTGATTTCCCGATCAGGCCGGTGGCCCTCCTGACCGTAGCGCGTGCCAGGCCACGGTGGTCGAACGGATGTCGCCGACCACCCACTCGCTTGTTCGCGGCAGCCATTCGCCCATGCACGCGGCCGCCCCGAAACGACTGGCGGTCCGATTCACCCGGACGAGTTGGCCGGCATTCCCCGATGGGGCGCGCGCCGCGGCTCCCCGATACCCCGGCGGGCACTGAGCGGGCCAGCTGAATCCCCACCGGGAAACAGCTCGCCGTGTTATCATTGGACAAGCCGTACAACCTGGGGAGCACACGTGAACCTTCCCGCCATGACCACCCCCGCGCCCATGCGCTGCCTGCGCTGCGGCCGCACACTCACCAGCCCTCCCAGTATCGCGGCCGGATTCGGCCCCGGCTGCACCCGCCATTTCCGCCGCGTCGCGCCGACACTTCCCGGTTTCACCGACCGCCAGATCGCCGATGCCCTTGAGCTGCTCGAACTGGGTGGCATCGTCCCGCTGCGGGGCCGGCACGTCTGGCTCACCATCGGCCATCGCGGCACCGCCTATCGCACCGCGTCCACCGGTCAGTGCACCTGCGTGGCCGGGGCCCACGGAAAACCCTGCCACCACGCGGCGGCGGTCCGGCTCGTCGCGGCCTGACGCTCCGACCGGTACCGGCCTGATCCGGCAGCCGCGCCCCGCCGGTCACCGGTCGGCGGGTCCGCGGTCCGCCCGCCCGACGAGGTTGCCGGCCCGGTCGATGACCAGGACGTCGACGTCCACCGGCGCCTCGCGAAGGGCCGCGCGAGCGGTGCGCCGGGCACCGGCGGCGATGTGGTCACCCAGCGCGACTCCCTCGTCGAGGCAGATCCGCAGCGCTCCGAGCGCGGTGTTGGCCTCGCGGACCCGGTGCTGGAGGGCCTCCCCGGCGCCGCCCACCCGGGCGAGCACGGCGAGGCCGGCCAGGTCGACGCCGGAACGTCCCGAATGCAGATCCAGGTGACCGGCGGCCAGCTTGGCCAGCTTGCCGACCCCGCCCACGATCGTCAGCCGCGGGATCGGGTGGCGGCGCAGGTACTTCAGCACGGCGCCGGCGAAGTCTCCCATGTCGAGCAGGGCCTCGTCGGTGAGGCCGAGCAGATCGCGCGCGACCTGCTCGGAGGTGCTGCCGGTGCACGCGGCGACGTGGTGGTGCCCCACCGCGCGGGCGACGTCGACACCTCGCCGGATGCTGTCGATCCAGGCGGAACAGGAATAGGGAACGACGATGCCGGTCGTGCCGAGGATCGACAGCCCGCCGACGATGCCCAGCCGGGGGTTCCACGTGCGGGCGGCGAGCTCCGCCCCGCCGTCCACACTGATCTCGATCTCGACGTCCACGCCGACGGGCCCGGCGTCGACTCCGGCAGCCCCCTCCTCGGTGCCGGCCGCGGCCGCGGCGACCGCCGCGACGGCGGCCCGCATCATCCGCCGCGGGACCGGGTTGATCGCCGGCTCGCCCACCGCCAGCGGGAGGCCCGGTCGGGTCACCGTGCCGACCCCCTCCCCCGCCCGGAACACCACGCCGCTGCCCGGACTCCCGGGCCGGACGACCGCCGTCACCACCGCCCCGTGGGTGACGTCGGGATCGTCCCCGGCATCCTTGACGATCGAGGCCATGGCCGAGCCGGGCCGCAGGCCCTCGCGGGCGAGGGCGAAGGCCGGCCGCGCGCCGCCGGGCAGTGTGATCGTCACCGGGTCGGGGAAACGACCGGTCAGCAGGGCGGTGTAGGCGGCCGTTGTCGCCGCCGTGGCGCAGGCACCGGTGGTCCAGCCGTACCGCAGCCCGCCGCCGGCCCGCCGCTGCTCCTGTCCGGCCGCGGGCCGGCGGGCGGCGGGGGGCGGGGGGTTCGCCGCGGCGCCCACGAGGCCGGTCAGTCCGCGTCGAGGGCGAGGGCGTTCACCGCGGCGGCGGCCATCGCGCTGCCACCGCGGCGCCCCCGCACCACCAGGTGTTCCAGCCCGCTCGGGTGGGTGGCGAGCGCCTGCTTCGACTCGGCCGCGCCGACGAAGCCGACCGGTACGCCGATGACCGCGGCCGGGCGGTCAGCTCCCGCCTCGACCAGCTCAAGCAGGCGGAACAACGCTGTCGGCGCGTTGCCGATGACGACGACGGCGCCGGCGAGACGCTCCCGCCACAGGTCGACGGCGGCCGCGGAGCGCGTGCTGCCCAGGCTGCGGGCGAGGCCGGGGACCCGCGGGTCGCCGAGCACGCAGACGACGGCGTTCTGCGCCGGCAACCGGCGGCGGATCACGCCGGCGGCGACCATCTCCGTGTCGCAGAGCACCGGCGCGCCGCGGTCGAGCGCCGACCGGGCGGCGGTGACGACCCCCGCGGAGTAGCCGACGTCCCGTACGAGGTCGACCATCCCGCAGGAGTGGATCATCCGCAGCACCACCCGGTCGAGGCCGCCGGGCAGACCGCTCAGGTCGGCCTCGGCGCGGATCGTGGCGAACGACGAGCGATAGATCTCGTCGGGGTCCCGCAGGTAGCCGGTCACCGGTTCACGCGCGGACGGAACACCCTGCGCCCGGCGGGCGGACAGAGCGGACGGGCTGGCACTCGCGGAGCATATGCGGGCGGGCTCGGCGAGCGCACCCGCTCGGCGCCACCGCCGGGAGCCGACAGAGCCGGCACGGCCGGAGTGCCACGGCGGCGAACGGGGCGGCACTGTCGGTGCGGAGCCGTATCGTCGCGGTGTCCCGCCAGTCCACCCCGTGGGCGAACGGGCGCTCCGCGCCACCTGACCCACTCGCCGGAGGAGTCCGATGCCCGCCCTCGACCAGGTCAAGAGCCGGTCACTGCGCCTGCTGGACTACCTGGCGGCGCTTGCCACCGACCTGCGCGGCACCCCGCGGCGCCGGCTGGCCGAATACGACCCGGTGCCGGTGCTCCCCCGCGACGTCCCGGCTCACCCCGGCGTGCGGCTCGGCCCGGGGCCGACCCGCGAGAGCTGGCTGGAGGTCGGCAAGGTCGCGGCGCCGACGTCCCCGCGGGTTCCCCGTCTGCTCTACGCCTACATCGGCGGCGCGGAGATCCGGCCCGACACACCGCCCAGGCTGCCGGTCGACCTGTCGGAGCGGGCCGCCGGGCGCGGTGAGGAGCCCGAGACGATCCGCCGGGCCCACGAGCGCTGGGTCCGCGAGTCCTGGGAGCCGTGGGCGCCGGGCGCGCGGGCCGCGTATGCCGCGCGTGGTCTCTACGAGCGGCTGTTCGACCTGCGCCTGCGGCACAGCCACGACACCGCCGGCTCCCAGCTCGTCTGGGGGCACTCGCTGCTGAGCTGGCAGGCGCCCGCGGCCGGCGGCGAGGTGATGGTGGTCGAGCACCCGCTGCTGATCACACCGGTGCGCCTGGACGTCGACCCGGAGGACGGTGTCATCAGAATTCTCACCGACGGTCCGACCTCGATGGAGACGGACCCGGTGCACGGCCTGGACGCGCCTGGGCTGCACACGCTGCCGGGCCAGCGGGACCGGCTGCGCACCAGCCCGCCGGACCCGTGGGACCCCGCGGAGCTCGCGCGGTTCCACAGCCAGCTGGCCGCGCCGCTGGGGCTGGACGCGGCGGTCCTGGCCGGTCCGGACCTGCCGCCGCCGGGGCCGGCCGCCCGGGTCGTCGACACCTGGGCGCTGTTCCTGCGCCCTCGGCCGGCGACCAGTGCGCGCTTCTACCACGAACTGCGGGAGGCGATGGCCGAGCGGGACTTCCTGCCCGAGGCCGTGGCCGCCGTCGTCGCCGCGGAGCCGCTGGTCGCCGAGGCCCTCGGCGAGGCGCGCGGGCGGGCCACCGCGGCGGGCCCGGCCGCCGGCCCGGCCGCCGGCCCGGGCGACCCGGGCGACCCGGGCGACGACGCGGGCTGGTCGGCGACCGGTGACCGGCTGCTCATGCCCCTGCCGACCAACGACGACCAGGAGCGGGTCGCCGCCCAGCTCGCCACCTCACGGGGTGTCACCGTGCAGGGCCCGCCGGGCACCGGCAAGAGCCACACCATCGCGAACCTGGTCTGTCACCTCGTGGCCCACGGGCGCCGGGTGCTCGTGACCGCGCAGGACGAGCAGGCTCTCGCCGTGCTCCAGGAGAAGATCCCGGCTGAGCTGCGCCATCTGTCGGTGGCTGTCCTCGGCTCCAGCCAGGCCCACATCGAGCAGCTCCGGGCGTCCGTCGTGGAGATCCAGTCCGCCGTCGGCGACGTGGACCTGGCCCGCGAGGCCCGCCAGGTCGAGCGGCTCGCGGCCGAGCTGGACACGACCCGGGCCCGCACCCGGGCCCTCGAACTGGAGCTCGTGGAGCAGCTGCGCGGCGAGGAGCGCGAGTTCGACCTGCCGCAGGGCCGGGTGCGGGCCGCCGGGGTGGCCGAGTGGCTCGCCCGGAACGAGACCACCCTCGGCGTCATCCCGGACCGGATCGAGCCGCACACCGCCCCGCCGCTGCGGCCCGAGGAGCTCGCCGAGCTGTTCGACCTGGCCCGGCGGATCCCCGAGACCGAGGCGGACGCGGCCGGGCGGGCCCTGCCCGATCCGGCGGGCCTGCCCGGCTCCGGAGCGCTGTCCGCCCTGTTCGACCGGCTGGACGAGCTCGATCGGGAGGTGACCGAGGGTGAGCGGGCCGGGCTGGCTCCCGCCGAGGTCGACCGCCTCGGCGCCGACGGGCTCGCCGCGCTGCGGGCCGACGTCCTCGCCGGGGCCGCGGCGCTGCGTCCCCTGGAGCAGCCGTGGCTGGACAACCTCCGCGGGCAGTGCGCCTCCTCACCGCGGCTGGCCGACTTCTGGCGGACCCAGGCGTACGAGACGGCCGCGGCGGTGGCGGAGCTGCATGCCCTGCGGGAGCGGCTGTTCGGGCACCGGGTGGAGCTTCCCGACGGGGATCCCCGGGCCCAGCTGCGGTTCCTCGACGAACTGCGGGACCGGTTTGCCGCCGGGCGCGGCCTGCCCCGCCTGCGCGGGCGCGAACTGCGGGAGTTCACCGAGCGCCTGCAGGTCGACGGCTACCCGCCGCGCACGGTCGAGGACCTGGACATCGCCCGCGCCGCGGTCACCGGCCGGCTGCGGATGGCCGCCGCGCTCGCCCGCCACGCCGACGTGGTCGCCCAGCTCGGCGCGCCGGCCGTCGGCGGCTCGGCTGTCGGCGCGCCGGCCATCGGCGGGGCAGCCGTCGGCGGGGCAGCCGTCGGCGGGGCGGCCGTCGGCGGGGCGGCGGGAGCGGTGTTCGCCGAGCTGCCGGCGCTCGACGCCGCGAGCGACCAGCTGGCGTCCGCGCTGGCGTGGGAGACGACCCACGGGCGCGCGCTGGCGCACCGCCTGGCCGCGGTGTTCCGGGCCGCTCCCGCCCGGCCGACCAGCACCGACCTGCAGGCCCACGCCGAGCTGTTGGACGTCGCCGGGCGGCGGATCGCGCAGCAGGCCGCGCGGGCGGAGCTCGCCGGACTCATCGAGCGCCTGCGGGCGGGCGGCACGGCGCCCGCGGCCAGTCCCGTCTGGTCCGAACTGGCCGGCGCGCTGGGCGATCGCGACCTGGCCCGCTGGGACCAGGCGCTCGCCACCGCCGCGCGGCTGCGGTCGGCCCGGCCCGACGTCGAGCGCCGCGCCGAGCTGGCCGGCCGGCTCGCCGCCGCGGCGCCCCGCTGGGCGGCCCGCGTGCTGGCCGACGGCGGTGATCCCGCCACCTGCGGGGACCCGGCGCTGCTGGCCGGGATGTGGCGGTGGCGGCAGGCCGAGACCTGGATCACCGACCTGCACGCCGGGGCCGACATCCCGGCCCTGCAACGGCGCCTGGACGCGGCGACCGAGGCGAGCCGACGCCTGGTGCTAGAAGTGGCCCGCCGCTCGGCCCGGCTGGCGCTGGCCCGCAGCCTCGGCTCCGAGCAGCGCCAGGCGCTCACCGGCTGGGTCCAGGCCCTCAGCCGGGTAGGCAAGGGGACCGGCCGGTTCGCCGGCCGGTGGCGGGCGGAGGCCCGGGCCCACATGACCGCGGCGATGGGCGCCGTACCGATCTGGATCATGCCGATCCACCGGGTGATGGAAAGCTTCGATCCCCGCGTCAACGAGCCCTTCGACGTCGTCATCGTCGACGAGTCCAGCCAGTGTGACGTGCTCTCGCTCGGTGTCCTGAGCCTGGGGCGGCGGGCCGTCGTCGTCGGCGACGACCAGCAGACCAGCCCGTCGGCCGTGGGTATCCCGCGGGACCGGGTCTTCGCCCTGATCGAGAACCACCTGCCCGACGTCGCGCACCGCTCGCTGCTCGACGTCGAGGCCAGCCTCTACGACACCGCGGCCCGGGTGTTCCCCCGCACGGTGGTGCTCAAGGAGCACTTCCGCTGTCTGCCCGAGATCATCGGCTTCTCCAACCGTTTCTACGACCACCAGATCCTGCCGCTACGCGAGACGCCGGAGATGACGGTCGGCCCGGCGCTGCGGCCCGTCCGGGTCGCCGACGGCGGGCGGGCGCCCGGGCGGTTCGGGGACGCCAACGAGGTCGAGGCGGCCGCGGTGGTCGAGCAGGTCGTCGCCTGCTGCGCCGACCCGGCCTACGACGGGATGACGTTCGGGGTGGTGACCCTGCTCGGCGCGGGCCAGCCCCGGCTGATCGAGCACAGCCTGGTCGAGAAGCTCGGCGAGGAGGAGTACGTCCGGCGCGGGATCAGGGTCGGCGACCCCTACCAGTTCCAGGGCGACGAGCGCGATGTGATCTTCGTGTCCGTCGTCGCCGACGACAACCGCTCCGCGGCGACCAGGCGGCGGGACATGCAGCGGGTCAACGTCGCGGCCAGCCGGGCCCGCGACCAGCTCTGGGTCTTCCACACCGTGGCACCGGAGACGCTGCGCGACGACGACGTCCGCCGGCAGCTCATCGAGTACATGTACACCGCCCCGGCGGCCGCGGAGGTCACCCGGCTCGCGGACCTGTGTGAGAGCGAGTTCGAGCGGGCAGTCCTGCGCGAGGTTCTCAGCCGCGGCTTCCGCGTCCGGCCCCAGCACCCGGTGGGGCGCTACCGCATCGACCTGGTGATCGAGGGCGAGGGCGCCCGGCTGGCCGTGGAGTGCGACGGGGACCGCTACCACGGTCCGGACCAGTGGGAGGCCGACCTGCGCCGCCAGCGGATCCTGGAACGGCTCGGCTGGACGTTCTGGCGGATCAGAGGCTCCGAGTTCTACCGGCAACCGGCGCGCACCCTCGACGGCCTGTGGAGACGCCTCGACCAGATGGGCATCAACCCGGCGCCCGCCACTCCCTGGTCCAGCACTTTCCCGCCGAGTCGGCTCCCGCCCGCCGGTCCGGCTCGGTGACCTGGCTACTGCGGAGCGAACGCGCCCACAAGCCACTGGCCGGACGTTACCCTCGGGTGATGCCAGCCCCCGGGTTCGTTCGCGCCTGGCCGCTGTGGGTGGCCCTGTTCGCGTTGTTGGGGCTGGCTGGCGCCGCACCGAACGCGACCTCGGCGCGGCACCCGGGCGGGCTGGCCGCACCCTGGTCGGCGCCGTTCCTGTCCACTCCGCGGCCGGTGGACCTCGCCGCACCGGCCGCGGCCGCCCACCGGTCGGCGCCGGGTCGGGTGGATCACCTGCGGTCGTGGGTCGAGGCGAATTCCGTACTGACCGGCCAGCACCCGCGCTGGGAACACCAGCTCCTCGCGCTGGGTGCGGCGGTGTGCGTGCTCGCGGTGAGTGCGGCCTGGCTGCTGGCGCACTCCGGCGCCGCCGGCCGTGGAATCCGCCGCGCCGGCGGAGGCCCAGGGTCCCGCGGCCCTCCGGGAAGGTCCGAGCCAGTCCAGCGCCTCAGACCTTCACCACAGGAGTGGAAGTGGATCCGCAGTTCGAATGGGAACGCCTGCTCATAGCGATTTCCCTGCTCGCCGTCATGTTCGTCATACCCATGATCGTCGTGATCATCGACCACCGGGCGGACCGCCGGCGCTTCGGAGCCGCGGCCCTCAACGCGCCGATCCGGTACACCGCGGACGGACGCCGCTACCGCGAGGGCTACCCCCCGCCCGGGAACAGCTGAGCCCGGCAAAGAACAAGCGGCGCCGGCACCGGGCGGCGGCACAGGGGAAGTCGCGGCTCAGGGGAAGTGGAAGGTGCGGGGGTGCAGCTGAGGCCGTAGCGGAAGCAGGAACGGGAACGCCGGCCGCCGCGCCGGCCACTCGTCGCGCGGCCAGCTGCGCCAGGACGGCCACGGCACGACCTGCGCGCGGGTCGTGCGGGCCCGCCCGGGGGCCGGTTGCGGCTCCGTCAGCTGCGGCAGCGGCGCGTGGGCCCAGTCGACCCGCAGGCCGCCGCAGTACACGCAGGGCACACCGCTGCGCGGGGCGGGGACCGGCACGCCGTTGTGCCGGTACACCTCCATCAGCCCGCCGTCATCGTCGAACCAGCGGGCGACGCCGAACGAGCGTTGCCAGCTGCGGAGGCAACGTCGGCAACGGAAGAAGATCTCCTCGTCCGCGCTCTCCACATCCAGCACATGGCGCTCGCCGGTCATCTGCCGCGTCCTTCGTCCGCCGTGATGGGTCAGGCCTGCCATAGTTCGTGCCCGGCCGGCGGGCCCGTCAACCAGCCGGGGCAGGTTCCGCTCACCCGGCGGTCAGCGGGCCGGCCTGGTCAGCGGGTCGGATGGTCGTCGCCGCCGACCGGGCGGATCTCGTCGACCAGGCCCCACTCCGCGGCTGTGGCGGCGTCCAGCGCCCAGCCGGTCAGGGACAGGTAGGTGGCGCGCTCCCGGCCGACGCGGCGGACGATGCTCGACGTTCCGCCGGCCCCGGGCACCAGGCCCATCGGGATCTCCGGCAGGCGGAACGTCGTCGCCGGGTCGGCGACCACCCGGCGGGCGAAGGCCGGGATCTCCACACCGGCCCCCACACAGGTTCCGTGCACGTAGGCGGTGACAGGCCGCCCGCAGCGCAGCAGGGCCAGCGGGATGCTGCGGGTGGTCCGCACCGCGTGCGCGCGGGCCGGGTCGGGGAGCAGCCCGAACTCGGTGAGGTCACCGCCGCTGCTGAAGGAACGCCCGCGCCCGCGCAGCCGCACCTGCGCGATGGACGGATCGGACTCCGCCAGGCCGAACGCGGCGACCAGACCGTCGCGGACGTCCCGTCCGACGGCGTTGTGCACCCGCGGGCGGTTCAGGACGATCCACAGCTCGTCACCGTCCCGCTCGACGAGGACCGCCGGCTCGGCGGGCGCCGCGGCGGCGCGGCGGGCGGCGCGGCGCTCCCGCTCGGCGCGGTGACCGGCCAGCCAGGAGGCGAACTCCGGCCCGCCCTGCAGGGTCGAATAGGTGAACGACTCCGCGATCACGGCGTCCCGCACGTCGAGGCCGGCGGAGTAGCGCACCAGCTGGGCGAACGCGACGGCGGCGGCCGGGACGCGCCGGGTCATCGCGGCGATCGCGGCGAGCGAGTCGGCGAGGGAGACGCCCGGCCCGATCGGCCCGGCCCAGGGTGCGGGCGGGTCGGGCACCCCGGTCAGCAGGATGTCGAAACCGGCGGTCTCGACGCCGGGCGGAAGGTCACTCAGGTCGGGGGCCACTGCGACCAGCACGGAGGGCAGGTGCCGGCCGAGCTCGGCGACCGCCACCGCGGACGGGCCGCGCGCCCAGACGGCCAGCAGCGGCTGGCCGGTGAACGCGGCGAACGCCTCGGGGTCGGCGCGCAGCAGCGCGAGGGCCTCCTCCGGTTCCAGCACACCGTCGAGCGGCGCGGCCGGATCCGCGGCCGAAACCGCGCGACCTGTCACACCGGCCTCGGTCATGAGCCGGGTACCGCCGCGCGTCGGATGGATGTCCACCCGCTCAGGTTAGGGGCCTCGCCGGGTGGCCGTCGGACTCGGTCGAGGCCGGGCCTGGCTCTGCCGGGCGCGACCCGCGGGTCAGGCGCGGACGCCGCCCCAGCTCGTCACCAGGCGGTAGGTGCGGGCCGCGACCTTCCAGACGGCAGGTTGGCCCCTCGTCGGCGCGATCGAGGACGGCGAAGCCGATCCGCGCGCCGAAGTCCGGGGGCCGGTGACCGCGACCGCCGTGTCCGACGTCGCGCCGATCAGTTGTCGCACCGGTGCGACACCCGGAAGAAGGTTCGCCGTGGGCCACGCGGCGGGCGGCCCGGCAAGCCCTGCGAATTCGCTGGAACCGGCGCCGAAGGCGAAGGCCGCCTTGGCCGCGATGGCGTTGGTGCCGGGCTGCTGCTCCATGATCCCGGATCCTCACACAGACCACCGGAAACGGACAGGCGATTTGTTCCGGGCGGATCCCGTCGGCCCGAGGCGGCCCGGCCCCGTACTCTTTCCACGGTGTCCGTCCACATCCCCGGGGTGCGGCGTCGTCCCCGGGTGCGGCGTCGTCCCCGGGGTGCGGCGTTCGGCGAGGTGAGGCCGTGCTGATCCGGCGAGCCGAGATCCTCGGTGGTGAGCCGTCGTCGGCCGTCGTCGACGTGCGGGTCGAGCGGGGAGTCGTCGCCGAGATCGGGCGCCCCGGCCAACGGCTGGAACGGCGCGCCGGTGAAGCGGAGCTGGACGCGGCCGGCGGAGCCCTGCTGCCCGGCCTGCACGACCACCATCTGCATCTGATGTCGCTGGCCGCCGCCGGGTCGTCGGTGCCCCTCGGGCCACCGGAGATCACTGACCGCGACCAGTTCGCGAGCCGGCTGCGGGCCGCCGCGACCGCACTGCGCGGCCGGGCCGCGCCCCCGGTCGGACCGCACTCCGGGCCGGCGGCTGGCTGGATCCGCGGTGTGGGCTACCACCCGTCGGTCGCCGGCGNCCTCGACCGGGCCGCGCTCGACGCGCTGACCGGCGACGTCCCGACCAGGGTGCAGCACCGTGGTGGCGCGCTGTGGGTGCTGAACTCGGCCGCGTTGCGCCAGGTCGGCCTGCTGGCCGCGGGCACCGGTCCAGAAGTGCGCGCCGCCCCGGAGGGGCGCCGAGGCGAGTACGGCGTCGAGCGGACCGCCGGCGGCGCCCCGACCGGCCGACTGTGGCGGCTGGACGGATGGCTCGCCGCCCGCGTCCCGCACGTTCCGGTTGATCTCGGCGCGGTGGGCCGGGCCGCGCTCGCCGCCGGTGTCACCGGCCTGACCGACGCCACCCCCGACCGCCGCCCGTCGGACGCGGCCGCGCTCGCCAGGGCGGCGGCCGACGGCACCCTGCCGCAACGCCTCACCCTGATGCGCCCCACACTGCCGCCCGGCGCCGGACCGTCGGAAGTGGGTGCGGCCGCCACCGGCCCGCACGTCTCGCTCGGCCCGATGAAGATCATGCTGGACGACACCGATCTGCCGCCGCCGGACGCCCTGGCGGAACGTATCCGGACGGCCCGGCTGGCCGGCGTGCCCGTCGCCGTCCACTGCGTCACCCGGGTCCAGCTCGTGGTGACGCTCGCCGCGATCGAGGCCGCCGGACCGCCGGCCCCAGGCTGCCCGGCCGACCGGATCGAGCACGGCGCGGTGATCCCACCGGAGCTGGCCACGCTGGTCGCGGCGGGCGGGCTCACCGTTGTCACCCAGCCGAACTTCGTCGCCGAGCGCGGCGACGTCTACCTCGCCGAGGTCGACCCGGACGATCTTGACTGGCTCTACCCGTGCCGGTCGCTGCTGTCCGCGGGTGTCCGGGTCGCCGCCGGCACCGACGCGCCGTTCGGGCACCCGGACCCGTGGCGGGCCGTGCGGGCGGCGCGCGACCGGCGCACCCGGGCGGGCCGGCTGCTGGGCGGCGCGCAGCGCGTCGACACGCGCCGGGCGCTGGACCTGTTCCTCGGCCCACCCGACGACCCGGCCCGGCCGCGGCGGATCCACCGCGGCCTGCCCGCGGACCTGTGCCTGCTACGGCTCCCGCTGGACGACGCGCTCGCCGACCCGGACGCCGCCCACGTGCGCGCCACGATCATCGACGGCACGCTCGCCCACCTGGCCCCCTGAACCCGCGCCGGTAGCGGCGGCCTGCTGCCGCACCGCTACCGGGGCGCTACCGACCGCGGAGAACCTCCGGGCACCGGACACCACCGGTACAGCCCGTCACGGGAGCGCCGGCCGCGGCCCGTGCCAGCCGCGACGGGCCGCCGCGACGCCGCCCGCTTCGCGCACCGCCGTGGTCCGGGCCCTGCCTTTCCTCCGCACCTCCAAGGGGTTGAGCACACGTGTCGAATCGCTATTCCTGGGATGGCGGCGCACATCCGTCGATCGTCCGCCTCACCGCGCAGACCGCCGCGGCCCGCGACGCCGTCCTCGAGCATCCGATGTACGCCCACCTGGTGACCGTGGACGACGTGACCACCTTCATGACGAGCCACGTCTTCGCCGTCTGGGACTTCATGTCGTTACTGAAGACCCTGCAGCGCAGCCTCACCTGCGTGGACGTGCCGTGGGTGCCGACGGTCCACCGCTCCTGCCGGCGCCTGATCAACGAGATCGTCCTGGTCGAGGAGAGCGACGAGTACGGCGGCTCCTACATCAGCCACTTCGAGCTGTACCTGGAGGGGATGGAGCAGGCCGGCGCGGACACCGGGCCGATCAGGCGGTTCCTCGCGGAGCTCGCCGCGGGAACGCCGGTGCCGGCCGCGATCGTCCGGGCGGCGGTGCCCGCTCCCGCCGCCATGTTCGTGCGCTCCACCTGGGCGCTGCTGACCAGCGCGCCGCCGCACGCCCTGGCCGCCGCGTTCGCGTTCGGCCGCGAGGACCTGATTCCCGAGATGTTCTCGCTGGTCCTCGACGGCGACGTGCAGCTGGCCACCTTCCGTGACTACCTGTCCCGGCACGTCACCGTCGACGGGGAGCAGCACACCCCGATGGCGATGGAGATGCTCGTCGCCCTGGCCGGCGACGACCCGCGGAACTGGCAGGAATGCGCTGCCGTGGTCAACGGCTGCCTGCGCGCCCGCGCGTCGCTGTGGGACGGCATCGCCGCGTCGCTGGTGCGGGACCGCCCCGTCCAGCCGGTCTGACGTCCCGTCCAGCTGGTCTCCGGAGANGGCCCATCCGATGATCGTCGTTGTTCTGTCAGCCGTCCTCGCTCTGTTGGTCGCCTACGCGGTGTTCGTCTGTGTGTCACTCGGGCTGCCCCGGCGGCTGTGGCTCGCCTTCGGCCCGATGTCACTCGAACGGGTTCCCGACCGGGCGGCCCGCCGCCACCGCGACCGGGTGCTGTTCACCAGTGACGAGCCCTGTTCCTGGTCCCTGCCCGACCCGGGCCGTTCCGGTGACACCGCCGGCGCCGGTGGCACCGGCGGGCCCCTCCCGGATTCCTGGACGGCCCGGGACATCCAGGCGACGGCCGGTCGGCTCGCCGCCGCGCTGCGCTCGCTGGGCCTGCGCCACGGGCAGCGGGTCGCCGTGCTGAAGCGCAACCATTTCGACATCCACCTGCTGCACCTCGGGGTGGTGCGCGCGGGCGGGGTCGCCTGCCCCATGAACGGCGCCTTCGCTGCCGACAAGGTCGCCCCCTACCTGCTCAACATCGACGCCCGGATCCTGTTCGCGGATCCGGCGACCCTCCTGCGAGTGCTGCGGGAGGGCGGGACGCCGGGCGGCGTGGAGATCGTCGTGCTGGTCGGGCGGGTCGGCGAGGTGCCCGAGGCCGACGTGCGCGAGCTGACCTGCGCGCTGAACGGGACCACGGCGCCCGCCGTCCACTGGATCGAGGACCTGCTGGCCGCGGCCCGCGAGCCCGTCGCGGCCATCCGGCGCGGCCCCCGGGAGCCGCTGTACCTGGTGCACACCTCCGGGACGACCGGCTTCCCCAAGGCGGTGATCCTGCGCAACGGTCCGCAGTCGCGGGCCATGCGGGGCTGGCTGTGCTACGTGCACGTCTCACCGCGGCGGGACCGCGGCTACCTCGCCGTCCCGAACAACCACCAGGCGGTGATCCTCACCTTCAACTGCATGCTGCTGCTGGGCATCCGGGCGCACTGGACCGGCGCCACCGGCCGGGACTTCGACGCCCAGCGCACCGTGGCGGAACTGGCCCGTGAGCGGTACACCGGCTTCTTCGGTTTTCCCATCACCTACACCCAGCTCAAGGACGTACCGCTCGCCGAGCACGACCTGCGGGCCATGCGGTTCTGGGCGAGCACCGCCGACGCCGCGCACGAGGAGATGATCCGGCCCTGCGTCCGGGTGGGAGGCACCTTCCGCCGGCTCGGGCTGCCGGTGCGCGGGTCCGTCTACCTGGACGCGCAGGGCTCCAGCGAGGTCGGCACCCCGTCGGTCCTGCGCTACTACTCACCCTTCACCCGCCACTACGACCGGCGGATCGGCCGGCGGCACTCAGCCCCGTTCGGGCCGAAGGTGCGCATCGCGCGGGACGGAGTTCCGGTCCGGCGCGGGCAGGTGGGACGCCTGGAGGTCCGCGGCGGGACGCTGTTCGAGGCCTACTGGAACAACCACTCGCTGACCTACGAGGCGGTCCGGGACGGCTGGTTCTTCACCGGGGACGTGGCCCGCTGGTCAGGCGGTCACGTGGTCCAGCTCGACCGGGAGGTGGACGTCATCCACACCGGCGGCGGCGACGTCTACAGCCTGCCCATCGAGGAGCGGGTCCACCGGCACCCGGCTGTGTTCGACACGTGCGTGTACGGGGCGCGCCAGCCTGACGGGACCCAGCGCCCCGCCGCCGCGGTGGCGTTGCGGCCGGGCGTCGAGATCGACGCCGCGCGGCTGCGCGACGAGCTGAACGCGCTGCTCACCACGGCCGAGGAGCTGGTCTCGGTGGAGATCATGCCGTGGAGCGAGTTCCCGGTCGGGGTGACCGGCAAGACGCTCAAGCGGGCCTTCCGCGAGCGGACGGAGCCGGCGCCGGTGCCGGAGGCGAACCGTCCCGTCGCGTTGCAGGCGGCCCCGCCGCCGCTCGTTGCCACCACGTCCCGCTGACCGCGGTGTCACCGAGAGGAGCAGGCGGATGACTGTCGCTGACATCGACGCCGACATCGACGCTGACATGGACGCCGGTACTGACCGGGGCGGGCTCGGGACCAGGGACCGCTGCTGGGTGCGGCTGGTGTGTGTGGCGTTGTCCGGTCCCACCGACGCGCTCGCCGAGCGGGTGCGCGAGGCGCTCGGGCAGGACGGGATCGGCCTGGACGACCTGTTCGAGTTCGTCCTGCACTACGCCGTCTACACCGGCTGGCCGCGGGGTTCCGAACTGGAGGCGGTCGTCCGCCGAGAGTGGGCGGGACTGCGCGGCGGGACCGACGCGCCGTGGGCACCGTCCGCGGCCGGCGCCCCGCTGGACCGGGAAAGCACGCAGCAGCGCCTGCTCGCGGGCGAGGAGGCGTTCCGCGTGGTGAACCGGGTCGAGGCCCCGCGCCGGGACAGCCCGTTCGTCGAGGCCGGTGTCCTCGGCTTCGTGTTCGGGCATGTCTGGCGCCGGCCACACCTGACGGTGCGCGAGCGCCGCCTGGTCGCGATCGGTGCCTGCGCGGCCGCGGGCACCGTTCACCCGCTGCGGCACCATCTGCGCTCCGCGCTCGAATCCGCCGACCTCTCGACGAGGGACCTGCGGGATTTGGCCGTGGAACTCGACGGTCGGGTGCCCGGCCCGGTCGTGGCCGTCATCCGGGACGCGGCGCGGCTGCCACCCCGCGCCGCCACCCCGATACCACCCCGCGCCGGCACCTGACCGAGCGCCGCTGAGAACCGGCCCGGGCACCGGGCCCGGGCCCGAGCCCGCCCACGTTGAGGAGATCATCCACGATGCACACCGCGCATCCCACCGCGCAGGACGACAGCCCGCTGGGCGCCGAGAGCTACGGCTTCGTCGGCCTCGGGCATCAGGGTGCCCCGATAGTCCGGCTCTGTGCGGCGGGCGGTCTGCGGCCCACCGTGTACGACCTGCGGGCCGACCGGCTCGAGCAGATCCGCCCCGCCGGGGTCGACGTGGCGAGTTCCCTGTCCGACCTGGGCAGCCGCGTCAGCATCGTCTCCGTGTGTGTCTTCTCCGACGACGACGTCCGCACCGTGGTGGCCGGGCCGGGCGGGTTACTGGAGACGATGGGCCGGGGCGGTCTCATCGTCATCCACAGCACCTGCTCGCCGGGGACCTGCGCCGAGCTGGCCGAGCTGGCGCGACAGCGCGGCCTCGCCCTGCTCGACGCGCCGGTCAGCAACGGCGCGCGCGACGAGTCCGGGCGTGGGCTCGTGGTACTGGTCGGCGGCGATCCCGCCGAGCTGCGGCGATGCGAATCGATCTTCGGCCTGTTCGCGCACACCGTGCTGCACACCGGGGAGGTCGGCAGTGCCCAGCTGCTGAAGCTGCTGAACAACGCCGTGTTCATCGTGCACCGCGCGGCGACGGCCGACGCGCTGCGAGCCGCGGGCGAGCTGGGCCTCGACTCGGACCGGGTGCGGCTGGCGCTACAGGCGTGCAGTGCCAGCGCCAGGGCGCTGCCACCGAGCAACCGGCCCCTCGGCCGGCCCGGCGGGCCGCCGCTGCCCGCGCTCGCCGCGCTGCTCACGAAGGATCTGACGCTCCTGGACACTGCGCTGGCCGGTGCCGGTGAGGATGCCGGCCAGTTGGCGGCGCTCGCCCGGCAGGCCCTCGACATCCTTCTCGACCCGCGCGCCGTACCGTCGACCGGGACCGGTCCGGGGACCCCCCCGCGCCTCGCCCAGGCGGAGGTGCCGGCCTGACGGCGGCGGGCGTCGCCGGGGTGCGTGTTGCCGGGGTGTGCGTCGCCGGGGTGTGCGTCGCCGGAGTGCGCGCCCCGGCAACGTCCCGTATGGCGCCCGCACAAAATCCCTCGCAAATCTATTTGTCAATGCGAAGATCCGCGACATCCAGCAACCACCAAAACGGGCGAACAACGCCCACCGGGCGACGGGAGTACGTCAGAACCGCATCCGTCGGACCAGTTGACAGGTCTGCGGACACAACCGAAACTCCTAATCGGACTGGCGGTTGAATACCTTTCACCGCCGGACAGGACGTTCCGGCCGGCGACATGACCGCAATGGCGGCGGCAAATCCGTCGCCTCGGTCAGGAGGTCGCCGGCCTGGCGCGACAGGGATGGACTCGGCCGTGTCTTGGTGTGCAAATCAGTTGGGTAACAGCCGGATCGCCGCAGGAGCCAGCGAGGCCGGAGGGCTCCGGAACGTTCGGCGGCAGGCGGGCCGAGCGGTTTCGGCCGGGCGGAGGTGGCGAAAACAGACAGCCGGCGAATTACAGTTATCCAGGCTGCTCGGGGACGCCCGGCACGCGGACCGCGCCGGGAACATATACCGGGCGGTAACAATCCAGTCCAGTGCCGTGCGGATTGTTGTCGAGCTCCACGCCGAATCGCCGGGAGACCGGCATCTGGCCCAGCTCCTCGGCGGTGTCCAATACGACCTCGCCGCGTTGTGCCACCGGGCCGGGGACCTGACTGCCGCGGTCAGCGCCCTGAACGCCGGCGAACAGATCTACGCCGCACTGGTCGATCAACTGCCCGCCGCCGCCGGCCGGCTCGCCGACGTGCGGATACGACGCGGCGTGGTTCACGCCGCGCAGGGCCACGGTGTCTCCGCGCTGGCCGACGTGCGGGCCGCCCTGGGCGGGCCGCAGGCGGCGGACCCGGCCGCCGCCGGGCCGGACGGGCTGCGGGTCCTGGCACTGGGCGGCGACGTCCTGGCGGCCTTCGGTGATCCGGATCTGGCACTCGTGACGGTCGACAACGCCGTCCGGGCGGGCCTGCGCAGCCTCGCGGCACCGGGCACCGTCCGGGTCGGGGCGGCCGCGGCCCCGCATCCCGGCTATCTCGCCCGGGCCTGCCGCGTGGCGGCCGTACTCCGGCGGGCCCGCGGCCCCGCGGAGACGGCGCGGGCCCGCCGGCTGGCGGCCGCGGCCGATCGCCTCGGCGCGGTGCCCGCCGCGACGGTCGTGGAGCAGCGGCTCGCCGGCCCGAACCCGCCCGACCTGACTCTCGGCCTCGCCGCCGCGCTGCGCGCCGCCGAGCGCCACGGCGGGGACCCCCGGACCTCAGCCTGCCTGCTGGCCGCGCTGGACAGCCCGCACAGCGGGCCGGCGCAGGTGCCGGCCGCACGGCTCAGCGCGATGCTCACCCGACTGGCCGGCGAGGTCCTGACCGGCGACCTGGCTGTCGGCATGCGTCTGCTCCTGGAAGCCCACTGCCTGCGCACCGCACCGGCCACACCGGCCGGCCCGGCTCGGGCGCACGCGGTCGAGCCGGCGGACCTGACCTGGGCGCGGCTCCTGCACACCGCCAGCCGCCGCCTCGCCGCGGCCGGCGACACCGGCCTCGCCGTCGACCTGGCCGGCTGGGCCGCGCGGGCCGCCCAGGACCTCACCGGGGCCGATTCCACGGATCTCGCGGCGGCGCTGTTCGCCGCCGAGTGCGCCCGCACGCATGCCGAGCTGGCGCCGTCGCCAGCTGTCGGACCGGCGAGACGCCGCCGTGGGGTGCCACTGAAGGCCCTGCCGTGCTGACGGCCTGGGCTCGTCCGGAGCAGGTCAGATCGCCGACAGTTCCTGGAGGACCGATGAGGACAGCCGGAAGGACACCGGCCGAGCGCACGCCTCGGTTCGCGTTACTCGGGCCGCTCGAGGTCCGCGACGACCTCGGGCGATCGGTCCCGGTTTCGGCTCCCAAGCAGCGCGGGGTCCTGGCCGCGCTGCTGGTCGACGCCGGCACCGTCGTCTCCGCCGATCGGCTGGCGGACCTGCTCTGGGACGGCTCCCCCCCGCCCTCGGCCCGCAAGACCCTGGAGAACTACGTCAGCAGACTGCGCAGACTGTTGGGGCCGGTCTCGGGAGGGCGGATCATCACCCGTTCTCCCGGCTACGCGGTGGAGCCTCGGGACCCCTCCGAGGTCGACCTGCTCGTGCAGTCCGACCTCGCCGGACGGGCGCAGCAGGCCGCCGCGGGCGCCGACTGGGAGCGGACCGCCCGGCACGCGCGGGACGCCCTCGCGCTGTGGCGGGGCGATCCCTTCTGCGATGTGCCGGTGGAGCGGCTCCGGCGCGAGCAGGCCCCGCACCTGTCCGAGGCTCGGCTGCGGCTGCGGGAACTCGCGCTGACCGCCCAGGTGATGATGGGTGACCATCACGGTGCCCTGCCGGATCTGCGCCGGCTGGTCGAGGAGACCCTGATCCGGGAGCAGCCGTGGGAGATGCTGATCCTCGCCCTGTTCCGCTGCGGCCGCAAGGCGGAGGCCCTCGAGGAGTACCACCGGGTCGGGCGGGTGCTGCGCGACGAGCTCGGCGTCAGCCCGGGCCGTGGTCTGCAGCAGCTGCACCGGCTGATGCTGGCCGACGACCGCCCCGCCTCGGCGGGTCCCGAGGGCGGTGGGCGTCGGTCAGTGACGGTCACCGGCGCCGCGCGGCAGCTGGTGGCGTTCACCGACGGCGGTCCGCCGACGTTCCACTCCCCCCACTCCCCGCCGGCCGGGCCACCGCCGCCGGCCCGGTCCGACGCGGGCCGGCCGACGGAGGCACGGTTCGGGCCGCCGGCCGTCATCCACGAGACGCTCGCCCTGCGTTACCAGGGCCTGCCGGCGCCGCGGACCGCCGCCGACCCGGACCCCGCCCGGGCACTGCGCCTGCTCAGCGAGTGGAACGGCGCCGATCTGCCGCTTCCCGCGATCAGCGCGCTGCTGCACCGGCCCGCGGAGCTCGTCCGGCGTGATCTGGACACGCTGGCCGCCCGGAAGCTCGCGGAGGAAGCGGGGCCCGAGCGCTACCGGCTGCCGGCGACGGTCCGGCTGTTCGGCCGCACCCTGTCGCGGAGCGGGCCGGACGACGACCCTCCGGGGGCGGCCCTGAGACGGCTGGTGGGCTGGTATCTGCGGACCGCGGCCGAGGCCGGGAACCTGATCCACCCCTATGGCCGGCGGCCGGCGCTGCACACGGTGTCGGACGAGAACCCACCGGAGGCGTTCAACAACTACCGGGAGGCGTCGGTCTGGTTCGCCAACGAGCACGCGAACCTCATCAGCGCCGTGCGCGCGGCGGCGTCGGCGGGCGAGCACGCCCTCGCCTGGCGGCTGGCGGCGACCCTCACCGGCTACTTCCACATGAGCAAGCGGTGGACGGACTGGATCATGGTCGCCCAGATCGGTCTCGCCTCCGCCCGGCACCTGCACGACGGTTTCGGCGAGTCCGCCCTGCTGCTGAGCGCCGGGCGCGCCTACGACGACCTGCGCATGTACAGCCGCTCCCTGGAATCGCTCGACCAGGCGGTGGCGGTGGCGGTGGGGAAGGCGGCCGCCGACCAGTGGGGCGAGGCGGTGGGCCTGCTCTGCCTCGCCCACGTGCACGGCCCGCACCAGACGATGGTCCACCACCGACGCGCCCAGAAGATCTTCAGATCGGTGGGGAACTCGTGGGGGTTCGCGCTGGCCCAGATCGAGCTCGGACGGGCGCACCGCTGGTCGGGCGATCTGGAGCAGGCGATCGCCTGTCACCGCTCCGGTGCCGCGATCCTGGCCGACCTCGGCGACAACTGGGCGCTGAGTCTGGCGCATCTCGGCCTGGCCGAGGACCTGCTGGCCGGCGGCGACCACGCCCTGGCGGCCGCGGCCTGCCGCCAGACGCTGGCGCTGTCGCACGAGGTCCATGACCGGCACACCACGGCCCGGGCACTGACCTTCCTCGGGCAGAGCTACCTGCGGGTCCCTGACCTGTCCGCGGCCCGCGGCGCGTGGACCGAGGCGTTGAAGATCTTCGAGGAACTCGCCGATCCACGGGCCACCTCCCTGCGGGTGCAGATCGCGACCCTGGACGCCACCGCGGCGATCAGCTCCTGACCCACGACGCCCGGCCCGGCGAGACCACCGACCCGCGGGCAACCTGCGGGTCGGGCCGCGCCGGGCCGGGCGTCCCCGGACCCCGTCGCACCGGCGCGGCGCCGTGGGGGCGACCACCGGCTCACACCTGGGCGGCCGGTCGTGGGGCGGGCGGGTCGGTCGACGACCAGGCGGACCACATCCGGGCGTACCGGCCGCCGGCCGCGACGAGCTCGTCATGCGAGCCGCATTCGGCGACCCGGCCCCGGTCGAGCACCAGGACCCGGTCGGCGGCGGCAGCCTGGGTCAGCCGGTGGGCGACGACGATCACGGTGCGCCCGTCCAGCGCCTGCCGGGCGGCCCGTTCCAGCCGGACGGCGCCGGCACTGCCCGCCTCGGCGGTCGCCTCGTCGAGGACGACGATCGGCGCGTCCACCAGCAGCAGGCGGGCGAGCGCGAGCTCCTGCGCCTGGGCCGGGGTGAGCCGGTGGCCACCACGGCCCACCACGGTCCGCTCGGCGGACGGCAGCGCGGCGACCCAGGGCAGCGCGCCCGCCCGCTCCAGGGCCCGCTCGATCTCCGCCTCCGTGGCGTCCGGCCGGGCGAGCCGGAGGTCGTCGACCAGCGGGCCGGCGAACACGTGGACCTCCTGGGTCACCAGCGCCACCGTGTCCCGCAGATCGTCCGGCCCGAGGTCGGCCACGGAGACCCCGCCCAGCCGTACCTCTCCCGACCCCGGCGGGTACAGCCCGGCGATCATCTTCGCCAGCGTGGTCTTGCCGGCGCCGGTCGCGCCGACGACGGCCAGCCATTCGCCCGGGCGGACGGCAAGGTCGACACCGTGCAGGACGTCGTGCCCGTCCTGGTAGGAGAAGTCCACCGCGCGCGCCTCGACGGACGGCTCGCCGTGGACGGCGGCAGCCCGCCGAGCCGCCGGTTCCAGGCGGGCCACCCCGACGAGGCGGGACAGCGCCGCACCCGCCTCCTGCGCCGTGTCGATCATCATCAGGACCATGTTGACCGGCTCGAACAGGCGGCTGAAGTAGAACGCCGCCGCGGTCGCCGCGCCAACCGTCACGGCACCGTCACGGACGAGGAAGAAGCCCGCGAGCAGCACGACCCCCACGCCGATCGCCTCGGACAGGTGCATCCGCCCCCAGAACCTCGTCCGGAAGTGGATCGCCTGGTAGGCACGGTCCACCGCGTCCTGGGAACGGCGCTCGGTCAGCCGCAGGTGCTCGGGACCGAGCCGGAACGCCCGGACGGTGTCGGCGCCGCCGATCGAGTCGAGCAGCTGCTGGGCGCGCGCGCCCTCGGCCACCCGCTGGGCGGCGAACACCGGCCCTGACCGGCGCAGATACCAGCGCAGCGCGTAGAAGTCGGTGGGCACGGCCAGCAGCGCCACGACGGCGAAGCGCCAGTCGATGGCGGCCAGCCCCACCGCCGTCATCCAGACCAGGAAGACCGACATCGCCAGGGTCGGCACCGTGCTGCGGATCGCGGCGGTGACAACCTCGACGTCCCCGCTGATCCGGGCCACCAGGTCACCGGAACCGCCGCGCTCCACCTCGCCCGCGGGCAGGTGCAGTGCCCGGTCGAGGACGTCCTCGCGCAGCGACGCGAGCGCCGGCTCCCCGACGAGCGCGATCAGCACCCTGGTCAGCACCTGGAAGACACCGGCGGCGACCGCCACCGCCACCAGCACCTGGACGGGACCGAGCACGCCACCGCGGTCGCCCTCGATCGCCGCGTCGACGACCCAGCCGAGCGCGCGCGGCGCGACGAGCTGCAGGGCGGTGCCCGCCGTCAGCGCGAGGACCGTGAGCACGGCGAGCCCCCACCGCGGACGCAGGAGCCGCAGGGCGTACCGCCAGGTCTCGCCCGCGGTCGCGGTGGGCAGCAGGCCGTCATCGGACGGACGCGTTGGCACCCGGTCACCTCCCATGGGGGACTCCCCGCAGGGGGTCGCTTCCGACGTTGTTCACGCGAGGACCAGCTCGCGGTAGCGCGGGTCGGACCGGACGAGCTCCGCGTGGGTCCCGTCGGCCGTGACCCTGCCGCCGTCGAGGAGCACCACCCGGTCGCAGGACGCCAACACCGCCGGGCTGGACGTCACGCAGACCGTGCTGAGCCCGGAACGCAGGCCGCGCACACCGTCGGCGATCCGCCGCTCGGTCAGCGAGTCCACCGCGGTCGTGGGCTCGTGCAGCACCAGGACGGGTGCCTGCGCGGCGAGGGCGCGGGCGAGTGCCACCCGCTGCCGCTGACCGCCGGACAGCGACACGCCACCGGACGCCAGCGACGTCCCCAGCCCGTCGGGGAGCACTTCGGCCAGGTCGTCGAGCCCCGCCGCCGTCACCACCGGGCCCAGGTCGTCACCCTCCGCGGCCGCGGAACGGATGTTGTCCGCCACCGTCCCGTCGAACAGCACGGAGTCGTGCGGGGCGACGAGAACGGCCGCACGGGCGGTGTCGGGAGGCAGTTCGGTGACGGGCCGGCCGTCGAGCAGCACCACCCCGGACTCCGGGTCGGCGTCCCGGGCGAGGACGGCCAGCACGGCCGCGGCCTCGCGCGGGTCGGCGGCCACCACACCCAGGAACTCGCCGGCGCGCACCTCCAGGTCGAGGTCACGGACCGAACCCACCGTGACGCCGGCGAGCCGCAGCGGCGGGCTGCCCGGTGTGCCGGTGGTGCCCGCCGCGGGCCGCGCGGGGTCGAGGACCGCCCAGGGTGCGTCGAGCACCGACGCGATGCGGCCGGCGGAGGCCGCGGACTGCGCCCGCTGGGCGCCGAAACCGGTGATCCGGTTCAGCGGATCGACCAGGAACTGGGCCAGACCGAGCGCGGTGATCAGGGCACCGATACTGATCGACCCGTCGGCGGCGAGCCGACCCGCCACCAGCGTCACGACCGCCAGCAGGCCACCGGCCAGCATGACGGCCACCGCCCGGATGGTCGACTCGGTGGCCGCGGCCCGCAGGGTCGCCCCCAGCGCGCGCCGGCTGGCCGCCCGGTAGCGGTCGACCGCCGGGCGCTCACCGCCGAAGCCCTTGAGCACCCGCAGCCCGGCGATCAGGTCGGCGGCCAGGCCGGTGGCGGCCGCCATCGTCGCGCGCTCGGCGCCGCTGCGCCGCTCGAGTGGCCGGCCGAGGACGTGGGTGATGACCATGAGCAGCAGCGTCCCGGCGACGACCAGGCCCGTCAGCGGTAGCGAGAACCGGGCGAGGCTGACCACGGCCACACCGACCCCGGCCACGCCGGAGACAGCCATCGCCGTCGCGTAGTTCAACATCCCGACCTTGAGGGCGTCCCCGGTCGCCAGCGCGACGAGCTGCCCGGGGAGCTGGTCGGACCCGGCGCCGCCGCGCGGGTCGAGGACCCGGTCGGCGACCAGCATCCGCAGGTCGTGGCCGGCGCCCTGGACAGCCCGCAGGTTGGCGCGGAAGCCCCACCGCATCGAGCAGGTCAGCGCCACGAACAGCCCGAGCAGCGCGGCCAGCCAGCGCGCCATCGAATCCCCGTCGCCGGTGGCGATGGCCCGGTCGACCGCGAGGCCGATGGTGACGGGGACCAGCGCCTCGGCGACCTGGTGGCAGGACAGGAAGAACGACGACGCGCCCAGATGGCGCAGCTGACCCCGGCGGGCCCGGCGCAGCACCGAGGCGGCGGTGTGGCTCCCGGCCGGGAGCACGACGCGGGCCTCGGACGGCGGCGGGGCCGCGGCGGCAGGGGGGGTGGGCGCCGTCGACGGGATGGCCGGGACGGTGGTCACGGGGCGGTTCCGGCGCCGGCGCGCGGCCGGCAGTGCCGGCCGGCCACGCGTTCGGATAAGGACTCCGACAAAAACACAGTTGACCTCGGATTCTCTATGACCTGGCGGGTGGTCCTCAGACCCGTTCCGCCTGCTTCTCGGTGAACAGACGCGCCCATTCCGCCCGAGAACGGATCGCGGTGTCGACGTCGGTGGCGATCGCGCGCCGGGCACCCACGGTCGCCCGCTCCTTCGGGATCTCGGCGAACGGGTCCCAGCTGAAGAACCGGCAGGCGTTCTCCCAGGTGATCTTGTTGATCTCCTCGTCGTTCGCCCCGGCCTGCTCCAGCTCGTTCAACACGAACTCCGGCGCATCCGGCCAGATCGAGTCCGAGTGNGGGTAGTCGCACTCCCACGCGATGTTGTCGATCCCGATCTCCCGCCGCAGCTTCAGCGACGTCGGGTCGGTCACGTAGCAGGCCAGCGAGTGCTCCCGGAACACCTCACTGGGCAGCCGGCCACCGAAGTCCCGCCGCAGCCACTTCTGGTTGGTGTAGTGCCGGTCGCAACGGTCCAGGT
>NZ_LRTK01000102.1 GCF_001636565.1 Frankia sp. EI5c
ATCCAGGACCTCGGTGGGGCTGGTCTGACCTGCGCGCTCACCGAGACGACCGCCGCCGGCATCGCCACCGGGCAGCCCGGGGGGATGGAGGTCGACCTCGACCTGGTCCCGCTGCGGGAGGCGTCGATGGAGGCGCACGAGGTACTCGCCAGCGAGTCCCAGGAGCGGATGCTGGCCGTCGTCACCCNGGACGCGCTGCCCGAGGTGCTGGCGCTGGCCGAGCGCTGGGGTGTGCTCGCCACCCGGATCGGAACGGTGACGGACAGCGGCCGCCTCATCGTCCGGTGGCACGGCGAGGTCGTCGTGGACGTCCCGCCGGGCTCGCTGGCCGACGACGGCCCGGTCTACGAGCGCCCACTGCACCGCCCGGCCGACCTGGACCTCCTGCGGGCCGACGTCCCGACCGGCCTGGAGCGGCCGCGGACGGGTGCCGCGCTGCGGGACACCCTGCTGCGCATGATCGCCTCCCCCAACCTCTGTTCGCGGGCCTGGGTGACCGAGCAGTACGACCGGTATGTGCAGGC
Organism: Frankia sp. EI5c; assembly: GCF_001636565.1. Taxonomy (GTDB): domain Bacteria; phylum Actinomycetota; class Actinomycetes; order Frankiales; family Frankiaceae; genus Parafrankia. Next base: position 525 of record NZ_LRTK01000102.1, read on the forward strand.
CAACACGGTGCTGGCCCAGCCCGAGGACGCCGGTGTGCTGCGCCTGTCGTCCTCCGGTCTCGGCATCGCGCTGGCCACCGACGGCAACGGCCGCTACGCCCGGCTGGACCCGTTCGCCGGGGCCCAGCTCGCCCTCGCCGAGGCGTGCCGCAACGTCGCCGCCGTCGGCGCAGAGCCGATCGCGGTGACCAACTGCCTGAACTTCGGCTCACCGGAGGACCCGGAGGTCATGTGGCAGTTCGCGCAGGCCTGCGCCGGGCTCGCCGAGGCGTGCCGGCGGCTGGGCCTGCCGGTCACCGGCGGCAACGTCTCCTTCTACAACCAGACCGGCACCGCCCCGATCCATCCCACGCCGGTGGTCGGGGTGCTCGGCCTGCTGGACGACGTAAGCCGCCGCACGTCCATCGGCTTCACCGGCGAAGGCGACATCCTGGTGCTGCTCGGCGAGACCCGGGACGAGTTCGGCGGGTCGGAATGGGCCTGGGTCACGCACGGACACCNGGGTGGAACGCCGCCGGTGGTCGACCTGGCACGGGAGAAGGCGCTCGCCGAGGTTCTCGTCGCCGGAGCCCGCCAGGGGCNGTTCAGCGCGGCGCACGACCTCTCCGAAGGCGGGCTCGCCCAGGCGCTGGTCGAGTCCTGCCTGCGGGGCCGGCGCGGCGCACGGATCGACCTCGCGGCCGGCACGGACCCGTTCGTCGAGCTGTTCAGCGAGTCGGCGGGCCGTGCGGTGGTGGCGGTGCGGCCGGGCGATCAGGACCGGCTCGCCGAGCTCTGCGCGGCGCACGACCTGCCGTGGCGGGCGATCGGCGCCGTCACCGCGGCGGAGAGCCNGGAGGTGACCAGCCAGGTCTCGGCACCACCGGAGTTCTCGGCACCACCGGAGTTCTCGGCACCACTGGAGTTCTCGGTACCACTGGACGAGCTGCGGGCCGCCCACGAGGGAACGCTCCCCCGCCTGTTCGGTCACGCCGACTGACCCGGCCGCTGGCCACCGCCCCGGCCGCCGCGGCCGGCCTCGTTCGAACAGGCCGGCCGCGGCGGGTGGGTCAGGAGTGGCCGTAGGGCTCGGGATCCGGGCCTTCGCGGCCGGGTTCCTCGGCGCCGTCCGGCACGGAGCCCGGTGGGTGCGCCGCCACGCCGACGAGTTCGATGTCGGTCGGAACCAGGTCGGACGGGTCCTCGTCGAACGGCACGGGCTCGGGATGCGCCGAGGGCGCCACCAGCGCCTCCGAATGCGCCCCGCACCCGTGGTCGACGGAGGTCACCCGGCCGTCGTCGGGCGCCAGCTCGTTCGCGCAGACGCCGAACACCCGGCCCAGCACACCGACCAGCCGCACATGGAACCCGCAGGTGAGGCAGGACGCCGGCGCGACCTTCGCGATGGAGGCGTCGGGCCCCGCGTCGCCGCCGTACCACCGCTGGGCGGTGTCCTCGCGCCCGGTCAGGGAGAGGATGCGGGGGCGACCGAGGCCCAGCTCCATCCACACGTCGGCGTCGTCGAACTCGAGGGCGTCACCGGCCCGCAGGGTGAGCCGGGGGTCGTCGACAGCGGTCGGGAGCAGGTCACCCACGCCGACGTCACCCGGGCGCAGGCGCTCCGACCAGGGCACCCAGGCGGGGGCGAGGAGCGCCCCGGCGCCCGGCGTCAGGACGACGTCGTTGACGGTCGGCTTGCGGATCCGGGAGGCACGCGCGACGGCCACCGTCCAGGTCCAGCCCACGTAGGCCGGCGAGAGACAGGCGAACCGGTGCAGAACGAGCCGTTCCGCCTCCGCCTCCACGCCCAGGTGCTCGCCGACGTGGCCGGGCACATCGGCCTCCTCCTCGGCGGCCGCCCGCGCGAGATCGACGGCCGCCGCGCAGACCGCGTCCGGCGCCGGCTCCCGCGCGACGCGCGAGGTCCGCGCACCGCGCGGGCGGGCCGGCGGCGTCACCGCCTCGGCCGCACCGGTCACCTCCGCCGGGTCAGTCGGGTCCGCCGGGTCAGTCGGGTCCGTCGGCCCAGTGATCGCCGGCGCGGTGGCGTCTTCGTCAGACGAGCGGGTTCGGCGGGACGACCGGCGCCGGGCAGGACGGGATGGCGGCGAGTCCGCGACAGCCGACGCAGTGGCCTCACTGTGATCCGTCGCGGCATCGGCCGTCAGCTCGCCGACGCCATGCGACGAACCCGGGGACGCACAGCCCCCAGCCGACTCGGAACGAACGTCTAGTGACTCCACGGCACGTATTCTCACTCACCGACGGCCGCCCCGCCCGATGTGGTCGTGGGCTCGGGCGGTAGGGACGAGCACACNCGGCAGGATGAAGGTGGGAAGCACGCTCACCCAGGGACTCCGGCGCCTGCGTGGGACCATTCGCCGCGACGGTGCGCAGGCGTCCGGGCTTTCCTCGTTGACCGAGTTGTCATTCGTCAACGCGGCTGGTGACGCGCTCGTCACGGTCGCGCTGGCCGGGTCGCTGTTCTTCGCGGTGCCGACCGGCGAGGCCCGCTCCAAGGTCGCGCTCTACCTGTTGATCACGATGGTCCCGTTCGTTCTGCTGGCGCCGGTGGTGGGCCCGCTGCTGGACCGCGTCGCCTACGGCCGGCGCACCGCGCTGGCGGCCATCTGCCTGGGGCNGTGCCTGCTGGCCTGGCAGCTCGCCGGCGCCCTCGACGGCCTCGCGGTCTACCCGCTCGCGCTGGGCCTCCTGGTGCTCTCCCGGGCGTTCGGGGTGGCACGGAGCGCGGTCGTGCCGCGAGTCACGCCGCCGGAACTGACTCTCGTGAAAGTCAACTCCCGGATCTCGCTCGTCAACATCGTGTCCGGGGCGATCGTCGCGCCGCTCGGCCTGGGGCTGGCCAACATCCCTTTTGTCGGATATTCCTGGGTTCTGCGGATATGCGCACTCGTCTACATGGCCGGGGTTCTGCTCGCCTTCAACCTGCCCGGCCACGTCGACTCGGCCGCCGGTGAGCGGACGCTGCGCGAGCTGACCGGCCCCCGCCGCCGCGGAAATCTGCGCACCCGCTTCGTCGCCGCGCTCGGCTCCCTTCCGGTGGCGCTGCGGGCGACGCTCGTCCTTCGCGGCCTGGTGGGCTTTCTCACCTTTTATCTGGCCTTCCTGCTGCGCACGGACGGCGGCAACAACCTGTGGCTCGGCGCACTGGCCGCGACCGCCGGGGTGGGCAGCGCCATCGGGGTGGCGATCGGTGGCCGGCTCGGACGCCGGCGCCCCGAGGGCATCCTGATGCTGGGCCTGCTGCTGCCCACGGCCGGCTGCCTCCTGGCCGCCGTGAGCTATGCGCGGCTGACCTGCCTGATCGCGNCCCTCTCCGCGATGACCGCCGGCTCGATGGCCAAACTGGCCCTGGACGCGATCATCCAGCGCGACATCGTGGAGGACACCCGCGGTTCGGCCTTCGCACGCTCCGAGACGGTCCTGCAGCTGGGTTGGGTCACCGGTGGAGCGTTCGGCCTGATCGAGATGCCCGGCGCGCTCGGCTTCGCGCTGGCCGCCGCCGTCGTCGGCCTCGCNCTGGTCCTGCAGTCCCGGGCCCNGCGCCACGCCAGGGAACAGGCACGAGAACGGCACAGGCGGGAAATGGAGGACCTTGCCGGGACCCGCCAGCCAGCCCCCGGAGACTGGACGTACGGCGGTCCGGGCGGTCCGGGCTTCGCCGAGAGCGCCCCCGGGCCTGACGCCGGCGGTCCCGGGTTCGCGGCGCCCGCCCCGGAACCGCGGGCGGACCCGGACCCGACCGTTCCGGATCTCGCCGTTCCGGATCTCGCCGTGCCCGATCTCGCCGTGCCCGATCTCGCCGTGCCCGATCTCGCCGTGCCCGATCTCGCCGTGCCCGACGTCACCGTGCCCGACGTCACCGTGCCGGACTTCGGACCCCCGGAGGTCGCATCCCCGGAGCTCGCGTCCAACCAGCCGGCGGGGTCGGCGGGCGACCCGGCGCGCCCCGGCCGCCTCCGCCGCGGCCGGTCGCGTTAGCGCGGTGGCGCGGTCGCGGGCAGTCGCAATCCGCCCACACTAGACGGCACCGGACGCGGGCGCATCTCATCCTCGAAATATTTGCAACCGTTAGATTACCGTGAGTGTGCGGAACCACGGAGGGTCGATCGCGATGCTAGGGTCCGTCAACTAGTCCGGTTTGCACCACCTCTCAGGCATCGTGGCGTTACTTCGCCGTCCGGCACGGTCGCCTGCTCGCAGATCGGTTGCCTATCGGCACGACGGCAGACGAGGAAACGTCCAGACCATGATCTTGAGTGGGTCATGACCCGCACCCTCATCGTCACCGCGGTGAACGCCGAGGCGGACGCGGTGTGCGCAGGTCTGATGGGGAGCTGGTCACGCGGCCGCACGCGCACCCCGTCCGGCCCCGGCGGGCTGGTCTCACCGGACTGGGACCGGCAGCTGCTGACCACCTCCACCCTCGGCCCCTACGTGGGCCGGCGGCGCGGCCCGGTGACCGTCCTCGCGGCGGGCCCGGCTGGTCCGGCCGCGGCCGCCGGGACGGCTGTCGCACTGTCGGTCGCGAGCGCGGCCGGCGAGCCCTTCGGGCTGGTCATCGCGATGGGCGTCGCGGGTGGGTTCCGGGGCTGGGCCGAGATCGGCGACCTGGTCGTCGCCGACCGACTGGTCGCCGCCGACCTGGGCGCCGAGTCCGGGCTCGACGAACCGGCCGAGATCCTTCCTCCGGTCAGGGTCAACGAGATGGACCGCAACCTGGGCTTCCACCCGGCCGGAGCGCCGTCCCAGGCCGGCCCCCAGGCGGGGGCGGGCCCGAACGGCGCCTTCCTGACCATGGACGAGCTCGGCCTCGGCTCGTCGACCCTGCAGCCCGACCCGGCGCTCGCCCGGCGGATGACGTCGGTGCTGGGCATCACCGGGCGCAGGATCGTGAGCGGGACCATCGTCACCGTGTCGACCGTCACCGGCACCGAGCGGCGGGCCGCGGCACTCACCGCGCGGCTGGACCCGATCGCCGAGGCGATGGAGGGTTATGCCGTCGGCGTCGCGGCCGGCGCGTTCGGGGTGCCGGTGACCGAGATCCGGGCGATCAGCAATCTGGTCGGCCGCCGGGACCGCGCGTCGTGGAACATGCAGGCGGCGCTGGGCAGCCTGCGCACCGCGGCGGCGGCGCTCGTCGCGCACCCGGAGGGCCTGGTGCCCGTCCCGCAGGCCGAGAAGGGCGCGGCCGCCGAATAGCGGAGCACGAGGAGGTACGTCCCATGGGTACGTCACCCGCCGAGACGGCGGTCAGCCCGCCGACGGTGGACACGCTGACCCTCGCCATCTCTCCGTGCCCGAACGACACCTTCGCCTTCCACGCGCTGGTCCACGGGCTGGTGCCCGGCGCTCCCCGGGTGTCGACCACCTTCGCGGACATCGACGTGCTCAACGCGCGCGCCGCCGAGGGCAGGGACGACCTGGTCAAGGTGTCGTACGCGGCCCTGCCGTGGCTGCTCGGCCGCTACCGCCTCCTGCGGGCGGGCAGCGCGCTCGGCCGTGGCTGCGGCCCGCTCGTCCTGACCGCCGCGCGGACCGACCTGCGCGGCGCGTCGGTCGCCATCCCGGGGACCAGGACCACGGCCTACCTGCTGTTCCGGCTGTGGGCCGAGAAGATCGGGGTCGGCTCGATCGAGGTCCTGCCGTTCGACCAGATCATGCCGGCCGTCCAGGCCGGCCGGTATGACGCGGGGCTGGTGATCCACGAGTCGCGGTTCACCTACCCGTCCTACGGCCTGACCGCGGTGGCCGATCTCGGGGACTGGTGGGAGGGCCGCACCGGGCTCCCGATTCCGCTCGGNGCCATCCTCGCCCGCCGCGACNGTGACGCCGCCGGGCTGTCCGACCACGTGCGCGCCAGTGTCGCGGCCGCCTTCGCCGACCGCTCCGCCAGCGCGCCGTTCGTGATCGAGCATGCACAGGAGATGGCCCCCGAGGTAGTCGACGCTCATATCGAGCTCTACGTCAACGACTTCACGCTCGATCTCGGCGACGAAGGTCTGGCCGCTGTCGGCGAGCTGCTCGGGCGCGCGGCGACCGCCGGGCTCGTCCCCCCGCTGCCGCCCGGCTCGCTCGACACCTGGCCCCGGAGAATCTGAGCCGTCCGGGCGCCGGGCTGTCACACTGAGCCACATGCCGGAGCTGCCAGAGGTCGAGGCGCTGGCGGCGTTTCTGCGCACGGCCGCCGCCGACCGGGTCGTGGCCCGGGTGGAACCGGTCGCGGTCAGCGTCCTCAAGACGTTCGACCCGCCGTACTCGGCCCTCACCGGCGCCGCGCTGGTGACGGTGGGCCGGTACGGGAAGTTCCTCGACCTGGTGTTCGCCTCCGCGGACGGCGAGCGGCTGGATCTGATCACCCACCTCGCCCGCGCGGGCTGGCTGCGGTGGAAGGAGAGGCAGCCGGCCACGCCGGCGCGTCCCGGCCGCTCCCCGCTGGCGCTGCGGGTGGTCTTCACCGACGGCTCCGGTTTCGACCTCACCGAGGCCGGAACCCAGAAGCGACTGGCCGTCCACCTCGTCCGGGACCCCGGGGAGGTCGCGGGCATCGCCCGGCTCGGGATCGATCCGCTCGCCGGCTCGTTCACCCTGGACGCCCTCGCGGCACTGCTCGCCGAGTCGGGGCGGGCCCAGATCAAAGGCGTGCTCACCGACCAGACGAAGATCGCCGGCGTGGGCAACGCCTACTCGGACGAAGCTCTGTGGGCGGCGCGGCTCTCGCCGTTCAGGCCCGCCGGCGGGCTGACCGCGAGCGAGGTGCGGGCGCTGCACGAGGCGGTCGTCGGTGTGCTGCGCGGCGCGGCGGAAGCCGCCCGCGGCCTCGCGGCCCGGGATCTCAAGGCGGAGAAGAAGCTGGGGCTGAACGTGCACGGCCGGACGGGCCTGCCCTGCCCGCGCTGCGGGGACACCGTCCGGGAGGTGTCGTTCTCCGACCGCTCGCTGCAGTACTGCCCGACCTGCCAGACCGATGGACGTCCACTGGCGGACCGGCGGCTGTCAAGACTGCTCAAGTGAGCCTGCTGAGCCGGACGCCGCGGCCGTGATTCCCCGCGGGGTGGCAGGATGGCGCTGTGAGCGCCGAGCAGATACCAACCGTCACCGTGACGGAGCTTCCCGTCCAGCTACCCGCCGAAGGCGGCCCCATTCTCGTCGACGTGCGCGAGCCGGACGAGTGGGCCGCGGGCCACATCGACGGCGCGGTCCACATCCCCATGGGCGACTTCCTCGCGCGCATCGGCGAGGTGCCCCGGGATCAGGACGTCGTCGTCCTCTGCCGTTCCGGGCAGCGGTCAGCCGCGGTCACCGCGCATCTCACCCGCGAGGGCTGGCGGGCACGCAACCTCGCCGGCGGGANGATCGGCTGGCAGGCGGCGGGGCGGCCGATGGTCAGCGAGACCCCGCTCTCGCCCACCGTGCTCTGACGCCGCGCCGGGCACGCTGAGCGCTGAGCGCTCGGCGTGCCTACGGCGTGGCCTCCACCCGGACCACGTAGTCCTCGATCACCGGATTGGCGAGCAGCGTCGACGCGAGATGCTCGATGCGGGCAAGCGCTGCCGCGTCGGCCTCGCCGTCAAGCTCGAGCTCGAACCGCTTGCCCTGCCGGACCCCGCTGATCCCGCTCACGCCGAGGCGGGGCAGGGCCGTGAGCACGGCCTGGCCCTGCGGATCAAGGATCTCCGGCTTGAGCATCACATCCACCACAACCCTGGTCACACCCGCGGACCCTACCGGCTTTCGGCCGCCGGCCGACCACGCTGGTTACGCTCACCGGGTGTCCCCCTGGAGAACATCCACCCTGGTCGTCGGTTTCGACCTGGACATGACGCTGCTCGACGCCCGCCGCGGGATCGTCGCCACCTTCGCCGCGCTGACCGCCGAGACCGGTGTCGCGATCGACGGCGAGGCCGCCGCGGCCCGACTCGGCCCGCCGCTCGAGGATGAGCTGGCCCGCTGGTTCCCGGCCGACGAGGTGGCCCGGCACGCCGTCCGTTACCGCGAGCTGTACAGCACGCATGCCCTGCCCCGATCCCTCGCGATGCCGCACGCCGCCGAGGCGGTGGAAGCGGTGCGGCGCGCCGGCGGGCGGGTCGTGGTCGTGACGGCGAAAAGCCGACCGCTGGCCGAGGCAAGCCTGCGGCACATCGGCCTGACGGCCGACGACGTCGCCGGCCAGCTCTTCGCCGAATCGAAGGGCGAGGCGATCCGCGAACACGGGGTGGATGTCTTCGTCGGCGACCACACCGGAGATGTGCGGGGGGCGCGGGCCGGCGGCGCGACCGCCGTCGCGGTCGCCACCGGACCGTGCGCTGCCGACGAACTGGCCGGAGCCGGGGCGCAGGCCGTCCTGGCCGACCTCGCGGGCTTCCCCGGCTGGCTGGAGGCGCATGTGCTGCGGCGGCGTCTCGACGCGCTGCGGGAGCGGCTACGTGAACTCGGGTCGGTGCTCGTCGCGTTCTCCGGCGGCGCAGACTCCGCCCTCCTGCTCGCCGCCGCGGTCCGGGTCCTCGGCCCCGAATCCGTCGTGGCCGCCACCGCGGTGTCCCCGTCGTTGCCCGCCGCCGAACTCGACGCGGCCCGCCGGTTCACAGCCGACCTCGGGGTACGGCACGTCCTGCCCGCCACCGAGGAGATGAACAACCCGGACTACCAGGCCAACGGCGCCAACCGCTGCTACTTCTGCAAGTCGGAGCTCATTGGCACGCTCGCCCCGCTGGCTGCCGAACTGGGCCTGGCGCACGTGGTGACCGGCACGAACGCCGACGACGTCGTCGCCGGGTTCCGTCCCGGCATCAAAGCTGCCGCCAGCGGCGGCGCCCGGACTCCGCTGCTGGACGCCGGGCTGACCAAGGCGCAGGTGCGCGCGGCGTCCCGGCTGTGGGAGCTGCCCACCTGGGACAAACCCGCCGCGGCCTGCCTGGCGAGCCGGATCGCCTACGGCGTGCGGGTCAGCCCCGCCCGGCTGGCACGGGTCGAGCGCGCCGAGACGGCCCTGCGCCTGGCCACGGACGCCGCCGGCCTGCCGATCCGAGACCTGCGGGTGCGCGACCTGGGTGACCTGGCGAGGGTCGAGGTCGACGCCGACCGGGTGGCGGACCTCATCGCCCGCGAGGATCTGATCTCCGTGGTGCTCGCCTGCGGATTCGACCGCGCGGAGGTCGACCCGCGCGGTTTCCGGTCCGGATCCATGAACGAGCTGCTCCGGGCACCCGCCGCCAGTCAGGGCTGACCCCGGCCACCGATCGGTGGCCGGGGCGTCCATCCGGGGCCTCAGAAGCTCGGTGCGCCCTCGCCCTGCTGGTGCGCGCCCCGTTCCAGGTGCTCCTGGTAGGCGGCGGCCTCTGCCTCGGACACCGAGAGCCCCTCGGCATCCCGCATCGCTTCGGGATCGACGGTGCCGGCATCCGCCCGAGCGTGCTCGTCACGCCTGCGGCTGTCCTCCGCCTCGGCAAATGCGCCNGCGTCGCGGAAGTCGAGATCGTGGTCAAGCTTCGGCATCAAACTCACCCCTCCGAAAGATCGGATCCTGTGCTCTTCGTCGTTGTCCGCGTCCCGGGCCGCGGCATCCGCACCCGGCCCCGTGCACGGGCCTCCTGCCCCGGATGCGCCTTCTGTAACACCGGCGGGGGACACAGCGAATGGCGAAGCCGATTCCCTGGTCAGAATCGCGCGGTCATCCCCATCGCGACCTGCGGGNACATCGGGGCCGCCGGACAGGCGCCACCGGTGGGGCCGGGCCACCGGGTGTCATCGTCCGCGAAGCCACTACACGTGGCGCGGACGCCCGATAGCCTGGGACTCCGTCACCGCGTGTCANCCCGCCGATCCGCAACGCAGAACGAGGTCGCCCGTGCCCACCGGCAGAGTCAAGTGGTTCGACGTTGACAGGGGTTTCGGTTTTCTCAGTCGCGATGACGGCGACGACGTCTTCGTCCACAAGGCCGCTCTTCCGCCCGGCGTCGACCGACTCAAACCCGGCGATCGCGTCGAGTTCGGCGTGGCCGCCGGCCGCAGAGGCGACCAGGCCCTTTCGGTGCGAATCCTGGCCGCGCCGCCGTCCGTCGCCAAGGCCGCGGCCAATGCCTCCCGGCGCAGCCCCGACGAGCTGCACAGCATGGTCGAGGACATGATCAAGGTCCTCGACGACGTCCAGCGTGACCTGCGCCGTGGTCGCTACCCGGACCGCCGGGCGGCCCAGAAGGTCGCCAAGGTCGTGCACGCCGTGGCCAACGAGCTCGAGCGCTGAGCCCGGCCGCCGAACAGCGCTGCGCCNCGCCGCCGGCCCAGTCCGCCCCGCCGCCGGCCTAGGAGGAGGGGGCGAAGGGGTCGTCCGGGGTCGTGACGGTCACCCGCCGCCGACAGTCGACGCACACGCCGACCGCGGCCCCGGCTTCCTCGTCCGACGGCGCCAGGTAGGCCAGCGGCAACCGCCCACCGCACCAGGGGCAGTCGAGCCAGGGCCCGTCGATATCGGTCATCCGCGAGATCTCCCGCCTCCGGCGCCCGGCAAACCGGCCGGATCACCGCAGGCCGGATGGCTTATGGTCGCATGCCCCCCAGGAGCCGGACCGCCGCGGGGCGCCCGTGCTGTCGGATCAATGACTGGGAAATCGCGTCGTTACCACCTGTCTACTGCTGTATTGACGACAGAGACGGTTCCAGTCGCGCACCGGCCGGGCGCCGACCCGCGATCTGGTCGGGAAATCCGGCCATAGCGNCGGGCCAGGCGGAGCCGACTCCGCGTTGGTGCAGACTGCGAACAGACCATAGACGCCGCTACCCCGGCACCGAAGGTGGAACGTCATCGTGGATCACAACGGGGAACAAGCCCCGGCGGCGCGCGGGCAGCCGGGAGGTCGCACGCCTCCCGGAGAGAGCCTGCACCCGCACGAACCCCGCGTGATCGGCAAGTACCGGCTGCTGCGTCGCCTCGGCGCGGGCGGCATGGGAACGGTCTACCTCTCCGAATCCGCGGGCCGCCGAGTGGCGGTCAAGATCGTGCGCCCCGACCTCGCGGCCGACGAGGAGTTCCGGCGGCGGTTCCGGCAGGAGGTCGACGCCGCACGCAGGGTCGCGCCGTTCTGCACCGCGGAGGTACTCGACGCCGACCCCGACGCTCCCGCCCCCTACCTGGTGACCGAGTTCATCGACGGCGTCCGGCTCGACCACGCCGTCGAGGACGGACCGATCGGCGGCTCGACCCTGACCGGGCTCGCCGTCGGTGTGGCCACGGCGCTCACCGCGATCCACAGCGCCGGCCTCGTCCACCGCGATCTCAAGCCGAGCAACGTCCTGCTGTCGATGTCCGGCCCCCGGGTCATCGACTTCGGCATCGCGCAGGCGCTGGAGGGCGCCAAGGCCAAGCCGACCGCGTGGGGCTTCGGCTCCGCCGGCTGGATGGCGCCCGAGCAGGTCAACGGGCAGCCCATCGGGCCGGAGGCCGACGTCTTCACCTGGGGCATCCTGGTGGCCTTCGCGGGGACGGGTCATCATCCGTTCGGCACCGGAACCGACCTGGAGCTGAGCACCCGCATCGTCGGCTGGGAGCCGGACCTCGTCGGGCTCCCGCCCGGGCTGAAGGCCCTGGTGGCCGCCGCTCTGGCGAAGAACCCCGACGCCCGGCCGAGCGCCCGAGACCTGCTGCTGAATCTCATCTCCCTGCCGCCGGCCCGCCCCGGCGACAGCGGCGGCGATCGGGCCTGGAGGCCAAGCTCCACCGCCGTCAACCAGGCCGAGGAGTTGCTCAACCTCACCCAGGGCGTGGTGCTGCCGTCGTCCACGTCCTCCGCCCCGGTCCGGCCGCCACTGCCGGCCGGCGACCGGGTCCCGGCAGCGCAGGTGCCCCACGGCCAGAGCGACAGGTGGCGGGCGGCACGCCAGCACCGCCCGGGCGCGGTGCGACCACCCAACCAGGCCGGACTGCCCAACCAGGCCGGCCCTGCTGGCCTGCCGGCTGGTTCGGCCTCGGGAGGTGCCCCTGCTCCCGGTGCGGCGCACCCCGGCGGGGTCGCGGTACCGGTACCGGCGGGCGCCCCGTCGTTCTCCGGCGCCCCCGCCGGCGGATGGCCCCCGCCACGGCCGCCCGGCCGTGGCTATGTGCACCAGGTGCCCGATCCGGGCGCGTTCCCGGACGCCGCGCCGAACCCGTCCCGCTCCATCCGGCAACGCCTGATCCTGTTCGGCGCCGTGGCCTTCGTGGTGGTCCTCGCCGCCTGGCTGATCAGCACGGCCACCGGCGGCGACACCGACCAGTCCGTGACGCCGGGCCCCCAGAGCGGGGCCGCCCTCACACCGGCCGCCAGCCGGACCGCCCGCCCGGGCACTCCCGCCCGCGACGACCAGTTGGAGTTCCTCGCCGGCAAGATCGAGTGCAATGTCAGCAAGCTCGACGGAATCTTCCCCCGCCGACCCTCCGGCCAGTTCTGCCTGNTCGACCNGAGCGTCACGAATTCAGGCACGGTCGANCGGGTACTGAGCAACTCAAACCAGTTCCTGATCACATCGGACGGTGAACGCCGTTCCGCGGACTATCTGGCCCGGTTCTACCTGAATGACGGCCTGTGGGAAACCATCACCCAGGGTTCCACCGTGACCGGCACCATCGTCTTTGACATCCCGGCTGACGCCACCCCNCGGGCACTCGAACTCCATGAGCGGCCCGAAAGCAAGGGCGTGACGATCCAGCTCTGAGGCCGCGGGTCCAGAACCGCGGGGATCCGCGGACCGCGGCCGCGGTGCCATGGCCGCAAGCGCTGCCCCCTCATCCAGGTCGCCAGGTCACCGACCCATTCCTGTCACGGACCGCATCCGGCCCGTTTCACACCGGTACACGTTCGATGCTCCCGCCGGGGCCCGGCAGCGAACCGGCGGGGGCCGGCCGCATTCCCCGTCAACACAGGTTTACGGTGGCCTTCACGGAGGGAATCGGCCATCACGGATCGAATACGGATACACCACGCGATCCGAGGGGCCGGCCGACAGATCGGGGACGCTGGTGGATTGGCACCTGACCGTTGCTGCCGAGGGCGGTGGCGCGGGGCGTGGGCGGCTCCCGCGGGTGGCCGGCGCGGCGGGCGTACTACTCGCCCTTGTCCTGACGGCACTGCTGGCCACTGCCTGTGACCAGGTTGATCAGGTGCGCGACGCCGCCACGGGAACTCCGGCCGCCACCGCCGTTCCCGGCGCGGCGGGAGCAGACGACGCCGGCGTTCCCGCCGCCACCGGCTCGGCCCTCGAGCTGCTCGGAACGCTGGCCGTTCGCGACGAGGACAACTCGCCGGCCTACCGGCGCACCGAGTTCGGCACCGCCTGGGCCGACGTGGACAAGAACGGGTGCGACACCCGCAACGACATTCTTCNCCGTGATCTGCGGAGCATCACCACCCGCAAGTCGGACGAATGCATTGTCATGACCGGCGAACTGCAGGACCCATATACGACGCGGATAATACGGTTCAGCCGCGAACGCAGCGCCTCGGCGGTGCAGATCGATCACGTGATCGCACTCGCCGACGCCTGGCGCACCGGGGCACTGGAATGGACGGCGAAGGAACGACTGGCATTCGCGAACGACCCCGAGAACCTGCTGGCCGTCGACGGTCCGACCAATCAGGAGAAGAGCGACGCCGACGCGTCCGAGTGGCTGCCGCCGAGCCCCGGCGCCCGCTGCCCGTATGTGGCACGCCAGGTGGGGCTGAAGGCCCGGTACGGGCTCTGGGTGGAACCCGCCGAGGCCGCCGCGATGCGCGAGGTCCTGCAGACCTGCCCCGACCAGCCGCCCCTGGGCTTCACCGCCGCGGGGGCCGCCGGCTGACGCCACCGCCCGCGGGGCGGCCAGGTGCCTGCCGGCCTGCCGCCCCACCGCGCCGGGCCACCCACCGCCCACGTTCCGCGTGGTCCGACGACACACCGGAGTGTCTGGCCAACGCCCGGCCGGAACCACCCCGGAAAAAGTCGCGGCCCGCCGGGAAGCCGAACCAAAGTTCGGCGACCACGACAGGCCGACCCATACCCCCAGAACCACCCGACCCGAG
>NZ_LRTK01000103.1 GCF_001636565.1 Frankia sp. EI5c
CCGCGAGGGGCCCGCGCCGCGCTTCCGCGAGGACGGGCGCCCGCCGCGCGACCAGCCCGGCCCGGCCGCCGGGCCGCCGGAGTACGGGCGCGATCCTGGCCGGGGGTACCGTCCGGATCCACCCCGGGGCGGCGCGAGAGACGCGGATGGTGACGAGATGTACCGGCCTCCCAGGAGCCCGTCCCCCGCGAACCCGCGGCAGCGCCCGCCCGCCCGCCCGGCCGACGACGGCCTTGAGGCTCTGGAGCCTCTCGACGACGACCGTCGCAGGGACTGGTAGCCGTGGATCCCACCGAGCCCAGCGAACTCGTCCTGCTGCTGGTAAAGATCGGCTTTCTGGCCCTGCTCTGGGGTTTCGTCCTGGTCACGGTCAGGGCGGTCCGGCTGGATATGTTCGGTCCGACCCAACGGCAGCAGCGGCGGCAGCCGGTTGTCGCCAGAGCGCCCTCCCCGGCCCCGGCAGGGCGCCCGGAACGTGTGCGGACGCCACGCCAGGACCCGCGTCCAGCCCCTCCGCCAGCCCCCCCGCCGGCCGCCGGCGCGCCGCCAAACCGACTCGTGGTCACAAANGGACACCTTGCAGGCACAACAATCCCACTGGGCCCCGAGGTAATCACCATCGGACGGGCACCGGACTCGACTCTGGTCCTCGAGGATGACTTCGCGTCAGGACGGCATGCGAGACTCGTTCCTCACGACGGACAGTGGTTCGTCGAGGATCTTGGCTCGACCAATGGCACATTCCTCAACCGCACGAAGGTGACGAGTCCCATGCCGGTACCTCTCGGCGCACCGGTCAGGATCGGGAAGACCGTCCTGGAGCTGCACCGGTGAGCCTCAGGCTTCACTTCGCCGTCCGCTCGGATGTTGGGCATGTCCGAGAAGGGAACGAGGACTCCGCCTATGCGGGAGTCCGCCTGCTCGCGGTGGCCGACGGGATGGGCGGCCATGCCGCGGGTGAGGTCGCCAGCTCGACCGTCATCTCCCGGCTGGCCGAGCTCGACGAGTACATCGAGCCCCCGGACCTGCTCGGCGAGCTCTCCGNCGCGGTCCGGGACGCCAACCGCCGGCTGCGTGACATGGCCATCGAGAACAACGCGCTCGACGGGATGGGCACCACCGTCACCGCGATGCTCTCCTCGGGGGTGCACCTCGGCCTGCTGCATGTCGGCGACTCGCGCGCCTACCTGCTGCGGGACGGCGTTCTCTCGCAGATCACCCATGACCACACGCTGGTCCAGGATCTCGTCGACCAGGGCCGCATCACACCGGAGCAGGCGAACACGCACCCGCAGCGATCCCTGCTGATGCGGGCGCTCGACGGCCGCGAGGTCGAGCCCGACCTGTCGATCCGACAGGCCGTCGCCGGCGACCGGTACCTGCTGTGTACCGACGGGCTCTCCGGGGTGGTCAGCGAGGAGACGATCCTGGAGGCGCTGCTACTGGAAGCGCCGCAGGACGCCGTGGACCGTCTGGTCGAGCTGGCTCTCAAGGGCGGCGGGCCGGACAACATCACCGTGGTCGTGGCGGACGTGCTCGACGACGACCAGGATGACGACGCACCGCTGGTGGCCGGCGCCGCGGCGGAGAAGCGGGTCGTCCCCGGCGCGGCGGCGGCCAGGTCCGGCCCCAACCCGCGCAACGCGGATCCGGAGTCGGCCGCGGCGAAGGCCGCCCGCATCGGGCGCACCGGCTTCCATCGCCGTGGCTCGGGCGACGGCGGCGACGACCCGGACGAGGATCCCGAACGAGCCGCGCCCCGCGGCGGCGGCGGCCGGCGGCGGCTGTTCGTGTCGACGGTGGTGCTGGTCCTGGTGGTCGCGAGCGCCGCGGCCGGTTGGACCTACGTCCGCGGCCAGTACTACGTCGGCGTCGACGATGATCGGGTGGTCGTTTTCCAGGGGATGAAGGGAAGCATCGTCGGCCTGTCGCTGTCGACCGTGCGCTCCCGTCACCAGCGGCTGTCGGAGGTGGCCGAGCCCTACCGGGACCGGGTGCGTGACGGCATTCCCGCCGACGACCTGGCCGACGCGCAGGAACTCGCCGCCCAGCTGCCCAGACCCTCGGAAACGGACGACTCCGACTCGGAGCCCGAGGTCAGTCCCTCCCCGTCGATTGGCCCTGAGCTCGGCAAGTCCGGCGGGTCGGAATCCCCGTCCTCGCCGGCTCTCGCCTGCCCGTCTCCGGTCGCCAACGCCCTGCCNAGCTGCACCTCGCTGGCAGCACCCACCTCATCGCCGTGAGCTCGGACGCCTGATGAGCCTTCCCCCACTCCGCAGGCCCAGGTCGGCGGACCTGACAGCCACCTTCGCCGGCTTCCCGCTACCGAGTGGGCTCGAACTCCCGCCCTACCGCCGCCGCGAGCTGTTCCTGCTCAGCTATGCCGGCATCCTGGCGACCGCGGCGTTAGCCGCCCTGACGCTCGCCCACGACGGCGCCATCGGCTTCCAGGTCTTCACCTACGGCCTCGGCTTCTTCTCACTGTGGGCGATGGGGCACCTCGCCGTCCGCCGGTTCGCCCCGGCGGCCGACCCGGTTCTGCTACCGGTCGTCGCCGCGCTCAACGGCATCGGCCTGGTCATGATCTACCGTCTCGATCTGGCGAAAGCCGACGCGGCCCGCCGCGCGAACAGGGCGATCCCGACCGGCGCGGCACAGACACAGCTGGTGTGGACGCTGCTGGCGATCGGCGTGTTCGTCCTGGTCCTCGCGGCCGTGCGGGACCATCGCANCCTCGCCCGGTACGCCTACACCGCCGGTCTGGCCGGGCTGGTCTTCCTCGTGCTGCCGATCGCGCCCGGCATCGGCGCCACGATCAACGGCGCCCGGCTCTGGCTGCAGGTCGGACCGTTCTCGTTCCAGCCCAGCGAGGTCTCGAAGATCATCCTTATGATCTTCTTCGCGGCCTATCTGGTGAACAAACGGGAGGTCCTCTCGCTGGCCTCCCGCTCCTTCCTCGGTATGAAGATCCCGCGGGCGCGGGACCTGGGGCCGGTACTCGTGGCGTGGCTGGCCAGTCTCGGCGTGCTGGTGGTCCAGAAGGACCTCGGATCGTCGCTGCTGTTCTTCGGCATGTTCCTGGTGATCCTGTACGTGGCGACCCAGCGGGCGTCCTGGGTCNCCATCGGCCTCGCCCTGTTCNTGCTCGGCGCCGTCGTGGCGCACAGCCTGTTCAGCCACGTGCAGATCCGCGTGGACGGCTGGCTGCACGCCTTCGACGGGAGCAATCCCTCCGGCAAGTCGTTCCAGCTCGTCCAGGGTCTCTACGGCTTCGCCGCGGGCGGTCTGACCGGCACCGGGATCGGCCAGGGCNGCCCCCAGCGGGTGCCGTTCGCCAACACCGACTTCATCATGGCCAGCCTGGGCGAGGAGTTCGGGCTGACCGGCGTGATGGCGATCCTGCTGCTGTACGCCCTCGTCGCCGCCCGCGGCATCCGCGCCGCGCTCGGCGCCAAGGACCCGTTCGGCAAGCTGTTGGCCACCGGACTGTCCGCGACGCTGGCGCTACAGGTCTTCGTGCAGGTCGGCGGGGNGATGCGGCTGATCCCGCTGACCGGTCTGACGTTGCCCTTCGTCTCCTACGGCGGGTCGTCCATCGTCGCCAACGCCGCCATCATCGCGCTGCTGCTGCGGATCAGCGACGCCGCGCGCCGGTTGGACGAACCCGCTCCGGATGCCCCGCTGTTCGACCCGAGCGCCGTCTCCGAGAGTCCCACCCAGGTGGTGAAGACCTCGTGAACGCACCGGTGCGCAAGGTCGCCATCGCCTGCCTGGTGCTGTTCGCGGCCCTGCTGGTGAACGCGAACTGGATCCAGGTCGGGCAGGTCGACCGCCTCAAGCGGGAGCCGACCAACGCGCGTCAGATCACCGAGCGCCTGGAGCGCCAGCGCGGCGGGATCATCGCCGGCGACACCCAGCTGGCGATCTCCGTCCCGGTCGACGACGAGTACAAGTACCAGCGCCAGNACCCGGCCGGCCAGCTCTACGCGAACGTGACGGGCTACTACACGCTGTTCACCGCCGCGGGCCTCGAACGCGCCGAGGACATCTTCCTCTCCGGCGACGACGACCGTCTCCTCGCGAGCCGGGTCACCGACCTGTTCACCGGCGAGGAACGGCGCGGCGGCACCGTGGTGACCACGATCGTGCCGCGCCTCCAGCAGGTCGCCACCGAGGCACTCGCGGGTCGCAAGGGCGCCGTCGTCGCACTCGACCCGTCCACCGGCGCCATCCTCGCGATGGTCACGAGCCCGACCTACGACCCGAACGCGCTCGCGACCCACGACGAGTCCGCGGCGACCGGCGCC
>NZ_LRTK01000104.1 GCF_001636565.1 Frankia sp. EI5c
GGTGACGACGCTCTGCGGGCCCAGGCCGAGGCATTCGGCTTCAACGCGACGATCGACGACTTCCCGCTCCAGCAGGCACGCAGTATCTTCCCTGACGACCTGGACGGGGCCCAGACGGCACAGTCCGCGATCGGCCAGTTCAGCGTGCAGGCGACGCCCTTGCAGATGGCGGAGGTGGCGGCGGCGATCGGCAACGGGGGTGTCCGGATGAAGCCGTACCTGGTATCCGAGCTTCAGGGTCCGGACACGAAACGGATCAGCCGTACCGAACCCACCGTGCTCGGCAGGCCCGTCACACCCGAGGTCGCGGCCNAGCTCACGACGATGATGGAAAGCGTCGTGACATCGGGTTCCGGCCGCCGGGCGCAGATCAGCGGAGTGGCTGTCGCNGGCAAGACCGGCACGGCCGAACACGGTGACGGTGCGGCACCGCACGCCTGGTTNGTCGGTTTCGCGCCGGCAAGCTCGCCACAGGTCGCCGTGGCGGTCATCGTCGAGGACGGAGGCGNGGAGCTCGGAACCGGCGGCGCTGTCGCAGCGCCCGTTGCCCAGAAAGTCATGCAGGCCGCATTGGACACGCAACGATGAGCACATCCGCCAACAGCCCGTCGCCGTCGCAGCCGTTCGCCGGCGCGGCGTCCCCCAACACTGTTCTCGACAACCGCTACCGGCTCGACGGTCGGATCGCGACCGGCGGCATGGGTGAGGTCTGGCGCGGTCTCGACCAGACCCTCGGCCGTCCGGTCGCCGTCAAGCTCCTGCGCCCCGAGTACGCCAGTGACGAGTCCTTCCTGGTGCGGTTCCGGGGCGAGGCCCGGCATGCGGCCCGGCTGTCGCACCCCGGCGTCGCCTCCGTGTACGACTACGGCGAGGTGTCGACCGCCGACGACTACCCGACCGCCTACCTGGTGATGGAGCTGGTGGAGGGTGAGCCGCTCTCGGCCGTCCTGCACCGGGAGAAGCGGCTGACCCCCGACCGGATGCTGGACGTCCTCGGTCAGGCGGCGGACGCGCNGCAGGCGGCCCATGCCCTCGGTGTCGTGCACCGGGACGTGAAGCCGGGCAACCTGCTGATCCGCCACGACGGAGCGGTCAAGGTCACCGACTTCGGCATCGCCCGCGCGGTGGACGCGGCCCCGCTCACCGCGACCGGGATCATGATGGGGACGGCCTACTACGTCTCCCCCGAGNAGGCGTCCGGCCGTCCGGTGACGCCGGCGAGTGACGTCTACTCGCTCGGTGTGGTCGCCTACGAATGCCTGGCCGGGCGGCGCCCCTTCGACGACCGGAACCCGATCGTCGTCGTCATGGCTCACCAGCAGGACACGCCGCCCCCGCTGCCCAACGACATCCCGTACCAGGTCCGGTCGCTGGTCGAGTCCGCCATGGCGAAGGACGCCTCCCGGCGGCCGAGCTCGGCGGGCGCCTTCGCCCGTTCGGCGGCCAGCATTCGGCGCAGCCTGTGGAACGCCGAGGCCGGCCGGTGGAACGGTCCCGCCACACCGGACGCCACCGCCCGCCATCCCGCGCCGTCCGCTCCGCCGAGCTTCGGACCGGGCCATTCCCGCGCCCCGAGCGTTCCCCGGGCCCCGTCCTGGAACCGGCCGGGCAGTGCCTCCTGGACGCAGGCACCCCCCGGGCCGGAATCCCCGGCGGGCGGGCCCGGCATGGGGCCAGGCCCCGGCGCCGGATCAGGTGCCGGCCCGGGAGGTCCGGCCACCGTGCTCCAGCCGGCCGGCGGCCCCGGGCACCCACCGTCCCGCGGGGGCACCGGGCGGCTCTACAGCCCGGGCGAGTTCGCCGACTACGCGGCCAGCCACGGCCAGGGCACCGGCTCGCGGGGGCCGGGCGACCGGGGCGACAACGGCCGTGCCGACCCGGCCAACACGCTGTACCAGCCGTCCTCGCCGCCCTGGGCGGATGATCCCGCCGACCCGGTGGGCGGTGGGCGGGCGGCGCGGCGCCGTCCCGCGGCGACGGGGGGCCGGCGTCGGCTTCCGCTCCCCGTCCTCATCGCGCTGCTGCTGCTCACTGTCCTGGTCGTGGCCGTGATCACCCGCCGGTTCGCGGAGGCGGGCGGGTCCGAGACCGGCACCGCAGCCCCGCCCCATGTGTTGTATCTCACACCGGAAGACGGCAAGATCGTCGGTATGGGCGGTGAGGCGGCTGGCACCGTGGTGGCCGGCGTACCCCAGCCGACGACGGGTGACAATCTGTGACGGATGTAACTGAGAGATACGACGCTCAGCCCCGACTCGTCGGTGAGCGGTACGAACTCGGCGGATGCATCGGTTACGGCGGCATGGCCGAGGTCTACCGGGGCCGCGACATCCGGCTGGGGCGCGAGGTCGCGGTGAAGACCCTGCGCGCCGACCTGGCGCGCGACCCGACCTTCCTGGCTCGGTTCCGTCGCGAGGCCCAGTCCTCGGCCTCGCTGAACCATCCCGCGATCGTGTCGGTGTACGACACCGGCGAAGACGTCATCAACGGGACGCAGCTCCCGTACATCGTCATGGAGTTCGTCGAGGGCCAGACCCTGCGGGAGGTGCTCCAGGCCCGCGGCGCGCTCGACGAGCGGTACGCCATGCAGATCACCGCCGAGGTCTGCGCCGCGCTGGACTACAGCCACCGCATGGGCATCATCCACCGCGACATCAAGCCCGCGAACGTGATGGTCGGGGCGGACGGCGCGGCCAAGGTCATGGACTTCGGCATCGCCCGGGCGACCACGGCGACATCGTCCACGATGACCGCCACCTCGGCGGTCATCGGGACGGCGCAGTACCTCTCGCCCGAGCAGGCCCGCGGCGCGCGGGNCGACACGCGCAGCGACGTCTACTCCACCGGGGTGCTCCTCTACGAGCTGCTCACCGGTGAGCCGCCGTTCCGCGGCGACAACCCCGTGGCGGTCGCCTACCAGCACGTGCGGGAGATCCCGCCGCCGCCGTCGAGTCACGACCCCCGGATCTCCNCCGAGGCGGACGCCATCGTGCTCAAGGCGATGGAGAAGGATCCGGACGACCGGTACACCACCGCCGGCGAGATGCGCGATGACCTGGAACGCGCGCTCAGCGGGCACCGGGTGCACGCCATGATCATGGGCGCGGCCGACGAGACGATGCTCGGTGCGCAGAGCCCGGCCACCGCCGGCACCGCGCTGCTGGGCCGCCCGGGCGGCTACGACAACCGCTCCGACGGCCGCTACGACGACGGCTACGACGAGTACGACGACCGCACCAGGGTTCGCGGCGAGCCCTACGACCGGTTCGAGCAGACCGGTCCCTTCGACCGCTACGACTCGCCCGGCCGCTTCGGTGACGGCGGCGGGTACGACGACGCGCCCCCCAGCCACCGTGACGACGACCGCGGTGGTTCACCCGTCTGGAAGTTCGTGCTCGCCGGGCTCGGCGCCGTCCTCGTCTTCGTCGTGGTGGCGCTGCTCGCCNGCTCACTGCTCGGCGGAAAGAACGACGAGGACACGGTCGCCACCCAGTTCACGATCCCGGGCGGTCTGGTCGGCCAGACCTACGACGAGGCCCTCAAGCGGCTGCAGAAGGCGGGCTACAAGGGGCAGCCGCAGCGGGTGAACGAGACGAGCACCGCGTACGAGCCGGATCACGTCATGAAGGTCTCCCCCGAGCCGGGGGAGAAGATCGAGCCGGACGGGCAGATCGTCCNCACCGTGGCCATGGCGGAGGGGCAGAAGACGATCCCGCAGAACATCGTCGGGATGACCGAGCAGGAGGCGCGGAACACCCTCACCGGACTCGGTCTGCAGGTCACGTCGATGCAGCTCTACGATGCCGCCGAGC
>NZ_LRTK01000105.1 GCF_001636565.1 Frankia sp. EI5c
CACCCAGCGGCCGATCCAGGACCCCTCCAAGCGAGCGGGGACCGTCGCCAACCAGAGCCCGGCCAGTGGCAACGTCAGCCGCGGTGCCACCGTGACCCTCTTCGTGGTGCAGGAGGGCCAGCAGACGCCGACCGCGCCGGCCACGACCCGCGGCACCGGCGAGCCCGAGGTGACGCCGACACCGGAGACGACGACACCGCCGCCGAACACCACGCCCCCGGCGACCACCCCGCCGGCGACCACGACCGCACCGACGCAGGGCAGCCAGACACCGCTGAGTCTCGGGCGGTTCCGCAACAGCGGCTGAGTTCGGTCACGGCCTCGGGGCAGCCAGCCCGCCCCGAGGCCCGGTCAGGCGAACGCGGCCAGGCGCAGCGTCTCGACCTCGGCGGACAGCGCGGGCGCGAGCCGCAGTGCCGCCCCGCCGTCACCGCAGGCGTCGAGCCAGCGGGCCAGCATCAGGTGCCCACCCTGGGTCAGTACCGACTCGGGGTGGAACTGGACGCCTTCGAGTGGCAGCTCACGGNGCCGCATGGCCATGACGACCCCGCTCTCGGTGCGCGCGGTCACCTGAATCTGGTCGGGCAGGGTGTGCTCCTCCACGGCCAGTGAGTGATACCGCGTCGCGGNGAAGGGCGAGGGAAGATCGGCCAGCACGCCGACGCGCTCATGATGGACGATCGAGGTCTTACCGTGCAGTAGCTCCGGCGCGCGGTCGACCGTGGCGCCGTAGGCGACACCGAGCGCCTGATGCCCCAGGCAGACGCCGAGCATCGGCAGGCCGCGGTCGGCACAGGCATGCACCATCGGGATGCTCACCCCGGCGGCCTCGGGTGTGCCCGGCCCCGGGGAGAGCANGACACCGTCGACACCGAGCCCGTCAAGCTCGGCCGGGTCGATCTCGTCGTTCCGCCGGACCACACACTCGGTCTCCAACTGGCCGAGGTACTGCACCAGGTTGAAGACGAACGAGTCGTAGTTGTCGACGACCAGGATCCGCATCGGACCTCCCGGGGAGCACGGCACCCGGTGGGTCGGCCGCCGGGCGGAGCGGGAAACCGGGCGCGGTGTGCGCCCTCGGGTGCTGGATCCATCCTGCCTGACNGCAGGGCCCGCCCGAGACCCGCCGGCCGCGGTCAGCCGACGTCGGTCAGCGGGCCACCGCTGTAGGCGGGCACGACAAGGTCCGCCTCGGCCGTGACGCGGTACCCGAGACCGTAGGCCGTCACGTAGTCCCGGTACAGCTGAACCCGGGGATCGGTGTCCAGCGCGTCGTACAGCGCCACCTGATCGCCGATGGCGCTGATCCGGAAAGGCGGNGAGTACACCCGGCCCGCCAGCAGCAGCGTGTTGCCCACACACCGCACCGCCGTCCGGGGGGTCACCCGGTGGCCCATGATGGCCATGGCCTCGGCGCCACCCGACCACAGCGCGTTCACCACGGCCTGCACGTCCTGCTGGTGCACGACCAGGTCGTTCGGGCCGGGCGAGCGCACCCCGGCGGGCAGCGGCCGCCCCCGGCTCTCCCGCGGGGCGTCGTCCAGCTCGATGGTCACCGCGGGCCCACGCACGGCGGTGAGCCCCACCTGGGCCGCGAGCTCGGCACGCCGAAGGAGCGGATCCGCCGGAGTGGGCGCGGCGGCGGCCGGTGTGGGAGGTGTCGGCGAGGGTGTGGCACGGACACCGGGAGACACTGGAGCGGTCGCCAGCGCGTCCAGTCCGGCTCGGACCCGCTCCTCGTCCTCGGCGAGGCGCCGGCGGTCCTCGGCCGCGAAGGCCGCGGCGCTGACGACACCCGCTCCCCCCGCCCGCCCCCCGGCGGGAGCTGTCACCACCGCCGCGGCCACGAGCGCACTGACACCCGCGGCCAGCACGCCGGCCGAGACCCGCCACAACATCGGCCGCCCGCGCCCGCCAGCCTGCCCGACGGCACCGCCGAGCCCCGCGGCACCGCCGGGTTCCGCCTGGTCCGCCGCCGCTGTCTGGTCTGCCGTTCTGCCGGTCATGTCATCCCGCCGGTCAAGTCGTCCGTCGTGCTCCGGGCCTTCGCCATCCCGCCCGGGCACCGTCGTCCTCGTTCCGCCGCAGGCTACGCCCCGGATCACAACGCGATCACCGTTGGCGGGCCGCCCGACGCGGGACACGGCGGCGGCGCCCGCACGGCTTCCACCCGGTCACCATGTCTACCCTGGTGACGAACTTCCCGATGACGCCGGTCAGGTGACCTGCCCGGCGCGCCGGGCGAGCCTGGTCACGAGGAGTCCGCAGNGCCCGAATCCCGACGCCGGAAGCCAAAGAAGACGACGGCGCCCGCCCCCCAGGGCAGCACCCGCACGCCGAAGCGCAAGCCGCCGTCACCGCCGTGGTTCGGCGCGATGATCCTGGCGTTCTTCCTGATCGGCATCGCCTATCTGTTGGTCTACTACTTCTCCAACGGCGGCGTGCTGGGGATGGAGAGCCTCGGCGGCTGGAACATCCTCATCGGTTTCGGGTTCGTGGTCGTCGGCCTCGCGGNGTCGACCCAGTGGCGCTGACCGCGCGATGACACCGGCCACCCGGTGGCGCGTACCGCCCTGGCGGCGGTCCGCACCATCGGTGTGACTTGCATCGGTGTCATTCATCCACAACCGTTGTCCACAATGTGGATATCCATCGCCCGGAACCCTTATGCCCGACCTGCCAACCCCGCGCCAGGGGGTCATCCGGTGGGTGCCGGTCGGGAGTAGGAGTAGGAGTCACCACCCTCGGCCCTGATCACGTACATGACAGCGTTGATCAGTGCCAGGTGGGTGANCGCCTGCGGGAAGTTGCCCAGGTGGCGGCCATCTGCCGGGTCGAGCTCCTCCGCGTACAGATCGAGCGGGCTCGACAGGCTGAGCAACCGTTCGCAGAGCTGGCGCGCCNGGGTCACCTCACCGATCTCCACCAGCGCCGAGACCAGCCAGAACGAGCAGATGAGGAAGGCACCCTCCTCGCCCTCGACCCCGTCGTCGGTCTCGTCGGTGCGGTACCGCAGGACGAGGCCGTCNACCGTCAGTTCGTCCGCGATGGCCAGCACGGTCGCCTTGACCCGGTCATCCGTCGCCGGCAGGAAACCGAGCAGCGGCACGAGAAGCACCGAGGCGTCCAGCGACGTCGAGCCGTAGTACTGGGTGAACACCCCGCGGTCGTCGAGACCGTTGGCCAGCACGTCGGCATGGATCTCGGCGGCGATCCCGCTCCACCGCTCGGCGGCGGTGTGGTCCCCGCGCATCTGGGCGAGCCGCCGGCCACGGTCCAGCGCCACCCAGCACAACATCTTCGACGTGGTGAAATGCCGCGGCTCGCCGCGGACCTCCCACATCCCCCGGTCGGGCTCCCGCCAGTGGGCCGCGGCCGCCTCGACCAGGCGCACCAGCACCGGCCAGAGCCGCTCGGAAAGATAGTCCCGCGAGCGGGTGTGCAGATAGACCGAATCGAGGATGACCCCCCACACGTCGTGCTGGCGCTGCTTCGCCGCCTCGTTGCCCACCCGGACGGGGGTGGCGCCGTCGTAGCCGGAAAGGTGTCCGAGAATCTCCTCGTCTATCCTCGGCTCGCCGCCGACCCGGTACATGACCTGGAGGTCGTCGGCGTTCTCGGCGATATCGGCGATGAACGAGAAGAAGTCGTTCGCCTCGTAGTCCAGACCCAGCGTGTAGAGCCCCCAGAGCGCGAACGTCGAATCCCGGATCCAGCTGTAGCGGTAGTCCCAGTTGCGTTCACCCTGGGGCGTCTCCGGCAGTGAGGTCGTCGCGGCGGCGAGCAGCGCGCCGGTCGGGGCGTAGGTGAGCCCCTTGAGCGCGAGGGCACTGCGCTGCAGGTGCCCGCGCCATGGATGGTCCGGGAACGTCCCGCGGGACAGCCACTGCCGCCAGAACTCGGTGGTGCTCTCCACCGCCGCGCAGGCCTCCTGGTAGCTGTGGGGCAGCAGCGGGTCCTCCGCGCGCCAGGTCAGGGCCACGAATGCGGTGTCCCCCTCCCGCAGGGTCGTCCTCGCCAGGGCGCGGCGCCCGTCGAACCCTAGGCGCAGATCGGTGCGCAGCCGCAGCGAGNCGGCCGACGACGGGTCGGTACGCGAACCGGCGTGGGAGATCGCTCCGGTCGAGTAGTCCTCGCCTTCGTACCGCCACGACTCCGGACTCCGCCCG
>NZ_LRTK01000106.1 GCF_001636565.1 Frankia sp. EI5c
GGACGTGCCGTCCCCCGAGGTCGGCTGTGAACCGGCGGGCCGCGTCGAGTTCGGCGGCGGGCAACGACGGGGACACCGCGGTGGCGGCCACGACGGATTCGGGGCCGAGGACCCGGACCGCGGCGGCGAGCAGGAGGGCGGAGTCTGCGCCGCCGGAGAACGCGACGAGCACCGACCCGAGTTCACGTAGCCGCTCCCGCAGCGCGTCGAGACGCCGCCGCAGCACATGCGCCTCCAGCCAGCCGGGGAAGCCCGCGAGGTCGGCCAGGACGGCCTGCGCCCCGGCTCCGGCCAGTTCGTCGGCAGCGCACGGTCCGGTGGCGACCGCGACGGCGGTCGCGCCGCCGGCCCGCGCCCCCCGCACATCTCCGGTGTGGTCGCCGACGAAGACATCCACCCCGTGTTCGCGGATCGCCTCGCCCTTCGATTCGGCGAAGAGCTGGCCGGCGACGTCGTCGGCCGTCAGGCCGATGTGCCGCAGGCTTGCCTCGGCCAGCGGTCGGCTTTTCGCCGTCACGACCACGACCCGCCCGCCGGCGCGCCGCACCGCTTCCACCGCCTCGGCGGCGTGCGGCATCGCGAGGGATCGGGGCAGGGCATGCGTGCTGTACAGCTCGCGGTAACGGACGGCGTGCCGGGCCACCTCGTCGGCCGGGAACCAGCGGGCCAGCTCATCCTCGAGCGGCGGGCCGAGTCGGGCCGCGGCGGCCTCGCCGTCGATCGCGACACCGGTCTCGGCGGTCAGCGCGGCGAAGGTGGCGACGATCCCGCGGCGGGCGTCGAGCAGCGTCATGTCCAGGTCGAAACCGACGACCAGGGTGGATGTTCTCCAGGGGGACACCCGGTGAGCGTAACCAGCGTGGTCGGCCGGCGGCCGAAAGCCGGTAGGGTCCGCGGGTGTGACCAGGGTTGTGGTGGATGTGATGCTCAAGCCGGAGATCCTTGATCCGCAGGGCCAGGCCGTGCTCACGGCCCTGCCCCGCCTCGGCGTGAGCGGGATCAGCGGGGTCCGGCAGGGCAAGCGGTTCGAGCTCGAGCTTGACGGCGAGGCCGACGCGGCAGCGCTTGCCCGCATCGAGCATCTCGCGTCGACGCTGCTCGCCAATCCGGTGATCGAGGACTACGTGGTCCGGGTGGAGGCCACGCCGTAGGCACGCCGAGCGCTCAGCGCTCAGCGTGCCCGGCGCGGCGTCAGAGCACGGTGGGCGAGAGCGGGGTCTCGCTGACCATCGGCCGCCCCGCCGCCTGCCAGCCGATCATCCCGCCGGCGAGGTTGCGTGCCCGCCAGCCCTCGCGGGTGAGATGCGCGGTGACCGCGGCTGACCGCTGCCCGGAACGGCAGAGGACGACGACGTCCTGATCCCGGGGCACCTCGCCGATGCGCGCGAGGAAGTCGCCCATGGGGATGTGGACCGCGCCGTCGATGTGGCCCGCGGCCCACTCGTCCGGCTCGCGCACGTCGACGAGAATGGGGCCGCCTTCGGCGGGTAGCTGGACGGGAAGCTCCGTCACGGTGACGGTTGGTATCTGCTCGGCGCTCACAGCGCCATCCTGCCACCCCGCGGGGAATCACGGCCGCGGCGTCCGGCTCAGCAGGCTCACTTGAGCAGTCTTGACAGCCGCCGGTCCGCCAGTGGACGTCCATCGGTCTGGCAGGTCGGGCAGTACTGCAGCGAGCGGTCGGAGAACGACACCTCCCGGACGGTGTCCCCGCAGCGCGGGCAGGGCAGGCCCGTCCGGCCGTGCACGTTCAGCCCCAGCTTCTTCTCCGCCTTGAGATCCCGGGCCGCGAGGCCGCGGGCGGCTTCCGCCGCGCCGCGCAGCACACCGACGACCGCCTCGTGCAGCGCCCGCACCTCGCTCGCGGTCAGCCCGCCGGCGGGCCTGAACGGCGAGAGCCGCGCCGCCCACAGAGCTTCGTCCGAGTAGGCGTTGCCCACGCCGGCGATCTTCGTCTGGTCGGTGAGCACGCCTTTGATCTGGGCCCGCCCCGACTCGGCGAGCAGTGCCGCGAGGGCGTCCAGGGTGAACGAGCCGGCGAGCGGATCGATCCCGAGCCGGGCGATGCCCGCGACCTCCCCGGGGTCCCGGACGAGGTGGACGGCCAGTCGCTTCTGGGTTCCGGCCTCGGTGAGGTCGAAACCGGAGCCGTCGGTGAAGACCACCNGCAGCGCCAGCGGGGAGCGGCCGGGACGCGCCGGCGTGGCCGGCTGCCTCTCCTTCCACCGCAGCCAGCCCGCGCGGGCGAGGTGGGTGATCAGATCCAGCCGCTCGCCGTCCGCGGAGGCGAACACCAGGTCGAGGAACTTCCCGTACCGGCCCACCGTCACCAGCGCGGCGCCGGTGAGGGCCGAGTACGGCGGGTCGAACGTCTTGAGGAC
The DNA here is from genome assembly GCF_001636565.1 of Frankia sp. EI5c. Lineage (GTDB taxonomy): Bacteria > Actinomycetota > Actinomycetes > Frankiales > Frankiaceae > Parafrankia. Next base: position 2,382 of record NZ_LRTK01000106.1, read on the forward strand.
GCTGACCGCGACCGGTTCCACCCGGGCCACGACCCGGTCGGCGGCGGCCGTGCGCAGAAACGCCGCCAGCGCCTCGACCTCTGGCAGCTCCGGCATGTGGCTCAGTGTGACAGCCCGGCGCCCGGACGGCTCAGATTCTCCGGGGCCAGGTGTCGAGCGAGCCGGGCGGCAGCGGGGGGACGAGCCCGGCGGTCGCCGCGCGCCCGAGCAGCTCGCCGACAGCGGCCAGACCTTCGTCGCCGAGATCGAGCGTGAAGTCGTTGACGTAGAGCTCGATATGAGCGTCGACTACCTCGGGGGCCATCTCCTGTGCATGCTCGATCACGAACGGCGCGCTGGCGGAGCGGTCGGCGAAGGCGGCCGCGACACTGGCGCGCACGTGGTCGGACAGCCCGGCGGCGTCACGGTCGCGGCGGGCGAGGATGGCGCCGAGCGGAATCGGGAGCCCGGTGCGGCCCTCCCACCAGTCCCCGAGATCGGCCACCGCGGTCAGGCCGTAGGACGGGTAGGTGAACCGCGACTCGTGGATCACCAGCCCCGCGTCATACCGGCCGGCCTGGACGGCCGGCATGATCTGGTCGAACGGCAGGACCTCGATCGAGCCGACCCCGATCTTCTCGGCCCACAGCCGGAACAGCAGGTAGGCCGTGGTCCTGGTCCCCGGGATGGCGACCGACGCGCCGCGCAGGTCGGTCCGCGCGGCGGTCAGGACGAGCGGGCCGCAGCCACGGCCGAGCGCGCTGCCCGCCCGCAGGAGGCGGTAGCGGCCGAGCAGCCACGGCAGGGCCGCGTACGACACCTTGACCAGGTCGTCCCTGCCCTCGGCGGCGCGCGCGTTGAGCACGTCGATGTCCGCGAAGGTGGTCGACACCCGGGGAGCGCCGGGCACCAGCCCGTGGACCAGCGCGTGGAAGGCGAAGGTGTCGTTCGGGCACGGAGAGATGGCGAGGGTCAGCGTGTCCACCGTCGGCGGGCTGACCGCCGTCTCGGCGGGTGACGTACCCATGGGACGTACCTCCTCGTGCTCCGCTATTCGGCGGCCGCGCCCTTCTCGGCCTGCGGGACGGGCACCAGGCCCTCCGGGTGCGCGACGAGCGCCGCCGCCGCGGTGCGCAGGCTGCCCAGCGCCGCCTGCATGTTCCACGACGCGCGGTCCCGGCGGCCGACCAGATTGCTGATCGCCCGGATCTCGGTCACCGGCACCCCGAACGCGCCGGCCGCGACGCCGACGGCATAACCCTCCATCGCCTCGGCGATCGGGTCCAGCCGCGCGGTGAGTGCCGCGGCCCGCCGCTCGGTGCCGGTGACGGTCGACACGGTGACGATGGTCCCGCTCACGATCCTGCGCCCGGTGATGCCCAGCACCGACGTCATCCGCCGGGCGAGCGCCGGGTCGGGCTGCAGGGTCGACGAGCCGAGGCCGAGCTCGTCCATGGTCAGGAAGGCGCCGTTCGGGCCCGCCCCCGCCTGGGGGCCGGCCTGGGACGGCGCTCCGGCCGGGTGGAAGCCCAGGTTGCGGTCCATCTCGTTGACCCTGACCGGAGGAAGGATCTCGGCCGGTTCGTCGAGCCCGGACTCGGCGCCCAGGTCGGCGGCGACCAGTCGGTCGGCGACGACCAGGTCGCCGATCTCGGCCCAGCCCCGGAACCCACCCGCGACGCCCATCGCGATGACCAGCCCGAAGGGCTCGCCGGCCGCGCTCGCGACCGACAGTGCGACAGCCGTCCCGGCGGCCGCGGCCGGACCAGCCGGGCCCGCCGCGAGGACGGTCACCGGGCCGCGCCGCCGGCCCACGTAGGGGCCGAGGGTGGAGGTGGTCAGCAGCTGCCGGTCCCAGTCCGGTGAGACCAGCCCGCCGGGGCCGGACGGGGTGCGCGTGCGGCCGCGTGACCAGCTCCCCANCAGACCTGCGCACACCGCGTCCGCCTCGGCGTTCACCGCNGTGACGATGAGGGTGCNGGTCATGACCCACTCAAGATCATGGTCTGGACGTTTCCTCGTCTGCCGTCGTGCCGATAGGCAACCGATCTGCGAGCAGGCGACCGTGCCGGACGGCGAAGTAACGCCACGATGCCTGAGAGGTGGTGCAAACCGGACTAGTTGACGGACCCTAGCATCGCGATCGACCCTCCGTGGTTCCGCACACTCACGGTAATCTAACGGTTGCAAATATTTCGAGGATGAGATGCGCCCGCGTCCGGTGCCGTCTAGTGTGGGCGGATTGCGACTGCCCGCGACCGCGCCACCGCGCTAACGCGACCGGCCGCGGCGGAGGCGGCCGGGGCGCGCCGGGTCGCCCGCCGACCCCGCCGGCTGGTTGGACGCGAGCTCCGGGGATGCGACCTCCGGGGGTCCGAAGTCCGGCACGGTGACGTCGGGCACGGTGACGTCGGGCACGGCGAGATCGGGCACGGCGAGATCGGGCACGGCGAGATCGGGCACGGCGAGATCGGGCACGGCGAGATCCGGAACGGCGAGATCCGGAACGGTCGGGTCCGGGTCCGCCCGCGGTTCCGGGGCGGGCGCCGCGAACCCGGGACCGCCGGCGTCAGGCCCGGGGGCGCTCTCGGCGAAGCCCGGACCGCCCGGACCGCCGTACGTCCAGTCTCCGGGGGCTGGCTGGCGGGTCCCGGCAAGGTCCTCCATTTCCCGCCTGTGCCGTTCTCGTGCCTGTTCCCTGGCGTGGCGCNGGGCCCGGGACTGCAGGACCAGAGCGAGGCCGACGACGGCGGCGGCCAGCGCGAAGCCGAGCGCGCCGGGCATCTCGATCAGGCCGAACGCTCCACCGGTGACCCAACCCAGCTGCAGGACCGTCTCGGAGCGTGCGAAGGCCGAACCGCGGGTGTCCTCCACGATGTCGCGCTGGATGATCGCGTCCAGGGCCAGTTTGGCCATCGAGCCGGCGGTCATCGCGGAGAGGGCCGCGATCAGGCAGGTCAGCCGCGCATAGCTCACGGCGGCCAGGAGGCAGCCGGCCGTGGGCAGCAGCAGGCCCAGCATCAGGATGCCCTCGGGGCGCCGGCGTCCGAGCCGGCCACCGATCGCCACCCCGATGGCGCTGCCCACCCCGGCGGTCGCGGCCAGTGCGCCGAGCCACAGGTTGTTGCCGCCGTCCGTGCGCAGCAGGAAGGCCAGATAAAAGGTGAGAAAGCCCACCAGGCCGCGAAGGACGAGCGTCGCCCGCAGCGCCACCGGAAGGGAGCCGAGCGCGGCGACGAAGCGGGTGCGCAGATTTCCGCGGCGGCGGGGGCCGGTCAGCTCGCGCAGCGTCCGCTCACCGGCGGCCGAGTCGACGTGGCCGGGCAGGTTGAAGGCGAGCAGAACCCCGGCCATGTAGACGAGTGCGCATATCCGCAGAACCCAGGAATATCCGACAAAAGGGATGTTGGCCAGCCCCAGGCCGAGCGGCGCGACGATCGCCCCGGACACGATGTTGACGAGCGAGATCCGGGAGTTGACTTTCACGAGAGTCAGTTCCGGCGGCGTGACTCGCGGCACGACCGCGCTCCGTGCCACCCCGAACGCCCGGGAGAGCACCAGGAGGCCCAGCGCGAGCGGGTAGACCGCGAGGCCGTCGAGGGCGCCGGCGAGCTGCCAGGCCAGCAGGCACCGCCCCAGGCAGATGGCCGCCAGCGCGGTGCGCCGGCCGTAGGCGACGCGGTCCAGCAGCGGGCCCACCACCGGCGCCAGCAGAACGAACGGGACCATCGTGATCAACAGGTAGAGCGCGACCTTGGAGCGGGCCTCGCCGGTCGGCACCGCGAAGAACAGCGACCCGGCCAGCGCGACCGTGACGAGCGCGTCACCAGCCGCGTTGACGAATGACAACTCGGTCAACGAGGAAAGCCCGGACGCCTGCGCACCGTCGCGGCGAATGGTCCCACGCAGGCGCCGGAGTCCCTGGGTGAGCGTGCTTCCCACCTTCATCCTGCCGAGTGTGCTCGTCCCTACCGCCCGAGACCACGACCACATCGGGCGGGGCGGCCGTCGGTGAGTGAGAATACGTGCCGTGGAGTCACTAGACGTTCGTTCCGAGTCGGCTGGGGGCTGTGCGTCCCCGGGTTCGTCGCATGGCGTCGGCGAGCTGACGGCCGATGCCGCGACGGATCACAGTGAGGCCACTGCGTCGGCTGTCGCGGACTCGCCGCCATCCCGTCCTGCCCGGCGCCGGTCGTCCCGCCGAACCCGCTCGTCTGACGAAGACGCCACCGCGCCGGCGATCACTGGGCCGACGGACCCGACTGACCCGGCGGACCCGACTGACCCGGCGGAGGTGACCGGTGCGGCCGAGGCGGTGACGCCGCCGGCCCGCCCGCGCGGTGCGCGGACCTCGCGCGTCGCGCGGGAGCCGGCGCCGGACGCGGTCTGCGCGGCGGCCGTCGATCTCGCGCGGGCGGCCGCCGAGGAGGAGGCCGATGTGCCCGGCCACGTCGGCGAGCACCTGGGCGTGGAGGCGGAGGCGGAACGGCTCGTTCTGCACCGGTTCGCCTGTCTCTCGCCGGCCTACGTGGGCTGGACCTGGACGGTGGCCGTCGCGCGTGCCTCCCGGATCCGCAAGCCGACCGTCAACGACGTCGTCCTGACGCCGGGCGCCGGGGCGCTCCTCGCCCCCGCCTGGGTGCCCTGGTCGGAGCGCCTGCGCCCGGGTGACGTCGGCGTGGGTGACCTGCTCCCGACCGCTGTCGACGACCCCCGGCTCACCCTGCGGGCCGGTGACGCCCTCGAGTTCGACGACGCCGACGTGTGGATGGAGCTGGGCCTCGGTCGCCCCCGCATCCTCTCCCTGACCGGGCGCGAGGACACCGCCCAGCGGTGGTACGGCGGCGACGCGGGGCCCGACGCCTCCATCGCGAAGGTCGCGCCGGCGTCCTGCCTCACCTGCGGGTTCCATGTGCGGCTGGTCGGTGTGCTGGGCCGGGTGTTCGGCGTCTGCGCGAACGAGCTGGCGCCCGACGACGGCCGGGTGACCTCCGTCGACCACGGGTGCGGGGCGCATTCGGAGGCGCTGGTGGCGCCCTCGGCGCATCCCGAGCCCGTGCCGTTCGACGAGGACCCGTCCGACCTGGTTCCGACCGACATCGAACTCGTCGGCGTGGCGGCGCACCCACCGGGCTCCGTGCCGGACGGCGCCGAGGAACCCGGCCGCGAAGGCCCGGATCCCGAGCCCTACGGCCACTCCTGACCCACCCGCCGCGGCCGGCCTGTTCGAACGAGGCCGGCCGCGGCGGCCGGGGCGGTGGCCAGCGGCCGGGTCAGTCGGCGTGACCGAACAGGCGGGGGAGCGTTCCCTCGTGGGCGGCCCGCAGCTCGTCCAGTGGTACCGAGAACTCCAGTGGTGCCGAGAACTCCGGTGGTGCCGAGAACTCCGGTGGTGCCGAGACCTGGCTGGTCACCTCCNGGCTCTCCGCCGCGGTGACGGCGCCGATCGCCCGCCACGGCAGGTCGTGCGCCGCGCAGAGCTCGGCGAGCCGGTCCTGATCGCCCGGCCGCACCGCCACCACCGCACGGCCCGCCGACTCGCTGAACAGCTCGACGAACGGGTCCGTGCCGGCCGCGAGGTCGATCCGTGCGCCGCGCCGGCCCCGCAGGCAGGACTCGACCAGCGCCTGGGCGAGCCCGCCTTCGGAGAGGTCGTGCGCCGCGCTGAACAGCCCCTGGCGGGCTCCGGCGACGAGAACCTCGGCGAGCGCCTTCTCCCGTGCCAGGNCGACCACCGGCGGCGTTCCACCCAGGTGTCCGTGCGTGACCCAGGCCCATTCCGACCCGCCGAACTCGNCCCGGGTCTCGCCGAGCAGCACCAGGATGTCGCCTTCGCCGGTGAAGCCGATGGACGTGCGGCGGCTTACGTCGTCCAGCAGGCCGAGCACCCCGACCACCGGCGTGGGATGGATCGGGGCGGTGCCGGTCTGGTTGTAGAAGGAGACGTTGCCGCCGGTGACCGGCAGGCCCAGCCGCCGGCACGCCTCGGCGAGCCCGGCGCAGGCCTGCGCGAACTGCCACATGACCTCCGGGTCCTCCGGTGAGCCGAAGTTCAGGCAGTTGGTCACCGCGATCGGCTCTGCGCCGACGGCGGCGACGTTGCGGCACGCCTCGGCGAGGGCGAGCTGGGCCCCGGCGAACGGGTCCAGCCGGGCGTAGCGGCCGTTGCCGTCGGTGGCCAGCGCGATGCCGAGACCGGAGGACGACAGGCGCAGCACACCGGCGTCCTCGGGCTGGGCCAGCACCGTGTTGGCCTGCACATACCGGTCGTACTGCTCGGTCACCCAGGCCCGCGAACAGAGGTTGGGGGAGGCGATCATGCGCAGCAGGGTGTCCCGCAGCGCGGCACCCGTCCGCGGCCGCTCCAGGCCGGTCGGGACGTCGGCCCGCAGGAGGTCCAGGNCGGCCGGGCGGTGCAGTGGGCGCTCGTAGACCGGGCCGTCGTCGGCCAGCGAGCCCGGCGGGACGTCCACGACGACCTCGCCGTGCCACCGGACGATGAGGCGGCCGCTGTCCGTCACCGTTCCGATCCGGGTGGCGAGCACACCCCAGCGCTCGGCCAGCGCCAGCACCTCGGGCAGCGCGTCCGGGGTGACGACGGCCAGCATCCGCTCCTGGGACTCGCTGGCGAGTACCTCGTGCGCCTCCATCGACGCCTCCCGCAGCGGGACCAGGTCGAGGTCGACCTCCATCCCCCCGGGCTGCCCGGTGGCGATGCCGGCGGCGGTCGTCTCGGTGAGCGCGCAGGTCAGACCCGCCCCACCGAGGTCCTGGATGCCCACGACCAGTCCGCGGTCGAACAGCTCCAGACAGCTCTCGATCAGGATCTTCTCGGTGAACGGGTCGCCGACCTGCACCGACGGGCGCCGCGCCGGGCCGCCTTCGGCGTCGAAGGTGGCCGAGGCGAGCACGGAGACCCCGCCGATCCCGTCCCGGCCGGTCTTCGCGCCGAGCAGGACCACCGCGTTGCCGACTCCGGTCGCCGCCGACGTCTGCACCCGGCCGACCGGCATGACCCCCACACAGAGGGCGTTGACGAGCGGGTTGCCGCCGTACACGGGGTCGAAGACGACCTCGCCGCCGATGTTCGGCAGGCCCAGGCAGTTGCCGTAGCCACCGATGCCGGCGACCACGCCGGGCAGCACCCGGGCGGTGTCCGGCGCGTCGGCGGCGCCGAACCGCAGCGGGTCGAGCACACCGATCGGCCGCGCCNCCATGGTGAGGATGTCGCGGACGATGCCGCCGACCCCGGTCGCCGCGCCCTGGTAGGGCTCCACGAAGCTGGGGTGGTTGTGTGACTCGACCTTGAACGTCACGGCGAGACCCTCGCCGACGTCCACGACGCCGGCGTTCTCACCCATGCCGACCAGCAGCCGGTCGGTGGCGGGGGTGTCCCGGAACTGGCGCAGATGAACCTTGGACGACTTGTAGGAGCAGTGCTCGCTCCACATCACCGAGTACATGGCCAGCTCGGCGTCGGTCGGGACGCGGCCGAGGGTCGCGAGGATGCGCTCGTACTCGTCGTCGGTGAGGCCAAGCTCCCGGTAGGGCTGGCTGGCCGTGNGGGCGGCAGGCGTTCCGGTCACCCTCCCATCCTGGCGGATGGCCGGCGGTCAGGCCGTCAGCAGGCCCTTGTCAGCCAGGTAGTCGCGGGCGACGTCCGCGGTGCGCAGGTGCTCGGCGTCGACCTTCTTGTTGAGCTCGGCGAGATCGGCGGTGGTGAGCACCGGGGCCAGCGCGTTCAGTGCCGCGGCGATCGTCGGCGTGAGTGAGCTGGAATTCACGATGGGCACGAGATTGTCGGCGTTCTGCAGCTTCCGGTCGTCCGTGAGCACCACCAGGTCATAGTCGGTGACGGTGGCGTCGGTGGTGAGCACGAGGCCGAGCTGCGCCTCGTCGTCCCGCACGGCGGCCTTGGTCTGGGCCGTGGCGACCCCGGTCGGCTTGATTCCGGTGATTCTTATTCCGTAGACCTCTTCCAGGCCCGGTTTGCAGAACGGGCGGCTGGCACATTCGGTGCCNGCGGCGAGGGTCACCGCGATTCCGCTCGCGCCGAGATCGGACAGGGTGCGCAGTCCGTGTTCCTCGGCGAAGGTGCGGCTCACCGCGAACGCGTTCTNGTCGACCGCGTCGGCCGGTTCAAGAACACTCAGCCCCAGACCGCCGGCCAGGTCCCGGAGCGTCTTCAGGGTCGAGTCGAGATCCGAGGACGGGGCGGGGAGGGCGGTGGCACCGTTGATCTGGGTCTGGAGCAGGCCGGCGTAGGTGGCCACGTACTGCGGCATCGCGTCGATCTGCCCGCTCTGCAGGGCGGACTNGGCGACCTCGGTGTTGTCCGACGACGTCCGTTCGACCTGGTAGCCGGCCTGGCTGAGGAGCTCTCCGNACATGTCGGCGACGATCTTGCTCTCGGTGAAGGCGGCGTCGGCGACGGTGAGTGTGCCGAGGCCGCCGCCACCGGTGTCGTCACCGCAGCCGGTGACCACCAGCAGCAGGCCGAGCATCGCCGCCACCGCGGCCCCGCAGCGCGCCAGCATCCCCCGTCCCATCGGGCTCAGACGGCCGCGCGAAGCAGGCCGCCCAGCACGGAGGTGAACATCCGGAGCCCGTCCGTGCCGGGNCCGGTCAGTTCCTCCACCGCGTGCTCGGGATGCGGCATCAGGCCGACGACGCGCCGGTTCGGGCTGCACACGCCGGCGATGTCGTCGACGGAGCCGTTCGGGTTGCCGCCCACATAGCGGACCACGACCTGATCCCGCGCGGTCAGCTCGGCCAGGGTGCCCGGGTCCACGACATAGCGGCCCTCGCCGTGCTTCACCGGGACGACGATCTCCTCGCCNGGGGCGTAGGAGCCGGTCCAGGACGTGTCGGCGGTCTCGACCCGCAGGCGCTGGTCGCGGCACACGAAGTGCAGCCCGGCGNTGCGGGTGAGGGCACCGGGCAGCAGCCCGGCCTCGCACAGGACCTGGAAGCCGTTGCAGATCCCGAGCACCGGCAGCCCGTCCCGGGCCGCGGCGACGATCGCGCCGACGACCGGCGAGAACCTGGCGATCGCCCCGGCCCGCAGGTAGTCGCCGTAGGAGAAGCCACCGGGGAGGACGACGGCGTCGACGCCGCCCAGATCGTCATCCCCGTGCCAGAGCGGGACCGGCTCGGCGCCGGCGAGGCGCACAGCGCCGGCGGCGTCCCGGTCGTCCAGCGAACCGGGGAAGGTCACCACCCCGACTCTGGGCGCACGCGACCTGTCCGCATCGTCCGAGGGAAGCCCCGGCATCTCCATCACCCGTCCTTGACCCGCGGCGCCCGGTCCGCGGCACGACCGGCCTCAACCTACAGCCCGGGCGCTACCCGCCGCCCGACCACGGCCCGCGCTCGGGGTGGGTGCTGCCGAGGCGCACGGCGGGTGAGCGATCGTTCCAGGTCAGCAGCTTCTCCAGGTGGACGCGGGTGCCCCGGTGTGGCCCTTCCACGGCGTCGAACCGGACGCTGTCCATGAGTGCCCGCATCAGCAGGATGCCGCGGCCCTGCTCGGGCAGCGTCTCGATGGGCCCGACCGCCGAACCGATCGGATGCGGGCTGGGGTTGGCGCCGTCGCCGTCGCCGTCGGCGAGGGCGGCGGCCGCGGCCCGAATGCCTTCGCCGTCCAGGATCTCGGTGGCATTGAAACCCCCGCCGTGATCAACCACCTCGATCACGGCAACCTGATTGTCGACGCCGACGGAAACCTCGTAGTCGTCGTCCGCCAGCGCGTGCAGAAGCACGTTTGCACAGGCTTCGGTCAATGCGAGCTCGACGTCGTCGATACAGCTCTGGGAAACACCCAGGGCCGACAGGGACTGCGTGCATATTCGGCGGACAAGCGGAATGGAGATTTTGTCCCGGGGGAGCGACAGGCCGAGTTTGATCTCCATGACGGTCGGTGTACCCGGGCCCGCCCGGCATCAACCGGAAGGCACACCGGCGGGACCACCAGAGCGCCGCGGAGGTCAGCGCAGTGTGCTGACGATCACTCTGGCGAGATCGGTGCCCGACTGCCAGGCGGCCTCGACCCGAGGCTCGCCCCAGCCGTCGCCGGCCAGCCCCACCCGGGCCGCGCCGAAGTGGTGCGTCTGTTCCCGCGGCCGGGTCGGGCGGGCGAACGTCCAGGGCTGGACGTAGGTCCAGTCCGGGTCCGCGGTGATCCGGAGCAGCCGGCGCACGGCCCGGGTGAGGTCCGCGGCCGCCGCCGCGGGCTCGGTCAGCCGCCCGGCGGCGAACTCGGGGGTCGAATGCGCCACCAGGACGGGAGCGTTGTCGCCACGCCGTCGTCCGTCGTCGGCGATCCAGGCCACGGCCGGATCCCCATGGACGAAGGCGCCGTCGATCGGCGCCCATCCCCGGGTGCCCCAGCCGGCGAGCAGCGCGAGCACCGGCGTCCACTCCCGCCCGGCCAGCGCGGCGCGTTCGGCGCGCAACGCCGGGTCGAGATGGCGCAGCGCCTGCGGGTCGGGCATCGCCAGGACGACGGCGTCCACCGGTTCACCGTCCACCTCGGGCCCCGGCCGCACCAGGCCCACCGGGCTCGACTGGGCGACCCGCACGCCGCCGCGGGCCGCGAGGTCGGCCACCAGCGAGCGGATGCCGCGGGGCGCCGCGTACCGCAGGGGCCCCGACCGCGCCGGGGAGATCGCCCCCGACGGGCTGTCGATCACCGGGAAGCTCGACGTCCAGGGGCGGACCAGGCCGCGGACGAGCCAGTCGTCGACCACCTCACGGAACTCGTCGCCACGCACGGTGAAATACGAGGCACCCGAGTCGACGATCCGGCCGTCGATCCACCNGGACGCCATCCGCCCGCCGACCACCCGGCCGCGGTCCCGTACGTCGACGTCGACGCCGTGCGTCAGCAGTTCTCGCGCGCAGGCGATACCCGCGATACCACCACCTGCGACGACCACGATNGCCACGCGCCAGCCCATTTCTGTGTGTTCGGCCTGGGAACGGGCGGGGCCCGGTGCCATCGTCCCCCGAACAGCGGGCGCAGACGGCCCAGGCAGCCGCACGAGCCCGGATCGGCGGGAAAACTCCCGGTCGGGGGAGGGGAACCCCGTGGGCGGCGGGCGCGCCGAGCCCGCGGGACGGGCAGCGCCGCGTGGCGCATGTCGAACACGGTGCCGCGCGTCGATGCCCTAGCCTTACCGCACGCGTCCCGCGTTCCCGCGGGCCCGACCGCGGAGGCAATCCGATCGCCCGCCGAGCCACGCCCAGCCGTCCCGAGACCCGTCCCGACCAGGTGCCGGCCGTCGGCCCCCGTCAGCCCNGCCCGTGCGGCTCCGGCCGGCGCTACAAGGCCTGCCACGGGGTGCGCACCCGGCCGGCGCCGGTGCTGCGCCCGTTCGCCGGCCGCCTGGACGAGCCGGATCTGGTCGCGTTGCGGGAGTTCGTCCCCAGCGCGACCGCGCCGCTGACCCTCTCCGCGGCGCATCTGGCGGCCCACCCCGAGCACGCCGACCGGCGGATCATCCTCGGCACGCTGCTGCCGCAGGCCGCGCCGGCCGTCGTCCGGGACGACGGGGAGATCCTGGTGGCGATGCAGACACTGGTGAGTGGCCTCGACCCGGCCGCCGATCTCGCCGGCACGCTGCTCGCCGCCCTCGACGCGGAACCCGGCACGGTGCTGGACATTCCGCCCGCCTCGGCCCCGCCCGCGGTGGAATCCCGGCCCGGCGGGCTGGCGGACCTGCCCCGGCTCGTCGACCTGCTCGACCCGGCCCCCCTCGCCGTCACCGTCCACCCGGGGTTCGCCTGGTGGGTTCCCGCGGCGGAGGGGACGGAACCCAGCGCCGAGGTCACCGCGACCCTGGACCGGGCGAACGCGACCGTCGTCCCGACCGCCCGGCTGGAGTCNGTCCCCGCCGCCTACTGGTGCAACCCCGGAGAGCGGCTGCATGTGCGGTGGGTGCTGCCCCGCGGTGGCGGGCCGGACTCCGCGGGGGCGCTGTCGCCCGACCGCGAGCTCACCGAGGAGGAGATCCTCGACGCGCTCGCCANGGTGTCGGCGGAAGGGCTGCTCACCGTCGGTGAAGGTTCGCGGTTCGTCGGGTCGTTCCGCGCCGACGGGCTGGTGGTGCCGGTCTGGGACCTNGCGCCCGGCACCGACGCCGAATCCTGCGAGAAGCCCGCCGAACAGCTCTGGTCAACCCTGCGTGACGTCCTCGCCGACCCGCGGGAACTGACGGCGCAGGAGCGGCGGGTGCGCGCCGGTGTCGTCGGGCGCACCCTCACGCTCCGGTAGACCAGCGGTGCCGCCCTCCGAAGAGCTCGCCAACGAGGTGTTCGACGTCGTCGTGCTCGGCGCCGGACCCGCCGGCACGGCCGCCGCGCGCGCCGCGGCCGAAGCGGGCGCCAGCGTGTGCCTGCTCGAACGGATGGACGTCCCGCGCTACAAGACCTGCGGCGGCGGCCTGGTGGGCCTGTCGACGGACCACGCCCGGATCGACCTGGCGCCGCTCGTCCGCGCCCGGGTCGACGCGCTCACGTTGACGTTCGACGGCCGGCGCGCCGTCACCCGGCACCGCCGTGACGGCCAGCCGCTGCTGTCGATGGTGATGCGCTCCGAGCTGGACGCGGCACTGCTCGACGCGGCCAAGGCGGCCGGGGCACTGATCCGCACCGCGGCGCACGTCACCGGCCTGAGCGAGGACGACGGCCCGGGGAAGGCGAGCGGCGAGGTGACGGTGCTGCTGCGCTCCGGCCCGCCGGTGCGCGCGCGGGTCGTCGTCGGCGCGGACGGCACCTCCGGCCGGGCGGGCACCTACGTCGGGGTGACCTGCGATCAGGTGGATGTCGGTCTGGANGGCGAGTTCGAGGTTCCCGGCACCGTGGCCGACGAGTGGGCCGGTCGACTGCTGCTGGACTGNGGCCCGGTGCCCGGGTCGTACGGCTGGGTCTTCCCCAAGGGCAGGGTGCTGACGGTCGNGGTGATCGGCAGCCGGGAGGAAGGCGCGGCGCTGCGGAGCTACTACCAGGCGTTCGTCGAGCGGCTCGGCCTCACTGACCTGCCCAGGCTGCACGACTCCGGGCATCTGACCAGGGTTCGGGCCGACGGCTCGCCGCTGCGGCGCGGCCGGGTGCTGCTCGCCGGGGACGCCGCCGGCCTGCTCGACCCGTGGACCAGGGAGGGCATCTCCTTCGCCCTGCGCTCCGGTCGGCTCGCGGGCAGCAGCGCGGCCGCGGCCGCGGCCGGTGAGCTCGCCGCCCTCGACCGCTACCCCACCNAGATCGAGGACGTCTTCGGGCCGGAGATGGCGGCGGGCCGGGTGGTGCTGGCCGCCTACACCCGGCGCCCGGCGCTCATGCATGCGCTGATGGCCGGGGTTCCCGGGACGTTCGGCCTGTTCAGCCGAATCATCGAGGGGCGATCCACGGTGGCCCGGCAGCTGCGCCGGCCGGGCGTGGCCGCCGCCGTCGCCGCACTGGCGAAATGACGGCGACCCGAAATGACGGCGACCCGGGACNGGTAGCCGCCCGGCACGCGCGGTCCGCGGCCTACTGGAAGCGCTCGGCCACCGCGCCCGCGATCTCCTCGTAGGCTCGCCGGGTCTCGCGGCGGAGCTCGTCGAGGTTCNCCGGGCCGCCGGCGGCGAGATGCGGGTCGAACGGCACGCGCACCACCTGGCGGGTCCGCGCCNCGAAATGGTCCTCCAGCGCGTCGATGTCCACCGACTCGCCGGTCTGCGGAAACATCGTGATCACGGTGACGGCCTCGCTGACGTGCGTGTTGTAGCCGTGGGCGTCGAGCCAGTCCAGGGTGCCGCTCGCGCTGGCGCCGCCGTCCGCGCTCGCGTTGCTGACGATCACCAGGGTGTCGGCGAGGGCCAGGACCCCGCGCATGGCGCTGTGCACCATGCCCGTCCCGCAGTCGGTGAGCAGGATGGAGTAGTGCCGCTGGAGCAGGTCGTCGACCGCCCGGTAGTCCTCGTCCGTGAAGGCGTCCGAAAGCTCCGGGTCGCTGGCCGAGGCCAGAACCTCCAGCCGTGACTCGGACTGGGACAGATAGCGGCGGACATCCACGTAGCGGTGCAGATGGTCGGCGTCCGCGAGCAGGTCGCGGACGGTGTGTGGGGTCGTTCGGGGCAGGCGGGTGCCCAGGGTTCCCCGGTCCGGGTTCGCGTCGATCGCGACCACCCGGTCGCCGCGCAGGCTGGCCAGGGTCGAGCCGAGTGAGGCGGTGGTCGTGGNCTTCCCGACGCCGCCCTTGAGAGAGAGCACCGCGATGCGGNGACAGTCGTGCAGCGGGGTCCGGATCCGGTTGAGCAGGCGCCGGTGACGGGCCTCATCCGGGGACGGGCCTGGGTTGAGCGCGCCGGCGGACACCTGGTAGATCAGCCGCCGCCAGCCGCGGGACGCTGTGTCCGCCGCCTCGGGCAACAGCGCGCCGGCGGGCAGCCCGTGATGCGTGCCCGCGGCCTGGTCCGCCTCGTACTGCTCGGCGTCCTGGTACGGCTCGGACTGTGGGTAGCCCGGATAGCCCGGGTCCGGATAGCCCGGGTCCGGATAGCCCGGATCCGGATAGCCCGGATCCGGCAGGCGTTCGGGGTACGGACGGGACATCGGGTATCCGCCGGATGGCGGGTACTGGCCGGGTTCCGGGAACTGCGGGTGCTCCTCGTGACCCGGGTACGGCGCTGGAGCGGGTGGTCTGTCCCAGGACTCGGTGCCCGGCGGTTCCGGCGGGGGCGAGGCGGGCGGTGGTTCCCGCAGCCAGGAGGCGATCCGCCCGGACCGGTAGGGATCGGTTCGCGGCGCCGTCGACGCCCCGGTGGAGCCTGGTGGTGGCGGCGGCGCGAGGTAGCCCGGTGGTGGTGGCGGCGGAGTCGTCGGGAGCTGGCCGGTGGGTGGCGGGGCAACAGGCGGCGGAGCGGGATAGAGCGTCGACGGCCGGTACTGGGCGGTGTCCGGCGGCAGGCCGTGATCGAGCAGCGGATCGAACGTCCGGGTGGGAACTCCGTCGATCATCCGGGCCGGTTTGGGCGGCTGCGCCGCCGGCATGGCCGGGTCGTTGAAGGCAGGTCGGATCGACGGCCAGGTATCCACCCCCGGGCGGGCGGTTNCCGGCCACCCGGGAGGTGGTGCCACGGGCTGGTCGCCTGAGGGCGGGGTCCACGCCCCCGCCACCTCGCCGGGGTTCGGCCACAGCTCAGGCGGCGGATCCGCGTACGGATTCCGCGGCTGGTAGGACAGCGGCGGCGCTGGCGGCGCTGGTGCTGGTGGCGGCGCCGGCGCTGGCGGCGGTGGAAAGGTGGTGGGCAGGGGCGGTGGAAAGACGGTGGGCAGGGGCGGCTCGAAGGTGTCGGGTCCGCCGACCTCGATGCCGCCGACCTCGATCCCGCCAACGTCGATGCCACCCACGTCGATCGGGTCGGAGACGGCCGGGCGGCCGGGGCCGCGGTAGGGCACGTCAGCCGTCGACTCGTCCCGCCTGAGCACATCGTGCTGGCCCGTGACCTCCACGGACATGCCGCCAGGAGGCAACGGGCGGCCTGGGCCACCGATGTCGTCGGTCCTGTTCATGATTGGGTGCTCATGATCCTGCCTGGGANGAACGGCCGCCGGGTGGCGAAACCACACGGTCGACCCTGCCTCGGCACACTGTCCAGCCCGTTCCTCCGTTCGGGCGGTCGACGACGAGCGCTGATCCCAGAATGACACGACCAGGCGGACTCCGACACAGCACGGCCCTACTGCCGGCGGGCGACCCGAGCGGCGAAGAGGCCCGCGCCGAAGCCGTTGTCGATGTTGCAGACCGCGATGCCCGGCGCGCACGAGGNGAGCATGCCCAGCAGGGCCGAGAGCCCGCCGAAGCTCGCGCCGTACCCCACACTCGTCGGAACCGCCACCAGGGGCGTCCCGACCAGGCCGCCGATGACGCTGGGCAGGGCGCCCTCCATGCCGGCCACCACGACGAGGCAGTCGGCGCGCTCCAGCACCGGACGGGCGGCCAGCACCCGGTGCAGCCCGGCGACCCCGACATCGCGGACCATCTCCACGCCGGCCCCGGCGGCGCTGGCGGTCATCGCCGCCTCCTCGGCGACATGGGCGTCCGAGGTGCCGGCCGCGACCACCGCCACCAGGCCCCGCGGCTCGGGCAGCGGGCCGATCACCACCGTCGCCGGCCGCTCGGTTCCGGCACTGATCCGGGCGTCCGGCCAGCGGTGGAGCAGGGCCGCCACGGTGGCGTGGTCCGCCCGGGTGACCAGCGTCGGGCGGGTGGCGCCCGCGGCCCGGCGCAGCGCGTCCACGATTCCGACGGTCTCCGCGGCCGTCTTGCCGGCACCGAAGACCACTTCAGGATCACCGGTACGGATTCCCCGGTGCGTGTCGACACGCGCGTAGCCGAGATCGTGGAAACCGGAGCCGTCGGCGCCCAGCGGTCCCGCGGCCAGTTCGGCCGCCGCGGCCTCGGGGTCGACCTGACCGTTCGACACGGCCGTCAGCAGAGTCCGTAGGCGCTCGGGATCCATGACCCGATGCTGCCACCGCGTCCTCGGTCCGCTCAGCGGTAGGGAGCCCACACTGTCTCGTCCGAGCCCGCGCGCAGGCTCTCCAGCCTGACCGCGAACTGGGCCGCCGCGCTCGGGCTGCTGGCGAGGATGGGCACGACGCTCGTCACGAGTTTCAGTTCGCGCACCGCGCGCAGCGCCGGGAACCCGTCCCAGGCCGTGACGTCGAACCGGTAGGCGCGGGCCAGCTCGTCCTGCGCGGTGGACGGGCGGCCGAAGCGCAGCGTGCCCACCGCAACCGGGACGAGGTCCCACTCGGCCGGCCCCAGACAGGTCGCGTCGAAGTCGCAGATCACGACCTCACCGCTGGCCGTGTGAATCAGGTTGCCCAGGTGCGCGTCCCCGTGGACGACGGTCCGCGGCAGCGCGTAGCTGACGGCTCCGAGAGCGTCGGCGACCCGCAGCGTGAGGTCCTCCAGGAAACGGCGGTCCCGGTCACCGAGACCTTCCGCGTCAGCGAGCCGCCGCCGGACGTCGTCCAGCGGATCCCAGGTCGGCAGCGGAGGGTCGGGCGGTGCCAGGGCGTGCAGGCGGAGCAGGATCTCCGCCAGACTCCGGGCAGGGTGCGGGGCGCCGCCGCCGGCGCCTGCCGGCGGCCGCTGGGCTGGCCGGGTGTGCTGGGTGGGTGGGGTCGCGTCCCGCCAGACCGTGGCGAGATGGCCCTCGACCTCTACCGGCGCGGGCACGCCGGGGAGTAATCGCACCGCGGGCATCCCCTGATCGGCCAGCCACCGCGCGATCCGCACCACCTTCGCAACCCGGTGGTTCAGCCTGGTGGAGCTGGCGATGCGCACGATCGCGGCTTCGCGGGGCAGCCGGTACACCGCGTTGACGGTCAGTTTGATCGGCTCGGCGCCGCGGTCGTCGAGACCGAGGCGGGCGCAGAGCTGGCCGAGGACCTGCCGGGAGCGTGCCGCGGTGAATCGGCCGTCCGGCGTGTCCCGGCCGGGCATCAGAGGTCCAGCGCGGGGGTGGGGACGGCGGCCGGGTCAGGTCGCTGCCGGGACGCCGACCGCTGCCATTCCCGGATCAGCGCCGCCAGCTCCCGCACCCCGCGGACCTCACCATGCGGCGCGGTGACCGCCAGCAGCTGGTCCGCGCGGCTGGAGACGGAGGCGACGGTGCGCCCCCACGAGATGCGGATCGCCTCGGTCGCGAGCTCGCAGACGCCGTCGAGCTCGAGCCGGCCCTGGCGGGCCATCGCCAGCGCCAGGTCGAGCCGGATGACCGAGCGGAAACCGGGCGCATCCATGCTGTCCAGCCTGGGCAGCGCCAGGTCGGCGTGTTCCTGGGCGGCGCGGGGCCGGCCGAGCAGGCACAGCGCCGTCGTCGCGTTGTAGGACACCTCGACCGGGTGGAAGGTGTCGAAACTGGGCCCGGGCCGGCCCCACTGGTCGGCCGGGATGGCGTCGGCCAGGTCGTAGGCCCGTTCCAGGCTTCCCACGGCGCCGCGCAGGTCTCCGAGGGCGGCCAGCGCACGGGCCTCCTGGCACACCAGGCGCGCCCGTACCGGCCCGTTCCCGACGTGCCGCAGGCCGTCCCGGGCCAGCCGGAGCGCCTCGTCGGGGCGCCCGCCGTAGAACTCGTTGACGGCGCCGACCTCGCGCGCCGAACCGCACAGCGGCCCGTCCCCGGCCTCGATGCCGGCGAGATGACCCTCCGCGGCGAGCTCTCGGGCGGAGGCCACATCGCCCTGCTTGAAGGCCGCGTCGGCGCCCAGCACGGCTACGCGGCCGGCCAGCAGCACCAGCTGCCGGGAGTCGTCCGTCGCCATCGAACGGCGACCGAGGCGCTCCAGACCGCGGCGCAACCGGGCCGTGCGGGCCCGGACATGGGCGGGCGGCACGATCTCGTGCGTGTCGATGACCTCGCCCAACGCCTCGTTCGCGCGCTCGAGTGCTAGCTGTACCGGGCTGGCCGCGAGCACGTCAGCCACCTCCATGATCGGGCTCTGGGTGAGCAGCGCGCTCACGACGGCGGCACTGGCGCTCAGGTGGAACTGCCTGCGGTCGGGGAGCGCCGCCGGGCCTTCGGCGGCGGCCAGGTCCTCCGGGGCCTGCCGGNCGGGCGGCTGCGCCGGGTAGTCCTCCGGCCGGTCGTCCGGGGGGGTGCGGGCCGGCGGGATGAAGATCTCGTCGTAGGCCGGCGCGGCCAGCGGCGTGGGTCCGTCCGACTGCGGCATGCCTGATCCTTCCTGTGTGTCACGAGGAGCGTTCGTGACCATGCGCTGTCAAGCTAACGACAGCGAAGTCCTTCCGCCGGTGCGCCGACGGACGGCCACCGGGTGGACCACGGCGATCACGGTCGCGCGCCCGCCCTCATGCCGGCGCCGCTGCTCGTGCGGATGCGTCCAGCAGACGGCGGCGGCGATTGTCGCGTGCACGATCCGATGCTACGGGTCGCGTATGTCGGACAGTGATGGGCTTGTGTCACAGCAATGTGGCCTGTCGNGGGTTGTGTCACTGATGTCCGGGCAGTGCTTTTCCTACCCACCGCGGCGGTTGTAGAGATCGGGCCATATGTAACGTTTATTGTCGTTTGCGAGGGACAGCTGACCGGCCGGTCGACCGGCCCCGCCAGGTCGGGAGCGGTGAGACTCCCGATGTCGAATGTGGGTGGGATACATGGATGTCGGTTGTCCCGGGGCGCGCCGAAGGCCCGCCGCGGCCGCGCCGGCGCTGGCCACGGGCCGGGCCGCCGCCCGCACACGGACGAGGCGAGCTGCACATGTGGCGCCGCTACCCGCGTGCGGGGGGGCTGGATCGGTAGCCTCGGTGGCGTGGTCGAAGAGTCCGTTGTCCGGGGGCCCCGTGGTCGTTGATCCGGCGAGCCTCGCCGGTGGCGACGCGCTCGTCGCACCGCGGCGGGTGCTGCCGGAGAACGACGTCGAGCTGGCCCGGGAACTCGAGGAGCTCGCGCACCGCGCCTGGCCGCCGCTGCGGGAGCGGACCCACGCCGGGTGGGTGCTCCGTGAGTCCGCCGGCTCCTCGCGCCGCGGGAACTCGGTGTGGGCCCGCGGCGATGTTCCGGACCTCGCGGATGGTCTCCGTGTGGTCCGGGCCTTCTACGAGGCGGCGGGCCTGCCGCCGGCCTTCCAGGTCACCCCGGTCGCCCGTCCCGCCGGCCTGCTGGACGCCCTCGACGCCGCCGGGTATGACGACGCCGGGCCCACCGATGTCTGTGTCGCCCCGCTGGCGGGCCTGATCTCCGCCCGGACCACCCGCGGCGTCGAAGTCACTGAAAGTGACCATCCGGACGGGCGGTGGATCGCGGTCGCCGGAAAGGTGCTCGCCACCTTCGACACGCAGCTCGCCGGCACGCTCAACGTCCTGAAGTCGTTGGAACTGCCCCAGCGGTACGTAACCCTGTCCGTCGAGGGCGCCGCGGTGGGTGTCGGGCGCGNGGTGCTCGACGGCGGCTGGCTCGGGATCTACAGCATGGCGACCCTCCCCGCCGCGCGGGGTCTGGGCGTCGCCGGGCGGGTGCTCGCCGAGCTCGCGGACTGGGCGGGCGCCAGGGGGGCCGAGCGGGCCTACCTCCAGGTGGAGCGGGACAGCGCCGCCGCCCGGGTGCTCTACACTCGCCGCGGCTTCCGGCCCGTGTACGAGTACAGCTACCGGCGGCTGACGGCGCCGCCGGCCCGACCCGGCACCNGCGCATGAGCGCGGGTACGAACACCCCGACCGCCGGACTGTTCACGCCCGGAGCCCCGACCCGGGTGATGGGCATTGTGAACGTCACGCCGGACTCGTTCTCCGACGGCGGCGCCTACCCGAACCCCTCCGACGCGGTCCGGGCCGGCCACGCCATGATCGAACAGGGCGCCGATCTGGTGGACGTCGGCGGCGAGTCGACCCGCCCCGGTGCGTCCCGGGTGGTCGCCAGCGAGGAACTGCGCCGGGTGCTCCCGGTGGTGGCGAAGCTCGCCGCCGCCGGCGTGCCGGTGAGCATCGACACGAGCCGGGCCTCGGTGGCCTCCGCGGCGGTGGACTCCGGCGCGGTGCTGGTGAACGACGTCTCCTGCGGCATGAACGCCGATCTGCTGCGCGTCGTCGCCGACCGGGGCGTGCACTACGTCCTGATGCATTCGCGCGGATCCAGCGCCGACATGGGCACTCTGGCCGTCTACGACGACGTGGTGACCGACGTGGCGCGGGAGCTCGCCGTCCGGCTGCGGGCCGTGCTGGCGGCCGGCGTGGCGGAGGACAAGGTGATAATCGATCCGGGGATCGGGTTCGCGAAGACCGCGGCCCACAACTGGGCCCTCCTGGCGANCCTCGAGCCGCTGGCGGCGCTCGGCCGGCCGCTGCTGGTCGGCACCTCCCGCAAGTCGTTCCTCGGATCGGTGCTGAGCCGCCCGGGTTCGCCCGCCCGCCCGCCGGACGAGCGGGACGACGCCACCCAGGCCACGACGGTCCTGCTGGCCGAGGCAGGGGTGTGGGCGGTGCGGGTGCACGCGGTGCGGCCCGCGGTCGACGCGATCCGGGTGCAGCGGGCCTGGCGGGCGGCCGCCGCCGCGCGGCGGCCGGCGGCGGCGGAGGCCGCCCGGTGACGGCGGCTCCCTTCCCGTCCGGTGCGCACCGCGACCGGGTCACGCTGCGGGGTCTGCGGGTGCACGGGCGCCACGGTGTCCTGCCCGCGGAACGGGAGCTCGGCCAGTTCTTCGTCGTCGACGCGACCCTCTGGCTGGACACCGGGCCGGCGGCGGCGTCCGACGACCTGACGCTGACCGTGCACTACGGCGAGCTCGCGCAGGCCCTGACCGACATCGTCGCGGGGGAGCCGGTCGACCTGCTGGAGACCCTCGCCGACCGCCTGGTGCGGGCCTGCCTCGCCGATCCGCGGGTCGGCGCGGCCGAGGTGACGGTGCACAAGCCCGGGGCGCCGATTCCCCTTCCGTTCGCCGATGTGTCGGTCACCGTCACCCGGTCGCGGGCGGACGTGGCGGCGCCCGCCGTGGCGCATGCGGACCACGCGGTGGTCGCCATCGGCTCCAACATCGGCGACCGGCTGGCGTTCCTGCGCGGGGCGGTCCGTGAGCTCGACGCGCGGCTCGNGGTGCTCGCGACATCGCCCGTGTACGAGACGGAACCCGTCGGTGGCCCCGCCCAGGACGACTACCTCAACGCGGTGGTCCTGGTCGCCGCCGCGCCGCCCGGGGAGCTGCTGGCGGCGGCGCGGGCAGCCGAGGAGGCCGCCGCGCGGGTGCGGACCGTCCGCTGGGGACCACGGACGCTCGACGTGGACATCATCGCCTGCGGTGACCTCCGCAGCGACGACCCGGACATCCTGCTGCCACACCCGCGGGCCCATGAGCGGCTGTTCGTCTGCGTCCCCTGGCTGGATGTCGAACCGGAGGCCACCTTGGTCGGGCACGGCCGGGTGGCTGATCTCGTGGCGCGGATGAGCGCCGAGCCTGGTGTGGTGCCGCTCCGGCGCACCTCCTACGACCTGGCCGGGCCGGGCGACCTGGCCGGGCCGGGCGACCTGGNCGGGCCGGCGGGCGGCGGCCCCGCTCGGGGACCGGAGCGGTGAGACCGACCCACGTCCGGGACCTCGTCTCGGTCGCCGTAGTGGTCGGCGCGTCCGTCTATCTGCTGTTGTGGTGGCGCTACCGGTCGATGCCGCAGATTCCCGCGACGACCTCGCTGTCCGTACTGCTGGTCGGCCTGATCGAGCTGCAGACGGCGTCACTGACGAAACGCCGTCTGGCCGGCCGGCCGGGGACGCGGCCGATCCTGCCGCTGACCGTCGCCCGGCTGGCCGCGCTCGCGAAGGCGACCTCGGTGGTCGCGGCGGCGTTCGCCGGCGGATGGACCGCGGTGCTCGCCTACACCGCCCCTCGCACCGACGAGTTCGGGACGGCCGGTGCGGACGCGCTGGCCGCCGGCCTCGGGCTGGGCGCGACGGCCGTGCTGCTGGCCGGCGGGCTGGTGCTCGAACGCGTCTGCCGGATCCCCGACCGCTGATCGTGCGGGGGGCCGTCGGTTGCGAAGCCGACCAGGCTACTCTGGGTTCTGGTTGTGGGGGCGGCGAGCGGGGTTGCTGTGAGGTGCGGCTCCAGGAGAGGCAGGGCGTCTACGGGGGCGCCTCACGGAGGCGCCTGAAGGAAGGGGCCGGCTGTGGTCGCTCAGGGCCAGAACACGTTCTCCGGGCCCGGTGACGGACGGGGCGGCCCCGGCGGTGGTCAGCCGACCGGAGCGAGCCGCCCGCGCCAGGCTGGCTCACGCCTGGTGACGTTCGGAAACCTGCGGACGGGCCCGGCGCGGCAGCCGGACTCCCCGGCGCGACCCGGCCCCGCCCGTGGCGGTTTCGACCCGGCCGAGATGTCCACCGAGCCGGCGCCGGGCGCCCGCCGCGACTTTGCCGACCTCGACGAACCCACCGTGCGCCCAGCGCCCACGCCCAGGCCCGCTCCGGCGTGGTCGGAGGGGCTGGAAAGCGTCAGCACCACGGGCTACCAGGAGCGCGTCGCCGACCAACAGCCGGCCGGCTACCCGGACCAGTGGCCCTCCCGCCCGTTCGACGAGCAGGCGGTTCCGCGGCGCCGCGGGACCGTTCCACCGCCCGCTTCGCCTGCCCGCTTCGCCGCTCCCGGCCGTCCGCCGGCTCCCGGCCGTCCGCCGGCTCCGGCCCGTTCCCGGCGGCGGCGCAGCCCGGTGCTGACGGCCGTCAAGGCGGTGCTCGTCGGCGCGACGATCGTGGTGGGCGTCTCGGTGGGCCGTGCGCTGGCACTTCCCGGCGATCAGGATGTTCCGTCCCGCCTCGCGGACTGGGCTCGCGACAACCATCTCTCGGTCGTGGTGGACAAGGCACACGACCTTCGCTGACCTGGCCGGGCAGCGGGGAAGTCACGGCGGCTACCGTCATCAGGGTGTTCCCGTCGACAGGCCAGGCCGCCGGCCCGCCCGGATCGTTGGCGGCGTGGCTGCGCGCGATGCCGGACGATGCCCTGGTGCGGCTGTTCGGGCTGCGGCCGGATCTCGCAACCCCGCCGCCTCCGGACTTCGACGTGCTCGCGGCCCGGCTGGAGATCCGAGGGAGCGTCAGTCGCGCGCTGGAGCGGATGGACACGTTCACCCTGGAGGTCGTCCAGGCGCTGACGGTGTTGCCGGCGCCGGTGTCCTTCCGTGACCTGACCGAGTTCTGCGGCGGTCATGATCTTCGACGGCCGGTGGACATCCTGCGGGAACGCGCTCTGGTGTGGGGTCCGGACGAGGCCATCCGGCTGGTCGGGGTCGCCCTCGACCTGTTGGGCGGGCGGCCGCTCGGGCTGGGGCGTCCGGCGCGCCAGTGCCTCGGCGCCTACCGCCTCTCCCAGCTCGCCCGGGTAGCCGCCGCCGTCGGCCTGCCCGGAGCCGCCTGGGGTCAGGCGGTCGACCCCGGCGGCGCGAAGGCCACCGAACCAGGCCGGCGCGACGGTCTCATCGAAATGATCTCCACCGTCCTCGGTGATCCGGCCCGCGTCGCCGCCCTGCTCGACGAATGCTCGCCGCGGGCCCGTCAGCTCGCCGAGCGGCTGGCCGGCGGCCCCCCACTGGGTGCCACGCCCGACGCCGAGCGGGTCCTGGACGTCGCCGACGCGCACACACCGGTCGAGGAGCTGCTGGCCCGCGGCCTGCTCGTCGGCATCGAGCCCGGCACGGTCGAGCTGCCCCGGGAGGTCGGCCTGTTGCTGCGGGGCACCCGGCCGGCGGGGGAGCTGCACCCGGCGCCGCCCGAGGTGACCGGCCGCGACATCGGGGTGGACGCGGCCGACCCGGCCGCCGCGCTTGCCGCCGACACGCTGGTGCGTGCGGTCACGACGCTGCTCACCGCCTGGGGAACCGCACCGGTGACACCACTGCGCTCGGGTGGTCTCAGCGTCCGCGACCTGCGTAACAGCGCCCGGCTGATGGACCTCCCGGAGGCACAGGCGGCGGTCGTCATCGAGACGGCGGCCGCCGCCGGCCTGGTGGACGCCACGCCNGGTACCGAGGTCCAGTTCGTACCGACGAACACCTACGACCGGTGGTGCACCGAGTCGGTGGCCATGCGGTGGGCGNTCCTCGCCGAAGGCTGGTTGCNCTCGCCGTCGGCGTCCTGGCTGGTGGGCGAACGGGATGAGCGCGGCCGCCAGCTCGCCGCGATGTCCTTCGACACCCGCCGCCCCGGCGTCCCCGAGCTGCGGGCCGAGGTGCTGCGGGCGATCCTCACCGCCCCGGACGGGATCGCGCCGACTCCCGAAGCGGTGCGTGCCCGGCTCGCCTGGCNTTCGCCCCGCCGGACCGGCCCGCTGTTCGGGGGCATGATCGACGGCACGCTCGTCGAGGCGGAGCTGCTCGGGTTCACCGGTCGCGGCGCGCCGACCAGCCTCGGACGACTGGTGGCCGGGCGCGGAACAGCCGACGAGGGCCTGTGCGGCGACCTGGCCGACGCGATGGCCCCCCTGCTGCCCGAGCCGGTCGAGGAACTGCTCATCCAGGCCGACCTGACCGCGGTCGCGCCGGGGCCGCTGGTGCCGCGGGTCGCGGCCGAACTGTCCCGGATGGCCGACATCGAGTCGGCCGGCGCGGCCACCGTGTACCGCTTCACGGAGAACTCTCTGCGCCGCGCGATGGACGCGGGCAGCTCGGCGGACGACCTGCACGACCTGCTCGGCCCGCTTGCCCGGGGCGGCGTTCCCCAGACGCTCACCTACCTCATCGACGACACGGCGCGCCGGCACGGCCGCCTGCGTTCCGGGCCCGCGGCCTCCTACCTGCGATGCGAGGACACCGCGCTGCTCACCGAGGTGGTGGCGTCGCGGCACACCCAGGCGTTGGCGATGCGCCGGGTGGCCCCGACGATCGTCATCTCCGCCCTGCCGGTGGCCGAGCTGCTGGACGGTCTGCGCGCGGCCGGCTTCGCCCCGGTCGCGGAGGGCCCGGACGGGCGGATCGTGCTGCCGCGTCCCGAGGTGCACCGGACACCGGCCCGCATCCGGGTCGCCTCCGCCAGCCCCGCCGGAACCCGGGTGAACCAGCTCCACGACGTCGTCCGGCTGGTGCGGCGGGGAGACGAGAGCGCGCGGGCCGCGCAGGCCGCGCGGGCGTCCGCGGGCGACGAGCTCACGTCGGTCCGGTCGGCGCCGCTGATCCTGGTCACGTTGCAGGGAGCGGTGCGGGACGGCCGGCGTGTCCTGCTCGGGTATGTCAACCAGGAGGGAGCGTCCAGCGATCGGGTGGTCCGCCCGGCCACGCTGGACGGCGGCTGGTTGACGGCCTGGGACGAGCGCAGCGCGGCACATCGCCGCTTCGCCCTGCACCGGATCACCAGGGTGGCGGAGATCGGCGACGCGTTCGACGGGCAGCCGCCGCCACCGCCCGGTGGTGACTGGATCATTCCACCGGTGGCCGACGAACCGGCCTGACCACGGTACCGTCGACAGCGGTGGCACCGAACAACAGCGGAAGGCGGTGGCGGGCTTGCCGGATGGTCCTCTGAGCGTCCAGTCGGACAAG
>NZ_LRTK01000107.1 GCF_001636565.1 Frankia sp. EI5c
GATCGGGTCGATCTCGGTGACGATGACCCGGGCGCCCTGGCCGCGCAGCGCGTCCGCGCAGCCCTTGCCGACGTCGCCGTAGCCGGCGACGACCGCGACCTTGCCGCCGATCAGCACGTCCGTGGCCCGGTTNAGACCGTCGATGACGGAGTGGCGGCAGCCGTACTTGTTGTCGAACTTCGACTTCGTGACCGAGTCGTTGACGTTGATGGCCGGGAAGGCGAGCGTGCCTGCCCTGGCCATCTCGTACAGCCGGTGCACACCGGTGGTGGTCTCCTCGGTGACGCCCTTGATCGACGAGGCGGCCGCGGTCCACCGGCCCGGCTTCTCGGCGATCGTGCGGCGAAGCGTCTCCAGGATGATCGCGTACTCCTCGGAGTCCGAGGGGTCGGTCGCCGGAACCGCGCCCGCCCGCTCGAACTCGGCGCCCTTGTGGACGAGCAGCGTCGCGTCACCACCGTCGTCGAGGATCATGTTCGGGGCGCCGCCATCCGGCCAGGCCAGTGCCTGGTCGGTGCACCACCAGTACTCCTCGAGAGTCTCGCCCTTCCAGGCGAAGACCGGCACACCCTGCGGGTCGTCCTTGGAACCGTTCGGCCCGACGACGACGGCGGCGGCGGCGTGGTCCTGGGTGGAGAAGATGTTGCAGGACACCCACCGGACGTCGGCGCCGAGGGCGACCAGGGTCTCGATCAGCACCGCGGTCTGGATCGTCATGTGCAGGGAGCCCATGATCCGGGCGCCCTTGAGGGGCTGGCTGGCCGCGTACTCGGCGCGGGTCGCCATCAGCCCGGGCATCTCGTGCTCGGCAAGCCGGATCTCCTTGCGGCCGAACTCGGCCAGCGCGAGATCCGCGACCTTGAAGTCGAAAGTCATGCCCTCTCCTCGTTGCGCTCGGGTGGCTGCCGAGCCGCTGTGGCGGTGTAACGTTCCGCTGCCGGACTGTCATCGGCGCACGGCGGTGCGAGTCTGTTGAGCGTGCCACAGTCATGAGGAACCGCGAAGACCCGGCCCGTCTGAGTCNCATCGGGCCGGGTAACCCCGGTGGGGTTGGCCTCGGCTTCCGACCTCGCCCGCTCCCTGGCTCGCCCGCTCCCTGGCTCGGCCNGGCTCCGGCGCGCCGTCAGCCTCCGGTGGGGCCGCCGGTCGGTGCCGGGACGGCTCCGGCCGCCTTCGGCCGCGGGTCCCGGTAGACCCAGCCTCGTTCGTCCGCCCACAGTAGCAACGGCGGCAGTACCACCAGCGCGGNCAGCAGCGCTACGCCGACGTTCAGGGCCACGACCAGGCCGAAGTCCCGCAGCAGCGGAAGCGAACTGAACGCGAGGACCACAATGCCGATCACAGCGGCGAGCGCCGACACCATGAAGGCCCGCCCGGTGCGGGCCGCGGCCTCTTCGGTTGCCGCCAGCGGGTCGCGGCCGCGCTGCCGTTCCTCGATGTGCCGCATGACGATCAACGTCGTGAACTCGGCGCAGAGGGCGATCACGAGTGGCCCGCCCACCGCTGTCAGCGGGCTCAGCTCGAAGCCGGCGAGCCGGGCGACGATCGCCGTGAGGCCCACCGCGATCATTACCGGCACGACCGACACCACCGCCCGCACGAGGTTGCGGTGGCGCAGCAGCAGGATGAGGAAGACCCCGATCAGCGCGAAGTAGGTCAGCTCGACGCGGTTCTGCTCGAAGTTCTCCAGGAGGCCGGTACCGACCACGGCCAGCCCCGACGGGGTCGCGNGGATTCCGTCCGGGGGGGTGACCATGTCCCGGATGTGGTTGACGACGACGGCGCGGTCCTCCAGCGCACCCGGGCCCGTCCGGAAGATCAGGTTGAGTGCTCGGCCGTCGACGTTGACGGTGCTCTTTCTGATGGCTTCCGGAGCGACGTCGTAGGCCAGCCTGACGTCGGCCCCGGTCGGGGCCNGCAGCCTGGTGCCGGGCACCTCCATCAGGAAGCTGACCGTGGTCACCAGGCTCGACGCGGTGCGCAGCTCCCGNNGGTGGCTTTCANGCTGCTCGTNGGCGAAGTCGTGCACGAACCTCACGGTCCGGTCGTCGAAGACGTCCGCGGACTGGATGTAGACGCCCAGCTCGCTGCTGGAGCCGGTCTGTGCCTTGAGGTCCTGGATGTTGTGCACCACCTCGGAGCCCTGGCTCACCCACTTCTCCGGGTCGGTCTGGACCTCGAGGTCGCGCTCGACGAGGAGGCCGCCGGCGAACATCGCGGTGGACAGCGCGACGAGTGGCAGCGCGGCCCCGGGGGGCAGTGATCCGAGCCAGACCACCGCCCGGCCGAGCGGACCTCGTGAGTAGTCCTTNGGCGGGGTGGGGGAGCGGCGCTCCCGGAAGCCGAGCGCGGCGGTACTGAGCAGGACGGTCGCGAGGACGATGACCGGCAGGCCGATCGCGAGCAGGACACCGAAGTCACGGATCATCGGGACCTCGCTGAACTCCAGGGCGAGGAACGCGACGATGCCGGCGACGGTCGCCAGCGCCAGAGCGGGCATCAGCCGGGCCAGAGCCTCGGCGACGGGTTCCCGCGCCCGGTCCAGCTGGGCCTCCTCCTCGACCCGGCTGTGCAGTTGCACGGCGAAGTCGATGCCGACTCCCAGCAGCACCGGCATGCCGGCGATGGTCACCACCGAGAGCGGGATGCCCAGGTAGCCGGCCAGGCCGAAGGCCCACACCAGGNCGATACCCACGACGGCCAGGGGCAGCAGTCGCCAGCGGACGGCGAACGCGACCAGCAGCAGGCCCGCCATGATGAGCAGGGAAAGACCACCCAGGGTGAGGAAGCCACCACGAAGATAGTCGTTGATGTCGCGCAGGAGCACGGCCGCGCCGGTGGTCATGACCTCGGCATTGTCGAAGGTCAGGTCCCGCATGGCGTTCTCGGTGGCGGTGGCTCCCAGGCCCTCCTCCCTGATGGAGGCATTGCCGTGCAACCGGACGATCATCTGGGCGGTCCGGTCGGTTGGGANGAAGGACTGCAGCGACTTCCTGATCCCGCCGGCATTGTCGTGAAGCAGGAAATCAACCCAAGCCGGATCGTCGAAGGTCCGATGATTCTCCGGCACCGCGTTCAGCCGTTCCAGCGTCCGCAGCGNGTCCGCCAGCCGCAGGTCGGCGGACTTCCGATCCGGATCACGTTGCTGGGCGGCCAGCAGGATCTTCGCCGCCGGGCTGTTGAGAACATTGCCGTCCGGGCTTCGCACGAGATCCGCCGTGAACTCGAGCGCCGTCAGCGGAGTGATGACACTCTCGATGCGGTGGTCCTTCTCGAGCGTGGCTGACAGCTCGCGGAATTTCCGGACGTTTTCGGTGGTGAAGAGGTCGACGAGGTCGGTGCCGGGCTTCGCGGTGAAGAGCGTGATCATCGCCTGGCCACCGAAAAGCTGCTGGTAGGTGACGTTGTCCTTGGCTACCTGGGAGTCCGAGTTGAGGTAGTTCTCCTGACCGGTGCTGAACTCCAGCCNGGTCAGGCCAAGTCCGAGCGCGACGGTGACCACTGCGGCGACCGCTGCGACGACCGCGGTCCGGCGGCCGACCACGCGCCCCAGGCCCGACCAGAATCNGGCGGTGCCGCCAGGTCGGTCGGACCNGTCGGACGGCACTGGCGAACTTGGCATGAGGTTGCTCCGGGGGTCAGCATTGCGCCCGGGCGGCCCCGGAAAGGACCACCCGAGAGCGGTTTCCAAGGTGTATGGCGCAATAACCTCAAAGTGCCGACCGNTGTGGGCCGAATCCGCCCGTCTGGGTCCGTCTCGACCCAGACAGATCGACAGGCGCCGCGGCGGCCGGCACCGNCTCGTCGCCGTTGCCGCCTACTGCNACTACTGCCGCCGTCCACCGTCTGTCGGGTCGCCGCGGTTCAGCTCGTTGCCTGAGTCGCGGCGCCGCCGTCAGCTGTCAGCCCGAATCGGCACCTGAAGGGAATAATCGATCTCCGGAAAAGGGCGTCCGGCAGCTCGGAAACCTCATGCTCGGCGGGGGTTCCAGGCCGCACGTGCCCAGCCCGGTTCAGGCCGGTGCCGAATGGTCTGGTCGCCCCGCGCATAATCAGACCGTCACGTGTTCACGGGCGGGGCGCAGCTCGATGGTCGAGTCCGCGCCCGGGAAGAAGAGTCCTTCGTGCCCGTCGTCCCAGCGGACCATGAACGGCGGCCCACCGTTTGTGCCGCGAACCTCGATGACCACTCCGTGGCGCTCCGGGTCCCCCACGGTCCGACCGTGGACGATGAAGCGATCGCCTACCGATGCGTACATGTTGCCTCTCCCTTCGGCCCCTCGGTGCGCGATGCCGGCGATCGAGGCGGCCTGCCAGGCCTGCCGTCTCGCCACCATCGCCCGGCGGTTCCGCCCTGCGGGCTGACCCCGGGACGTGAGGTCCCGGGACCGCCCGGGACGGAGCGGTAGTTCCGGAGTAACACGGTTCGCGGCCGCGGGCAGGTCGAAAGACACGCACGCCCCAAAGGTCCGCTTCACTCTATTTTGCGGCGTTTTGAGGGAAGGGGGGCGTTGGCGGAGCGCGACGGTGGACACGCTCCTGGTGGCCGGTGTGCCGTCGGTCNCCTTGACCCCACCAGGCGGGGAGGGGTGACTGAGGTCATGTGCCGGCCATTCCGGGTGCGGGGGGTGCGCCCCGGCGCCGCTTGGTGACCGGAACGGCAGGTGAGCTTTCGCGGCGACTGCCCGGAGTGAATGCGGGGGTGCCGTCAGGTGTCGCACATCTGACAGCGGGGCATGACAAACACCTACATGTGGCCGAAATAGTCGGGGGTTGTTCGCTGTTGGTCTATCTCNCGCTCACCTGTTGCCGGCCCGCGCGTCGTGGCTCCAGCGAACCGCCACTGATCGCCGCCGCGGGCTGTCACACAGCGTCAGCGTGTGTCAAGCGTTGGGGGATGAGTGGGGCGTCACAGTAGGTGAGTCCTTGCTCTGCTTACCGATCGGCAGGTAGGAACGGGAGGTTAACGGGGCATGTCGGCGGGAGGGCGGGAGATGCGTCGGGAGGGCTCATGGTGAGCATGCCGCTTCCTACGCGTGATCNGGCGCAGTTCCCGGACAGGCCCGTCGCGGTCGCGTTCCGGACATCCTGGCTGCACGCCACGCGGCTGGGGCGCGCCACCTCCTCGCTGCTCTTCTACGGCGGCCAGGTACTTCTCCTCGGAACGCTTTTCGTGATCTACCGACTCGGGCGGACGCTCGCTGTNGGCAGGGAGCCGCAGGCGCTGGCCAACGCCCGGGACGTGTGGAGCCTCGAACGGCTCCTGGACCTGCCCGACGAGTCGGCGCTCCAGCAACTCGCGCTCAACTCGACGCAACTGCTGGAACTGGCGAACCGCTTCTACATCGGAGTCCACTTCCCGGCATCCATCGCGTTCCTGGTGTGGGTCCTGCTCTGCCGCCGGAACGCCNGGCCGCGGGTGCGGATGGTCATCATCAGCTCGACCGGTGCCGCGCTCCTGATCCACATGCTGTACCCGTTGGCGCCACCCAGGTTCCTGCCCCGGGTGCTGCCGCACGTGACGCTGATCGACACCGGCGCCGTCTTCGGCCCGACCCCNTACACGGCCGGTGACACGGTCGCGAACCNGTACGCCGCGATGCCGAGTCTGCACGTCGGCTGGTCGATCCTCGTCGCCTGGGGAGTGATCACCATCCTGCGCACGCGGGCGCGCTGGCTGGTCCTCCTCCATCCGATCCTGACCGTCTTCGTCGTGGTGATCACCGCCAACCACTACTGGCTCGACGGGGCCATCGGTGGCGGCCTGGTCGCCGCGGCGGTCGTGCTCACCCGGCCAACAACGCAGGCCCGGCTGCGAGCCGTACTCGTACCGGCCCGCCTGCTGCCGGCGAGACGGCAGCGCACCGCCCATCTGTCNGAGCGGTCAGTNACGTCCGAGCGGTCAGTTACATCCCAGCGGTCAGTTACATCCCAGCGGTCAGATCCGTCCGACCGGTTGGCGCCGTCCGTTCCGGTCGCCCGTGGTGCGGGGGCCGAGGCCGACGGAGGAATGGATCTACCCGAACAGCGACCGTCCGCCGTCGAGGTACGCGGGACGAACGAGGACTCCCCGCCGCGGGAGTTCTCCGAGGCCGCCGAGCCGCCGGGGCCGGCCTGACGCCGGAACCGCCTGTGGCGCAACGGTTTCAACGGATGGCCCCGGAGCCTTCGCGTCGTGGCGGCACTAGGCTCGACGGATGGCCGTGGAGGATCTGGCTGGGTCACGTCCGGTGCGGGGCGAGGACGCGCTCGACACAGCCGCAGTGGACGACTGGCTGCGTCGGTACCTGACGGGGCAGGCGGCGCCCGTGCCGCCACCGGGCCGTCCCGAGGTCCGCCAGTTCTCCGGCGGCGCGTCCAATCTGACGTACCTGCTTCGTTACCGGGATCGGGATCTCGTCCTGCGTCGCCCGCCGCGGGGCCGGAAGGCATCCGGGGCGCACGACATGGGCCGGGAGTACCGGGTACAGGCGCGACTGCGCCCGGCGTTTCCCTACGTGCCGCGAATGATCGCCTGCTGCGACGATCCGACCGTCATCGGTTCGGACTTCTACGTGATGGAGCGGGTGGTCGGCGTCATCCCGCGCTCGGAGTTCCCGCGCTCGCTGACGTTGGATCCCGCCCGGACCAGGCAACTCGCGTTCAAGGTCGTCGATCTGCTGGTGCGGCTGCATGACATCGATCCCGCGGCCCACGGGCTGTTGGACCTCGGGCGTGGCGACGGCTACGTGGACCGGCAGATCCGCGGGTGGACGCGGCGCTATCGGCAGGCCCGCACACCGAACGTCCCCTCGTTCGAGGCCGTGATGAACTGGCTCGCCGAGTACGCGCCCGAGGACGTCGCCGCCTGTCTGATCCACAACGACTTCCGGCTCGACAACGTGGTCTTCGACGTTTCCCGGCGGGACGATGACGGCCTGCCGCGCATCAGCGGAGTGCTGGACTGGGAGATGGCGACGGTCGGGGACCCGCTGATGGACCTGGGCGGGGCACTGGCCTACTGGATTCAGGCCGACGACGACGACATCTTCCGCCTCACCCGGCGGCAGCCCAGCCACAGCCCCGGGATGCCCACCCGGGCGGAGATCGTCGAGTACTACGGTGCCCGGCGGGGCCTGGACGTCGGGCGCTGGCCCTTCTACGAGGTGTTCGGGCTCTT
The DNA here is from genome assembly GCF_001636565.1 of Frankia sp. EI5c. Lineage (GTDB taxonomy): Bacteria > Actinomycetota > Actinomycetes > Frankiales > Frankiaceae > Parafrankia. The sequence continues at coordinate 7,160 of NZ_LRTK01000107.1, forward strand.
CCGGCTCGCCGTGATCGCCCAGCAGATCTACTTCCGTTACCACCACGGCCAGACCACGAATCCGGCGTTCCGCGAGTACTGGCGGACCGTCAGTTACCTCGAGGCCCGCTGCCTGCGGGTGATGGCCGCCGCGGGCCTCTGACGGATCGTGGCGGGCCGCCGCGGGCCGGCCGCTGGTCGCTGGCGATCCTCCGCGCTCTGGGGCACCTGCCCACCGTTCGTCGTCGTGGACCCTCTGTTGCCTCTCTCCGATGATTTCGGTTGGAGGGTTTCTCGCCGGCTAGGCTCGTGATCATGTTCGGTGGCGTGGGCCGCGGCCCCGTGGGAGACGTGGTGCCGGTCATCGGGGCCGGTTTGTCCGACGGAGGCCCGGCGGGCCTGCGCGGGGCCGCCCAGACACTGCGCCGGGTGGCTGCGGAGAGCCTGCTCCTGCTGGCTCCGGTGCTCGCCCTCGACGGGCCTCGGTCCTGGCGATCGCCCTGGCAGCGGCGCTGTCATCAGCGCATCCGCGACTGGGTCTCCGCTCTGGTGGCCGGCGCGCGCCGGGCCCGGGAACAGGCGGACGCGCTTGACCGCGCTGCCGCCGGCCCAGAGCGGCGGCGGGTAGAGCCGGCTGGGCAGGTTGGGGTAGGTAACCCGTGGCGGGACGACGCATCCTCGGGCGGGGTGGGTGATGCGGAGGTGATCTTCGCTCCCGAGCTGCTCGCGGAGCTGGCGCGGCGGCTGCGGGTCGCCGGGCAGCACGCCACCCGGTTGGTGGCCGAGCTGGGCTCGGTCGGGCGGTCCGCGGGGGCCTGCCTCGGCCTGGACCTCGTACGACTCGAGGCAGGCCCGATGGCCGAGGCCATCGATCTCCGCATGGCGCGCTTCGCGGCCGGGGAGGTGATCTCCTTCGACTCCCCCTGGGGCGGGGTTGGCGCCAGCCCGGCACCGCGGAACACGGCCCGGTCCGGTGCCGCTGATCCGGCCGCCGTCGCGGCCGAGCTGGCGGCGGTGATCGGAACGAGTCCGCTCCGGCTCGGGGTGCGCGACCTGGGGG
>NZ_LRTK01000108.1 GCF_001636565.1 Frankia sp. EI5c
CTGGCTGGTCCTCCTCCATCCGATCCTGACCGTCTTCGTCGTGGTGATCACCGCCAACCACTACTGGCTCGACGGGGCCATCGGTGGCGGCCTGGTCGCCGCGGCGGTCGTGCTCACCCGGCCAACAACGCAGGCCCGGCTGCGAGCCGTACTCGTACCGGCCCGCCTGCTGCCGGCGAGACGGCAGCGCACCGCCCATCTGTCNGAGCGGTCAGTNACGTCCGAGCGGTCAGTTACATCCCAGCGGTCAGTTACATCCCAGCGGTCAGATCCGTCCGACCGGTTGGCGCCGTCCGTTCCGGTCGCCCGTGGTGCGGGGGCCGAGGCCGACGGAGGAATGGATCTACCCGAACAGCGACCGTCCGCCGTCGAGGTACGCGGGACGAACGAGGACTCCCCGCCGCGGGAGTTCTCCGAGGCCGCCGAGCCGCCGGGGCCGGCCTGACGCCGGAACCGCCTGTGGCGCAACGGTTTCAACGGATGGCCCCGGAGCCTTCGCGTCGTGGCGGCACTAGGCTCGACGGATGGCCGTGGAGGATCTGGCTGGGTCACGTCCGGTGCGGGGCGAGGACGCGCTCGACACAGCCGCAGTGGACGACTGGCTGCGTCGGTACCTGACGGGGCAGGCGGCGCCCGTGCCGCCACCGGGCCGTCCCGAGGTCCGCCAGTTCTCCGGCGGCGCGTCCAATCTGACGTACCTGCTTCGTTACCGGGATCGGGATCTCGTCCTGCGTCGCCCGCCGCGGGGCCGGAAGGCATCCGGGGCGCACGACATGGGCCGGGAGTACCGGGTACAGGCGCGACTGCGCCCGGCGTTTCCCTACGTGCCGCGAATGATCGCCTGCTGCGACGATCCGACCGTCATCGGTTCGGACTTCTACGTGATGGAGCGGGTGGTCGGCGTCATCCCGCGCTCGGAGTTCCCGCGCTCGCTGACGTTGGATCCCGCCCGGACCAGGCAACTCGCGTTCAAGGTCGTCGATCTGCTGGTGCGGCTGCATGACATCGATCCCGCGGCCCACGGGCTGTTGGACCTCGGGCGTGGCGACGGCTACGTGGACCGGCAGATCCGCGGGTGGACGCGGCGCTATCGGCAGGCCCGCACACCGAACGTCCCCTCGTTCGAGGCCGTGATGAACTGGCTCGCCGAGTACGCGCCCGAGGACGTCGCCGCCTGTCTGATCCACAACGACTTCCGGCTCGACAACGTGGTCTTCGACGTTTCCCGGCGGGACGATGACGGCCTGCCGCGCATCAGCGGAGTGCTGGACTGGGAGATGGCGACGGTCGGGGACCCGCTGATGGACCTGGGCGGGGCACTGGCCTACTGGATTCAGGCCGACGACGACGACATCTTCCGCCTCACCCGGCGGCAGCCCAGCCACAGCCCCGGGATGCCCACCCGGGCGGAGATCGTCGAGTACTACGGTGCCCGGCGGGGCCTGGACGTCGGGCGCTGGCCCTTCTACGAGGTGTTCGGGCTCTTCCGGCTCGCCGTGATCGCCCAGCAGATCTACTTCCGTTACCACCACGGCCAGACCACGAATCCGGCGTTCCGCGAGTACTGGCGGACCGTCAGTTACCTCGAGGCCCGCTGCCTGCGGGTGATGGCCGCCGCGGGCCTCTGACGGATCGTGGCGGGCCGCCGCGGGCCGGCCGCTGGTCGCTGGCGATCCTCCGCGCTCTGGGGCACCTGCCCACCGTTCGTCGTCGTGGACCCTCTGTTGCCTCTCTCCGATGATTTCGGTTGGAGGGTTTCTCGCCGGCTAGGCTCGTGATCATGTTCGGTGGCGTGGGCCGCGGCCCCGTGGGAGACGTGGTGCCGGTCATCGGGGCCGGTTTGTCCGACGGAGGCCCGGCGGGCCTGCGCGGGGCCGCCCAGACACTGCGCCGGGTGGCTGCGGAGAGCCTGCTCCTGCTGGCTCCGGTGCTCGCCCTCGACGGGCCTCGGTCCTGGCGATCGCCCTGGCAGCGGCGCTGTCATCAGCGCATCCGCGACTGGGTCTCCGCTCTGGTGGCCGGCGCGCGCCGGGCCCGGGAACAGGCGGACGCGCTTGACCGCGCTGCCGCCGGCCCAGAGCGGCGGCGGGTAGAGCCGGCTGGGCAGGTTGGGGTAGGTAACCCGTGGCGGGACGACGCATCCTCGGGCGGGGTGGGTGATGCGGAGGTGATCTTCGCTCCCGAGCTGCTCGCGGAGCTGGCGCGGCGGCTGCGGGTCGCCGGGCAGCACGCCACCCGGTTGGTGGCCGAGCTGGGCTCGGTCGGGCGGTCCGCGGGGGCCTGCCTCGGCCTGGACCTCGTACGACTCGAGGCAGGCCCGATGGCCGAGGCCATCGATCTCCGCATGGCGCGCTTCGCGGCCGGGGAGGTGATCTCCTTCGACTCCCCCTGGGGCGGGGTTGGCGCCAGCCCGGCACCGCGGAACACGGCCCGGTCCGGTGCCGCTGATCCGGCCGCCGTCGCGGCCGAGCTGGCGGCGGTGATCGGAACGAGTCCGCTCCGGCTCGGTGTGCGCGACCTGGGGGAGATCGCTACCCGGTTCGCCCGGTTGGATCCGGCCACCCAGCAGGCGGTGGTCGGCCGGCTGCGCGGCCGTCCGCTGGCGGTGCTGGCCGCAGCGGTCGCCATGGCGCCGACCAGGGTCGACCTGGGCACGCTGGGGCTCCTGCCCGCGGTCATCAGGCTCGCCGACCTGATCCTGCGGCGAGCGCCGCCTTCGATGGTCGGCGAGATCGTGCGGGCGTTCCCAGAACTCGAGCCCGCCACGAGCGGTCCGTCCTGGTCGAGTTTTCCNGGCCCCGGCGGCCTGCTCTCGGGCGCGGGCCTGACGCTTCGCGACCACACCCGAGATCCGGTCTGGGTACGGGGAGCGACTCCGTCGGACGTCGGTCAGGGCAGGCTNGGCGACTGCTTTTTCCTCGTCGCGCTCNTCGGCATCGCTCGGGCGGACCCGGGAGCGCTACGCCGGGGTCNCAGTGAGAACCCGAACGGCACGGTCACCGTCAGCTTCCACGGCATGGCCGGGGCGGCCGGGCCGGTCGAGGTCACGGTCACCCGGGACCTGCCGACCCGGGCGGGTACGGGGGAGGAGATCGGCGCCGATGCCAACAACCTCGACGGCGATCCGGAACTGTGGCCAGCCCTGTACGAGAAGGCCTACGCGCGGCTGGTGGGTGGGTACGCGGGCCTCGAAGGGGGTGATCCCGCCACGGCTATGCGACAGCTGACGGGGATCGAAGCGGCCCGGCAGGCGGCCAGCCGCACCACCGTCGCGGACATCGCCGCCCGGCTGGACGCCGGCGACGTGGTGGCGGTGTTGACGCGAAGCCGTACCGGCCGCGAATCGGGCCTAGTTCCCGGACACGCCTACGCGGTCCTCGGCGCTGATGTCGGCACCGGGCGGGTGCTCGTCCGCAACCNGTGGGATCAGACCGCCACCGATGACGGGCTGGACTGGCGCCGGTGGGAGGAGCTGACCCCGGAACTCACCGCGGTCCACTGCGGGCCGACCGGTCGGAGCGACTGATCAGACATCCCGGACGATCGCTACCGGCGCGGCCGAGTGCAGCATCGTCTGGTGGCTGACGGACCCCAGCAGCAGCTCCGCGAAACCGCCCTTGCCACGCGCGCCGACGACCAGGAGCTCGGCCTCCCGGCTCTCCTCCAACAGGGCACGGGTGGCTGTTGCCGCGACCAACAGCCGGTGAATCTCGATCGTTGAGGCCCCCGGTGGGGCGGATCTCGCCCGACCCGTGGGGTCACCCCCTTCGGCCGGCTGCCCTCCGCGTTCGTCCGGCACGGTCGATCCGGACGCCGTGCCAAGGACCTCCTCGATGGAGTCGTCCAGCACGACCCGTGCCTGTTCTTCGAGGGTCTGGAGGATGTCGCTCGAGGTCTCGGCAAAGGGCAGCGGTACCGCCGCGAGCCAGGCGTGCACGACGTGCAGCGGAGCCCCGCGCAGCGCTGCCTCATCCGCGGCCCAGCGCAGGGCCGCGAGCGAGTTGGGTGATCCGTCGACGCCGACGACCACCGGCCGGCGGGTGGAAGCCCCGGGAGTTTCCCGCACCGATCCGTCGTCCGCAGCTGGCTGCGCGGACGGCTCCCCGTCGGCATCCCCCTTTCGGGGGGTACGTGCAACCACGACGGGCACTGGTGAGTGCACGGCCACCGAGGCGCTGACGGAGCCGATCCGCAGCCGATGAAGCAACCCGCGCCCGCGGNTGCCGACCACGATCATNTCTGCGTCCCGCCCNGTGGTGAGCAGAGCCTCGCTACCGGGGGCATCGACCACCTCCTCGATCACGTCGAGACCGGGGGGAATGCGCACGGCGCCCAGGGACCTGTGCAGCACCTGGCCGGCGGCCTGGGCCAACGTCGCGTCGTCGTGGCTTCCGACCACCGACTCGGCTGACCGGCGGACAGCGGACGGCTGCTCGCCCGCGCAGGACCCCAGGACGGCGCGCACCCGCGTACCGCGCCGCGCCGCCTCGTCCACGGCCCACCGCAGGGCCGCCTCGGCGCCCGGCGATCCGTCGACGCCGACGACGATGTCGGCCCTGGCCGCGTCGGCCCTGGCAGGGCCGGCTCCGCCGGCGCGCCGCGGCTGGTCAGGGGAGCTGGTGCCCTGGCCGTCCTCGATCATGCACACTCCCATCGCCGCATCTACCGGTGGCTGTTTCCGAGGCTGACGATGCCGGCCTACCCGACCTGGACGCGGAAAACCCGCTCGACGCGGAGCAGATCGTTGTCACTCGGTGGATGGCGCGGTCGGGTTCGCGATGATCTGTCCATCAATCCGTTGTTGGTTTGGCGCTAAGTCGCGATGTCAACATCTGTTGATGATTGCGATTAAAGATCGCGTTTGTTGTGTTTTGGGTGGCACTTCCGGGCGGCGGAGCAGAAGAGAACATTCCCTCGGATCGTCTCCGCGCTCACGGCACGTGCGTATATGTGCTCTCTGCTGTGTGCTCATGGAGGTCTCGTCACGCCCCGAACACTGTGCGCCGCGTGCGGACGGGGCGGCCTCAAATGATCTTTTCTGGGTGGCGGGGCGAATGAAGGGCTGGCGGTGACGCCGCTCTGGTGTCCCCTGTGTTGTCCGTGAGTCTCACCTGGAGCGTGTCTGTCCGCATCCGGCGAGANGGCGGCCGTACGCCTGGTGAGCAGTTTGTGTTCTCTGCGTGGGCGGGTGGTGACGAGTGTCGGCGTGTCCCGGGATGGGGCGGAGTAGCGTACGTGCCCGGACGAAGGCCCGCGTATCCTTGTCTCTTCGCCNCCGGGATCAGTGTGAGAAGCCCCCGGCTGGTCACGGATGACAATGTTGCATTCGACGAGTCCCGCTCTCGGATGGTGGTCTTGCGTGCCCGGCGGCATCCACGCGGCCGGGTCAATCGCTCGAAAAACCGATCGGACAACAACGAGACCGCACTCAGTGCGTTCTCAGCATCACCGGAGGGCCTCCGCGACTGGTAGCAAAGACCATCGAACGCGCCAACCGGCCGGCGTCACCCCGTGACGGTCGGTTGGAGGCGGAGGAACCGGCGGGGCACAGCGCCCCGGAGACCGGGAGACCGCAGGCCACCTGANGGAAGGAGGAAACGTGGCTTCCGACACCATGACCCAGTTGGTCCTTCCCGGCGCGCTGGTGATGGTCAGTACTCCTGATCGAGGAGTGCCGGTCGCGAGCATGGCCGACTGGCACGAGGCACTCCTCAACGCCAAGTCGGGCGTCACCCCGGCGATGAAGCTTGTTGCCTTCACGATCTGCACCNATTCCGAACCGGCGGGCGCACCGGCGCCGGCCGGGTCCTTCATCACCTCACCTGGCCTGTCGCTGTTGTGCGAGCAGACCAACTACAGCCGTACCCACGTCCAGCGTCAGCTGTCGGCCCTGCGGGCCGCCGGGTGGCTGGTGACGATCATCCGTCCGGCGGCGGGCCGCGCGACGCGGTATCTGCTGAGCGTGCCGGAGGCGGTCGCGCGGGCTGGCGGGTTCCGGCTCGCCGGAGCACCCACGGAGGAAACGCCGAAGGGTGCGGGGGAGACCCAGTCCACCCGGGGCGCACCCGCAGCGGAGTCCGGGCCCGCCGCGGTCGACCGGGACGCGGCCGACCGGGACGCGCCGGCCGACCGGGGTACGGAGGGCGCTGACGGCGCGGTTGCGGAGGGCCCGCAGGGAATTGCCCTCGCGTCGGTCAGCCCACCAGCCGCGTCCACGCCCGCGTCCGGCCAGGCCGGCGGGCGCCCCGCCTCCCTGCCCCCGCAGCGGCCGGCGCTGATCAGGCGCCGCAAGCGGGCGACGTACGGCGCCGGTGGCCACGGCGTCGTCCGGATCCGCCGCAAGCCGCGCACGTGGCCGCCCTCAATCGTGACGGACATGCGGGCCGCGACCACACTCGCGCCCACCAACCTGAGTCGCGGGCGAACCGATCCCGATTCCGAGCGCGGGCAGGCGGCGGCTGCCGAGAGTGGTTACGACGAGCGCGCGGCGGCCGTGGGTGAGACCTCGTATGTTCCCTTCGGCCCGGTAGCCGGCACCAGCGGCCCGGTCTCGGCGGGCGGCCCGGGCGAAACCTCCGGTGGGCGTCTGCACGCGGTTGCCGACAGCTCGGCCATGGCCGGCCCCAGCGGCGCGGCCGCGACGGGTATGAGCGGCGCGACGATCACTGGCGCGACGGCTTCCAGCGCGACGGCTTCCAGCGCGACGGCTTCCAGCGCGACGGCGACCTCGGGTGTTGCCGTGCCCTCCGATGCTGCCGCGACCTCAGGCGCCGCGGCAACTTCCAGCCTGTCCCGGACGGCCGACGTCATGGCGGCTCCCGGTTCCTCGTCAGCGGAATCCGCCGACTCGGTGCCGTGGGCCCTACCCGGCGGCTCGGCGTCCGAGCCGGAGCCGTCACCGTGGGCGCCACCCGACAGCTCGCCGACCCAGCCGGAGCTTTCGCCCTGGCTCCTGCCTGATGGCAGGATGCCCGATCCGGCACCGGAACCCGAACCGGAGCCGGAACCCGAACCGGAGCCGGATCCCGCCCTGGAGGAGATCCGGAAGGCGACCGGCCAGGTGATCGAGACGCTCGCCAACATGCTCCGCTGCCCGACAGAGGAGTTCGCCGAGCTGAACCGCCGGGTGTTCGATGTGCTCTGCGAGGGCCACTGGGCACCGGCCGAGCTGGCGACCCACCTGGTGAACTTCGTCGCCAACGGGGTCTGGGTCAACGGTGACGGCGTCGTGGACAACGTTCGATGGCGCATGGACCGGTTGCCGCTCGGAGTGGACGAGTGCAGTTGCAGGTCATGCCTCGGCTGGCAAGCAACACCGNACCGCCCCGCGCGACCGGCGCCACGTGCCCCGGGCTCGGGCGGCGCGCCGTCCGCGGGTGGCGGCGGAGCGGACGCGGCACCTGGACCGGTGACCTCGGTGACAACGGCCGTCAGGAAGAAGGCGGCCGCCAGCNGGTCCGAGCGGTCGGAGAAGCCCGAGAAACCGGATGAACCGGCGAAATCCGCCACGCCACCCCTCCCGCCGCCGGATCTGGCGGCGATCGCGGCCGCCGCGGCTGCCGGAGCGCAGGAGGCACGAGAGAAGGAACAGGCACGGGAGAAGGAACAGGCACGGGAGAAGACCGAAACNGGGGAGAAGACCGAAAAACGGGAGGCGCCGGAGGCATCTGGTGACGGNGCGTATCTGAAACCGCCGGATTGACCGACGGCCTGACGGCGGCCGGCTGGTCGGGCAACGGTGCTGGTACTTCGCGCTGTCGGGCTCCGCGGTGTTCGGTGCTTCGGCGCNTGATGGGTCACATGGACGGTGACGGGACCGGACGTNCGACCGAGCGCACCGAGACCNGGCATGACTGTGATGTCCTNGTGATCGGGAGTGGGTTCGGCGGCAGTGTCGCGGCGCTTCGCCTCGCTGAGAAGGGCTACCGGGTCACGGTCATTGAGGCCGGGCGCCGGTTCACCCCTGAGACCCTGCCCCGGACGAGCTGGGACGTCCGCAGGTACCTGTGGCTGCCGCGCTTCGGCTGCCACGGAATCCAGCGGATCACCCTGCTCGGCAGGGTGCTGGTGCTGTCAGGAGCAGCCGTCGGCGGCGGATCGGTCGTGTACGCGAACACGCTCTACCGCCCGCTCGACGCGTTCTACACGGATCCGCAGTGGGCGGGTGTCACGGACTGGCGGTCCGAGCTGGCGCCGTACTACAACCAGGCCGAACGGATGCTCGGCGCGACCACCAACCCGTCGATGACCATGGCCGACGAGGTGTTCCGCGCGGTCGCGGCCGACATGGGTGTCGCCGACACCTTCCGCCTGGCTGATGTGGGCGTGTTCTTCGGCCGCGACGGCGGGCGTGAGCCTGGCGTGACCGTCCCCGACCCCTATTTCGGTGGCGCAGGACCGACCNGCACCGGCTGTGTGGAGTGCGGCGAGTGCATGACCGGCTGCCGTCGAGGAGCCAAGAACACCCTGGACTACAACTACCTCCACCTCGCCGAACGTCTCGGGGCGCGGGTGGTGCCCGACACCACGGTCCGGTCGGTTCGCCCGGACGGGCAGGGCGGCTACGAGATCGAGACGTTTCGCACCGGTGGGCGCTCCCGGCGGGGCACACGCCGCTGGACGGCCCGGCAGGTGGTGTTCGCCGCTGGCGCGCTGGGCACCCAGCGCCTCCTGCTCGCCATGCGGGACGAAGGGCGGCTGCCGCGCCTGTCCGCCCGACTCGGCCATCTGACCAGGACGAACTCGGAGGCGATCCTGGGCGCGAGCCGATCGCGACCGGACGGTCGGATCACGCAGGGCGTCGCGATCACCTCGTCCTTCTACCCCAACGACCACACCCATGTGGAGCCCGTCCGCTACGGCCGCGGCAGCAACCTGATGGCGCTGCTTTCCACGGCCATGACCGACGGCGGCGGCCGCTATCCCCGCTGGGTGAAGTTCCTCCTGGCGCTGGCGCGCCGCCCGCACCTGCTGTTGCTGACGATGCCCTGGCGGTGGTCCGAGCGAACCATGATCGCCCTGGTCATGCAGTCCCGGGACAACTCACTGACCGTCAGCCGCCGGCGTGGCCCGTTCGGGACGTCCTGGCTGACCAGCCGGGCGGGGCACGGTGAGCCCAGCCCGACCTGGATCCCGGAGGGTAACCAGGCCACCCGCCTGATCNCCGAGCGGATGGGCGGGCATCCCGGCAGTGCGGTCACCGAGCTGGCCAACATCCCGCTGACGGCGCACATCCTNGGCGGCGCGGCACTAGGCGACGATCCGTCGCAAGGAGTGATCGATCCTTACCACAGGGTGTTCGGTCATCCAGGACTGCATGTCGTGGACGGCGCGGCTGTACCTGCGAACCTGGGCGTCAACCCGTCGTTGACCATCACCGCGATGGCAGAGCGGGCCATGTCGTTCTGGCCGAACCGCGGCGACGCCGACCCGCGGCCCGCGCCGGGAGCGCCGTACCGACGCCTCGCCCCGGTGGCACCCGCGAATCCGGCGGTGCCGGCGGACGCACCNGGGCGTTACGACGTCGGCTGACCGGGCTCCGGCACCCTCAGGCGCGGCGGCCGGCCTCCGTCATGGCATCCACGCCCGGCATTTCCTCCAGCCCGGAGGTCGCCTCCGGCCCGACACCCTCCGTGATGTTGCTCCGTACCGGCGGCGCCGGCTCGGTGGCGATCGCCTCGGCGTCGGACGACGCCAGGTAACGGCGGCCCGCGACCGCGGCGGCCGCACCGCTGGCGATCAGGAACAGCGCCAGGAAACCGCGCCGCCGCCGGCGGTGCACCCGGGCCAGTCGATGTTCCGCCTTCTCCAACCGCTTCTCCAGCAGCTCCTGCGCCCGGTCAGCCCGCTCGCGGGCCTTCGACTCCGAGCGGACGGCCCGCCGGGAGCGCGACTTCTCGAGCCGGAGCTCGGTCGCCATCCGAGCGCGTTCGGCGGAGATCTCCGCGCTGGAGCGTGCCTTCTCGATCCGTCGGGCGGTGCGTCCGGACAGGTCGGAGGCCTTGTCGGCGGCGAGGCCACCGACCTTGCTGGCCGCCTTGCCCGCGGCGGCCCCGCCCGCGCCGGAGACGTCGGTCACCCGGTGAGCCAGCGAGCTGCCGGCGTCCCGGGTCACATGCGCCGCGGTGCCCGCGGTGCTGCCGGCCTTGAAGGCGGCCTTCGTGGCGGCGGCGCTGGCGCGATCAGCCACGGTGCGCGCGGTGCCGGGGAGCCCGCTCACCGGCGCGGGATCGGTCNCATGCGCCAGTCTGTCCTTGAGTGTCGTGCTCATGGCATCCCTTCGCTGACTGCGTCGTTGAGGTACGCGATCGGTGGTGAGGGCCTCGGTGGGGCGCGCGCCCAGGGCCCTCACCCAGGTGAAACACGCCGTCAAGATCTGTGCAGTGTCCCGTNCCCCGTCCGCCGGCCGTTACAACGCGACGGTGCGTGGTAGCCGTGTCACCTACGCTTGCGGCACATGCCCGGTGCTGTCCGTGCGCCGTCGGGGGCCGTCCGGGAACGCCNGGGAGGAACTGCCGGCAGGTCGCGCCGGCGGCGGGTGCGGCGACGGCGGGTGACCGGTGCGGTTCCGNGGCGCGGCATACGATCGGGCGAGACAAGCCGTACGTGTTGAAAGACGGAGAGAAGGCAGGCCCATGGCCGAGGAGCTGTACGCGACGCTGCGCACGACTCAGGGCGACATCGAGATCAGGTTGTTCCCCGATCACGCGCCGAAGACGGTCAAGAACTTCGTCGGGCTCGCCACCGGCAGCCGGGAGTGGACCGACCCGAGCACCGGCGAGAAGAAGAACGGAGTTCCGCTGTACAGCGGAACCATCTTCCACCGCGTGATCCCGAACTTCATGNTCCAGGGTGGGGACCCGCTGGGTAGCGGCCGCGGCGGCCCCGGCTACCGCTTCGCCGACGAGTTCCACCCGGAACTGCAGTTCGACCGCCCGTACCTGCTCGCGATGGCGAACTCCGGGCCCGGCACGAACGGTTCCCAGTTCTTCGTCACCACGGCCGCCACGGACTGGCTGAACCGCAAGCACACGATCTTCGGCGAGGTGACTCGCGGCACCGAGGTGGTCGACGCGATCAGCAAGGCCCCGACGGGTCCGCAGGACCGTCCGAAGACCGATGTCGTGGTGCAGGAGATCGTCATCGATCGCCGGCCCGCCTGAGGTATCGGGGATGAGGGCAGGGGTGGCACCGGCGTCGGCGTCGGCATCGGCATCGGCATCGGCGTTGTGCTGGCAGGTTCGGGGTTCTGCCGTGCGGCGGGTCGGGTAGTGCCGTGACGGAGCCGACGGCGGACGACACGGGCAGTGGCCCGGCGCATCCGCGCGACGTGGCACCCCCGGCCCAGGGCGGGGCCGCCGAAACGCCACCCGGTCAGCCGGGGCAGTGGGGCGGGCCGCTCCCACCCGGTGGCGCCTTCCTGCCCGGGCAGCCCGGGCCGCCGGTCGCGCCGGGAGCATCGCAGCTGCCGCACTGTTACCGGCATCCGGACCGGGAGACCTACGTCTCCTGCCAGCGGTGCAGCCGGCCGATCTGCCCGGACTGCATGCGGCCCGCGGCCGTCGGGTTCCACTGCCCGGAGGAGACCGGCGGCGGCTCTCGGGGCCCGGACCGGGGCGGCTCGGGTGCCCGGGGCAGCTTCGGTGGTCGGCCCGGGCGCACCCGGCAGGGCCTGGTCACCCAGATCCTCATCGCCCTGTGCGTCATCGGGTACTTCCTGCAGGGCCTGCCCGGGCTCNGGCGGAACGCCGCCGACCTGAACTCGTTCAGCCGGCACTACCTGCTGAGCGGGCTCGACGTCGCCCTCGNCNGCGAGTATTACCGGCTCGTCACAGCGGCCTTCCTGCACAGCCACTACCTGCACATTTTGATCAACCTGTATGCCCTGTTCGTGCTCGGGTACCAGCTTGAGGGGATCATCGGGCGGGCGCGACTGGTGGGCCTGTTCCTCGCGGGGGCTGTCGGCGGGAACGTCCTGAGCTATGCCATGAACGGGCTTGAGGCGTATTCGCTCGGCGCGTCCACCGCGATCTTCGCNTTCTTCGGTGCTTTCTATGTGATCGCCCGGCGGATGCGGGCCAACACGACCCAGATCCTGATTCTTATCGTCCTCAACTTCGTGATCACCTTCTCGCTGAGCAACATCGACCACTGGGGCCACATCGGTGGTCTGGTCGCCGGTCTGATCGTCGGAGCGATCTACGCCTATGTCCCGCCTCGTCGGGCGGCGGTGCAGGCGGCGGGGGTGCTTGCGCTGGTCGGGGTGTGCTTCGCCGTCGCCCTCGCGAAGACCTCGTCGCTGGGTCTGCCGATATTCGGCGCCTACTGAGCTGCCGGCACCGGCCGGCCGGAGGGGCGCCGGGCCTCAGCCCAGGTGGGCCCGGTACTCCTCGATGACCGCTGCCACCCGCTCGGGGTCGGCGCCGAGCTGCCAGCGGCTGAGCAGCACCGGACCATCGATGGTTTCGATCTCCAGGGCGTGCACGTGGACGAGGCGGCGCCCGTGGTTCAGCGTGCCGCAACGCACACCGGTCACGGCAGCC
>NZ_LRTK01000109.1 GCF_001636565.1 Frankia sp. EI5c
ACAGCAGGTGCCGTCGGTGTAGTCCGTCCACGTAGTCGAGGCCGCCCGCCGTCAGCCGCAGCATCGGCCGGCGCACGGCGTCACGGCCGCCCAGACCCACCAGGCCCAGTCCGACCAGCCNGACGAGCAGGCGGCCGGCGTTGTCCAGCGANGCCACCCGCCAGGCAAGGTCCTCGACCGCCGCGACGACGAGCAGCAGGACCCCGCCCGCCGCGCAGACCACGCACCGCTTGAGCGCGGGGGACCACGAGTGCTCGGCCGTCTGCATGGTCATTCCCTCAGCCAACCACGGGTGCCGCCCACCGTTCGTCCCCCCCGCCGTCCGTCCCGCCCACCCGCTGCCGCCGCCGCTCGGGCGGGAGTGTCACCTTGGCGACGCAACGGCACGGGCGCTTGCGTGACCNCAAGTCGTGGTTACGATTCGCGTTCTTGGCTTTACCTGAAGTGTCGATCTCGNTCGAGACGGTCGGCCGGCAGGCTATGGGCCCGCGACCCGTCGCGGAGCCGAGCCGCGTCTGGCCGCGTCGAGCGGTTGGCGTGGCGAAGGGGGAACGGTGGCGAACATACCTACGCGACGCGGTGGGGGCAGCCCGTTCCCGCCGATCGCCGAGTACGGGTTCCTCTCCGACTGCGAGTCGAACTGCCTGGTGGCGCCGAGTGGCAACGTGGAGTGGATGTGCGTGCCGCGGCCGGACGCGCCGAGTGTCTTCGGCGCGGTCCTCGACCGCTCCGCGGGCGGCTTCCGCTTCGGACCGGACCGGACATTCATCCCGGCCGGGCGGCGCTACCTGCCGGGCACCAACGTCCTGGAGACCACCTGGCAGACACCGACCGGCTGGCTGATCGTCACGGACTGCCTGGTTGTCGGCAAGTGGCACCGGACCCACCGGCGTTCCCGGACCCACCGCCGCACGCCCGGGGACTGGGACGCCGACCACGTGCTGCTACGCCTCGCGCGCTGCGAGCACGGCGACGTCGATCTGAGTCTCGTCTGCGAGCCCAACTTCGACTACNGGCGGAGTCCGGAGTCGTGGCGGTACGAAGGCGAGGACTACTCGACCGGAGCGATCTCCCACGCCGGTTCGCGTACCGACCCGTCGTCGGCCGNCTCGCTGCGGCTGCGCACCGATCTGCGCCTAGGGTTCGACGGGCGCCGCGCCCTGGCGAGGACGACCCTGCGGGAGGGGGACACCGCATTCGTGGCCCTGACCTGGCGCGCGGAGGACCCGCTGCTGCCCCACAGCTACCAGGAGGCCTGCGCGGCGGTGGAGAGCACCACCGAGTTCTGGCGGCAGTGGCTGTCCCGCGGGACGTTCCCGGACCATCCATGGCGCGGGCACCTGCAGCGCAGTGCCCTCGCGCTCAAGGGGCTCACCTACGCCCCGACCGGCGCGCTGCTCGCCGCCGCGACGACCTCACTGCCGGAGACGCCCCAGGGTGAACGCAACTGGGACTACCGCTACAGCTGGATCCGGGATTCGACGTTCGCGCTCTGGGGGCTCTACACGCTGGGTCTGGACTACGAGGCGAACGACTTCTTCTCGTTCATCGCCGATATCGCCGAGAACGCCGACGACCTCCAGGTCATGTACCGGGTCGGCGGCGAGCCGAGGATAGACGAGGAGATTCTCGGACACCTTTCCGGCTACGACGGCGCCACCCCCGTCCGGGTGGGCAACGAGGCGGCGAAGCAGCGCCAGCACGACGTGTGGGGGGTCATCCTCGATTCGGTCTATCTGCACACCCGCTCGCGGGACTATCTTTCCGAGCGGCTCTGGCCGGTGCTGGTGCGCCTGGTCGAGGCGGCCGCGGCCCACTGGCGGGAGCCCGACCGGGGGATGTGGGAGGTCCGCGGCGAGCCGCGGCATTTCACNACGTCGAAGATGTTGTGCTGGGTGGCGCTGGACCGTGGCCGGCGGCTCGCCCAGATGCGCGGGGACCACACCGCCGCCGAGCGGTGGAGCGGGATCGCCGCCGAGATCCATGCCGACGTGCTGGCCAACGGTCTCGACGACCGCGGGGTGTTCACCCAGTACTACGGCTCGACGTCGCTGGACGCCTCGGTGCTTCTCGTGCCGCTGCTCGGTTTCCTGCCGGCGACGGATGACCGGGTCAAGGCGACCGTGCTGGCCATCGCGGACGAACNGACGGTGGACGGCCTCGTCCTGCGGTACCGCACCGACGAGACCGACGACGGGGTCGAGGGCGAGGAGGGTGCCTTCCTCATCTGCTCGTTCTGGCTGGTCTCGGCGCTGGTGGAGATCGGTGAGGTGACCCGGGCGCNCCAGCTCTGCGAACGGTTGCTCAGCCTGTCGAGCCCGCTCGATCTGTACGCGGAGGAGCTCGACCNGGCAGATGGCCGCCACCTGGGCAACTTCCCGCAGGCGTTCACCCACCTGGCACTGATCAACGCTGTCATGTACGTGATCAGGGCCGAGGGTGGTGACTCCTACTCCTACTCCCGACCGGCACCCACCGGATGACCCCCTGGCGCGGGGTTGGCAGGTCGGGCATAAGGGTTCCGGGCGATGGATATCCACATTGTGGACAACGGTTGTGGATGAATGACACCGATGCAAGTCACACCGATGGTGCGGACCGCCGCCAGGGCGGTACGCGCCACCGGGTGGCCGGTGTCATCGCGCGGTCAGCGCCACTGGGTCGACACCGCGAGGCCGACGACCACGAACCCGAAACCGATGAGGATGTTCCAGCCGCCGAGGCTCTCCATCCCCAGCACGCCGCCGTTGGAGAAGTAGTAGACCAACAGATAGGCGATGCCGATCAGGAAGAACGCCAGGATCATCGCGCCGAACCACGGCGGTGACGGCGGCTTGCGCTTCGGCGTGCGGGTGCTGCCCTGGGGGGCGGGCGCCGTCGTCTTCTTTGGCTTCCGGCGTCGGGATTCGGGCACTGCGGACTCCTCGTGACCAGGCTCGCCCGGCGCGCCGGGCAGGTCACCTGACCGGCGTCATCGGGAAGTTCGTCACCAGGGTAGACATGGTGACCGGGTGGAAGCCGTGCGGGCGCCGCCGCCGTGTCCCGCGTCGGGCGGCCCGCCAACGGTGATCGCGTTGTGATCCGGGGCGTAGCCTGCGGCGGAACGAGGACGACGGTGCCCGGGCGGGATGGCGAAGGCCCGGAGCACGACGGACGACTTGACCGGCGGGATGACATGACCGGCAGAACGGCAGACCAGACAGCGGCGGCGGACCAGGCGGAACCCGGCGGTGCCGCGGGGCTCGGCGGTGCCGTCGGGCAGGCTGGCGGGCGCGGGCGGCCGATGTTGTGGCGGGTCTCGGCCGGCGTGCTGGCCGCGGGTGTCAGTGCGCTCGTGGCCGCGGCGGTGGTGACAGCTCCCGCCGGGGGGCGGGCGGGGGGAGCGGGTGTCGTCAGCGCCGCGGCCTTCGCGGCCGAGGACCGCCGGCGCCTCGCCGAGGACGAGGAGCGGGTCCGAGCCGGACTGGACGCGCTGGCGACCGCTCCAGTGTCTCCCGGTGTCCGTGCCACACCCTCGCCGACACCTCCCACACCGGCCGCCGCCGCGCCCACTCCGGCGGATCCGCTCCTTCGGCGTGCCGAGCTCGCGGCCCAGGTGGGGCTCACCGCCGTGCGTGGGCCCGCGGTGACCATCGAGCTGGACGACGCCCCGCGGGAGAGCCGGGGGCGGCCGCTGCCCGCCGGGGTGCGCTCGCCCGGCCCGAACGACCTGGTCGTGCACCAGCAGGACGTGCAGGCCGTGGTGAACGCGCTGTGGTCGGGTGGCGCCGAGGCCATGGCCATCATGGGCCACCGGGTGACCCCCCGGACGGCGGTGCGGTGTGTGGGCAACACGCTGCTGCTGGCGGGCCGGGTGTACTCACCGCCTTTCCGGATCAGCGCCATCGGCGATCAGGTGGCGCTGTACGACGCGCTGGACACCGATCCCCGGGTTCAGCTGNACCGGGACTACGTGACGGCCTACGGTCTCGGGTACCGCGTCACGGCCGAGGCGGACCTTGTCGTGCCCGCCTACAGCGGTGGCCCGCTGACCGACGTCGGCTGACCGCGGCCGGCGGGTCTCGGGCGGGCCCTGCNGTCAGGCAGGATGGATCCAGCACCCGAGGGCGCACACCGCGCCCGGTTTCCCGCTCCGCCCGGCGGCCGACCCACCGGGTGCCGTGCTCCCCGGGAGGTCCGATGCGGATCCTGGTCGTCGACAACTACGACTCGTTCGTCTTCAACCTGGTGCAGTACCTCGGCCAGTTGGAGACCGAGTGTGTGGTCCGGCGGAACGACGAGATCGACCCGGCCGAGCTTGACGGGCTCGGTGTCGACGGTGTCNTGCTCTCCCCGGGGCCGGGCACACCCGAGGCCGCCGGGGNGAGCATCCCGATGGNGCATGCCTGTGCCGACCGCGGCCTGCCGATGCTCGGCGTCTGCCTGGGGCATCAGGCGCTCGGTGTCGCCTACGGCGCCACGGTCGACCGCGCGCCGGAGCTACTGCACGGTAAGACCTCGATCGTCCATCATGAGCGCGTCGGCGTGCTGGCCGATCTTCCCTCGCCCTTCNCCGCGACGCGGTATCACTCACTGGCCGTGGAGGAGCACACCCTGCCCGACCAGATTCAGGTGACCGCGCGCACCGAGAGCGGGGTCGTCATGGCCATGCGGCNCCGTGAGCTGCCACTCGAAGGCGTCCAGTTCCACCCCGAGTCGGTACTGACCCAGGGTGGGCACCTGATGCTGGCCCGCTGGCTCGACGCCTGCGGTGACGGCGGGGCGGCACTGCGGCTCGCGCCCGCGCTGTCCGCCGAGGTCGAGACGCTGCGCCTGGCCGCGTTCGCCTGACCGGGCCTCGGGGCGGGCTGGCTGCCCCGAGGCCGTGACCGAACTCAGCCGCTGTTGCGGAACCGCCCGAGACTCAGCGGTGTCTGGCTGCCCTGCGTCGGTGCGGTCGTGGTCGCCGGCGGGGTGGTCGCCGGGGGCGTGGTGTTCGGCGGCGGTGTCGTCGTCTCCGGTGTCGGCGTCACCTCGGGCTCGCCGGTGCCGCGGGTCGTGGCCGGCGCGGTCGGCGTCTGCTGGCCCTCCTGCACCACGAAGAGGGTCACGGTGGCACCGCGGCTGACGTTGCCACTGGCCGGGCTCTGGTTGGCGACGGTCCCCGCTCGCTTGGAGGGGTCCTGGATCGGCCGCTGGGTG
>NZ_LRTK01000110.1 GCF_001636565.1 Frankia sp. EI5c
GCTCGGCGGCATCGTAGAGCTGCATCGACGTGACCTGCAGACCGAGTCCGGTGAGGGTGTTCCGCGCCTCCTGCTCGGTCATCCCGACGATGTTCTGCGGGATCGTCTTCTGCCCCTCCGCCATGGCCACGGTGNGGACGATCTGCCCGTCCGGCTCGATCTTCTCCCCCGGCTCGGGGGAGACCTTCATGACGTGATCCGGCTCGTACGCGGTGCTCGTCTCGTTCACCCGCTGCGGCTGCCCNTTGTAGCCCGCCTTCTGCAGCCGCTTGAGGGCCTCGTCGTAGGTCTGGCCGACCAGACCGCCCGGGATCGTGAACTGGGTGGCGACCGTGTCCTCGTCGTTCTTTCCGCCGAGCAGTGAGCNGGCGAGCAGCGCCACCACGACGAAGACGAGGACGGCGCCGAGCCCGGCGAGCACGAACTTCCAGACGGGTGAACCACCGCGGTCGTCGTCACGGTGGCTGGGGGGCGCGTCGTCGTACCCGCCGCCGTCACCGAAGCGGCCGGGCGAGTCGTAGCGGTCGAAGGGACCGGTCTGCTCGAACCGGTCGTAGGGCTCGCCGCGAACCCTGGTGCGGTCGTCGTACTCGTCGTAGCCGTCGTCGTAGCGGCCGTCGGAGCGGTTGTCGTAGCCGCCCGGGCGGCCCAGCAGCGCGGTGCCGGCGGTGGCCGGGCTCTGCGCACCGAGCATCGTCTCGTCGGCCGCGCCCATGATCATGGCGTGCACCCGGTGCCCGCTGAGCGCGCGTTCCAGGTCATCGCGCATCTCGCCGGCGGTGGTGTACCGGTCGTCCGGATCCTTCTCCATCGCCTTGAGCACGATGGCGTCCGCCTCGGGGGAGATCCGGGGGTCGTGACTCGACGGCGGCGGCGGGATCTCCCGCACGTGCTGGTAGGCGACCGCCACGGGGTTGTCGCCGCGGAACGGCGGCTCACCGGTGAGCAGCTCGTAGAGGAGCACCCCGGTGGAGTAGACGTCGCTGCGCGTGTCGACCCGCGCGCCGCGGGCCTGCTCGGGCGAGAGGTACTGCGCCGTCCCGATGACCGCCGAGGTGGCGGTCATCGTGGACGATGTCGCCGTGGTCGCCCGGGCGATGCCGAAGTCCATGACCTTGGCCGCGCCGTCCGCCCCGACCATCACGTTCGCGGGCTTGATGTCGCGGTGGATGATGCCCATGCGGTGGCTGTAGTCCAGCGCGGCGCAGACCTCGGCGGTGATCTGCATGGCGTACCGCTCGTCGAGCGCGCCGCGGGCCTGGAGCACCTCCCGCAGGGTCTGGCCCTCGACGAACTCCATGACGATGTACGGGAGCTGCGTCCCGTTGATGACGTCTTCGCCGGTGTCGTACACCGACACGATCGCGGGATGGTTCAGCGAGGCCGAGGACTGGGCCTCGCGACGGAACCGAGCCAGGAAGGTCGGGTCGCGCGCCAGGTCGGCGCGCAGGGTCTTCACCGCGACCTCGCGCCCCAGCCGGATGTCGCGGCCCCGGTAGACCTCGGCCATGCCGCCGTAACCGATGCATCCGCCGAGTTCGTACCGCTCACCGACGAGTCGGGGCTGAGCGTCGTATCTCTCAGTTACATCCGTCACAGATTGTCACCCGTCGTCGGCTGGGGTACGCCGGCCACCACGGTGCCAGCCGCCTCACCGCCCATACCGACGATCTTGCCGTCTTCCGGTGTGAGATACAACACATGGGGCGGGGCTGCGGTGCCGGTCTCGGACCCGCCCGCCTCCGCGAACCGGCGGGNGATCACGGCCACGACCAGGACAGTGAGCAGCAGCAGCGCGATGAGGACGGGGAGCGGAAGCCGACGCCGGCCCCCCGTCGCCGCGGGACGGCGCCGCGCCGCCCGCCCACCGCCCACCGGGTCGGCGGGATCATCCGCCCAGGGCGGCGAGGACGGCTGGTACAGCGTGTTGGCCGGGTCGGCACGGCCGTTGTCGCCCCGGTCGCCCGGCCCCCGCGAGCCGGTGCCCTGGCCGTGGCTGGCCGCGTAGTCGGCGAACTCGCCCGGGCTGTAGAGCCGCCCGGTGCCCCCGCGGGACGGTGGGTGCCCGGGGCCGCCGGCCGGCTGGAGCACGGTGGCCGGACCTCCCGGGCCGGCACCTGATCCGGCGCCGGGGCCTGGCCCCATGCCGGGCCCGCCCGCCGGGGATTCCGGCCCGGGGGGTGCCTGCGTCCAGGAGGCACTGCCCGGCCGGTTCCAGGACGGGGCCCGGGGAACGCTCGGGGCGCGGGAATGGCCCGGTCCGAAGCTCGGCGGAGCGGACGGCGCGGGATGGCGGGCGGTGGCGTCCGGTGTGGCGGGACCGTTCCACCGGCCGGCCTCGGCGTTCCACAGGCTGCGCCGAATGCTGGCCGCCGAACGGGCGAAGGCGCCCGCCGAGCTCGGCCGCCGGGAGGCGTCCTTCGCCATGGCGGACTCGACCAGCGACCGGACCTGGTACGGGATGTCGTTGGGCAGCGGGGGCGGCGTGTCCTGCTGGTGAGCCATGACGACGACGATCGGGTTCCGGTCGTCGAAGGGGCGCCGCCCGGCCAGGCATTCGTAGGCGACCACACCGAGCGAGTAGACGTCACTCGCCGGCGTCACCGGACGGCCGGACGCCTGCTCGGGGGAGACGTAGTAGGCCGTCCCCATCATGATCCCGGTCGCGGTGAGCGGGGCCGCGTCCACCGCGCGGGCGATGCCGAAGTCGGTGACCTTGACCGCTCCGTCGTGGCGGATCAGCAGGTTGCCCGGCTTCACGTCCCGGTGCACGACACCGAGGGCATGGGCCGCCTGCAGCGCGTCCGCCGCCTNACCGAGGACGTCCAGCATCCGGTCGGGGGTCAGCCGCTTCTCCCGGTGCAGGACGGCCGAGAGCGGCTCACCCTCCACCAGCTCCATCACCAGGTAGGCGGTCGGGTAGTCGTCGGCGGTCGACACCTCGCCGTAGTCGTACACGGAGGCGACGCCGGGGTGCGACAGCCGGGCCGCATGCCGGGCCTCGCCCCGGAACCGCACCAGGAAGGACTCGTCACTGGCGTACTCGGGGCGCAGGAGCTTGACGGCGACCGGACGGCCGAGGGTCTGGTCGAGACCGCGCCAGACCTCACCCATGCCGCCGGTCGCGATCCGACCGTCGAGCCGGTAGCGGTTGTCGAGAACAGTGTTGGGGGACGCCGCGCCGGCGAACGGCNGCGACGGCGACGGGCTGTTGGCGGA
>NZ_LRTK01000111.1 GCF_001636565.1 Frankia sp. EI5c
AGCTCCTCGCCCTGCTCGCCGAGGTCTACGACACCAGCGTCCACAACCTGATCGACCTCGACGACCGCGAACACCTCACCCCCGCCGACACCCTCCTCATCAGCCGCATCGATCGCACCGGGCCCGGCGAGAACCGCGATCTGTCTCTACCCGTTGCGCCGCCCAGCGCTGGGCATCCTCAGCAGCCGAGCCCCTTGGCCGAGCGCGGCGAGATCCCGTCGCATCTCGGGACGCCATGGCCGGCGATCGGGGCTGGGGCATCGGTAGTCGGCGGGGGCACGGCGACGCCGATACCCTCCTCCGTGGGCGTCGGCGGGGGGCCTGCGGTGGCGTTCGCTGAAGGTCTTTCGGGCGTTTTCCACAGCAGCGATCCTGTCGGTTATCTTCGCGACCAGATCCGGGCCTGCGCGGGTGCCGACGGCGCACAAGGCCCGGCCGCCGCGCTCCCGACCATGCTGGGCACGATCTCGGCGATCGAGGATGCCATGCGGCGAGAACCGCTCGGGCACCGACGCGAGCTGCTCGGTCTCGGCGCGCGGGCCGCGGAGTTCGTCGGCTGGCTCTACCGGGACGCCGGTCTCCTCCCTGCGGCGTCCTATTGGCAGGACCGCGGCGAGCAGTGGGCACAGGAGGCCGGGGACCTGCCGTTGCAGGGATACATCCTGTTGAAGAAGAGCCAGCTGGCGTGGGACGAACGTGACGGGGCGCGCATGCTGACCCTGGCCCAGGCCGTCCAGGACGGGCCGTGGACCCTGCCGGCCTCGGTGCGGTCGGAAGCCGCGCAGCAGGAAGCCCGCGGTCACGCCCTGACGACCCGAGATCTCGTCGCCGTCGAACGTAAGCTGAATGAGGCGCGTGACCTGCTCGCGGCCAGCGTGCGCGAGCAGGGCGAGCAGGACATGTCGCAGCACTACAGTTCGGCTCTGCTGATGCTCCAGACGGCGCTGTGCTACGCGGCTGCTGGGCAGCCCGACCGGGCCTTGGCGATCTTCCAGCGGGAACTGAGACCCGCGGCGTTCTCGCTGCGGGACTATGGCTACTTCCGCGCGCTGATGGCGGGTGTTCTGGCAGACCTCGGTGAGCCGGACGAAGCCGCGAGCGTCGGCGCGCAGGCGTTGAGCATCGGCCGGATCACGGGTTCCGTGCGCACGTGGACCGAGGTCAGTCGCGCGGTGCATGCGCTCACGCCGTGGGTAGCACGGCCGTCGGTGCGCGAGCTGAAAGACGCTATGGTGACGGCCGCTCTTCCGCTGGCAGCTGCTCACAGGCCCAGTCCGCCACTGTTCGGATGACGGACGCCTGNCAGATCTGGGTCTGGGGGTCGGCGTAGGTCGGGTCGTCGTGGACAGCGATGCCGTGCTGTGCCCCGTCTATCGTGACCAGGCGGGCCTCGCCNCCGAACCGGCCGACGGCCGCCCGTGAGCTGTCCACGGGGATGAAGGTGTCCTTCGTGCCGTGCACGATCAGCGTCGGCGCGGTGACAGCGCCGAGTTCGCGGTCCGGGCGCAGGTAGAAGACCTCGTTGAGCAGCGGCCGGCCGAGCCGGAACGTCGGCGAGTGCTCCAGGTATCCGTCCTCCGCGAGACGCCGCCCGGCTTCCTCGTCGATCTGGTCGTCCTGCCAGTAGGGCTTCTGGTCGATGAACCTGTTCTTGTAGTCCAGGAGAGGATTGAAAAGCACCAGGCCGCGAACCTGCTCGGGATGGCGGGCAGCGAAAAGCGCGGATATCCCGCCGCCGAAACTGGCACCCACCAGCACCACCGCATCCTTACCTGCCGCCCTCGCGGCATGCGAGGTAGCGGCCCGGATGTCGCCGAGTATCCCGGCGATCGTGAGGTCTTCCATCCGCCCCTGGCTCTCGCCGTGCGCCCGGAAGTCGAACCGGAGCGACGCGACTCCAGCCTCGGCCAGCCCGTGCGCGAGGCGAGTGAAGAAGCCACCCTCCTCGCGGGTCACACCCCCGCCATGCACCAGCACCGCGATCCCCAACGGGGTGCGCGACGGCCGCAGCAAGTTCCCTGCCAGCAGCAGTCCGTCGGGACTGCGGAACATCACGGCCTGTTCGAGATCTTGGGTCATCTCACTCCTTGAGCCGCCATCCTGGCTCTGCCCCGCCAGCCGCCGAACGCCTGCCCGCGCTCGACCATCATGATCCCGTGGATGTCCAAGCGTCCTCCACGCGCGTCGCCGCGAGCAACACCATCACATCACGGTTGCCTGTCGCCTCGTATGGCTGCGAGCAGTGGCCAGCGGCGCGCGTCCCAGCCGTGAGGCGGCGGTCCCGCGCGGGCCGCACACCCTGCAACCGACAGCGTGGATCGCCGTGCCGGGAAGCACTACAAGCTCCCACGAAGACGCGAACGGATCACCGCTGCCAAGCCGAAGATAAGGGCTCGCGGTCTTACTTTCGGGCAGGTCAGCGGCCACGCAGACCCCGAATCAGATGTTCGCTCTGTAGGGAATGACCGTCGTGTGGATCGCTTGGGACGCTGGAGGTGTTCAGCGACGGCGTGGCAGCTCGCCGTCACGAAGGGTGGCGGTCAGCTTGGCGGTCGCCGTACGCGCCTACGTCGAGAAGGACCTGATGATCGCATATTCCCCGTCCGTGCCTGCGGCTGCTCCCACGGCGCGGTCCGCCAGCGACGAGGCGTCCCGCCGCGCCGATGAACCTGTGGTCTTCACTGACGGGCACCACTTCGATCTCGCGGCGGCTCTGGACCTGGAGGCGGTCGCCTCAGCGGCGAATGGTCCGCTGTCGGTGATCCTTCAGGTGACGAAGCGGTGCAATTTTGACTGCTCGTTCTGCTCGGAGACGTTGCAGGAGCCCGACCCGACGCTGGCCGCGTTGGAGCGGGTGCGGGACAACCTGGCCGGGGTGCCGCGGGTGTTCCTGTCCGGCGGTGAGCCGCTGCTGCGCCGGGACATCGTGGACGTCGTCGACATGTTCGCCGGCACGGTGATCGGCCTGCCGACCAACGCGACGCGCGGCCTCCAGCACGCGCGTGACCNGGCCGGCAAGGTCGCGTTCGTCAACGTCGGGCTGGAAGGGCCTCGGGCGACGACGAACCGGGTCCGCGGGGACTACGACAAGGTCATGGAAGGGGTGCGGGCGTTCCAGGACGCGGAGCTGGAGCTGTCGCTGTCGGCGGTCGTCTACCGCTCGACGCTGATGGCGCTGCCGTTCACGCTCCAGATCGCCGACGTGCTCGACGCCGGGAAACTCAAGCTGATCCTCCCGCTGCGCAAGGGCAACGCGCTCGACCTCAGTGACAACGAGTTCATCAGCCTGGAGGAGGCCACGGCGACATTCGACCGGCTGGCCGAACTGCGCACGGCGCACGACTGGCGGCCGGCGCTGCGGCTGACCGCCTGGACCCCGGACACCGAAGGCCACATGATCGTGGTCAGCCCGCGGGGGCTGGCGAGTGCCTGGCCGGTCTACGGCGCCCCCGACCTGCTGGAACCGCTGGGCAACCTGCTCGACGAGCCGATCGGCCAGATCTGGGCGCGGTACCGGTTCAAGCGCAACCACTACGCCAAGTACCTGGGTCGCTCGATCCACACGGTCAGCCGCTCCGGCCGACCCCCGGCGGCCCGCCGTTCGTTGCGGATCGCGCATGCGTGAGGCGACCAACCTGAGCTGGACCGACACCCCGTTCGGCGGCGCACGGCGGCCGTTCGCCAACCGGACCCCCCTCCTGGCCGCCTTCTCGGTCAACGCGACAGGCCACTCCCCGGCCGCGGCTGCCGTGTACCTCCCGCTGCCACGGGCACGCTCGCTGACGGTGACCGACGCGACGGTGCGGTTCGGCTTCCACGCCATCGCCGCCGAGGAACCCACGGAAACCACTGCCGTCACGGCCTCGATTGACGCGCTGCTTGTCCAGGCCCGACGTCAGGCGACGATCCTCGCAGGTCACCGGCTCGGCGACCAACTCGCAGCCCTGACCGCCGCCGGCGTGGGACAGCCAGCACGAGGGATCACCGCCATGCGCGCCGCGTGGCACAGCCAACCCGCGGAACGAGGTCTGGCTCGCCTTCATGACACCGATAGCGGACCGGGGCCGGTCACGCTGGCGGACATCTGCGCCGGCTACAACCTCGCCCTGCCCGCCGATATCCCTTTGGCTGGGCCTGACTGGGCAACCTCACAGATCCTTCGGCAGCTCCTCATTTACGCGCTGGCGATCGCGCTGATCGCCGCGCGAAACGCAGACCGCTACCAGTGGGACGCCCTCCACCTCGACGCGGTCGTCGAGGTCACCGCCTGGGACCAGTTCACTGATCTTCCGCCGCGCCTCCCATGATCGGCGTAGGCGGCACGTCCGACTGGACCCGGCGCCCGATTCCGCGCACTGTCCCCGCCGATCGCGGCGACCAGCTGCTGGTCGCGGAAGGAGCTCGTGATGCTGCGTAACTGCCTGGTCGTCGCGGTCGAGGGCACCCACGCTTCCGGCAAGACCACCNTTACCCACGCGCTGGCCGCCTACTACCGGGAGCGCGGCGTGCATGTCGCCTGCGTGCCCGAACCGGCGCGCAACAGCCCGTTCATCGAGGAGATCGTCGTGCACGGCCGCGGCGAGTTCGACCTGGAGTGTGAGGTCGACCTGTTCGCCGCCCAGTTGTCCAGCCAGCTCCGCGTCGCCCGCCAACACACGATGATCATCTGTGACAAGACCGTCGCGAACGTGTTGGCCTACGCCTGGCTCGTCCTGCCCGGCGGCCCCGACGGGCCCCACGCCCCCGTGCTGCACGCCATGGAGACCTTCTGCCGGGCCTGGGCACACGTCTACGACGCGGTGTTCTACTGCTGCGACAAATTCGACCAGCGCCAGATTGGCGACCCCTACCGGTCGAAGGTCCTCGACATCCAACCCGCCGCCGACCGGGTCGTGCGCAGTATCTGCGCCACCGTGGGACAGCGGATCTACGACATCCCGCCGAACATGTCCACCAACCAACGGGTCGGCTGGATCGCCGAGCAGCTCACCGCACTCGGCCTCGACCCGACCGCCCAATGACCTGCGTCGCTGGGAGACTGTCCGCCATGGCGTATACCAGTGTCATCGACGTCATGCTCCTGCTCGTCCGAGACGACACCGTTCTGCTGGCTTTGCGGTCCGGCACCGGTTTTGCGGACAACTGGTGGAACTGTCCCTCCGGGAAGCTAGAAGATGGCGAGGATGTCGCCGCCGCGCTGTGTCGGGAGGCTCGCGAGGAGGTCGGCCTTCAGCTGGACCGCGGGTCGCTGTCGCTGGCCTCGACCGTGCACTTCCGTAACGAGCACGGCGNAGCCCGGCTCGGGCTGTTCTTCCACGCGCAGTCGTGGGAGGGCGAGCCGGTCAACACCGAGCCGCACAAGTGCGCCCGCATCGGCTGGTTCCCACTTGACGCCCTGCCGGACAACACCTACCCCTACACGCGGATAGGTGTCGAGCTGTACCGAAAGCGGCAAAACTTCGCCACCGCCGGATGGGCGCCTGCCGACGTCTGATAGCACGTCACGTCACGCGGCGAGGGCACCATATCCGCGGACGTATTGGACCAGACGCCAGCCTGCTTCGCAGGCTGACCGGGGTTCGCCACGGCGAACATTGCCTGACCGGGCTCGACGTGAAGAAGACGGTGCGGCCGAAGTTCTGAGGGCAGCCAGCCCTATCTGTGCAGGTGGCAGCCCCGCACTGCGGCGAACTACTTGTTCGCGTCGCAGGGAATGACCATCCTGTTCGATGTCGCGGACAGTGACAGGTGCTACACGCACACCGCCGATGCGGCCCAGTCCGAGGCCATCCGTACGGCGGTGGGGCACCGTCCGTCCGGAAGGCATCGCCGTGGAGCATCCCCCTGAGTCCCTCGCCCGTCTGGTCACCGCCGTACGCCTCGCCGGCGCCAATCCGGCTGCCGGCCCACCCGATCACCGTGAGCTGCTGCTCGATCCACTCGCGCTTCGCAGCTGGGTGGAGCAGCAGTACACCGGTGAGGTGAGGCGGGTCCGGGTCGCGGGCGCGCTCGATCGCCGTCTGGTCTTCGTCGAGCGGCGGGAGGGCCGTTGGGTGGTCGCGGACCTGTCGGGTCAACCGCACGGTTCACGGGCCTGGCCGGCGTGGGCCCGGGACACGGTGGTGCTCGACGAGCCGGGGTCCTGGCTGTCGCTGGCAGACGTGGACGAACCGGGCGTGAATCGGTTGTCGCGGCCCGGCGTGCTGCTGGCCGCGCTGTATCACCCGGAGACGTTCCCGCTGCCGAGGTTTCCGCTGGGGATCAGCACGGTGGCGCGGGCGGCCCGCGAGACACTGCTGGGCACGGTGTCCCTGGCTGACATGCAACTCGGGCTCACCCTTGACGGCCTGGTCACCCGTGTCGAGGCAGACCGGCCGGATCTTGTCGGGGTGTCGGCGACGTTCGGCCAGTACGACCTGCTGGTCCAGCTGTTGGAATCGGTCTACGCCCAGGACGATCCGCCGCTGGTCGTCGTCGGCGGCAGCCTCACCGCCCGGGTCGAACGGGTCCTGCTGGGCCGGTTCCCGTCGTTGCTGGTCGCCAGGGCGGGCGGGGAGGCCACGATCAGCGCGCTGCTGGCGTACTGGCACGGCGACCGCAGCCTCGACGAGGTTCCCGGCCTGGGATATGTGGGGGCACCACGTGGGGGTGGGCTGGCCGTTGGGCGGCGGCGGACCGCGAAGCCTGTCACCCGGGACGTGACGGCCGACGTCGTTCCCGAGCTCGACCTGCTGCCGGCGACGTTCGACCGTCACGGTGTCGCGCAGCTGGAGACCAGTCGGGGCTGCACCAGCTACTGCTCGTTCTGCCCCCGCGATCACAAGGGTAGCTGGGCGGGGGCCGGCGCGGGCCGGTTGCCGTGGCTGCTGGGCGAGTTGGCAGCGGTCTTCGACCGCCATCCGCAGGTGTCGCGGACGTTGTACCTGGTCGACGAGGAGTTCCTCGGCCGCGGCCCCGACGCCGCCAGCAGGGTGTTGGAGCTGGCCAGTCTGCTGCACGAGGCGGGGTTCGGCTGGGAGTCCAGCTGCCGCGTCGACCAGGTCGTCGATCCCAACCGCGGCCTCGACTGGCACGTCGAACGCGCCGAGATGTGGCGGACACTGGTCGCCCGGGGCCTGCGGCGGATGCTGTTCGGCGTCGAGTCCGGCGTCGAACAGCATCCTCGGCCGGTTCGCGAAGGACACCACGGGCGAACAGAACCTGCTGGCGGTGCGGACCCTGTCCGCGCTCGGCGTGCCAACCCGGTTCACCTACATCACCTTCGACCCGCTGATGACCCTCGACGAGCTGAAGGCCACCCACGCGTTCCAGGGCCGCACCGACCTGCTCCTGACCCCGCACCCCGATCTTTCCGCCGCCGAGGTCGTGCGCGGGGTCCGGGACGCCCAGTTCGTCGCGGCGACGGGCACGGGCCAGCCGTTCTACCGGGGGATCTCCTACCTGTTGGTCAGCATGGAATGCCTGATCGGCGCCGCCTACACCCGCCGGGTCCAGCACGCCGGCCTTGCCGGGGTGATCACGCCTTCGATGGGCCGGGTCGAGGCGCGCTACGCNGACTGGCGGATCGGGGTCGCCGCCGGCTGGGCGCAGCGCTGGGTCGACCGGCACTTCGCCCTTGACTACACATTCAAATCGCTGGAGAAGGTCCTCGACGGCGACCCGCGCCGCCAGGTACGCGAGGCCCGCGGCGTGCTCAAGGACGCCAGCTACCAGCTACTCGGCGACTTGATCGCCGAGGTCGACGCCCACCCGCCGCACCATGATCCGACAGCTGAGGCGGTCGTGGGTGTGCGAATCTGGCAGCGGGTCGAGAAGCGTCTCGCGCTGCTACGGGGCGTCCTCGCCGCCACTGTGAACGACCTGCTGCCCGTGCTCGGCCGCGAGCACGCAGCCCTGCTCGCCGCCGAGCACCAGCGGTGGTCCGCGGTCACCAGCTGGACGCTGATCAATGCGGCGGACTCCTGTGCCAGCTGACCCGCAGGCCCGCAACCGCTCAGGCGCCGGACTTCTCCGGGATCGGCACCCAGTTGAACTCCGGGCAGAACCGGGCGTAGGTCACCAGCTTCCACGCCGCGTAGTCCTCCAGCCGGCCGGTCTGGCGCAGCNGGTGCTTGACCCAGGTGTGGCACACCCGCTCGTCGTGGCTCATCGCGGTGTCGATCTGGTCGAGCATCCGGCAGGCGACCGCGAAGTCGTCCACCGTCAGCGCGCTCAGGTCGATCTCGACGTCATCCACGGTGAAGGCGAACACCAGCCGGGTCGTGGAGAAGCTGGTGTTGCGCTCGCCAAGGAAGCGGGCGCTCCCGTCGAGCGTGGCCATCAGCTCCGCACGGCGTTCCACGGGGTAGCCGATGCCCAGGTCCAGATCCGAGGTCTCCAGGTTCAACCGGGTGCCGAACGAACCGACGTCCCGCGGCCGATGGCCGGTCCAGCGCTCGATGAGTTCCGACGCCCTCGTCCNCACCGCGTGCAGCCGCTCGTCGTGGGCGCGCATCGCCGTGTAGAACGCCTCGGCACGGCCGTATTCGGCGTCGGGGAAGTCGCTACGGTCGGCCCATCCCTTCGTCCTGATCGCGTCCAGGTCCAGCAGGGTGGTGGGGTCCGGAGTCGTCATGCCGGTGACCCTAACGTCACAGCGAGCAGCGCCCGCGCACAGGCCGATCCCAGAGATAGTTCGCGGACAACGAGGGGAATGCGATGACGGGCACGAGTCTTCTGAGCGCCCGGACGCTCGCAGGCGGGCTGACGGTCCACCCGATCGGCGTCGGCTGCTGGGCCATCGGCGGCCCCGACCACAACCTCGGCCTGCCCATGGGCTGGTCCACCGCCAACGACCACGCCTCCCGCGCCGGGCTCGAACTCGCCTACACCCTGGGCGCGAACCTGTTCGACACCGCCGACGTCTACGGCCACGGCCACTCCGAACGCCTCCTCGGCCAGCTCGTCGCCCAGGTCGACCGGGACAGCGTCGTGCTGTCGTCCAAGGTCGGCTACTTCGCCGGCACCGCCGACCACGCCTACCTGCCCACCGCGATGCGCCGCCAGCTGGAGACCAGCCTGGAGAACCTGCGTACCGACCGGCTCGACATCTACTTCTTCCACACCAGCGAGTTCGGCCCCGACGACCGCTACCTCGACGACGCCATCGTCCAGATGCGCGACTTCCAACGCCAGGGCCTGGTGCGCTGCGTCGGCATGCGCGGCCCGCACCGCTACGCCCCCCACCGGCTCACCCAGCCGCGAAACAACCGGCCGGACAAGCACGCCCGGTTCCGGACTCTGTTCGACCGCATCCGCCCCGACTACCTCGCCGTCCGCCACAACCCGCTGACCCCACCCCCGCCCGCCGGCCAGCCGGACATCTTCACCCTCGCCGCCGACCACCACACCAGCATCCTGATCAACAAGCCGCTCGGCCAGGGCCTGCTCACCGGCAAATACGACCCGCGCCGCCCACCCCACTTCGATGACGGGGATCACCGGCAACGCAAACGCTGGTACACCCCCGACGCCCTCACGCTCGTCGACCGCAGGCTCGCGCCCCTGCGTGAACGGTTCGGCTCCACGACCCAAGACCTGGCCAGGGTGGCGCTGACCTACAGCCTTCAGCGCGCTGACAACGCGGCCGTGCTCGTCGGCTTCACCACCCCCGACCAGGTCCGCGAGAACCTCACCGCCCTTTAGGTCCAGGTGTCGATCTCCTGGGTCAGCCGGTCGCGCAAGGACAGCAAGCTGATTGTCCAGGCCGCAGCCCAGGCCCAGCACGCCGCCGACCACATCCTTGGCACCACGTTCGCCGAGGACGGCTGACATGCGGACCGTCGACCGGCACACCGGCGTCGCGATCGACCTGCCCGACCCGCTTCCCGCCGGCTGGGCTGTCGTCGACCACGGCGAGGGGTTCGAGGTCCTGCGCAAGACCAGCCCGACCACCACCGTCGAGATCAACTTCACGGTGGGGGCAAGCGGCGAGGAGCCCGACGACGAGGACGACGACTACGGCCCGGCCGACCTTGGCGTCTGGTTCTACCTGATCGTCGACGGCGGCCGGCACGTCCCCGACGCCCGGTCCGAGGGCTGGGACACGGACCTGTCCGACCTGCTCACCTACACCGATCGGACGATCTTCGGGGAGGTGCGGTGAGCAGCGCGGCGCTGTGCGGCCGGCTGGCCGACGACCCGGTCACCGTCACCGACCAGCACGGCGCTACCTCCGTCCGCTTCACCCTCGTCCACGTCCCACGGATCTACAGCCGGTCCGAGGATCGGTGGATCAACGGCGAGACCATCACCATGCCAGTCCTCACCCACGGGCTGCTCGCCGAACAGGCCGCCCGGACGCTGCACGCCGCCAGCCAGGTCATGGTCATCGGCGAGCTGCGGTCCTACGACGGGACAACGGCGATCCTCGCCAGCGACCTCGGCATGCCGCTGTCCGCCGTGCCATCTCCCCGGTAGTCCGCCGGGCCGACGCATCGCCGGACGGGTGTCTCGCGGCCAGCCCGACCGCCGGGGTGCGCCGTCCCGTCGCGCGGCGCCCACGTCCGCCTCTCCTCGGGAGGTTCCCCATGTCTCGCGTCATCNCACCCCGCTTCGAGCTGGAGCTGTACCCGGCTGGCGACGACAAGCGGTGGATCGTCGCTGACCTGCTCAAGCCTTCCCTGCGACTGATGCTGCGCATCGAGGGTCCCTACACGGCCGAATACGCCGCCATCCGGATGCGCACCCTCGTGCCCCGCGAGGTCGCCGAAACGCTGCTGACGCTGGCGGGCACGGCGATGACCACCGGCCGGGCCACCCCCGTCCACCACCTCACCCGCCGCCCCACCTGACCACACCTCCCCGCCTGCGAGCGCCCCCGCCACACCCCGGTGGCGGGGGCGCTCACGTGTCTTTCCACCCTGTGAAAGGAGATCGCGATGGGCGCATCCCCACGCCCCGTCCGGGCCACCGGCCCCGCCCGCCCACGACCTGTCACGCCGGCCGGCGCGCTCGCGCAGGCCCATCGGATCGCCGAGGCCATCGACCAGGCATGGCACACCGCCGCCGTCAGCGACCGGATCGAGATCCCGCTGTCGGTCGTCGCGGCCCTCGCGGTGCGCACCCCCGACGACGCCGACGAACGCGCCTGGGTCGCCACCCAGCTGACCGACACCGACGAGACCGGGCTGCTCGGGTTTCTGCGCGCGACCTGGCAGCTGTTCGCCCACGTCCGTCCCGACCTGTTTCCTCGGGTCTTCCTGCTGGCCGCGCCGTGGTTCACCGACCCCGCCCCCGACCGCGACCTGCTGCGCGCCGTGCGCCGCGTCGTGGACGCGGCGCTGCGGGCCGGGCTGCACGAGCTGCTGGATGCGGCCCGCTACGACGTCGACCTGTTCGGCCCGCTGCTGACGGTGCTCCGCACTCGCGGCGCCCGCGCGGCCCGCGGCCAGTACTACACCCCACCCGACGTCGCCGACCTGCTGGCCCGGTTCGACGGCGGCATGCCGCAGGCCGGCGAGCAGGTGTTCGAGCCCACCGCCGGCACCGGTGGGCTGCTACGCGCCGCCGCGCGGGCGATCCGTGAGGCCGGCGGTGACCCGCGCACCATCCGCTGGGTCGCGGTCGATGTTGACGAGCTCGCGCTCGCCGCCCTCGCCGTCAACGTGATCATCTGGGATCTCGGGCCGCACGTTCTGATCGGTCACGGCGACGTCCTGGCCGACGACTGGCAGGACCGCGCCCTCGGCGAACGCGCCGAAACCGTCGCCATCGCCGGCCGCGTCCAGCAGGCCACACGTGCGCTCGCGCTCCTGCGCCGCCTCGACCGAACAGACAGCGACCTGCCCTGACCCGCACCGCGCGGCGGTCTACACCGTGCGGCTGGTCGGCCTGCCATCCCACCCGCTATCAAATTTTGTTTCCCCAAGAAGGTGCCCTGATGGGTATTAACATTGTGACGTTCGGGCGACGCCCGGACGATCCGCCGACGGTGCTATGGCGGGTCCACGACGAGATGCATCCTGCGGTCACGGTGCTGTCAGGACGGTTCGAGAACATCTCCGCCCTGAAAGCCCCATACATGATCGAAAACGATCTGCGGCGGCTCCTCGTGGCCGACCACCCGGACGTCTGGGAAAAGACCGGCGAATACAGGCAGGCGATCCGTCCGCCCGCCACACCGCCCTGCGGCCGGCTGCACTGCACCACCGCGACACGACACACCCACCGGGTCTACAAGCCCGGGGACGTCGTAGCCCTGACTCGGGGAGACCCCCAGGATTCTCCAGCGGCGTGGCCTTTCCCCGTCTGGGCGGTCGTCTGCGAACACGCCGAGGACGACGGCGACCGCGTCGGCATCTGCGTCGACATCGGCATGAACGGTCATCGTCATGTCGTCGGCCCGCAGGAGATCCGCAGGCTGCGCGCGGACGAGATGGTCATCGCCCCGTCGACCCGGTGACGTCAGCGCCGTGCGGACNGCCCGTCCGTATCCGCAGTGTTCCCCTCGCCCGCATTCGTGATCTCCAGGCCGTGCCGGTTCGCCCTGTTCCGGTTTCTCGACCGGAACAGGCGGCGACCTTTTCTGCCCTTTTTCCCGGCCGGGTTTCGCGCCCGCAACGCCGTGATTGGACCCCTGCCATGCCCGCAGACCCGCAGGTGT
The DNA here is from genome assembly GCF_001636565.1 of Frankia sp. EI5c. Lineage (GTDB taxonomy): Bacteria > Actinomycetota > Actinomycetes > Frankiales > Frankiaceae > Parafrankia. The sequence goes on from NZ_LRTK01000111.1 coordinate 12,644, forward strand.
CGGTCCACCGTCCNTGGCCCGACACCATCCACGTCACCGTCCGCCCCGCCGCGGACAGCGCCGCCCTCGCCGCGGCCCTCGCCGACCTGCCCGACGGCGCCTTCTACATCGATCACCACGGCGACCCCACCCACGTCACCCTGATCTTCCGCGTGCCCCCGGACCCACCGGCCGTGGTGATCCCGCCGGTCGGCTGGACCCCCGCCACGAACGGCCACCGACCCGCCGACACCCCCGCCACCCAGGCCGTCGACACCGTCACCGCCGGGCTGCTGCTCGGCGCCTACGACCGCGACATCGTCCACCCGCCGATCGACCGCACCCGGCCGACCGTGCTCACCATCGTGCGCCTCGTCCGCGTCCGCGCCGACGCCCTGAGCCGACCGGTACCACCCAACGCCTGACCACCGCCCGCAACGCCTGACCACAGCCCTCGCCGCCCCGCCCGCGACAACCCCACCCCGGGGGATGGCGACGCGGGCCACCGTCGCCGCGCCTACCGCGGCGATGTCTCCGACAGTCTGGAAGGTGATATCCATGTCCGCCTCGGCCGCGCCGCTGCTCGACGGCGGCCTGGTCGTGCACGCCGCGCGTGGGCAGCTCGCCGATGCCCTCGCGCTCGTCGCGCACGCGATCCCGACGAGCACGTACCGCCGACACCTGTCCGGCGTGCTGCTGACCGGCGAGGACGACGGAACCTTCATTGTCTCGGCGTATGACGACACGCTGGCGCTGTCGGTGCGGCTGCCAGACGTCGCGCTCGCGCCGGGGCGGCTCGTCTGCGACCACCGCGAACTGACCCGCCTGCTGCGCGCGGTCGCCACCGGGGACAAGCGCCGCGACGCCGCCGCCCTGCCGGTCACCCTGGAAGGGGCGGACCCGGCGACGCCGACGCTGTCGGCTGCCGGGTTCACCGTCCCGGTCACCGCGAGCCACCCAGCCGACTATCCGCCGCTGCCGTCCCCGCCGCCTGCCCGCCTGGCCGTGGACGGCGGCGCGCTGTCGGCCGCGCTCGCACGGGTGACACCCGCCCTCGGCCGCGACGACCTGCTGCCGATCCTGACCGGCGTCAACCTGCGCCACGAGCCTGGCGGGCTGCTACGACTGGCCACGACTGATCGTTACCGGCTCGCAGTCGCCGCGATCGGAACCGTCGGCGACCTCGATGCCCCGCTGCCCGAGGTGACGATCCCCGGCACCGTCCACAAGATCGCGGCCCGGTGGGTCGGCGGGCAGGTCCGTATCGGCGTCGGCCTGTCGGCCGCGGGCGGGGCGCAGCCCGACCTGGTGTCGCTCATCGGCGGGGACCTCACCGTCGTCGCGCGCACCATCAGCGGGACGTTTCCGTCCTACCAGCGGCTCCTGCCCCAGGAGACCGCCTGCACCGTGGTCGTCGACCGGGCACGGCTGCATGCCCAGGTCCGCCGGGTCGCCGCGCTGCTGACCGCCCGCACGACCCAGACGTGGGCCACGGTCACAGTGCACCCCGGGGCGATCGTCGTCGCTCCCTGGTTCAGCGACCGGCCGGAGCAGGTCACCGCACCCGAGATACCCGCCGAGGTCACCGGCCTCCACCCGCCGGGGCACCGGGTGTTCAAGCCGAGCTACCTGCTCGATGCGATCGACAGCTTCACCAGCCCGACGATCACCCTGTACCTGCCTGCGGACGTCGCCAAGCCGGTGCTACTCACGGCGACACCCGACGAGCTGGCCGATCCGGCGGTGTTCCGCCNTCTGGTCATGCCGATCGTCACCGCCTGATCCTCACGACCGCGACATTCCGCGCCCGTCGCCGGACCCCACGGCGCCGACCGTGCTCACCGTCGTGCGCCTCGTCCGCGTCCGCGCTCGCGCCGACGCCTTGAGCCGCCGCACCCGGCGCTCACTGGCCCCTCCCGCAAGCCGCAGCACCGCCCTCTCACCGTCCCTTCCCTGGAGGCTGTCATGCCCGATACGTCCGTCAGCTTCGGCACGGTCGAGGTGTTCGAGGCCCTCCCGCCGCACCCGATGGCCAGCTGGGAACCCGGCAACGTCCACCTCCCGCTGCGGATCAGTGCCTGCCTCGACGAGGCCGGCATCCTGCTGATCCACATCGACACCGCCGTGACCCTCGACCTCGCCGACGACGCCCCGCCGTTCGAGATCTACGTCGATGGCGGCCACGTCTACGGCGACCTGACCGAGGTCGAGCGGTCCGACTGCGCCCACCCCGACCACGGCCACCCCGTCCCCTGGCGCGTCGCCGCGGGAGGGTCCACCCCGTCCCGCGACGAGCACACGCAGCCTGCGGCATCGCGTGACCGTCAGCAACCCGCGGCGGCGAACGCGACCGAGCGGCCTGACGTCCCCGGCACGCTTTGATCATCCGGAGGGTCGCCGATGTCCACCCAGCCCGCACCGCCGTGCCCTGGCTGCGACGCGCTTCCCGGCCGCCGCCACCACCCCGACTGCGACGTCGCCCGCTGCCGCCAGACCGGGCTGCAACGCGCCGCCTGCGACCAGCCCCACGACCACGGCGACGACCCATGGACCGGCACCTACCCCGGCGACGCCGAGTGCCGGGCGTTCGGCTGGATGATGCCCGCCCCCTTCGAGGAGTTTCCCGACCTCAACCGCCTCTACGGCGAAGCCGTCTGGGACCCCCACACCGGCCAGTGGACCCGCCCCTCCACACCCACCAACCCCGGCGACCAGCACTGACCCCCTCCGGGCGAGGGACAGTGCCGCAGTCGCCTTCCCAGAAAGCCACCCGACGATGATCAAAATAGTGGTGGTGCCGGCGGACCCGTTGCTGCCGGTCCGCCTGGTCGACCATGACGAAACGAGCCTGCGCGCCGCGCAGGCCCTCGTGGGCGGACCGATCGAACCGATCGGTTTCACCCGCCCCGCCGCGACGCTCTACGTCAACCAGAACGGCAAGATCGACAGGTTGGCGCGAACGGCAGGGCTACCCTGCTGACCTGGGTCCACGTCCCGGAGCTGCGCGGCCACGACGTGATCGTCGGGGACGCCTACCTGGCCGGCCCTGTCCGTCGCGGCCTCGACACCGACACCCCCGCCGACCTCATCGCGGTCCTGACCGGCACTGGCGCCGTCCAGGTGCAGACGCGGTCCCGCGGTCGCGGGTGGACGACGCTGCCGAGCACCGTGGGCACGGTCTACGACGAGCCGTTCGACGCCTACGCCACCGCACTGCTCGCCCTCGACGACCCGGACAGCCTCGATGTCCGGGTCCATCCCCACCGGCCAGACCTGAACGCCGACGACACAGGGTCGGCAACGACGGTCAAGACCTGGCGGCAGCACCGTCAGCGATTCCGCCTCGACCGCCGTACTCGCTGACCCTCCGCGCCGGTGATCTCCTCGCAGACCTACCGGCCAGCTCGTACCGCCGGGCCTTGGCCCGTCACCAGCCCCGCCCGGGGACGCCCTCGCCCGAGTGAAGACGGCGGGTTTCTGCGCGGGCCGCATCCGACGGGTCCCGTGAGCTGTCGCTCAGCCCGCCCCGCTGGTCTCGGCCGCACGGCTGGACCAGCGCACTGATCGATCGCTGCGCGGGCGCGTGTCGCACACACCCTGCCTCGAACCCCACGGGGAAGCGCGCTTTGACCGCCGATCCCTGTGCCACTCCATGTCGCGAATCACCCATCCACTGGGAGGAAGCATGCCCACGACCAGCGAAAACCGCGCCTACGCCCGCGAGGTGGGCGCCCGACTGCGCACCATCCGCACCCAGCAGGGCCGTTCCCTCCAGCAGGTCGAAGCCCTCTCCCGCGGCCGGTGGAAGACCGCGGCGGTCGGCTCCTACGAACGCGGCGACCGCATGGTGACCGTCGAGAACCTTGCCGCCCTGGCCGCGTTCTACGGCGTCCCCGTCGCCGAGCTCCTGCCGGACACACGGCCCGACCCGCTCCCGGCGCGCACCGCCCGCGTCGTGCTCAACCTGCCCGCCCTTACCGGCGCGCCCGGCGAGGACGCCGGGCCGCTGCGGCGCTGGGTCGCCGAGATCCAGCGGGAACGTGGCGACTACGCGGGCCGGGTCCTCTCGATCCGTGACGGAGATCTGCGCACCCTCGCCATCCTCTACGACCGCACCCCCGACCAGCTGATCGACATGCTCCGGCAGTGGAAGGTGCTCGACCCCACCAGCGATGTCGGGGCCGCCTCGGAGGCCGCCTGATTCACCCACCCGGCAGGGCCATCAGGCTGGCCGGCGACGGCGCGAGCGCGATTCGTCCCACCGTGCTGCGGTGTGGCGGGCGGTCCGCCACACCGCGCTCGTCGCCGTGTGCACAAGGCACGAACGGACGCTCGACGATCTCCAACGCCGCCATGAACCGGCGGATCGCCGGGCGCCCCGGCCGGGCGGGGACGTCGGCGAGGTTTCCGGCCGTGCACCCGCTATGGCCATCCCAGGGGCCGCGAGACCGCCGATAGGGACCCTGCGTCCTTACGAATCTTGCTCTCGGGAAAGAGAGGTGTTTGCTGTGCGTGAATTCATCGCCCGCCGCGGCGCCGACGACGCATGGCTGTGCCGGTGCGACAACACCCCGGACGACGACGGTTTCGTTCCCGTCGCCGGACGCCGTGAAGTCGCGCCGACCTCGACCCGGTGGCGTGGCCACTACTGCTGTGTGCGCTGCGGCCGGATCATCCGCTGGCCGACCCGGGAGATCGTCGGCCACCTCGATCTGGTTGATCTTAGGCTACGACCCCGCGCCCCGCAGGCGCGTGGGTCAGGCTGGCTGCGCCGCGCCGCATGAAGGAAAGACAATCATGGGATACGAGCAGGACAGCCGCACGATCGACGCCGCCGTCCCGTGCGGCTCGGCGGCGGGCTATGTGTGGAGGATCGGTTCGGTCGCGAAGGTCGACGACGGCCGCCACGTCATCGACCTCGGACGGCGACACGGTGACCACCGCGACACCGTCAGAAGTCGGTGACACGCACCGGACCGGGTCCGGCCAGGCCGCGAGGGTCGCGGCCCCTGCCTAAGACAGGCCGGTACCGGCCAGACCAGACTGGAACCAGCCGGTCCCTGCCACGACACCCGACCCGACCGAAGAGGACGTCCTGGTGAACATCGAGTCCCACATCCTGCTGGACACGACCATCGGCGAACTCCAGGACGCGCTGCGCGCCGGCGACCAGCCCGCCCTCGCGGTCCTGGAGGGCCAGCCCACCCGCGAGCACAGCTTCGCCGACTACCTGCGCGACCCCGCCAAGGCCCTCCAGTACGAGCAGCAACTGGCCAGGGAGGTCGCCGGCATCGACCTCGAACGGCTGATCCTCGCTGTGCCGATGATCGTCACTCCGCGTCCGCTCGTGGGTGAGGACTCGGTACTCCTGCGCTCGCCGTTCACCGGCCCGTTGCGCGAGGACCTCGACGAGTACGACGTGATCGCCTACACGCTCTTCGACGTTGAGGAGGGCGTCACCACCGGGACGGCGCTCTACACCCGCAACCCCGACGGCACCTTTACCTTCGGCCTCGATGGTGACGAGAAGTTCACCGTGACCGTTCCGATCGGCCCGTCGCGGAAGTTTCCCGGGATGGCGCTGCTGCGCGAGATCCTCGACGAGACCCTGCACCTGCGCGCCGACCTGCGCCGAGAAGGCGACCCGGAGCAGGGCTGACATGCCCGCACCCTGCGGCCCGCTCCCAGGTTGCCCGCCCTTGCCCCAGACCCGAAGGACCCCGCCATGAACGACGACACCTGGACGCTGGTCACCGACGTCGTCGGCCGTGTCCAACGCGCGATCGGCCTCAAGGACGCGCCAGCGATCGTCATCCTCGACGGCGACCGCCGCGAGATCCTGTCCGACTACGACTACCTGCGTGACCAGGACGCCACCGTCGCCTTCGAGCAAAAGGCCGCCGAGCACGCCCGCGCGCTGAACCTGCGCCGGTTCGCCTTCGCCGTCCCCCAGGTCGTCATCGAGACCGAACCCGGCATCTACAGCGCCAGAGCGGTCTCGAACCATCCGCTGCGCCCCGGCGAGCAGGAGACCATCGCCTGGACCGCCTACGACACCACCGACGGCGCCGACTTCGGCTTCGCCCCCTACACCCGCCGCCCCAACGGACGGCCCGTCTTCGACGAGCCGGAGATCTTCGACGTGCCGATGCGCGCCGAGGCCCGCATGCCCGGAGTCCGCCTCCTGCGCCAGCTCACCGACAGCTGAGCGCGGCCGACACGCGCCCGCGCCGCGGCGCACTTCGGTCACCGATCCCTGGGCGGGTGGCGGGTCGACGCGTTAGCCGGTAGGGGTGCGGCGGCGCCGCCGGTCGCGCAGGTAGACGAGGGTCGGTTTGCCCGCGCTGTTAGTACGGCGCTCGACCTCGAACAGCTCGATCGCGACGATCAGCTCACCCAGCTTCCGGTAGCCATAGTCGCGGGGATCGAAGTCCGAGGTCCGCCGGCGGATGATGGTGGCGACCTTCGCCTGGCTGGCCCAGCCGTCATCGTCGGACGCCTCCTCGACGGCGTCACGCAGCCGGGTCACCAGCTTCGTGTCGCCGCGAAGCCGGGAGCCGGGGATGGGTAGGCGCGCGGCGGCCGTCGCGACGTCACCAGCAGCGTCGGCCGGCCGAGCGGGCAGCAGGTCGGTGGGCGCCGGTGCCGCTGGTGCCAGGTTCTCGACGTAGACGAACGTGTCGCAGGCCGCGACGAACGACCGCGGGGTCTTGCGTTCCCCGAAGCCGTAGACGATCCGGCCCGACTCCCGCAGCCGGGACGCCAACCGAGTGAAGTCGCTGTCGGAAGAGATCAAGCAGAAGCCGTCCAGCTCGCCGTTGTAGAGCAGGTCCATTGCGTCGATCACCATCGCCGCATCCGTCGCGTTCTTCCCCGAGACATGGGCGAACTGCTGAATCGGCTGGATCGAGTGGGCCAGCAACTGGTCCTTCCAACTGCGTAGATGGGTGCCGGTCCAGTCACCGTAGGCACGTTTGACGTGGGCGGTGCCGAACGTCGCGACCTCCGCGAGCACGTGCTCGACGAGCGACGCCTGCGCGTTGTCGGCGTCGATGAGCACCGCCAGCCGCGCCCGCCCCACGCTCCCGCTGTCCACCGCGACGGCAGCAGGGGCCGGTGCCCGGGGACGGCGCGGCTGCCCACCTTGGGCTGGCACGCCTCGCGGCCACGGGACCGCGAGCGCCGCCATCCCGCCGCGCAGCCACTCGTGCGCCACCCGCGCCGCGGCCAGCGGCGAAACCGCCGCCAGCAGGCCCCGCACATCGCGTCGCCCAGCACCGTCGGCGGGACTCCCGACCGTCACCCGCATCCCACCTCCCCGCACCATCAGACCAACTCCACGGTCATCAAGGATCGCCGAGCACCCGGCAACATCGCGACCCGTCCCCAGGGAATCCGGGCGCGTCACATCGGCCACCACCCATTCCCGGACGTCCGCACGCGAGGACCGACATCGCGGTCGGCGATCAGAAGGCCGCCACCACCCGAAGCCCGCGACCCGCTCGACGCCACTGTCCACACCTCAGGCAGGTCACTATGACAACCCCTCCTGACCCCCACCGCCCCCGGCCGGCCAGCGGCCGTGCAACGCACGGCGCCCGAGAAGACTGGCAGGCTGTTGCCGTCGCCCTGAACACCCGCATGGCCACCATCCGGATCACCCAGACCGACCTCGCCCGCCGCGCGAACGTCTCCGTCGCCACCCTGCGCGTCCTTCAGCGCGGCACCGGCCAGCGCCGCACGACCGACGCCACCCTCGCCGCGGTCTCCCGCGCGCTGGGCTGGCCCGACCGCTACCTCCTCCAGATCCTCCTTCAGCCACCAACAGCCGCCGTCAGCCCCGAGCCCGACCCACTGGTCCCACCCGCGGCGGGGGACCCGCCGGCCAGCGCCAGCCTGGCCGACATTCTCTCCCTCCTGCGCCGTATCGAGGACCATGTCGCGGCCATCGCCGGGCACCTGGCGACCTCGCCCCAGGCCGCGCACACCCCCTGAGCGAGTCCGCACCACGAACAAGGGTTCTGAGGCCGGTCCCAGGGACCACAAGCGTCAGTCGGGATCGTCGTGGTGAGAAAGGGTGCTGCGTGCCTGGAACTCGCCCATGGCCTCGGCGCCCGCAGCGTCAAGCTCAGCGCGCCGCCGCCGGTAGACCCCCCAAGGCACAACTGTGATCACCAGGTACACGGTGGCGACACCGGCGAGCACGGCGTCGATGATCCACGCTGCGGCCAGCAGCGCATCCCACACGTCGCTGGCCCTGCCAACGACCGCGGTGATCCCGGCTGCCACCGCGGCCACAACCAGACCGGTGGCGCCAACGATCGCCATCCTCACGAGGCGACGGCGAATATCGGCGGTGTGGTCAGGGCGATACACCCGCGGCGACACACCACCAGTGTGCCGCGTCGGGCAGTGGCGCTGCCGCCGGTGATCCCGTCACTCGGGATCGTGAAGCCGGACACGAGCCTGGCACAGCGCCGTGCTCGGCAGAGTGCCCGCCGGTGGGCCAAGGACGGGAGGGCGACCGCGTGGCGGCCCGCTCATCGCCGAGCAGGTCGGCCGCCACGCGCAGCCTTTTCGGGTCTACTCGTCCTGCTCGTTGCGGTCAGCCGCCTCCTGCGCCCGCACGTCGAAACCACTCTGCGCGGTGTCGCAGCACGGGTCACGCCCCGCTGCCTCGCTGATCCGGTCAGCCGCCTCGCGGTCCATCGGCGTCGACTTGCCCATCACGCACTCCCTGCATCCTCACGTCCCGGTGACGTCGCAGGACCGACAGACGCGCCTGCCGCGAACGGCGCGGCCCGCTCTGTGCCCGGGGATACGCCGACGCCACGGCCCGGGTCGGCCGAGCCGCCCTCTTGGCGCCGCGAGCGGGTTCCGGATCGGGCACCCATGGTCGATGAGCCCGCTAGGTTGAACGCTGCCAGTCCAGGCTAACGCGACCGCACGGACGCCGCCTGGCGACGTCTCCTCCGCTGGCGCGATCGGACGCTGCCAGCACTTCCGGGGCACCAGAGAGCGGCGCCGGGCGCTCGCGTGATGCTCGAATAGTGGTGGCCTCTGGGAGAGATGCGACCTGGCCGACGACACCAGTCAGCGCCGGCAGCATCAACGGCAGCCCGTATGACTGTCCGACACGCCGTGTTCCACACAGCTAATGATCCACCAGATTCTCCGGGCTGAGATACTCAAGAGCGTGACACGGGGTGTTACTGGAGTCGATCACGGCCGCATGGACCTCCTTAGGCAGGAGTTCGTTGCTAACCTCACCAGGCCCGAACTCTCGATTGATGAGCTACCACCTTCCAGCCAGGACGTCTGCACGTGGAGGTGCTCCAGCTGCGGACACGAATGGCCCGCTCGATTTCTCTATCGTTCGCGACGAGTGAAGCCAACCGGCTGCCCCGAGTGTTGGAGGCAAAGAAATCGAGCGCCGAAGCCTGGAGAGTCTCTCGCAGATCTTAACCCAGAGCTTGCCGCACAGTTTCGACATAATCTATCCCGTCCGGGCCGAGGCCCCACAACGCTGCGCACCCAAAGTCACGATCTCTGCGAGTGGGAATGTGACCAGGGACACCGCTGGCCGGCAATTGTAGCAAACAGAACAAATGGCCGCGGATGTTCCGACTGTACCGGCCACGGTAGATCGGCGTTCGNGTGTCGGGTAGCTACGCTAGTTGCGGCGGCGTCCGGCCTTGTTGTTGAGCTGGACCATCGGGTTCGCCTTCCGGGTCGACGAATCGATCGGTTCGATCTTTTCCTTCCCGAGCACAACCTTGCAATCGACCTCGATCCGAGGTGGACTCACAGTAGCGAAGCTAGCACTATTCGGGACACGGCGAAGACGAAGGCCGCCATTGAGGCAGGGCTCGCTATCGAAAGAGTTCGAGAGTTCGGCCTTCCACCCCTGCCCGNGAACAGCTTGATGATCCAGCAGGCAGGCCCTGGAGTCAACGCCACGGAGTGGGCCNGCGCCATAGGGCAGATACTCCAACGGCGAGGATTGCCATGGAAGGAGCTCCACACCGAGGAGACTAACGACGCTCTTCGGAAGGCCGCGCTCCTTTGGCGTGAATCCGTCCGGGGTCCCAAGGTCTCCGCCCTAGACATGGCGCCCCATCTCGCTGAAGAGTTCGTATGCAATGTTGACAATCCCGGCCGAGACCTCATTAGCATGCCGCCCGGATGCAATGACGCGTGTGCATGGCGGTGCTCAGCACCCGGCTGTGGTCACGAATGGATAGTGCCACTCTACGTACGAACCCTCAACGAACGCGGGTGCAGCAAATGCGGACATAAGAAGACAGGTGCCGACAATAGTCGGCCCGGCCCAGGAGAGTCGTTGGCCGAAGTCAATCCAGACGTTGCCTCCGACCTTGTCGAGGTAGTGAACCACGCTGGCTGGACTGCATACGACCTTCTTCCGTTCTCCAATAAATCTTGCCTGTGGCGGTGCGCGGAGTGTGATTACGAATGGCCGGCGCCAGTGAGCCGCCGCTCCAGCGGCGGCGGGTGCCCCGAGTGCGCGCGCAAGAGAAGCACGGCGGGCAGGATACGTCCGAAGCCGAATCAGTCCCTGCTCGATCGATTTCCCGAGATCGCAGCCGAGCTGATAGTAATCAAGGCTCATCCAGATTGGACGGCTAAAGATCTACGACCCAGCTCGACGATACAATGCACATGGGAATGCGGCAGGCCAGACTGTACCGAGAAGTGGGATGCCACTCCGGATCAGCGAACACGCCGCAATGGTACTGGTGCACGCTGTCCAGTTTGTTATCCAAGGCGCAAAAGACCTGCGGGGAGCCGATAGAGGCACCAGGTGGGTTCGACGAGCCTGGCAGGATTTGCTCTGGCCTGGGTCTCGGGCCGCGCNTGATCAGGAGGCCCCTGGTTAGTTCTCGCCTACTGCCGAGAGCCGTCTCTGGTGCAACGGTCCGTTCGACGCGCCCGGGTGACCGTGGGGTGACGGTTCCGGGCGCGCCGAACGGACATGAGCGCCCAGACCCCCGTCAATAGACTATCGCTGCGCCGTGGCACGCATGCAGGACGCGCTGACCATTGATCGTTCGCGATCGACCTACTGCGAGTTTACGTGGCATAATAAGTTTTCGGGCTGTTGCCATTTATGCCACGGGTGACCACGACACACTGGAGTATGTCAAAGCCATCAATGTTGAGAGTGCCGCCGAGACTTTCAACCTGCGCGGCGGTCCCATCGGGTAGTGCGAGACCGAAACGTACAATAGATCTTTGGGCTACGTCGACCTCGCCAATGGCTATCTCACCCAGAGCCGCAACGAGGAAAGGGGCTTCCAGGTCGCGAGCGCGTGAGCTTGACAGCTGGAGTTCCGGAGCCCCTTCCATCGAAATCCGATCGTCGGTCGCCGCAATCGGCGACGAATCCGACGTGACCCGAATGTGACACTTCTCCACGAGCGCGCCGAACACGGACGAGAAGCCGTCTACAGTGAAGCCACCACCGAGGAATCTTGTCGAGAGATTTTCATGCGCGAGATCTAGGTACATCCGCGTGTACCGCTCTTTTGCGTCCACCACGATCAATCGGTGCTCCTCATCTTGNGGGAGAAGCACCGGCCGGCCATTTTTCGCATGAAATATCGATGTCCGGATTTTCACATAGAGTTCGTCGAAGACTCCGTCAACGGGATCGTCACAAGCGACATCTAGGTAGCGACGGAGATCGATGATCTNGGATGCCACCCTCAATGCGCGCCTCACCCATTCACCCTCACCTTCCGGCCGACCATTCGCCNTTATCCTCACCGGCTCGATACGACTCAGGACGGACTCAAGTGCAAGGTATACGTTGCGGAACGCATCATAAAGATCATCTGTTGCCTGTGACATCCGAAAATACCTCATGCTTGCGTGCCACTCCACAGGCGGATTCAACGATGGTGGCCGAGGATTCCCATCTGCATCGCGGACTTCACCTGTAACGGGGCCAACGGTCATCGTCGCGCGTGACCCGCCCCATATCCGTACGACAGAGCCGGTTGAGTCCTCCCACCACGTCGCATGCAGTTCAAGAACATCGCTCAAGGAATTCGCGCCAGGATAACGCATCGAGATCAGGTCCAGTGCCTGATTTCCTAGTTCAGGCGCCACACTCAAGATTCGCTCGCAGGTCGACTCGTTTAGGCCGTTCACAATTACAGCGGATGATCCCGCCGTGATGCGCACCTGCGCACCGAACTCAACCTTTTCAAGTGCGTCGACCCGCGCTGGCTCGCGCAGGAAAAGTAGCGCTCCAGCTCTGCCGGAGCCGGAAACCAACGGAACGCCATTGAAGTCAGCCACCTACCGATCTTAGTACAGCACCGAATAAATCTCATTTGCCCGGCCGGGTCGCCCCGAAATAGTCGTCTCCTGTCCACCTGTACGGGGCGACGTGCACTACCTTGCCCTGTCCCGGAGCGCTGATCATCTGGCCGTTTCCGATGTAGATCGCAACGTGGTGGACGTTGGTGGCGGTGCCGTAGTAGACGAGGTCGCCGATCTGGAGTGGTTGTCCGGGTGGGACCACGGGTCCGGCTTCGTACTGGGTCTGTGCGGTGCGGGGCAGGTCGATGCCGGCGGCCTTGTAGGCGGCGCGGGTCAGGCCGGAGCAGTCCCAGCCGCCTTCGGCCGGGCCGTCTCCGCCCCACAGGTAGGGAAGGCCGACCTGTCCCTGGGCGTAGAGGACCGCGGCGTAGCCGGCGTCGGATGGCGTGGTGTCGGCGGCGAAGCCGCTGGTGGAGCTGTACTTGTCAAGCGGCCTCGGACGCTTCAGGCATACAGCGCTCGGAGCTGGGCGCTGAAGTCTCGGAACGCTTCGATCGCCNTGCCCTCAGGCTGGTGGAGCGTTCAGCCGAGGCATATCGGAAGCTGAAGCTTCGCCCACAGCGGTGCCCAGCGCATGCCCAGAGTCCCGGACGAGCGTTGCCCTGGCACGGCTGCCCGTGGCGTCGGGCTGATCTCGGGCCAGTCCGTACGCGAGTCCGACAACCACCCAAGGACATCGCCGCCCACATGCTCCTCAGGATCTCTGGGCCGTCATGACTCTGCCCTGCGGGATCCNGTCCAAGGCTGCCCGATCCTCCACCGGCAGCCAAGACCCGGATGGCCGAGCTCCTGCAACCAAGGCTGGATCAAGGTCTCCGACAACTTCCGCAGCCTACCACCGATCGGTTCCTAACGATCATCTCAACCAGACCTCTCGCCACAGAATCCACCTAGCGCGATTGCCGCTTTGCAACACGATCGCGAGGAAGGTTGATCTGTTACCTACTGCCTGTCAAATGGTGACCTAATACTCTAGAAAGATTCTAATTAATCGTATGCACGAGATCAACCGCACCTCGATGTGATCAAATGGAGTTTTTTGGCTAATTTCGAGAAAGCGAAACTCCAATGATGACAGTCCGTTATTTGGATCTCTCGACCTGCGTCGGAGCATAAAAAACGACTACGGGGCGTAGTTTTTTGTATGTTCCGGTTGACCCATGAAGGTAGGCGCGGTTAATTTTTTCTACGTTCCGCTTCTGCTTGCGACTGGGAGTTAGCATGCATCGGATCCGTGCCCGCCTCTTCGTGCCTTTCGCCGCCCCCCTACCTGTCAGCATGAGGTGAGGCAGGTTCCAGCCGTTATCTTGTGACGGGGCGGGTAGGGAGGACGACGATCGTGG
>NZ_LRTK01000112.1 GCF_001636565.1 Frankia sp. EI5c
GGTGGTCTTTCACCTCCACTCGGGTTGTGGGCGCCTCGTGGCGCACCTTTTCTTACCCACAGGCCCGATCCTACGAAGTGTCGAACCCGGCTGAGCAGGTGCGGTCCGTCCGGCTCGCCGCCAGGTCAGCGTTCCAGGACGAACGCCGTCACATCCCGGGCAGGCCGGGGCAGCGCGGGAGCGGCCGGATGGCCCACCCCCACCACGCCCATCGGAGTCCACGTGCGCGGCAGGTCCAGGACGTCGGTGACGACGTCGCCACAGAACAGCGCCGACGAGACCCAGCACGAGCCCAGCCCCTCGGCGGCCAGCCCGACCAGCAGGTTCTGCACGGCGGCGCCGACCGCCACGGTGAACATCCGCTCCTCGGCCCGGGAACGGCGCTCGTCCGGGTAGGAGTGCGCGCCGTCGGCGACCATCATCGGCACGATCAGGACGGGTGCGCGGCGCAGCACGTCGCCGCGCCGCAGCCGCCGGGTCACCGAATCCTCGTCGAAGCCGTCCCGGCGCAGATCGTCGGTCCAGGCCACGGCCATCGCGTCGAGCAGGGCGTGCCGGCGGGCGTCGACCAGCACGAACCGCCAGGGGGTGGTGTGGTGCGGGGCCGGGGCGGTGATCGCGGCGGCGACCGCTCGGCGGACTGCCGCCGGGTCGACCGGGAGGTCGGCGAACTCCCGCACCGTGCGGCGGGCGAACGGGGCCGACCGGCGCGCCTCGACCGTGCCGAGCTGGAACATGTCCTCGGCGAACGGCCGCAGCAGCGCCCGCGCCCCGGCGCCGTCGTCCGGCAGCGGCCAGAACCCGCGGACCACCGCCACCGGGGTCGCCCCGAGCTTCCCCTTCACCAGGTCGGCCGCGGCGGCGAGTTCGTCGGCCTCGGCGATCTCGGTCATGCCCAGCTCGTTGCCGTAGGCGTCGACGTCGCCGACGTGGCTGCGCACGGCGGCCATCCCGGCGACGCCGATCGCCAGGTCGGTCAGGCCGCGCCGCCACGGCCGCCCGGCGGTGTCGCTGACGATCACGCCGACCGCGACGCCGAGCCGCGCCCGCAGGCCGTCGCGCAGCGCCCGCGCGCTGGCGTCCGGATCCACCGGCAGCAGCGCGATCGAGTCCTTGCTGACGTTCGACGCGTCCACACCCGCGCTGGCCAGCACGAACCCGTGATGTGTCTCGACGATGCGGGTCGGCCCGCGGCGGGCCACCTCGCGGACCGACTCGGCGTCGATCGCGGCCTGCCGGACGACCTCCCGGTCCTGGTCGCCGTCGAGCTGGACCAGCCGGCCCTCGGCCTTGGAGACAATCTTGGACGTGACCACGAGGACGTCACCGTCGAGCAGCCCGCCGCCCGCCCGCGCCGCCGCCGCGATCACCTCGGCGAGGTCGTCGCCGGGGCTGATCTCCCCGATCCCGCGCAGCGGGAGGATGTGCAGCCCCTGACCGCCCGCCTCCGGGCCGGGCCGGGCCGGTGCCGCGCCGGGCTCGGCCCGCGAGGAGCCGGCTTCGGCTCGTGCGGTGCTGGCTTCGTTCCGTGCGGTGCCGGTCTCGGCCGGTGCGGTGCCGGCTTCCGCCGGCCGGGCACCCGCCCGCCCGGCCTCGGGAGTGCTGTCGGGTGCGGAGATGCCTGCGGGCAGTGGTCCGCCGTCGGTCGCGGGTGTTCCCAGCGCGGGCGTGCCCAGGGTGGACGGCCCGATGGCGGACAGCTCAGACACCGGCGAGCTCCAGCGCCGCCTCCACGATCGCCACAGTGGCCTCCAGATCGGTCATGAGAAGCGGTATGGCCTTCACGGTAGCTCCGGGTATGGCGTCGGGGTCCGCGGCGATCGCGGCGTCCACGACGTCAACCAGCCAACCGTCCAGCAGACCGTGACCAACCTCCTGCGCCGCACCCCCGGAGGTGCCCTCGACGGCGCCGTCCGGCGCCTCCCCGCCCGTCGCCGCCTCCCCACCGCCGGCCGGACGCGGGCCCGGCAGCCGGTGCCGCCCGCCGTAGTGCGCACCCACCGCGCGGGCCGTGGTCTCGACCCCGATCGCCTTCAGGCAGGCGTCCGCCATGCCACGCACCGCGGCGCCGCCGATGATCGGCGAGACCCCGATCACCGGGGCCAGGGTCACCCGCAGCGCGTCCGCGATGCCCGGCACCGAGAGGATCGTCCCGATCGACACCACGGGGTTCGACGGTCCGATCAGCACGACGTCGGCGTCCGCGATGGCGTCGATCACCCCCGGCGCGGGAGTCGACTCGGCGGCGCCGACGGAGAGGATCGCCTCGGCCGGCACGGCGGCCCGCATCCGCAGCCACCACTCCTGGAAGTGCACGGCGCGCCGGCCCTGGTCGTCGGTGATGATCACATGGGTTTCGACCCGGTCGTCCGACATCGGCAGCAGTCGCACGCCTGGCTGCCAGCGGTCACACAGCGCTGTGACGACGTCCGAGAGCTTGTAACCGGCGTCGATCATCTGGGTGCGGACGAGGTGGGTGGCCAGATCACGGTCGCCGAGCCCGAACCAGGCCGGGCCGACCCCGTAGGCGGCCAGCTCACCGGCGACGACGAAGGACTCGTCCTCGCGGCCCCAGCCGCGTTCCGCGGAGATTCCGCCGCCGAGGGTGTACATGACCGTGTCCAGGTCCGGGCAGATGCGCAGACCGTGCAGGGTGATGTCGTCGCCGGTGTTGCCGATGACGGTGATCTCCGCGTCCGGCCGGGCTGCCCGGACTCCGGTCAGAAAACGCGCGCCGCCGATGCCGCCAGCCAATGCGGTAACCCTCACCTGACCATCCTTCCACCGTGGATCCCGGCGGCGCCCGCGGGACGGTTCCGGGGAGGGCGCGGCACTCGCGGGGAGCGAGCGGCGGACAGCGGACGGCGGACGGCGGGCGGGACGGCGGACGGCGGGCGGAGAGGGGCGGGCGACCGGAGAGGTGCGGGTGGCTCAGCGGGGGGTGGGCGCCGGGGCGGTCGGCGCGGGGGTGTTGCCCGTGCTGGCGAAGGACGCCAGCAGGTAGCGGACCAGGTGGCTGGTCGGCCGGCTCGGCGCGGGATTGGCCAGGCCGCCCTCGATCGTCGCCACCACGGCGTCCGCGGCGATCTCGTGGTCGGGCGCGGGCACCAGGTGGGCGACCGCGCTCAGCGCCAGGCCGTGCAGCCACTCGTGCAGCCGCTCGTGGTACTCCATGATCGGCGGAGCGTGGGGCGCGCGCTCCGCGACGCACGGGTGCAGTGTCCGCCGCCGTTCCACCGAGTCCAGTGCCGCGAAGAGCTTCTGCGCGGGCTCGTCGGGAAGCCCGGCGATCCGGTCCGTCTCGCCGTCGAGCAGGCGGTTCAGGACGGCCGCGAACGCGTGGTCCTTCGAACGGAAGTACCAGTACACCGAGCCGGGCTCGATACCGGCGGCGCGGGCGATCTCGGCGATGGAGGTGGCTGCGAAGCCGCGAGCGAGGAACTGCTGCTCGGCGACCGCGAGCAACGCGTCGATCCGCTCCTCGCGTGGGACCTCCTGGCGGTTGCGTGGCACCTGATCAGGGTAACGACCCCGGCGGGAGCAGGAGGGAAATGTCTTGTACCGGCGCCACCCGGTTTCCCCTGACGCGCGTCCGCGTGACGGGCCGTTCGCGCCCATCGTCCGTCTGTCGGCGGTGGTTGCCGCCGCCCCGCCGCCTGTCGTCCCGCGGGCGGCCCGGGTGGTCAGCAGCCGTGACGCCGCCGCCCCGGAGTGGTCATCTCTTGATTCTGATTAGAGAGAGCTGTGAGATGGACCCAGCTCTGTACGTCGCCGGAAGGACTGCCATGTCCGCGATCAGGAACCCACGGACCACCACCAGTACCGGTACCCACAAGAGCCTCGAAGCCCTCTCCGCGTCGCTGAACCGTGCCCTGGCCGGCGCGCGGGCGCCGCAGGTCGCGGCCGCTCGGCACGCCGACCTGCGGGGCGCCGCCCCGACCAGGGCCAGCGCGCGGACCGACACGCTCGCTGCCCGCAGGCGGACGAACCTGCTGATCGGCACGCTCGACCGGCTCCGCGGGTCCGCGGCCGGCCGCCGCGCCGCGCGCCACGGCGATGCGGGCTGACCCACTGACCGACCCCACTGACCCGACCCCACCGACCGGCCCTACGGATCTACCCCACTGACCGACCCCGTGACCGGAGCCGCGCGGGCGACCCGTACGTCCATCTTCAGATCATCGACCAACTATCCAGGGTGAGCGCATGACGAGTACGGCGGCGGTACCGGACGGAGAGCGAGTGGACGGGACGGAGGCTCCCGACCCCGGCCGCGGGCACCGCCCGGAACCGCCGCCGCCCGCCGCCGCGATGCGCCGCGCGCTGCGGCGGGCGCGCGACGGCGTGACCCTGGACGTGACCGAGGCCGCCATCCTGCTCACCGCCCGCGGGGCGGACCTCGCCGACCTGTGCGCCTCCGCCGCGCGGGTCCGGGACGCCGGGCTGGCCTCCATGGGCAGGCCCGGGGTCGTCACCTACTCGCCCAAGGTGTTCATCCCGCTCACCCGGCTCTGCCGGGACAGGTGTCACTACTGCACCTTCGCCACGGTCCCGCACCGGCTGCCGGCCCCCTACCTCACGGTCGACGAGGTGCTCGACATCGCGCGGGCCGGCGCGCGGGCCGGCTGCGCGGAAGCGCTGTTCACCCTCGGTGACCGGCCGGAAGACCGGTGGCCCGCCGCCCGCGAGTGGCTCGACGCCCACGGCTACGACTCCACCCTGGGCTATCTGCGCGCCGTGGCCGTCGCCGTGCTGGAGGAGACCGGACTGCTGCCGCACCTCAACCCCGGGGTGCTGAGCTGGGCGGAGCTGGCCCGGCTCAAGGCCGTCGCCCCGTCGATGGGGATGATGCTGGAGACCACGGCCACCAGGCTGTGGTCGACTCCCGGCGGGGCGCACTACGGCTCGCCCGACAAGGACCCGGCGGTACGGCTGCGGGTGCTCGCCGACGCCGGCCGGCTGTCCATCCCCTTCACCACCGGGCTGTTGCTCGGCATCGGGGAGACCGGCACCGAGCGCGCCGAGACGATCTTCGCGTTGCGCGGTCTGGCCCGCCAGTACGGCTCCATCCAGGAGGTGATCGTCCAGAACTTCCGGGCGAAGGACGACACCGCCATGCGCGGCGAGCCGGACGTCGGCGCCGAGGAGCTCGCGGCGGCCGTGGCGGTGACCCGCCTCGTCCTCGGCCCGCGGATGCGGGTGCAGGCACCGCCGAACCTCGTCGACACCGACGAGTGCGCCCTGCTGCTCGCAGCCGGCCTGGACGACTGGGGCGGCGTCTCGCCGGTGACCCCGGATCATGTCAACCCGGAGCGCCCCTGGCCCGCTCTCGACGTCCTGCGGACGGTGACCGAGGCCGCCGGTTTCAGTCTGCGCCCGCGACTGACCGTCCACCCGACGCACCTGGGCGAGCCGTGGATCGACCCCCGGCTCGCCGGGCACGTCGCCGCGCTCGCCGGGCCGGACGGACTGCTCGCCGCGGACGCCCAGGCCATCGGCCGCCCCTGGCAGGAGCCCGACGGCGGCCTGGGGGACAGCGGTCGCACCGATCTGCACACCGCGGTGGACACCGAGGGCCGCCGCGCCGCCGCCCGCTCGGACTTCGACACGGTGTACGGCGACTGGGCCGGTCTGCGCGAGCAGGTGAGCGCCGCCGGCACCGGTGTCGACGGGGTCTACGGGTCAGGTTCCCGCGCCACGGCCGGCCGGACGGAGCCGGAGCTGCTGGCCGCGCTGCGGCGGGTCGGCACCGACCCGGCCGGGATCTCCGACGCCGAGGCGCTGACCCTGTTCGGGGCCACCGGCGCGGCGCTCGACGAACTCTGCCGGATCGCGGACGACCTGCGCCGGGAGGTCGTCGGCGACGACGTCACCTACGTCGTCAACCGCAACATCAACTTCACCAACGTCTGCTACACGGGCTGCCGTTTCTGTGCCTTCGC
The DNA here is from genome assembly GCF_001636565.1 of Frankia sp. EI5c. Lineage (GTDB taxonomy): Bacteria > Actinomycetota > Actinomycetes > Frankiales > Frankiaceae > Parafrankia. The sequence continues at coordinate 5,943 of NZ_LRTK01000112.1, forward strand.
CCAGCGACGCGATGACGCCGACGCCTACACCCTCTCCCTGGAGGAGGTGGCTTCCCGGGCGGCCGAGGCCTGGTCGGTGGGGGCCACCGAGGTCTGTGTCCAGGGCGGCATCCATCCGGACCTGCCCGGAACCGCCTACTTCGAGCTGGCGCGGGAGATCAAGAAGGCGGCTCCGGGGCTGCACCTGCACGCGTTCTCGCCGATGGAGGTCATGAACGGGGTCAGCCGCACCGGCCTGTCCGTCGAGGACTGGCTGACGGCGGCCCGCGAGGCCGGCCTCGACAGCATTCCGGGCACGGCCGCGGAGATCCTGGACGACGAGGTCCGCTGGGTGCTGACCAAGGGCAAGCTGCCCACGGCGGCCTGGGTCGACGTGGTTTCCACGGCACATCGGGTCGGGCTGCGCTCCTCGGCGACGATGATGTACGGCCACGTCGATACACCCGCGCACTGGGTGGCCCACCTGCGGCTGCTGCGCCGCATCCAGGAGGAGACGGGCGGGTTCACGGAGTTCGTCGCGCTGCCCTTCGTCCACCACAGCTCACCGATCTATCTGGCCGGGGTTGCCCGACCGGGCCCCACCGTTCAGGAGAACCGGGCGGTGCACGCGATGGCCCGGATCCTGTTGCACGGAGCTATCGACAACGTGCAGTGCTCGTGGGTGAAGCTCGGCACCGACGGGTGTGTCCAGGTGCTCGCGGGCGGGGTGAACGACCTCGGCGGCACGCTGATGGAGGAGACAATCAGCCGGATGGCGGGTTCCCAGCACGGCTCGCGGCGCTCGATCGCCGAGCTGGAGGAGCTCGCCACGGCTGCCGGCCGGCCTCCGCGGCAACGGACCACGACCTACGGTGTGGTCTCTTCGGAACGCCTTGCCGCGGCTCGTGGTGACGCTGCGCGCATCCCGCTCGCGATTGTGGCCGGCTGACCGTCACAGCTCGTTCGTGTCACTACCCTGTGTGACCGTTGTCTCGGGTGTGGCTGGTCGGCGTTGGTGATCGGTGTAGGTTCGGGTGGGATGTCCGGAAATCTCGGCGTCCGGTACGGGGGAGTTCGCCCTCAGGGCCGAGATCGAACGCTCCGCGCTCGCCTGCGAGATCGTCACTCTCTGTAGTGCCCAGTCGGGCTACGGGGACCCTCCGTGACGAGCCCCAGTGACTGTGAGCTATGGTCTCATCGCTGGTTGTAGAAGATGTTGCGTCGGTGGGGTTGACGCGGCCAACTCTGGCGCGTGTAATTACCGGCGTGTCATTCCCCCCGTCGGCGGGACTCGTGCGGTAGGGCGGCGTCCGGTCGGTGTGCATCCAAGGCACCGCGCGCCGATGTCCGGGGAGTGGCCGACCGCACCGCGACGGGTCTGGAGGAGTCCATATGGAGCACACCGACGCGGGCGTCCACACCGTCCTGGCGGACGTCGAGCGTCCCGCTGAGCACCACACCGGTCCGGCGGGAGAGGTCGGCCACACGGGTGTGTCGCTGCCCGTCCCCGCGTCCTCGGGCGTCGTTGCCGGGGCGCATCCGCGTCCCGCGGTGCCGACCGCCGCGGCGGTCGCGCCGCCGGTCATGCCCGGCCGTGGTCGGCCCGAGCTGATCGAGCCCGGCTATGACACCGCCGTCGACGACCTCGACGACGAGGATGTCGACACGGACGACGAGGACGACGAGAACGACGAGGACGGCGCCCTCGCCCGTCCCGGCGACGTGCGTATGACCCGACCNGACGGGTCGCTCGCGGACTCCCTCGCCCAGGTCATCGACATCGGTCTCGGTGACCTGCTCGGCGAGGCGATGGAGTGGCAGGAACGGGCGCTGTGCGCGCAGACCGATCCCGAGGCGTTCTTCCCGGAGAAGGGCGGGTCGACCCGGGAGGCGAAGCGCATCTGCTCCGGCTGCGAGGTCAGGGTCGAGTGCCTGGAGTACGCCCTGGAGAACGACGAGCGGTTCGGGATCTGGGGCGGAATGTCCGAACGGGAACGGCGCAAGCAGCGCCGGCGAGCCGTCTGACGCCGGGTCCCACAGCCGGCGCCCGCGATGACGACACCAACGCGGGGCGCCGACGGTNGGCAGTGGGCGGTTCGTCCCCGAGATGCCGTTCGTGCCGGCCAACAGGTCGTCGCGATCGTGGTCACCCGGCGCGCCGGCATTCCGGGGGGCGGCGGCCGGTCCGGTGATGCCCCGGCCGGTGCCGGCCTCGACGGGACGTTGGCGGCACTGGCCGCGGCGGTGCGCCCGCCCGACGCGACGATCCTGGTGCGTCTGGGCGGGTTCACCATCCCCCGGCCCCGCGCGGGAACGGACCATGAGCGCGGCGGGATGGCGATCGGCCCTCCGCCGGGCGGCCTCGCGCCCACCGGCCCGCCCGCCGGCGGCCTCGCGCCCGCCGGGCCGGGCCTGCCCGGGCCGGAATGCCAGGTTCTGACCCTTCCCGGTGAGACTTCCTTCGGAGCCGCCGTCACCGCCGCGGTTCACCATCACGCTGGCGGGGACGGGGCCGCCGACGCCTTCTACTGGCTGCTTCACGACGGCGTCGTCCCCGAGCGCGACGCGCTCGACCGCCTGCTCACCTACGCCCGGGTCGACCGGAGCGCCGCGGTGCTCGGCCCGGCCCTGCGTGCGTCGGGGGCGGGTGCCGTCACGGAGGCCGGCGTGACTGTCGACCGCGCGGGCCGGCGGGTCACCGGTCAGCCGCCGGGCGGTCTGGGCGGCCTTGCCGGCCCCCGCTCGCCGGGGTCCGCCGGCACGTCCGGCGTCCTCGGCCTCGACCAGCGCGGCTCCGCTCGTGACGTGCTGGCGGTCTCCTGCGCGGGGATGCTGATCCGGGCCACCGCCTGGGAGCGACTGGGTGGTCTCACCGTGGGCCCGGCCGCTGGCCTCGACCTCGACCTCGGTGTCCGGGCCGCCCGGGCCGGGCTGCGGGTCGTCGCGGTGCCGCGCGCCGTGGTGGCGCTGCGGCCGCCGGCGCGTCCGGACGTCCCGCTGGCCGGGCCGTCTGACGCCCGGGTGGGGGAGCTGGCCGCCCGGATCGCGGGGGTCCGGGTCCGTCTGGCGCTGCCAGCGCTCCCGGTGCTGCTCTTCGCCCTCCCCGCACTGGTGGTCGCCGGGGTGGGGCGGGCCTGCGCCCGCCTGCTGCGGCCGGGTGGCCGTTGGGCCGCGGCCGCGGCCGAGCTGCGGATCGTCGCCGCGGTCCTGGCCGGGCCCGGTGAGCTGGTGCGGGCGCGCCGCCGGGTGGGCCGCGGTGCCGCGGTGCCGCGGCGGGCGGTCCGGGAGCTGTTGCCGGGGCGCGTCACCTTGAACGGGCCGGCGAGCAGGCGGAACGGGCCGGAGGCCGCCGCCGGCGCGCGGGGCGGGCTGGTGGTCGGCGGCGTTCGACCCGACGCGGCCAGGTCCGTCCCGCCGCGGGCGTTGGTCCCGCTGGTGTTGCTGCTGGTGGCTGGGGGTGTCACCGCGGTCCGTCGGCTTCCCCCGGAAGCGGTGGGCGGCGGCGCGCCGCTGCCCTCGCGGGCGGGCGAACTGTGGTCGATTGTGTGGTCCGGGTGGCAGGGCTCGGCGGGTGGTGCGCTCGGCTGGGCCGGGTCCGCGCCGCCCTGGGTGCCCGGGCTCGCCGCGCTGGCGTCTGTCGCGGCCCCGGTCGGCGTTCGACCCGCCATGATCTGTTCGGCCCTCCTCGCCCTGGCTCCCGCGGCCGCCGCCTACAGCGCCTACTTCGCCGCGGCCCGGATCAGTGGTTCGCGGCGCCTGCGGGTCGGTCTGGGCGCGCTGTATGCCGTCTCCCCGCCGGTGGTCGGCTCGGTGGTGGCCGGGCGGGTCGAGAGCGCGGTGGCCCTCGCCATGTTGCCGGTCGTCATCGCCGCCGCGGACGAGGTTCTGCGCGGCGGCGACCGGCCGGGCCGGGCCGGATGGCCGGCCTGGCGGTTCGCGGTCGGGCTCGCCGTCCTGGTCGGCTGTGCGCCGCCCCTGGCACTCGTGGCGCTGGTCGGCCTGCCGTTCGCGCTCTGGGCCGCCCGGCGCTCCCGGCAGGCGGGGCAGCCGGAAGAGCGGGAAGAGCGGGAGGAGCGGGAGGAGCGGGAGGAGCGGGAGGAGCCGGCTCGCCCGGGGCCGGCGGCCTCGTCCGGTTCAGGGGGCTGGTCGGGCGCGCCGCTCGCCGCCGCTGTGCTCGGCATGGTGTGTGTACTGGTCGTCGGGCTGAGCCCGCTGGTTCCCGGCCTCGCCGCGGGTGGGCCCGACCTGTGGGTCGGCAGCCCGCCCCCGGTGTGGGCCGAAGGCGGCGGCCTGGTCGCTGGCGCGCCCGGCGATGCGGGACGGTCCACCGCCCTGGGTGCCTTCGCGGCGGTCTGCCTGCTGCTGATCCTGCTGCCCCGCCTGGGCGTTGGTGGGCGTGCGCGTGGGCGCGGTGGCCGGGTCGGCTCCGGCCACCGCGGCGTGGGGACTGTCGGCTGGGCGTTGGTCGGTGCCGGCCTGATCGAGGTCGCCCTCGCCGGCCCGGTCACGCAGCTGTTGACCACGCAGCTGTCGACCACGCAGCTGTCGACGGAGGCGGCGGCGCCCGCCTCCGCCGGGCTGGCGGGCGTGTGGGCGGGCCCGCAGTGTGGCCTGGCCTGCGCGGGACTGCTGGTTGTCGTCGGCCTGGCGAGCAGGGAGGCGTCCGCCGCCGGCGGGTCGCGCCGCCGCGCCTGGGTCGCCCGCTGCGGAGCGCTGGTGGCCGGCCCGCTGTTCGTCCTGGCGGTGGCGGGGTTCGGCGCGGTCCTGGTCACCTCGGCCCGCGCGGATCCGCCCGACGAGGCGCTGGCCAGGTCGGTCGCCGCGCTGACCAGGACGGGGGAGCCCGGTGCCCGGGTGCTGGTGCTGGGCGGTTCCCCGCCGGACCGTGCCAGTTACCTGCTGGCCGCCGAGGGGGACGGACCGGGCTTCCCCGGCGTCTCCCCGTACCGCGGCTCGGCGGCGTCCAGCGCACTGGCCCGCCTGGTGGGGGATCTGTCCGCCGGGGTTCCGGATGCGGCTGGCCGGCTGCCGGGATTCGGTGTCACGGCGGTCGTGATGCCGACCGGTGCGGCCGACCCGCGGCTGGTCGCGGCGCTGGACGCGGTGGACGGCCTCTGGCGCGACCGGCGGGGGGCGGGCGTCCTCGTCTGGCGGCCGGTGGATGCGGTGACGGGTCGGGACACCCTCGCCACGCGGGTACGGCTCGTCCCGGGCACACCCGCCGGGGCCGGCACCGCTCTCGGCGGGTTCAGGCCCACCACCGCCGGGCTGGCCGGATCGGCCCGGCTCCCCGCGGGCCCGGCCGGCCGCCGGGTGGTGCTCGCGGAGCCCGCCGACCCCCGCTGGCGGGCGACGTTGGACGGCCAGCGGCTACCCACCTCCGTGACGGACGGGTGGGCGCAGGCGTTCCTCCTCCCGGAGCGGGGCGGTTCACTACGGATCTTCTACGACCACGGCAGGCATCACGCCGCCGTGTTCGTCGCCGCGGGCGTGGCGGCGACGGTGCTGGTCGCCGGCGTCCTGGCCGCTCCCGTCCGGCGCGGGCGTCGCCGGGGGTGGCCGCCCCCGGCCGGCACCGCGGAACCCGCCGCGCAGAGCGGCACCGGCGGCTCGGCGGAGTGGTCCGCTGACCGGGCGGATCGCTCCCATGCCCGGGAGAGCGCCCGCGGGGACGGGTATCGCAATGGGGCGTGACTCCGCGTGGCGCCCGGTTCGGGTACCGCTCCAGATCGTCTGCCTCGCGGTGGTGCTGACGTCCACGCTCACCACCGTGGGCAGGCACCCGCCGGTGTCGGCCCTGACTCCGGTGACCGCGGGCACGCTGCTCTGCCCGGATCTCGGTCTGGACGGGCACGTCTCGCAGCTTCTCGACCTGGTGCGCGGCTCCGGCCCGGGTGGATCGGTGCGGCCGGCCCGCGGGCCGGACCTGCTGGGCGGCGACCGCCAGCACGACGAGGCTCTCTTCCTGCCGCCCAGCGACCCGGCATTCAGCGACCCGGCATCCAGCGACCCGGCCAGGACCGGCGAGCTCCCGCGGCCCCTGATGGCCGCGGGAGGCCCACTGCGGCTCGCTGCGTCCGGACCGGCCGCGGCCGGCCTCACCGCGACCGTGACCTCCCCCGGGTCCGGGGCGGGCCCGCTGCGCGCGCGGTGCGAGCAGCCGCGCCCCCGGACCTGGTTCGCCGGCCCGTCGACGGTAGCCGGCCGTGACCCGATCCTCTACTGGACGAATCCAGGCCCGCGAGCCGGCCGGGTGGACGTGGGTGTGAGCACGCCCGACGGGGCGGCGCGGCGCACGGAGATCACCATCCCACCTGGGCAGACGGTGAGCCGGCGCCTCGCGGAGCTCGCGCCCGAGGCGACGTCGACCGCGGTCGACGTCCAGACCGTCACGGGGCGGGTGCTGTGCTGGCTGGTCGACCGAGCCAGCGGTACCGCGCCGCGGCAGGCGGCGCCGGTGCCACCCACAGCCGGGCCGGCCGCCCGGGTCCTGGTGGGCGGGCTGCTCAGCCCGGTGGTCACCGCGGGGGAGGCAGGTCGCCCACCGGCCGAGCTGGTCCTGGCTGCCCCGGGAGCCGCGGTGACCGCTCGGGTCACGGTGCTCACCCGGTCCGGCCGGCACGTCCCGGTCGGTCTGGAGGCGGTGCGGATCCCGGCGGGGACGACCGTGCGGCGGCCGGTCACGCTGCCGGCGGGGGCGCCGTCCGCGCTGCTGGTGGAATCGGCGGGCGGGAGCGGCGTCGTCGCGGCCCTGGCGGCGCCGACCGGTGCGGAGTCCGACGCCGCCTGGGTGGCCGCGAGCGTGCCCGAGCGGCCGCGCTGGGAGGGCCTGGCCGTCGGAGCGGCGGGGGCCTCCGGACCGACGCCGCCGGAGGTGGTCGTCGCGGCGGCCCCGGTGCCGCGCTGGAGCGCCGGAGCGCTCGTGCTCGTCGCTCCTGACCGGGCGGCGACCGCCTGGGTGGACGGCACCCGGTACGAGGTCGGGGCAGGCCGCGCGGTACTGGCGCCGCTGCCCGCGGGCCGCCTCGGGGCCCGCGTCGTCGGGACCGGCGGCACCCTGGTGGCGACCCAGGTGCTGGGCCGGGCGCCGAGCCCGGGAGATCTGCCGGGTCTGGCGGCGGACCTGCCGCCGGCCGGCGCGGCGGCGGCGCTGCCCGCACCCGTGCCGTGGACGGTGTCGGCGGTTGTCGGGCTCGGCGGTTCGTGGCGGTTCCGGGCAGGGCCCGCCCCGCAGGCCGACCTCTGGCTCCTGCGTGCGCCCAGCTCACCGCGCTGATCACGATCAGAACCCGGCGGTACCCCCCGTGGTTGCCCGTGTGGTCGTCACCTGTGGATGCGGCCTGCCGCCTGCCTGCCGCCGGCCCCCTGCCGGTCGCCGGTCGCCGGTCGCGGTGCCGGTCAGACGGGCGTGGGGGAGCCCGCCGCGAAGACCCGACCGGTGCCGGTGAGTACCACCGTGGCCGGCCCGGTCACCAGCGCCGAGCAGCCGCGGCGCAGCGTCAGCGGCTCCAGCGACGCCCCGGCCCCGTCGGACCCGGTGATCTCGACCTGGCCCTCCACGGCCAACAGGATCGACGGGTTGGAAACGGCCACCGGCCCGCCGGTGCAGACGGCCTCGCGCAGGACGAAGTCCTCCACCGGGACCTCCCAGCACCGCAGTAGCCCGCCGGGCGAGCTCGCCAGGGTCCGCGGCCGCAGCACCGGCGCGCCGGTGGGCCTCGGGTCGAGGATCCGCAGCAGCTCGTCGACATCGATGTGCTTGGGGGTGAGCCCACCGCGCAGCACGTTGTCGGACGTCGCCATGATCTCGATGCCGACGCCCTGGACGTAGGCGTGCAGCAGCCGCGCGGGCTGGAACAGCCCCTCGCCCGGTGCCAGGGTGACGTCGTTGAGCAGCAGCGCCGCCGCGATGCCGACGTCGCCGGGGTGGGTCGCGGCGAGCAGCCGGACCAGGTCCGCGGCGCGGCGCAGCTCCTCGGGGGCGTCCGACGACACCCGCTCGGCGGCGCTCACCACGCCGGCGGCGAGGTCGACCCCGGCCTGGGGCGGCAGTGTGAGCAGGCTGCGCAGCACCTGGGTCGCGCCGCCGGTCGGGTCGGTCGCCAGCGGGGCGAACGCCGCGATGAGTCCCGGATGCCCCAGCCCGCGCGCGATCGCGAGCGTGGCGGCCGGAGCACGGATGCCGGCCAGCGCCCGGAACGGCGTGAGCGCGACGATCAGCTCTGGTTTGTGGTTGCGGTCGCGGTAGCGGCGCCGCGGGTCGGCGGCGGGGAGCCCCGCCGCCTCGTCGGCCTCGAACCCGGACCGCGCCTGGTCGAGATCGGGATGAACCTGCAGCGACAGCGCCTTGTCGGCGGCGAGCACCTTCAGCAGGAAGGGAAGCTCGCCCACGAGGTCCGCGGCGGCGCGCCGGGCGCCCAGGTCGGACGCGCGGCGCTGCGGGCTCAGCCGGGCGGCGGCCACACCGCCGATCTCCGCGGGGTCGACCACTTCCGCCGGGGCCTGCGGATGGGTGCCGAGCCACAGCTCGGCGACCGGCTCCCCGTCGGGCGGGACGCCCAGCAGGTCCGGGATCGCGGTGGCGGACCCCCAGGCGTAGTGCTGGGCCTGGCCGTGCAGCTCCAGAACCCGGACCGGGTTCTGGGGGCGGCCGGCGCCCGCGCCGGCGCCGCTGCCGGCGGGGCGGGCGGTGCTCGTCGTCGTGCTGCCGGTGCCGGTGCCGGTGTCCACGGTGTCGGCGTCCACGGTGTCGGTGTTCGTGCTTTCGCTGCTCGCGGCGCTGGTCGGCGCGGTCTCCCCGATTGTCACACGTGTCTCCGTCCCCGCCTCGGCGGTCGTGAGCGGCTCTCGGTTCGGCGTCGGGCGGATGTCGTGAGGGGGCTACTCCTCGTCGCCCCAGCCGTGACCTTCGGGGTCGATCACTGCCGGGTCGACATCCATCATCTCCGCCACCTGGTGGATGATCGCGTCGAGAACGAGCTCCGCGAGATCCTCCGGGATGACGGCACGGGCCTCCAGCGGGCGCCGGTAGACCACGATCCGCTGGGGCGTGGCGGAACGGCCCTTGCCGCTCGCCGGCTGGTAGCTGGCCAGCGGAACGCTGTCGTCGGTCACGCTGACCGGCGGGACGTCCTCGACGGCGAACTCGACGTCGGCCAGCTCGGCGGACCATCTGTGGTCCAGGTGCTCCACCGCGTCCAGGACGAGGTCGTCGAAACGTTCGCTACGGGTGGCATAGGCGGGCACATCGGGGGGAAGGAGTGTGCCACGCATGCCGCGGCCGCGGCGGTCGCGCCGCCGGCGGGGCGGGACCGGACGCGTGGCCGTGGGGAAGAGCGCCCTGGGCGTGCCGGCGGGTTCGGCCATCGTGACAGGGTAACGCCGTTTCTTCCGGACGATCACAGCGGCGGCGTCGCAACGGGGCCCGGCCAGCCCGACACCCCCCACGTAGGGGTACCCGACCAGGAGCGACACGACGTCAGAAGGCGGTTTCGGTCGAAGTATGTGTTCCGTTCTGGTGTAATTGTGTGCGTGGAGCAACCGAGTGATAAGCACTGTGTCACAGTGACCTCTGGCGGTGCGCGACACGACGGGCGGTGGTGGCCGTCGCCCGTTCCGGGGTCTACCGTCCGGAACGTGAAGCCTCGGCGCTGCTCCCGCTCGGCCTGTTCCGCGGCCGCGATCGCCACGCTCACCTACGCCTACGCGGAGTCCACCGCCGTACTCGGTCCGCTGTCGCCGTTCGTCGAGCCGCACTCCTACGACCTGTGTGGGGTCCACGCCGATCGGCTGACAGTGCCGCTCGGCTGGGCCGTGGTCCGCCTCGAGGCCGAGCAACCCGCCGGGCAGGCCCCGGGTCAGGGTCAGGGTCAGGATCAGGGGCAGGGGCCGGAGCGGTCCTCGGACGACATCGAGGCGCTCGCCGACGCCGTGCGCGATGCGGCGCCGCGGCGTGGGCCGGAGCCTCCCGGCGGTCCCGAGGGGTCCGTGCCGCCAGGCCCGGCCGGGGGGCGCCGCGGTCACCTGCGCGCCGTACCGAGCCCGTCCTGAGCCCGTCCCGCCCTGAACCCGTCCCGTCCTGAGCCTGTACCGACCCCGTCCGGGTCGCCGGGCGAGCGCCCGTCCTGAGCCAGGCCTGAGCCCCCTGGCTTGCACCGGCCCGCTCCGCCTACCGTCTGCGTGAGCATTCCAGGTCGCGGGCTCCTGCCCGGCCCTTGTCCCGGGCGCGCCGCGGTACGACCCTGACCCAGGTGCCGCGATCGTGACGCCGGCACACGCGGCAAGGCGCTGGAGTCGATGTCGCAGGGTGCGGATAAGGTCAACCCGGTCGATCGACGCCGGTCAGGAAAGGGTGGTTACGGGGTGCGCGACCTCTCACGGATCTTCAAGGCTTACGACGTGCGAGGCGTGGTGCCGTCCGAGTTCGACGCGGAGGTGGCCAGGGCCACCGGAGCCGCGTTCGTACGCCTGCTCGGGGCAGACCGGATCGTCACCGCCCACGACATGCGCGAGTCCTCGGTCCCGCTGGCCGCCGCGTTCGCCGAGGGCGCCACCAGCCAGGGTGCGGATGTGATCGCCGCCGGCCTCGGTTCCACGGACCTGCTCTACTTCGCGGCCGGTTCGCTCGACCTCCCCGGCGCGATGTTCACGGCGTCGCACAACCCGGCGAAGTACAACGGGATGAAGCTGTGCCGGGCCGGTGCGGCGCCGATCGGGCAGCAGACCGGCCTGGCGGACATCCAGGCGCTGATCGAGGCCGGCGTACCGGAGCACACCGGCAGGGTGGGCACGGTCACCAGTCGTGACCTGCGCGACGAGTACGCGCGTCACCTGCGCTCGCTCGTCGACCTGACCCGGATCCGGCCGCTCAGGGTGGCGGTCGACGCCGGCAACGGCATGGCGGGGCTGACCGTCCCGGCCGTGTTCGACGGGCTGCCGCTGGACGTCATCCCCATGTACTTCGAGCTCGACGGCAGCTTCCCCAACCACGAGGCCAATCCGATCGAGCCGGAGAACCTGCGTGACCTGCAGGCAGCCGTCCGTTCCTCGGGTGCGGACATCGGGCTCGCCTTCGACGGCGACGCCGACCGGTGCTTCGTCGTCGACGAGCGGGGCGAGAACGTCTCACCCTCGGTGATCACCGCTCTGGTCGCGGAGCGTGAGCTCCGGCGGGAGCCGGGCGCGACCATCATTCACAACGTGATCGTCAGTAAGGCCGTTCCGGAGCTCGTGACCGAGCGTGGCGGCGTGCCGGTACGCACCCGCGTGGGTCACTCGTTCATCAAGGCCGAGATGGCCCGAACGGGCGCGGTGTTCGGCGGTGAGCACTCCGGCCACTTCTACTTCCGCGACTTCTGGCGGGCCGACTCGGGCATGCTCGCCGCCCTGCACGTCCTCGCCGCGCTGGGCGGCCAGAGCGGTACGTTGTCCAGCCTGCTCGGCGGCTACGCCCGCTACGTCGCCTCGGGGGAGATCAACTCCGAGGTGTCGGACGCCGAGCTGGCGATGAACGAGGTGGCGAAGGCCTACGCCGACCAGGCGGTCGATGTGGACCACATGGACGGGCTCACCATCTCGTTGGCGGACGGCTCCTGGTTCAACCTCCGGCCGTCCAACACCGAGCCACTTCTGCGCCTGAACGTCGAGGGGCGCGATGATGCGTCCATGTGCCGGCTGCGTGACGACATCCTCGTCACCATCCGCGGTGGAAGGGAGAACTCCTGATGAGCCTCGATCCCCTGTTGTTGGAGATCCTCGCGTGCCCGTGCCCGGAGCACGCCCCGCTGCGTGCGGAGACGCTGGACGGTGCCCCGGTGCTCGTCTGCGAGTCCTGCGGGCTGGCGTTCCCCGTCCGGGACGACATCCCGGTGATGCTGCTCGACGAGGCGAAGCCCTTCCCGGCCGCGGCCGGCTCGGCATCCTGACCAGCGTTCGCTCCGGGGCCCCCACCGGGCCCCGGGCCGGCGCTGCGTGGCCGGCGTGAACGTCGACGAGTTCCAGCTGGACGACTCGGCCCGCCTCGCCGCGGCGGACACGCTGAACCTGTTGCCGCACACCGCCTCGGCGGCCCGGCAGACCCGGGAGGCCTGGCGCCTCGCGAACGAGGCCGGGGTCTCCGCGCTGGCGTCGGACGGCCGCCCGCGGGCCGTCGTCGTGGTCGGTGTCGGCGCCTCGGCACTCGCTGCCGACGTGCTGGAGGCGGTCGTCGGCCCGGCGGCCCCGGTGCCGGTGGTCAGCCACCGGCGGCATGGGCTGCCCGGCTGGGTCGGTGTCGCCGACGTGGTCTTCGCTGTGTCCGCGTCGGGGACGTCCACGGAGACTTGCTCGGCCGTCGAGGAGGCCTACCGACGGGGCTGTCGCCTCGCCGTGGTCAGCCCGCCCGACACCCCGCTCGCGCACCTGGCCGGGGTGTCCCGGGCCGTCTTCGTGGCGCTGCCGGAGACCCGGCCCGCCCACACCGGCCTCTGGTCGTTGGCCGTCCCACTGCTCGCCGCGGCGGGCGCCCTCGGTCTGCTGCGGGACGGCGGAGCGGCGGTGGAGGCCGCCGCGGTCCGCCTGGAGGAGACGGCGATCCGGTGCCGGCCGTCCAGCGAGTCGTTCGTCAACCCGGCGAAGACGCTTGCGCTGGAACTGGCCGGCACACTTCCGCTGTGGTGGGGTACCACTCGGCTGGCCGAGGTCGCGGCCGCCCGCGCCGCGGCGGTGCTCGCCGCGCATGCCCGGTACCCGGCCCTGGTCGGGGCGCTGCCCCACCCCGCCTACGACCAGGTGGCACTACTCGGAGGGCCCTTCGGACACGGGGCTTCCGGCGGCGGCGCGACAGCGATTGGCGGGCCGGCCGGTGACCTGGACGACTTCTTCCGCGACCGCGTCGACGATGTGGAGACCACTCGGCTGCGGTTGCTGCTCCTGCGGGATGAGACCGGGGAGCATCCTGAGATCACCCGGGCCGCGGCGCGGGCGGTGGCTATCGCGGGGGAGTACGGCGTCGGAGTCACCGAGCTGGCGATGACGGGGACGGGGCCGCTGGAGCGGTTGGTCTCCCTCATCGGCCTGGTCGACTTCGCCGCTGTGTATCTGGCGCTCGCTTCCGGTGTCGACTCCGACTCCGGCGCCGGGTCGCCGCTACGCCGCCTCGGCCCCATCCGCTGACAGCATCTGCGCCGCGCCGCAGATGACACCGAGGCGGCGGTGACGACTACGCGAAATGGTCAGTGCGGGCGGGGGCGGCCTCGCCCGGCCGGTAGGCCGCGAGGATCAGCCGGTCCCAACGGCGGCCACGGTAGTAGTCGTGGTCGCGCAGCCGGGCCTCGAGGTGCAGAGCGCGGCCGCCGGCGCTCGCGAACTGCCTGAAGTTGAACTCCGGCATCTCCAGGTAGAGCTTCCGGAACGGCCACACGTCGAACACATAGTTGATGAACAGCTGTACCGGCTCCGCCGCGATACCAGAACCCAGATAGGGAGCCGCCATCGCGGCTCCGATGTAAGCGTTCCCCAGGTTGAACTCGGGGTTGTAGCAGATCAGGTGGCCGGCGGGCTGGCCGGTCTGTACGGACTCGACCAGGAACTGGACCAGAATGCCCTGCCAGAGCTCCTGCTCGAAGTGCTGGTAAGAGGGCATGGAGCCACGGTAGCGCCACCGGAATCCGACGTCCGGACTGATTGCGAGATCGTACAGGAACGGCACCGACTGCGGCAGTACCGGCGCTAGTCGGAAGAACTGCCCGGCCAGCACCGGCGGCCCCGGCTGGTCCGCGGCCGGCGAAAGGTCTCCAGCCTGACCGGAGATCTCTCCGGGGTGAGTTCTCCCGTTGCCGGCAGCCTCTGAAAACTGCCCTCTGTAGCAGTCGTACAGCTCGTCTATGGTCCTGGCCGAGAGCCACTGTCGCTCGTCAAGCCTGACTCCGAGCTCCGCAAGCGAGGCAGTCAGCTCCAACAGGCCGAACGAATCGAGCCCCAGGGTCGTGTCCAGCCTGGCACCACTGTCCAGACTTTCGCGCGGGATGCGCGCGCTGACAATGATCAGCTCCTCGAACTCATCCTTGGTAAGCATGGCTCTCCGGCCTCAGGCAAGACTCGGGCAGTGTGGAAGAAGATCTACTCGGCCGTTTGTGTCGCTGTCGAACGACAGGGGTCCTCCTGGTTCACCGGGTCCTGTGTACCGCCAGCCGGCGAAGACCGGACTTTCTCCGCGTGGCGGCGCCGCGAACGCGGAGTGGAGTGACGTTCGCGAGGTTGCCCCGGGAGTATAGTGGCATCCGTGCGCGTACGTGCCACTTTCTAGGGTAAAGGTTCGTCCGGTACGCGCACATCCGTGAGTCGATGCTGTGACCTGCTTGTTTTACGCAGAGTAGTTCGCAGGCGGTCCGCCGAGGCGTCCAGGCGCCTTTCGTCGGCTGATCCAGATCGTCTTTGCCTGTCGTCTGCACACAAGATTCACTGAGGGTGATGCTGGGCGGGGTGCGACTTCACTGAGCTCCCGAAAATATGCAGGTTGCGGGCGCGGTGACGCCGCCAAATCCCTCGGGTTAGTTACCCTGCGTATACGGCTACGCAGGGTATGTGACCATTTCGCGCCCAATGTGCTTGACACTCATCTGAGTGGATGCGCATAGTTATGCACGTTCACCGAAGTGCGGTGCGGGAAACGTGGGGTGGCGCTCTGGTACTCCAGTGACAGTGATCGCGAGCTGCTCACTCTCGCCGTCTCTGGCGGCGGCGGTCCGCAGCCGCTGATGGCGGTGGCTGCGAGCCGGGAATGAGCAGGCATCGCCATGGTTATGTGTCGGCGCCGGGCGTGGTAAATCCCCGCCTGAGAACGATCGAGCCCGACCTCCCTATCCGTCGCCCCGCAGTCCCCGGGGTGGCGTAGTCGTCCGGAATCGGCTGCGGGTCGAACGCGTCCACATCGGCGATGTCGCCGGCGGTGACAACAGAAGATCGCCCTTCCCGGGACGCCCGTCATACGAGCTCGCGATTGACTGTCATTTCAGATGTTCCCCTGTTCTCCTGTTCCCCTGTGCGTGGGCAGCGGCGGACTGGTCCGAGAGAGGTGTGTGCTCGTTGGCAGAGCTGCTGTTGGAGGGGATCGACCGAGCTCGGCTCGAGAGCGGTCGGATTGTCTTCCTCGGCGCGGATTCCGCGGACGGCCTGGGCTGGTCCGAGTTCTTTTCGGAAGCGGAACGGGTCGCGGCGTGGTTGCAGAGTGAACGTGGAATCGGGCCGACCTCTCGCGTGGTGGTACTGGCCTCGCCTTCGCGCGCGATGGTCACGGCTGTGGTGGCCGTCTGGATGGCGGGCGGAGTCGTGACCTGTGCACCCACCCCGGCGCGCACCGTCGACCTGTCCACCTATGCGGAGCAGACCCGGGATCGGGTCGCCGCGCTGGGCGCCACGCTTGTCCTGCTCGGCACTCCGTATGAGGCGCTTGGCGCGGTGCTGGCCGAGGGCGGATTCAGGGTCGACCCGCTCGCGCAGGCAGTGGCCGCCGAAACCTCCGGAGTGTGGAGGCGACCGGAGCTTACTCATGCCGACCCCGCGATCGCGCAGTTCACCAGCGGTACGACAGCCGAGCCGAAGATTGTCCAGATCAGTCACGGCAACCTGGCGGCGAACGTCGCGGCGATCCGTGANCGGGCCCGGCATGAAGAGGTCCACGGCCGGCTGCTCAGCTGGCTGCCGCTGTCCCACGACATGGGTCTGATCGGGGGACTGGCGCTGCATCTGACCTGCGGGCGCTGCGACGTGCTGTTCAGTAACCCGGAGGACTACCTGGCCTCCCCGGCGTCGTGGATGGCCAATGCCGCCCGGCACCGGGCCACTGTGCTGGTGGGCCCCGCGTCCGCCTACGCGCTGGCGGGACGTCTGCTCGCGGTGGGCCCGCAGCTGGACCTGTCGTCGGTCAGGCTCGCGCTCTGCGGCGGTGAGCCGATCGAGCCCGAGGCGATAGAACGCTTTCTCGAGGCGTCGGCCAGGCACGGTCTCGACCGGAATGTGTTTCTCCCCGCCTACGGGCTCGCGGAGGCGACGCTCGCGGTCACGATGCCCCCGGTGCCGGGCCTGCGACTCGACGAGGTCGACGCGGACCTGCTGGCCGCGCGAGGGACCGCTGTTCCGGTCACTGTGCAAGGTGATGCTCCGGCACGTCGGCTGGTCAGGCTTGGTCCACCTGTGTCCGGTCTCGAGGTGCGCGTCGTCGACCCGACGACGGGGCGGCTGTGCCAGGAGCGCGCCGTCGGTGAGATCCATATCCGCGGGGAGTCCGTGACCGCCGGATACCTCGACGGCGGCGGCGACGGCGGCCTCGGGCCGCATCCCGCGGGTCAGGATTCCGGCCGGCCGAACGGGGGCGGTGGGGTCAGGCGGCTGGAGGATGGCTGGCTCGACACCGGGGACCTGGGCTATCTCGTCGACGGTGAGCTCGTGGCCTGCGGACGCGCCAAGGACCTGATCATCGTTGGCGGACGTAACCTGCACCCCGAGGAGATCGAGCAGGCGGCGGCTCGGGTCCCCGGGGTTCGGCCCGGTAACGTCGTGGCCTACCCCGTCTCCCACACCCGTGGTGCGAGCACCGAGGGTGTGACCATCGCCGTCGAGATCCGTCCCGGCCACGACGAGGCCACGATCCGTGCCGAAGTCACGGCTGNGGTGCTGGCATCAGTGGGGATCCGCCCCGCCCAGGTGCACCTGCTGCCGCCCGGAACCATCCCCAAGACGCCGTCCGGAAAACTACAGCGCGCACAGGCGGCCATGATGTTCCGGAGCGGACGGTGAACAACGGATCGGTCGCCCGGCAGGAGACTGCCACTGTCGGCGCCGAGGCCACTCCCGAAATGGCCCGGGTAGTGGCCGCGGCCGCACGCAGGGTGTACGAGGCATGGCCCGCGTCAAGCACCGATCAGCGTAGGGAGATCCTCGCCGAGGTGTGTACGCCGGACGTCGAGTACGTGAACCCGTTGAAGCGCGCACGGGGCATCCAGGAGTTCGCCGAAACGATCAGCGAGCTTGCCGGGGCCCTTCCCGGCCACCTGCCGGTCCGCACGTCAGGCGTGGACGCCCACCATGACTGGGTGCGCTACGAGTGGGCGCTGCGCGACCGCTCCGGCCAGGCGGTGCTCGGCGGGATCGAGATCGTCCGGTTCACTCCGGAGGCGCGGCTGGCCTCGATCGTCTCCTTCTTCGGACAACCGCCCAGAATCACCTACACCTACCAGGTCTGAGCAGCCCATGGCATCCGGTGGCGTGTCACACAGTAGTGCTGAACTCAGCAGTTCTCGGCACGACAGATATCCGCTCTTCAACGGCATGATTCAGGCCTTCGCGGATGTGTACCACAGCCTTTTCGTCAACTGGCCGGGCCGTTCGAGAGNGTCCGCAAGCGTACCTGCATCTTTCCTGTAACTGTCCACCTGTGGAGTGTAGATGCTCGCTGAAATCCAGCTCAGTGTTGTTGACGGATTCTTCGTTCCTCGCCTCGGTATCGACCCCGGGTCGATGACACCAGCCACGGACCTGCGCGACGACCTCGGCCTCGACTCGTTGCAGCGTTTGGATCTCTACGCCTGGCTGGTCGAACGTGGCGCCGACCCGGCGACGATTCCGCCGGGCGGGCCGCGGACCGTCGCCGAGAGCCAGGCGCTGCTCGATGCGGCAAGCGGCGCGACCGCGAGCCAGCGAGAACCGCCGGTCCAGCCTACCGTCATGACAGATTCACCGGACAAACCGCGGGCTCGCGCACATCCGCCGCTGCTGCACACCAGCCAGATCACCCTGCGTCCGGTGGGTTCGGATCACGTGCCTTTCCTCTACCACCTCGCAATCCGGGAGGATGTCGGTTACCGCTGGCGATTCCGCGGCGCGGTCCCCGATACGGACACCTTCCAGGCCAACCTGCGCCAAGGTGTTCTCAGTCAGTTCGTCGTGGTCACGGAACCCGCCGGCGAACCCGCCGGATCCGTCATCTGCTACAACGCCGATCTCACTCGCGGGATCGGTTACATCGCTGCCGCCTTCACTCCCGAGTACACCGCCAACGCGCTTCCGGTCGGCGCGGTCAGTCTCTTTGTTCGTTACGTCTTCCAGGTTTGGAACCTACGCAAGCTGTACCTGGAGATGATCTCATACAACTATGATCAGATCGCCAGCGGTGCTGGGCGCTACTTTGACGTCGAAGGCAGGTTGAGCGACCACAGCTACTAAGAAGAACGAAAGTATCTGGACTCGCTACCAGTTGATGTAGGCGAGGNGGGGATCGCCGAAGAATCCCATGACGAGGCCCGGGTTTTCCTGGANCCTGCGGAGCGCCGCGAGAACATTGGAATACAGGTCCGAAACCGATGTGATCATTTTTCGGCCGACCTTGGCGGTCTTGACGTTGTTCCAGACCCATTCGTCTGGGTTGGTGTCGGGGGCGTAGGGAGGGAGGCGGAAGATGCGAAGTCGTCCTTGTGTACTGG
>NZ_LRTK01000113.1 GCF_001636565.1 Frankia sp. EI5c
CCTCGGTGAGCTCAAGCTCCAGCCCGAAGGTGTTGCTCTCCTCGACGGTGATGACGCCTTCCTTGCCGACCTTGTCCATCGCCTCGGCGATCATGGCGCCGATGGCCTGGTCCCCGGCGGAGATGGAGGCGGTGGAGGCGATCTGCTCCTTGGTCTCCACGTCCTTGGCGACGCTGATGAGCTCCTCGGAGACCCGTTCGACGGCGGCCTCGATGCCCTTCTTCAACGCCAGCGGGTTCGCGCCGGCGGCGACGTTGCGCAGGCCCTCGCGCACCAGCGCCTGGGCCAGGATCGTCGCGGTGGTGGTGCCGTCACCNGCGACGTCGTTGGTCTTCTTCGCGACTTCCTTGACGAGTTCCGCGCCGATCTTCTCGTACGGGTCCTCGAGCTCGATCTCCTTGGCGATGCTCACGCCGTCGTTGGTGATCGTGGGTACGCCCCACTTCTTCTCCAGGACAACGTTGCGACCCTTGGGGCCGAGCGTGACCTTGACAGCGTCGGCCAGCCGGTTCATGCCGCGCTCCAGCCCGCGCCGTGCCTTCTCGTCAAACGCGATCATCTTCGCCATGCGTGGTGCGTCCTCCCGGAGGGCCAGGCCTGCGCCAGGGAGTGCCAGCCGCCGGCGAAGTGCCTGACAACGACGGCCCGCCCGGGAGACCCGGGCATCCGTCACACCAGCGGCTGGCACTCAACCTGGCTGAGTGCCAGCCACTGTATCGGCCCCCGGCGGACCGGCCGGCCCGGAAGTGCTCCGCCCGCGGGGGCCGCTGCCTCAGCCCGGCACTCGGCCGGCTCCGTGCGACGGCCCGGCCGGGGCCCGCTCGCCGCTCCCGAGGTGGCCGGTGACGAGCTCGACGAGCTGGTCGACGACGCCCGGCGCGAGGTGGTGCCGCAGGCCCGGGATCTCGACGTGCCGCGCCCCGGCGATCGCGGCCGCGGTGGCCCGGCCGCCGCTGGGATGAACCATCAGATCGGCGTCGCCGTGGATGACGAGGGTCGGCGCGGTGACGGCGGCAAGCGAGGCCGTGCGGTCACCCGAGGCCTGGATCGCGCCGATCTGCCGGGCGATCCCCTCGTGCCCCCGCGGCCCGGGGCCCCGGTCCCAACTGCCTGCCGCCCAGTCGGCTTCGGCCGCCGCATCCGGCGGAAAGGTGGTGGAGCCGATGTGCGCGAGCAGCGCCAGGTGCCGGGCCACGTACTCCGCGCGGTCGCGGGGCGGGCGCTTCGCCATCAGTCGCAGCGTCGACCGGGCCGGCTGCCCTACCCCAGGGGTACCCGTGTTCGAGAAGATCGAGGTCAGCGTGGCGACGCGCGCCCCGTGGGCGGCCGCCAACGACTGCGCGATCATGCCGCCCATCGACATGCCGACGACGTGCGCCCGGGCGACGCCCAGGTGGTCGAGGAGTCCCACCGCGTCCTCGGCCATGGCGGTGAGGTCGTAGGCGTCGGGGCGGGGGCGGGCCAGCACCAGCCGGGCCCGGCCGGGCGGGGGTGGCGGCGCGGCGCGGAAGGTCGTTCGGCCGACCTCGCGGTTGTCGAACCGGATCACCTGCCGCCCACTGGCCACCAGGCCCGCCACCAGGGACGACGGCCAGGAGGTCAGGTCGAGGCTGAGCCCGGCGATCAGCAGCACCGGCACCGCGCTGTCCGGGCCGCCCGCCTCGCCGGGGCCGTCGATGCGGTAGCACAGCCGGATACCGGTGGGCAGATCGCAGAATCGCTCGTCATCCGCGCCGGCGACGACGCCACCGACGGCTGGGACCGGCCGCTCCGGTTCGGCGGGGGCTGGAATGTGCGTGGTCATACGGGCTGCTCCAGGAGATCTTCGGCTGACACCCGTCTCCGGCCCCACGTTGCGGACGTCGACATACCCCGGCGAGCCGGCTTCCGGTGACATCCGTTCTCACCACCAGGCGGGATTCGGACCATTTCCACCCAATCGTCGCTCGCGGCACGGCGATCCGCCAGCGACGCGCCTTCTCCTCCGCCCTTCTCAGCCCTTCTCAGCCCTCCGTCACGCCGTCACGCCGTCACGCCTCGATTCGGTCACCCGCGTGTTCATCGCCCGGGTCGGGGTCGCCCGGGAGGTTCAGCACCGGCGCGGCGGGAACTGAAGCCCGGACGGAAACGTCACCGCGGCGGGCACGAGGAGAGACGATGCCGGAGGCACGGGACCCCGACCGGTCGATCACGCCTGGCAGGTTCGCGTGACGACAGTTCCGCCGGTGTCAGCGGTTCCAGCGTCGGAACTGGCGTCGACGGAGGCGTCGGCGTCGGCGTCGGCGGATGGCCCGGTCGCCTTCGTGCTCGGTGGCGGCGGCATGCTCGGCGCCGCCGAGGTCGGCATGCTCGGCGCGCTGCTGGAAGCCGGCCGCCACCCCGACCTGGTCGTCGGGACGTCGGTCGGGGCCATCAACGGGGCCGCCGTCGCCGCCGACCCGACCGTCGCGGCCATCGAGCGGCTGACCGAGCTGTGGTCCGAGCTCGGCAGTTCGGAGGTGTTCGCGGGCGGCCCGGCGAAGCGGCTGGCGACCGTCGTCCAGCACGGCTACCTGCATTCGAACGCCCCGCTGCGGCGGATGCTGCAGGCCCAGCTCGCCAGCACCTTCGAAGAACTACCGGTGCGCTTCCAGTGTGTGGCCGCGAGTATCGAACGCGCGGCGGCGCACTGGTTCGGCGACGGGCCGCTGGTCGAGGCGGTCCTCGCGTCCTGCGCCGTGCCCGCGCTGCTCCCGCCGGTACGGATCGGTGACGAGCACTACGTCGACGGCGGCCTCATCGACAGCACTCCGGTGGGCCGGGCGGTCGACCTCGGCGCGCGGACGGTGTACGTGCTGCACGTCGGCCGGATCGAGCGGCCGCTGCGGCCGGGCCGCTGGCCCTGGGAGGCGGGGCTCGTCGCCTTCGAGATCGCCCGGCGGCGCGGTTTCGCCGACGCGATGGCCAACCTGCCCCNGGGAGTGACGGTGCACGTCCTGCCGGTCGGTGACGGAAACGGTGCGCCGCTGCTCGGTCTGCGCTACCGGTCGGCGTCCGGGATGCGCCGCCGCATCGAGGGTGCCCGTCAGGCGACCGCCGCGTACCTCGAACGAATCGCGGCGGGCGCGCCGGCCAGCGGGGCGGGCGGACCCGGGTGAGAGTGCCGCCCCGGGCCGCCCGCCGCCTGATCATCGACCCGCTGTTCCTCCCGCTCGCGGTGGCCGGGGTCGTCCTCGGCGCCGCGGTGACGGTGCTGGGGCTGGCCGGCGCGCCGGCCGACCGCCGGCTGCGGCTGAGCCGGATCGCCGCCCTCGCCGCGATCTACCTCGCCGCCGAGGCGGCCGTGATCGTCGCCGGGTTCGGGCTGTGGCTGGTGCGGCCACTGCTGCGGACGCGGTGGGAGCGGGCCCATCTCGCGCTGCTGCGCGGCCTGCTGCGGCTGCTCGTCGCGGCGGCCGGGCGGCTGGTGCGCTTCCGCCGCACCGTGCACGAGCCGCCCCCGGGGACGTTCGACTGCGGCGGCCGCCCGGTGCTCGTCGCCAGTCGGCATGCCGGCGCCGGGGACTCGTTCGCGCTCGTCGACCTGCTGGCCAACCGCTACCGGCGCACGCCGCGGGTCGTCCTGCTGGCCAGCCTGCAGCTCGACCCGGCGATCGACATCCTGCTCGGCCGGCTCGGCGCCTGCTTCCTGCGAGCCGACGGCGCCGACGCGACCGCGGTGGCCCGGGTCAACGCGCTCGCCGCGCGGCTGGACGGACGGGACGCGCTGCTCATCTTCCCGGAGGGCGCGAACTTCACCCAGCGCCGCCGCCGCCGCGTGATCGCCGGCCTGCGGCGCCGCGGTCAGCGCGGGCGGGCCCAGGTCGCCGAGGAGCTCACCCACGTCCTCCCACCGCGGCCCGCCGGCCTGCTCGCCGCACTGGACGCCGGCACGGTGGCCGGGATGGTCGTGGTCGCCCACACGGGCCTCGACCACCTGGTCACCCCGGGTCTGCTCTGGCGGGCGCTGCCCCTGCCGACGCGGATGGAGGTGCGCTGGTGGTGGTTCCCGGCCGACGAGCTACCCACCGCGGGCGCCCGGCGCGCGGACTGGCTGACCATGAACTGGGCCGTGGTCGACGCCTGGATCGACGCCCGCCGCCCGGCCGTCAGCGGGGGCCGCCCACCGGCAGCTCGCCCACCGACATCTCGCCCACCGACATCGCCGGCTGCTCCAGACTGATCGGCAGGCAGGCGGCGTGGATGTCCGCGGTGGGGTGGCCCAGCAGGAAGCCCTGGCCGTAGTCGATGGTCGCCTCCCGCGCCGCGGCGAGCTCGGTGGCTGTCTCGATCCCCTCCGCCACGACATGGCTGCCGATCGCCCGGGCGATGGTGGTGACACCGGCGACGACGGCCTGGTGCGCCGGGTCGGGCAGCCCCCGGACGATGAAACGGTCCAGCTTGATCACATCCGGCCGCAGGTGCAGCACGAGCTGGAGCCCGGCGTAGCAGGTTCCCATGTCGTCGACGACGATCCGGACGTCGTTGCCGCGCAGGGTGCTGATCGCCGCGGTCAGGTCGCCGTCGTCGCCGATGTACTCGTTCTCGGTGATCTCGACGGCGATCCGCTCCGCCACCCCGGTCCGCAGCAGGACTCCGACCAGCCCGCTCGTCACGGTGGACGGTGACGCGTTCACCGCGAGGCGCACGCCGACGGGAAGATCGGGCAGCACGGCCAGGGCCCGCTGGATCGCGGCGATCTCCAGCTCCGGGCCGAGGCCGACATCCGCCGCCTCGGTGAACAGCGACGCGGGGCGGCGGGGCGAGCCCGGCAGCCGGGACAGCGCCTCGACGGCGACGACCCGCCCGGTTCGCAGGTCGACGACGGGCTGGTAGGCGATCTGCGGACCGCCCTCGTCGATCATGTCCTGGACGCCGCTCCAGATCCGGCTGCGGATCTCCCACATCTTGCGCAGGTCGCTGACGTAGTCGGTGAGGAACTCCGCCAGCAGCCGCAGCAGGCGGGCGTCCCGGTCACCGAGAGACGGCCGNGGCTCCCGGCTCAGGCAGCCGAGCAGGCCGTAGGTGGCCCCGGTGGCATCGCAGACCGGTGTCGCCGCGTAGGCGCCCACCCCGAGCTCGTGGACCGGTGCCAGCGCGGCGGTGCGCCGGTCCCGGTGGGTGTCCGGGATCAGCGGGGGCAGCGTGCCGGTCAGCACCCGCGAGAACAGGCCCTCCTCGTACCGCACGCTGCACCCGCGGGACAGCCTGAAACGGTGGGGGTTGCCGTTGAGCGCCTGCAACACCAGTACCCGACCGTCGAAGCGGCCGAGCCAGGCCAGGTCCATCCCCGTCCGCCGACGCAGCAGGCCGAGCAGGTCGACGACGGCCGCGTTCGGTTCGGGCACGACGATCTGCGGTCCGAGACAGGTCAGCCGGCTCGACATCAATACCCCCGACACGGGGCTACCCGGCACCACTCCCCCGCACACGGCGCCGCACCCCGCTGGTCGGGCCTGATCGGCGGTCAGGCCCGACCAGCGGTCAGACCTGATCGGCAGGCGTGGCGGTGGCCGACAGCTCGACGGGCGGCTCGACGGGCGGCTCGACGGGGCGGAGGCGCTGCTCGGTGTACCGCCCGTACAGCCACGTCCCCAGCGACAGGACCAGCATCCCCGCGCCGATTCCGGCGCCCCACCAGAGAAAGCCCCAGGAGACCGAGAACCACACGGTCACCGCGAGCCCGTAGACGACCCCGGCGGTGTCGAGCACCCTCTTCGCGGCACGGTCACCCTTCCGCCGACGCACAAACCGTGCCAGCGGCCCCCGGGTGGCGATGTTCGCCGACAACAGAACAAACAAAAATATATGGTCGGCCTGTCGCACCTCGTCCACAATGCCAGTATCGCACAGTACTGTCAGCGGGTTCGGATTGTCCGGCGCCCCAGGTCCTCACGCTCCTCGGCGCCGTCCTCGCGTGCGGTGTTCCCGCACCTGCCGGTAGGGGCTTCCATGGCGTCCTGGGTCGGCAGGGTGGCTACCGCATTCTCGCCGGTCTCGCTGCTCTCGCCGGTCTCGCTGAAGGCGCGTGAGCGCTCCTCCGCCTCGGCGCTGCCGGTGAACAGGCGGGCGTCGGAGAGAAGATCCGGCTGATCCTTCTCCATACGCACGGGGTCCTTCGAATCCGTCCTGCCGCCTTGGCCACTGCTGGTGCCGTTGCCGTAGCCGTTGTCGGCACTGCGGCCGGCACTGCGGCTGATGCTGTGGCCGTCGCTGGTGCCGAACTCGGCGCCGAGGCGGTCGAACTCGACCCGGGTACGCGGCAGGGCGAGCGCGTGCCGCCGGCGCAGCCAGTCGACCAGCGCCTCCCGAACGTGGCAGCGCAGGTCGAACGTGGTCGGCCCGTCCTTACCGCTCACGAGAACCCGGATCCGCACGTTGTCCCCGACGGCGTCGGTCACCTGGAGCACGCTCACCCGGCCGTCCCACAGCTCGGTGTTCTCCACGATCCGGTGCATTTCCGCGCGCATCTCGCCGATGGGAACCGCCCAGTCCAGGTCGAACTCCACCGCGCCCAGGACGGCCGACTCGCGGCGGGTCCAGTTCTGGAAGGGGTTCGTCGTGAAATAGGTCGAGGGCAGGATCATCCGGCGGTCGTCCCAGATGTGCACGACGACGTAGGTGAGGGTGATCTCCTCGATGCGGCCCCATTCCTCCTCGACCACGACGACGTCGTCCACCCGGATGGCGTCGGTGAACGCGAGCTGCAGGCCGGCGAAAACGTTCGCGAGCGACGTCTGCGCGGCCAGGCCGGCGATGATGCCGACCACGCCGGCGGAGGCGACGATGCTGGCCCCGGCGACGCGGACGCTGGGAAACGTCATCAGCATCGACGCGATCGCGATCAGCGCGATGACCAGGACGGTGATCCGGCGCAGCAGGGTCACCTGGGTGCGGATCCGGCGGGCGTGCCGGTTGTCGGCGATGTCCATCCGATAGCGGGAGAGGGCCAGGTCCTCCACCACGAAGGCGAGCACGCCGATCAGCCAGGCGATGCCCGCGATCAGCGCCAGGCCGAGCACCCGGACGGTGGGGGCCGTCCACGGCTGTTCCGCGGCCGCGTTCGCGGCGGTGAGCAGGGCCATGATGACGAACACGAACCGGGTCGGCCGCCGGCCGCGCACCGCCAGGTCGCGGATGATCTCCGAGTGCCGGCCTATCCGGCGCAGGACCCGGTGCAGAACCAGGGAGACCAGGTAGCCGACGACCGCGGCACCGGCCAGGATCGCCAGGACGGCGAGATCGGAATCCATCCCGTCGATGTCGGAGAGCGCGTCAAGCGTGGATCCGTCATTCATAGGCGAGCTCCTCGTGGTGTGGCCGCTGTGCACGGGCGTCGCCCGGTATGCCCGGATTCACCGCAGGTAACGCCCCACTTGCGCGGCGCTCCGGAGATCGGTGGCGAACCACCAGGTCAGCGCGGGTTCCTGTCGGCGCGTCGCCGGTCACCCGAAGGGGGCACCGGCGCCCCTGACGGTTGCCGCTGCGGGATCCGGCGCGTGAACAGCGTCGCGAGCAGCGCGAAGACGGCCAGGACGGCCAGTGCCGCGCGCAGCGCGGTGACCCGGGCCTCGGCGTTCTCATCGACGATCACGTCGACGGTTCCCGCGGGCACACCGGCCGCGGTCAGCTGGGACCGCAGATCCCGGTCCGAGAGGAACGGCGCCCCGTCCGCGAGCGTCACCGTGGCCTTTGCGGCGAGATCCGGCGGCGCGGCGGGGTTGTCGCGCACACCGGTGAGAAACGAGGTGGTCAGGCTGGCGATGAGCACTGTGCCGGCCACGGCGGTGCCGATCGACGCCCCCAGGTTCGTCACCGTGTTCTGCACGCCTCCGACCTCGGCGCTCTGTTCGTCCGGCACCGCCGAGACGGTGACGCTGCCCAGTTGGGAGGCCAGCGCGCCGACACCGACACCGGCCAGCAGCAGGGGCCCGACCACGATCTGCGGGCCGGCGCCCAGATCGAGCGCCGCGATCAGCGCCGCGATCCCCACCAGAAGCACGAGAAAGCCGCGGCGCACGACGCGGCGCGGTGAGGCGTGCGGGAACAGCCGGGGGATCCCGACGGCCGCGGCCAGCAACGTCACGGACAGCGGCAGCAGCCACACTCCGGTCTCCACCGCCGACAGCCCCAGCGACACCGACAGGAAGAGCGGCACGACGAAGAACAGCCCGGCCTGCAGGAGGTACTGGAAGAAGAACGAGGTGAGCCCACCTCGCAGCTCCCGGTTCCGCAGCATCGCGGGGTCGAGCAGGGCGGCCTGCCCGCGCGCGGTCCGGCGGCCCTCCCACCACAGGAACAGGCGGAGCGCGACCAGCCCGGCGAAGATCAGCCAGCAGGCCGGCGACAGCCCGAGCCAGACGGGAGCGGCCGCCTTGGGCCGGACGAGACCCCACGTCCCCGCCTGCAGCACGCCGTACACCACCAGACCGAGCCCCAGCGCGGACAGAACGGTCCCGACGGGATCGAGGCCGTCACCACCCGCGGTCCGGGGCCCGGAACGGCGCGACCCGCGCCCCTCGGCCGAAGCGCCGGCACCATCCGCCATCCGGCGGGTCAGGGTCAGGATGACCAGCACGACCAGCACCTCCCCGGCGAACACCCAGCGCCAGGACAGATAGGTCGTGAACAGGCCGCCCACGAGCGGGCCGGTCGCGACCGCGATCGCGCCGGCCGCGGCGACGAGGCCGTAGGCGCGCGGGCGGTCGGACGACGCGAAGTTGGCCGCGACGAGCGCGACGATCGCCGGCATGATCAGCGCGGCTCCGACTCCTTCCAGGACGGACCAGCCCAGCGTGAGCATCGCCAGGTTCCCGGAGAGCGCGGTCGTCAGCGACCCACAGCCGTAGACGACGCAGCCGAGGGCGAACACCCGCTTCTGGCCGAACATCCGCCCGAGCCGCCCCCCGGTGATCATGAACGCGGCCATGACCAGCGTGTAGAAGGTGATGGCGGTCTGGATACCGCTCACCGTGGTTCCGACATCCGCGGAGACCGTCGCGATCGACACGTTCATGACCGAGCTGTCCAGGGTCATCAGGAACTGCCCGGCGCACAGTGTGAGCAGGACGGTCCCGCTGCCGCCGGCGGTCGCGGGCGTAGACCCGCCCCGGCCTCCGGTGCGGCTTCCGGTCCGGGCCATCGCAGTCCTCCCCGCGCCGGAAGCGGCCGCCCGAATTCCGCCGGGCAGCGCTGTGTTCGCCGGATTTCTCCGCGCCGCCGACATATCCACGCCCGCTGTTCGCGGCCCGCCGCGGCGGCCGCGGCCGCCCTATTGTCAGCGCGCGGCGCCGGCCGCACACCTCGTCGGCCGGGTGGTTCCCCGCCTGATTTCGGGATGTGCGCGCACCGGCCGCCGGCTCGCCGGCACCCTGCCCGTTCGCGGCCCCGGTGCGAGTCAAAGGCGAGGTGGCGGCGGTGCCGTTCGCCGGCCGCCCAGGCCGCGGGCAGGGCGCCCGCCACCGGTCGGCATCCGGACACCGACCCCCCGCGCACGGGACACGGCGGATTCCGAGAAGCTAAAGTGTTCAATCGGCGGGAATTCGGGGTTGCGGCGCATCATGCCCGGGGGGGCGACTTCTTGACCGACAGGCACGACACAGTCAGGGCCGCGTTACCGGGATATGAGGTGGGCGGCGAGATCGGCCATGGTGCTTTCGGTGTGGTGCTGTCGGGTCGCGACAGACTGAACCGCGAGGTGGCGATCAAAGTTGTCCACGGCGTGGACAGCCATGGTGACGGCGCCCGCGCCGAGGCGCTCACCCTGGCCAGGGTCGAGCATCCGCACATCGTCCGGGTCTACGACTATATCCGCCGCGGCGACGTCGCGTTGATCGTCATGGAGCTCCTCGGCGGCGGCACCCTGCGCGGGCGCGCCCTGCGCGGGCTGGTCACCGCGGAGGTCTGCGCCGTGGGCCTGGCCACGGCCGCCGCACTCGGCTACGCCCACAGCCAGGGCGTGCTGCACCGGGACATCAAACCGGCGAACGTGCTGTTCACCGACGACGGCCGGCTGAAGGTCGCCGATTTCGGAATAGCGCGCGAATACGCCGGCGCGGCATTACAGACGATGACGGCGATCGGCACTCCGCGGTACATGGCACCGGAACAGTTCCTGGCCGCGCCGCTCACGCCGGCCACCGACCTTTACGCGCTCGGTGTGATTCTCTACGAGCTGCTGGCCGGCCGGCCGCCGTTCCGGGCGGTGTCGACGGACGGGCAGTCCCACGAGGGGCTGCGCCGCAGCCATCTCGACGAGGCACCGCAGCCGCTGCTCGGGGCACCCGCCCCCCTCGGCGCCGTCGTGCTGCGGGCACTGGGCAAGCACCCCGACAACCGGTACCGGACGGCGCGGGACTTCTCGGCCGCGCTGGCGCGGGCCGCCGCCGACTCGCTGGGCCCCGACTGGCTGGACCGCGCGGGCCTCGTGCTGGACCTGGACGACGAGATCCGGGCTCTCGCCACCGGTGGCGCGGCGGGACCGGTGATCACGGCGACCACGGGCGGCCCGCCGCCGGTGGCTCCTGCCGGTGACTCACCGGCGGCGGGGCGGCTCGACCGGACCGTGCGTGTTCCACGCCCGACCCGGACACCGCTGCCGCCGCCGCAGGCACCACCCGTCCAGTGGCAGCGGCCCAGCGCACCGGCACCGCGGCCGCACGGGCCGCCGCCAGCCGGTCAGCCGCGCTCGCCGGCCGGTCAGCCGCCCTCACCGGCGGGCGGGCCGGTCGCCGGCCAGGCGGCGCTACAGCGGGTCGTCGGCGAGGAGCCGCGGCTGCTGGTCCGCACCGGGGGCGACACCGAGTACCACCGGCTCGGCTACCGGACGGCCGTCGTCGCGGCCGGGCTGCTCGGTGCCCTCGGACTGCTGGTGGCGCTGGTGATAGCGCTGGCCGCCTGACCTGCCCCGGAGACACCGGCCCCAGGCCGACGCACCGGGCACCTGATGTGGGGGGAAGACCAATGACGGCATCTCTGCTGGATCCGGCCGAGGCGGCGTGGTTCGCCGAGCGGTGCGCGACGCTCGTCCGCAATGTCGAGACGCTGATCCGCGGCAAGACCGAGATCGTGCGCCTCGTCGCGGNGTGCATGGCCGCCGAGGGCCATGTGCTGATCGACGACGTTCCCGGGACGGGGAAGACCTCACTCGCCAAGGCGGTGGCGAACTCGGTCGCCGGCACCATGCGCCGCATCCAGTTCACCCCGGACCTGCTGCCCACCGACGTCACCGGGGTGACCGTGTGGAACGACGGCACGAGAGCCTTCGAGTTCCAGCCGGGCGCGATCTTCGGCAACGTCATCCTCGCCGACGAGGTGAACCGCGCCTCGCCGAAGACGCAGTCGGCGCTGCTGGAGGTGATGGCGGAGCAGCAGGTCACGGTGGACGGGCACGCCGTCGCGGTGCCCAGCCCGTTCCTCGTCATCGCCACCCAGAACCCGGTCGAGCACGGTGGCACGTATGACCTGCCCGAGGCGCAGATCGACCGTTTCATGATGCGGCTGACGATCGGCTACCCCGACCACGCCGCCGAGGTGGAGGTGCTGGCGAACCGGCGTGCCGGCCAGTCCGCGGCGGCGGTCACGCCCGTGCTGACCACCGCCGACGTCGAGCGGATGATCAGGATCGCCGGCCGGGTGCACCTCTCCGCGCAGCTGCTGGGCTACATCGTCACCCTCGTCTCGGCGACCCGGCGGCGTCCCGAGGTGCGCCTCGGGGTCAGCACCCGCGGCGCGCTGGCACTGGCCGCCGCCGCCCAGGCCTACGCGGCGGCCGACGGCCGGACGTACGTGACCCCGGACGACGTCAAGGAGCTCGCCCCGTACGTGCTCGCCCACCGGGTGCTGCTGCGCCCCGAGGCGGAGATCTCCGGTATCCGTCCCGCCGACCTGCTCGGTGAGACCGTCGCGTCGGTTCCCGTTCCGAACCAGCGGGTGGCCACCCGGTGATCACGAGGTCCGGCGCGGCGATGATCGTGGCCGCGGGCGTCCTTCTCGTCGCGGGCACGCTGCTCGACTACCCCGAGCTCGTCGTTCTCGGGCTGGGCGCGACGGCGGTGGTCGTGGCGGCGGCCGGGTGGATGCTGGCCCGACCCGATGTGGTCGTCGAGCGGCGGATCCGGCCGGACCGGGTCGCCGAGGGTGATCCGGCCACCGGCGTTCTGGTGGTGACCAACACGGCGCGCCGCCGATCGCCGCCGATCGTCGCCGGCGAGATGGTGGACGGCCGGCAGGTCGGGGTCGCGGTGGCGAGCCTGCCGCCGGGTGGCCGGCACGAGGCGGAGTACGCGCTGCCGACGACCCGCCGTGGCGTCTTCCAGGTCGGGCCGCTGACCATCGGGCACTCCGACCCGCTGCGCCTGATGCATGTGCGGCGCGGGTTCGAGACCCGGTCGGTGCTGCGGGTGCATCCGCGGCTGCTGCCGGTTCTCCCGCTGCCGACCGGCGGCTCCCCCGACCTGGACGGACCGACGTCCGTCACCGCGCAGCAGGGCGGGGTGGCCTTCCACAGCCTGCGCGACTACGTGCGGGGCGACGACCTGCGACTCGTCCACTGGCGGTCCACCGCCCGCACCGGCCGGCTGATGGTCCGGCACAACGTGGTGCCGCGCGAACCGCGCATGATGATCGTGCTCGACACCAGCGCGGCGCCCTACGGGGACGGCCGCTTCGAGGACGCGGTGCGCATCGCCGCCTCGCTGGCCGCCGCCGCGGTGACGCACGGCTTCCCCGCCGAGGTCCGCACGACCGGCGGCGACCATGCGGTCGCGGACCACGGCGGCGCGCTGACGGTGGGGATCCTCGACCTGCTCGCCGGGGTCGTCGCCCACGAACGGGACCCGGGGCTGCCCGCGCTGACCGGAATGGTGCCGCGGGACAGCGGGGTGACGCTCGGTGTCGTCACCGGGCAGGCGTCCGCGGCAGCGACGGCCGCGGTCTCGACGGTGCGCCCGCGCTTCGCGATGGTGAGCCTGATCCAGGTGAGCGGGCAGCCGGGCCGGCCCGGGCCGGCCGTCCGCGGCGCGCTGGTGCTGAACGTGCGGACCTGCGACGACTTCGCCGCGGCCTGGAACACGAGGGTGGCCCGGTGATCCACCCGTTTCCGGCCTCCGCCGAGGAGCCGGGTGGCCGCGGCGCCGGGAGCCGGCCGCCGGAACCGGCGGAGTTCTCCGACGCGATGACCCTGCGTGCGCCCAGCCAGCCCGATCCGCGTCCGGGCCCGCCGCGCCGCGCCTGGCCGGTCACGGCGGATGCGCTGGTGGAGCCGCTTCCCGCCGAGCGCCCGCCGGCCGGCGGGCCACCCGTGCCCACCGGGCCCACCCAGCCCGGCGGGCAGATCTCGGCCGGAAGCCGCACCTCCGCGCGGCGCAACGTGCAGGCCGCCCTGGTCCTGCTGCTGATGGCGCAGGTGGCGGCGGGCTACCGCGGCTTCTTCGCGGGTGCCGGCTTCCTGCTGCCGCTCGGCGGGTCGGTGCTGGTCTCCGGCGCCGTGGCCGTGGCCGCGGCCGCCCGGTTACGGAAGATCGACGCGGTTGTCCTGGCAGCCGCCGGTGGATGGCTGCTGTACGCGCCGCTCGCCCTGTTCGGCTCCCGCGGCGCCGACCTCCCGGCCGCGTTCGTCGACGCGCTGCATGCCGGCTGGGCGGATCTGCTCACCGTCGGCCTGCCAGCCGACCCGACCGCCGAGCTGCTCGTCATCCCGTCGCTGCTGCTGTGGGTGGCGACCTTCGCCGCGGTCACGCTGGCCCTGCGCACCGAGACCGCGCTGCTCCCACTCCTGCCGGCGGTACTCGCGGTGCTCCTCACGCTGGTGCTGACCGCGGCCGGCGGGCACTCCCAGCTGCTGCTCACGGGCTGCTTCACCGGCACCGCGCTGCTGCTGGTGCTGCTTCGGACGTCCCACACCGCCGGCAGCGCGGCCGCCGCCGGGTCGCTGGCCCTCGGGCTGCCGCTCGTCGCCGGCGCCGCCGCGGTCGCCACCCTGGGCGCGAGCGTCCTCCCGCTCACCGACGACACGGCCCGGTTCGACCCGCGGGAGCACCGACAGCCGCCGGTCGACACCTCGGCGCTGCTCGACCCGCTGGCCCAGGTGCAGGTCGAGCTGCGGACGGACCCGCCACGGTCGCTGTTCACCGCGCATGTGTCGTCCAGCACCGGCCAACTGCCCGTCGACCGCCTGCGGATCGCCGCCCTCGGTGACTTCGACGGGGCTGGCTGGCGGGACGACGGCGGGTTCGTGCGCGCCGGCAACACCCTGCCCCAGGACGGGCCGGCCGTCACCGCCGCCACCACCGAGCTGGGCCTCGACGTGACCCTCGACGACTGGGACGACCCGCTGCTGCCGGCCGCCGGCGTGCCGGTCGGGCTGCGGGGCCTGGCCGTTTCCGTCCAGGCCGAGTCGGGCGCGATCGCGGCGGCCGCCATCCCGCGCACCGGCGAGGGCTACCGGCTGCGCGCCGAGATCGCCGCGCCCGGCGCGGAGGACCTCCGGCTGGCCCGCGCCGCGTCCGGGCCCGCGACGGACCGCGCCGCGGCCCTGCCTCCCGGGCTGGACCCGGAGCTGGTGCGCCTCGCCGACGAGGTGATGGGTTCGGCCGCCACGCCCTACGACAAACTGCTCGCGCTGGAACGCCACCTGCGTGACCCGGTGCGCTTCCCCTACGACGCGAACGCCCGGCCAGGCCACTCCTACGGCGCGGTCGCCCGCCTGCTCGGCACGTCCGACGATCCCGCGGACGGCACGACCGCGGACGGCACGACCGCGGGCGGCACGACCGCGGGCGGCACAGCTGCCGGCGCCGCCGACGAGAACCGGCGCGGCTACGCCGAGCAGCACGCGGCCGCGTTCGCGGTGCTCGCGCGCACCCAGGGCTTCCCGACCCGGATCGCGGTCGGCTACCTGCTCGATCAGCAGGGCACCGACGGCACCGGGGCGTACCGCGTGACGACCAGGCAGGCACACGCCTGGCCGGAGGTCGCCCTGGAGGGGATCGGCTGGGTCCCGTTCGAGCCCACCGACCTCAGCCGGCTCGGCCTCACCCTGCCGCCCGTCGACAACACCACCGCGGGCGACGCGGCCCAGCAGGACCAGACCGTGGACGTCGTCACTCCCGTGCTCGTCCCCCAGCTCGACCCGAGCGGCGCGCCCACCGGCGGCGGCGGCGAGGAGGGCCGCGGCTGGCTCGGCTACGCCGCGGCGGTGCTCGCCCTTCCGTTGCCGCTCCTGCTGCTGGTTCCGCTGGAGAAGGCGCGCCGACGCCGACGGCGGCGACGGGCCGGGACGCCAGCCACCCGGATCGCGGCGGCCTGGCGGGAGATCAGCGACCGGCTGTCCGAACACGGCCTGCCCGCGGCGGCGACGCTCACCCCGCGGGAGGTCGCCGGACGAGCCCGCGACCTGCCCGGGTGCGCGGCCGCGGCCCCACAGCTCGGGATGCTGGCACCGCCGGTCACGAAGGCGCTGTTCGCCGCCGCCGAGCCGGGCGAGGACGACGCCCGCCGCATCTGGGAGCTCACCGGGCTGGCAAGCCGCAGCCTCGGCCACCGGCCCGGGGCGCGCTGGCGCGGGTACGCGGCCCGGGCCCGCGCGGCGGTCGACCCACGACCTCTGCTCCCGACGGCACGGCAGGTGAAGAGGTGACGGCGAAGGTGGGGGGTACCCGCGCGATGCGCCATCCGAACAGATTCGGCCCGGATGGATCCCGCCTCGGCCGGTTCCGCCCGAGCGGCTTCCGCCGGAGCGGCTTGCGCCCGGTGTACGCCCTGCGGGGCGTGGTCGCGCTCGCGCTGCTGGCCGGCGGCCTGGTGCTCGTCACCCGGTCGGACGGCCTGTCGGTGCGGCAGCTGGCGGTCGAGGACGGCGCGGCCTGGCTGGTGTCGTCCTCGACCGGCCAGGCCGCACTCGTCGACGGCGCGTCGTCCCAGGTCGTGACGAGGGTCGCGGTCGGGAGCGGTGAGCTGTCGGCCACCCAGTCCGGGCCGGACGCCTACGTGGTCAACAGCACGGCCGGCAGTGTGCTGCGGGTCGACGGCGCGACGTTCCAGCCGGGCGAGCCGGTCCGGTTCGGTTCGGCCCGCCGCCAGCTGCGGGTGTACCCGACCGCCGCGGCGGCCTTCGTCGTCGACGGCGAATCGGGCCTGGTCACCACCACCGACCCGGACACCCTGCAGGCCCGCGGCCTGCAGACGGTCGCGACGGGCACGGCCGGCGGGGCGGTCACCGACAGCGCCGGCCGGCTCTGGCTGTTCGACCCCGGCAGTGGCGACATCGTCCGGCTCGACGCGCGCGGCGGCAAGGCCAGCACGCCCGCCGCCGCCGCGGGCGGAAGCCAGTTGGTGCTGGTGGGCGGCCGGCCCGCGGTCGTCGACCGGGCGGGGCGCACGGTGCGGCCCCTCGGCGAGAACGGCGCGCCAGCCGCCGGCACCTGCCTGGACGCCCCGCCGTCCGACAGCTCGGTCGTCGTCGTGGGCGGCGTGGCCAGGCCAGAGGTGTACGCCGCCAGTGGCCGCAGCGGGACGCTGGTGATCAGCGACCTGACGGCGGGCAGCTGCGACACCGTGGTCGACCTCGCCGCGGCCGGGCACGAGCTCGGGCAGCCGCGGGAGGCGGCCGGCCGGGTGTTCATCCCCGACTTCACCGCCGGGCAGGTCATCGTCCTCGACGTCGCGGCGCGCCGGGTCGTCGCCCGGCCGCAGGTGCTGCCCGCCGGCACCCGGTTCGAGCTGGTCGCGCAGGGACCGTTCATCTTCTTCAACGACCCGTCCAGCTTCCGCGCCGGCGCGATCCACCTGGACGGCGCGATCCGGGTGATCGAGAAGTACAACCCGGATCGACCGGGCGCCGGGGTCACCACCGGCCCGGCGGGGCACGGCGACAGCGGCGCCGGTGACGGCGACACCGGCGACACCGGCACCGGGCCGGACGCCGCTCCGGTGCCGGCCGCCCAGCCGTCACCACAGATCACCCGGGCGAAGACCACACAGGACACCCCGCCGGTCACCAACCCCGAGGTCACAATCCAGGTGTCCGCGGTCCGGGTGGGCATCGGCCGGTCGGTGACACTTCGGCTCGCGGCCCGCGACGGCACCCGCGTCGCGGGGGCGACCTGGTCCTTCGGCGACGGGACCACCGGCAGCGGAGGGCAGACCAGCCACGCGTGGTCACAGCCCGGCGACTACCTGGTCGTCGCGCACGCGGTCCTCGCGGACGGCCGGCAGGCCGCGCCCGCCGTGCGCATCACGGTCGACCGCGCCGCCGCGCCCTCCCCCGGTGACGGCACGGGCCCCCCGGCCACGGACGCGCCGGCCCCGGTTCCCGACGACCTGCTCATCGCGCGCCTGGCCGTCACTCCGGCCAGCGGCGAGACACCGCTGCGGGTCACCGCGGACGCGTCGACGTCCACGGCGGCTGCCGCGCCGATCACCGGGTACTCCTTCGACTTCGGTGACGGCACCACGACCGGCGGCCCGGGCGCCGCGGCGAGCGTCACCCACGTCTACGAGTCCGCAGCGCCGGGGAGCACGTTCACCGTGTCGGTGACCGTGACCGACGAGGCCGGGAACACCAGCCGCGCCAGCCAGCCGGTCACGATCGTCGGTGACGGCGCACCGGGCGTCCCGACGATGACGGTGACCGCCGCCGACGGCCGCTGGCGGGTGACAGCGAAGGCCGGGACGGGCGGCGCGCCCACGACCCGCTTCGAGCTCGCCGCCACCGAGAAGAGCGTCGAGGTGAAGGCGGTCTCCGCGACGTCGTTCGACGTGATCCCGCACGGCTCGTGCGAGCCGTTCACCGTGACCCTGACCGCCCACGCCGCCAGCGGGACCACCACCCCGTCCGCCCCGTACACGCTCGACCCGCGGGCGGACCAGCCGTGTGACTTCCCAGCACCGGTTCTCAGGGTGGAGAACGTCGACGGCTTCGGCTTCGATGTCGCCGTCGACCACCCGGTGTCGGACGGATCGGTCACCTACGACTGGTCCTACCCGGCCGAGGGCGGAGCTGGCGGCTACAGCGTGCAGCCGGCGGCCGACCGGATCCACTTCAGCACCCAGGACTGCCGCCTGTTCTCGGTCACCGTCACCGCGACGGGCCCGGCCGGCAAGGCGGTCTCGGACCCGGTCACCGGCATGGGCTGCACCGCCCCGGACCCGGTCGACATCACCCGCTCGGTCGTCGCGACCCAGATCACCTGGTCCTGGACGCTCCCGTCGAACACCCACGTCGAGAGCTACCGGGTCCTCCGCACCGGCCCGGACGGCCAGGTCACGGACGGCGGCAGCACCAGCGACCCCGGCACCTCGTTCAGCGTGACCGGCCAGCCCGGTGAGACCTACGGGATCACCATCCAGGCGACGAACGCGGCCGGCACCTCCTCCGCGGAGGACCACGCCACGGTGGACAGCCCCGGCCCGGACCCCGGCCCGTCTACGGACGGCCCGCCTGGGGACGACCCGACGACGCCACCACCGCCACCCGAGACCACGCCACCGCCGCCACCTGAGCCCGAGCCGGAGCCGCCGCCGGCCGGCGCATCCGAGTAAGGCGGGCCGGGGGCCGGCTGGTGCTGGGAAACGGCCTGTCCGGGTCTGGCGCCTGTGTAATCTCTGGCACGGCGCGCGCCCAGGCGCATGCCCAGACTCGGACGGGTCGGACAGCTCGGACAGCTCGGACAGGTCAGGAAGTCGGTCGCACAGGTCGGGAAGGACGGCGGCGGGTGACGCAACCGGGGATCTTTGGGCTCGGGGCTCCGGAGCACTGCTATCTGGAGTTCTCGCTCCAGCCGGGCGCCTCCGCCGCCGACCTCGTCAAGGCGGTCGCGAGCTTGACCGGCCCGCTGTCGACCGGCGGCGGGGTGAACCTCGTCGTCGGCTTCCGGCCGGAACTGTGGGCGCAGGTCGCGCCGGACGACACGCCCGCCGGCGTGCGGAGCTTCACCGAGCCGATCATCGGGGCCGACGGCTTCCAGATGCCGGCCACCCAGCGCGACGCCTGGGCGTGGATCGCCGGCGGCGACCGCACCATAGTGTTCAACAACAGTCGCAACGTCATCGCGGCCCTCACCGGCGTCGCCTCCGTGGCCAGCGAGGTCACCGGCTGGGTGTACGAGCACGACCGCGACCTGACCGGTTTCATCGACGGCACGGAGAACCCGTCGCTCCTGGTGGCGCCGGGTGTCGCCGTGGTCGGGGACGGCCCGGGCGCCGGTGCCAGCGTGCTGCTGTTCCAGCGGTGGCGGCACGACTCGGACAGCTTCCAGGCCCTCGCCGTCGACGAGCAGGAACGGGTCATCGGGCGGACCAGGGCGGACAGCGTCGAGCTCGACGAGGATGTCATGCCGGCGACCTCGCACGTCTCGCGGACGGTGGTGGAGGAGGACGGCGAGGAACTGAAGATCTTCCGCCGGAACACCGCCTACGGCACCGTCACCGAGCACGGGACGATGTTCGTCGGTTTCAGTCGCGAGCAGCGGATCCTGGACATCATGCTGCGCCGGATGGCCGGTGCCACCGAGGACGGTCTGCGCGACGCGCTCACCCGCTACACCGCACCGGTGAGCGGCGCCTACTACCTGGTGCCGTCGGTGGCCGCGCTGGCCCGGTTCGCCCCCCAGGACGAGGACTGACGGCTCCGGGCCCGGCGACTCCGGACCGCGGTCAGGGCGCCCCCGTGCGCAGATCCCGGTCGTCGCAGCGGGTGCTCACCGGCGCGCCGGCCCTCGATGCCGGGATAGCGCAGCTGAACGTGAGGCGCGGATTCGACGTCGTCGCCGAGAGCTCGTAGACCAGCATCAGCTTCTCGGTCGGGTCCATCCCCGCTCCTGCCTCTCCCTCCGGGGAAGGCGTGCGCGGGGAGTCGGGGGCTTCGGGATGCAGGCGCCCGGTGATCCCCAGAAAGTCCCGCCGGCCCTGGTAGACCTCGACGAGTCCCGCGTAGAGATCGAAGCCGTCGAAGCGCTCCGGATGCTCCCGGGCCTTCCCGCGGACGCGGTCGGCTTCGGCCTTCAGATCCGCGCACCCGTCATCGGCCGAAGGATGCGTCTGGCAGGCCTCCACGCGTTCGGCGACCTCACCCGCGAGGCTGACCGCGTCGTACAGGGCCCAGGCCGCCGAGTCCGGGAAGGTCGCGAACTCGTCCCGGTCCATCTTCGGCAACAGGTCGCGGACCGCGGAGAACTCCTTCTCCGCCGGGGTGAAGTCGGCGATGAGCCCGGCGTCACGCAGCACCGACGCGGATTTCTGGTCTTCGGGGCCGAAAACCGAGAACAGCAGCTTCGGCCGGCTGTCCGAATCTCGTTCCAGGAATCTCCGGACGCTGTCCCAGGCCTGCTCGTCGCGCAGGTCGGCGAGTGCGTCCCCGCCCAGTACGTGGATGTTCCGGCGACATTCAACGGGCAGCGTCATGAGATGGTCGAGCAACCCGGGGAGATCCTCCGCGCGGCCGGCAAAGATGATCAGCCGCGGTGCGCCGACGACCTCCTGCCCGTTCTCCACCGGGTTGTCCGAACAGATCTGCTCCCGCGAGTTGACCAGGGCCTTCGTCAGCGGCCGACTTTCGCCGGGGTCCTTACTCGTCGAGTAGGCGATCACCCGGTCCTTGATGAGGCTGTCGAACGGTGTGCCGGAAAAGCGGGACCTGTATTCCGGGCTGGCCAGCTTGTGGGAGTAGGCGTTGAACATGCTCAGGCCCCAGGCATCCGCCTGGTCGTAGACGATGAAGGGCACGACCCGGCCGAGCTGGGCCAGCGGCGTCCAGGAAAGGCCCATCTCGGCCTGCCGGTCGTCGGAGGCGCCGATCCTGAAGTATCCCGGCTGCCCGGTCAGCTCCGTCCCGGACTGGGTTGCCGCGATCATCGTGACGCCGGAGAAGACGTCGAACCGGCCGCCGTCGTCGACCAGGCCGATTCTCTTGATCGCCTCCTCCGAGTTGGCCCGGGTCTGACCGAGTCCGACGACAATGACGGGCCCACTGTCCGCGGCCTTCTCGGCGATCTTCGTTGCGGACNGGAGGGCGAACTCCCCGTCCCCGCCGAAATTCGCCGCCCACAACCGCATCCGCAGGTCTCCGTCCTGCCGGGCGTTGAACGTGCGCATCGCGGTCAGCGCGGTCAGCAGCTCGACGTTGTCCACCGCATCCGTCGACTCGCCGGTGCTGAGGTGCCCGGCCAGCACGACCGTCAGGTACCTGGTGTCCGCACCGCTTTCCCGGGCCACCCGCTTGTTCTCGTTGACGATCTGCCGCCAGACGGCCTCGGTACTCGCTTCGGCGGCGCTGGTCAGCGGGCCGTCCGTGGCCGGCGCGGCCGGCGGCGCTGTGCCACCGGCCTGCGTATCGGCCCGGCTGAACGTGCCGGGCAGATCAGTGCGGATGCCGACACACTGGATCTTTCCGGGGATGGCTGCCTGCTGCTGGGAGCGCACCGGCAGCAACGTGCTCACACCGCACGGGGTGCTGTCGGCCGCGTCCATCGGCGTGACGTGCCGACCATCGCCCCCGGGAGGCAGAACTCCCAGCGCGAGCAGTATGAGAAGCACGACCAGCGTGAGAACGGTGCCGGCCGCGGCACCGCGCCGGCCGCGCCCGCCGAACGCGGCTGCCGCCTTCGCCGTCAACCGGCTCCGCAGGCTCGGCGGCTCGGGCAACAGGTCTTTTATGATCTTCGCGAGCCGGCCGATCTCCCGAACGTAGGCCCCTGAGGTGCGGCGCTGGTTGCGCAGCAACCTGAGATCGTGGTGCTGCCGATCCGCCAGGACCCGGAGCATCTCGGCGCGCCGGGTGTCATTACGTTCCTCGGCCTCGGCGAGCAGCCCGGGCAGATCGATCTCGGCCCAGTAGATGGGTATGATCCGCCGGCGCGCGCCGCGCTTGTTGCGCTCAGCCCGTTCCAGTGCCAGGAACTGCGTGAACTCCCGAAGGCACTCGTCGCTGGCGACGAATGCCGGGGAGACCACCGGCAGCAGGAACAGCACCTGACTGAGCCCGGTCTCGAGCGTAGTTCTCCAGACGTCGCCAGCTTTGATGTCGCTGCGGTCCTGGAAAATCTTGATGTGCTGCCCGGAGCGTTCGTAGAGCTCCTGCTCCAGGTCAACCCGCAGCTTCGTGACACGGCTGCCCTGGACGTCGTCGAGGTGCGCGTAGCTCAGGAACGCAACCGGCTCCAGCCCGACCCGCGGCATTCAGCACCCCCCCACGACGCGATGCGCCAAGTATCTCCCACCGACGCCGTCCGTGGTCGTCCGGTTCCGGCCGTGTCAGTATGGACAGGCAGTAAACGGGCGGACTCACCTGTCCGGCATCCGATAGCGGAGCGGACCGCCGATACACCGCCGCAAATACCCGGGCGTCGGGCCTCGGATAACAGCCCGGTACCAAGCCGGGCCGCGGATGACAGCTCGGTACGGCGCCGGGCCGCGGATGACAGCCGGATGTCAAGCCGCACCTCGGGCGACAGCCCGGCACCAAGCCGGCCTCGGGTGACACAGTCGTCTGATCAGACGGGACATCCCGGCCGTCGGGCCGGCCGTGAGGCCCGGCCGGCGGCGCCCCCGGGCCGGCACCGGGACCCCACCGTCCCGCCCGTTCGACGGTCCCGATCCCGCCCGCGGACACCCGGGCCGGCGACCACCCGCAGAAGTGCGACTGGCCGGGCCGCCGGCCGCCCGCAGACCTCGCCGCAACGGCGCTACCAGGGCTTTCAGAGCACCCACAGGCCCCGCAACACCCGTCGCCNACCCCCGCGCCACGGATCCGCGAGGATTCGCCGACAGCGACTGAAGNGCTTTGCGTGTCCTTCGCCCGCAGGGGTTGCGGCCCCTGCGCCACCGTGGTCGTCAAGACGTTTCGGCAGGAGACACAAGGAGCCCTTCAGGCGCGCGATCGGCACTCCCGCGC
>NZ_LRTK01000114.1 GCF_001636565.1 Frankia sp. EI5c
CGTCATGGGATTCTTCGGCGATCCCCACCTCGCCTGCATCAACTGGGAGCGAGTCCAGATACTTGCGTGCTTCTTAGTAGGGACCTAGTTCACCACTATCTACTGGCGGTTGCAGCCAATGAGCCGATGATTAGTTTTTTGAGCTACTACCACATCGCTGAACATTTTTTTGAGCAGATATACAGCGAGGATGTCGTCCGGCAGGTACGGAAAAAGATTCAGGCTCCCGGGTTCTCCTCGAATCGTGAACGCGATATATCTCAGCTGGTAAAACTCGTATCGAAGCTGACGCGCGAGCAGCGCGAGGATGCGGCCCCCATGAACGAACAGCGAGCCCTAGAACTCGTACTCACGAAGTACGTGAATATCTCGGATCTCATGGACGCCGTAGGGTCACTTGATCGAAACTCTATTCATCACTATAAGAACAATAAGGTAGACTTCTCCGATGGAGATGTCGTGCCATTCGATGGAACTGAAGAGTCAAGGGTGGTCACTCTGCTAGCGAGGCGCATTTACAAGACACGAAATGCGATTGTACACTCTAAAAACAACGAACTTCCGAGATATCGGCCCTTCTATCACGCCAAAAGCCTACACAAGGAAATACCTCTACTGAGGTCAATAGCCGAGGCAATACTCGTCGGAAGCGCCCAGCCCATCACTTAGAAGAAGTTCAATTGGCCACCGTGGACTCCGCGAGCGGGAACGCCGACGATCTTCCGTCGGTAGACCGTCGACACTGACCCCACCCCTGACCACCAAGACGTCACCCGCAGTTGACAAGGGTGGATGCTGGCAGACGCTGCCCGACAGAACGCGCGAGGCCAGCGAAACGCAGTGGACTTCCGCGGATTTCCACTGAAGATCCAGATGTAACTACGGATTTGCTGCTCCTCGGCGGGTTGTCGGCGGCACCGGTCCATCCGGCCTGGTGTAGCAGCGCCTGTAGCAACGACCGTGGACATCGGCGGACGACTATGGACGCCGGTGGACATCGCGACCTGTGCGGGTCCCGCCGCCGCAGTGATCGAATCGGGCCTTCTAAGCACTGGGTCGCAGGTTCGATCCCTGCCGGGCGCACCAGCCAGCGTGATCAAGCCTCTGACCTGCATGAGCAGGTTCGCACGCGGCCCCGAGANCTGGAAGACGTCCACACGCAGGACCCGGTCAGAGGCCCGCGGGTTCGGGTTCGTCCACCGCCTCGCAAGATCGAAATCACCGACCGCAGCAGTGGGTGCTGCCGGGTCTGTGGGTGCCTGTGACCGCTGGGTCTCAACGAGATGCCGGACTTCCCGGGACGGAGACCACGTCGGTAGCAGGGCCAGCGGTGGGCACGGCTCCTACACTGGATGCATGACCGTGCGCGAGGAAGCACACCGGCTGCTTGACGCGCTGCCGGAAGACCGGCTATCCGAAGCCGTTGAG
The DNA here is from genome assembly GCF_001636565.1 of Frankia sp. EI5c. GTDB lineage: Bacteria > Actinomycetota > Actinomycetes > Frankiales > Frankiaceae > Parafrankia. The sequence continues at coordinate 1,429 of NZ_LRTK01000114.1, forward strand.
CTGCTGCGGCAATGGGCAGCAGCCGAGCACGGCGAGCGCCCCCGTCGCCGGTTCCGCACGACCGCCGTCTTCGACGGTGAGCCGGATCTGGGCGAGCGCACCAAGGAAGTCGTACGCGACGTGTGGGGTGCCGAGGGGCGCCGCACCGCGTGATCGTCGTCGACACCGGCCCGGTGGTGGCGGTCGCCAACCGCAAGGACGATCACCACCGGCAGTGCGTCGACCTGCTCCAGAACTTTCCCGGGCCACTTCTGCTCCCAGCTCCGCTCCTCTCGGAGATCGGCTACATGCTCTTCAGCCGGGCCGGAGCGAAGGCCGAGGCCGACNTTCTGCGCGACGTGGCGGACGGTGTCTACGAGCTGGCGCCCGTCACACCTGCCGACGCCCATCGGGCCGCGGCTCTGGTCGAACGGTATGCGAGTCTGCCCCTGGGCACCGCCGACGCCTTCGTCGTCGCGGTCGCCGAGAGGTTCCAGGCGGTGCACGTCGCCACGCTGGATCGCCGCCACTTCAGCGTGGTCCGTCCAAGCCACGTCCCCGCCTTCACTCTGCTGCCTTAGCCGGCCGTCAGCCAGTTTTCCTGGCGTTCGTGTTGCCGCTGTAGCCGGCGCTACGGATCTTCGCGTGGATGGGTTCGATGGACACCGCCGGGCCGTTGACCTGCAGGTTTAGGTTCGCATTAGTGCTAGTTGGGTGCACAAACCCTTACGCCGCAGCGGTTCCCACCCTCTCGTCCCTCCGCTCGCTACGCGCTAGTCGTTGGTGCCATCGGATAACTTTCACTGTGTGACGAATCCAGAACAGCGCGTAGCCAAGATCGGGCGGGGGTCCTTCGGCTCCCTGCTCGGCTCCTGGCTGATCTCCTTGCGGGCGGCCGGCGAGAGTGACCAGCGTGTCGGACCTACATCGAGGCCGCGGCCCTGCTCCACGAGTTCCTTGCCGACGAGGCCACCGTGACCGGAGCGCGCGACGTCCACCGGACGCACATCGAACGGTGGCTCGCGGACCTGCNGGAGCGCGGGCAGTCCCCCTCCACGGTGAACAACCGATACCGGGCGTTGCAGCAGTTCTTCCGCTGGTGCGTCGAGGAGGACGAGATCGAGGTCTCGCCGATGGCGCGGATGTCGACACCGCCCGTACCGGAGATCCTCGTGCCGGTCATGTCCGAGAACGACCTGAAGATGCTGATCAAAAGCCTGGAGAAGGGGAAGTCGTTCCAGGACAAGCGCGATCATGCGATCGTCCGCCTGTTCCTAGACACGGGGCTTCGCCGCGCGGAGCTCGCCGGGATCAGGCAGGCGGACATCGACGAGCAGCGCCGGGTAGTGCTCGTGCACGGGAAGGGCGGCCGGGACCGGCAGGTCCGCTACGGGCTGCGGACGGCGCAGGCGCTGGACCGGTACAAGCGCGCGCGGGCGCAGGAGAGGTCAGCTGAGCTGGCGGCGTGGTGGCTGGGAGTGAAGGACCAGCGCAGCCTGGACGTCAGTGGCCGGCACGCCGTCTGGCTGGTCAGGGCCCGGGGCCGCCGGCGGACGGGCGTGCTCCCGGACGAACGCGGACAGCACTTCCCGGACGGTGCGCTGATCTTCGGGTGAGTCCCCCGCGATTCGTTCCAGGGCGTGGATTCCTCCGAGCCGGCTATCGATGGCGTCCCCGCCGAGAAGGCCGATGGCCGCGACGTACAGCTCCCGGACATGGGTGTCTCGGTTCGCCCGTCGTACCTCGGCGTTCGCCTGCCCGGTCTCGTCCAACGCGATCAGCCCCCCGGCTACGGCGACGAACGCCGCAGCCACGGTCAGCAACCCGCCCTGCAACGCCGCGTGGGCTTCCTCCCCCTCGTACATCCGGTCCGGCAGATGGAAGACCCCTGCCACAGCGGCGGCAGCTCCGGCCACGCTGAGCCCGACGAAGAGCCACAGCCGCCGCCGGCCGGCCTGCCGACGCGCATCCCCGTTGTCGACCATGGGCAGGGTTGTACGCCACCAGAAGACCGCAGGGAGCGTCCTTGTGCCACTGGTGATGATCGGCAACCGATTGGCGGCCGGGTATCACCCGGCAGTCGGTCTCGCCGCAGACCCCGCGCGCTCTGCCTCGGCCACCAATCGGCGGCCCTGCCAGGCGGCCGGAGACGGGCGGGCCGGAGCATGCCCGGCGGCGTGGCTCTGGCCCTCCACCATCGACGTCCGGCAGGTCGGCAGGTCGGCACTGTCAGTCCACGCCCGGGGTGGCTCTCCTGCTTCGATGCCCGCTTCGCGGAGCTCCGCCTCGACGGTTGCGACGTCGACCCCGCGGAGCGTAGCCAGAGCCTGCGCGGAGACAACGTGTTCCAGATAGCCGTTGATCGCGCGCGAGGAGCCGCTGGGGAGCCCGACGCCGGTCGGACTCGGCCTGCAGGGCACGGTACTGGTCGATCCAGCCGAACCGCGCTGCCAGCCACGGCGTGGCGACAGCTCGCCACTGCGCTTTCACGGCTTCCGTGATGTATCCAGCCTGTTCCAAGGCGATCGCGGCGATCGGCGTGGATACCAGGAAACGCTGCGTCACCTGTGAAAGCAGCGCAAGGTCCATGTCCTGCGGGCCGCGGTCGCCGAGGAACTCCCGCAGCCCTTCCACGGGTATGAGCAGGTGCCGGGCGAAGGCGTCCGCTCGTACCTCCTCTGGTCGACGCTCGCTCCAGGTTCCTTCCGCGGCGGGCGACCAGTCCTCGAACAGGACATGCGCCAGTTCGTGGGCGAGGGTGCTGCGCTGCCGCATCGGCCGGTCGGTACGCGCCACACCGATGAACACCGAGTTCCGGAGCGGGTCGCGCACCGTGAGCCCGTGCTCGTCCGGGCCTGCGTCGAGTACTGCGACGTCGATCCCGGTGGTCTGCTCGACGAGCGACACAAGATGACCCAATGCCTCCAACCCGTTTGAGGTGACGGGCAGCAGCCCGGTCCGCTGCACAGCCCAGAACGACCGGATCTCTGTCAGGTCAGGTCTTCACGGTGACGGAGTGCGGTGGGCCTGCAGTGGCGTCCTTCGGACGGGAAACCACGAGGGCGGCCGTGGTGATGAGCAGAACCGCGATCACCTGCCGAGGGCTGAGCTGCTCCCCCAGCAGGAGATAGCCGACGATGCCGCCGACCGCCGGGCCCAGGCAGAGCAGGACACCGAAGACTCTGGCGCTGGTTCTCCGCAGTGCGTGCAGATCGAGCGTGTAGGGAAGCCCCGAGGAGAGAACCGCGACCAGCAGGCCCAGAGCCAGGTTCCTCGGATCACCGAGGCGGTCGATGCGCCCAGAAGCCAGGGCGAACGGCGTGAAGACCAACGCGCCGACGAGGAGCGCGACGGCGAGACCTGACAGGTCCGCGGTCCGGCGCCCGATGTGCCCGGTCAGCAGGACGTAGGAGGCGCGCAGCATCGCCGCGAGCAGGCCCAGTGCCAGGCCCGCGACAGTGACGCCGGCTCCGCTGGGAAACGCGATCAGTGTGATTCCGCCGAATGCCAGTACCGCTGCGAGGATGTCTGCCCGGCTCCGCGACATCACGGTCGCCACGGCGAGTGGTCCGAGCAGCTCCAGCACGGCCGCGATGCCGAGGGGTAGGANGGCGACGGCCTGGAAGTACGCCATGTTCATGGCCGCGAGGACGCAGCCCAGTGCGGCTATCGGACGTATGCCCCTGGCCCAGATCACTCGAAGGTTGGGCCGAGCGAGGGCGAGCAGGAGCAGCGCGGCGAACCACAGGCGCATCAGGACGGTCGTGGTGGTGCCCACGGCGGGGAACAGGTTCTTGGCCACCGCGGCGCCGCACTGCAGGCTCAGGACCTGGGCGAGCACGAGGCCCGCGGGCACCCACCGGCCCCGGGCGCCGTCCTGGCGGCGGGCGCCGTCCTGGCGGCGGCGTTGCGGGTCGCGGCTCGGGTCCCACGGGCCGGTGTCGCTAGCGGGCCCGAGCAGCGGGCACCGCGTTCGCATGGGCTCGGATCTCCAGGCCACCCGCGAGGTCACCCCTCAGGTCACCCGCCGCGCGCATCCGGGCGACCACGCCCCGCCAGTAGTGCACGGTCAGGTCGAGGAAGCCGTCGAAGCCGGCCTGGACCCGGGCAAGGTCGGTGGCGTCGGCGCACACCTGGGGGGCGGCGGACTCGACCGCCTGGATCCGGTGTTCCTTCTCCGCCTCCCCGATGTGGACGTAGAAGTACTCGCAGTGCTCGTGGAACTCCTCTTCGGAGCTGTAGTAGCTCTTGTAGTTGCGAACGCCCTCGTACAACCTCACCATCATCGAGTACGCCAGCCATTCCTGCGCCAGCAGGGCTCCCTGGACAACCCGCTGGTCCGCACCTTCTCCGGGTCACCCCCGCCATATTCGGAGAACAGATTCTTCACGCATTCGACCCGTGCGGCACGGTCTGCCGTGTTCACTACGGACAGCGCCACCATCTCGCTCGTCCTGATGGTTCTGGTCAGGTATTCCACGGCGAACACCCTGACTTCCTCCGCTGGCAGGGGCCGAGTCGTCCACCTCTCGTAGAAGTCGTTCCGCAGTGCCTCGTGCCGGAAGACGGAGCCGGCCATCTTCTGGATCTCGCCCCGCAGGGTGCCGGCGGCCGTCGCATGCATCACCGTCACGAACTCAGCTCCTCTGACGATAGGCGCGTCTTGCACGGCACCTCCGAGAGTGCTGGACTGGCAAGGTGCAATTCAACCATTACAGTATGCATGGGGCTCACCTGGCGGCTGACCTGGCAAATCTCGAGCGGAATGCACCCGCGCATCTGGTGCGGGCGGTTCTGCNGGGCCACGCGGTGGTCGGGGCGGAACTCGACAACGACGCCGCGCGAACGGACCTGCTGCGCTGGGCCGACCGACTGGGCGCGTGTTTCGGCCTGCCGTCGGACGACCGGCTCCACGGCCTGGTCAACGACCTGCTGGCGGAATCAACCGGCTCGCCGTATATCTCGGCGCATGACGGGCGTCCGCACCTGCATTACCGGCTGCCTGATTCTGGCGTCGTGGCGCGGATCAAAGCGATCACGAGCTCGGGGTTGGCTCAGGTGATCTGCGGTGGCGGGGCGGACCGGCTCGGGCGCTGCAGACACGCGACGTGCGAGATGGCATTCGTCGACGTGTCGCGCAACGGCCGGCGCAGCTACTGCTCCGTCAGATGCGCGAACACGGCTGCCGTGGCCCGCCATCGTGCCACGGCAGCCGAGATGACGGACCCGGCGCCTCGGCGCGACGTCCGGTCGCACCACCGGCGCCCTCAGACGGCCGACGGGTAGAGGCCGGTGACACCCGCGGAGAGCCCTGCCTGGACCTGCCGGCTGGTCTCGTCGGCGACGATCTCGGGTGCACCCGCTTCGATGCCGTCGAGTGCGATCTTGGCGATGACCGCCGGATCGCTCTTGGGCGCACTGATGTGCGCGGTCATGTCGGTGTCCATGTAGCCGATGTGCAGGGAGCTCACCCTGGTCCCCTGCGCCGCCAGTTCCAGGCGCAGCGCGTTGGTCAGTGACCACTCGGCCGACTTCGCGGCGCAGTATGCGCCTGTCTGCGGAAAACTCAGCCACGAGAGCACCGACAGCACGTTCAGGACGCAGCTCTCGTCGTGCTCGGCGAGCCGCGGGGCGAAAGCCCGGATCACGGCCAGCGTCCCGAAGTAGTGGGTGTCCATCTCAAGCCGGATGTCGGCGATCCGCCCCGTCAACAGCGACGAGCCGGTCGACGAACCGGCGTTGTTGACGACCACGGAGACGCCGTCGGTCGCTGCTGCGGCAGCGGCCACCGAATCGGCGTCGGTCACGTCCAGGGCGATCGGGACGACCCCCGGAAGATCAACGGTGGCCGGGTTGCGGGCACCCGCGTAGACGGTGGCGCCCCGGTCTCGGAGCTGCTCGGCCAGGTGACGCCCGAAGCCTCGGTTGGCCCCGGTGACCAGGGCGGTCCTTCCAGCGATCTTCATAGTTCCTCCTGGGTAGGTTTCTACAACCTAGCAGGCTGGATATGAATGGCCAACTTAGATATCATGGGCCGATGCCGAAGGTGCCCGACTCGACCTGCTCGATCGCGCGCAGCCTGGGCGTGCTCGGAGAACGCTGGACGCTGCTGGTCCTGCGGGACGCCTTCCTCGGAGCGACCAGGTTCAGCCAGTTCCGCGCCAGCCTGGGCATCGCTCCCGACGTGCTGACCGATCGCCTGGCCACCCTGGTCGAGTACGGGATCATGCGGCGCGAGCCGTATCAGGAGCCAGGCGCCCGCCCCCGCTTCGGCTATCACCTGACGCCGGCGGGCCGCGAGCTTCACGTGGTCCTGACCGCACTGCAGCAGTGGGGCGACGATCATCTACCCCACCCGGAGGGGCCCAGCGTGCTGCGTCGGGTCACCGGCACCGACCGCCCGGTCCGCGTCGGCTTCCTCGACCCCGACGGGCGCGAGGTCCAGCCGGAGGACGTCACACTGGTCATGACCTCGGCTTACCCGGCCTCGAACGAGCCACCACCGGCGGGCACCGGCTGACCGAGCAGCAGATCAACTGCTGTTCCCACACCGAACCCGACGCAGACACCGTGCGGGGCGGCCGTCCTCTGTGGACGCTGTCGGTGTGGAAGGTGCGCCGGCAAGAGTGGCCCGGCAGGCCGTAGCGCTGGGTCGGGAGGTCGCCGACGGCCTGCGCGGCCACGACCTTGCGCTGATGTCCGCCGGGGTCACCTACTATGCCGCGATCGCACTGGTCCCGGGTGTGCTGGTCGCGATCAGCCTGATCAGCGTGCTGCTCGGCGAACCGCGCACCCGCGAGCTCGGCGGCTCGCTGGCCGAGGCCCTGCCCGTCGGTCTGGGCGCACCCGCGGTCGTCGACACGGCCTTCCAGGCCGCGACGACGATGTCGCCGCTGGTCGTGGCAGGCGCGGCGCTACCAGCCACGTTCTACGGCGAAGGGCTGCGTCGCGCGTTCGTGCGGCTCGCCGGACAGCGTGAGGATCTGGTCGGATGGCGCGGCCGCCTCAGCGTGCTGCCGCTTCTGGCCGCCGCGCCGGTGCTGCTGCTTCCGGTGCTGCTCGTGACGCCGGTACTCGCGCGGCTGTTCGCCGACAGCGGCCTGTCGGCGGCTCTCGGCGTGGTCGTCGCGTTCACGGTCGACTGGCTGGTACTGACCGCGACGCTGACCTTTGTCTACCGGGTTGTCGGCCCGGGCCGGCCGGCCTGGCCGGCGACGTTGTGCGCCGCGGGAACGACCGGATCCTTCGTCGCGGGGTTCGTGCAGGGTTTCGTCCTCTTCCTGTCGTTCACCCTGGATCTCGGCGCCCCGTTCGGTGGCTTCTATCCGGTGGGCGCGGCCGTCGCGGTCGGCTTCTGGCTTTTCCTTCTCCACCTCATCGTCCTGACCGGGTACGTACTCGCGCTGCGACTGGGCGCGAAAATGCCACAACCAAGGCCCGGCGCGCGCTGAGGTGACGCCACGGCGTCAGACCGCGCCTCGCCACATAGGCGTGCGTGACCGAGGTGGAGCGGGCCCCCGCGGTTGGTGTCGGCAGGACCGCCCGGCCTCCGCCCAGCATCCCCGCGGTGGCGGCTCACCAGCGCGGGGCCGGGTCGAAGGTCAGCTCTCCGAGCGCACGACCGCCCGCCCGGTCACCGAACGCGGAACGATCCGGATCCAGTACGGCCGCTCGACGACGTCCGCCCAGGGCTCCAGGCCGAGACGCTCCAGCGCCGAGGTCTGGGCACCGTCGACGACGGCGCTGGCCACGCCGGTGACCAGGACACTCCACCCCGCCCTGGTCTTCGGGTCGAACCAGTCGGCCTGGAAGGAGACCGAGCCGTGGTTCACCGCCGCCGACAGCTTGGAGCCGACAGCCGACCGGAAGACCACACTGTCGCCGTCCACCGCGTGGTTGACGGTCAGCAGGACGACCTCGCCGTCCGACACGAAGGCCACCCGGCCGACCGGCACCGTGCCCAACAGCCGGATGCAGACCTCGGACGGCAGCACGGCGAGGCCGGCATGATCAAGCGCGAACTCCTCGGAATCGATCAGATCCTGCAGCGACAACGGGCCCACAGCTACTCCTCGACCTGACCGGCGGAAACCGATCCGCCGGACATGCCGGCCGGTGGCCCCGCGTGTCCCGTCCTGTTCGTCGACACCCGATGCTGGCGCCCAGACCGTACCGTCGCCGTGTCGGCCGCGGCCACCCGGAGCTCCTCCGCCAGCCCTGCGCGTCGGTCCCCCGCGGATCCCTCCCCGGGGGGTTCGAGGTATTGACCCCGGAACGGTCGAGACGATGCAGGTCGGCGCATACGGCAGGGCTCGCTCGGAGGCGCGCAGGCCGGGCCAGCACCGCGTGCGCCCGGGGAACGCGTCCTGGCAGAGCACACCGGCCGGCCCCGGTCACGTCGACCGAGTCCTCAGCCGGCGACGTCCGCGTATCGGCGGGAAGCCGCGAGGGCCGCCCGCACCCTGTCAGGGCCGGCGGGGCGCGCCACGCCGGGGAAGCCGCCGGTGGAGTAGAGGCCGGCGTAGGCGGCGGTGTCCCGCTGGTAGCGCCAGCCCTCGGCGAGCGGACCGGCATCCACAGCGTCATAACCGATCGCGTCGAGGAACCCGGTGACGGTCGCCTTCGCCGCCGGGTCATCGCCGGCGATCGCCAGCGCCGAGCGGTCGGGGGCGCCAGCCGGTCGGGCCAGTTCCAGGAGATGCACGAAGTAGATGTTGTTGAACGCCTTGACCACCTTGGACGTCGGCAGATGCTCCTGGAGCAGTTCGCTGGTGGTGGTCGACTCGTCTTCAAGAGCGGCGATCACCCCGTCACGCTGCGGGTAGTAGTTGTTGGTGTCGATGACCACCTTGCCGGCGAGTGGCTCCACCGGGACGTCGAGGTAGGCCCGCAGCGGCACGGTCACCACCACCAGGTCACCGGCGGCACCGGCCTCGGCGGATGTCGCCGCCCGAGCGCGCGGCCCGAGCTCGGCGACCAGGTCAGCCAGGGTCTCCGGCCCCCGGGAGTTACTCAGAACCACGTCATATCCGGCGGCCACGGCGAGTCGCGCCAACGTTCCGCCGATGTTTCCACTGCCGATGAGTCCGAGAGTCGTCATGCCCCGGACAACCTCCGGTGCCGCGGCCGTAATTCCGCGGCGGTCGACGACGCGCGGGTGCCAGGCCACCCACGCACCTTCCGTGGCAGTCACCCGGTTGTGGCACCGTTCACCGGCCCTGGACGCTCCACCGCGGATACGCGCATCGTGCCGAGCCCTGGCCGCGCATCCCTCTCGGGCCGTGGCGGCCGCGATACCGGCGCGATCTGACCGGCGGAGCCCGATGGCACAATGTCCGGGTGTGCAACGGGGGCACTACAGACGGACTGGCCTGCGGTGGCGACTGAGGTTCCCGGCTATCGACTCGCGGAGACCCTGGCCCACGGCCGCCGCGGCCCGCTCCGCGCGGGCGTCCAGGTGGACAATCACCAGCGTGTGGTCGTCCACCTGATCAAAGCCCGGCTCGAGGGCGCCTCTCTCGACCGTCTGCGTGCCCGCACGCGCCAGTTACGGGAACTACCTCCCAGTGCGCAGATCGTGCCGCTGATCGCCGACGGTGTCACCTCCGACGGCCACCGCCTACCTCGTCTCACCTCGGATGGAACGCTCCCTCGCCGACCTCCTGCACGCCGACGGCCCACTCCCCCTCGACCTCGTCCTGTCCACCAGCACCGCCATCGTCGGCGCCCTCGACGCCATGCACACCCGCCACGTACTCCACGGGAACATCACCCCGGGAAACCTGCTCCTGCGCCCCGACGGCGGCATCGCACTCGCCGACGCCCGCATCGACGTTCTCGACGAAGCCACCGAAACCGGTCCCGGTCTGCACTGGCCACCGGAGGCGGTTCATGGCTTCGACTGGACGCCGGCCAGCGACGTCTACATGGCCGGTTCCGCGTTGTGGACGCTGCTCACCGGCAGGTCCCCCTACCGCGATCTGCCCGGCCTGCTCGCCCAGCGACTACCCGAGCTGGACCGCCAGGACGTCCCCGCCGACGTGGCCGACCTGCTCCGCTCCATGCTGGCACCCGCCCCGGCGGACCGTCCCTCGCTCGTCGCCGGGTTGACCGGGGGGTTTCAGGCAGCCCTGGCGGACGCCCGTGTGGGTGGAATGCCTGGCCTGGCGCATCTCGGCGCGGCGGGGACGGCCTCGGCGCGTGCTAGCCGGGGAGTGGCTGTCGCGCCGCCGTGGTCCGGGCGAGTGGGCGACAGCCGTATCCACGGCCCCGAGCGGCACGGCCCGGACCATGCCAAGCACGGCCAGGCTGGAGAGGGCGGCCGGATCATCGGCCGGTACCGCATTCGTGAACGCATCGGCACGGGCGGTTTCGGCACCGTCTGGCGGGCCGAGGACGACCGTGGTCGTCAGGTCGCTGTCAAGGAGATCCGGCCCGAGCTGCTCGCGGATCGCAGGCAGGCGATCCGGTTCCAACGCGAGCTCGACCTGCTCTCCGAGCTGATCCACCCGCATCTCGTCCACGCTCTGGATATCGTCACCGACGACACCACGGCTGCCGTCGTCATGCCGCTCTACAGCGGCGACCTCACCCGGGTTCTCGCCGAGCTGCGGCCGGTCGCACCACCACCGGCCGGGTGGTACTTCGAGGTTCTGCGCCAGCTCGCCGCCGCCTTGGCCTTCCTGCACGGCCACGGTGTGGTTCACCGCGACGTCAAACCAGCGAACCTGCTGGTGGAGCAGGTTGACCCGATTCAGATCAGGCTCGCCGACTATGGCATAGCCCGTATTCTGGATTTACCGGGGGTGACTGCCTCGGAAGGTCAGCCGGGCACCCTCCCCTACATGGCACCCGAGCAGATCAACGGCCAGAAAGACGTCACCGCGGCGATCGACATCTATGCCTTCGGCGTCGTGATGTACGAGCTCCTCGCCGGCCACCGTCCCTTCGAGGGCGACGCCGGACGCATAGCCNTCGCCCACGTCCTCGAAGCCCCCCGGCGACCCGCCCGGCTGTCCGACCCGAGCTGGCAACTCATCGAACGCTGCCTGGCCAAGGTCCCCACGGAAAGACCTACGGCAGCGGAACTCTCCCGGCTGCTACGCGGCTTGTCCGAAACGGACTTCATCTCGGACACTCTGGACCTCAGTCCAGGTGATGTCCAACGCGGAAAACCGTCCGCCCTGGAGGAGTCAAGGCCCGCGGCGTCCAGCAGGGCGGACTCGCCGGCGGCCCCGACGAGAAGTCGGCGAAAGCCATGGCGCCGCTACGCTGTCTACGGAATCGCCGGGATCCTCGGCGCACTCGTCGCGAACATCGGCATTATCGTCACGCAGACGGACGGCGCGGGGAGAACAGGATCGCGGACGCCGCCCACGACCACCACGATGCCGGCCCCGTCACACGGCCCGGCCCCGTCACACAGCCCGTCCACGGGGCCGACGTCGGGCACTCAACCGTCCGAGGAGCCCACCTCGGGCACACTGCCGTCTGCGGAGCAGACCGCAGGCGCTCAACCGCCTGGGACGCAGCTGGTCGTCCGGCGCACAGGACAGGCGTCCCTGCTCCCCAATGGAGCCCATGTGGATCTCGACTCCGCCACGCCCGACTGGGGGTCGCTGGAGAAGGCGAACAACGCCATTCACGACATCATCACCACCACCAGCGGCGGCAAGGCCAATGCTGTCGGCGCCAGCGGGCTGGCGCTCCTCGGCGGCCAGGACGGCGACTACGAAACCTGCCGCTCCCAGACTTACGTGAAATCGCCTGTGGCGCTGGTGGACTTGGCGGTCGGCACCAACATCTGCGTGTTCACCAGCGAACGGAGATACGCACTCCTGGTGGCGCAAGCTCACGGAAGGCTGGGCACGACCTTCCGCGTCACAGTCTGGGGTTCGGAGGCGGCACCCGCACAGCCCGCACCCAACGCGACTGTCCGGAACACCGGCGATGTTGCGCTCAACCTCGCCGGAGCCCGGCTGAATCTCGACTCCACCGCTCCCGCCTGGGGGGCGCCCGGGGTCGCGGTCACCGACATGGACATCAACACCAGTCGCAACGTCATCTACGGCACCGAGACCTCCCAGCTCGCCATCCTGGAGGGCGAACGTGGCGACTACGAGACCTGCCGCTCCCAGACCACCTGGACGAGAAACATCAAGCTGGAGGAAGTGGGGGCGGGTACCAAGATCTGCGTCTACACCACCGAGAAGAGGTTCGCACTGATGGTGGCCCAGGAGCCCGGCGCACCCATCACCCGTTTCTCTATCACCACCTGGGGGTGAATTCAGCCGACCGGGCATCCCACACAGGCTGCAAAAATTGATAACCGGCTGTCGTGGACTGCCAACCTGTATCTCGCGTACTCGCCGAGCCACTGTCCGGTTTGTTACATTTCTCCGATCTGTAGTGACACNCCGTCCATACTCGGCCATGTGATCGTTCCCAGTGGCGACCGCCGCGGGCGCGGCGGACCCGGCCGGCGCGCGATCCGCACCGCGGGTCTCGATCCCGACCGGGACTGGCTCGAGATCGTTCGTCTCCTCGTCTTCCACGAGTTTCCGTGGGATGCCCGGACGGCCGGCAAGCTGACGATCTGGCACCTGTTCGCGGTACCGAGCACGGCGAGCGTCGTCGGATCGATCGACGCGCTCGCCGAGCGGGCGGAGGAAACCTCGCTCACGTTCGGGGACCTTCTTGAGCACGGGTTCGATTCGCCGGTGGGACGGGACGTCCTGCGAATGGTCAACAGGGCACATCGCGGGCAGGGCATCACCGATGGCGATCAGTGTTACGCCGTCGCGTCGCTCGCCGTGACCCTGGTCCGCTGGCTGGACCGGTACGGGTGGCGTTCACCTACCCCGGGCGAGCGCGCCGCCGTGGCGCGGTTCTATATCGAGCTGGGTCAACGGATGGGCGTGCGCGGCCTCCCCGCCGACTACGACGGCCTGGCCGTCTGTCTTGCTCGCTGGGAGCGCGACCATGCGGCCTACTCCCCGCTCGGGGAACGCATCAGCGAGGCGACCATCGCGCTGGCCGAGTCACAGTTGCCGCGGCCGCTGGCGCCTCTGGTCCGGCCGTTCGTCGCGACGATGCTCGAGCCGCCGGTGCGGGAGGGTGTCGGCCTGGTCCTTCCACCGGTGCCGGTCCGGGCGGCCATCCACGCNGTGCTTCGCACCCGCGCGGCCGTCGTCCGCCGGCTGCCGCCGCGGCGCCATCCGACGACCCCGCGCACCAGGCGACAGCGCCGGGACGCCCGGCAGGCACGGCTGTGGCGTCGGCTTCGGGCCGCCCGGAAACCCGGCTGCGAGCATCGCGGCTCAGGGTGCCAGGCGGATCCGGAGTAGCTCGCCGGTGCTGACGCCGAGCCGTTCCGCCGCGTTTCCGGAGTTCACCGCGATGGTCAACTGCCCCACCGCGTCCGCGTAGAAGGCCAACTCACCCACCGGGACCTCCTCGAAGACCTCGACGTAGGTCGCACTGTGTTCACCGGCGGGCGTGACACAGACCACCGGGTGGCCGACCGACAGCGAGAGGGAATCGAGCCGGTCGGCCGCGCTGGCCAGGTGAAGATTGCCGAAGTGGTCGGCCAGGATCACCTCCGACAGCAGCTCACCGCCTTCGAGCCTCTCCACCGGCGCCGGCAGGGCAACCAGTGAGTCTGTCGGTATTTCCGGCCCGACCTCGGCCAGAGCGGTACCGCGGGCGAGATGGCCGGCGACGGGCACGAAGATGTCGCGCCCGTGGAAGGTGCGTGACACCGGCTCTCGGAAGAGCTTCCTGTTGGTGAGCTCGTACGCGGCGAGCGCGCCGCCGGCCCGTTCCACCGCCCAGCCGAGAAGGCCGTTGTCCGGGCCGATGAAGATGCCGCGGGCGGTGTCCACGGCGACGGGCCGACGCTGCCCGCCGACGCCCGGATCGACAACCGCGACATGAATCGCCTTCGGCAGGTACGGCGTGACCCTGGCGAGCAGACGTGCCCCGGTCCGGATGTCCTGCGGTGGCACAGCATGGCTGATATCAATCACCCGCACGTTGGGGGTGATGCCGAGCAGCACCCCGTGGCACGTCGCCACGAAACCATCGCTGAGGCCATAGTCGGTCAGAAACGAGACGACCTGATATTCGGACACTGCCACCCTCTCCAGGAGCACCCGGGCTGTTCGCGATGACGACAACTGTCGCGTGTTGCGAGGGCATCATCGGCCAACCGGGCCTGTATGTCCGCGATTACCACACCGCCGGCGCTGATCGGCTCGTCCTGCGGCGCAGTGGCGGGAACGAGCTTCGGCGGGTGGCTCCGCCGGTTCGCCGGTTCGCCGAGGTGTTGCTGCCATCAGGCCGGCCGCCACAGCTTCCCGACCGGTGAGAGTCGGGAAGCTGTGGTCGGGGCAGCCGGACTGCACTACCGAGCAGCGGATCAGGAGCTTGCCGGCTCCGGCTCCCGTCCGGCGTTGTCGTCCACGTCGTCGTCCACGGCGTCGTCGACGACGACGGAGTCGCTGTCGACGGCGAGGGGTGCCGGGTTGGGCGTCACGACCTCGTCGGCCGGTTCGACCGAGACATGGGGAGTGATGCGGTCCAGCCATTTCGGCAGGTACCAGTTGGATTTGCCGAGCAGGTGCATGAGCGACGGCACGAGCATCGTCCGGAGGACGAAAGCGTCGAGGAACACAGCGGATGCCAGACCGGTGCCGAAAATCTTGATCGGCCGGCCGGGGCTGAGTACGAAGCCGAGGAAGACGGCGATCATGATGATGGCGGCGGCCGTGATGATGCCACCGGTCTCGCCCTGCCCGATCGTCACCGACCGCTTGTTGTCACGGGTGTGTATCCATTCCTCATGCATGCGGCTGACGAGGAACACCTGGTAGTCCATCGACAGGCCGAACAGGATGGCGAACAGCATGACCGGCATCCAGGCATCGATCGGTCCGCCGGGTCCGGCGCCCATACCCTCGGAGAGCCAGCCGTACTGGAAGATCNCCACGGCCAGACCGAACGAACCACCCGCCGCCAGCAGGTTCATCACCGCGGCGGTCAACGGGATGACCAGGCTCCGGAAAGCGATGAGCAGCAGGACGAACGACAGGCCGACCACGACCGCGATGAACACCGGCATCTTCCGGCTGAGAACCTCGGCGAAGTCGACGTTGATCGCCGTTTCACCGTAGGTGTAAATGCGGTTGTCCGTGCCGTCGTACAGCGGCGGCAAGACGGTGGAACGAAGGTGCCGGACCAGTTCGTAGGTCTTCTCCGACTGCGGTGACGTGGTCGTCTTGAACGTCACGAACGCGATTTCCTTGGCCAGCGGCAGGGTCCCGATGCTGGCCGGGTCGATTCCCGGGACGTCGGACAGCGCCTTCGACACGCGTTCCAGGTATGCGTCGTCCGCGGCGCCNGGGCCGCTCACGACGGCTTCCAGCATCGAGTTGTAGCCGACGCCGAAGTCGGAAGCGATCAGGTCGTAGCCGGCGCGGGTCGTGGCGCTCTTCGGGTCGCTGCCCTGATCGCTGGAACCCAGCTCCAGCGAGAAGAACGGCAACGCGATGACGATCATCAGCGCGCCCGAGACGATCGCGACAATGACAGGCCGGTTGGCGACGAACCGCGACCAGCTCGCCCAGAAACCAACCGGGCGGTCATCAATGAAGTCGCCGGCCCGCACCGCCGCCCGCTGCCGGCGGGGCAGCACCTTGAGGCCGAACAGGCTGAGCAGGGCGGGCAGCAGGGTGAGTGATGCGATCATGGTGAAACCGACCGCGAGCGCGGTCGCCACCGCCATGCCGTTGAAGAAGCTCACCCCGAGCGCGATGAGACCGAGAATGGCGATGCACACAGTTGTGCCGGCAAACAGCACTGCCCGCCCGGAGGTGTTCACCGCGTTCACGATCGACTCCGCGACGGGCATGCCGCGCCGGAGATTGCGGCGATGCCTCGTGACGATGAAGAGCGCGTAGTCGACGCCGACACCGATCACCATCAGCTCGGCCAGGACCGGGGTGATGTTGGAGACGTTGATGGCATGGCTGAGGATGTAGATCACGCCGAGGCCGCTGACGAGGGCGACCAGCGCGCTGGCCAACGGCAGCACCGTCGCGGCCACAGTGCGGAACACCACCGCGAGAATGATGAGCGCGGCCATGAAGCCGATGAACACCGACACGCCCGACCCGTCGCTCTGCCCGATACCGGCGAAGGCGCCACCGGTGAACTCGACCTGGAGAGAGTCGCTACGCAGCGTCTTCAGCTCGTCATAGACGTTCTTGAACAGTTCGGGCTCGAAGTGGTCGTTCTCCCACATGATCGTGACCAGCGCCGTGGTCGAGCCGCGCGCGCTGTTGAGCAGCGTCGCGCTTCCCGGTCCGCTGGCATCGCTGTTCGAGCAGTCGATCGTTTCCCACGGCGATGTGATTTGGGCCACAAAGTTGCCCGAGGCGCACACCTCGACGAAGGCCGGCTTCAGCTCCGGAGGCGCCGCGGCGAACTCCCCGGACTTGGCCTTGAGCACGACCGTGCCCGCGACGCCGTTCTGATTGTTCAGGCCAGCGTCCTCGAGCACCTCCGCCACGGACGCGGTCTCGGTGTCCGGGAGGCTGAAGGTGTCCTTGTAGGAGGCCCCGCCCATCGCACCGGCGATCACCTGTGCCGCAACGATAAAGACCACCCAGCCGATGACGACGAGCCATCGGCGACGGACAGCGAGTTCGGCAATCCGTTTCATCAGTTCTCCTGCTCAACATCGGCAACCGGNGAACGTCCTGGCATCGGCGACCAGATCCGAGCCGACCTCAGCCTTGCACAGAGGTGCGACAAGTCCGTATCCGGTTAGCACGGAGCGATCAGACGGCCGAGTGGCCTGCGACACAGGGAATGACCCTCGAGTCGCGAATTTGACTGCCTGTTGTGATGAACACCACATTCAGGGGCCGGGGTGCGGCGCGCATTCGGCAATTGACGTGCCGTGCAGCCGCTTTCCCGGCAGACAGGCAGCGAGGTAGCGGACCGTAGCCGCGCGACAGCGGACACCCNCTCACGAGCCCCAGGGCCGGTCCTCGAAGCATCCGTGGACTCGGCACCGTCGTCGGTCCCTCCCGCACCCGAGAAATCCTCCCGTAATGTCGAGCATGTGGCGGTGGTCGAACGGGGGCCGAGCCGCCTCTCCGCGCTCCGGGAGGCCGGCCGACGCGCGCTCGCGGGGCGGGCCGGGTGGGTGCCCACCGAAGCGCTGCGTCCGCTGACGGCCGGGCCGACGAAGGGGCGGTGAACCATGAAGATCGAAGTGTGGTCCGACATCGTCTGCCCGTGGTGCTACATCGGCAAGCGACGGCTGGAGGCAGCGCTCGCCCGGTATGAGCGGGCCGGCGAGGTCGAGGTGGTCTGGCGCAGTTTCCAGCTCGACCCGACGCAGCCGCGTGGGGAGAACATCCCGACCTCGGCCATGCTCGCACGCAAGTACGGCGTCGCCCCGTCCGAGGTCAGAACGATGAACGACCGCGTCAGTGCGCTGGCTGCCGAAGAAGGACTGACGTACCAGCTCGACCGGGCCGTCACCGCCAACACCTTCGACGCGCACCGCCTCGTCCACTTCGCGGCAGCGCACGGCCTGGCCGACCCGATGAAGGAGCGGCTGCTGCGTGCCGTCCTGGTGGACGGCTCCGCCGCGGATGACCTGGGCACGCTCGTCCGACTTGCCACCGAGGTCGGGCTGCCAGCCGACGCCACTCGTGACGTCCTCAACGGCGACACCTACGCCGACGACGTCCACCACGACATCCAGCAGGCCCGCACGCTCGGCATACGGGGTGTGCCGTTCTACGCCGTCGACCGCGCGTACGGCATCTCGGGCGCCCAGCCGGTGGAGACCATCCTGGACACACTGCGCAATGCTTCGGTCCCTACCGGGCCCTGACTTCGCACTCCGCACTCATGGCCCCGCTCCCGCATCGTCATGAGCCGCGGCCCGCACCAAGCCGACATGTAGCGCGACAAGCACGTATTCTCTCCGGCCGACAGCTGGTTGTCTTTCCATGCCTTCCGACGCCTGAATAGACCGAGCTCCTGAGGGAGGCCGCGGGCGGCCGGACGCCGACTACACCTTCCCGTGAACTTGTGGAGAACGCCCCATTGGGGCCTCTGTTGCGCTAGCAGCCGACTGCGCATTTCCACCGCATCACAATCGTCGGCACACAACCTCGACGTTACGTGGTGTGCGGCCGCCGGCCCCATCCAGCCGCTTTCCGGTCGGCGTGCCGTGCGGCCACCAGGCCATCGGCCTGATATCGATTGATGGTGCCCCGCAGAGACCTCCGACTGCTACGAATGTCCGTTTTAGGCGCGACGAGACCCGGCGTTTACACCTACCTCCGCGAGTAGTAAACATCGCCAGGAGGCGCGGTCGAGAACTACAGGAGAAGACCGTTGTGGCGAGTCGTTCTCCTACCGACTCCGGGTCGAGGCCACCCAGGCGCCGCAGGCACGGACACCTGCGAATACCCTGCCCTGGCCCACCGGGCGGTGCNACAGCAGCCGGTGGAAGTAGTCCAGAGGAATGATCCGGAATGGCAGACCATCGCCGGCCCTTCACCAGGAGCTGCGACACTCCGACCCCGTCGCCGCACACTCAGACTTTCGGATGAATAGGGCTACTGGCCGTTCTGGATGACCACTCCGTCCAGGCCATAACCGCTGGCCACCGACTCCGTCGTTCAGCGACGTCACGGTTTCCACGTCTAGGTGAACATCATCGTTACGAGAGGCCAGACCACCCGCGATAGCGGCACACCTCAGGCCAAAGGCAGCGGACGCCCTGCCTACGAACATGTTTTTCTCCCCCCGGATGGAGATGCCCGTCGTGAGTCGCAGTTCACTGAATCGGAAAGTAGTGAGGGCGGTCTTCCTCGCGACGGCGACCAGCAGCCTCCTCGGCCNAATGGGAGTCAGTCAGGCTGTCGCCTCAGAGAGATCACCAGCTGTCAGAGAAGTCATCCATACGAGCCCTGGAGTTCCTGGCCCCAACGGGGCTCTGAGCACCATAAGCCGAAACCCGCTGTTTCTCGATCTGTTTCGCCGCGATAAATGGAGATCTGGGCCGCAGGGACCCCAAGGCTTCCAAGGCGACACCGGCCCCCAAGGCGATACCGGCCCCCAGGGCACCCAAGGCTTCCAAGGCGACACCGGCCCCCAAGGC
>NZ_LRTK01000115.1 GCF_001636565.1 Frankia sp. EI5c
CCCGGCACCGCGCCCCGGGTCGACCTGCACTGTGATTATCAGAATTGGGATGGCGAGCGCGACCGCAAGCCCGACTCCGAGCAGCACCGGACGAGTGATCCGGGCTGTTCCGTTGGTGTCCCAGGAGCCTTCCTGGAAAAGCAGCGCGAGGAGGCCGAGGGCGGCGACGAGGAGGAAGACCACGGCGCTGACCGTCGCCGAGTAGTTGGTGAACGCCGGGCTCACCACCCGCTCGGCGGCGTCGGTCACGAGAAGCTCGTACGTCCCGGTCGGATCTGGGAGGTAATTGACGAGCGGGGTCGTTCGCCAGGCCTCGTGCAGTACCGGGCGGAACGAGTTCACGTCCGCGATCGCGGCGCACAGGAACAGCGAGAGGGTGACGCCCATGCCCGCGCCGAGATCGATGCAGGCGGCCTGCTCCCGCCCGGCCCTGGTCGCGGAGCCCAGCTGCGAGAACAGCATGTGGCCGACCTGGCCGAGCACCGCGAACACGCTGCCGGCGACGAACAGGGCCAAGGTCACTATGACCGACCAGGTGGCGAGCCAGCCGAGCCCCGCGGCCAGCCAGGACGCCAGCGCCTGGGCGACGCCCGCGACCCAGGCGAAGATCCCGTCGAGCAGGCCGAGCCGGATCACCAGGGCGATCGCCGCCAGGAGCGCGATCACGGCCGCGGTCGCCGCCCAGAGTCGATTCTGGTGCAGGAACAGCACGATGCTGTAGATGACGAACCCCACGAACGCGAGGGCGGCCAGCCCGAACAGCACGACGAAGATCCAGCCGAGGACGAGCCACAGCGGGCCGAACCAGGCGATCACATCCCTGATCAGCTCGGTGACGGACCGGGCGAACCGGGACACGGCGGCCCCGGCCGTGCAGAGCCAACCGATCA
Source organism: Frankia sp. EI5c (assembly GCF_001636565.1). Classification (GTDB taxonomy): domain Bacteria; phylum Actinomycetota; class Actinomycetes; order Frankiales; family Frankiaceae; genus Parafrankia. Next base: position 891 of record NZ_LRTK01000115.1, read on the forward strand.
GTGGCAGCGCCAGCACGGCGAGCACGCCCGCGGTGACCATCGCGACGAACGGGCGCGCCGACCCGACCCGGGCCGCCCTGACCAGGGACGCCGCCCACAGCAGCGGAACGGCCAGCAGCACGCCGCGCAGCAGCAACGACACCTGATCGGTGATCGCGGGCTCCTGGAGTGCGCGCTGCCAGTCCGCGGAGGTGGTCTCGAGCCACGCGGTTACCGGCTCGGCCCAGGGCCGGTCGACACCCGCGTCCGCAAGGAGCCGAAAGAGCTCCGGAAGAGTCGCCATCAGGTATGCCAGGCCAAGGGCCATGATGAATGGGATGCCACCGAACCCGAATCCGGCGATCCTTCGGAACCTCATGCCAACTGTCAGGTTGGTCGTCACGGCACCTACCCCCGTCGATAGCCGCGAACAATGTGCGGCAGACGATACCGCCGCCACTTTCGGACGTCCACGGACATTGTCGGTGGGTACTTTTGGTTGCCAGGGCGCAAGCCGGGTTGATTTCCGGCCCGGCCGCCCACGGGGTCGCCCGGTGCCCGTGCCCGGTGCCCGTGCCCGGCGCCCGTGCCCGGTGCCCGTGCCGGAGCCCCGTGCCGGCGTGCCCGTGCCCACCTGAATGTCACACGTGGGCCTCCGGCGGTGCTGTATCGATATGGACCTGATTCGGCACGGGCAGGCGGCGGGCATCCCCGCCCTGGCAGGCCCCGGCACGGCTGCCGTCGCCGCCGGCCACCGGGACGGGGCGGAGGGGAGGGGCGGTCGCGTGGTGCTGTCTCATCCCGGCCGGTGTCCCGCCGCCGGCGCGGCGCAGGTACGGCCCGACCTGGACGAGGTGTTCCGGCGCGACTACCGGGTGGTTGTCAGCGTGGCCGCCGGGGTGCTCGGCGACCGCGACCAGGCGCAGGACGTCGCCCAGGAGGTGTTCCTGTCGTTCAGCCGGTCGGCGGTGCCGGCGGCCCGCACCCGTGGCTGGCTCTGTGTCGCCGCCGCGCACACCGCGCTGAACACGATCCGCTCGCACCGGCGGCGTGCCGGGCGGGAGGAGGCGGCGGCGACGGTCGAGAACACCGTCGTCCCGGATGTGGCCGAGGCGGTGGTCGCGCGGGACGAGCATCGCCAGGTGCGCGCCGCCCTCGCCCGGCTGCCGCGCACCCAGGCCGTGGCGCTGCTGCTCAGGCACAGCGGCCTGAGCTACGCCGACGTCGCCGCGGCTCTCGACATGTCACCGACCAGCATCGGCACCACCGTCCGCCGGGCCGAGGCCGCACTGCGCAAGGAGCTGAACCGTCATGGGTCACACATCTGACGGCGTGCTGCGCCGGCTGCTCGACGAGCCGGCCGGGGTGGCCGACACCGACCGCGAGCACGCCGCGGGCTGCCCGCGCTGCCTGGCGGCGCTGGCCGCCATGCGCGCGGACGCGGTCATCGTCGGCGCGGCGCTGGCCGGCAACCTCGGCGCCACCGGCGGTGGCCCGGGTGAGGTCGACGGCCTCGATGAGGAGGCGGCCTGGCGGCGTCTGGTGGCGGCGATGCCCGCCGCGGGAACGGACCCTGCGGCCGGGCACGCACGCACCCGGCCCCAGACGGGCCCGCTGTCCGCGCGCCGTCCGCGGCTGGGGTCGTCCGCGCGACGTCCGGTGGTCGCGGCGCTGGTCGCCGTCGCCGTGCTCGCCGGGGCGGGTACCGCCGCCGCGAACGGCTGGTTGCAGATCTTCCGGACGGAGCGGGTCGCGGTGATCGGCCTCAGCACGGCCGATCTCGTCGCGTTGCCCGACCTGCGGGCCTACGGCCAGGTGGAGGTGAGCCAGGAGGCGGACCTGCGGGAGGTTGACAACGCGGCCGACGCGGCCAGGCGGACCGGTCTCGACCTGCCCGACATCGGCCGGCCACCGACCGGTGTCGACGGCGAGCCGCGCTACCAGGTGAGTGACCAGGTGGAGGGGGTGTTCACCTTCTCGGCGCAGCGCGCGGCGCAGGCCGCCGCGGCCGCGGGCGAGGCGCTCCCGCCGGTTCCGCCCGGCCTGGACGGCACTCGGGTGCGGCTGGTCGCCGGCCCGGGCGTGGCGCGGGTCTGGCCGTCCGCGGCCGGGATGCCGGCGCTGATCGTGGGTCGCGCGGTGGCGCCCAAGGCGTTCTCGTCCGACGTCCCGTTCGAAACGGTCCGCGACTACATGCTGTCGCTGCCCGGCCTGCCGGACCATGTCGCGAGGCAGCTCCGCGCCTTCACGGCGGACGGCGCCACCCTGCCCCTGCCGGTGCCCACCGACGACGTCACCACGACGACCGTGGATCTCGACGGCGTCCAGGCGACCGCGCTGGCCAGCCGGGACGGCTCCTTCGCGGCGGTGGTCTGGGTCGACGAGGGCGTCCTGAGCGTGGTGGGTGGCTCGCTGTCCACCAAGGAGCTCCTCCCGATTGCCGGGAAGCTGCGGTGATGGCGGTGAGTAACGTCGACGAGATCACGCTCCGGGACACCGCGCGGCTGGTCGAGGGTCTGGAGCCGTCGCCCGCGGTGTGGTGCTCGGGTCTGCGGAAGCGGTACGGCCGGCGCACGGCCGTCGCGGACGTGTCTCTGGAGGTGGCGCGGGGGCAGGTCGTCGGCCTGCTGGGCCCGAACGGGGCCGGCAAGACCTCGGTGATCAAGATGCTGCTGGGGCTGGTCCGCCCGGACGAGGGCGAGGTGCTGCTGCTCGGGCGGCCGGCCACCGATCCGGCGGCCAGGACCCGTGTCGGCTACCTGCCCGAACTCTTCCGCTACCAGCCCTGGCTGAGCGCGGACGAGGTGATGACCCTGCACGTCCGGCTGTCAGGCCTGGAGGTGAGCACGCGGGAGCGACGGGCCTGCCTGGCCCTGGTCGGGCTGGCCGAGCGGGTCGGCGACCGGGTGGGCGGGTTCTCCAAGGGGATGCAGCAGCGGCTCGGCCTGGCGGTCGCGCTGGTGGCCCGTCCGGAACTGGTGATCCTCGACGAGCCGACGAGCGCCCTGGACCCGCTCGGGCGCGCCGACGTCCGCGACATCGTGCTGGATCTGCGTTCCCGCGGCGTCGCGGTGCTGCTCAACTCGCATCTGATCGGCGAGGTGGAGCGGGTGTGCGACCGGGTGGTGATCCTCGACCACGGCCGGGTCGCGGCCGCCGGCTCGCTGCCGGAGCTCCTCGGCCAGCGCGCGCTCCGGCTGCGGCTGACCGACGTCTCCCCGGCCGCCCATCGGCGGCTGGCGGCGGCCGGCACGGTCGAGCGGTCGGACGACTGGTTCACGGTGGTGCTGCCACCCGACGAGGCCGACCCGGATCCGGCCTCCAGGGAGGTGGTTCCCGACTTGGTGGCCGCGCTCGTCGCGCTGGGGGTGCGGGTGCACTCCGTCGAGCCCGCGCGGATCAGCCTGGAGGAGCGGCTGCTCGGCATCCTGCGCGAGGGCACCGCCGACCGACCGGAGGGCGACCGATGACATCCCGACCAGCACCGCCGGGGTCAACCTCACCGGCAGTACCAGCACCAGGCTCCCCGGCCTCCCCGGCCGTTGCGCCGTCCCCTTCGTCCAGGACGTCCCGGACGTCCCGGAACTCTCCGTCGCCCCGGACGAGGGCGGGCGGGACGTCCTCGGGGTGGCTGGGGGCGGGGACGCTCCGGGTTGTGCTCACCATCGCCGTGCTCACGCTGCGGGAATCGTCACGGCGCAAGGTGATGCTCGCGCTCGGTGCGCTCACGGTGATGCTGCTGGCGCTGAGCGGCTGGGGGTTCTCCCAGCTGGGCGGCGGGTCGGAGCTGGGTGAGCTGACCACCGGCGAGCGGCTGGTGGCATCCTCCCAGATCCTCAACCTGGTCATGTTCGGTTTCAGCCTGATCGCCGCGCTGGGCACCGCGTTCCTCGCCGGCCCCACGCTCGCCGGCGAGACCGAGTCGGGCATCGCGCTGGCGGTGCTCGCCCGGCCGGTCCGCCGCTCGGCGTTCCTGCTGGGCAAGTGGCTCGGCCTGGTGGTGTTCGGCTGCGTCTACATCGTGCTCGCCGGGCTGGCCCAGTGCCTCGTCGTCAAGGCGGCGGCCGGCTACTGGCCGCCGCGGCCGGCGACGGCTCTCGCGCTGCTCGCCGCGCAGGTGACCGTGCTGCTGACCCTCGCCCTCCTGCTGTCGACGGCGGTGTCGCCGATGGCCTCCGGCGTGGTCTCGATCGGTCTGTTCGGGGCTACCTGGGTGGCCGGGGTGGTCGGGGGCGTGGGCGCGGCGCTCGAGAACAGCAGCATGGAGCGGATCGGCACCGTGTCGCGGATTCTGCTGCCCACCGACGGCCTGTGGCGCGGGGCGATGAACGCGTTCCAGGACCCGTCGGTGTTCCAGCGGCTCAGCGGCAGCGACATCCAGGCATTCCCCTTCCTGAGCATGGCATCGCCGACCGGCGCCTACCTGCTGTGGGCGGTGGTGTGGGTGGTCATGATCTGGAGCCTGGCGGCGGTGTCCTTCCTGCGAAAGAACCTCTGAATCGCCCCGCCGGACCGCGCGCGTGTTGGTCAGCTGGTCAGTCGGTGTCAGCTGGTCAGTCGGTGTCAGCTGGTCAGTCGGTGTCAGCTGGTCAGTCGGTGTCAGCTGGTCAGTCGGTGTCAGCTGGTCAGCAGGGCTGTGGCGGCGAAGCCGAGCACCGTCACCGCGATGGCGACCCGGATGGGGAGCTGAACCCGCTCGACCACTGCGGATCGTTCCGACAGCGCGGACAGCGGCCCGGAGATCATCGCCAGCAGAGCGCCCGCCCACACCAGCGTGGACAGGTCGGCCACGTCCGGGTTGAGCCCGACCACGACGACGGTGGCGATCAGCGTGGCCGCGAAGAGGGCCTGCGGGAGCAGCAGGAGCGACATCCGGGGCAGTGCGGTCTTCGCGGTGGCGCCGGCTTCGGGACGTCCGGCGAGCACCACGCGCAGGAAGGCCAGCGCGTAGAGCGGCGCGTTGAACAGGGTGCTGGCGATCGTGCGGTGCGCCCCGCGCAGGCCGGCGTAACGGGCGATGAGCAGCATCGACCCGGCGAGGTAGGGCAGGGCGTGCAGCATGTAGGCGGTCAGCGAGACCCCGGCGGCGATCTGCACTCCCGCCAGCGCGTTCATCGGCGGCCCGAGCAGGAACAGCATCTGCGCGCACGCCACCAGGTAGCCGACGCCGGTGTGCAGGTAGTGCGCGCGCTGCCAGCCGGTCAGCCNCGGCTTGCGCACCGGGCTGTCGAACAGCAGCAGGCGCAGCCCGTCCATCGCCCACCGGCTGCGCTGCTTGGCGTACTCGGCCGCGGTCGCCGGCGCGATCCCGACGGACACCGGCTCCGGGTGGTACACACTGCGCCACCCGCGGGCGTGCAGCTCGTAGGAGGTGTGCAGGTCCTCGACGATGTTCCACTCGCTGAACCCGCCCACCGACGCCAGCGCCGTCCGCCGGTAAAGGGTGCCGTTCCCGCAGGAGGAGGCGGCGCCGTCCCGGTCCTTCGCGGGCTGCACCGCCCGGTACAGCATTGGCTCGGCGTTGTTGAGGACGTCGTGCCGGCCGACGTCGAAGCGCTGTTCGGTGCAGACGAACCCGACCTGCGGAACCCGCAGGTAGCCCAGAACCCGTTCGGCCAGGTCGGGCACGGCGACGTGGTCGGCGTCCAGCGTCATGATCGCGTCGGCGTCGGTGCGCGCGAGGGCGTGGTTGAGATTGGCCGCCTTGCCCTTCCGCCCGCTTGTGCGGGTGAAGCAGGTCAGCCCGAGCCGGGCGGCGAGCTCGTCGATCTCGTGCCAGTTCTCCCGCCGCGCGATCCGGCCGTCGTTGAGGACGTAGGTGCGGTGTGGGTAGTCGATCGCCATCGCGGCCCGCAGGGTCGCCTCGACGATCTCCACCGGCTCGCCGCAGACGGTGACGAAGACGTCGAGGGTGCCGGCGGGTGCCGGCGGGCGCCGTACCTGCCCGGGCCGAATCCGGGACGTCATCACCGCCGTCCACACGATCGTGAGGTAGCTGCCGACCTCCGCCGAGTAGAAGAGGCGCCCGGCCACGCCCGTCCCGCTCAGGGTGCCTGCCCGCCAGGTCAGGTACACGGCGCCGATCAGGACGACCGCGACCGCCAGACCGGGCCCGGCGAGCGCCGTGAGCCGGCCGACGGGCACCCGCTTCCAGGTGTCGTCCTGCGTCAGCGGTGGTGGATCGGACAGCGTCTCGAGCGGGCCGAGCCCGGTGCCGCGGGTGCCGCGGGTGCCGCGGGCGCTGTGGGTGCCGCGGGCGCCGTCACCCGCTCCGGCCGCGGGGTGGGCTGCGACGGACGACTGCGGAGGAACAGCGGGAATCGCCGGAATCGTGGTGTCCACGGGTGCGGCGGAAGCCCTGGAAACAGCGGAGAAAGAGGGCGTTCTGGGCGGCGAGGTGTCGGGCTGGCCGACCCCTGACAGCTGAAGCCGCGGGCGGTCGTTTTCCGTCGCCCATAGCGTTACCTCGCGGTCATCCGTGCTGATTGCGTCCTGGGGTCCGGCCTGGTCCACCACGCGATCTCCTCTCGATCTTCGGCGGCATCCTCCCATCTCGTCTTTTGTTCAAATGCACCGCCCGGTGGCTGGCTCGGTCACCTCGTGAGAGATCTGCCGGTTCCCGGGGGTTCTGTGCGTCCGGCGCGTAGTTGCCCAGAAAATTCCTTACCGGCCGGTGTGGTATGCCCCGGGGCTCGATTCCCGGTGATGTCGATCAGGGACATTTGGCATGCCGTTAATTGCTTGTGATCACGGTGTTGCGGGCGAACTCCATCAGGCGAGCTGGCCGAAAAGGTGAGAAACGATCCGCACCATGCCCAGCGGATGTCCCTCCCGGGGCGCGGGCTCAGCGCGAGCCGGCGCGGGCCTCCGCCAGGCCGCGTCGCGCGAGGCGGTCGGCGCGCTCGTTGTCAGGGTGCCCGGCGTGCCCGCGCACCCAGAGCCATTCGATGTCGTGGCGGCCGGTCAGCGAGTCGAGCCGCTGCCACAGGTCAGCGTTCTTGACCGGCTTCCTGTCCGCGGTCTTCCACCCGTTGCGCTTCCACTGGTGCAGCCAGCCGTTCACCCCGTTGCGCAGGTACTGGCTGTCGGTGTGGACGCGTACGACCGACGGTCGGCTCAGCGCCTCCAGGGCCTTGATTGCGGCGAGGAGCTCCATGCGGTTGTTCGTGGTGTCGGCGGCATCCCCGCCGTAGATCGTCTTCTCGTGGCGGCCGTACCGCAGGATCGCACCCCACCCGCCGGGGCCCGGATTGCCGCTACAGGCCCCGTCGGTGAAGATCTCCACCCCGGCGGCCGGGGGAGGCGTCGCCGCCTCGATGCCACGGGATGGGGCCACCCGGGGATGGTATAGGCCCGGCAGGCACGAACCGCGGCGATGACCGGTCCGCGCCGGCCGCCGGAAAACGGTCCGCGCCGGCCGCCGGAAAACCGGTGGTTCGACCGAGTCCGGCCGGCAACACTGGGCGGGTGACCGACACCCCGTTCCGGATCGGTGCGCTGACCCTGGCCACCGACGTGAGCCCGGCTGACTGGGTTGTCGCGGGGACCGGAAGCTTCGACTACACGGTCGGCTCGCTGGTGCCGCGCGGCTTCGCCGCCTACGCCCGAGTGTTCCACCCGGCCTGGCAGGGTGGGGAGGAGGTCAGCTGGGCCACCGTCGCGCGCGCGAACGGGCGCGTGGACCACCCGTCGATGGAGTGGATCTCGATCACCGGCTCCTGGCGATATCTGCAGAGTGGCCAGCAACCTGGTCTGTGGGACACCCCGCCCCTCCAGGGTTCGCTCCCCATCCCGCAGGCAGCCCGTCTCGCCGAGCTGCTCGCCCCGCACACCTCGACCGCCGAGCGGTGCTGGTTCGCCGTGTGGGAGGGCTTCGGCGCGCTCGCCGTCCCCACCGATCGAAGTCCGCTGATCCCGATGCGGCATCGGTCCATGGTCGCGCTGACCGGGCCGCTGTCCGCGGTGACCACTTCGCTGGAAGAACCGCCCTGGGAGCAGCTGGCCAGCCTGTGGTGGCCGGAGGACCGTGCCTGGTGTGTCGCCACCGACGTCGACCTGATGAGCACCTACGTCGGCGGCAGCGCGGAATGCATCGATGCGCTCACCAGAGATCACCGGATCGAGGCCGTGGCCGTTCCCGCCGACCAGCGGATCACCTGGGACAGCGATGGCCTCAACCCCACCCCAGCCCGCGGATCCTAGGCCGCACTCGTGGATCACGGTCGGGTGGTTCGGGGCAGGATGCCGGGTGGTTGTGGCTGCCCGAGGCCGCGGCGGCGGTGGCCAGCCCGGAGCCCCCGCCCGGGGTGACAGACCTGTCTGATCGGACGGGACGCCCCGGGTAGCGAGCCGGTCGCGAGGCCCGGCGAGCGACCGCTCCGGGCCGGCACCGGGACATCATCGCCCCACCCCTTGCGATGTCCAGCGCCCCGCCCGCGGGCACCTCGGCCCGCGGCCACCCGGTCGAGGCGCGGCCAGCGGGCCGCCGCATCCGGCGGAACCCGCCGCAACGCCGCCACCAGGGCTTTCAGCGGGCGCACAGGCCCCGAAACAGCCCTCACCCACCCCGCGCCGCCCGTCCGCGAGTGTGCGCCGACGGCGACTGAAGACCTCGTTGTGTCTCCGCTCCCGGAGGGCTTGCGCCCCCTCCACCACCGGGGTTGTCAACACCTCTCCCGAAGAGACACCACGAGGTCTTCAGTCGCCGCATCGCCACACCCGCGCCGCCACCCGAAACGCTGACCGCCACTGTCAGATCACCCGCCCACCACGCCCACCACGCCCACCACCGCCCGCACCCGCGTCCGCCCGCACCCGAGCCCGCCCGCACCCGAGCCCGCCCGCACCCGCCCGCCCACGGATCACCGGAAGCCCCACCCTGGCCAGGCCGGCGGCTCCGGCGGCGGCTCCTCGCGGGCGGCGGTCCGGCACTGCTTCAGACGACCAGCACTACTTCAGGAGAGCAGCGCGCGGATGTCGTCGGCGTCCNGCGTGGCGTCGACGAAATCGCCGTTGTCCATGACGCCGGAGAACAGCTCCGCCTTGCGCGCCTTCAACGCCATCACCTTCTCCTCGATGGTGTCGCGGGACACCAGCCGGTACACCATGACGTTGCGGGACTGCCCGATGCGATGAGTACGGTCGACCGCCTGCGCCTCGGTGGCCGGATTCCACCACGGGTCGAGCAGGAAGCAGTAGTCCGCCTCCGTCAGGTTCAGACCGGATCCGCCCGCCTTGAGACTGATGAGGAAGACCGGCGCGGTCCCTTCCTTGAACCGCCGCACCACCTCGGCCCGGTTGCGGGTCCCGCCGTCGAGATAGCAGTACTCGACCCCGCCCGCGTCGAGTGACTCCCGCACCAGGCCGAGGAAGCGGGTGAACTGGCTGAACACCAGCGCCCGGTGCCCGCCGTCGACGACGTCCCGCAGCTGTTCGAGCAGCACGTCCACCTTGGCGCTGGGCAGCTCGCCGTAGCTGTCGTCCACCAGGCCGGCGTGCAGGCTGAGCTGCCGCAGCGCCGTCAACGACCGCAGAATGGTGAAGCGGTTGCGGTTGATGTCGTCGATGAGGCCGAGCACCTTCTGCCGCTCGCGCTGCAGGTGCGTCTGGTAGACCCGGCGGTGCTTCGCGTGCAGCTCCACCTCCAGAACCTGCTCCTGCTTCGCGGGCAGCTCGGGCGCGACCTGCTCCTTGGTGCGCCGGATCATGAGCGGCCGGATCCGCCGCCGCAGCTGGGCGAGGCGTTCGGAGTCACCGTGCTTCTCGATCGCGCGAGCGTAGTACCCGTCAAACCGGCCGCGGTTCGGGAACAGCCCCGGCGCAGTGATCGACAGCAGTGACCACAGCTCCATCACGTTGTTCTCCAGCGGCGTTCCGGTCACCGCCAGTTTGAACGGCGCGGGCAGCAGCCGCGCGCACTGGTACGCCTTCGACTGGTGGTTCTTGACGGTCTGCGCCTCGTCGAGAATCAGGCCGGCCCAGGAGACGGCGGAGTACGCCTCGTTGTCGAGCCGGAAAAGCGTGTAGGACGTCACGACCACATCAGCGGCCGCGGTGATCTCGGTGAGGCTCCCGCCCCGGCGCCGCAGCGTGTCGGCGACGACCGCGACCCGCAGCGACGGCGCGAAGCGGGCGGCCTCGGCGGCCCAGTTCGACACGACACTCGTCGGCGCGATGATCAGGAACGGTGGCAGCGCCGGGTCGGCCTGCCGGGCGTGGCAGATCAGCGCCAGCGACTGCACCGTCTTGCCGAGGCCCATGTCGTCGGCGAGGATCCCGCCGAGCTGGCAGTCCCACAGGAAGCTCAGCCACCGGAACCCGTCCCCCTGGTAGGGCCGCAGGCTCGCCCGGAGTGTCTCCGGCGGCTCCTTCGCGCCGGCGGAGTCGAGGTCCAGCAGCCCGGAGACCTGCCGGCGCCACTCCTCGGCCTGGCGGACGACGACGCCGATGCTGACGAGCTCCTCCCACAGCCCGGCCTGGAAGCGGCTGATGCGCAGCGTGCCGCCGGGGGCGTCCCGCAGCTCCTTCGCCTCCTCGACCAGGTCGCGCAGCGTCCGCAGGTCGGGCCGGTCCAGGCTGAAGTAGGTGCCGTCCTCGAGGAGCAGGTGCGATTCCTGCCTGCTCAGCGCCACCAGGAGCGCCGAGAACGGGATCTCGCGCCCGTCCAGCGTGACGGCGACCCCGAGATCGAACCAGTCCCGCTCGCCGGGAACCTCGTCCGTCGCGACCTCGATCTGAAGCAGGTCACCGGCCTCGCGGTAGTCCGCGGGACGTCCGCTGACCTCGACCGTGATCTCCTCGTGCGCCGTGAGCGCGGGGAGCAGCTCCGTCGCGAACCGCATCGTCTCGACCCCGCTCAGACGCACCGGGTCGGCCGAGATGTACTCGTCCTCAAGGTGCGGCTGCCGGCCGGCGCCCCAGCCCGGCGACAGCAGCGCGGTGGAGCCCGGCGGCAGCCGCAGACCGGCGAGGATCCTGGCCTCGGCCTCCCTGTCCCGGAACCCGCTGACGGGTGCGCCTCCGATGCCGTTGCCGGCCGCTCCGCCGCCGCGAGCGGCGCCACCGCCGCCACCACCACCACCGGCGGCGTCGCCGGGGCCGTCGGGATCGTCGTGGCCGCTCAGCGGTGCCCGAAGTGGCGTGCCGCCGACCGTGTAGGCCCACTCCCAGGTGATCTCGGAGGTGTGGGACGGCCCGAAGTCCGCCCGCAGGACGAGTGCCGGCGGCGTGATCACCGGCGGCTCGAAGGAACCGTCACTGGAGATGATCCGGGCCACGCGCCGCAGCCCCGGGTAGAACTCGGCCTCGAACCGCGCGCGCCCGTTGGCCGGAATCCGCAGGCTCCGGTTCGCCAGCGCCAGCCGAACCAGCGCCGGCGGGGCGGGAGCGCTCAGCCGGGCCAGCTGGATGCGCCAGTCCTCGTGGTTGTCCGTGACCGCGATCTCCGCCCGGTCGATGCCGACGAGCCCGTGGTCGCCGATGAACGCGAACGGCGCCACCGCCGTGTCCGTGTCGGCCAGGCGAAGCAGGGGAGCGATGGTGAGCGGCGTCGCCTTCCTGGTTCCGGGTCCGGCGCTGGTCACGTCAAGGCAAAGTTCCGCGGAAACGTAGGGCCCGATGTCCCCGAGCCGTTTACGCCCGTGCACCAGCCGCACGCCGGCGGCGGCGGCCTCGTCGAGCAGCGGCCACAGCCGGGAACTCGTGAAGGCGCCGAGATCGAGGTATTTATCGTCCCCGTAAGAATAGGCGCCGTACGCGGTCTCCTCCTGCCCGGAAAGGTAGACGGCGTACATCTCCCGCAGGATCCGCACATGCGCCGGGAGAAAGCTGTCCAGCTGGTAGTACCCGTAGGGTGAGTTCAGCTTCGACCAGGAGAGCGCGTTGACCCAGGTGGTCTTCCCGGGTTTCACCAGGCGCGCGCGTACTCCCAGGCGCGGCCCGCCGCCGCGGCTCCTCGGCTGGGCCGTCGGCATCTCGGCGGAGAGCGTGAGCTCGATGGCCAGCGGCGTCCCGCCTCCAGACTCGTCCTTCGCCGACCGCCCTGCGAGCAGCGCCGACAGTGACGATGCCCAGCTGCTCGACCCGGCGGCAGTCCCCCGACCCCCGCTGCCGGCACCCCGGCCTGCACCACCAGCGCTTCGGACCACACGACCGGCGGCCCGGACCGGGCGGTTGTCAGCCGGGTGCGCGCCACCTCCTCCGTCCCGGCGGCCAGCGGGCGCCTGCATGACCGCCGTCAGCACGAGCGCGACGGCATGCTTGCAGTCGACGCCGACCGGGCAGGTGCACTGGGAGTCCTCGAACCACCATGGCTCCGCGGAGCCGCGCCCGCTGAAATAGACCGTGGTCACATAACGCTCTCCGTGGCTTCCCGCCACCATGCCGTAAAGCGCTTCTCCCTCCGGACGCCACGACATCTCGACCACGGCACCCTGCTGCGCGTACTGCATTCCCCGCCGGTAGGTGGTGTCGCCCACCGCGGCACGCAGGTGACTCCGGTCGACTTTCTGCAGTTCCGCGGGCAGCATGCGCACGACGCTAACAGCGACCCAGGCCGGCTCTGCCGCTCCGTACCAGCAGAGACCACGCGGGGTTGACACCCGGTAGCGCTCCATCACCGCACCACCACAACCGCCACCACAACCGCCACCACAGCACCGCCACCATGCCATCACCGCCACGCACCGCATCGTCGCTGCGGGCCGGTCTCGAAGGCAGGGTGACCGTCGGCCCACCCCGATGCCGGTTCGGTGACGACCACGGTCCCTGGGGCCGAAGTGGTTACCTGGAGTAGCCCCGGACAAAGAGCCCTACGGCCGAGCGGAGGGCTCTGTCGAGGTCCGGGTCGTCGAGAGCTGGCGGGGTGTGGATGGCGAAGGTGCCGAGTTCGGTCATCTCCCAGACGGTCCCGTTGACGAGGGCGATGAAATGGCCGGCGGCACGGGCGGGATCGTCGATGCGCAGCGCGCCGCCGTGTGCGAGGCGGGCGAGCTGGCCGATCAGCTCCGACCAGACGGGTGCGGCCACCCGCTGGCGCCAGAGCTGCATCAGCTGCGGGTGCCGGGGTCCTTCGGTCTGCAGAAGCAGGCGCAGCGACGAGGTGCGCGGGTGCAGGAAAGTCGCCATGATCCTGCGCGCGAGCTCGTTCAGGTAGACCTCGGGGTCCGGCAGACGGCTGGGGAAGTGCGCGGTCGCATCGCGCAACGTGCCCAGCGTTGCGGTGAGGTGTTCGTCGATGACAGTGAGAAACAGGGTCTCTTTGTCGCCGAAGTGGTTGTAGACGGTCTGGCGGGAGACCGGAGTGGCCGCGGCGACGTCCTCCAGCGTGGTCGTCGCGTACCCCTGGCGGACGAAGAGGTCCAGCGCCGCCGCCATGATCGCGTCACGCTTGGCCGGTCGGCCGCGGCTGGCCGTCCGCGGGTGCCGCGGCGGCTCGGGGGCTTGCTCGGGCACCCTCTCACCCTAGTCTTGGACGCCGGTGTCTAGAATTCTGGACGATCCTGTCCATCCACTGCCGTCGACGGCTGCGTCGAGCCGCGGATCCCGCCGGCCGAACGGGACCGCGACCGCGCGAAGGAGGCACCGTGGCCGAACCCGGGCACCCCCATACCGTTGCCGGGCACCCCCATACCGTTGTCATCGGCGCCGGCCCCGCCGGGCTGACTGCCGCCTACCGGCTGGCGTCACGCGGCGCGCCGGTCACGGTGTTCGAGTCCGACGACGTCGTGGGTGGGATCAGCCGCACCGTCGTCCGGGATGGCTGGCGGTTCGACATCGGTGGGCACCGCTTCTTCACCAAGGTCGCGGAGGTGGAAGCGCTCTGGGGCGAGATCCTGCCCGCGGAGGACTTTCTGCTCCGGCCGCGGATGAGCCGCATCTACTACCAGGGCAGGCTCTACGACTACCCGCTGAAAGCCCTGAACGCCCTGCGCAACCTCGGGCCGCGCGAGGCCACGCTCGCGATCGGCTCCTACCTGCACGCCCGGGCGCGCCCGCCGAAGGACCAGGACACCAACTACGAGTCATGGCTGGTGGCCCGGTTCGGCTGGCGCCTGTACCGGACGTTCTTCAAGACCTACACGGAGAAGCTGTGGGGAATCCCGGTCAGCGAGATGCCTGCGGACTGGGCCGCTCAGCGGGTCAAGAACCTGTCCCTTTCGACGGCGATCGTCAACGCGGTCCTTCCGAAACGGAACCAGAAGAAGATCACCAGCCTCATCGAGGAGTTCCGCTACCCGAAGTACGGACCGGGGATGATGTGGGAGGAGGCCGCCCGCAAGGTCGAGAAGAAGGGCGGCCAGATCGTCCTGAACTCGGCCGTGACGGCTATCCACCGGGCGGATGGGCGGGCTGTCGCCGTGACGGTCACCACCGCCTCCGGGCAGCGGAACCNGGTGCCCGCCGAGCACGTGATCTCCTCGATGCCGATGTCCGCGCTGCTCACGAGCATGGATCCGCCGCCGCCCGCGCACGTCCTCGACGCGGCGAATGACCTCCGCTACCGCGACTACCTGACGGTCGCGCTGATCGTGCCGTTGGAGTTCAGCTTCCCGGACAACTGGATCTACATCCATGATCCCGGTGTGCGGGTGGGGCGCATCCAGAACTACGGATCGTGGTCGCCGTACCTGGTGAAGGAAGGCCGCACCTGCCTCGGTCTGGAATTCTTCGTGTTCGAGGGGGACGACATGTGGACGAGATCCGACGACCAGCTCNTCGCGCTGGGTACGGCGGAACTCGAGGCCCTCGGCCTGATCAGCCCGGGTTCCGTCGAGGGCGGGCATGTGGTCCGGGTGCCCAAGGCCTACCCGACCTACGACCAGTTCTACCGGCGCAATGTCGAGGTCATGAGAGCCTGGTTGGCGGAGAACGCCGCCAACGTGTATCCCGTCGGCCGCAACGGAATGCATCGCTACAACAACGCCGACCATTCGATGCTGACGGCGATGCTCACCGTGGAGAACATCCTCGACGGCACCCGGCATGACGTGTGGACCGTCAACGTCGAACAGGAGTACCACGAGGAGAAGGCGGCCACCGGAGCCGGGACCTCAGCGGTCGCGGGAACCGGCCGTGATGCNCCCGTCATCCGACGCCGGGGGTGACGGGGCGCTTCCAAGACCTGCCGCACCGCGCCGTGTCGTGCCGGCGGCCGGGAGTTCCGTAGGCGGCAGCGGGGAGCCCTGCCGGGGGCAGTCGAGCCGGTGGATATCCGGCCCGGCTGTCGATTCGAAAACGCAATGGCCGGATCGGAATTTACGTTTGCGTTCGGCTATCCAGGGCGGCACTAGGACGAGCATGTCGCCGGCATCTCCCGGCAGGTTCTCTCCGCGGTCGCCGTCGACGGCACCGTCAAGGCCATGCCGTACACGATGTCGATCCCGATCGTGTACCTCAACGCGGACCTGTTCCGGGCCGCCGGTCTCGATCCGAGCGATCCGCCGTCCACTGTCGAAGATGTGAAGGCGGCCGCGCTCAAAATCAAGGCGACGGGCGCCGAAGGCGTTTATTACAGCGTTGTCGACTCCGGCAAGTCGGACTTCATGACGCAGTCGGTGGTGAACAGCAACGGCGGGAGCCTCGTCGACGCCAAGGGCGGGATCACCCTGGACGCCAAGCCCGCCGTCGACGCACTGGCGACGCTGCGGGACCTCACGAAGTCCGGCGCGATGCCCGCCGTGAACACCGAGACGGCGCTGGCCGCGTTCACCAGCGGCAAGCTCGGCATGCTGGTCGGGAGCAGCGCCGTTCTCGCGAGCGCGATGAAGGCCGCGAAGGACAAGTTCGAACTGCCTACGGCCGGCTTCCCCACCTTCGGCTCCAAGCCGGAGAAGCCCACCTACTCGGGCGCCGGTCTCGCGGTGCTCGCCAAGGACGACCAGCACAAGCGTGCCGCCTGGGAGTTCGTCAAGTTCGCCACCAGCGAGGCCGGCTTCGAGAAGCCCTGGCAATCATGCTCTGGAAGCACCAGGGGAAGGCGAGCGACCGCCACCGATCGCTGCTGTTCATGCCCGTCGTCCTCGCGCCGGTGGCGACGGCGGTGGTGTGGCGGTTCATCCTCGACCCGCTCGGCGGGGTGGCCAACCGGACGCTCGGGGCGGTCGGCCTGCCCGAGCAGGACTGGCTCGGCGATCCCGGCACTGCCATCTGGGCGCTGTCGCTGATCACGGCGAGCCGGTTCGTGGCGCAACCGCCGGGACGTCGGCGGAGGGCGGTCTGCGCGCGCTGCTTCCCGGCGGTGTCGTGGCCCCCGGCGGTGCTGGGGCTGCCTGCGGTGCTGTGGGGCTGCCGGTTCCGCGGTGCCGCCCCGCGTCCGGCTGGGCTGGCGGCCGGGTGACGCGGTACTGGACGCATCCCCGGCCGACAAATCGCTCGCACTGCCCGGGACGGCGGCGAGTGGCGCCGGGCTGGTCGTCTCGGGGCTGGTCGACGTCGTGGAGTTCACCGGTGACTCCGCCGTGGTCCACTGCACCGGGGAGTTCGGCCGGTGGGCGGTGACCGTGCGGGCGGGGGCCGACCAGCCGGCGGTCGGCGACCGGGTCCGCGCCCGCGTCGCAGCCGACGACCTGCACCTTTTCGATCTGGACCGCGGCCGACGCCTCCCGGACCCGACACCCGGCCCGGCCGCCGGCACGGATCACGCGGGCGACACCGCCTGAAGGCCGGGCCGGGACGAAGCTCACGGCCCGGCCGGGGGCGAGGCGAGCGCGGCCTCCACCTGGCTGCGCACCTGCGAGGGGTCGACGCCGAGCTGGGTGAGCAGGTCGTGCCCGCCGCGGACGTCCTC
>NZ_LRTK01000116.1 GCF_001636565.1 Frankia sp. EI5c
CGCCACAACGCCGCCACCAGGGCTTTCAGAGCCCACACAGGCCCCGCGACAGCTCTCACCCGCCCCCGCGCCGCCCGTCCGCGGGTGTGCGCCGACAGCGACTGAAGGGCTCGTTGTGTCTCCCCTGCCGGAGGGCTTGCGCCCTCTCCACCACCGGGATTGTCAACACCCCTCCCGAGGAGACACGACGAGGTCTTCAGTCACCGCATCGCCACACCCGCGCCGCCACCCGAAACGCTGACCGCCGCTGTCAGATCACCGAACGCACCCGCCCGCACCCGCCCGGTTCGTTGACTTCATGATCTGACCGGGGGTACGTCGCTGGCCGGCGGCAGTGAGATTGAGACCCTGCCCGGTTAGTGTGGGCCGGAGACCCGTCGCAGCGTCCAGAAGATCCAGTTGCCGGACGAGGTGGACGAGGCCACGTCCCACCCCTGGCTGCCCAGCGCGCCGAGCTCCGCGACTACCTCTTTGAAAGATCCGGCGGCCGTCATCTCCNGGCCACCGGGCAGGTTGATCTGGATGGAGCCTTGGTCCCAGAGCCATTCCATCGTCGCGAACTCATAGCTCTGCACGATGCCCCCGTTCGTCCCGCACGCGTGGCCAGAATAGCGCAAGCCTCACCGCGCTGCGTGTCCTGGAGAACAGGTCGTCAGGACTCGTTGCTCCATCGCGTGCGGAATCGCGTTTGTGTCCCTGGGTAGCTGTGGTTCAGTCAATTAACGGGGTGTGGTCTCACCTGGGACCAGTTTCAGGAGTCGCGCGGGTCCCGCTCCGGTCGCGCCCTACGGAATAGTTGAACCGGGGCGCGAGAAGTGGCAAGGTCGGCCGGATGGGGAAGCGACGGAAGCTGCTCACCGTGTTGCCTTTGCTGGTGTTGGCCGCGTGCGGAGGCGGCGGAGGCGGCGGAGGCAGCGCGGCGCGGCCGGCCGTGACAACTCCGGTGTCCACCGGCCTGCCCCCGGCGCACTCGGCCCCGACGCAGCCCGTTTCGCTTCCCGCGGCCGCCGCGTCGCCTGCCGAGGTGGTTTCCGCCTACGTCAGGGCGTTGAACCAGCACGACATCGACACGGCCCGGCAGTTCCATTCGGCACAGCACGCCGCGACGGTCGGCGCTGAGTTGGACAGCTGGTTCCGTAACGTGATCAGCATTACCGATCTGAATATCGGTCAGTCGATCACGAGGAACGGCGACCAGGGTTCGCTCGCGGCGGGGTACCGGCAGGTGGTCCACGTGCCCGTGAACTTCACGCTGCTGCAGGAGGTCCCCGAGTCGCTGCCGAACGGCCACGTCATCTGGGGCTACCTGTTGGCCCGTGACAGCGGTGACCAGCCCTGGCTGATCATCGACGAAGGGGCCGTCTGACAGCAGGCGCCAGCAGGCGCCTCCGGGACGTCCTTTCTGGTGTTCGTCCTATCTGGTGTTCCAGCGGGTCTGCGCCGCGGAGAGCGGGGTGCTGCCGACCGCCGGCGCGGGCCCGGCGACGCGCCCGGGGGTTCTGGAGAAGCGGGGGGCCGGCGCGGGCACGGTCGCGCCGCCGATGTCGACCAGGTTCCCCCGGGCGGCCATGTGCGGGTGCTTGCCGGCCTCGTCCCAGCCGAGTACCGGTGCGGCGCAGGCGTCCGTGCCGGTGAAGACGGCCTCCCATTCGGCGCGGGTGCGGCCGGCGAAGGCCGTGGCGATGGCGGCGCGCAGGGCGGGCCAGCGGGCGGTGTCGTGCTGCGCGTCCGCCCATTCCGGCAGGCCGAGCAGGTCGACGAACTGGGCGTAGAACTGTGGCTCGATCGCGCCGACCGAGAACCAGCCTCCGTCCGCGGTCTCGTAGACGGCGTAGTAGGGGGCGCCGGAGTCGAGGAGGTTGGTGCCGCGGGTGTCGGTCCACACGCCCTGGTCGCGCATGGCCCAGATCATGGCGGCGAGTGAGGTGGTGCCGTCGACGATGGCGCAGTCCACGACCTGGCCGCGGCCGGAGGAGCGGGCCTCGTGCAGCGCGGCGAGCACGCCCATGACCAGGTAGAGGGCGCCGCCGCCGAAGTCGCCGACGAGGTTGAGCGGAATCTGCGGCGGTCCGCCGGCGGTGCCGATGGCGCCGAGCACCCCGGTGAGGGCGATGTAGTTGATGTCGTGGCCGGCGGTGGGTGCCCACGGTCCGTCCTGGCCCCAGCCGGTCATCCGGCCGTAGA
Source organism: Frankia sp. EI5c (assembly GCF_001636565.1). Taxonomy (GTDB): domain Bacteria; phylum Actinomycetota; class Actinomycetes; order Frankiales; family Frankiaceae; genus Parafrankia. The sequence continues at coordinate 2,185 of NZ_LRTK01000116.1, forward strand.
CGAGGGCGGGATTGCGGGCGTGGATCTCGTCGGGGCCGAGTCCGAGGCGTTCGGCGACCCCCGGCCGGAAGCCCTCGATGAGCACGTCGGCCTGGGCGGCGAGGCTCAGCACCGCCTCGCGGGCCGACGGGTCCTTCAGGTCGGCGACGGTGCAGCGGCGGCCGCGGGCGAGCCAGTCGGGCGGTGTGCCGACCGCGGCCGGTCGTTCGACCCGCAGGACGTCGGCGCCGAGTTCGTGTAACAGCAGGGCGGCCATGGGCCNGGGGCCGATCCCGGCGAGTTCGAGCACTCGCACGCCGCGCAGCGGTCCGCCGGGCAGCGCGTCGGCTGAGGGTGGGTTGTCGGTCACCGGGTCTCCTGAGCGGTCGAGGAAGCGGGCGGGTGGTGCTTCAGAACCAGCGGCCGAACCGGGCGCCCCGCGAACCCGGGCCGTCCGCGGGTGCCCACCGCCCGGCCCGGCCCTTGCGGCCATCCCTTGATGGGGCGGGATGTCCGGCCTACAGTAACAACTAAATAAGCTAACTGATAGTTCTGATCGGATGTCCACCCTGCGTTCGGCGTCGTGATCGTCGACGCATGCCGTCGGGAGCCTTGTCGGCGCGGCACCGTGCTGGCAACATCTAACTGATTAAGCTGTATTACCTCATGGTCGGAGCGGACATGCTCAAGATGTGGACCAACTCGGGCGACTCGCACTTCATCGAGCCTGACGACGTGTGGACCGCCCGCCTGCCGAAGGCGTTGGCCGATCTCACCCCCAAGGCCGTCAAGGACCCCGACGGCGAGTGGGAGACGGTCTCGGTCGACGGTCAGACCTTCCGGCGCCGGTTGCCCAGCTCGGCCGCCGTGAAGTTCGTGGCGGACAGCCACCGGCCCCAGGGGGTGCGCGACCCCGCCGCCCGGCTTGCCGACCTGGACAGGGAGGGCGTCTGGGGAGAGGTGATCTTCCCGAGCCTGGGTATGTGGTCCGCCACCTTCCGGACCCCCGAGCTGCTCAGGGCCTGCATGCGCGCGAGCAACCAGTACGCCCTGGAGGAGCTGCTGCCCGTCTCGGCTCGCTACGTCGTGACCGGCCAGGTCTCGACGCTGCGGCCAGGGGACGCCGTCGAGGAGATCGAGTGGCTCGCCGAGAACGGCTTCCGGGCGGTCTTCCTCCCGACCACCCCCCACCCGAGCGCCGCGGACTGGAACCGCGACGACTGGGAGCCGCTGTGGGCCGCCTGCGAACAGGCGGGCCTGGTCGTGGCCTTCCACATCGGCACCGATCCCGTCGACGTCACCAGCGGCGGCCTCGGCCAGACGTACCGCGGCCCCGGCGGCGCGGTCATGAACTACGCGGAAACGACGTTCTCCGGCCAGCGGGCCGCGATGAAGCTGGTCGCGTCCGGCGCGCTCGACCGCCACCCCGACCTGAAGGTCCTCATTTCCGAGGGGGGCGCGAGCTGGATCCCGTTCCTCGGTGACCGGCTGCGCGAGGGCTACCGCCAGCACCACGTGGCCGTGCGCCCGAAGCTCTCCCGCGACCCGAAGGAGATCCTGATGACCCAGGTCTACGCCTCCTTCCAGCATGACGAGACGGCCGTTCCCACGTGCGAGGCGCTGGGCTACCGCAATGTCATGTTCGGGTCGGACTACCCGCATATGGAGGGCACGTTCGGCCACACCCAGAAGACCCTCCAGGGCCTGCTCGCCGACGCGCGTCCCGAAACCCGGCAGCGGATTACTCAGGGCACGTTCTACGAGCTTTTCCCGGACGTGCCGCCGGTGCCCGCGAGCACCGACGTCATCGACGGCTGACGGGGAGAGGCAGCAGCGCATGACCGGTTCGAACGGGTTGCGGGACGTCGCGATCGTCGGTGTGGGGGCGACGGAGTACTACCGGCGCGGTGAGTCGTGGCCGCGGACGACGACCGATATGGCAGGTGAGGCGATCCTGGCGGCGTGTGCCGATGCCGGGATCTCGGTGAAGGACATCGACGGTTTCGCCTACTACTCGGGGGCGGGTGCCGGGTATGGCGACAAGATGGATACCGCCGACTTCATGGAGACGCTCGGCATTGACGAGGTGACGTTCACCGCGTCGCTGACGTCGGGTGGTGGCGGGGCGGCGGGGTCGGTCGGGCTCGCCCGGGCGGGGATCGTGAGCGGGGACGCGACCGTCGTGGTGACGGTGATGGCGCTGCAGCAGGCCAAGCACCGGCTGGGCACGGTGTTCGCGCAGCTCGCGCCGGATCCGGTGGGTTCCTTCATACAGCCGAGCGGGTTGGCGGGCCCGGGTCATCTGATGTCGGTGCTGGCCNGTCGCCACATGCACCTGTACGGGACGACGCGGGACGCCTTCTGCGAGATCGCGCTGGTCGAGCGGGAGAACGCGCAGAACCGGCCGAAGGCCCGCTTCCGCGGCCGGCCGTTGACGCGGGAGGACTACTTCGCCGCGCGGATGATCGCGGAGCCGTTGTGTCTGTTCGACTTCTGCCAGGAGACGGACGGGGCGGTCGCGGTGGTGACGACGAGCCTGGAGCGGGCGCGTGACCTGCGGCAGGTGCCGGTTCCGGTGGTGGCGGTGGCGCATGGCGGGCGCCGTGAGTGGGGCCGCGCGTTCGCGTGGATGGGAATGCCGGACGAGTACTTCGCGTCCGCGGGGAACCAGCCGATCGCGCGGCGGCTGTACAAGCAGTCCGGGCTGACGGCGGCGGACATCGACGTCGCGTTGCTGTATGACCATTTCTCGCCGATGGTGCTGATGCAGCTGGAGGACTACGGCTTCTGCGAGCGGGGCGCGGGGAACGATTTCGTCCTCGGTGGGAACATCCGGTACTCGCCCGATCCGAAGCCGGGGCAGGTGCCGGTGAACACGCACGGTGGGCAGCTGTCCGAGGCATACATCATCGGGATGACGCACATCGTGGAGGGCGTGGAGCAGCTGCGGGGGACGGCCGTCAACCAGGTGAACGGTGCCGAGTACGCGTTGGTGACGGGGGGGCCGGCGAGCCTGCCGGTCTCCGGCCTGATTCTGGGGAGAGACGACCGATGAGCCCGCTCGCGACCGCGCTTCCGGGCGAGACGATCCGGATCGCGACGAATCCGACGACGGAGCCGTTCTGGGCCGCGGCGAAAGAGCGGCGGCTGGTGGCGCCGCGGTGCGGGCGCTGCGGGCACTTCCGGCTGCCGCCGACGCCCTACTGCCCGCAGTGCCAGTCCACCGACGTGGACTGGGTGACGCTCTCGGGGCGGGCCACGGTCTATTCGTTCGCCGTGGTGCACGGTTTCCCGGGGCTGCCGGAGATCACGGTGGTGCCGGTCGTCGTCGACCTGCCGGACGCCCCCGGTGCCCGGCTGGTCAGCAACGTGGTGGATGTCGACCCCGCCGAGGTCGCCATCGGGATGGAACTGACCGTGGACTTCCACCCCATCGCGGATGGCTGGCTGCTGCCGGTCTTCCGCCGGAGCGCACCCGCGGATCGGGTGGCACCGGGTGGCGGGACGGGAGCGATCTCATGATCGGCGGCCTGACCGAGGAGCAGGAGGAGCTGCGGGCGCTGGCCCGCGACTTCCTCGCGGACACCTCCACCACCGCCCGCGTACGCGCGCTGGTCGACAGCGGCCGGGTGCGCGACGACGAGGTGTGGCGGCAGATGGCCGAGCAGGTGGGCCTGCAGGGCATCGCGATTCCCGAGGAGTACGGCGGGGCCGGGATGGGCCCGGTCGAGCTCGGCGTCGTGGCCGGGGAGCTGGGCCGCGCGCTGTTCGTCGGGCCGTACTTCTCCAGCGTCGTGCTCGCCGGCCAGACGCTGACGACCTGCTCGGACGAGGCCGCGCGGGCGGCCTGGCTGCCGGGGATCGCCGCCGGTGAGCTGACCGCCACGCTCGCCGTCGGCGACCTCACCGGTGAGATCGACACCGCCGGGGTCACGACCACGGCGGCCGCGGCCGACGACGGCGGCTGGACGCTGACCGGCACCAAGCGGTTCGTCGTGGACGGCGACACGGCCGGGCTGCTGCTGCTCGCCGCGCGGGCGGGTGGCGAGGTCGCGCTGTTCGCCGTCGACGCCGCCGCCGTCGACGCCGCCGCCGGCGGCCCGCCGGGGCTGCGCCGCGAGCCACTGCCCAACCTGGACCTCACCCGTCCGCTGGCGACCGTCACGCTGGACGGCGTGCCCGCGACCCGGCTCGCCGGCGACGCGGCCGCGGTGCTGGCCCGGGTGGGCGACCTGGTCGCGGCGGCGCTGGCGGCCGAGCAGGCGGGCGGGGCGGCGGCGGCGCTGGAGATGGCCGTCGAGTACGCGAAGATCCGGGTGCAGTTCGGCCGGCCGATCGGTTCCTTCCAGGCCATCAAGCACCGGTGCGCCGATCTGCTGTGCGAGATCGAGGCGGCCCGGGTCGCGGCCGAGGCCGCCACCGCGATGCTCGCCGCCGGCGACCCGGAGGGTCCGCTGGCCGCCTCGCTCGCCGCGGCCTGGTGCGCCACGGCATACACGCACGCGGCCAAGGAGAACATCCAGATCCACGGCGGCATCGGGTTCACCTGGGAGCACCCCGCGCACCTGTACCTGCGGCGGGCCAAGACCGCCGAGCTGCTGTTCGGGACCCCGGCGCGGCACCGTGCCCGCGTCGCCGAGCTGGCGGGAATCTGATCATGACGATTTCGGCCGACCAACCGACCGCCGATTCCGCCGATTCCGCCAATTCCGCCGACTCCGGCCACTTCGCTGACTCCGCCGACCGGAAGATCACTGATCAGGGCGCCGCCGGCGGGCATGCCGTCGACGCGGCGACCGACGAGGAGTTTCGGGCGATCCTGCGCGCGTTCCTCGACGCGCACTCGCCGGGCCCGCGGCCGAAGGACCCCCGCGCGCGGTTGGGGTGGACCAGGGACTGGCAGGCCACCCTCTACGACCACGGCTACGCGGGCCCGTCCTTTCCGCGCGAGGTCGGGGGGATGGATCTGTCGTTCAGCCGGCAGGTGATCTACCGGGAGGAACTGGCGCGAGCCAGGGTTCCGGGGCCGCTCGGCACCGGACTCGGCATCGTGGCGCCGACCATCGTCCGGTACGGCACCGCGGAGCAGAAGCAGAAGTGGCTGCGCCCGATGCTGCGCGGTGACGAGGTCTGGTGCCAGGGCTACTCCGAACCGGAAGCCGGCTCGGACCTGCCGGCGCTGCGCACCACCGCGCGCCGGGAGGGCGGCGAGTACGTCGTGAACGGCCAGAAGGTCTGGACCTCCGCCGGGGTGCTGGCCGACGTCCTGTTCTGCCTGGTGCGCACCGGCCCGCGGGCGTCCCGGCAGAAGGGCATCACCTATCTGGTGATCGACGCGCACGCCCCCGGGGTGACGATCCGGCCGCTGCGGGACCTGGCCGGCGGGACGGTCTTCGCCGAGGTCTTCTTCGACGACGTCCGGGTGCCGGTGTCGAACCGGATCGGTGCGGAGAACGGCGGCTGGCAGCTGGTCCGTACCTCGCTGGGGCATGAGCGGGCGGCCGGCGCGATGGAACAGGCGGCGTCCTACCGGCGGGTGCTGACCGAACTGGTCGCGCTGGCCAGGGAACGCGGGCTGACCGGGGAGCCCGCGGTTCGCGCGCGGCTCGCCGACTTCGAGATCCGGGTGCGGCTGCTGCGGTACAACGCCGAGCGGACCGTCCACGGCATCCTGACCCGGGGCGAGCCCGGCCCGGGGTCGTCGGTCTCCCGACTGTTGATCACGGCGTTCGAGCAGGACCTGCACGAGTTCGCGGTGGACATGCTCGGCCCCGACGGGATCGTGACGAAGCCGTCCGAGCAGGCGGTGCAGCGGGGCCGGTGGCTGGCCGGGTTCCTGAGCACCCGCGCCTCGACGATCGGGGCCGGCACGGCGGAGATCCAGCGCAACACCATCGCCGAGCAGGTTCTCAGACTGCCCCACGATCCGGCGATGCCGCCCCGCTGAACCGGCGCGCGACCTGCCGGCCCGGCGGCCGCGCGCCGGCGGATGTCAGGAGGCCGTGAGGTGGGCCGCGACCTGCCGGTGATGGAACGGGGCGCTTCCCCACACGGCCTCGTCGGCCTTGGCCCGTCGCAGATAGAGGTGCAGGTCGTGTTCCCAGGTGAAGCCGATACCGCCGTGTAGTTGCAGGGCGGTGCCGGCGAGGGCGCTGATTCCCTCGCCGGCGTGCGCCTTGGCGACGCTCGCCCACAGCGGGCCTTCGGGCAGGTGGGCATCCAGGGTCATCGCGGCCCGGTAGGTCGCGGCCCGCACGCCCTTGAGTGTGATCAGCATTTCGGCACACTTGTGCTTCACGGCCTGGAACGAACCGATCGGGCGGCCGAACTGCTCGCGCACGCTGGCGTAGGAGACCGTCATGGCGAGCAGCCGCTCGCCGACGCCGAGGGCGTCGGCCGCGGTGAGGACCGTCATCGCCGCGTGCCACCAGGCCGGGTCAAGGTCCAGCGGGACGCCCCTGCCCTCCTCGACGGACACCGCGTACCAGCCGCGGGTGACGTCCATGGTGACCCGTCGGCGCGGGTCCGCGGGCGGCAGCAGCCGGGCGCCGGTCGGGGCGAGCACGAGCAGGTGGTCGACGGAGCCGGCCGCGTGCACCACGCCGGGTACCGCGGCGTCGGCCACGGTGGCCCGAAGCGCACCCTCCGCCAGGCCGTCGACGACGGTCCCGGGTGCTCCGCCGGCCGCGGCGGCGGCCGCGGCCAGCGCCGACTCGACGAACGGCCCGGGCGCCGCCGCGCGGCCGACCTCCTCGGCCACCAGGCACAGCTCGACCAGCCCCTGCCCGGCGCCGCCGACGTCCGCCGGCACCGCCAGCGACGGCCAGCCCAGCTCGAGGCCCCGGGCCCACAGCTTCTCGTCCAGGTCGGCACCGGCGTCCGCGACCGAGCGGACCAGGCGCGGTGGGCAGGTGGCGGCCAGCATGGCGCGTGCCGCCTCCCGGAGCATCGCCTGCTCCTCGCTGAGCTCGAAATCCATGACGCCGCCTCTCTGCCTGACGCCGGGCCGGCCCGATGCGCCCCCGCCGACTCCCGGTGGGCCCGGCTCCCGGAGCGGGAGATTGTGATCAACGAGATCCGCCGGCCTCGATATGATAACAATCAACCAGTAAAATTAGTTAGCTACTTGATGTGTCGATGTGTCGGTCGCGGGAGGCCACGACGGGTGGCGGGTCGCGAACGCCGGCCTGGTCCACGAGCGCAGCCCGGTCGCGGCCCGCAGCCCGGCCGCGGCTCGCGGCAGGGAGAGCGACATGACCTACACGACCGTTCTGTTCGACGTGGCCGACCACGTCGCGACCGTGACCCTCAACCGCCCCGACGCGCTCAACGCATTCACCCTGGAGATGGTCGAGGAGTTCGCCGACCTCTGGGGACGGGTGCGCGCCGATGACGACATCCGCGTCGTGGTGCTCCGGGCCGCCGGGGACCGCGCGTTCTGCACCGGAATCGACGTGAGCGAGGGCTGGCGGTTCCCGGCGAACATCTGGACGGAGGAGGACCCCGGCCTGGGTCTCTCGCCGCGGGCGAACCGGGTGTGGAAACCGGTCGTCGCCGCCGTCCACGGCATGGTCGCCGGCGGGGCGTTCTACTGGCTCAACGACGTGGACTTCATCGTCTCCGCCGACGACGCGACGTTCTTCGACCCGCACGTCTCCTACGGCCTGACCTCGGCGCTCGAGCCGATCGGCCTGGCCCGGCGGGTGCCTCTCGGCGAGGTGATGCGCTGGGCGCTGCTCGGCCTGGACGAGCGGATGTCGGCGCGGCGCGCCTACGAGATCGGCCTGGTCACCGAACTCGTCCCGTACGCCGGCCTGCATGCTCATGTCGATGCGCTGGCCCGGCGGATCGCGGCCAAGCCGCCCGCGGCGGTCCAGGGAACGGTGAAGGCCGTCTGGGAGACGCTCGGCATGGACCGGGCGGCCGCCCAGGCCGTCGCCTGGAACTATCCGATGCGCGGCAACCCGATCGGAACCGCCCAGGTGTCCCGCGAGAGCTTCGCGAAGCCCTCCTGGACCCTGCGCTGACCCACCGGGCCGGCCCTCGGCCCCGGTGGGGCCGGCCCTCGGCGCCGGTCTACTCGGTCGGCTCGGCCAGGCGGGCGATGTCGTAGTCGAGCATGCCCTGGAGGGTGTCGGCGGGCGGCGTCGGCAGGGCCACGGGGCGGTCGCGGGTGGGCAGCAGCACCACCGCGGTACCCGGGGTGGTGGTCTCGCCGCGCTGGTTTTCCACCCGGACGTCCAGGTGGACCTCGTGGCCGACCGCGGACTCGGCCTTGCCGGTCACCCGGCCGCGCACCCAGGAGGTGTCGCCGATGTAGTTGAACCTGCGGTGCTGGCAGGACAGTTTCCACAGCCAGGCGTCGTCGCCCATCCAGGCGGTGATCGCGTGGGTCAGCCAGGTCTCGCGCATCGCGCCGTAGTCGTAGGTCATCGGGATGCCGAGCTCCCGGGCGCGTTGCGGTTCCCAGTGCAGCCGCTGCACAGTGTCCGGGATGTTGCGGGCGTTCGGCGGGTAGAGGCCGGGAACCTTCTTCCGGATCCGGCGGGAGATGCCGTAGGCGCCGGGCGGGGTGAGCTGCATGCCCCAGCCGACGTGCCAGACGACGACGTCGGTGACGGTGAGCGGGCCCTTGACCCGCGGCTGGATCTCGTCGCCGACCTGGACGTCCTCCCAGTAGCGCGGCTCGGCGCCGCGGCGGGTCTCCGCGTCGTAGGCCGCGTCGATCTCGGCGAGCTGCTCGGCGGTGTAGGGGGAGGTGAGGTCGATGGCCGGCCTGGCCGCTCCCTCGGCGCGTTTGCGGGTGGTGTGCCGCTCGGCGTTGATCCAGGTGCCGCGCTGCACGGCGTGGATTTCGCCGGCCCCGTTGGCGAACAGGAAGTCGTGGGTGACGTGGGCGGTGCGGCCCCCGAACCGCGACGGCTTGTCCTGCACACCGACCTGGGCGCGCAGCACGCCGCAGCGGTCCCCGAGGACGAGCGGCCGGTACCACTCGAACTCCATCACGGCCTGGTAGGAGCCGAGGCCGGCGAACGGATCGCCCCTGAGCAGCTGCTTCTGCTCGGGGGTGTGCGGGCCGGCGACGCTCTCGCCCATCGTGTAGAGGAAGTTCGGCGGCGCGACCAGGGTGCCCCAGCGGGTGCCCTTGCCGTAGGCGGGGTCGCAGTAGAGCGGGTTGTCATCGCCGTACCCGTAGCAGAAGTGCCGGGTGCCGTCCGCGGTCACCTCGAAGTTGTGCGGGACGAGCGGTCGCTCGGGGATGCCGATCCGCGCCCGTGAGCGCGTGAACGCCTCGTCCGTCAGTACGCCGAACCTTCCGTCGGTCACCTCGGTCACGGCCACTCCTTCACCTCTGGCACCTCTGGCTCCCAGCAGCGCTGGCCTCCCCCGCAAACCGATAATACAGTTCAAACAGTTAACTGATGAGGGGAGTGGCGAGGATGAGGCTCGGACTGCCCTGGATCGGCACCGGCGCGTACTCCAGCAACCGCGCCCGCGCCCATCTGGCTGCACGCCCGGCTGGCTTCACGCCCGGCTCGCTTCACGGGCGCCTGGATTCACGGCCGCAGATGCTGCGGCAGGGTGAGGATCTCGACGCCGTCGTCGGTGATCGCGATCGTGTGCTCGCTGTGCGCCGTCCGGCAGCCGGTGGCGCTTCGCAGGGTCCAGCCGTCGGCATCCATGACGAGCTCGGCGGTGTCCGCCATGACCCACGGCTCCAGGGCCAGCAGCAGGCCGGGGCGCAGTTTGTAACCGCGGCCGGGCCGCCCGGAGTTGGAGACATGTGGGTCCTGGTGCATCGTCGATCCGATGCCGTGGCCGCCGAAATCGGTGTTGATCGAGTACCCGGCCTCGCTGAGGACGGAGCCGATGGCGTGCGAGATGTCGCCGATGCGAGCTCCCGGGCCGGCGGCGGCTATCCCGGCCGACAGCGCGCGTTCGGTCGCGTCGATCAGCGCGACGCTCCCCGGGGGCCGCGTGTCGCCCACGATGAAGCTGACGGCGGAGTCCGCGGCGACTCCGTTCCTGGTGACGGCCAGGTCGAGTGACAGCAGATCGCCGTCGGCGAGCCGGTAGTCGTGCGGCAGCCCGTGCAGCACGGCGTCGTTGACCCCCGTGCAGATGTAGTGNCCGAACGGCCCCCGCCCGAAGGACGGCTCGTAGTCGACGTAGCAGGACTGCGCCCCGGCCTCGGCGATCATGGCCTTGGTCCACCGGTCGATGTCCAGGAGGCTGGTGCCGACTGTGCTGCGGCTCTTCAGAGTCTGCAGAATGTCTGCGACCAGGGCGCCGGTGTCCTTTGCCTGGGCCACTTTGGCGGNGGTCAGGATCTCGATCATGCGGTGCCCTTCTAGCGTGCCAATAACTGTACCGGTCGTGTGGCCACCCCCGCCTTCCCGACCATCGCGGCGGTCGCCGACGTCCTCGGCCGCTCCCTCGACGAGGTGTGGGCCGAGATCAACCAGCCCGACGGCAGGGCCGAACCCGCCGGCTCACTCCGCGACCCGCGCGAGCGGCTGGCGTCGTGAGCCCTGCCGGCTACAGGCGGGTCAGGTCGATTCTGACCGGGAACGGCGCGACGGCGTCGACGAGGCCGGTGGAGACCTCGCCGTCGCGGTAGGTCCGGCTGGCCGGGTCGAGGACGTGGGTACATGACCGGGACCCCGGCGGGTGGCTGTTCGACCCGCCAGTAGTAGGAGATTCCGGCCTTCGCGTACTGCTCGGCCTTGACGGGCCGGTCCGTCGTCTCCGAGCCCGGTGAGACGACCTCGACAACCAGCAGGATGTGCTCGGGGCCGACTTACCCGGGCGGGCCTGAGCTTCGGAGACGGTCGACACCAGGCGCTGGTGACAGACGTGCCGGTGCCGGCGTCAGACCGCGGTGACCGCCGCCCACAGTGGCTGCGCGCAGGCGGCCGCGGTGACCGCCGTCGCCACGGCGAGCACGCCCGTCGTCAGCAGCGGCCGCCGCTGGCGGCGCAGCCGGCGCGCGAGCGGAGTTTCGTCGCCCGGTGCGAGCCGGATCTCCTGCGCGAGCACGAATGCCACCACCAGCAGGAACACCAGCGCGTCCTGGAGGGCGAACAGGAGATAGCCCGCGGCCGGGCCCGAGTCGTAGCTGAGGAGGTGGAACCAGCAGGTCACCAGGGGAAGCAGCACCAGGGCGACGTAGGGCACGACCAGGCGGAGGGAGAGCGCGCCGGCGTCGTCCCCGACCCCCTTCTTAGTGATCATGTAGGGCTTCTTGACCCGCAGCACGACCTGGACGAGAGCGGAGAGGACCACCACCCAGCGGGCGGCGTGCAGCACCATTCCGCGCCAGGTCAGGCGCATCCCGGACGGCACGTGCCAGGGCCGGCTCCACAGCCAGATCCCGGCCGCCACCGCACTCAGCGGGAGGCTGTGGCCGACGAAGTCCAGATAGTGGATCCTCGCGATCCGCGTGTTCAGGCACAGCGCGGCCAGCGGCAGGGCGAACAGGGCCAGCATCGAAAGACACCAGAGGGTGTACCAGGTCTGCGCGAAGAGGAACTGGACCGCCTGCCGCGGCCGGTAGCGCCGCAACAGCCGCGGGGTGTGGCGCAGCAGCACCTCGATCATCGAGTACGCCCAGGCGAACTGCTGGGAAAGGTAGGTCTCGAAGGTCTCGGGCCCGTCGCCCACCGCGATCACATCGGGAACGAAGACACCCTGGTAACCACGCGCGGCGAGGCAGACCGTGTCGAGATGGTCCTCCGCCCTGGTCGGCTGGAAGCCACCGATCTCCTGAATCGCCGCGGTGTCGTAGGTGCAGTGGCTGCCGATGATGAAGGGGGTCCGGGAGAACCCGTAGAAGCCCATCTGGAGCGGGCCCTGCAGCCCCAGCTCCTGCTCGGCGGCGCCGCGGGCCGTCCAGTGCTCGAAGTTGCCGTACACGCTCGGCGCCTGGACCCACTTCACCTTCGGATCGGCGAAGTAGCCGAGCACCCGGTCCAGGTAGTCGGGATTCGGGATGTGGTCGATGTCGAGCTGGGTGAAGTGCGTGTACCGGTGCCCGTGGGCGTCGAGCCAGCTGTTGACGTTCCCGGCTTTCGTCCTGCGCTGGAAGGGCGGGAACCTGCGGTTCCAGGCCGCCACGCCGGACGTGCCCCAGCGGGCCTCGTCGTGCCGGGAGAAGTACCTGACGCCCACCGACCGGGCCAGCTCCTCGATCTCCGGGGAGGAGACCTTGTCGACGAGGATCCAGCTGTCATGCGGGTAGCTGATGCGGCTCATCGAGACCAGCTGGCGGCGCACGATCTCCAGCGACTCGGAGCCGGGCACCGTCAGGCTGATCACCGCCACCCGGCCGATCGGGGCCGCCCGCTCGGCCCGCCGCACCGGGATGGGAACCGGCCGCCGCATGTTCTTCACGAAGACCAGGTACATCGAGGCGAGAAACGTGCCGACGTAGCAGAAGGAAAACGACATCAACACGAACAGCGGTAGTGAGCCGATGTTGCCGGGCCGCAGCCACCACTGCCAGAAGAAGATGACGGCCGCCAGCCAGGCGGTCACGATCAGCAGGTACTGCCGCCGTTGCCGCCGGCTCATCGCGGCGACCGCCCGGACCCTGACCGCGGGCTGGCCTGCCGGGGCACCCGGGCGGCCGCCCGGGGCGGGGGAGCGGTACTCCGGGGCAGGGGAGCGGTATTCCGCGGGAGCGAGGCGGTACTGCGGGGGAGCGGAGCGGTACTGCAGGGGAACGGTCAGCTGCCCGACCCGGTCGCCGGCCGGCAGCGGTGGTGGACTGCCCGCCGGCAGCGGGGTCGGGGCGCCGTCACGTAGCGAGCTGGGCACCTGAAATCTCCCCCCAACGGGCCGCGGAGCGCGCGTTCGAAGGCGCGGCGAAAACGGAGCAGCGGCTGATCTCGTTCAGCGGAACGCGGGCACGCTGGCGACCGGCCGGGCGCTGTCACCTACCGGGGTGACAGCGCGCTCCTCCTTCGGAGGAGTTCTTCAGCGCGCGGTGGCCCGGCCCTGGAGGTGAATGACGCAGGGCACATCGCCGGTGGCCCGCATGAATGGCGAGCGGCTGACCGGTAAATGACCTGTCATTGCCCTTCCTGGCCCCCTCCGGGATTCCGATCGAGAGTTGACCTCTTGATCGGCGTAGCTCGGACGGTCGTCACGCTAGGCCATAACGGGCAACTTGGCAAAATCTGCGCGTAGAGCGACCGGGCTGTGCCCGCACGTCGCCGGCCGATCGCTGGTCCGGGAATTCCCGCGGACAAGACGGAGATGCCGAGAGAGCCGAGCGGGTCGGCGGAACGGGTATCTTGCGGGTTCGCGGTGCGCTCGTCCCCGGGAGGACGCGCGCGGCCGACACGGGAGGGCGGATCGTGCGAAGGAGCCGTGCCGCCCGCCCGGCGATCCTGCTGCTGGCGGTCGCGGTGCTGGTCATCCTCCTGCTTGCCGAAGTGGCCTCGCGTGGCGAACCGGCCGGCGACGTTCTCGGCGTCCGCGGTGCGGACATCTCCTTCACGCCGCAGGAGGAGGCCGCCGGAACGGTCCTGCGGGACGGTGGTCAGGATCTCCCGATCGAACGGATTCTCGCCGCCCACGGCGGCAACTACGCCCGACTGCGGGTCTGGGTCGACCCGCCCGACGGATACAGCGACGAACAGGCGGCGCTGGCGCTCGCCCGCCGGGCGAAGAACGCCGGGCTGCGGATTCTGCTGGCACCGCACTACTCGGATTTCTGGGCCGATCCGCACGCGCAGGAGCCACCGGCCGCCTGGCATGGTGCCGATCTCGCCACCATGCGGGAGAGAATCAGGGAGTACACCCGCGGGCTCGTCGCGAGATTCGCCGCCCAGGGCACGCCGGTCGATCTGATCCAGATCGGCAACGAGATCACCAACGGCATTCTCTGGCCGCTCGGCTCCGTCCGGGAGGGGACCCCGGCGGAATGGGCCCGGCTCGCCGGGCTGGTGAACAGCGCCATCGCCGGCGCCCGTGAAAGCGCCCCGAGCCGCGATCTGCCGGTGATCCTCCACGTCGACAGCGGAGGGGACACCGGCCGTTCGCGCTACTTCTTCGACAGCCTGATCCAGGCCGGAGTCACGTCCTTCGACATCATCGGCCTGAGCTACTACCCGTACTGGAACGGCTCGCTGGCAGACCTGNGGGCGAATCTCACGATGCTGGCGAACCGGTACGGCCGGGATCTCCTGGTCCTGGAGACCGCCTATCCGCACACCCTGGACAACGCGAAACCGAGTGACTGGATCAGCTCACCCGAGCAGCTGCCGGACGCGGCTTCGCTGCCCGCGACACCCGCCGGGCAGGCGAAGTACTTCGAACAGCTGCGCGGGATCCTGCGCGAGGTGCCCGGCCGGCACGGCCTCGGGTTCTTCGTGTGGGAACCGGGCTGGCTCACCGTCGGCCCGAAACCGGGCGAGCCGATACCGGCCGCCAACCTGGCGATGTTCGACCCGAACGGCAACGCCCTCCCCAGCCTCGATGCCTTCGCGGCCGGGGACCACTGAAGGTCCGTCCGTTCGCCTGGGCGGCTTCTCGTGGATCACTGAGGCGGATGAAGATCGCGATTCCCGTTAGCGGGTGCGGGCGGGTGCGTTCGGTGATCTGACAGCGGCGGTCAGCGTTTCGGGTGGCGGCGCGGGTGTGGCGATGCGGNGACTGAAGACCTGTGTGCCACGAACAGATGAGAGGTGTCTGATGTAGATCAAAGGCTCCTGGAGTCTGGTGCTGTGCGAGAGATGAGGGTAGGCCCCTCGGAGTCGCCCTGCGGAGGGAGATTTCAAACCACCACCTGCTGCGTTGGCTGAAGACCGTCGTGGTGAGCGAGGTGGAGAAGG
>NZ_LRTK01000117.1 GCF_001636565.1 Frankia sp. EI5c
TCAGGCTGGTCAGCGCGGTCGACATGGCGCCGCGCACGTTCCGGATCGCCAGGACGGCGGTGCCGGCGGCGGCGAGCGGCATCAGGTCGGCGTTGAGCAGCAGCACCAGCGCCCCGTAGACGGCGCCGAGCGCGAGCCCGGACACGGCCTCGCCGGTGAGCCGGTACACCGCCTGGCCGCGCCCGACCCGGATCTGCTCGGCCTCGTTCTCGCGGGCCAGCAGGGTGTACTCGTCGAGCAGGAAACGGCTCAGGCCGAACGACCTGATCTCCGCGGCACAGTGGCGGTTGGTCATGTGGTGGCGAAGCATGAACTGGCGCCGCACCTGGCGGATGCGCCCCAGCCAGGACCGGTAGGCCAGCCGGGCCGACCGCGCCGAGGCCCAGCCGTCCGGCAGGATCGAGAGCACCAACAGCGGCAGCAGGACGGGGTGCAGCGCCGAGAGGACGCCGCCGGCGGCCACCATCCGCACGCCGGAGGTGAAGACCTCGACGGCGTCGTCGACGAGCTCACGCCCGCTCGTGGCGCCGCGCTCGGCCGCGTCGAGGTCGTCGACGAACTGCGGGTCGTCGAACGACATGACGGACGTCCGCGTTGCCAGGCCGAGCAGCCGCACGAGCGAGACCCGGTCGACCCGTGGGCCGTAGCGGCTCTGCAACAGGCCGGTGGCCAACGCGATGGCACTGCGCAGCACCCCCGCGCCGACGACGAGGGCGAGCGCGGGCAGCGCGTCCCGCAGCCGCTCCGGGGTCGGGCCCTCGCTGAGCACCGCGGTGAGCGCGCCGGCCACGGCGAGCAGCCCGACGGCCTCCACCACTCCGGACAGCACTCGCAGGCAGACCAGGGCGATCAGGCCGGAACGGTCGGCCTCCCAGGCCAGGGACCAGGCCAGCCGGAGCAACCCGGGCAGCCGCCGGGCCATCGCCCCGAGGCCGGTCTGCTCCATCGTGCGGCTGTGCTTCGTCCACGGCCGGGACNGGTCCTCGTCCTCCCGGCCGTAGGTCAGGACCGGGTCGCGGGTGGCCGCCACCGGTCGGGCGGAGTCCGTGGGCTGCGCGGGAACGGAGCCGGACAGTTCAGAATCTTCCCCCACCGCTTCAGGGTCCGCGACAGCGCGGCGCACCTCCCCGCCTTCCGACGGGTTTCCCCCACGGGACACGTCAGGACGACAGGGACGGTGACGACAGGGACGGTGGGGAGGGTCGTCGCCCGGCCGGCGCGTCCGACGCCGGCCGGGCTACTGGTGAGCTGACTGCTCGCAGGCTGGTCAGCCGGCGCCGGGGGCGGCGACCGGCTCGCCGGCAAGCAGCTCGTCGAGCTCGCGCAGCGCCTCGCGGAGCCGGTCGGCGAACTCGTGCATCCCGGCGGCGACCGGCCGCGGGGTGCTCAGGTAGATGTTCAGTTTGTCGGGCAGCAGCACGTAGGCGATACCGATGCAGCGGCCGCTGGTCGAGCCGAAGCCGAAGTACTGGATGCTCTCCGACGGCGCCGAGCTGGTGCTCAGATAGTCGTCGCGCATCACCAGCCAGCCGGGGGTCTCGTAGAGCGGCGACGGTTCCGGCACGCCCAGCTCGGCGCCGGCCCGGCGCTGGATGAAGGCCAGCTCCCACAGGTGCTGCTCGGGCGCCTCACCGCGCTGGCACTCGCCGGCCCGGCGGACGTGCGCGGCGGCGGCGGCGCGCAGTGCGGCGCGGCGGGCGTCGGCGTCCGCCGCCGGGTCGTCCATCGCCGCGACGAACGCCAGCACCTCCGGGGTGACGACCC
Organism: Frankia sp. EI5c; assembly: GCF_001636565.1. Taxonomy (GTDB): domain Bacteria; phylum Actinomycetota; class Actinomycetes; order Frankiales; family Frankiaceae; genus Parafrankia. Next base: position 1,765 of record NZ_LRTK01000117.1, read on the forward strand.
GCATCGCCTCGGTGCGCCCGTACCGCCACTGCCGCGTCGCGATCGACTCGTAGGTCGCGCCGATGTGTCCCTTCGCCCGCTGGTGGGCGAGCTGGTAGGCCATCTGCACGAAAGCATCCGGCGAGATGCGCAGCGACTTGGCGCGCGCCGCGCCGTGCTCGGGGAAGGACAGCACCACCGAGTCGGTGTCCGCGCCGAACGCGGCGAACGCCTCGGCCGCGGACCGGATGTCGGCGCGCAGCGCGTCGTCGAGCACGAACTCGACCTCCCGCACCGCCGGGAGGCCGTGCGGGCGGGCGCCGGAGCGGGCCGAGAGCTCCGCGGCGGGCGCGGCGAGCAGCTCGTCGACGAANCTGAGGATCGTGGTGCCGTCCAGCCCGCAGTGCTCCACGTTGATTCCGGCCTGGCCGTCGGCGAACACGATCAGCGACACGGCCTTGTCGTACCAACGGCCGGCGGCGCTGCCGTGCAGCAGCTGGTCGCAGGCGGCGTGGGCGTCCGGCGGGGTGAGGTCGTCCAGGCACACGCAGAACAGCGCCGTCTCGACCTCGTCGAGCGCGGCCTGGTTCGCCGGGTCGAGGGCGAGCAGCGCGGCACGGCTGTCCGCCCAGGCCGCCCGGGCCTTGGTCGTCAGATGGCCGACGGCGGTGTCGTCCGGGGCCGGCGCGGGGTCCGCGGCGAGCACCTCACGGAGGCCGGCGGCCAGCTCGTCGAGGGTGTGGGGGGTGCCGTCCGGGCCGAACACCTCCATCCGGAACATGCGCCCGCCATGGAACACCAGGATGTGCCGGGCGTCCGACGGCCCCGGCCAGTCGGTGCTGTAGGGCACCCGGACGGTGTCCTGCACCTGCCCGGGGATGCGGGTGGTGGAGAACAGGAACCGGTTCTGCACCATCGACTGCGGCTGGCCGCGGCGCAGCAGCGGCGGGATCCGCTCGGCGTCCAGGCGCACCTTGTAGTCGAGGGCACCGGCGATCAGGCCGGCTGCCCGGGCCACCTGCGCGTCCGGCCCGGGTCCGGGGAGGCCGGCGCCGGCGACGGCGAGGTCCGCGTCGCGGAAAAGGAAGATGAAGTTGGCGTTGAGCGCGATCCGGTCACGGCGGCCCAGGTAACGGGCCGGCCAGAACTCGTCGAGCCAGCTGTGCACGCCCTCGTCCGCGTCTCGGCGGGCGAGTTCGGCGTGCAGCAGCGGGCCGGGGCCGCCCGGCGCCTGGAACCGCGAGACCTCCGCCTCCGTCGCCGCGAGCTGCTCCGGGGTGAGCAGCGGGGCGCACCACTGAAGGAACCGCGCGCAGCTGTCCTCCAGGCTGGGCAGCGGAACTCTCGGCAGGCTGTCCTCGTGGTCGAAGGTGCCGGCTACGGCGGGCGTGGCCGTCGCCGCGACGGTGTTCGAGGCCGGCCCATGGCCGGTCTGGACAGTCATGCTGGGCGTCATCCTCGTCTCGGTACGCGGTGGGAACCACCGTGGAAGTGCTGGTGGACGTGGGGGTACGGGTGGAAGCGGGGGTGCGGGTGGAACGGGTGGAAGCGGCGTGGGGCGGTGCCGGCGGCGGCCACCGGGCACCCGCCGCAAGCCCCACGGAACGGTCTCATGAGGCGACGGCGGCCGGAAGCGCTTCAGCGGGACGGGAGAGGAACAACTGGGCGTACAGCCACCCGTCCGACTCCAGCCCGCGCGGGTCGACCCCGACGTCTGCCAGCGTCTCGAGCACCTGTTCCTGCTCCCGCGGCGAGGCGAACCGGCGCTGCTCGAACAGCCGGTCCACCGCCACTGTCTGGTAGCCGAACCCGGCGAGGAGCTCCGCGATCGGGTCGAACGGGAACATCCGCAGGGCGAAGTGCGCCATCCAGGGCAGCCTCCGCCCACCGCTCTCCCGCACGGCGGTGACGATCCGGGCGAGCGTGCGGCCGGTGACGTAGCCGAGGCAGCCGGTGGAGATGACCAGGTCGACGTCGGCGAGGCGGGCGCGCTCGGCGGCAGNCAGGTCGCGGCTCTCAAGATCGGCGTGTACGGCATCGTCGAGGAAACCGGCGTCGGACGCGTAGGCGAGTGCCGGCTGGGACGTGTCCAGGCCGATCACCTCGACGTCGTCGCGGCCGCCGGGGGAGATCACCAGCGTGCGATCGCGCGCGACCAGCTCGTCGCGGGTTCCGGCGGTGTCCACTCCCCCGGCCGGGCCATACCTGTCGTACAGGTCGTCCATCGAGATGTCGAACTTCAGCAGTGCGGCGTTGACCCCGTAGGAGCAGCCGACGTCGAGTACGCGCAGTGGCCGACCGGAACGTTCCTGTCGGCACTCGTCGACAACCTTGGCGAAGTACGGTTTCGCCAGCTGCGGGATGTGATAATCCAGCGCCCTCAATGTGCGGAAGTAATCGCGGGGGTCGGGCTGGGTGTAGATGTGCTCGAGCGAGACCTTTCCGGTGGCGTCAAAATCCATGGCTGGTGCTCCTCTCGATACGCGGGACGGCGATACGCGGGACGGCGATACGCGGGACGGCGATGCGCGGGACGGCGTCGAACTCCGGCTCGGGTGCGGCGGTCAGGTCGAAACGCGACCGCGGGCCGCGGGCCGCGCTCAGTCGAGCAGGCCGTCCACCCGCACGGCCTGCCGATCCGCTGCCAGGTGCTCCGGCAGGACGCGGCCGAACAGCTGCCGCGTCCGCGACAGGCTGCCCACGACGCCGGGCCGCTCGCTGTAGGCGAAGATCGCGCTGTGCCGTTGGGTGGCGCCGCCGACCTGGCTGACCCGGTGCAGCGAATAGCGGCCGAGGAAGAGCTGGAGGTCGCCGGGACGCAGGTCCAGCCGGCGGACGAGCCGCTCGCCGGCCGTCCCGCCGGCCAGCACGGCGGAGACGTCGTCGAAGTTCTCCGCCTCCGCGGTGCGGATACCCGGGCAGTACTCGAACACCCCGCCGGCCGCGGCCTCCTGGGTCAGCAGGCTCACCGTGAACTCGTTGGTGTCGAAGTGCCAGGGGTGCTCCTGACCGGGCGCGACCACGTTGAGGCACAGGCCGGCGAGCGGGTCGGCGAGCTCGTGCACGGCCGGCAGCCCGAAGCAGGCGGCGACGAACGCCTGGAAGGCGGCGCTACCGTACAGCCGCTGGATGACATGGTCGGCGGGGATGCGGTCACGGGCGACGAAGGCGTTGCCGCGCCGCATGCCGATCCGGCCCGGATGGCCCGGCGGCAGCACCGCGTCGGCGTCGATGTTGTAGACGTTGACGGTCTCGACGTCATAGTGGGCCAGCGGGGCCAGCAGCGCGCACTCGTCGCGCAGGCGGTCGCGCAGCGCGGGCCGGACGAAGTCCGGCAGCACGCAGCAGCCCGAGTCGGCGAGCTGCTCCCGGACGGTTTCGACAAGACCGGCCCACTCGGGTCCGCCGGGCGCCGCGTGCAACGGGTATCGGTCGGTGTTCACGACCACCTCGACCGCCGCGGCCGGTGATCCGGTCGCTTTCCCGGCCCTCGTCGCCGTACCACCCATCAATAATCCCTTCGTCCGCCGTCACACTCGCCCGGGGATCTGACCGCCGGGAAAACACGGCGCCGCGGAAAAGCCACGCCGTCGGGGAATGCAGCACAGTGTTCCCCGCGCGCTGGGCGAACGGCGTGCCGTGTGACCTGTAACACGGCCGTCATCTCCTCGCTCCACAGTCGGGCGTCGCCTGCCGGCGCCGACGCCATCTGTGGTGATTACGCGAAAAGGACGTGCTGACCTGCACCGCGGTCTGCGCCGCGGGAACGCGTCCGGTCAACCGGTGCGCTGGCAGACCCGCCGTTCCTCCAGGCGGGCGACCAGGCGGGCCATCGCGGCCGCGGCCTCCTCGTGGGCCGTGTCGCGGCCGGCGGCGCTGTCCGCGACAACCGCGAAGGCGAGCCCTTGAACCGCGGCCGCGACCAGTGCGGGCGGGAACTCGTCGGCGTCCAGCCCGTACTCGCCGAGAATCGAGTTCAGCGTCTCGATCTGAATGCGCCGCAGCTCGCGAGCCACCTTGCCGACTTCCGCCCGTAGTGCCGGCCGGTGGTTGGCCGCGGCCACGAACTCCACTACCAGTGCTGTGCCACGGGGGTCGGAGATGAGCTCCCACCAGGCACGCAGCGGCTCCGGGGAGGCCAGCGCCGCCGCCGTCGACGCGAGGGTCTGCTCCCCGCGCCGCCGCAGGACCGCCACGAAGAGGTCGTCGATCGTCGGGAAGTAGTAGTGCAGCAAGGGGGCGGTGATCTCGACTCGGGCCGCCACGCTGCGGGAGCTGACGGCCGCGTAGCCCTCGCCCAGCATGATCTCCTCGGTCGCGTCCAGGAGGCGGGTGACCTTCTCCACGGTCGCCGGACGGCGTCGACGGGGCTCGGCCATTCACCTTCCTCCGGGAGACGGCGCCTGCGCTCGGGACGCCTGCCGCGCTCCCATCATGGCCGACAGCCCCGCCGGGGACGCGAACTGACGCACTGGCACGCGACGTGAACCGGCACACCCCACGTCCACCCGACGTCCACTCCGCACCAGCTCCGTCACCCGATCGCCCCCGGACCGTCACCCGGCCGCCCGTAACCCGGAGCCGGTTCCGTGGACCGAACCTCCCCGCCACGCGGACTTGTTGACATCGGCGACCCACGAAGTTAGAACGACTGTTAAAATTTCGTGCGTACCGCCCGGTGAGGCCGGCGGTGCGCGGGGCCAGTCGAAGGGGGCTCTCCGCTTGAGTCACAACGGTCCGGTCTACTGGGATCCGTTCGACCGCGACATCGCCGCGGACCCCTACCCGACGTACCAGCGGCTCCGCGCCGAAGCACCGCTCTACTACAACGAACCGCATGACTTCTACACGCTGAGTCACCACGGGGATATCGATCGCGCCCTCACCGACTGGAAGACCTTCTCCTCGGCCCGCGGCCCCATCCTGGAGATCATCAAGGCGAACATCGAAATCCCGCCGGGCACGTTACTCATGGAGGACCCGCCGGCCCACGACATCCACCGCGCGCTCCTCTCCCGGGTGTTCACACCCCGGCGGATCTCCTCGCTGGAGCAGCAGGTCCGGGATCTCTGCGTCCGCTGCCTCGACCAGCTCGCCGGCATCGACAGCTTCGATCTCATGACGGAGTTCGCGAACGAGGTGCCGATGCGCGTGATCGGGATGCTGCTCGGCATCCCCGAGTCGGACCAGCCGACGATCCGGGAACGCGCCGACGCGAAGTTACGCACCGAGCCGGGGCAGCAGATGCAGGTCTCCAGCCGGGCGCTCATGGACACGGACCTGTTCGCCGAGTACATCGACTGGCGGGCCGACCACCCGTCGGACGACCTGATGACCGAGCTGCTCCGCGCCGAGTTCGAGGACACCCTCGGGGTGACCCGCACACTGACCCGCCAGGAAATCCTCACGTACGTCACCGTCCTCGCCGGCGCCGGCAACGAGACCACCGCCCGGCTGATCGGCTGGCTGGCCGCGCTGCTCGCCCAGTACCCCGACCAGCGGGACGAGGTGGTGGCCGACCCCGGGCTGATCCCGAACACCATCGAGGAGACGCTGCGGTTCGAGCCCACCGGCCACGCGCTGGCCCGGTACGTCACGACCGACGTCGAGCTGCACGGCCAGACCGTGCCGGCCGGCAGCGCGATGATGCTCCTCGTCGCCTCCGCGAACCGCGACGAGAAATGCTGGCCCGAGCCCGAGCGGTTCGACATCCACCGCAGAATCAGCCAGCTGCGGACCTTCGGCCTCGGCACCCATTACTGCATGGGCGCCGCGCTGGCCCGCCTTGAGGCCCGAGTGGCCCTTGAGGAGTTCCTGAAGCGCTACCCCCGCTGGGACGTCGACTGGGATCACGTCGCCCTTTCCTCGACCTCGACGATGCGCGGCTGGGAAACCCTTCCCGTCGCCGTCGCCTGACCAGCCCACCTACCGGAACCATCCAGCCCGAGCCAGGAGAGAGCACCATGGGAAAGCTTGACGGCAAGGTCGCCTTCATCACCGGAGCCGCCCGCGGCCAGGGCCGCAGCCACGCGCTCCGGCTGGCCCAGGATGGGGCCGACATCATCGCCGTGGACCTGTGTGGTCCGGTGCGGTCGGTCGCGTACCCGATGCCCACCATCGAGGACCTGGAGCAGACCGCCAAGGCGGTCGAGTCGCTCGGCCGGCGGATCGTCGCCCGGCAGGCCGACGTCCGGGACTACGCCGCGCTGGAGGAGGCCTTCCAGGCCGGTACCGCGGAGCTGGGCCCGGTCGAGATCGTGCTCGCCAACGCCGGGATCGGCGCCGGCGGTGTGGCGACGGACGAGGAGCAGTGGGAGGACGTCGTCGCCGTCAACCTCACCGGCGTGTGGAACACCGGCCGTGTCGCGATCCCGCAGCTGATCCAGCAGGGCAAGGGCGGCGCGATCGTGCTGACCAGCTCCACCGGCGGTCTGGTCGGCGTCGGAATCCCCACCGCGGGCTTCCTCGGCTACACCGCCGCCAAGCACGGCGTCATCGGCCTGATGCGGTCGTGGGCGAACTTCCTCGCGCCGTTCAACATCCGGGTGAACAGCGTCGCCCCGACCGCGGTCCGCACGCCGATGGCCGGCGACGGGAACCTCGCCGAGATCCTGGAGCGGGCCCCGCAGCTCGCCAACGCGCTCACCAACGCCATGCCCGTCGACCTGGTGGAGCCGGAGGACATCTCCAACGCCATCGCCTGGCTGGTGTCGGACGACGCCCGCTACGTCACCGGCACGGTCGTCCCCGTGGACGCCGGTCTGCTGAACAAGCGGTAGCCCAACGCGGGCAGGGGGCGGCGCGCGGCGCTCGCCCCCGCCCGCCCACGCCGATGTTCAACCGCATCGGATTGCGGACATACTCGGTGCGCCCGGTACAGAACGGCCACCGAGAGGCAGGCAACGCCCGATGCGGTTCGACGACTCGCCGGTCGACACGTCCCAGCTGGAGGACCGGCGTGGGGGGCGGAGAGCCGGCCGCGGCCTGGCGATCGGTGGTGGCGGGGCCGGTCTCGTCGGCGTGCTCGTGTATCTGCTGGTGGCACTCCTCGGTGGCGGGAGCGGCGACCCGGCCGGAACCGACGTCGGCACGGGGCGGGGCGCGCTGCCGGCCGGCGACATCGCCGCGCGCTGCGCCACGGCAGGCGCACTCGACGAGTATGACGACTGCTTCGTCCTCAAGGTTTTCAACGAGGTCAACGAGGTCTGGGCGGCCCAGTTCCAGCAGACCGGCCAGAGCTACCAGCTGCCCACCCTCGTCTACTTCGACGACGCCGTCTCCACCGGCTGCGGCACGGCGTCCGCGCAGGTCGGGCCCTTCTACTGCCCGCCGGACGAGCGCGTCTACATCGATCTGGGCTTCCTGCGGCAGCTGCAGGAGCAGTACGGCGCGCAGGGCCGTTACGCGCAGGCGTACATCGTGGCGCACGAGGTCGGCCACCATCTGCAGACGATCACCGGTACCGAGCAGCGGACGCGGGACGCGCAGCAGGCGGATCCGGCGCGGGAGAACGAGCTGTCGGTGCAGCTCGAGCTGCAGGCGGACTGCTACGCCGGGGTGTGGAGCACCCTGGCGAACCGCGGCGGCAACGTGACGATCACCGAGGCCGACCTGGACGAGGCACTCGGTGCGGCCGAGGCGGTCGGTGACGACCGTATCCAGGCCGGCGCGGGCGTCGAGGTCGACCCGGAGTCCTGGACCCACGGGTCCGCGGCGCAGCGGCGGGCGTCCTTCCTGACGGGCTACCAGGGGGCCACGGCGGGTTCCTGCGGCACCGTCCCGGCCTGATCCGCACGGTCCTCCGGGAGGGCCGGGGACAACGATCCGGTGACAGGCGCCGCGCGGCCGGGTACCGCAACCTGTGGGGGTGACGCGCTGCCCGTCGGCGGCCACGGACCGTCTCTGGTCCACGGCTGACGGGCCGGGAAGCTGATGCAGACCTTTCTGCCCTACCCGGACTTCGCCGCGACGGCGGCGGTCCTCGACGAGCGCCGCCTCGGCAAGCAACGGGTCGAGGCACTGCAGATCCTGCGTGCTCTGACCTACGCCGGTTACGGCTGGCAGCACCATCCGGCCGTGCGCATGTGGGCGGGGCACCCGCGCGCGGTCGCCGCCTACGGTCTCGTGATCTGTGCCGCGTGGACGGCTGGGGGCCGCGCCGACACCTGCGCGGCCACCATCACCGCCGACCTCGCCCGGGCGGGGCTGGCTCCGCCCCGCTCCCAACAGGCGCTGGCGGATCAGGGGGATCTGCCNGACTGGCTCGGCGACGAACGCCTGCACCGAAGCCACCGGTCCGCGCTGCTGCGCAAGGATCCCGAGTTCTACGGCCAGCTGTTCAGCGACGCAGACCCCGCCCAGCCATACTTCTGGCCGGTTTGACCACCGCGGCCGCCATCGCCTCGAATGCGGAGGTTCATTACTGGCCCCCCGTGCGACCGCGACCACCACGTCACGTTCTCTTTCGGTCAGGCGCTCCACGCGGCGCGAGAGAACGGGGCTGACGCTGCGGGACTCGGCCTGACCGAGCCCCGCACGTCGGCCGCGGCCGCGCACGCAGTCTGCTCACGCAGCGGGAGCGTGCACGGCCGGGAGCCGATCGTCAGGCTCTCAGGCCTTCGCCTGGGCGCTGGAGCGAGCCGGGTTCGCCTGCTTCTTCGCCTTCGGATCGAGTTCGGACTGCTTGGCGCGCACACCCTCCTCGATGTGGTTGCCGAGGTCCTTGTCGACATTGCGCCAGTACTCGAACGCCCGCACCAGCACCGGCTCGCTCACCCCGTTGAGCAGGTGGCCGATGATGTTGTCGGCCAGCCTCGCGCGGGCCGCGTCGTCGAGAACCTCGCGGACCATGGTGCCCGCCTGGCCCCAGTCGTCGTCCTCAGGGCGCCGTGTGTAGGCGGTCCGGACCATCTCGCCGTCGGCGTACCAGCGCCCGCCGTCGTCGGTCAGCTCCGGCTGGGCCGCCGGGCCGCCATAGGAGTTCGGCGCGTACACCGGGTCCGAGACGTTCTGGACCCGCATCGCCCCGTCCTTGGAATAGCTGTGGACGGGCACCTTCGCCGAGTTCACCGGGATCTGCTTGTAGTTCACCCCGAGCCGGGCACGGTGCGCGTCGGAGTAGCTGAACCCGCGGGCCAGCAGCATCTTGTCCGGCGACAGTCCGGTGCCCGCGACGAGGTTGTTCGGTTCGAACGCGGCCTGCTCCATCTCGGTGTGGTAATCCGAGATGTTGCGGTTCAGCGTGAGGCGACCCACCTCCTGCAACGGGTAGTCCCCGTGCGGCCACACCTTGGTCAGGTCGAAGGGGTTGAAACGGTAGGACTTCGCCTCGTCGAACGGCATGATCTGCATCTTGAGCGTCCAGCTCGGGAACTCACCGTCCCGGATGTGCTCATACAGGTCACGCTGATGGTAGTCGGTGTCGATCGCGGCCATCTGGTCGGCCTCGTCCTGCGTGAAGAACTCGATCCCCTGATCGGTCTTGAAGTGGTACTTCACCCAGAACCGCTCGCCCGCCGCGTTGATCCACATGTAGGTGTGGCTCGAGTAGCCGTTCATGTGCCGCCAGGTCCGCNGGATGCCGCGGTCACCCATCAGCCAGGTCACCTGGTGGGCAGATTCGGGAGAAAGCGTCCAGAAGTCCCACTGCATGTCGTGGTCACGCAGGTTGTTGTCCGACCGGCGCTTCTGCGACCGGATGAAGTGCTGGAACTTCATCGGATCCCTGACGAAGAACACCGGCGTGTTGTTGCCTACTATGTCCAGATTTCCCTCCGACGTGTAGAACTTCACCGCGANCCCGCGCGGGTCACGCCAGGTGTCCGGGCTGCCGCGCTCCCCCGCCACGGTCGAGAACCGGATCAGCACTTCGGTGCTCGCCCCGGGCTGGAACACCGCCGCCCGGGTGAAGGCACTGACGTCCCGGGTCACCTCGAACGTCCCGAAAGCGCCGCCGCCCTTCGCGTGCGGCTGGNGCTCCGGGATGCGCTCCCGGTTGAAGTTCGCCATCTGCTCGATCAGATAATGATCCTGAAGCAGCAACGGGCCATCCGGGCCGACGCTCAGCGAATGCTCATCACTGCTGACAGGGATACCCGCGTCGGTAGTGGTCGGACGACGCTCCTGTGTGGTCACCACACGCTCCTCATCCTGCTGCGATCTGCGCTTCTCGGGTTGAGTTCACCGCCCGCTTGCCCACCCGACTCCCCGGCCGCACCGCCCCCCTGCCCGGCGGCCCTCTCCGGCGATCCGTCCGTCCGGCAGACCCGCGGTCCCGCCGCCCCCGTGCCGTACAAGGCCGGCCGGTCCCCACCCGCCGACGCCCTCCGCGTCGGCAGCCAGGACCGCGACCTGCACCGACGCAGATCAGACGGAACCGCGGATCGTGCCGCTCCAGCCCCCTACCCGCACTCCGCCGCCACACACACCCCAACCCGGATCCGGTCGGCCACGGCCCGCGGCGCACCTGTGCCCGGAGAGCGGGCCGTCCCGCGTGCGCAGAACCCGCGGGTTCCGGGGACGTTGCCGGCCACCTATCGTCGGCGTATCGAAAACCTCATACGGGCAGGCAACACCACGTTCCCTTGACTGGCGGCATGAGCTACAGCGAACCAGCCCGAACAGCGGTCGCCCCCGCCCGAGCGCCGGCTTCGTCGCCCTCCTCGACCATCCCGACCACCGGAATCACAGCTTACGGATGCAGCCGGCACGAAGCAGCTTTGTTCCGGGAAACGGCGCCCCGCTTTGGAGTAGTCCCAGTAATCACCGGGGAGGCGGTTTCCGAAGCCAACATCCACCTGGTTTTCGGAAACCGATGCATCAGCGTCAGCCACCGGAGCCGGGTCACCGACTCCACCCTTCTCGCCCTCAGCGGGGCCGGCGTGGAGTACATCTCCACAAGAAGCATCGGATGCAACCATGTCGATATCGGGTACGCGGCGAGTGTCGGCATCACCGTCGGCAATGTCTCCTATTCACCGGACAGCGTCGCCGACTACGCGGTGATGCTGATACTGATGGCGGTCCGCAACGCGAAGTCCGTCGTCCTCCGCGCCGCCAGCCACGACTACAGACTGGGTGAGGTCGCTGGGAAGGAACTGCGCGACCTGACCATCNGGGTGGTCGGTACCGGACGCATCGGCACGGCGGTCATGGCCAGACTGCGAGCTTTCGGCTGCCGGGTGCTGGCCCATGACAGCCGCCCGGGGGCCACCGCCGACCACGTTCCACTCGACCCCTTGCTGCGGATGAGCGACGTCATCACGCTCCATACACCACTCAACGCGGACACATACCACCTCCTGAATCGCGAACGTATCGCGCGAATGAAACACGGCGCGTTCGTCGTCAACACCGGGCGCGGTTCACTCCTTGATACCGAGGCCCTTGTCACGGCGCTGGAGAGCGGGCGCCTCGGCGGCGCGGCGCTGGACGTCCTCGAGGGCGAGGAGGGAGTGTTCTACACCGACCACAGACACCAGCCCATTGAGAACGAACTGCTGTCGCGACTACAGCAACTGCCGAACGCACTTGTCAGTCCGCACACCGCCTATTACACGGAACGCGCCCTGCGCGACACCGTCGAGAACGGTCTCATCAATTGCCTGAACTTCGCGGCGGGAGGGCGGCGTGGCTAGGTTGAAGGTGGGCGTCGTCTTCGGCGGCTGCTCCGAAGAACACCCCGTCTCCGTCAGGTCCGCACAGGAGGTCGCGAAAAACCTCGACACCGCGAAATTCGAGCCGTTCTGGATCGGGATCACGAGGTGCGGCGGGTGGAAGCTCTGTACGGGCCCGGCCGCGGGCTGGGAGGGCCGCGGCAGCCGGCGGGCCGTGCTGTCACCGGACAGAAGCGTCCACGGACTACTTGTCCTGGAACAGGGGAACTACGCAGAGATCAGGCTGGACCTCGTGCTCCCCGTGCTGCACGGCAGGACCGGCGAGGACGGTGCGCTGCAGGGCCTGTTGGAGCTTTCCGGCATCCCCTACGTCGGCTGCGACGTCCAGAGTTCCGCCCTGTGCATGGACAAGTCCCTCGCCTACACCGTCGCCCGGGCCGCGGGAATCGAAACGCCGAACTTCTGGTCCGTCACGGCGGACGAGATGGTGGATGCCGAGCGGCTCACCTACCCCGTCTTCGTTAAACCGGCCCGCTCGGGGTCGTCCTTCGGCGTCAGCCGGGTGGGTCGCAAGGAAGAACTCATGGCCGCGGTCGAGACCGCCAGGAAGTACGACTCCAGGGTGCTGATCGAAGAGGCCGTCATCGGCAGCGAGGTCGGATGTGCCCTGCTGGGGAACGATCCGGAGCTGATCGCCGGCGAGGTGGATCGGGTCGCGCTGTCGCACGGCTTCTTCCGGATCCACCAGGAAAGCGATCCCGAACGCGGCTCGGAAAACTCCACACCAGTCGTTCCCGCCGATATCTCGGCAGCGTCACGGGCCCGCGTCCTGGAAACCGCGAGGGCAGTCTACCGCGCTCTGGGGTGCAGGGGGCTGTCGCGGGTGGACATGTTCCTGAAGGAAGATGGAACAGTCGTCCTCAACGAGGTCAACACACTGCCCGGCCTGACCTCGTACAGCCGCTACCCGAGGATGATGGCGGCCGCCGGGCTGCCGCTCGCCGAGGTGCTCGACCGGATCATGTCGTCGGCACTGGCGGAGGAAGCCCGATGAACGAGGACTTCGCCTTCGTGGACGAACTTCTGCCCGGGATACGCTGGGATGCCAAGTACGCGACCTGGGACAACTTCACCGGCAGACCCGTCGACGGCTACGCGGCGAATCGGATCGTCGGCACGAGGGCCCTGTGCGCGGCCCTGGCGGACGCGCAGGAGAAGGCCGTCTCCCTGGGGTTCGGCCTGCTTCTCTGGGACGGGTATCGCCCACAGCGCGCCGTGGACTGCTTCCTGCGGTGGTCAGAACTGCCGGAGGACGGTCGGACGAAGCCGCGGCACTATCCGCGTGTCGGCCGGCGCGAACTGTTCGAGAAGGGGTATGTGGCCGCCAGGTCGGGCCACAGCCGGGGCAGCACCGTCGACCTCACGCTCTATCACCTGGCCACCGGTGAACTTGTCCCCATGGGGGGCCGCCACGATCTGCTGGATCCGGTCTCACACCATGGAGCCGAAGGAATCAAGCCGCTCCACGCGAGAGGCCGACGACACCTGTGCTCCGTCATGGAGGCCTGCGGTTTCTCTCGGTACGAGCACGAGTGGTGGCACTACACACTGTCCGACGAACCCTACCCGGACACGTATTTCGATTTTCCCATCGAGTCGTCGGGCAAACCAGCGGCCGGAAAGTAGCTGCCGGCGGCCATTCGGCGGGGCACGTCGAGCCCGCGATGACCTTCACCGGCGCGCTGCGTCGGCATCCCATGCCGAGTGACGTGAGCTCCACTGATCGGTTATCTGCCGGTGTCCGGTGGCGCGGCGGGTAGCTGCACCGCGACGCGGAGCCCGCCGCCATCCCGGGGTGTGAGGGTGAGGGTTCCGTCGTGCGCCTCGGCGATGCTCTTGACGATGGCCAGGCCGAGACCGACACCCGCCTGGTCGGTGTGGGTGCGTCCAGTGCCGCGTTGAAACGGCTCGACAAGCGTGGCAGCCATTTGCGGGGGGAGCTTCTGACCGGTGTTCTCGACAGCGAGCACAACCACCCTCGAGCGAACGCCGGTCGTCACCCACACGGCGCCCCGTTCGGGCAGATTGTGGACGATCGCATTGTGCACGAGGTTCATGGTCATCTGCAGCAGGAGCGCATGTGAGCCGACGGAAACGGCCACGTCCCCGGAGGTCTCGATGGTGACGCCATGTTTTTCCGCGAGCGGCNGCATTGTTTCGGTCGCCTCTTCCGCCGCGAGGGACAGGTCGACGCGTTCTCGGGCGAAGGATCGCTGGTTCGCCCGGCTGAGCAGAAGCAGTGCTTCGGTGAGGTCGATCGCTCGGGTGTTGACCAGCCGGAGGCGCTCCACAAGCTCTCCATTGCCGTGGCCCGGATCGCTGCGGGCCACGTCGAGCAGGGTCTGCGTGATCGCCAGTGGAGTGCGCAGTTCGTGGGAGGCGTTGGCCGCGAATCTCCGCTGCTCGGCGTCGGGTGCCTCGAGCCGGGCCAGCATGGTGTCGAAG
>NZ_LRTK01000118.1 GCF_001636565.1 Frankia sp. EI5c
CCAGCCGTAAACCGCCGCTGTTCGCCCACTGGGCATGGACCGTGAGCACCTGGCAGGCAGGATAACAAGAGCCCGGTGACGGGAGACTGTCACGCCGGGATCTGTGGGAGCCCGGGGGTGAGATCCCCCCGGGCTACCCGACCTGGGTGTCTCTTCGGGAGAGGCGTTGACAACCTCGGTGGTGGAGGGGTTGCAACCCCGGGGGGAGCGGAGACACAACGAGGTCTTCAGTCGCAGTCGGCGAATATTCGCGGACGGGCGGGCCGGGGGTGGGCGAGGGCTGTTTCGGGGCTTGTGCGCCTACTGAAGCCCTGGTGGCAGCGTTGTAGGGGTTCCCGGCTGGGGGCGGAGGCCCGGTGGCCGTGCCGCAACCGGATGGCCGCGGGCCGAGGTGCCCGCGGGCGAGGTGGTGGACGTCGGAGCGGGCGGGGCCGCGGTGTCCCGATGCCGGCCGGGAGCGGTCGCTCGTCGGCCTCGCGACCCGCCTCGGCACCCGGGGTGCCCCGTCCGATCAGACAGGTTTGTCACCACGGCCCGGCCTGGCCGCCCGCGCCCCGCCCGCGCCCCGGCCCCGGCCTCGGCCCCGGCCTCGCCCCGGCCTCGGCCCGGCCTCGGCGGCCGAGAAAGTCCTACGGGCCAGGCGATCGGGCGGTGCCGAACGGGGGCGTCTCGGTACGCCGGTGTTCGGCGCGGCGGTGTCCCTCGGTGTCGTCCCGTGGCTGGTCGGGCATCAGGGAGGGCAGTCCAACCAGGTGCCTGCCGCCCCCGGCGCGGGTCCGCGGGCGTGCTCCCGGCCTGGTGGGCCTGGCCGACTCGGGCGCCCAGGCCCGTCCAGAGGGCGTGTGGTCGTGGGGCTCCCGGTCGGAGAGGTCCGCATCGCCGTAGTCCGGTGGTGGCCTGTGTACCCGAGGCCGAGCCGGTGCCCGCGACACCGGCGAGACTCGGGACGGGCGCCCACGTCCCGGCCCGCCCCTGGGGCGAGCGGAATGCCTGGGGGACCGTCTCGCGGTGCGCGAGCGCCGGCCGGTGCTCGCGCGTAGCGTCAGCGCTGACGCTACGAGGGTGACGGTCAGCGCCAGCCAGGTCACGGGGCCGACGCCGCCGGCTTCGTCCTCCGGCCCCGCCGGCCGGAGCCTGGCGCTGGGCGCGTCGTCCGCACGGTCAGCGTCCGCCCCGTCGGCGGCGCCGGCCCCGCCGGCCCCGCCGGTTCCTGGCAGGTCCCCGCCAGCTCCGCCCGGGCTGGCATCGGCAACCGCCTCCGCGCGCGACGGCCCGGCCAGGCGGCCGACCGGGCGGATGTCCGCGGCGTGCGCGAAACCCCAGTCCAGCAGCGCCTTCGCGTCGACTGCGTAGGCCGGAGCGGTCCGCAGCAGGGAGACGATGAGCGTCCGTCCGCCCCGGGTCGCGGCACCGACGAAGGTGGCGCCGGCCGCGACGGTGTAGCCGTTCTTGATCCCGATGGTCCCGTCGTAGGTGCCGAGGAGCGTGTTGTGGTTCGCGATCTCGAACCGTTCGTCACCGCGGCCGGGGAGGGAGGCCCGCGGGACGGTGAGGTAGCCGCGCACGATCGGTTCGTTCAGCACCGCCCGCCCGATCACCGCCAGGTCGTGGGCGGTGGTGCGCTGTCCGTCCGCGTCTAGACCGGTGGGATCACCCGCCACGGTGTCGCGGGCGCCGAGGTCGGCGGCCAGCCGGTTCATCCGGCCGAGCACGGCCTGCCGGCCGCCGGCCGCCTCCACCAGCGCGACCGTGGCGTCGTTGCCGCTCGCGATGAGCATGGCCGTCGCGAGGTCGCGCACGGTGTAGCGGACACCGGGGACGAGGCCGACCCTGGTCCCGTCGACCTGGGCAGCCTCGTCGCTGATGGTGACCTCGCGGTCCGGGGAGAGCCCCGGCAGGACGGTGAGCGCGGTGAGCATCTTCATCGTGCTTGCGGGAAGGTCCGGCAGGTCGGGGTTGTGGGCGGCGAGGATCGCCCCGCTGGTCGCGTCCGCCACCAGCCAGGCCTCGGCGGCGATGCCGTCGGGCGGGGGCACGGTCTCCCCGGTAGCGCCGACAGGGCCAGCGGCCGGCTCAACCACCGGGTCCGCGGCCGCGGGGTCCGCTGCCGCGGGGTCCGCCGCTGTCGTGCCCGGGGCACCCGGCTCCGGCGCGGTGCCAGTTCCCTCCGGTCCCGCTGCCGCTGCCGCTGCCGCGGACACGGACACGGACACGGACGCGACCGCCGTCGGGCCGACCGATGCGGGCAGGGCGGCGAGCGGGACTACGAAGAAGGACGCCGCGAGACCCGCCGTCGCCAGGACCGACCGGCGGACCCCNGCCGAGGCGCCGGCGGGTCGCCCGGAATGCGTGCGGCCTGGCGGAACACGGCGCTCCGCGGCGCGCTGCGGGACAAGCGGGTCGTGGCAAGATCGACGCGTCCGGCCGGCATGCACCTACCGAACGTTACCGGTCGATCTTCATTTGGTGAGTTTGCCGTGTCACGTGTCTCGGATACGTGTTCGAGTCGTCCGGATTGGTGCTTTTCGCCCCGCCCGCGAACCAGTTCGGGTCGGGAGGAAAAGATGGCCCGCAGTGGTAGCCCCGTCCGCGGCTGGTGTCTCCGCCCGGGTAACGACCGTCAGCGCGGGGTCGGCGCCCGGTGTGCTGCCCTGACCCACGATGTGCTGGGCCGGAAGCGCTGCGGTGGTCTGGCTCCGGGATCCCGGCGCGGGTGCTGTCGGCGTGGCGACCATTGACGTGCCGGATACGGACGACACCACGGGCGCCGGCCGCATGGCGTGCGGGACGGATCCGTTCGGGGTCGCCAGGAGGGGCTGGGCCCCGGCCACCGGCGCCTGCGCCGGTGTCGGTGTCGGTGTCGGTGTCGGCACGAGCGTCGAGCGCAACAGCGCCTCGATGTCACCACGCAGCGATTCGAGCTGGTGGGACAGCTCGCCGCGCACGTACTGCCGGGTCGCGGTGTCGCTCTGCGAGAGCCGCAGGGCGGCGACCTCACNGGTGAGGAACTCGGTGTCCTCCCGCATCCTGATCGCGGCGGCCCGGTCCTCGGCGAGCGTCGCGCGATCCCGGTCGTCCTGCCGGTTCTGGGCCAGCAGGATCAGGGGAGCGGCGTAGGCGGCCTGGGTGGAGAAGGCCAGATTCAGCAGAATGAAGGGGTATGGATCCCAGCGCATCAGTGGCAGCGCCACATTCAGCGCGATCCAGACAGCCACCACACAGGTCTGAATGGCCAGGTAGCGGCCGGTACCGAGGAAACGGGCGATCGTCTCCGCACCTCGGCTGAGAGATTCGCGGTCGACCCGGCCCGCGATCAGGGGGGACCGGCCGGCGGCCGGCGTGTCCAGCCGGCCTCCTCCGGATCCCCGGCGTACCGCGAGGCGGGTTGTGGTGTTGACGCTCATGGGAGAGGTCCCTCCGCGGTCGGGCCACCGCGAAGGGCGGGCCGACACACACTCCAGAGCAGGCCGCGAGGGAAAAGAAACGCCCACGGCAGCCCAGACCGACACGTCGCTGATGGACCGCACCTGCCGGCAGTGAACCCGGAGGTCACCAGGACCCGGGTTTTGTGGACGGGGCCGGACCGATGGCCGGGCGTCTCGCTTCAGTACGGGGAGACGGCTCCGGCCGTGCCGGCCGCCGGGCTGAGAATCAGCCGGCGTCCACCAGCAGGAAGCGGCCGTTACTGGAGTACCCGCCAGGATTCACAGCGGCCACCTCCTCTGGTCAGCCTCAGTAGAGGATGGGAAATCTGTTGTCAAGGATAACTGCCCCTCGCGATTGTGCTGCTATGGGGTCACCCGTGACCTCTGTCGCGCTTCCGTCGCCTGTCGTGCGCCGGTCAGTCGACCACGCCTGAGCAAGGCGACCTGGTCACCCGCCGGTCCTCTCCGCGGTCACCGGGCCCGGCGGCCTCCGGGCTCAGCGACCTCCGCGCCCGGCGGCGTCGGCGGCCAGGATGGCATCCACCACCATCGGCGGGTCGAGGTCGAACGGTTCGTTGNGCGCGGTCTCGCCCTCGGCGAGCGCCCGCACGGCGATTCCACGCAGTAGCTCGATCGGCGGATCAGCCA
This sequence comes from Frankia sp. EI5c, assembly GCF_001636565.1. GTDB lineage: Bacteria > Actinomycetota > Actinomycetes > Frankiales > Frankiaceae > Parafrankia. The sequence continues at coordinate 4,074 of NZ_LRTK01000118.1, forward strand.
GCCCGACCTGCGCCAGCGTGCGCGGTAGCCCCACCCGCGCGCTGAACGCGAGGACCTCCGCCAGCTCCTCCTCGGGCCGCCCTTCCAGCACGAGCTGGACCAGCAGCCCGAACGCGACCTTCTCCCCGTGCAGGAAACGATGCGTCTCGGCGGCGACCGTCAGGCCGTTGTGCACCGAGTGGGCCACCGCGAGACCACCGGATTCGAAGCCGAGACCGGACAGCAGCGTGTTGGCCTCGACAAGCCGTTCGACGGCCGGAGTGACCGCCCCGGCGCGCACCGCCCGGATCGCGGCCGGCGCGTCGTCGAAAAGGATGCGCCGGCAGAGCTCCGCGAGGGCTCCGGCGGTGGCCGTCTGCGCGCCGTGCAGCTGGTTGGCCCGCCTGGCCTCCCGCACCGTGCGGGCCTCATACCAGGTCGCCAGGGCGTCACCGATCCCGGCGACCAGCAGCCGAGCTGGTGCCGCCGCGATCGCGGTGGTGTCCACCAACACCAGATCCGGATTGCGCGGATAGAACAGGTACCGCTCGAAGGCCCCGTCCGGGGAATACACGACGGACAACGCACTGCACGGCGCGTCGCTGGACGCGGTCGTCGGGCAGGTGACGACGGGCACATCCAGCGCCGCCGCGGCCGCGCGGGCGGTATCGAGCACCTTGCCGCCGCCGGCACCCACGATCACCGTCGCCTCCGGGTCACGCGCCGCCGAGACGACCCGGTCGATCTCCTGGTCGCTGCACTCCCCGCCGAACAGGTGCACCGTGTACGGAATGCCGGCGCCGTCGAGGCTCGTCCGCCACGCGTCCTCCAGCAGATGCAGCGGGGCGGCGCTGGTGACGATCACCGCCGGGCCGGTGAGCCCGAGACGGGCCATCTCCGGCCCGAGCGCGGCCGTGGCATCCCGCCCCTGCACGTAGCGACCCGGCGATCCGAACACGGCGAGCATGGACGGACACGCTAGTCGCCGCCGCGCCGCCCGTACCGGAAAACGCCCCCAGGTCTGTGGTCTCCGGACGGAGCCGGGGCCGGCCCCGCCGGGATCGTCCGGAGCCAACCCGGCGGACGTCAGCCCCGGTCGCCCCGGGCGCTTCGGATCACCCGAGAGCCACCTTCTGCGGTCGGGTGGGCACCACGATCACGGTCGGCGTGTCCGCTTCCAACGCCGCGGTGACCTCCTTCTCCAGCTCGGCGGCGCTCGAGACGTCGACCGCCCGGCAGCCGAAACCGTGCGCGAGCGCCGCGATGTCCAGACCGGGCAGGTCGAGCCCGGGCACACCGGGCGTCTGCTCCAGGTCGGCGAACGACTTGAGGATGGAGTACTCGTTGTTGCGCAGGACGACGTACACGATCGGCAGCGCCTGCTGCGCGGCCGTCCACAGCGCCTGCACGGAGTACTCGAAGGAGCCGTCCCCGATGACGGCGATCACCGGGCGCCGGACTCCGCGGTCCCGGTCGCCGAGCGCCACCCCGACCGCGCCCGGAACCCCCCAGCCGAGGCCGCCGCTGGCGGTCGCGAAGAACGAACCGGGCTCGATGACGGGCAGCCATTCGACCTGCTGCTCCATCGTCGACGTCGACTCGTAGACGATCACGGCCTCCCGTGGGCGGGCGGCGTTCAGGATCGCGTGGACCTCCTCCCCGCCGAGCGGACCGCCCGGAACCCTCGGCAGATCGCGCGAGCGCCGCATCGGCCGGGCCTGGGAGCGGTCGGCCCCGTCGTCCACCAGCTCGGTGAGGAGCTCGATCGCGATCCGAGGATCCCCCAGGATGCTGTCGCCGACTCGGGCGGTCCCGGCCGAGTCGGGGTCGCCGGTGATCTGAATCAGGTCCGCACCCGCCGGCAGGATGTCGCCGGGCGAGTAGGGGTAGTAGCGAAACACCGCCGCGCCGATGACCGCGACGAGGTCATACCCGGCGAGCATCTCGCTGACGGCCCGCTGCGACATGCCCAGCCGGCCCTGGTAGAGAGGGTGATCCTCAGGGAAGGAGACCCGGTCGGGCAGGGCCGCGCCGAACACCGGTGCGCGCAGCTTCTCGGCCAGCGCGATCGCGGCGTGCCAGCCGCCGGCGCGGTCCACCTCCGGGCCGATGACCAGAACCGGCCGCCGGCTCGCGGAAAGACGCCGGGCGAAGCCACGCAGCCGCTCGGGCTCGGGCGCGCACACGGTGCTCACGCTCCGGACGACGGGCGGGCCTTCCAGCGGGACGTTCCAGTCGTCGAACGGTATGGACAGATAGACCGGACCCGCCGGTGGCTGCGCCGCGATCGCATAGGCCCGCATGAATGCCTCGGGGACATCCTGTGCGCGGAGTGGTTCATACGACCACTTCACCCANGGCCTGGGCAGGGTCGTCGCCTCCCGGTTGCTCAGGAAAGGCTCGCCGATCACCATTTCGCGATGCTGCTGGCCGGTCGTCACTATCAGCGGAGTATGCGCGTCGTAGACCGAGACCAGGCTGCCGATCGCATGCCCGAGACCAGCGGACGAATGCAGGTTGACCAANGCCGGCCGGCGGGTCGCCTGCGCGAAGGCGTCCGCCATGGCCATGACGGTCGCCTCCTGCAGTCCCAGGACATAGGTGAAGTCCCGCGGGAAGTTCCGGAGAAATGACTGCTCGGTCGAGCCCGGGTTGCCGAACACGGTCGTCATCCCAAGCGACCGCAACAGCTGGTATGTCACGTCGTGGACAGTCGAATCGCCACTCATCTGATCTGGCAACCTCATCTTCGGGGGATGTCCCGGACAAAGCGGTGACATCGTGCTCACGGGAACGCCGGAGCGCGGCGACGGGAATGCTCGCAGGTAACCCTGGTGCTCGCCACCGGGGCGCCGTCGCGAATCCCCCCGGTTCGGCGGTGCCGCCGCGAAACAGCCCGGTCCGGGGCCGCTGGCGCCTACCTGGATCGGATGACGGCCGCGAGGCTGTCTTCTCGGCGAATCCGGCACCTGGGCACCTGCGGGGCGCTAGCGTTGAGGCCGCACCACGTGGATGCGGACACGCGCGCGGCCGCACCGGTACGCCAGCCACCCTGCGCGGCCCCCATCCGCCGGTCAGTGGGACAGCAGGCAGGGCCAGAGGGGGGAAGGGTGGCTGGCCTGCCGGCGGGCGCGGATCATCCCGGAAGGTCCGTGTTGACCACGGTATGCCGCCAGCTGAGCAGTTCCTCGGGCGACAGTCGCGTCGAAAGTCCGATGGTGATCGTCAGCTCGTCGTCCTCGGTCCACAGAATCGCATTCCGGTCGTCGGCGGTGAGGTAGCACGCGAGCCGGCCGCTGTGCTTTCCGGTGTTGGTGTAGGTCTGCGCTGCCGCCGCTGGGCAGGTGTCCGACGGGAGATCGCCGATCAGCGTGGCGACAATCGCGTACAGGTGTTCTCGGGTGTCGTAACGGTAGAGGTAGGACGCTTCGGGGCCGGTCAGGTCGGTGGGCAGGCATGCAAAGGAGCTGACGAGCCCCTCCGTGAAAGGATGCTCGTTTTCGATGACGGCCTGACAGCGAGAAAACGGTATGCCCGGCGCTCGTGGGATCCGTGGCACCGGCGATGAGAAAGGCTGCCGGGAGGTCGCTGACGGTGCCGGCGGCATCGGTATTCTCGACGAGTAGGTGGTCGTCCCCGTCGCGCCCGACGACGCGGCCGCCGGCTGCCGGCGCTCCGCCGTCGCCATCGGGTCGATGCCGAGCAGGAGAAGAATCGACGTGCCGGCAATGCCCGGAACTATGCCGGCCGCGAAGCGGTTGAAAAGGATTCGGCGTTTACGCAGGCGCCAGAAGTACTTCCAGCACCGCAGGTCGTGAACCAGCACCGCGATGATCACCGGCCAGAGGGCGAGGATCATCGCGAGAGACAGGGCGGGCGACAGGGAGGACGGTGGAACGAGTAGCAGGGCAAGCGTGACGGCAAAGATGGGTGGGGTGACGAAGCCCACGATGAGCATCGCCATCAGCACGGCTTCCCGTGACGTCCGCCGCACNGGTGATCGCCTTTTTGTCATCCAGTAGAAAAGGATCAGGCCGCCCACCATGCTCACGCTCATCGAAAGCGGATAAAGCAGCTCGGTCAGCAGTTCCTTTCCTTTTATCAGGGTGGAGAGGGCGGCAATCGTGGAGACGGTGATGGCAACCTCACCGAATTTCATGGCCGAACGGAAGTCGCCTTCCTCGAACAGCTCGATCGTGCGCGCGGTGGGGCTGGGAATGATGCGTCGGTACGTCTGGAAGAAAATCCGCCACGCATCCAGCCGCAGGAAGAGGTTGAGGACGGCCATGAAACCGTTCTCCTGGGACTCCCGTTCCGCGCTGCAGACGAGACAGCGCTGTCTCTCGTCCTCGACCACTCCATGTGGGCANGGTGCGGCTGCCATAAGCTGTTACCCCCGTGAAACAATGCTGGCGCCGTCGACGCCGCTGCCTGGCTTGTATCCATGCAGTCGAGGCGAGTGGATGCTCCGCCCGGCTGTCGCGGACAGGGTCATGATCCTACTGTCATCCGTTCTGGTCACGAGTCAGGGGCGAGCGGGGTGTCGCCTTGTTGACATGGTTAGCGCGCCCGTCGGGAACGCCTACTCGGCGTAAAGCGACAACGAGAAGCACCCGTGACTGTTCAGGGATGCGTCGAGAGAAGAGCCGTAGCCATACCCTGGCCGTCCGGGCTCCGGTGGCCGGTCGGAGCGCCGAGGTGAAGAGAAGTCGCGGTTCCCGGTCGGTGAAGTGTTACCTTGGCAATATGGATGATCATCCTGAAGTCAGCGGTTCGACCGATGATGGCCGGGGCATCGATCCGGGTGTGGCCGGCCGTAATCCCCGCAGCGTGGGTCGGCTGCCGGAGGCGAGCTCGATCAAGTTCGCTCCGGCGAATGTTCTCCTCGCCGCCTGCCATCCAGACTCGGTGCGCCTGTGGGATCTCGCCGAGCCAACTGCGGCCCGGCTGGTGGGAACTATCCCCGGTATCAAGGACGCGGATGCAGTGTCCTTCCCGGGCAATGGGACGAAACTTTCCGTCGTCTTTCGGGCGGTGCACCGTCGTGTGGGTCAGCTCTGGAATATCGCNGACCCGACCTCGCCCCGTCCTGTCGACGAGCCGCAACGCTGCGACGAGACGCCGTATGTCACCCCGCCGGGGGCGGTCGGGGAGTATGCGTGGCATGGGGGGCACGCGTGGAACCTCGGTGTTCCCAGTCCCCTGGGACTGAAAAGAACGTTCTCCTATCAGCGCCGGGCATCGGCGGAGGCGGCCGAGGTGAGCACGGTGCTGGTCGCCGTCACCGGTACGACCGTCGAGCTGTGGGACATCACGAATCCGGCGGAGCCCAGCCAGGTCGGCTGGCTCGGGGATCACTACTCTGATTATCATTCCGAGATCGATGGTGTTTCACTCTCGCCGGACTCGCGAATCCTGGCGGTCGGCCGATACGAGGAGGAGATGCCCGCTCGTTATGACCCCTCGGTTCACCTGTGGGATGTCTCCGAGCCGGCCGCCGCCCGCCCGCTCGCAGTGCTGCCGGGGGCAGAGTTCCCGTTGATGTTCTCGCCGGACTCGGCAATGCTGGCGGCCACGTCCCGGTTCGGCGTGCAGGTCTGGGATCTGACTGATCCGCAGTCCCCTCGCCGGCATGGCGCCGTCTGCGATATCGCACGCGACGCCGAGATGGACTTCTCCGCCGATGGTGTGATTCTGGCTGCGGTGGGTCGTCGGTCGGGCGTGCCGGTAACTCTGTGGAAAGTTCGCTGACGGTTCTCGCGGCGCCGCCGCGCGGTCAGTCAGCCCGGGTGGGAGGGGTCCGCCGCGGCCTCGCCCGCGGCCTCCGCGCCGAGCGCCAGCGGGCTCGTGGCCTCGGGCCGCAGCGGCAGAGCGACCCGGAAGCGGGTGTCGCCGGGCACCGAGGTCACGGTCAGGTTGCCGTGGTGGCGGTTCACAACGATGCGCCATGAGATGTCCAGGCCCAGCCCGGTGCCCTCGCCGACCGGCCTGGTCGTGAAGAACGGCTCGAAGATCCGGTCCTGGATTGCGGCCGGAACCCCCGGCCCGGTGTCCCGGATCTCGACCACCAGGTGGTCGTGGTCCGCGGCGGTGACGACCGAAAGTGTTCCCGAGCCCGCCATCGCCGCCGCTGCGTTGTCGATGAGATTCGTCCAGACCTGGTTGAGCTCGGCGGCATGGACCGGGATCTCCGGCAGGGCCAGGTCGTAGTCGCGCACGATCCGCACACCCGCGAGCTTGGCGCCCAGCATGGTCAGTGTGCTGTCGAGCAGTTCGTGGATGTCGGCCTGGCGGTACGGCGCCNGGTCGAGCTGGGAGTACTGCTTGGTCGCGGCGAGCAGGTCGGAGATCCGGTTCGTGGAGTCCTCGATCTCCTTCATCAGCAGCTCGCTCTCGACGGTGTACATCAGCCAGCGGACCGCGCCCTCCAGGATCTGTGGGGCCACCGTGCCCGCCACCCGCTCCAGCCAGTCGACGTCGAAACCGGCCTGGACGAAGGTGGGCGCCAGCTCCCACCCACCCGCGACGCCGTGGTCGTCGAGCCAGTCCGAGATGCCGTCCTCCCGGTCACTGGTCTCCATCGGCGTCAGCGCGGGAGCCTTGCCGACCCGCTCCGCCGCTTCCTCCTGCAGGGCGATCAGCGCCGCCAACGCCGGGCGGTCATACGGCCCGGCCGCGACGAGACCCAGCTTGTGCCGCATGCCGGCGACCCGTTCCCGCAGCGACGCGGTTGCCCGCACCGCGGCGGCGGCCGGGTTGTTGAGCTCGTGGGTCAGGCCCGCTGACAGCGAGCCGAGCGCGAGGAGCCGCTCCCGCTGGCCGGTCTGCTGCTGGAGGTTCTGCAACCCGAAGAACAGCCCTTCGAGCATGTGGACGGCCATCGGGAACCACTCGCGCATGAGCTGGGCCAGCGCCTCCCCGTCCAGCACGACGAAACGTGACGGTGAGGTGACCCGCATCGAGTTGTTGTAAAGCTGGGGCAGCCGGTCACCGAGGTAGGCGAACCAGGCACCGGCGTAGACGCCGCGCTGGTCGGTGCGGGTGACTTCGACGTCGTCGTCGCCGACGCGCCGGCTGAGCACCAGGGAGCCCTCGACCAGCACGTAGAAGCAGGTGGCCGGCTCGCCNTCGCGGAACACCGGCCCGGGCTGGATCAGCTCGACGTGGCCGTTGCGGCAGATCCAGTCCAGCTGCTCGTCGGTGAGCTTCTCGAAGAGGAACAGGCTGCGCAGCTCGTCCAGGTCACAGGGCAGCTCGACCCCCTGCGGGCCCGGCCCCTGAGCGGTCTCGGCGGGGTCTGCCATGTCAGCCTCCCTGCCCGGCGGACGAACGGAGCCGCGCGCCCGTCGGCGTCCTGTGGGCGAGTCCCGTGAGCGATCAGCGCCCGGCCAGATAACGATGCACCAGCGCGACCGCCATCGCGCCCTCGCCCACGGCCGAGGCGACCCTCTTGACCGACTCGGCACGCGCGTCGCCCGCCACGAACACACCCGGCAGGCTGCTTTCGAGATGGTATGGATCCCGGTCCGGGACCCAGCCGGCAGGCCGCCGGCCGTCGACGACGAGATCCGGCCCGGCCAGCACGAAACCGTGCTCGTCACGGGCGACGATGCCGTCGAGCCAGTCGGTGCGGGGTGCGGCGCCGATGAAGACGAACAGCCAGTGCGTGTCGACCTTCTCCGTCTCGCCCGTCGTCCTGTCCCGCAGGACGAGGCCTTCGAGATGGTCGGTGCCGTGCGCCGACACGACCTCGGTGCAGGTCCGGACCGTGATGTTCGCGACGGCCGCGATCTGCTGGATGAGGTAGTGCGACATCGAGGCCGCAAGCCCGGAGCCCCGGACGAGCATCGTGACCGACCGTGCGTGCCGGGCGAAGTACATCGCCGCCTGCCCGGCGGAGTTCGCCCCGCCCACGATGTAGACGTCCTCGCCGCTGCAGCTCGGCGCCTCGGTGAGCGCGGAGCCGTAGAAGACCCCCTGGCCGGTCAGGTCGCCGAGGCCCGGGGCGTCGAGCTGACGGTAGGAGACGCCGGTCGCGAGGATCACCGCGTGAGCGTCGATCCGGCCGCCGTCGCCGAGCACCAGCCGCCGGGCGGGCCCGGCGGTCTCCAGCGCGACCGCGTCGGCGGTGGTCAGCAGCTCCGCACCGAATTTGAGCGCCTGGCGGCGGGCCCGGTCGGTCAGCTGCGAGCCGGAGACCCCATCCGGGAACCCCAGGTAGTTCTCTATCCGGGAGCTCTGCCCGGCCTGGCCGCCGGTCGCGTGCCGTTCGACGAGGAGCGTCCGCAGACCCTCGGAGGCCCCGTACACCGCCGCTCCCAGGCCCGCCGGCCCGCCGCCGACCACGATCAGGTCGTAGAAGTCGCCCGCCGGCGCGGTGACAAGCCCGACCCGGTTCGCGAGCTCGACGTCGCTCGGGTTGACGAGCGCGGTGCCGTCAGTAGTGATCACACATGGGATCGAGTCGGGTTCCGCTCCCGCCGCCGCCAGCAGCCGCTTGCCCTCCGGCTCGTCGGCCAGATACCAGCGGTACGGGACATGGTTGCGGGCCAGGAAGTCGCGCACCTCGTATGACCGGGCCGACCAGCGGTGCCCGACCACCCTGGTCTCGGCGACCGGCCGGCGGTCCGCGGCCCGCCAGGCATCGAGCAGCGAGTCCAGGACGGGGNAGAGCTTCTCCTCCGGCGGGTCCCAGGGCTTGAGCAGATAGTGGTCGAGGTCGATGACGTTGATCGCGTCGATCGCCGCGTTGGTGTCCGCGTAGGCGGTCAATAGTACGCGCCGGGCCGCTGGGAACAGGTCCATCGCCTGTTCCAGAAACTCGATGCCGTTCATGCCGGGCATCCGGTAGTCCGCCAGGATGACGGCCACCTCGTCCCCGCGCAGCTTGATCTCCCGGAGTGCCTCCAGCGCCTGCGGCCCCGACTCGGCACGCACGATCCGCCATGAACCGCCGTACCGGCGGCGCAGATCGCGGGCGACCGCCCGCGAGACGTTGACGTCGTCGTCGACCGTCAACAGCACGGGCCGCCCCCCGCTCCGCCCCGCTGGCGCCGCTTCACCGACGCCGGTGCCGGCATCGTGGCCGTGCGCCTGGGGAGCGGGTGCGTCGTGGGGCGTCACCGCCGGTGCGCTCGGGGGACCGCTGGGCGGTCTGGCTGGCTGGGCACAGGAGGCCGACTGCGTCCGGTCACGCGCTCAGTCTAGGTCGTTCCCGTGCCAGCCGGTCGGGTCCTGCTGATACGGGCGACCAGGAACGAGCGCCAGTTCGGCGATCATCCGACCGGGCGTGCTGACTCTCTGCCGCGGCCCAACCAGGCGCCTGCGCCCGCGACGTCCTGCTGTCCCCTGTCTCTACCGGTGTCAGATCCGCGCGGGTCTCGTGATGTTGGTCGTCCGCGCTGAGCGGCTTCGCCGCTGAGACGGCAAGCCCCGGGGTTTTTCTGTTCGCCCACTTTATGGCGATCAACGTGTCCGAACTCGCGCTCCCACAAGGAGACCACGGCTTGCGGCCGGTGCGAGGCTGGACGGGTGACTCTGTCGAAGCGTGCGTCCTGGTTCCTGATCGCGGTGGGTGTGTGGACGTGGGCCATCTGGCCGAATTTGTAGAACATTCATTTATGGCCTAGGTACTGCAGCCGGGTGCGGCGGTCGTGACAGTAGGAGAGCGGGCACTCGGCTTCGGCTGCGGATCCACTCTTCGACACCGCCGTCGAGGNGCCCGGCGACACGCAGCAGATCATGGTGGAGGGTCGCGAGCGGTCGGTTGTGGATCGGTTCGTGGTGCGCGACGCGGTTGCGGAGCCGAACGAGGCTGNCGACAGGGTTGTAGATCCGGGATCGTTGCGCCGGGCGGAGGTTCGGAAACGCGCGGCGGAGTGCGGGAGTCCACAGGGTTGTCTCGTATCGCCTGGTCAGAAGGTAGCGCCAGAAGCCGAACGTCAGCTCGGCGATCATCCGACCGGGCGTGATGACCTTCCCGTCGCGCCGCAGCCTGGCGTAGGCGTCGGCGACGTCCTGCCGTCGATGGGCTTCGAGGATGCCGATCGGGTCGTCGTACCACTGGCCAGATCTTCGCTGGCGCTGATGCCAGCGAGTGAGCTGGTCGTGCAAGGTGTTGCGCAGGACGATCTCGAAGAGTCCGAGGACCTCGTGGAAGGCGGCGCTGATGCTGCTGTTCCACTCGTACAGGGCCACGGCCTGCTCAAGGTCGTGATTGCAGGCCCGTTCGTACGGATCGAGGCGCTCGGCGCTCAGCCTGCGCCGGATCTGGGCCGCGAAGGCGTGCGACGGGGTCAGGGCCTTCGACATCGAGCTACCGGTCTTCTACACTGTGCGGTGGACACCCCGGATGGCCTCTACCGCTGGACGCCTTTACGGCCAGGCGGCAAGCCCCCGGGGTTTTGTCTGTCCGCCCACCTTATGGCGATCAACGTGTCCGAACTCGCGCATCCACACGGAGACCACGGCTCGCGGCCGGTGCGAGGCTGGTGGGGTGACTCTGTCGAAGCGTGCGTCCTGGTTCTTGATCGCGGTGGGTGTGTGGACGTGGGCGATCTGGCCGAATTTGTAGAATATTCACTTATGACCTAGGTACGGCAGTTTGAGTCTCGGGCTCCCTGGGCCGGCCCTATTCGGTGACCTTGGGATGGGCAGCGCCTGCATGCGTGATCCAGATGCGGTGCCTGTCGTCGTCGATGCAGTACCAGATGCGTCCGCCACCGGTCGCTTCGTACTGCCACTGGGGCAGCGGACGACCGCCGATGCTGCGGGTGCCGAGTGAGCCTTTCAGCGGATGCTGTCGCTGGTTTCGATGGCGTGGGTCCCGCTGGATGGCATCGAAGGCGGCGCGTGCCGCCGAGGGATGGCTTCGGCACAGACTGTCCCAGCCTTCGCCTGCCGGGTTGTCGGCGGCGAACAGGTCCCACTTGTCGGGGTCGGCGGGACGGGGAACACGGTCTCCGCGGCGGGTCACAGGGGTGGGCTCAATTCTGGGCCGTCTCCGGGCAGCGGCCTGGTGAGTTCTGTCGCGAGATGCGGATCGGCGTGGATGGCAGCGGTCTGGCGCCACTCGTGGACGAGTTGCGTGAAGGGGGCGAGCACACCGGCCTCCGCGCCTGCCTGGAGCCTGCGTAGCAACGTGGTGACGCACTCGGTCTGCTCGTGCTCCGGGAGCAGCTCGATCCAGGGGAAGACCTCGGCCAGGACGTGCTCAAGGGTCTGCTTGGCGGCGGGCTCGTGGAGGGTCGCGCGCAGGATGCGGGCGGTGATCGCCAACGCTTCCTCGACGTCGCTGGCTCGGTCGGCCAGCTCGATGCGCAGGTTTGGGCCGTCTCGTCTGGCGAGCTCGACGGCTTCGCCTTGGTCGATGAAGGCGAGGACGCGCTTCGGCTCTCGCAGGAGGTCGCTGTAGGGGAAGGAGACACGGGCAGCGGAGGCGACCATGACAGGAGGATATCTGAACTAGTTCAGAAGTCTAGCGCGGTCGCTGATGATTCTCGGCCGGCGCTCGGTGGAGTCCGGCAGCGTGGGACAGTGGCAGGGGCTGGGCATAGGTGCACCGGATCTTCTACAGTGGCCGTGTAGACCCCGGATGGCCTCTACCGCTCAGGCGGCAAGCCCCGGGGTTTTGTCTGTTCGCCCACTTTATGGCGATCAACGTGTCCGAACTCGCGCCCCCACGCGGAGACCACGGCTCGCGGCCGGTGCAGGCTGGACGGGNGAGGTGCCCCATTTTTTCCGGACAGCTACCCCTAATAGAATAGGGGGAGGTCCGGAAGGGATGATAGTTGACACGGAAACGTAGAAAATTCT
>NZ_LRTK01000119.1 GCF_001636565.1 Frankia sp. EI5c
GGGTGCCCGCGGGCGGGGTGGTGGACGTCGCAGCGGGTGGGGTGGTGGTGTCCCGATGCCGGCCCGGGCGGACGCTCAGCCGGCATCCCGGCCGGCTCGGCACCCGGGGTGTCCCGCCCGATCAGACAGGAATGTCACCCCCGCCCCGGCCACCGCCACCCCGACCCCAGCCACCGCCGCCACCCTGACCCCGACCCCAGCCACCGCCGCCACCCTGACCCCGACCCAGCCTCCGCCACCCTGACCCCGACCCAGCCTCCGCCACCCTCACCCCGGCACCGGATAACCGCGCGATCCCGAGTACCCCGCCCGGCGCGTGCGCGCAACCTGGGAAGCTTCGTGGTCAGCGCACTGGCTCGGCCCGTCCCGGCCGTTCCTGGTAGCTCGGCGGGCTGACCAGCCGGCTGGGGAGGTGCCGCGCCGGGTGGGAGGTGCCGCGGCGGGTGGGAGGCGCCGCGCCAAGTTGGGGAGGCGCCGCCCGGGTGGGCGGAGGCACCGCGCCGGGTGAGTGGAGTCGTTACCGGCCCGTGGGCTGGGTAGGTCGTGACGAAGGAGGTATTCGAGCAGCGAGAGGTGATCTTGAGGTGGCGCACGCTGGTTGACAGGCTCCCCGTCGCAGTGGTGATTGTCGCATCGCGCACCGACCGGATCCTGTACGTCAACGATTGTGCGGTTGGCTTTCTCGGGCGTCCTCGCCGCGAGCTGCGCGGAGAGACACTCGCCGGCCTGCTGGCACCCGCCCCGCGGCCCGGCACACCGCTCGGGTACGAGGACGATTCGCCCGGGTCGGGGCGGGCCGTGCTGATCCGCCGCCCCGACGGTTCCACCGTGCCGGCCCTGGAGACCGCGTTCCAGCACGGCCGGCGGGCGGGCGTCCACATGCTGGAGGACGAGCGCAGCGGGCAGCGGCTGCGCCGGCAGATCCAGACGATCTTCTCCCACAGCCCGGTCAGCCTGGCCCTGATCGACCGCACCGGGAAGCTGGCCCTCGGCGGTGGCGGGGACATGCCCGCGGTCTCGGAGGGGCTGGCGCGGGCGAGCCACATGTCCATGCTCGACGCCTTCGCCGACGAGAGCGAAGGTCTCGACCTGCTCCGGTTCGCCCTGGCCGGGCATCCCGTCTCGCAGACGATCAACGCCTACGGCGGCTCGTACGATCTGACACTGACCCCGGTGACGGACGAGTCCGGGCAGGTGGCCCAGGTGGTGGCCAGTGGCCTGAACTCCACCGCCCGGGAGCGGTCGCGGTCGCGCACCACGGACCTTGCCTACATCGCGCACGAAGCGCTCAAGACCACCGACAGTGCCGTGCTGTGGACGCTGGCCGTGGACACACTGGCCTGCGGGCTGCGGGCGCACGTCTCGGTGTGGGACGTCCTCGACGAGCCGACCCTGGTCTGCGCCGCCGCATCGGGAACACCGCTGGACCCCCCCGTTGAGCTGGGCCGGCAGCTGGCCGCGGGCGGCGTGCCCTTGGACGGCGTGCTCTCGGACGGCGTCGCGGGCGGCGGTCGCCCCGACGGGCGCACAGCCGTCGACGGCTGGTACACGATCACGGCCGCGGTGGGGCCGGCCGAGCACCCGGAGCGGCTGATCCTGGCCCAGCGGCCCGCGAGCGACGAGAACGCCGCCTTCAGCCCGGACGACGAGCAGCACATCCAGGCCATCGCGGACGTCCTCGGCTCCGCGCTGACCAGGCTGGCCGCCGAGCAGCAGCTGCTCCACAGCTCCCGGCACGACGGGCTCACCGGCCTGATCAACCGGGTCGCGATGATCAGGCATCTGCGGCTGGTCGTGAACCGCGGCGTGCTCGAGGGACGCCGCACGGGCGTGATCTTCGTGGATCTCGACGGGTTCAAGGCGGTCAACGACACCTACGGCCACAAGGCGGGCGACGCGGTGCTGCGGGCGGTCGCCGACCGGCTGCGTGACGCCGTCCGCTCCGAGGACGTCGTCGCCCGGCTCGGCGGGGACGAGTTCGCCGTCGTCTGCTCGGACGTACCCGGGAGCGCCGAGGTCGAGGGGGTCGCCAACCGGATCGTCGACCGCGTCGCCGAGCCGATCCCGGCCGGCGGCGCCACGCTGGCGGTGACGGCCAGCGTCGGAGTGGCGATCTCCGGCTCCGGTGTCACCGGTCCGGACCGGCTGCTGAACGCCGCGGACATCGCGATGTACGCGGCGAAGCGCGGCGGCGGCGGCCGGTGCGTCGTGTACGAGCCCTGGATGCGCATCAACAGCCACAGCCGGGCGGAGCCCGCCGGCCCGCCGGCGCCGGGCGGCAGCCCCTGACAGCCCCTGACAGCCCCGCTCGCTCCCGCTCGCTCGCCCTGCCAGGGGCTGGCCGTTCCGGCGGTCAGGCCGCGAGGTTCTCCTGGAGGTAGCGCACGACGTCCGACGGCGTCGGGTAGTCGTAGAGCAGCACCGGGGGCAGCGTGAGGCCGGTCGCCTCGCACAGTCGGTTGCGCACCTCCAGCGCGCTGAAGGACGAGAACCCGATCTCCAGGAAGTTGTCGTCGGCCCCGATGAGGCCCGGGTCCGCGTGGCCGAGAACCTCGGCGGCGTGTTCCCGCACCAGCGTGAGCAGCGCGTCCTCCGCGGGCGGCGCGTCCTCGCCGTCTCCGTCTCCGTCGCCGCCGGGCCCGGCCTCGGTGTTCTCGCTCACGGGCGCGCTGGCCCGGCCCGGCTCCGGGCCGCGGGCCGGAGCGGTCACCACCTCGGCGGGCCACCAGTACCGGCGGTGCTCGAAGGGATAGGTCGGCAGGTGCGGGGGCGGCGCGGTGGCGGGCCCGAGCCAGGAGTCCCAGCGGACGGCCGCGCCCTGGACGTGCAGCCACCCCAGGGCGGCCGCGAGGACCTGCTCCTCCGGCCGGTCGCGGACGAGGGCGGGCACCGTGACCACGGCCGCGCTCTCCCCGGGTCCCGCGGCCGGGACGCATTCCGCGACCATCGGGGTGAGCACCGCGTCCGGGCCGATCTCGACGAACGTCGTGGCTCCAGCGGCGCGCAGGGCGGACACGGCGTCGGCGAAACGCACCGGAGACCGCAGCTGGCGCACCCAGTAGTCCGGTTCGCGCAGCTCCGCGAAGGTCGCCGCCGCGCCGGTCAGGTCGGAGACGATGCCCAGCCGCGGGCGCTGGAAGCGCACCCCGGCCACGACCCGCCGGTACGGGTCGAGCGCCCCGTCCATGTGGGCGGAGTGGAAGGCGTGGCTGACCCGCAGCGCCCGGGTCCGCCGGCCCAGGGCGGCGACCGCGGCGGCCACCCTGGCCACCGCGTCGCCGTCCCCGGAGACGACGACGGCCCGCGGGCCGTTGACCGCGGCCAGCGAGACCCGCCCCTGCTCGTCGGCGAGCAGCGGCGCGAGCTCGTCCGCCGTGGCCTCGCAGGCGACCATCGCGCCGCCGGCGGGCTGGGCCTGCATCAGCCGGCCCCGGGCGGCGACGAGGGCGGCGGCGTCGGGCAGGGTGAACAGGCCGGCGGCGTGCGCCGCGGCCAGCCCGCCGACCGAGTGGCCGGCGACCAGGTCCGGTTCACCCGCGGTCTCGGCGACCAGCCGGTACAGCGCGGTCTCCAGTGCGAAGAGGGCCGGCTGGGCGTACTCGGTGCGGTCGAGCAGCGCCGCTTCTGGGCTGCCGGGCGCGGCGAACAGCAGGTCACCCAGCCGCCGGTCGAGCAGCGGCTCGAACGCGCCGAGGACCTCGTCGAGTGCCGCGGCGAACACCGGCCGGCCGGCGTGCAGCTGCCGGCCCATCCCGGGCCGTTGGCTGCCCTGCCCGGTGAACACGAACGCCGTCCGCCCGCCCGGCCCGCCGCGGGCCACCAGGCCGCTGGGACGTCCGTCCGCGAGCGCGGCGAGCGCGTCCAGCCGTTTCGCGGCGGTGGTGGGCAGGATGACGGCGCGGCGCTGCTGGGCGCTGCGACCGACGGCCAGTACCCGGGCCACGGCGGCCGGGTCGAGGTCCGGGCGTTCGAGCAGCCGGGCCCGCAGCCGGCCGGCCGCGGCGCGCAGCGCCTCCTCGGTGCGCCCCGACAGCACCCAGGGGGTGACCTCCGCCGACCCGGTGCCGTCCCGCCCGGTGCGGTCCGGGTCCGGGGGCGGGCCCGAGTCCAGGGGTGGCGGTGGCGGTGGCTCCTCCAGGACGAGGTGGGCGTTGGTGCCGCTGATCCCGAACGAGGAGACCGCCCCCCGGCGGGGATGCGCCCCCCGTGGCCACGGCTGGGCCTCGGTGAGCAGCTGGACGTTCCCGCTGGCCCAGTCGACGTGCGGCGTCGGCTCGTCCACGTGCAGGGTCCGGGGCAGCCGCTCGTGCCGCAGGGCCAGGATCAGCTTGATCACTCCGGCGATGCCGGCGGCCGCCTGGGTGTGGCCGATGTTGGACTTCAGGCTGCCCAGCCACAACGGCGCGCCGGCCGGGCGGCCCTGACCGTAGGTGGCGAGCAGGGCCTGGGCCTCGATCGGGTCGCCGAGGCGGGTGCCGGTGCCGTGCGCCTCCACCACGTCCACCTGCTGCGGGGCGAGCCGGGCGTCGGCCAGGGCCTGGCGGATCACCCGTTCCTGGCTGACCCCGTTCGGGGCGGTCAGCCCGTTGCTGGCCCCGTCGGAGTTCACCGCCGAGCCGCGCAGCACCGCCAGCACCTGGCGGCCGGCCCGGCGGGCGTCCGAGAGCCGTTCCAGCAGGACCAGCCCGACGCCCTCGGCGAAGCCGGTGCCGTCGGCGGCGGCGGCGAAGGCCCGGCACCGGCCGTCCGCTGACAGCCCGCGCTGGCGGCTGAACTCGACCAGCAGCACCGGCGTCGCCATCACCGTCACACCGCCGGCGAGCGCCAGATCGCACTCGCCGCGCTGCAGGGCGCGGGCCGCCAGGTGGATCGCCACCAGCGACGACGAACAGGCCGTGTCGATGGTGAGCGCCGGCCCTTCCAGACCCAGGTGGTAGGCGACCCGCCCGGAGGCGACGCTCGTCGCGTTGCCCGTCATCAGATGCCCTTCGAATCCGGCGGGCACCCGCTCCGGCGGTGGCACGTAGGCCTGGGAGACCACGCCGGCGAACACACCCGTCCGCGAGCCGCGCAGCGAGCCGGGGGCGATCCCGGCGTGCTCCACGGTCTCCCAGGCGACCTCCAGCAGCTGCCGGTGCTGCGGGTCGCTGGCGGTGGCCTCCCGCGGGCCGACGCCGAAGAACGCCGCGTCGAAGCCGCCGGCGTCGGCGAGGAAACCGCCCTCGCGGGCGTAGGTCGTCCCGGGGTGGTCCGGGTCGCTGTCGTACAGCCGCTCCAGATCCCACCCGCGGTCGGCGGGCAGGCCGGTGACGGCGTCCCGCTCGGTGTCGAGCAGCCGCCACAGGTCGTCGGGGGAGCCGACGTCACCGGGGAACCGGCAGCCCATGCCCACGATCGCGATCGGCTCGCTGATCCGCGACTCCAGTTCCCGGATCCGCCGCCGCGCCTGCCGCAGGTCGGCGGTCGCCCGCCGCAGGTAGTCCCGCAGCCGCTCCTCCGTCCCCGCCGCTGCCGGGGGCTCCGCCCGCACCCGGTCTTCCGGCACAGCCTGGGTATCCGGCACAGCCTGGGTGCCCGCCACGGCCTGGATGTCCGCTACGTCAGTCATCGGATTCGCGGCGCGCCGGCCGGGTACCAGGACCGGGCGGAAGCGCCGCGCACCCCCCTTCAGGTGTCGTCCGGGCGGCTGGCCCGGGCAGCGGAAGCCGGACGGATGATTCGCCCGGGAGGAGCGGGGTCGGCCCGCTCCGGGGTCCGTCGCCCACGTCAGGGCGGGCAGGTCCGGTCATGGGGCGTCCAGCTCCTCGTCGAGGGCGCGGAAGAGCTCCTCGTCGGTGGCCTCGGCCAGCCCGTCGTCCGCGGACGGCTGCGCCGGGACGGCCGCCGCGCCCAGGGCGTCCGCCCGGGAACCGCCGCCGGCCGCCTCCTCCCACCGCCACAGCGCGTCGCGCAGCCGGTCGCGGACCGCGGCGAACTCGGGGCTGTCCACCGTCACCTCGGCGAGCAGCCGGTCGAGCTCGGCGGCGGTGTCGTCCGGAGCCAGCAGCGAGAGCAGCCTGGCCGCCAGGGCCGCCGGGGTCGGGAAATCGAACACCAGCGTCGTCGGCAGCCGCAGCCCGGTGGCGGAGCCGAGCCGGTTGCGCAGCTCCACCGACGTCAGCGAATCGAAGCCGATGTCCTTGAGGGCCTGGTCGGGTGCGATGTCCGCCGGCCCGCCGTGCCCCAGCACGGCCGCCACCTGCTCGCGGACCAGGGTGAGCAGGTGACGTTCCCGCTCCGGTCCCCGCAGGCCGGCCAGCCGCTCGGCCAGGTCACCGGGTGTCCGCGGGCCCGTCGCCCCGGCGCCGGCCGCCGCCCGGCGGACCGCCGGCCCGCGCACCAGCGAGCGCAGCACCGCGGGCAGCGCCCCGCCGTCGGCCTGCCGGCGCAGACCGGGCAGGTCCAGTGGCGCCGGGACCAGCAGCGCCGGGTCGGCGGCCAGCGCCGCGTCGAACAGCGCCAGGCCCTCGTCCGTCGACATCGGCGTCAGGCCGCCGCGGGCGATGCGGGCGAGGTCGGTCGCGTCGAGATGACCGGTCATCCCGCTTGCGGACTGCCACATCCCCCAGGCCAGGGAGACCGCGGGACGCCCCGTCGCCCGCCGGTGCGCGGCCAGCGCGTCGAGGAACACATTGGCCGCCGCGTAGTTCGCCTGCCCGGCCCCGCCCAGCAGACCGGACGCCGACGAGAACAGCACGAAGTCGTCCAGGTCGGCGTCGAGCGTCAGCTGGTGCAGGTTCCACGCCCCCTCGACCTTGGGCCGCAGCACCGCGTCGACCTTCTCCGCAGTCAGCGAGGCCAGCACGCCGTCGTCCAGCAGCCCGGCCGTGTGGATCACCGAGGTCAGCGGGTGCGCCGGGTCGACGGACGCCAGCAGGCCGGCGAGCGCGTCGCGGTCCGCGGCGTCGCAGGCGGCGACCCGCACCGTGGCGCCGAGTCCGGCGAGCTCCTCGGCGAGCTCCGCCGCGCCCGGCGCCTGCGCTCCGCGGCGGCTGGTCAGCAGCAGGTGGCGCACCCCGCGCGCGGTCACCAGATGACGCGCCAGCGCCGCGCCCAGGGTGCCCGTTCCACCGGTGAGCAGCACCGTCCCGGCCGTCCGCCGGGCCGGCGGGATGGTGATCACCACCTTGCCGATCTGCCGGGCCTGCGAGAAGTGCCGGAACGCCGCCGGCGCGGAACGGACGTCCCAGGTGGTCACCGGCAGCGGGCGCAGCACCCCGCGGGCGAACAGGCCGAGCGCCCCGGCGAGCGACGCCCCGACCTGGCCCGGGTCCAGATCGAGCAGCTCGAACGCCTGGTAGCGCACCCCCGGATGGTCCGCGGCGACCTCGTCGGGATTGCGCGGGTCGGCGATGCCCATCTCCACGAACCGCCCGCCGCGGGGCAGCAGGCGCAGGGAGGCGTCCAGGAACGGGCCGGTCAGCGAGTTGAGCACGACATCGACCCCCTCCCCGCCGGTGGCCTCGCCGAACGCCGACTCGAAGTCGGTGGTGCGGGACGAGGCGAGGTGGGTCTCCGGCACGCCCAGGGCCCGCAACACCCCCCACTTGGCGGGGCTCGCGGTCGCGAAGACCTCGGCACCCAGGTGACGCGCCACCTGGAGGGCGGCCAGCCCAACGCCACCGGTCGCCGCGTGGATCAGCACCCGCTCGCCGGGACGCACCCGGGCCAGTTCCACCAGTCCGTGGTACGCGGTGGTGAACACGGCCGGCACCCCGGCGGCCTGGGCGAAGGACCAGCCGGCCGGGATCGCGGCCAGCAGGCGGGCGTCCGCCACCGCCAGCGGCCCGACCGAACCGGGAACCAGGCCGAACACCCGGTCGCCGACCGCGAGCCCGGTGACACCCTCCCCGACCTCCGCCACCACGCCGGCGGCCTCGGTGCCCAGCGGGGCGCCGACGGGCACCATGCCGAGCGCGGTCAGCACATCGCGGAAGTTGAGGCCGGCGGCGCGCACCGCGATCCGCACCTGGCCGGCCTCCAGCGGCACCTCCGCGGCCGGGAACGGGACGAGACGCAGGTCGTCCGGTGAGCCACCGGGCGTCTCCAGCCGCCAGGCCCGCCTGCCGGCCGTCGACACCAGGGCCGCAGTCCGGGTTGTCGAAGTACGGGGTGGGGTCGACGTCCCGGCAGCCTGTTCGTCCCCGGGCAGCGGGAGCGGTTCGCGGGCCTCCCGGCGGGTGAGCCGGGGGATCAGTGCGGCCCCGTCGCGCAGCGCGAGCTGCGGCTCACCGGTCGCCATCGCGCCCGGCAGCGCCGCCAGCGACGCGGCCGTGCCGTCGACGTCGACGATGACGACCCGGTCGGGGTTCTCGGTCGCCGCGGAGCGCAGCAGCCCCCACAGCGGGGCCGCGGTCAGCTCCAGCGGATCACCGCCGCGGGCGGCGACCGCCCGGTGGGTGAGGACGGCGAGCCGTGCCGCCGGGCGGTCCTCCCGGCCGAGCCAGGCACGCACCCGGTCCAGCAACGCCAGCACCTGTGCCCGCACCGCGTCGGGCAGGGCACCGCCGGGATCACCCGGCCCCGGGCCGGGCTCCCACCACGGCAGGAGCGTCAGCTCGGCGTCGTCCGCGGCCGGGAGACCGAGCGCCCGCTCCAGCTCCGCGTCGGCCGGCACCGTTGCGGTGATCTCCAGGCGATACCGAGGTGCCGGGACGGCCGGCAGCGGCGGCAGTTCCCGCCACTCCAGCTCATACAGCCCGTCGGCGCCGCGGGAAGCGGTCGCGGCCGGCAGGGCGGCGGGGTCCACCGGGCGCAGGGTGATCCGTTCGACCCGGGCGACGGGGGCGCCGGCCGGGTCGGCCACCTCCAGCGTGACGGTGTCCTGGCCGGCGGCACCCGGGGCGACGGTGACCCGCAGCTCGCCGGCACCGGTCGCGGCCAGGGTGATACCCGACCAGGCGAACGGCAGCAGCACGCCGGAGCCGAGGAACCCACCCAGCCCCATCGTGTGCAGCGCCGCGTCGAGCAGCGCCGGGTGGACGGCGAACCGGCCGGCGTCGATCTGGTGCTCGGCGTCCAGCGCGACCACCGCGTACACGGTGTCGCCGGCTCGCCAGGCCGCCCGGAGGTTCTGGAACGCCGGCCCGTACTCGTAGCCGAGGTCGGCGAGCTCCTCATACAGCCGGTCGACCGGGATCGGCTCAGCCTGCGGCGGTGGCCAGGCGGTGCCGCCGGGGACCGCCGCGGAGCGCGCGGACAGAGCGGCTGGGCTGGCCGGGTCGGCGGGGTCGGCGGGCGGCGCCAGCAGGCCGGTGGCGTGCCGGGTCCACGACTCCTCGGCTCCCCGCCGGGAGTGGATCGTCAGCCGGCGCCGGCCGTCCTCGTCCGCGGCCTCGACCCGGGCCTGTAGCCGCACCCCACCGCGTTCCGGCAGGATCAGCGGCGCTTCGAGGGCCAGCTCCTCGACCCCGGCGGCGCCCGTGCGCAGCGCGGCCTGGAAGGCGAGTTCCACCTGCGCCGTCGCCGGCAGCAGCACGGTGCCGCGTACGGCGTGGTCAGCCAGCCAGGAGTGGGTCCGGCGGGCGATCTGCCCGGTGAGCAGCAGACCGTCTCCGTCGGCCAGCTCGGTGACCGCGCTCACGAGCCCGTGGCCGGCGGCGTCCTCACCGGACCCGGCGGCACCCTGTCCGACCGCCGGCCCTTCCAGCCAGTAGCGGTGGTGTTGGAAGGGGTAGGTGGGCAGGGGTGTGGGGGTGGTGGGGGGTGGGGGTGTGTGCCAGGTGGGGGTGTGGCCGTGGGTGTGGAGGTGGGCGAGGGCGGTGTGGAAGGTGTGGAGGGTGCCGTGGTCGCGGCGGAGGGTGCCGGTGACGGTGATGCTGGGTCGTTCGGTGGGGTGTTCTGTTTTCTGGTTCTGGCGGGTGGGGCTGTTTTCGTTGTTTTGGTTCTCGGGGTTTTCTGTTTGTTCTTGCTGGTTTTGGATGGTGGTGTTTTCGAGGGTTTCGGTGATGGTGGTGGTGAGGATGGGGTGGGGGCTGGTTTCGATGTAGGTGGTGTGGCCGTTGGTGTGGAGGGTGGTGATGGCCTGGTGGAAGAGGACGGGGTTTCGGAGGTTTTGGTACCAGTATTCGGGGGTGAGGTTGGTGGTGTCGAGGTAGGTGTTGGTGAGGGTGGAGTAGAAGGGGGTGGTGGCGGGGGTGGGGGTGATGTGTTGGAGGGTTTGGGTGAGGGTGGTGTGGAGGGGTTCGATGTGGGGGGTGTGGGAGGCGTAGTCGACGGGGATTTTGCGGGCTTGGATGTTGTGGGTGGTGCAGTGGTGGAGGAGTTTGTCGAGGGATTCGGGGTTGCCGGCGATGATGGTGTGGGTGGGGCTGTTGTGGGCGGCGATGTGGAGGTCGGGGTGGGTGGTGAGGAGGGGTTGGAGGGTGTGTGGGGGGAGGGTGATGGAGGCCATGGCGCCGGTGCCGGTGAGGGTGGTGAGGGCTTTGGCGCGGNGGGCGATGATGGTGGCGGCGTCGGTGAGGGTGAGGGCGCCGGCGATGTGGGCGGCGGCGATTTCGCCTTGGCTGTGGCCGAGGACGGTGTCGGGGTGGATGTTGTGGTGTTGCCAGAGGCGGGCGAGGGCGGTCATGACGGCGAAGAGGGCGGGTTGGGTGTAGTCGGGTGTGGTGGGTGGGGTGTCGGTGGTGTGGGTGGTGAGGTGGTGGCGGAGGTTGTGGTCGAGGTGGGGGGTGAGGGCGTCGAGGGCGTTGTCGAGGTGGTGGGCGAAGGTGGGGGAGGTGTGGTAGAGGTGGCGGGCCATTCCGGGCCATTGGCTGCCTTGGCCGGGGAAGACGAAGACGGTTTTTCCGGGGGTGGTGGTGGTTGCGTGGGTGAGGTCGGGGTGTGGTTGGTGGTGGGTGAGTGCGGTGAGGGCGTGGCGGAGGTTGGTGGTGTTGGTGGTGATGATGGCGGCGCGGTGGTGGTGGTGGGTGCGGCCGTGGGTGAGGGTGTGGGTGATGTGGTGGGGGGTGGTGTGGGGGTGGTGGGTGAGGTAGGTGTGGAGGTTGTCGGCCTGGTCGTGGAGGGCTTGTTCGGTGTGTCCGGAAAGCAGGATCGGCACGGGCACCACCAGCCCGCCCTCGCTGTTCGCGGTGCCGTTCCCCGGGCCGGTGGCGTTTTCCGTGGTGTTGTCCGCCGCCTCGTTTCCGGCGGGGGCCTCCTCAAGAATGACGTGGGCGTTCGTACCGCTCATCCCGAATCCGGAGACGGCAGCCCGGCGCGGCTTCTCCCCGGGCTCCCACGGCCGCTTCTCGACGAGCAGCGCCAGGTTTCCCGCCGTCCAGTCGACGTGCGGCGTGGGCTCGTCGACATGCAGGGTGCGGGGCAGTGTCCGGTGCTGGAATGCCTGGACCATCTTGATGATTCCGCCGACACCGGCGGCGGCCTGGGTGTGGCCGATGTTGGATTTGAGGCTGCCGAGCCACACCGGCCGGTCTGCCGGGCGGTCCTGGCCGTAGGTGGCGAGCAGGGCCTGGGCTTCGATGGGGTCGCCGAGGCGGGTGCCGGTGCCGTGCGCCTCGACGGCGTCGACGTCCGCGGCCAGCAGCCCGGCGTCGGTGAGGGCCTGGCGGATCACCCGCTGCTGCGACGGCCCGTTCGGGGCGGTCAGGCCGTTGCTGGCACCGTCCTGGTTGATGGCGCTGCCGCGCACCACCGCGAGCACCGGGTGGTTGTTGCGCCGGGCGTCGGAAAGCCGCTCCACCAGCAGCAGACCCACTCCCTCCCCGAAGGCCGTCCCGTCGGCGGCCCTGGCGAAGGGCTTGCAGCGGGCGTCCGGGGCGAGTCCGCGCTGCCGGCTGAAACCGACGAAGATGTCCGGGTTGGACAGCACGGTGGCGCCGCCGGCGAGGGCGAGGTCGCATTCGCCGCCGCGCAGTGACTGCACGGCGAGGTGCAGGGCGACCAGTGAGGAGGAGCAGGCGGTGTCGACGGTGACCGCCGGGCCCTCCAGCCCCAGCGTGTACGCGATGCGCCCGGAGGCGATGCTGCCGGCGCTGCCGATACCCAGGTAGCCCTCCATGTCGGCGGGCAGCCGCACCCGCGAGCCGTAGTCGGTGTAGACGACGCCGGCGAAGACGCCGGTGCGGGAGCCGCGCAGGGTGTCGGGGGCGATGCCGGCGCGTTCGAACGCCTCCCAGGAGGTTTCCAGCAGCAGTCGCTGCTGGGGGTCCATGGCGGTCGCCTCGCGGGGGGAGATGCCGAAGAAGGCCGGGTCGAACAGGTCGGCGTCGTGCAGGAACCCGCCCTCGCGGGCATAAGACGTGCCCGGGTGCGCCGGGTCCGGGTCGAACAGCGAGTCCAGGTCCCAGCCGCGGTTGTCCGGGAACGGGGAGATCACGTCGAGCTCCTCCTCGACCACCCGCCACAGGTCCTCCGGCGCCCGGATACCGCCGGGAAAGCGGCAGGCCATCGCGACGATCGCGATCGGCTCCCCGTCGAAGCCGGACCGCGCCGGGCCACCACCCCTACCGGGTCCGTCCGCCGGGAGCAGCCCCAGCAGCCGCGTGCGGAGGTGGTCGGCGAGCACCTCACCGGAGGGATGGTCGAACAGCAGGGTGGCCGGCAGACTCAGCCCGGTGGCCGTGGCAAGCCGGTTGCGCAGCTCCACGGCGGTGAGCGAGTCGAAGCCCAGATCCTTGAACGCCCGGCGGAGGTCGACCCCCGCCCCGCCGGTGTGGCCGAGGACGGCGGCGGCCGTGCCGCGGATGAGATCCAGCAGGACCGCTCGCTGCTCCGTCTCGGACCGGCCGACCAGCGCGGCGACCAGCCGCCCGGCGCGCGCCGGGCCCGTCGCCGCGCGTACCCCGCGCACCAGCGAGCGCAGGACGGGCGGCAGCAGCCCGGCCGCGGCCGCGGAGCGCAGAGCCGAATGGTCCAGGCGGGCGGCGGTCAGCGCGTCCGCCCGGTCCCGGTCCCGCTCCCGGACCCGGGCACTGGCTCCGGCCGCCAGGGTGAGCAGACCGCCGGTCTGCGCGGCGTCGAACGGGAGGAGATCGCCGCGGTTGCCGATCTCGTCGGTGGTCCGCGGGCCGAGCGCGAGGGAGACCGCGGGCAGCCCGAGCGACCGGCGGTAGCGGGCGATGGTATCGAGCCCGGCGCCGATCGCCGCCCGTGCGGCGGACCCGGCACCGCCGAGGGTGCCGGCGACATCCGGGGCGACGAGGACGAACCAGTCCAGCTCCAGGTCGCGGGTGAGCTCGTGCAGGTTCCAGGCCGCGGCGTTCGCCGTCCGCACCGCGGTGTCGAACGCCCTGCCGTCCGCCGCGGCCAGCGTTCCCAGCGGCCCCGCGGCCGCGACCTGCAGCACTGCCCGGACCGGCGCCTCGGCCGGCACCAGCGCCAACGCGGCGGCCAGCGCCTCCCGGTCGCCGGCTTCACCGGCGGCGACGAGCACCTCGGCCCCCAGCGCGCGCAGTTCGTCGGCCAGGTCGTCGTCGGCGCCGAGCAGCAGCAGGCGCACCCCGGCCCGTTCCCCGGCGACGTGCCGGGCGAGCACCGCCGTCAGCGGGCCGCCGCCCGCCACGAGCACGCTTCCACCGGGGTGCGACCTCCTACCGGTGGACGAGGTGAACTCCTCGGACGTCACCTGGCCGAGCCGGGGGACCCGGACGGTGCCGCCGCGCACGGCGATCTGCGGCTCACCGCTCGCCAGGGCGGCCGGCAGCGCGGCCACCGATGCGTCCTGGCCGTCGAGGTCGATGACGGCGACGCGGTCCGGGTNCTCGGCCGCCGCGGCCCGGGCAAGACCCCAGATCGTGCTCCGCTCCAGGCCCGCTGGCAGGTCCGCCAGGCTCGAGGTGTCGTCCGGGCCGGTGCTGACCGCGTGGGTGGTCAGCAGAACCAGCCGCTGGTGCGCGGTCGCCGGGTCGGCGAGCCAGGTGCGCACCGCGTGGAAGGCCGCCCGCGCGCTGCTGACCGGATACAGGGCCACCGCGGCCGGCGGTGTCGCCTCGTCGGCCGGGGTACTCGGGGCGCTGCTGGCTACACCCGGGAGCCGCGCGAGCCGGGCCAGCAGGTCGGCCTCCGCCGGTGCGTTCGCCGCGTCACCGGCTGCTCCGCCCACCGGCCCGGTCGTCGGGTCGTCCGCCGGTTGGTCGGCCTCCGGCACTCGGTACACCGACCAGCGCGGGGCGTCCGCTCTCGGTGCGCCTCCCGCCGCGGTGCTTTCCAGCACCGGCCAGTCCAGGGCGAGCAACCAGTCGGCGCGCACGGCGGCCGCGCCACCGCCACCGCCACCGGCGGCGACGCCGAACGCGCCTGGATCGAACGGGCGCAGGCGCACCCGCTCGATGCTCGCCACCGGCGCGCCGGCGGGGTCGAACAACCGCACCGCCCAGCCGGGCTCCTGGAGCGCACCGGTAAGCCCGTGGTCCTGACCGTCGGTCAGCCCGGGCTCCCGACGGCCCGACACCGTGCCCCCGACCGGGACGACGTGCGCCCGCAGGGTCGTGGAACCCGTCGCGTGCAGAACGGCACCGTGCCAGCTCAGTGGCAGTGTGCCGAGATCGTCGCCGGTGCCGCTCCCGGTCTCGCCGGCACCGGCCTGCAGCGGGCTCAGTACCGCCGTCAGCACTGCCGGATGCAGCCCGAACCGGCCCGCCTCCCCGGCGCCGTCCGCGGGCAGCTCGACCTCCGCGAACAGTTCCCCGGCGCGCCGCCACCACCGGATCGCACCATCCAGGGCCGAGCCGTGCTCAAGGCCCTGAGTTGCCAGGCGCGCGTCCAGCTCGTCCAGCGGGATCTCCTTGGATCCTGCCGGCGGCCACTGCCGCGCAGGCTCGCCGACGGCGGGTGCCTCCCCCAAGGCCGGCACCTCCCACCCGGTCGGCACCTCCCACCCGGTCGGCACCGCGGGGCCCAGCACACCCGTGGCGTGCGTCGTCCACGGGCGGCGCAGCCACTCGCCGGTCTCGTCCGACTCCCGACCACCGGCACCTGCAGGTCCGTCGGGACGGGTGCGCACCGTGAACGCTCGCCGGGCGTCGCCCTCCGCCGCCTCCACGATCAACTGGAGATCCACGCCTTCCTCGGCGGGGAGGACGACCGGAGCGCCGATCGTCAGCTCCTCGACGGTGAGGTCGCCGAGCAGCCGGGCCGCGTCGAAGGCCAGGTCCAGGGTGGTGGCCGGCGGCAGGACGGCCGTGCCGGCGACGCTGTGGCCGGTCAGCTGGCGGTGCGTCCGAGCGGAGACCCGTCCGGTGAGCAGCAGGCCCTGGCCGTTGCCCAGCGTGGTCGCCGCGCGCAGCACCCCGTGCCCCGTGGCGTACAGGCCGAGTCCGGCGGCGTCGCCTGGAGGGGTGGCGTCCTCCAGCCAGTAGCGGTGGTGTTGGAAGGGGTAGGTGGGCAGGGGTGTGGGGGTGG
>NZ_LRTK01000120.1 GCF_001636565.1 Frankia sp. EI5c
GGGGTCCGGCTTGCGCCGCCCGCGGATCTTGGCTGAGACCTCGCCGACCAGCTGCTTGTCGATGCCGTGCACGACGAAGCGGGTCGGGGTCTGCACCTCGAACCGGATGCCCTCGGGAGCCTTCACCGGAACCGGGTGGCTGTAGCCGAGTGCGAACTCCAGGTCCGAGCCCTTGGCCTGGACCCGGTAACCGACCCCGACGATTTCCAGGGTCTTCGAGTAGCCGGTGGTGACCCCGATGACCATGTTGGAGACCAGGGTGCGGGTGAGGCCGTGCAGCGAGCGGCTGCGCCGCTCGTCGTTCGGCCGGCTGACGATGAGCTGACCGTCCTCGCGGGCCACCTCGATCGGCTCCACCACGGTGTGGCTCAGCGTCCCCTTGGGACCCTTCACCGTCACCGTCGGACCCGCGAGGGTGATCTCGACGCCGCTGGGAACACTGATGGGCTGGCGCCCGATCCGTGACATCGTTCGCCTTCCTTACCAGACGTAGGCGAGGACTTCTCCGCCCACGCCCCGCTTGCCGGCCTGCCTGTCGGTCAGCAACCCCGACGAGGTGGAGATGATCGCGACACCAAGGCCACCGAGGACCTTCGGAAGGTTCGTCGACTTCGCGTAGACACGCAGACCCGGCTTGCTGATCCGCTTCACGCCCGCGATCGAACGCTCCCGGTTGGGGCCGTACTTGAGGTCGACGATCAAAGTCCTGCCGACAGCCCCGGCGGGCGCGTCCTCGACGTGCCAGCTGAGGATGTAACCCTCCTGCTGGAGGATCTCGGCGATGTGCGTCTTGATCTTGCTGTGCGGCATCACCACCCGGTCGTGATAAGCCCGGTTGGCGTTGCGGACACGGGTGAGCATGTCCGCGATCGGATCGGTCATCGTCATGGCTTGACGCCTTTCTCACGGCGGTTCCCGCCGCTCGCGCACGAGGTGCGCGGGCCTACCGCGATCGTGTGGGTACTACCAGGAGCTCTTGGTCACGCCGGGCAGCTCGCCCCGGTGGGCCATCTGCCGCAGGCAGACGCGGCACAGCCCGAACACCCGGTAGACCGAGCGCGGACGGCCACACCGCTGGCAGCGGGTGTAGCCGCGCACGGCGTACTTGGGCTTACGGGCGGCCTTCTCGACCAGCGCCTTCTTCGCCATCT
Organism: Frankia sp. EI5c; assembly: GCF_001636565.1. Classification (GTDB taxonomy): domain Bacteria; phylum Actinomycetota; class Actinomycetes; order Frankiales; family Frankiaceae; genus Parafrankia. Next base: position 1,152 of record NZ_LRTK01000120.1, read on the forward strand.
CTCAGCTCTCCCGGAACGGGAAGCCGAGCGCCCTCAGCAGCGCCCGCCCCTCGTCGTCGTTGGTCGCCGTGGTCACGACCGTGATGTCCATGCCCCGGACCCGGTCGATCCTGTCGATGTCGATCTCGTGGAAGATCGACTGCTCGGTCACGCCGAACGTGTAGTTGCCCGCACCGTCGAACTNCTTCGGCGACAACCCGCGGAAGTCACGGATGCGGGGCAGTGCGATCGACACCAGACGGTCGAGGAACTCCCACATCCGGTCGCCGCGCAGGGTCACCTTGGCCCCGATGGGCTGGCCCTCACGCAGCTTGAACTGGGCGATGGACTTCTTCGCCCGGCGGACGGCCGGCTTCTGGCCGGTGATCGCCGCCAGGTCCCGGGTGGCTCCGTCGATCAGCTTCGCGTCCCGGGCGGCGTCACCGACACCCATGTTGACGACGACCTTCACCACGCCGGGGATCTGCATGACGTTGCTGTAGGAGAACTCCTCCAGCAACGCCGGGGCGATCTCCTCGCGGTACCGCTGCTTCAGCCGAGGGACCGGCCGGGCTTCCGTGGTCACACTCATGTCTCGTTTCCTAGCCTTGCGCCGGGGGCCTAGAGCTCGGCACCGGTGCGGCGCGAGATCCGGACCTTGGTGCCGTCCTCGTTGACGCGGAATCCGACGCGGGTCGGCTTGCCGTCCGACGGATCGACGATCATCACGTTGCTGACGTGGATCGGCGCCTCCTGGGTGATGATCCCCCCGGACTGCGAGCCACGCGCACTCTGCTGGACGCGGGTGGGTCGGGTGACCCGGTTGGCGCCCTCAACCACGACCTTGTTCTGGTCGGGGAGAGCCCGGATGACCTTGCCTTTGAGGCCCCGGTCCTTGCCAGTGATGATCTGGACCGTGTCGCCCTTCTTGATCTTCAGTCCGGCCACGGTCTACAGCACCTCCGGCGCCAGCGAAATGATCTTCATGAAACGCTTGTCCCGCAGCTCACGGCCGACCGGGCCGAAGATGCGGGTACCGCGGGGGTCTCCCCCGTCCCGAATGAGGACCGCCGCGTTCTCGTCGAACCGGATGTAGGAGCCGTCCGGGCGCCGCCGCTCCTTGGCAGTGCGCACCACAACCGCCTTGACCACGTCGCCGCGCTTCACGCCGGCGCCGGGCAGGGCGTCCTTCACCGTTCCGACGATGATGTCGCCGATCCCCGCGTAACGACGCCCAGAGCCGCCGAGCACCCGGATGCACAGAATTTCCCTGGCTCCGGTGTTGTCGGCGACCCGAAGTCGCGACTCCTGCTGAATCACTTTCCGCTCCTGATCACCCGTTGCCGCCCGACCGCCGCCGACCGGCTCTCTCCCCTGCCACCGGTGACGACCGCAGGGTCACCGCGCCCGGCCGGCGAAGGCACCCGCGCCACGCGAGCCCCACCGCCGCCCGGCCCGCCGCGATCCCTCAGCCTCGCGGGCGTGCGACCCGTCATGATCGCACGCCCGGCGGCCAGCTCCCGCGAGGCCTCCGCGGAGGCCTCCCGGGACCTACTTGGCCTTCTCGAGGATCTGGACGACCCGCCAGCGCTTGGTGGCCGACAGCGGCCGCGTCTCCATCAGCAGAACGCGGTCGCCGACACCCACGGTGCCGTTCTCGTCGTGTGCCTTGATCCTCTTGGTGCGACGGATCGTCTTGCCGTAGAGCGGGTGCTGGACCCGGTCCTCGACCGCGACGACAACCGTCTTCTGCATCTTGTCGCTGATCACCAGGCCCTCACGCACCTTGCGGAAGCCCCGCTCAGCGCGTGCGTCCGTGGTGGGGCTGGTGGTGCTGTCCGTGCTCACGTCGCTCACGTCGTCTCCGCTCACTGCGCTCACGCCTGATCCGAGCCGGCGTCATCAACCGCGACGGCCGGGTCGTCGCTCAGCCCGAGCTCCCGCTCGCGCATCACCGTGTAGATCCGGGCGATGTCGCTGCGGACGTCCCGCAGTCGACGGTTGTTGCGCAGCTGCCCGGTCGCGGCCTGAAAACGGAGGTTGAACAGCTCCTCCTTGGCCTCCCGCAGCTTGTCCACCAGGTCACTGCTGGACAGAGCGCGCAGGTCGTCCGCTGTCGTGACAGCCATCAGGCACCACCCTCACGGGNCACGAAACGGCACTTCATGGGCAGCTTGTGGATGGCCCGGCGCATCGCTTCACGGGCGACGGGCTCGGCCACGCCGGAGAGCTCGAACATGATGCGTCCGGGCTTCACGTTCGCGACCCACCACTCCGGGGAGCCCTTACCGGAACCCATCCGGGTCTCGGCCGGCTTCTTCGTCAGCGGGCGGTCCGGGTAGATGTTGATCCAGACCTTTCCACCACGCCGGATGTGCCGGGTCATCGCGATACGCGCCGACTCGATCTGCCGGTTCGTCACGTAGGCCGGCTCCAGGGCCTGGATCGCGTACTCGCCGAAGGCGATCCTGGTGCCGCCCTTGGCCGCGCCCGCACGCTTGGGGTGGTGCTGCTTGCGGTGCGCGACCTTCCGGGGAATGAGCATGTTTCCTAACCCTCCGCCTTCTCCGGCGCGGCCTGGGCCTCGGCGACCACCGGGGCCGACGTCACCTCGGGCGCAACGGTCTCGGTCGGGGCAGTGCTGGCCGGCGTGCTCTCAGCCGTGGCCTTCTCAGCCGGAGCCTTCTCGGCCCCGCCCTTCTCAGCCGCACCCCCACCGGCTCCGCCGCCGCCGCGTCCGCGACGCTCACCGGCGCGGGCAGCCGCCCGACCGGCGTCCGTCCCGCCCTGCGTCGTGCCCGACGAACCCGAACGCGGTCCGCGCCGCGGACGCTCGCGACGCTGCTGACGCAGCAGCGCCTCCTGCGCCTCGCGCTCGGCGCGGCTCTGGACGATGTCGCCCTTGTAGATCCAGACCTTCACGCCGATGCGGCCGAAGTTGGTCCGGGCCTCGTAGAAGCCGTAGTCGATGTCCGCCCGCAGCGTGTGCAGCGGCACCCGGCCCTCGCGGTAGAACTCCGACCGGCTCATCTCGGCGCCACCGAGGCGACCCGAGCACTGGACCCGGATGCCCTTCGCGCCGCCCTTCATCGCCGACTGCATCGCCTTGCGCATCGCCCGCCGGAAGCTGACCCGGCTGGAGAGCTGCTCGGCGACACCCTGCGCGACGAGCTGGGCGTCGGTCTCGGGGTTCTTGACCTCGAGGATGTTCAGCTGCACCTGCTTGCCGGTGAGCTTCTCCAGATCGCCCCGGATGCGGTCGGCCTCGGCACCGCGCCGGCCGATCACGATTCCCGGGCGGGCCGTGTGGATGTCCACCCGGAGCCGACCCTGGGTGCGCTCGATGTCGACCCGGCTGATGCCGGCCCGCTCCATGCCCCGGGACATCATCTTGCGGATCTTGACGTCCTCGCCGACGTACGCCTTGTACTGCTTGTCGGCGTACCAGCGGGACGTGAACTCCGACGTGATGCCGAGTCGGAACCCGTGCGGGTTGACCTTCTGCCCCACTACCGGGCCCTCCTTGTCGTCCTGGCTCCGGCGCCCGTCGCGACCGGTTCCCGGCTCTCCACCACGACCGTGATGTGGCTGGTGCGCTTGCGGATCCGGTACGCACGGCCCTGCGCTCGGGGCCGGATGCGCTTGAGGGTCGGCCCTTCGTCGACGTAGGCGGCGCCGATCCACAGCGTCGCCGGGTCGAGGTCGTGGTTGTTCTCGGCGTTCGCCACGGCGCTCGCGACGACCTTGTAGACGTCCGTGCTCGCCGCCTGCGGCGCGAACCGCAGGATGTCGAGCGCCTCGCTGGCCGAACGGCCGCGGACCAGGTCGATCACACGGCGGGCCTTCGTCGGGGAGACGTGGACGTACCGGGCGGTCGCCTTCGCCCCGGGCAGGCCGGCGCGGGTGAGGCCCTCGACGAGGTCGTCAGCCACGGCGTGACCTCCGGTCCTCCTTGACGTGCCCGCGGAAGGTGCGCGTGGGCGCGAACTCGCCGAGCTTGTGCCCGACCATTCCCTCCGTGATGAACACGGGGACGTGCTTGCGACCGTCATGCACCGCGATGGTGTGGCCCAGCATGTCGGGGATCACGGTCGAACGCCGCGACCAGGTCCTGATGACGTGCTTGGTGCCCTTCTCGTTCTGGGCGTCCACCTTCTTGAGCAGGTGGTCGTCGACGAACGGGCCCTTCTTCAGACTGCGTGGCATGGTTGTGTCTCCTCCTTCCTGCTCAGTGGTGGGGGTGGATCGGGCTGACCGGCAGCCGGACGAGCAGGGTCACGACTACCGCCGCCTGTTCTGCTTGCGACGACGCACGATCAGCGCGTCACTGGCCTTCTTCGTCCGCCGGGTCCGGCCCTCGGGGCGGCCCTTGGGGTTGACCGGGTGGCGACCACCGGAGGTCTTGCCCTCACCACCACCGTGCGGGTGGTCGACCGGGTTCATCGCGACACCACGGACGGTGGGCCGGCGGCCCTTCCAGCGCATGCGGCCGGCCTTGCCCCAGTTGATGTTGCTCTGCTCGGCGTTGCCGACCTCACCGACGGTCGCGCGGCAGCGCACGTCGACGTTGCGGATCTCGCCGGAGGGCATCCGGAGCTGGGCGTACGGGCCGTCCTTGGCAACGAGCTGCACACTGGCGCCGGCGCTGCGGGCGATCTTGGCGCCGCCGCCGGGACGCAGCTCGATGGCGTGGACCACGGTGCCGGTCGGGATGTTGCGCAGCGGCAGGGCGTTGCCCGGCTTGATGTCGGCGCCGACGCCCGAGCTCACCATGTCGCCCTGGCGCAGCTTCACCGGGGCGAGGATGTAGCGCTTCTCGCCGTCCAGGTAGTGCAGCAGCGCGATGCGCGCGGTGCGGTTCGGGTCGTACTCGATGTGCGCGACCTTGGCCGGCACGCCGTCCTTGTCCCGCCGGAAGTCAATGATCCGGTAGGCCCGCTTGTGCCCACCGCCCTGATGGCGGGTGGTGATCCGACCGTGGACGTTACGGCCGCCCTTGGAGNGCAGCGGGCGGACGAGCGACTTCTCCGGGTGATCACGGGTGATCTCGACAAAGTCGGCGACGCTCGACCCACGACGCCCCGGCGTCGTCGGCTTGTACCTACGAATACCCATGTTCTACTTCCGATCCGACGCCGGGCCGTGCGGCACCCGGGTACGCCCCACGCGGGTGTCAGGCACCGGGGCCTCCGAAGATCTCGATGGTGTCACCGGGGGCGAGGCTGACGAGCGCCCGCTTGGTGGCCGAGCGGTGTCCCCAGCCCTGCTTGGTGCGCTTGCGCTTGCCCTGCCGGTTGATCGTGTTGACCCGGGTGACCNGCACGTTGAAGATCTTCTGCACGGCGAGCTTGATCTGGGTCTTGTTCGCGTCGGGGCGGACGATGAACGTGTAGACGTTCTCGTCCAGGAGGCCGTAGCTCTTCTCGGAGACGACCGGCCGGAGAATGATGTCTCGCGGGTCGGGGATCACTTGTCCTCCTCCTCGCCAGCCGAGGTCGCCGGACGGGAGCCACGCCCGAGGAACGCGGCGAGCGCGTCCTCGGTGAACACCACGTCGTCGCTCACCAGCACGTCGTAGGTGTTGAGCTGGCCCGGGTCGAGCAGGTGCACGGCCGCGACGTTGCGCAGGCTGAGCCAGGTCAGCTCGTCCGAGCGCCGCGCCACGACGAGCACGCGGCGGGAGTCGACCAGGCCGGTCAGTGCCTTCACGGCCGCCTTGGTGGACGGAGCGTCGCCGGAGACCAGCGACGAGACCACATGCAGCCGGTCGTTGCGGGCCCGGTCCGACAGGGCACCGCGCAGCGCGGCGGCCTTCATCTTCTTGGGCGTCCGCTGGTCGTAGTTGCGCGGCGTCGGGCCGTGGACGATGCCACCGCCGGTGAACTGCGGCGCGCGCAGCGAGCCCTGCCGAGCCCGGCCGGTGCCCTTCTGGCGGTACGGCTTGCGCCCACCGCCGCGGACCTCGCCGCGAGTCTTCGTGGAGTGCGTGCCCTGCCGGGCCGCGGCGAGCTGCGCCACGACGACCTGGTGGATCAGCGGCACGTTCACCGGCACGTCGAACACCGCACCGGGCAGCTCGACGGTGCCCGCGTCGCCGCCCGCGGGGGCGTGCACGGGGACCGTGCGGTCCACCGGCGCGTCCGCCTCGGCGGGGGCTTCCTTCGTCATCGTTGCCGTCGGGCTCATGCCGAGGCCTCCTCACCGGTGCCGGCGGCCGCGGGGGCCGCCACCGGAGCGGCCGGCTCCGGAGCGGGGCGCTTGGCCGCGCTGCGAACGAAGACCAGACCGCCGTCGGGCCCGGGAATCGCGCCCTTGATCAGCAGAAATCCGCGCTCGGTGTCGACGGCGTGGATGGTCAGCCCGGGCACGGTCACCCGGTCGTGGCCCATTCGGCCGGCCATCCGCAGGCCCTTGAAGACCCGGCCCGGGGTGGCACAGCCACCGACCGAGCCCGGGGAGCGGTGCTTGCGCTCGACGCCGTGACCGGCGCCCAGGCCCTTGAAGCCGTGCCGCTTCATGACACCGGCGAAGCCCTTGCCCTTGGAGGTCCCGGTGACGTCGACGACCGTTCCGGCCTCGAAGATCTCACCGGTCAGCTCCTGGCCGGGCCGGTAGTTCCNGGCATCGGCGGTGCGAAGCTCCACCAGGTGCCGACGGGGAGTGACCCCGGAGGTCTCGAAATGACCACGCAGCGGCTTGTTGATGCGGCGCGGGTCGATCTCGCCGTAGCCGAGCTGGACGGCGGAGTAGCCGTCGGAGTCGGGCGTCTTGACCTGGGTCACGACGTTGGGGCCGGCCTGGATGACGGTGACCGGCACGACGCGGTTGTTCGCGTCCCATACCTGGGTCATCCCGAGCTTGGTGCCCAGGAGCCCTCTGTAATTGCGGTTGAGCATGACTGGCGCCGGCCCCTCTTACAGCTTGATCTCGATGTCCACGCCGGCGGGCAGGTCGAGGCGCATCAGCGAGTCGACCGTCTTCGGCGTCGGGTCAAGAATGTCGATCAGCCGCTTGTGCGTCCGCATCTCGAAGTGCTCGCGGCTGTCCTTGTACTTGTGCGGCGACCGGATGACGCAGTAGACGTTCTTCTCCGTCGGCAGCGGCACCGGACCCGCGACCTGCGCACCGGTACGCGTCACGGTCTCGACGATCTTCCGCGCCGAGCTGTCGATGACCTCGTGGTCATAGGCCTTGAGCCGGATGCGGATCTTCTGTGCCGCCATGGTGGGCTTCGCCTGTCCTGTCTGTCTCGTCCGGCCGGTATCACTACCGGGTCCCCGTCGACCTCTCCGGTGCTCCGCGGCGCGGGTTCTCCGCCGAAATGGACGGAGAACCCGGCGGGGCCGGATTCGTGCCGGGTTTACCGCCTTGTCTGATGCCCCTCAGCCCGCGAGACGCGGACCTGCGGACAGCTTCCGAACCCGGCCGCACTGCCGGGGCGAGCAAACGCCCCGGCGGCACGCCGGGCAGCAACAGCGGGCGGCGGGCACCCGTGGGGCACCCGCCGCCCGCGCTACTACTTGATGACCTTCGTGACCTGACCCGCACCGACGGTACGACCACCCTCACGGATGGCGAACCGCAGGCCCTCCTCCATGGCGATCGGCTGAATGAGCTCGACCGTCATCTCGGTGTTGTCGCCCGGCATGACCATCTCCGTGCCCTCGGGGAGGGTCACGACGCCGGTCACGTCAGTGGTGCGGAAGTAGAACTGCGGCCGGTAGTTCTTGAAGAACGGCGTGTGCCGGCCACCCTCGTCCTTGTTGAGGATGTAGACACGCGCCTCGAACACCGTGTGCGGGGTGATCGACTTCGGCTTGACGATGACCTGGCCGCGCTCGACGTCCTCGCGCTTGATGCCACGGAGGAGCAGACCGACGTTGTCACCGGCCTGGCCCTCGTCGAGCAGCTTGCGGAACATCTCGACGCCGGTCACGGTCGTGGTCGTGGTCTCCGGCTTGATGCCGACGATCTCGACGGTCTCGTTGACCTTGACGATTCCACGCTCGATACGACCGGTGACGACCGTGCCACGACCGGTGATCGTGAAGACGTCCTCGATCGGCATCAGGAACGGCCGGTCGATGTCACGCTCGGGCTCGGGGATCGACGCGTCGACCGCGGCCATGAGCTCGAGGAGCTTGGCGCCCCACTCCTTGTCGCCCTCCAGCGCCTTCAGCGCGGAGACGCGGATCACCGGGACGTCGTCGCCGGGGAACTCGTAGGAGTTCAGCAGCTCGCGAACCTCGAGCTCGACGAGCTCCAGGATCTCCTCGTCGTCGACCATGTCGGCCTTGTTGAGCGCGACGACGATGTAGGGCACGCCGACCTGGCGGGCCAGGAGCACGTGCTCCTTCGTCTGCGGCATCGGGCCGTCGGTCGCCGAGACCACCAGGATCGCGCCGTCCATCTGCGCGGCACCGGTGATCATGTTCTTGATGTAGTCGGCGTGNCCGGGGCAGTCGACGTGCGCGTAGTGCCGGGCGTCGGTCTGGTACTCGACGTGCGCGATCGAGATCGTGATACCGCGGGCCTTCTCCTCCGGCGCCTTGTCGATCTGGTCGAACGGCGTGAAGGGGTTGAGGTCCGGGTGCGCGTCGTGCAGGACCTTCGTGATCGCGGCGGTCAGCGTCGTCTTGCCATGGTCGATGTGACCGATGGTGCCGATGTTGACGTGCGGTTTGGTCCGCTCGAACTTCTGCTTCGCCACTGGTGTCCCTCCAAGGACGGGTGGTGTCGTGCTTGTCTCGTCGTCAGTGGGCCGGCACCGTCGTCACCGGTGCCGGCACCCGGCCCGCTGGGAGGCCTTTACTCGCCTCGCGCCTTCGCGATGATCTCCTTGGCCACGTTCTGCGGAACCTCGGCGTAGGAGTCGAACTGCATCGAGTAGCTCGCCCGGCCTGAGGTCTTGGACCGCAGGTCGCCGACATACCCGAACATCTCCGAGAGCGGCACCAGAGCCCGGATGATGCGGGAACCGCCCCGCTCATCCATCGCCTGGATCTGCCCGCGACGCGAGTTCAGGTCACCGATCACGTCACCCATGTGGTCCTCGGGTGTCGTGACCTCAACCGACATCAGCGGCTCGAGGATGACCGGGTCGGCCTTCCGGGCGGCCTCCTTGAAGGCCATCGAACCGGCGATCTTGAAGGCGAGCTCGGAGGAGTCCACCTCGTGGTACTGGCCGTCCCGCAGGGTGACCTTGACGTCCACCAGCTGGTAACCAGCCAGGACGCCGAACTCCATGGCCTCCTGGCAACCGGCATCCACCGAAGGAATGAACTCCTTGGGGATACGCCNGCCGGTGACCTTGTTCTGGAACTCGTAGCCGCCGCCGTCACCGCCGGAAGGCTCAAGATCGATGATGACGCGGGCGTACTGGCCTGAGCCACCCGTCTGCTTCTTGTGGGTGTAGTCGACCTTCTCCACCTTGCGGCGGATGGTCTCCCGGTAGGCCACCTGCGGCTTGCCGACGTTCGCCTCGACCCCGTACTCCCGGCGCATGCGGTCGACGAAGACCTCGAGGTGCAGCTCACCCATGCCGGCGATGACCGTCTGACCGGTCTCCTCGTCGGTGCGGACCTGGAAGGTCGGGTCCTCTTCGGTGAGCCNCTGGATCGCGGTGCCCAGCTTCTGNTGGTCAGCCTTCGTCTTCGGCTCGATCGCGACGTCGATGACGGGGGCAGGGAAGATCATCGACTCGAGGATGACCGGCGCGCTCGGGTCACAGAGCGTGTCACCGGTGGTGGTGTTCTTCAGGCCCACCACGGCCACGATCTGGCCCGCGCCCACACCCTCGCGGTCCTCCCGGCTGTTGGCGTGCATCTGGAGGATGCGGCCGATCCGCTCNTTGCGGTCCTTGGTGGAGTTGAGCNCCGCGGAACCGCCGGTCAGCTTGCCGGAGTAGACCCGGATGTAGGTCAGCTTGCCGACGTACGGGTCAGACATGATCTTGAACGCGAGCGCGGAGAACGGCTCGTCCTCGCTGGGCGCGCGGCGGAGCTCGACATCTTCCTTGCCCATCGCGTGACCGATGACAGCGCCGATGTCCAGCGGGCTGGGCAGGAAGTCGACCACCGCGTCAAGCATGGGCTGCACGCCCTTGTTCTTGAACGCGGAGCCGCAGAGCACCGGGTTGACCTTGCTCGCGACGGTGGCCCGCCGGAGGGCGGCGACGAGCTGCTCCTCGGTGGGCTCGACACCCTCGAGGTACAGCTCCATGAGCTCGTCGTCGTTCTCGGCGNCGGTCTCGACCAGCTTCTCCCGCCATTCCTGCGCGGCTTCGGCGTGGTCCTCCGGGATGTCGACCGTCTCGTAGGAGGCGCCCTTGTCCTCGGTGTGCCAGAGGAGGCCCTTCATCCGGATCAGGTCGATCACGCCACGGAAGTCGGCCTCGACACCCCACGGCAGCTGGATGACGGCGGGCGTCGCGTCCAGGCGGTCGACCATCATGTCGACGCAGCGGTGGAACTCGGCGCCGACCCGGTCCATCTTGTTGACGAACGCAATCCGCGGGACGTCGTAGCGGTCGGCCTGCTTCCACACCGTCTCGCTCTGCGGCTCGACCCNGGCGACGGCGTCGAACACCGCGACAGCGCCGTCGAGGACACGCAGCGACCGCTCCACCTCGACGGTGAAGTCGACGTGGCCCGGAGTGTCGATGATGTTGATGGTGTGATCGCGCCAGGAGCAGGTCGTGGCCGCGGAGGTGATGGTGATCCCCCGCTCCTGCTCCTGCTCCATCCAGTCCATCGTGGCGCCGCCCTCGTGGACTTCACCGATCTTGTAGTTCACACCGGTGTAGTAGAGGATGCGCTCGGTGGTCGTGGTCTTGCCCGCGTCGATGTGGGCCATGATCCCGATGTTCCGGGTCGAGGCCAGCGCGGAACGTACGTCAGCAGCCATGATGAGTTACCAGCGGTAGTGGGCGAAGGCCTTGTTGGACTCCGCCATCTTGTGGGTGTCCTCCCGGCGCTTCACGCTCGCGCCGAGGCCGTTGCTCGCATCGATCAGCTCGTTCATCAGGCGCTCGGTCATCGTCTTCTCACGACGGCCACGGGCGTACCCGACGATCCAGCGCAGTGCCAACGTCGTGCTACGGCCCGCGCGGACCTCGACCGGCACCTGGTAGGTGGCACCGCCGACCCGGCGGCTACGCACCTCCAGCGTCGGCTTGACGTTGTCCAGCGCACGCTTGAGCGTGACGACCGGGTCGTTGCCGGTCTTGTTCTTGGCACCCTCGAGCGCGCCGTACACGATGCGCTCGGCCACCGACTTCTTGCCGCTCAGCAGCACCTTGTTGACCAGAGCGGTCACCAGCGGCGAGCCGTAGACCGGGTCGACGACGACGGCGTGCTTGGGCGCGGGCCCCTTGCGCGGCATCAGCCCTTCTCCTTCTTCGCGCCGTAGCGGCTGCGAGCCTGCTTCCGGTTACGGACGCCCTGCGTGTCGAGAGCGCCCCGGACAATCTTGTAGCGGACGCCCGGAAGGTCCTTCACTCGGCCACCACGCACCAGGACGATCGAGTGCTCCTGCAGGTTGTGACCAACGCCNGGGATGTAGGCGGTGACCTCGATCCCGCTGTTCAGCCGGACGCGGGCGACCTTGCGCAGCGCCGAGTTCGGCTTCTTGGGCGTGGTCGTGTAGACGCGGGTGCACACGCCACGACGCTGCGGGCTCCCCTTGAGTGCCGGGGTCTTGGTCTTCTCGACCTTGTCCTGCCGGCCCTTGCGGACCAGCTGCTGGATCGTGGGCAACGCCGCTCCCGTTCCTTCGTGCCTCGTCGTACTCGTCGCAGCCAGGCTGGTGTCTCCGGAAGCACGGCTTCGCCATGATCGCACTCCGTTGACAAGCAGCCATTCGTGATGGCCGGCCTGTCTGCCTGCAGTGTCGCGGTGCCGCCCCTCGCCGACCGGCACGGAGCGTAAGCGCCAGTGTGCCCACTCCCGACCCACGCGGTCGGGCGTGTCGCACCCTTCAGAACGAGTCGGATAGTCCGATCTGTCCTAAGAAGGAGCGCGCCCGCCCGGCTGGCAGCCGGCCCTAACCTGACAGTCACCGACGGCGACCCGAGCCCCTGACCTCAGTGGTCGGTTCTCAGCGCCACGGCGCCACATCACGGCGCAGGACACACGCCAGAGCCACGTGGGCTCCAGCCACAGGTGCCAACATTACTCCACGCCTGCGTCAAGTGTCGAACGGGGTATCACCCGACGACCACGACACCCGGCAATCAGCAACAGACGTCCCGCCTGCGACTTCTCATGCCACGGCGTGGCCTCCGGTGACCCGGCCCACTACCCACGTACTGCTGGAGCGCTGCTGGCGTGCTGCCGGCGTGTTTCCGCCGTGCTGCCCGCNGGCCTTTCCCAGATGGTACCCGCCGGCGGAACCGCGCCGATCTCGGCCTGGCCCGCGCATGCTCGCCCTGGATGCCCGCCAACCACATGTTTCGGGGCTGGCCGGTTCCCGTTCCCCTCGCGGGAGAAGGATGTGCCTGTGCGCAGCTCTCCCCCGCCCGCTCAGCTCTCCTCCCCACCGCCGGCCCACACGCCGCCGGACGCCGCCGGGCGGTCCGCCGCCGGGGAGCGGCCGGCGCGCCCGAGCCGCGCGCAACTGCTCGCCGCCTACGGCACAACCGTCCCCGACCTGGTCGGGCCGGAAACCCGGGTGCTGCTGTGCGGGATCAACCCCTCCNTGGAGTCCGGGGCGACCGGCTTCCACTTCGGGACACCCAGCAACCGGCTGTGGCCCGTGCTGCACCTCGCGGGCTTCACCCCGCGCCGGCTGCATCCCTCGGAGACCGACGAGCTGAGAGCCCGCGGCCTCGGCATCACGAACCTGGTGCACCGAGCCACCGCACGCGCCGACGAGATCAGCGACGACGAGGTGCGGGCCGGCGTCCCGGTGCTCACCGCGCTGGTCGAGTCGATCCGGCCGGACTGGGTCGCCTTCCTGGGCCTGGCCGCCTACCGCATCGGCTTCGGCCGGCGGACGGCGAAGGTGGGCCGACAGGAGGAGGGCCTCGGCCCGGCCGGCGTCTGGCTGCTGCCGAACCCCAGCGGCCTCAACGCCCATTACCAGCTCCCCGATCTGGTTCGGGTCTACGGCGAGCTGTACCAGGCGGCCTACGGAACTCCCGACCAGGCAGCCACCGACGGCTCGGGACCCGAGGTCGCGGCCCCCTGAGGGGCCATCTGAAGGACCGGCGCCGGCGAGGTGTGGTCTGGTGACCACCGCCGTTTTCAGGACCGGTCGCGAGCGCTGGCGCCGTCGAGGCGCTCGATGGCGACGGTCGGATAGGGACCGCCAGTCGAGCGAGGTCGCGCGGGTCGCCGGTGAGGATCACGCCGCCGCCGTCCTCCACCGCGGCGGCCACCGGGTGTGCATCGGCGAGGTATCGGGAACCGAGGCCGGACTGCGCGAGCACCGCGCCGGCGAGCCGCGCCATCGACCGGTCGGTGTTCCGCAGGTGCAGGGCCGCGGCGTCCCGGGCGAGCAGGGCGTCCACCAGCGCGCCACGGGCCGCGCCACGGTAGAGCTCGGCCAGGACGATGGTGGGCACGACAACGTCACGCCGCAGCCGAAGGGCGGCCCGCAGCGCGTTCCGAACCTGACCACGGCTGCGATGGTCGCGGCGGAGCAGCGCGTTGACCGTCCAGGGCGGGTTCTCCGTGCGTACGGAAACGGCGAACGGGCCGGGCATCCAATGGATGCCCGGCCCGTTCGCCGTTTCCGCGACCAACCGGACCGGTGTGGTCAGGCGGCTCGGTCCGCCGCCTGACCACACCGGGTCAGCGGTAGTCGCCCGAGCTGCGGTAGTCGAACTCGTCCAGCGGAACGGCCTGGCCGGAGCCGGTCCCGAAGGCGCCGTACTCGACCGAGCCGCCGTCGTCGTAGCCGCTGACCGAGTACATCGCCGCCCGTGCCTCGTCGGTCGGCTCCACCCGGATGTTGCGGTACCGGGAGATACCGGTACCCGCCGGGATGAGCTTTCCGATGATGACGTTCTCCTTGAGACCGACCAGCGAGTCCGAGCGGGCGTTGATCGCCGCGTCGGTGAGCACTCGGGTGGTCTCCTGGAAGGACGCCGCGGACAGCCACGACTCGGTGGCCAGCGAGGCCTTGGTGATGCCCATGAGCACCGGGCGGGCCGAGGCCGGCTGGCCGCCGGTCTCCACCACGCGGCGGTTC
>NZ_LRTK01000121.1 GCF_001636565.1 Frankia sp. EI5c
CCCCCACCCCACCCATCAACCCCGGCCACCAACCCACCACAACCCTCACCACCACCACCGAACACGTCACCCCCGACGCCATCCACACCCGCGACGGCGGACCCTTCCACCTCGACCAATCACTCCACGTACTCCTCCAGGAACCAGCCGTCAGGAGGAGGCAGTCGACCGCCGCATAACAGGCCGCCCTGGCGGCGGACAGGGCCGGCAGCCCATTTACGGCAGCCGGAATCGCCGGGCCGGCAGTTACGCGGGCCCGGGATCCAACCCGGCCGGTCCGGCGCTAGTCGCCGAGGCCGGCGGCCTCGAAGGCGGAGAGGGACGGCGGGATGGTCGCGGTCGGGCCGCCGGTGGGCACCAACGGGTCCAGCGTCTTGAGGCCGTCGCCGGTGTTGTAGATGACCGTCTCGACCTCGGGGTCGAGGCGGCCCTCGTTCAGCAGGCGGCGCAGGCAGGCCACGGTGACCCCGCCCGCGGTCTCCCCGAAGATCCCCTCGGTGCGGGCCAGCAGACGGATGCCGTCGACGATCTGCTCGTCGGTGACGTCGGTGATGGCGCCGCCGGTGCGGCGGGCGACGTCCAGAGCGTAGGGGCCGTCCGCCGGGTTGCCGATCGACAGTGACTTGGCGATCGTGGAGGGCTTCACCGGGGCCACGGTGTCGGCGCCCCGGCTGAAGGCCGCGGCCACCGGGTTGCAGCCGGCGGCCTGGGCGCCGAAGACCTTGTACGGAGTGGGCTCGACCAGCCCGAGGCGCCCCAGCTCACCGAACGCCTTGTCGACCTTGGTCAGCAGCGAGCCGGAGGCGATCGGGATGACGACCTGGCCNGGAAGCCGCCAACCGAGCTGCTCGGCAACCTCGTACCCGAGGGTCTTCGAGCCNTCCGCGTAGAACGGGCGCACATTGACGTTGACGAACGCCCACTCGTACTCGCCGGCGAGTTCGCTGCACAGCCGGTTCACATCGTCGTAGTTGCCCTTGATGGCGACCAGGGTGCCGCCGNACACCGCGGTCGACACGGTTTTGCCGGCTTCCAGGTCGTGCGGGACGAGCACGACGGAGCGCAGCCCGGCGGACGCCGCGTGCGCGGCCACCGACTGGGCGAGGTTGCCGGTGGACGCGCAGGCCACGGTTGTGAAGCCGAGCTCGCGAGCGGCGGTGAGGGCGACCGAGACGACGCGGTCCTTGAACGAGTGTGTCGGGTTCGCGCTGTCGTCCTTCACCCACAGGGAGCGCATCCCCAGCTCGGCGGCCAGGCGCGGGGCGGGCCGCAGCGGGGTCCACCCGGCGTCCAGGGAGACCCGCCGCTCGGCGGCGTGCCCGGCGGGTAGCAGGCCCACGTAACGCCACAGGTTCTGCGGGCCGGCCTCGATCGACTTCCGGGTCACCCGGCGGAGACGGTCCTCGTCGTAGGCGATCTCAAGGGGAGCGAAACACTCCACACACACGTGGGTGGGTGACAGTGGGTAGGTGGCGCCGCAGTGACGACAGGACAGCGAAACGGCGGGGTTCGCGGCATCCGGGCTCGGGAGAGTGGCGCGCTCGGGCGCGAGAGTCATGCGATGTACTCCTCATCTTTCCCGGGCGCCGGCATGCGCCCCGGGTCGGAATTAGCACCTGCCGCGCAGGGATGCGTCGGTGGTTGCCGGGGCTTCGCTGGGCCGTTCCCTCTGCCCCTCTGGATGAGCCAGATGAAGTTGTCTGTCCGTACTGTAGTCCGCGTGCGGGCGGACGTGCACCGTAGTTTATGCGGTCGGACGGGTGTCATGAACCAAGGGAGACGTTGGCGTGTCAGTACGTGTCGTCTACACCGATCTTGACGGAACGATGGTCGGCCCACGCGGATGTTTCTTCCGTCAGGANGGCGGCGCGACGACCCTGGAGCCCGCCCGTGCGCTGTCCGACCTGCATGACTCGGGCATCGCCCTCGTCCTGGTCTCCGGGCGGACGAGGCCGCAGCTTGTGGAGGCGGCCAGCATCTTCGGTGCCGACGGCTTCATCGGCGAGCTGGGCGCCATCGTCGGTTGGACCAGCGGGACCTGGCTCGACAGCGAGATCCTGCGCGGCGCGATGCCCGACTCCTACAAGCAGGTGCCCGAGAGCCTGCTCGACGAGCTGATCCGGCGGTACCCGGGGCGTCTCGAGCTGCACAAGCCCTGGCACGCCGGCCGGGAGATCGACGTCATGCTGCGCGGCCGGATCGATGTCCCCGAGGTGGACAGGTGGCTCGTCGAGGAGGGCTTCGGCTGGCTGAGCATGCGTGACAACGGCCTGATCTCGCAGGCGAACATGCCCGACCTGGGTGTGGTGCCGCACGTCTACCACCTGGTGCCGGACGGGGTGGGCAAGGGCGAGGCCGTGGCGTACGACCTCAAACGGCGCGGGATCGACCCGAGTGAGGCGATCGCCATCGGGGACTCGGCCAGCGACCTGGAGATGGCCCGCTCGGTCGGGCGGATGCACCTGGTGGCCAACGCGGTCCGCCACCCCGACATCGCGCGGCTGCTCACCGAGCACGACAACGTGGTCGTGGAGGATGGCGCCGTCGGGCTGGGCTGG
>NZ_LRTK01000122.1 GCF_001636565.1 Frankia sp. EI5c
CGAACGCCCACTCGTACTCGCCGGCGAGTTCGCTGCACAGCCGGTTCACATCGTCGTAGTTGCCCTTGATGGCGACCAGGGTGCCGCCGTACACCGCGGTCGACACGGTTTTGCCGGCTTCCAGGTCGTGCGGGACGAGCANGACGGAGCGCAGCCCGGCGGACGCCGCGTGCGCGGCCACCGACTGGGCGAGGTTGCCGGTGGACGCGCAGGCCACGGTTGTGAAGCCGAGCTCGCGAGCGGCGGTGAGGGCGACCGAGACGACGCGGTCCTTGAACGAGTGTGTCGGGTTCGCGCTGTCGTCCTTCACCCACAGGGAGCGCATCCCCAGCTCGGCGGCCAGGCGCGGGGCGGGCCGCAGCGGGGTCCACCCGGCGTCCAGGGAGACCCGCCGCTCGGCGGCGTGCCCGGCGGGTAGCAGGCCCACGTAACGCCACAGGTTCTGCGGGCCGGCCTCGATCGACTTCCGGGTCACCCGGCGGAGACGGTCCTCGTCGTAGGTGATCTCAAGGGGAGCGAAACACTCCACACACACGTGGGTGGGTGACAGTGGGTAGGTGGCGCCGCAGTGACGACAGGACAGCGAAACGGCGGGGTTCGCGGCATCCGGGCTCGGGAGAGTGGCGCGCTCGGGCGCGAGAGTCATGCGATGTACTCCTCATCTTTCCCGGGCGCCGGCATGCGCCCCGGGTCGGAATTAGCACCTGCCGCGCAGGGATGCGTCGGTGGTTGCCGGGGCTTCGCTGGGCCGTTCCCTCTGCCCCTCTGGATGAGCCAGATGAAGTTGTCTGTCCGTACTGTAGTCCGCGTGCGGGCGGACGTGCACCGTAGTTTATGCGGTCGGACGGGTGTCATGAACCAAGGGAGACGTTGGCGTGTCAGTACGTGTCGTCTACACCGATCTTGACGGAACGATGGTCGGCCCACGCGGATGTTTCTTCCGTCAGGAGGGCGGCGCGACGACCCTGGAGCCCGCCCGTGCGCTGTCCGACCTGCATGACTCGGGCATCGCCCTCGTCCNGGTCTCCGGGCGGACGAGGCCGCAGCTTGTGGAGGCGGCCAGCATCTTCGGTGCCGACGGCTTCATCGGCGAGCTGGGCGCCATCGTCGGTTGGACCAGCGGGACCTGGCTCGACAGCGAGATCCTGCGCGGCGCGATGCCCGACTCCTACAAGCAGGTGCCCGAGAGCCTGCTCGACGAGCTGATCCGGCGGTACCCGGGGCGTCTCGAGCTGCACAAGCCCTGGCACGCCGGCCGGGAGATCGACGTCATGCTGCGCGGCCGGATCGATGTCCCCGAGGTGGACAGGTGGCTCGTCGAGGAGGGCTTCGGCTGGCTGAGCATGCGTGACAACGGCCTGATCTCGCAGGCGAACATGCCCGACCTGGGTGTGGTGCCGCACGTCTACCACCTGGTGCCGGACGGGGTGGGCAAGGGCGAGGCCGTGGCGTACGACCTCAAACGGCGCGGGATCGACCCGAGTGAGGCGATCGCCATCGGGGACTCGGCCAGCGACCTGGAGATGGCCCGCTCGGTCGGGCGGATGCACCTGGTGGCCAACGCGGTCCGCCACCCCGACATCGCGCGGCTGCTCACCGAGCACGACAACGTGGTCGTGGAGGATGGCGCCGTCGGGCTGGGCTGGGCGAGCGCGGTCCGGAGCGCGATCAGCACCGTGAGCCGNGGGTAGGCGGCCACGCGAGCGGGGGCGCGGCCGACGCCCGGTCACCCCGCGGTGTGGGGATGAGCCTCCGAGGTGACACCTGATGGCCTACGCTCCGCTGTGTGCGTCACATGCCGGGCATCGGGGAGGTCGCGGCGTCAGGTGGCGAGCCTCCGTCCCATGCCGATCTGCTGGTCGCGTCGAACCGGGGTCCGGTCTCCTTCGCCGTCGGTGACGACGGCGAGCTGGTTCCCAGGCGCGGCGGAGGAGGGCTCGTCAGCGGGCTCGCCCAGGTGGTGCAGGACACCCCCGACGACGGCGGTGAGCTGCTGTGGGTCTGCACCGCGCTGAGCGAGGCCGACCGGCGGGCCGCCCGCGCCGCGCCCGGGGGGCGTCTCGACCGGCTCGGGTACGACACGGGCGGTGCCTCCGTCCAGATGATCGACCTGGACCGGGTGCTGTTCGACCGGGCCTACAACGGCGTCGCGAACCGGACCCTCTGGTTCGTCCTGCATCTGCTGCACTCGCCGTCGGTGGGGCCGAGCTTCGGGGCGTCGTTCCGGCAGGACTGGGCCGCCTACGAGGACTACAACGCCGCGTTCGCGGCGGCGCTGGCCGACCAGGCCGCGCCGGGGGCGTGTGTGCTCGTCCAGGACTACCACCTGACGCTGGTGCCGGCCCTGCTCCGCAGGACCCGGCCGGACCTGCGCATCGCGCACTTCAGCCACACGCCCTGGTCGCCGCCGGAGTACTTCCGGATGCTGCCGGACGCCGTGGCGGCGGCGATCCTGGAGGGCATGCTCGGGGCCGACTGCCTCGGGTTCCTGGCGCCGGCGTGGGCGGCGGCGTTCCGGGACTGCTGCGCCGAGATCCTCGGCGCCGCGGTGGAGGGGGACGAGGTGCGCACCGGCGGCCGCTCGGTCCGCACCAGCCTGTACCCACTCGGCGTGGACGCCGCGGAGCTCCGCGACCGGGTCACCCGGCCGGACGTCCGCGCCCGCGCGGACGAGCTTCGTGAGCTGGCCGGGGACTGCCGGCTGGTGGTGCGGGTGGACCGCACCGAGCTGTCGAAGAACATCGTGCGGGGCCTGGACGCCTACCGCGAGCTGCTGCGGACCCATCCGGAATGGCATGGCCGGGTGATGCACCTGGTCTGCGCGTATCCGTCACGCCACGATCTGCCCGAGTACCGCGAGTACACCGCGGCCGTCCAGCGCCTGGCCGCCGAGATCGAGGCCGAGTTCGGCACGGCGCGCTGGCTGCCCGTGCACCTGGAGATCAGCGACGACTTCCCGCGCTCGCTGGCCGCGATGAGCCTGGCGGACGTCCTCGTGGTGAACCCCATCCGGGACGGGATGAACCTCGTCGCCAAGGAGGGGATGGTGGTCTCGGCCGANGGTGCCGTGCTCGTCCTCTCCCGGGAGGCGGGGGCCTGCTCGCAGATGGCCACCGACTCGTTGGTGGTGAACCCGTTCGACGTCACCGCCACCGCGGAGGCGATGCACACCGCGCTCACGATGCCGTCGGCCGAGCGCCATGCCCGGGCGGCCCGCCTGGCCGCGATCGCCGGGGAGCTGCCCCCGCG
The DNA here is from genome assembly GCF_001636565.1 of Frankia sp. EI5c. Lineage (GTDB taxonomy): Bacteria > Actinomycetota > Actinomycetes > Frankiales > Frankiaceae > Parafrankia. The sequence continues at coordinate 3,250 of NZ_LRTK01000122.1, forward strand.
CGCCTGGTTCCGGGCGCAGCTCGACGACATCGCGGCCGAGGTCAGGTTCCCAGCCGGTCGGCAAGGACCTCCAGCAGGGTGACCATGCCGGCCGGGCCGCCCACGACGAGGTCCGCCCGTTCGCGCAGCACCTCCGGGACCTCAGGGCTGTCGCTGCACACGGTGATGCCGCCGATCCCGCTGGCACGCAGTTCGTCGACCGCCTCGAAGGCGGGCAGGTCGCCGTAGTCGTCACCGGCGACCAGCAGCGACCGCGCGCCCCGCTCGGCCGCCAGCGCGCGCAACGCCTGGCCCTTGTCATGCCCGGGCGGGCGCAGCTCCAGCACGCGCTTGCCGGGTGCCGCCTCCAGCCCGTGTTCCTGCGCGAGCCGGCTCAGCGCCGGGGCGAGCGCCGCGAGAGTGGCGTCCGGGTCGGCGGTCCGCCGGACGTGGACGACCAGCGCGTGCCGCTTGTCCTCGACGGACGTCCCGGGCGGCGCGTCGATCAGGGCCTCGGCGAGGGCCGTGCGCAGGGTGCTCACCCCGGGCAGCGGGTCCGGGCTGGTGACCTGCCCCGTCTCGGCGTCCCACCGCTGCAGCCCGTACTGGCCGAGGACGAGCAGCCGGCCCAGGTCAGCGGACCGCTGCGCCTGGGTGAGGCTGAGGACGACGTCCACCGGTCGGCCGGTGATGATCGCCACGGTGCCGACCCGGCGGGCGATCCGGCCCAGCGCCGCCATGGCGCCGGGGGCGGGAACCGCGTCGGCGGGCCGGGCCACGATGGGTGCGAGGGTGCCGTCGTAGTCCAGGGCGATCAGGGCCTTCTCCGGCGCGGTCAGCAGCGCGGCCAGGCCGGCACCGCCGGCCAGGGTGCGGGGGGTCGGAGTGGGCTCCACGGTGGCGGGCGGTGAGGTGGAGGATTCGGTCACGGTGCCTTCCCTCAGCTGAGCTGGGCGGTTCTGGGGGTGCTGGCCCCGGCTGGCGGGCTGCCGTCAGGGCTGGTCGTCGGCGGGGNAGTCCCTGGNGATGACCAGGATGAGAGTGTCTGTCTCGACGATCCTCGTCTCCGCGCGGGGGACCATTCGCTCGACTCCGGCGACGGTTTCCAACAGGGTGCNGGCGGCGTCGGCGTCCTCGGGATCGTAGAAGACGGTGGACACCGCGACGTTGTACTTGGACACGTAGTTACCGACCCGTTCCACCCTGAAGCCGGCTGCCTCCACCCGGTCGGCCGCGCGGTCGGCGAGGCCCGCGATGCGGGAGTTGTTCAGTACGACGACGGGAGCGAAGACCCGCGGGGCCGCGGTTGCCGGGGCGGGGGGCGGTTCCACGGCCGGGGCGGATCTCGGGGTCGGTGACGGCTCGGCGGCCGGTTCCGTCGCCTCCGCGCTCGGCGAGCTTGCCGCGCCTGGTGAGGTCGGTGAGCTCGGTGAGCTCGACGTGGGTTTCGGCTGCCCCGGGTCCGCTGCCGTCGCCGGGCCCGCCGCTGTGGCGGGGGGCGGTGTGCTGCCCACCGCGGCAGCGTCGTCGGTGTCGGGCGGGCCGTGGAACAGGTTCACCAGCATGATGCCGGCCAGCACCGCCAGCACGGCCACCGCGGCGGCTCCCGCCGTACGCAGGCGGTCACCTCCGCGGTGCCGGTAGGTGTGGGAGCCACTGGGCACGGGGCTCTCCTCAGTCGTCGGGACCGTCGCCGCCGGGCGCGCCGGCGTCGTCCAGGGCGCCGGCGCGGGCGCGCCGGCGTTCGTCGCGCAGCCGCAGCAGCCGGCCGACGAGCATCGGTTCCGCGGCCAGTGCGGCTGGTGAGTCGATCAGGATGTTCAGGATCTGGTAGTAGCGGGTCGACGACAGACCGAACTCGGCCCGGATCGCGGCGTCCTTCGCGCCGGGATGGCGCCAGCGCAGCTTCTCGAACGCCAGGATCCGGGCGTCGCGCTCGTTCAGCTCGCCCGCACGGGCGGCGTCCACAGTGGAGAACCTCCTTGCGGGGCGACCTCGCTACGGAGGCACTGGAACGGGCGTGACACACCACGTGGCCGTGGCCGCCGCCCACTATTTCACCCTGTGGGCCCCACATCCCCGTTCGTTCCCCGGACACTCCCGGCGCGTCGGCCGTCGGTGGCCCATACCGCGCAGCGACCCATACCGTTGGGTGGTGCAACCGCGCGAGGACGGGACCGGCGAGACGGTGCCCGGCGAGACGGTGCCCGGCGAGACGGTGCCAGCCGAGGGCGGGCGCCGTTCCGCGCGCCGCTTCGCGCGCACGCCGGAGGATTTCGAGTGCCTGGTGTGCGGCACCGCCGTCCGCGGCGACGGCTACACGAACCACTGCCCGGCCTGCCTGTGGTCGCGGCATGTGGACGTCCACCCCGGCGACCGCGCGGCGGCGTGCCGTGGGCTGATGCGCCCGGTGGCGGTGGAGGTCGGTGCCTGGGAGACCGTCCTGACCCATCACTGTGAGGGCTGTGGCCACCGCCGCCGCAACCGGACGTCGCCCGCCGACGCGGAGGCCGCCCTGTTCGCGCTCGCCGCGCGGGTCGCCGAGGACGTCAGCCGCGGTGGTGCACCTGGGCTGGGTGAACCGGGGCTCGGGGGACCGGCACTCAGGGGTAGAGGCCCCGTGTCCGGTGCGCCTCGGCGACGCGGGCGACGCCGATGATGTGCGCGGCGGTGCGCAGGCTCACCCGCCGCTCACGGGCCAGCGCCGACACCTCTCGGTAGGCCCGCTGCATCAGCTCGCGCAGCCGGTCGTTCACCTGGTCCTCGGACCAGAAGTAGGCCTGGATGTCCTGCACCCA
>NZ_LRTK01000123.1 GCF_001636565.1 Frankia sp. EI5c
CCTCGAGCTCGAGCAGCTCGGCGTTGGTGATCGTGTCCGTGCCCGGGTAGCCGACCACGGTGTCCCCGCCGCGGGCGACGTGCCGGATGAGCGCGGTCGGGTTGAGCCCCGCGCCGTTGTGGACACCGCCCTTGACGTCGGACACCGCCACCAGTCGGCAGCCGGCGTCATGCAGGTACTGGGCGGCGAGTGCACCGACCTTGCCGAACCCCTGCACGGCGACCGTGGTCTCCCGGGGGTCCTTGTCGAGTTCGCGCAGCGCCGCGAAGGCGGCGAGCTGGACCCCGCGGCTGGTGGCACCCGCCCGCCCGGCCGACCCGCCGATCGACAGCGGCTTGCCGGTGACCACGCCGGCGGCGGTGTGGCCGGTGTGGGTGGAGTACGTGTCCATGATCCAGGCCATGGTCTGCTCGTCGGTGCCGACGTCCGGGGCGGGGATGTCCTTGTCCGGGCCGATCAGCGGGACGAGCTCGGCCGCGTAGCGGCGGGTCATCCGCTCGCGTTCCTGCCGGGAGAGCAGGCCCGGCTCGACGGCGATGCCGCCCTTCGCGCCGCCGTAGGGGATGCCCATCAGCGCGCACTTCCACGTCATCCACATGGCCAGCGCCTTGACCTCGTCGAGGTCGCAGGCCGGGTGGTAGCGCAGGCCGCCCTTGGCGGGCCCGCGGGCCAGGTTGTGCTGGACCCGGTAGCCGGACAGGACGAGGAGCTGGCCGTCGTCCCGCAGCAGCGGCACGGAGACGGAGATGGATCTGCGCGGAGTGCGCAGCAGGTCGTGCATTCCATCGTCCAGGTCCAGATGTCGCGCTGCGTCGGCGAGCTGTACGCACGCCGTGTCCCAGGCGGAGCCGGTCCCGAGGATCACAGAGCACCTCCGCGGCGCGTCGGGCCACCTGCCACGCGCGGAGCGCGCCGTCGGGCTCCGCACCCCAGAGCACCGGCGTGCCGTGGGGCTGTGACTCTAGGTAGCGAAGCGTACTCGCTTGGCAACGACTTTCCCGCGCCGGTACCGCCCGCGCCACCGCGGCCGGTACTTTCCGACAGATGCGACGCGCCTGGGAGACCGCACGGGGCCGCCCGGTGCTCGTCGGGTGGGTCCTCAGCCGCGCGCTGCTGCTCCTGCTGGCGCTGGCCGGGCAGGTGTTCGGCGCGCAGCAGAGCGTTCTCGGTGACGTGGACCTCTACCGGGACTGGGGGCACTCACTCGTCCACGACCGGGAGATCCCCGGGGGCGAGAAGTGGCAGTACCCGCCGGGCGCGGCGGTCACGCTGGCGCTGCCGGCGGTGCCCCGGGAGTACCTGGGCGTGCCCTACGAGGTCTCGTTCTACCTGATGGTGCTCGCGGTCGACGCCGCGGTGACCTGGGCGCTGGCCCGCCGCTCGCGGCCGGCGGCGGGCTACTGGCTGCTCGCCACGCTCGCGCTCGGCCCGGTCACCGTGGCCCGGTTCGACCTGCTGCCCGCGGCGGCGGCCCTCGCCGCCCTGCTCGCGCTGGGCGGCGCCGCGGCCGGCGGCCCGTCCGGCGCTCCAGCCGGTGGCCGGTTCGGTCGCTTCGGTGGCTGGGTGGCGCTCGGCGCGGCGGTGAAGGTGTGGCCCGGTCTGTTGCTCGTCACGCTCGGCCGGAACGGCCTGGGGGGCCGCGGGGGCTCCGCCCGGTGGGCGGTCCTGGCGCGGGGTGGGCGTGTGCTGGGCGGCGCGGTGGCGGTGGTGGCGCTCCTGGCCGGGGTGCTCGCGGCCGCCGGCTGGTGGCGGGGGGCGCTGGGGTTCCTCGACGCGCAACGTGCCCGCGGCCTGCAGATCGAGGCGGTGCCGGCGACGCCCTTCGTGGTCGCCCGGATGTTCGGTGTCGGTGACCCGCCCGTGTATTCCTACGGGTCGCTCCAATTCGACGGGGCGCTCGCCCGGCAGGTGGCGGCGGCCTGCTCACTGGTCGAGATCGTCCTGATCGCGGCGGCGGTGCTGTGGTGGTGGGTGGTGCGGCCGCCGGCGGCGGGGGAGGCCGGGGGCGTCGAGGTCCGGGGCCTGCTGACGGTGCTCACCATCGTGATCACCTCGCGGGTGCTGAGCCCGCAGTACCTGCTCTGGTTGCTCGTCCTGGTCGCCGCCTGGATCGCCCGCGACGAGCGGGCTTCCGGACGGACGGGCCAGTCGGCCTGGTCGGCCTGGTCGGGCTGGGTGCGGTGGGCGGATCCGGCGCTGCTGTTCGCCGTCGCCGCCGTGTTGACGCAGGTCGTCTATCCGTGGCGGTACAACGACGTCGTCCAGGGCCGGGTGGTGGGCGGCGCGTTGCTCGTCGCGCGCAACGCGCTGCTGGTCATCGCCGCGTGGTATATGGCACGATCCGCCGCCGGTGGGTCACCTGCCGTTGGAGCAGCCCAGCCGCTGTCAGCAGCGCCACCAGGCCCAGCGCCACCGCCACCGCGGCGCCGGCCGGGCCGGCTCGTCCGAGCAGCCGCCAGGTTGCGGCGAGGGGGGACAACGTCGCGGCGCACAGCCACACCGACGTGACCGCGACCAGCCCGACGACCGCCCGGGTGCGCCGCGGCGGAGCCTGTCGTCCCAGTGCGACGATCACGGCGAGAAACGGCACGCTCAACGCGAGATACCACGGATAGACCACAGGCGACCCCAGCGCCACAGCCATCCCACCGAAGCCCAGGACGGCCAGGTCATCGCGGTGCCCGCCGGTCTCCGGCCGGGACCAGGAGCGCAGCGTGAGCCAGGCGATGGTCACGCCGGCCGCGGCCAGCGCGAGCGCCCGGGTGACGTTGAGCAGCGTGCCGTCGGCGACGTCCAGACCGACCAGCCGTGCCAGCGCGGAGAGAACGGTCGCGAGGATTGAGGCCGGAGCGACCCCCGTCTCGAGCTTGCCCGAGGTGGCGAGAGCGCCGATCCAGGTGGGACCGTAACCGCCCGCGGCCATCGCGGCCGCCAGCGCACCCGCGCCCGCGAGGAGGTCGGCGCCCAGGGTCCCGGCGGTGGTGGCCACCGCCGCGCCGCGCCGCCCGGCCGCGCGGCCGCCTCCCACCGCGGAACCGGCTCCGGCTCCGGCGGCTCCGGCGTTCCAGGAGTCCCGGACATGGACGAACAGCAGCCAGCCCAGGCCGAGGAAGGCCGTTGCCTTGACGCTGCCGGCCAGGCAGGCCAGCGCCACGGCGGCGGTGCCGAGCGCGCGGTCGCGGGTCGCGTCCCGGCGCGGGCCGGCGGCGCCCGGGCGCCGGCGCATCCGGTCGACCACGAGCGCGCCGACCAGCAGGGCGGCGGCAAGTGCGTCCAGGTGGGCGCCGCCGACCAGGTGAATGATCACGAATGGGTTGGCCGCGAGCAGGGCGAGCACGATCGGCGCCCCGATGGCCCCGGTTGCGGCGGTGGCCCCGGCGGCGGCGCCGGCCGGCCCGCGCACCAGCCGTAGCGCCAGCAGGACGAGTGCGACGGTGGAGATCACAGCGACGATCCGCAGCACGACCGTGGCCTCGGCCGGGCCGGTTCCCAGTGCGTCGCCGAGCGCCGCGGCCAACCGTTCGACACCGACCGCGAGCCCCCCGTAGGGAGCGTGGGTCTCGCGCCATCGTGGGTCCACGGCGGCCACGAAGATCTCGCCGGCGGCGTCCCGTGAGGCCAGGGCGCCGATGCCGTGCGTCGCCGGGTCCAGCCCGTGCCGGGCGAGTTCACCCTGGGCCGAGTAGGCGTAGACATCCCGGCTGAACAGTGGTGGGCCCACCGCGAACGGGGTGGCCCACGCGAGGGCGGCGAGGGCCGCCACCCGCGTCGAAAGCGTGTGGCGAAGCGCGCTCGCCAGCAGAAGCAGCCAGGTCAGGCACAGGGCGATGACGGCGAGCGCGGCTGTGGCCGCAAGCACTCCCCTGGCCGTGTCCGTCGGCGGTGTGGATGGGAGAATCCCCCACCAGGACGACGGGTCGCTCGCCTGCGGATCCCTGGGTCCGAGCCGAGCCTCGCCGAGCATGGCGAGGCTGGCGGCGATCGTGCCGGCCAGGATCAGCCAGCGCCCGGTGAAGATGTCGACGCGGCCGCGGTGCTCGGGTTGGGATGGTTCCACGCCCTGGGCGGTCAGGGCACCGGATGGACCGGCTGCGGAAGGCGGGGAGGTGGCGGGTGGGTCTGCTCGCGACGCCTGACCCTCCGCTCGGAACCACCACCGGCGAAGCCCCGACCGCGTCCGAGGAGATGCTCCGACCAGGCGGGACGGGCCGTCGCCGCGACTCACTCCCGCAGACCTCCTGCCTCGCCGTGGGACCTCGCCGCCGCAGCCGGCTGGTCGAGGCGGCCGCCGCCCTGGGCACCGCGGTCGTGCGCCGGCCCTGGCTGCTAACCGCCGTGCTCTGCCTGATCTCGGTGTGCCTCGACGTGACCGGCCCGGACACCCCTGCCCAGGAGTATCGGGTCTGGCTGTTCGAGCACGGCGGGGCGGTGCTGTGGGACGACGGTTGGTACGGCGGCCACACCATACCCGGCTACAGCGTGCTCTTTCCCCCACTGGGCGCCCTGCTGGGCGTCCAGACCGTGGGTGCGCTCGCCTGCGTCGCGTCGACCGTCATCGTGACGAGGCTGCTGCGTGGGCCGGGGGCCCGCCACGGGAACGATCTAGCGCTGGTGTGGTTCGCGGTCGCGACCGTGGCCAACCTGGTGGTGGGCCGGATGCCGTTCGCGCTCGGCATGGCGTTCGGCGCCCTCGCGCTGGTCGGCGCGCGGGAGCGCCGGGTGTGGCTGGTGTGGGTGGGAGCGGTGCTGTCGTCGCTGGCGTCGCCGCTCGCCGCCGGGTTCGTCCTCATGGTCGGGGTGGCGCTGCTCGGGTCGCTGCCGCGCCGGGTGCTCGCCGGTTTCCTGGGGGCGGGCGCCGGGATCATCGTCGCCCTGGCCTTCCCGGAGGAGGGCTACCAGCCCTTCCCCGCCATCACCTTCTTCTCCCTGCTGGCGCTGATCGGGGGCGGGCTGCTGCTCGTGCCGCGGGAGCAGCGGGCGGTGCGCCGCGGCCTGCTGCTGTGGGCGNNGGCGNCGGTCGTCTTCTTCTTCGTGCCGACCCAGGTCGGTGGCAACATCACCCGCCCGGCGACGATGCTCGCGGGGCCGGCCGCCGCGGTGTTCCTGATCCGGCGGCCGCGGGTGCTCGCGGTGGTGTCGATCCCGCTGATCGCCTGGCAGATCGGGCCCATCCACGGTGCCCNGGTCNCCCNCGGCGACCCGTCCGCTTCGCCCGACTACTACACGGAGCTGCTGGACTACCTGGACAACGAGGGGCCCGTCCCGGCCGGGCGGATCGAGATCCCGTTCACCCGGTCACACTGGGAGGCCCGTTACGTCCCGCCGCGGGTGCCGATGACGCGAGGCTGGCTGCGTCAGCTGGACAGCAAGTACAACGCCCTGTTCTACGACGGGACNCTGACCGCGGAGACCTACCACGAGTGGCTGCTGGCCCGGGGCGTCACCTATGTCGCGCTGCCGGACGTCGATCTGGACCCCTCCGCCGTCGCCGAGGCCGAGCTGCTGCGCTCCGGCCTGAGCTACCTGGAGCTGGCCTGGCAGAACGAGGACTGGAAGGTCTGGCTGGTCCGGGACTCCTCCGGCCTCGTGCGGGGCCCGGCGACCCTGACCGAACTCGGTGTCAGCTCGGTTGCCGTGTCCTTCGCGAATCCCGGGGTCGCAACCGTGCTGGTGCACTACACTCCGTACTGGCAACTTACCGAGGGTGATGCCTGCGTATTCCGGGCTGCCGGCGGCTGGACCGGCATCCTCACCCAGTCCAGCGGCGCGGTCCGCCTCTCGGCGCGGCTGTCGGTGGATGGCCTGACCCGGGCGAGCGCCCTGGACTGCCCGGCCGACCAGCGCCTCCACTGACCGCCGACCACTGACCGCCGACCACTGACCGCCGACCGCCGGCGGAATCCAGGTCCGGGGCTAGACCTCCGGCGGCCGGGGGGTCATGCGCACGATGCCCAGATCGGCGGCGGCCAGCACGGCGGGCATGTTGAGGACGACCTCGCGGCTGCGATCCCGGTCGGCGGNGGAGAGGCTTTCCCAGTCGACCAGCGACGGGTGGCGCACCCCGCGGCTCTCCCGCTCGCGCCACCACCGCAGATGCTCCTCGGGGGCCAGCTGCTCCACCTCGTCCTCGGTGAAGACGAACTCCGGGTCATGCTCGCCCAGCGGCACCAGCATCCAGTTCCGCCGGCGCAGGACGTCGCTGTACCCGATCGCCTGCGCCCGGTTCGAGGCCTGTAGGTCCTGGTCCAGCTCGTCCCAGGGGAGCAGGCTGCGCCGCGAGCCCATCGCCGCGCCGCGGGCCAGCTCCTTGGCCAGGTACTTGTCGTGGATGATCCGCGCGAAGCGCTCGATGAGGTCGTTCGCGCCGGGGTCTAGCGGCAGCGCCTGGTCGTTCACCGCGAAGAACCGCAGCCCGCCCCGGACGTTGTCCAGCAGCCCACTGCCGCCGCCCGGCGGCTCGCCGTCCTGATCCCCGGGTGGGTTGCGCGGTCCGAAGACGTCCTCGAAGCTGCGCTGGCGGCCCGTGCGCACGACGATCCGGGTGCGCCGCGCACCGAGACTGCCGGCGCCGATCGCGCGGAGCACCTCCAGCCAGCGCAGCAGTGCCTCCTCCTCGTCCCGGTGACAGACGTAGACGAACTCGGGTGGCGTGGGCGGACCGCCCGGTGGCTGACCGACCAGGAGGAACTGGGCCGGCAGCTGGCCGGAGGTGCTGTCATGCGCCAGCAACTCGACCCGCGCGAGCGCCGGCTCCCGGGACCGCATGGCCGCGGCCTGCGCGGACGCGTCCCGCCCGGACACCACGATGGGCAGCAGCGGGCCGTCGGCCGGGCTGCTGTCACGCCACCGCCGGGCGAGCTCCATCACGACGGCCTGGCCGAGGCCGGACATGCCGAGGACCACCAGGTGCGGCGGCCGGGNCGCCGGGTCGTGGGGCGGGTTCGGCCTGGACCACGCGGGGGCGTTGCGGTTGAGCATCGCGTGCGCGCCGAGCACCTCCACGGCGAAGAAGTCGAGCCGGAACCCGGGGTCGTTCTCCAGCCCGATCCGCCGGGCCCGCAGATGCGGCAGCAGCGAGAGGTCACCGACCTGGGCGAGGCAGCGCAGCGGATTGTCCACCCGGGCGTCGGTGGCCCGGCGGTACCGGCTGCGCGCGTTCCGCAGCACCCCGCGGGCGGTGAGGGTGACCGCCAGATTGGACGCGGGGTCACCCAGGCAGCTGT
>NZ_LRTK01000124.1 GCF_001636565.1 Frankia sp. EI5c
GGGTATCCGCACCCGCCGACTCACCGTCTCCGGCGCCTTCCACTCCCCCCACACCGACCCACTCCTCGACGACTTCACCGCCATCGCCACCACCATCACCTACACACCCCCCACCATCCCGATCATCTCCAACCTCACCGGCACCACCGCCAACCCCACCGACATCACCACCCCCCACTACTGGACCCGCCACCTCCGCGGCACCGTCCGCTTCCACCAGAGCATCCAGACCCTCCACACCCTCGGCACCACCACCTACCTCGAAATCGGGCCCGACAGCACCCTCACCGCCCTCACCCTCGCGACCCTCGAACACGAGGCCGGCGCGGGCACCGACCCGGGAGCGGCCGTCCACGCGGGCCGGGTCGTCGGAACACAACGCCGCGGGCGGGACGAAGTCGCCGCGTTGCTCATCGCCCTCGCCCAGCTGCACGTCCGCGGCCAGGCGGTGCGCTGGGCGGCGGTCCTGCCGGCGGCCGGGCGGCGGCCGCTGCCGACCTACCCGTTCCAACGCCGGCGGTACTGGCTGGACGTCCCCGCCGGCCCCGGCGACCTCGCCGGGGCGGGACTCACCGCCACCGGGCATCCGCTGCTGGCCGCGGCCGTGTCCCTGCCGGACGGCGTCTCCACCCTGTTCACCGGCAGCCTCTCGCTGCGGGCCCAGCCCTGGCTGGCCGACCACGCGATCGCCGGGACGGTGCTGGTACCCGGGACGGCGCTGCTGGAACTGGCCCGCGGCGCCGGCACGATCGCCGGCTACCCGCAGGTCGAGCATCTGACGCTGGAGGCACCCATCGTCGTGCCGCCGACCGGGGCGGTGCACCTCCAGGTCGCGTTGACCGGCGAGGAGGGATCCGACCGGCGCACACTGACCATCCACACCCGGCCGGACCACGCCGACGCCGACACCGCGGGCACGGGCGGCACGGGCACGGGCGGTGGGTGGCGGCGGCACGCCTCGGGCACGGTGACGTCGACCGACGCCGCCGCCAGCACGTTCGGGCTGGATGCCGCCAGCGGTCCGGGCGCCGGGGTGCCCAGCGGCGTGGCCGCCGGCCTGGCGGTCTGGCCGCCGGCGGACGCCACCCGGATCGATCTCGACGACCTCTACGCCCGGCTCGCGGACGCCGGTTACGGCTACGGCCCGGCGTTCGGCGGCCTGCGGGCGGCGTGGCGCGCCGGCGAGACCGTCTTCGCCGAGATCAGCCCGCCCGAGCAGCTGGCGACCGCCCAGACCGGCTTCCTGCTGCATCCGGCGCTGCTGGACGCGGCGCTGCACACCATCGCGCTCGACGAGGGCGGTGACGGCACAGTCACCGTTCCCGTCGGCTGGAGCGGGGTGAGCACGCACGCGCCCGTGCCGGTGGGCCCGCTGCGGGTGGTCCTCACGACCACCGACGGCGACCCGCGCACGGTCGGCGTCGACCTCCTGGACGAGGCGGGCCGGCCGCTGACGGTCGTCGAGGCCCTCACGGTCCGTCCGGTGGACCCGCACGCACTGGTGGGGACCGCCGGGGACGCGCACCGGTCCCTGTTCCGGACGACCTGGCAGGAGCTGCCGGACGGGGTGCCGCCCGAGGCCCGGTCGTGGGCCTTCGTCGGCACCGAGCCGCTGCGGGTCGACGCACCCGCCGACGAGGCCGGTACCCACGGCGGCGAGGTGACATCCGCTGCCGCGGTGGGCGGGACACCGCTCGGCGCGTCCCCCGCCGACGTGCGGATGTACCCGGATCTCGCCGCGCTGCGGGCCGCGCTGGACGACGGCGACGAGGTCCCGGACATCGCCCTGGTACCGGTGATCGCGGCCGAGGCCGCGGCGGAACCCGACGCCGCCGCGGCGGCGCGCACGGCCGTGCGGGAGGCCCTCGCGCTGCTGCGCGCCTGGCTCGCCGACGAGCGGCTGGCCGGCTCGTCGCTGGTGCTGATCACCCAGGGTGCGATCGGGACGGACCTGCCCGGCGACGCCGGTCCCGACGACCTCCACCGCTCCGGTGTGTGGGGGCTGGTGCGCTCGGCCCAGGCCGAGTACCCGGGCCGCTTCCTGCTCGTGGACTGCGACCGGGCGCTGGCCTCGCACCTGGCCGTGCCCGGGGTCGTGCTGCGGGCGCTGCGGGCGGACGAGCCCCAGGTCGTCCTGCGCGCCGGCCGGGGCTACCTCCCGCGGCTGGCCCGCGTCACCGCCACCGACCTCGCGCTCCCGCCGGACGCCGCGGTGCCCGGAAGCCCTCCGGTCCGCGCCCTGGAGCCGGCGGGGACGGTGCTCGTCACCGGCGGCACGGGCACCCTCGGCGCGCTCACCGCCCGGCACCTGGTGGTGGCGCACGGCGCCCGGAACCTGCTGTTGGTCAGCCGCCGCGGCCCGGCCGCCCCCGGCGCCGACGACCTCGCCGCCGATCTCACCGCGCTGGGCGCGCAGGCCCGGATCGTCGCCGCGGACCTGACCGACCCGGTGGCGACCCGGGCACTCATCGACACGATCCCCGCCGAGCGGCCGCTCACCGCCGTCATCCACACCGCGGGCGTCCTGCGGGACGCCACGCTGACCGGCCTCACCGCCGAGCAGCTCGACGCCGTCCTCCAGCCCAAGATCACCGCGGCTTGGAACCTGCACCAGGCCAGCCTCGACCAACCCCTCACCGCCTTCGTCCTCTACTCCTCCCTCGCCGGCACCCTCGGCACCCCCGGCCAGGCCAACTACGCCGCCGCCAACACCTACCTCGACGCCCTCGCCCACCACCGCCACACCGCCGGACTCCCCGCCACCAGCCTCGCCTGGGGACTCTGGGCCACCGACGACGGCATGGACGCGGCACTGAGCGCCGCCGACCGGTCCCGCATCGCGCGGCTCGGAGTACATCCGATCGGCGTCGACGAGGGGCTCGGGCTACTCGACGCGGCGCTGCGGTCAGCACAGCCGGTACTCGTCCCGGCCCGCTTCGACCTCGCCGCGCTCAGGGCGCGGGCCGCCGGCACCACCCCGGTCGGGCCGGCCGGCGGCGCGGCGGGCGGGAGCACCGGCGGGGGGCTGCCGGCCATCCTGCGCGGACTCGTGCCGGCCGCCGCACCGCACCGCGCGGCGGCCGGGCAGGGCGCCGGCCCGCGGCTGGCCACGACACTGGTGGACGAGCTCGCCGCCCTGGCGGAGGAGGACCGCGAGGAGCGGGTGCTCACCGTGGTGCGGGAGCTGACCGCCGCGGTGCTCGGGCACCCCGCTGTGGACGCCGTCCCGGTCGACCGGGGTTTCTCCAACCTGGGCCTGGACTCGCTCACCGCGCTCGAGCTGCGCAACCAGCTGGGCCAGCGCACCGGTCTGCGGCTGTCCGCCACCGTCATCTTCGACCACCCGACCCCGCTGGCCCTCGCCACCCATCTGTACGAGGCGCTGGCGGCGGATGTCGGATCGCCCGGCGACGGCCTGTACGCGGCCGAGCTGACCCGGCTGGAGGCGGTCATCCCGGTGGTCTCGGCCGATCCCGAGGCCCGGGCCCGCCTGGCCGGCCGGCTCCAGGCGCTCCTCGCCCAGGTCGGCGCCGCCGACGGCCATCTCACGATCGATTACTCCTCCTCCGCCGACCCGGAGTCCTTCACCGACCGGCTCGACGAAGCGACCGATGACGAGATCTTCGAGTTCATCGAGTCCGATCTCGGCATCTCCTGAAGGGACCTGTTGACGTGGCGAACGAAGCGAAACTGCGGGACTTCCTGAAGAGGGTCACCGCGGACCTCGCCCGCACCCGGCAGCGCCTGCAGGAGGTCGAGGCCGGGCGGGTGGAGCCCGTGGCGATCGTCGGGATGGCCTGCCGCTACCCCGGCGGGGTGCGCTCACCCGAGGACCTGTGGCGGCTGGTGTCGGCCGGCACCGACGCGATCAGCCCGTTCCCGACCGACCGCGGCTGGGACGTCGACACCCTCTACCACCCGGACCCCGACCACACCGGGACGTCCTATGCCCGTACCGGCGGGTTCCTGGCGGACGCGGCGGAGTTCGACGCCGAGTTCTTCGGGATGTCGCCGCGGGAGGCGGCCGCCACCGACCCGCAGCAGCGGCTGCTGCTGGAGGTCGCCTGGGAGACGTTCGAACGGGCCGGCCTCGACCCGGTCGCGCTGCGCGGCAGCCGCACCGGCGTCTTCGCCGGGGTCATGTACGGCGACTACGGCGGCCGGCTGCTGCACCGGGCACCCAGCGGGTTCGAGGGGTACCTCGGCAGCGGGAGCGCGGGCAGTGTCGCCTCCGGGCGGGTCTCCTACAGCTTCGGGCTGGAAGGCCCGGCGGTCACCGTCGACACCGCCTGCTCGTCCTCGCTGGTCGCCGTCCACCTGGCCATGCAGGCGCTGCGCGCCGGGGAATGCTCGCTGGCTCTCGCCGGCGGGGTGACGGTGCTCGCGAGCCCGGCGGTGTTCGTCGAGTTCAGCCGGCAGCGGGGCCTCTCCCCCGACGGCCGCTGCAAGGCCTTCGCCGACGCCGCCGACGGCACCGGCTGGGGCGAGGGCGCCGGCCTGCTCCTGCTGGAGAAGCTCTCCGACGCCCGCGCGAACGGCCACCGCGTCCTCGGCGTCCTGCGCGGTTCGGCGGTCAACCAGGACGGCGCCTCCAGCCAGCTCACCGCGCCGAACGGCCCGTCCCAGCAGCGGGTCATCCGGGCCGCGCTCGCCTCCGCCCGGCTCGGCCCGGCGGACGTCGACGCGGTGGAGGCGCACGGCACCGGCACCACCCTCGGCGACCCCATCGAGGCGCAGGCCCTGCTCGCCGCCTACGGGCAGGAGCGGCCGGCCGACCGGCCGCTCTACCTCGGCTCGGTGAAGTCGAACATCGGCCACTCGCAGGCCGCGGCGGGTGTCGCGGGCATCATCAAGATGGTCCAGGCGATCCAGCACGGCAGCCTGCCCGCCACCCTGCACGTCGACCAGCCCAGCCACCACGTCGACTGGACCAGCGGCCACGTCGAACTGCTCACCGACCCCCGCCCCTGGCCCGAGGTCGACCGGCCCCGCCGCGCCGCCGTCTCCGCCTTCGGCATCAGCGGCACCAACGCCCACGTCATCCTCGAACAGGCCCCCGACCAGCCCGAACCGGCCGAGGGGGCGGGCACGGCCGGCGCGAACAGCGCGAACAGCGGGAACAGCGGGAACGGCACCGTACCCGGCGCCGGGCCGGTCGCGTGGGCGCTGTCCGCCCGCACCGCGGAGGCACTCGGACCCCAGGCCGCGGCGCTGGCCGACCGCCTCGACGCCCTGCCCGCGGCCGGCGGCGAGCTCGGCGCGGCCGGCCGCGACGCGCTGGATGCCCGGGATGTCGGGTTCGCGCTGGCCACCTCGCGGGCCCACCTGGAGCACCGGGCTGTGATCGTCGCGGCGGACCTCGGCGCGGCCGCCGACCGCCTGCGCACGTTCGCCCGCGACACCGCGGGCCCGGACGCCGGCGGAACCGACACCGCCGGCGCGGTCGTGACCGGAACCGCACGCCGGCCCGGGAAGACGGCGCTGCTGTTCACCGGCCAGGGCAGCCAGCGCCCGGGTATGGGTCGCCGGCTGGCCGCCGCGTTCCCCGTCTTCGCCGAGGCGTTCGAGGCCGCGATCACGGCCCTCGACACGCACCTGGGGCAGGACCCGGGCCAGGACGCGGGCCCGGCCGGCGTGCTCCGGCCGTCCCTGCGCGAGGTACTGACCGCGGACCCGGACGGCGACACGGCGGCGCTCGTCCACCAGACGCTCTACACGCAGCCGGCGCTGTTCGCCTTCGAGGTGGCCCTGTACCGGCTGGTGACCGCGCACGGCGTGCGGGCCGACTACCTCGCCGGCCATTCCCTGGGGGAGATCACCGCCGCCCATCTGGCCGGCGTGTTCACCCTCGACGACGCCGCGCGCCTGGTCGCCGCCCGCGCCCGGCTGATGCAGACGCTGCCCGCCGACGGCGCGATGGCCTCGTTCGACGGCGCCGAGCCGGACGTGGCCGCGTTGCTGACCGGCCGCGCCGACCGGCTCGCGGTCGCCGCGACGAACACGCCGACGTCCACCGTCGTCTCCGGGGACGCCGCCGCCCTCGCGGAGGTCGAGCGGGCCTGGCTGGACCGCGGCGGGCGGACCCGCCGGCTGGCGGTCTCCGGCGCGTTCCACTCCCCGCACACCGACGCCGTCCTGGATGCCTTCGCCGCCGTCGCGGCGACCGTCGACTACGCGGCGCCGACCATTCCCGTCGTCTCCAACGTGACCGGCGTGCCCGCGGAGCCGGCGCGGATCGCGACCCCCGCGTACTGGGTGCGCCACATCCGCGAGGCCGTGCGGTTCCACCAGGGCGTCGAAACGCTGCGCGGTCTCGGCGTCACGACGTTCCTCGAGCTGGGGCCGGACGCCACGCTCACCGCGCTGACCCGCGCCACGCTGGAGGCCGGTACCGGTGCCGGCGACAGTGCCGGTGCCGGTGCCGATCCACTCCTCGTCGCGGCCGCGCGCCGTGGCCGGGACGAGGTGATCGGCGTGGTCACCGCGCTGGCGGAGCTGCACGTCCGCGGCGACCGGGTGGATCTGACACCGCTGTTCGCCGGCCGGTCCGGTGCCGTGTTCGAGCTGCCGACCTACGCCTTCCAGCACCGCCGCTACTGGCTGGACCCCCCGGCGGACGGCGGCGACGTCGGCCGGCTCGGCCTGCGCGCCGCCGGCCATCCGCTGCTGGGCGCGACCACCACGCTCGCCGACACCGACGGTGTCCTGTTCACCGGCCGGCTGTCCGCCGGTGAACAGCCCTGGCTCGCGGACCACGTGGTGGCCGGGGTCGTCACGGTACCGGCGGCGGCCCTGGTCGACCTGGCCCTGCACGTCGCGGGCGCCGGCGCTACCGCCGCCGCGGCCCGGCTGGAGTCGTTCTCCGCCGAGACCCCGCTCGTGCTGCCGGCCACCGGGTCGGTGGACCTGCAGGTGAGCCTGGCGCACCCGGACGAGTCCGGCCGGCGCGTGGTCCGCGTGCACAGCCGCCCGGCGGCTGCGGGCGAGAGCGACGACATCACCACGCCGGGCTGGCGAACCCACGCGACGGCGATCACCGTCTCCCCCGCCGCCGATCTGACCGGCGACGCGGCAGCCGACCTCACGGCCAGTCCGGCCGGCGACGCGCCGGACTGGCCGCCGCGGGACGCCACCCCCGTCGACGTGGACGAACTGTACGAGCGGCTCGCCGCCCTCGGTTACGGCCTGGGGGCCTCGTTCGGCGGCCTGCGTTCGGTGTGGGCGGGTGCGGACACCTGGTACGCGGAGATCGGCGCCGTGCGGGAGCCGGAGACCGGTGCCCCCGGCGAGGACGCGACCACCGGGTACGGCCTGCACCCCACGCTGCTGGACACCGCGCTCCACCCCCTGCTGACCGGGCTGGACCGGGCGGGTGATCTCGTGGCCCTGACCGGCCTGCGCCTGCTCGCGCCCGGAGCGGACACCCTGCGGGTCCGGCTGCGCCGCCTGGCGGACCCCGCCGGTGACGGGACCACGACCGACCCGGTGCCGGGCACGCCCTCCGCGCCCTCGACGCCGGCCGCGCAGGCGCGGAGCTACACCCTGATGATCCAGGACGCGGACGGCGTGCCCGTCGCCGCCGCCGACCGGCTCACGGTCGGGCCGTTCGCGGCGGACGCGCTGCGCGCGACCGCGGCCGCGACCGGCCGGCGTCCGCTGTACCGGACGGACTGGGTCGCCCCGCCCGCCCCGGGCGAGGCGGCGCGGACGTCCACCGAGACCGGGCCGTGGGCGGTGCTCGGCACGGACGTGCTGGGACTGACCGCGGGCGAGGGGGGCTGGCAGCAGCCCGTCACCGGTCACCCGGATCTCGCCGCGCTGCGGGAGGCACTCGCGGACGGGGCCGCGGCGCCCGGCCAGGTCGTCGTCGGCTTCGCCGCCGCTCCCACCGACGGCAGTCCGGCCGGCGGCGATC
Organism: Frankia sp. EI5c; assembly: GCF_001636565.1. Taxonomy (GTDB): domain Bacteria; phylum Actinomycetota; class Actinomycetes; order Frankiales; family Frankiaceae; genus Parafrankia. The sequence goes on from NZ_LRTK01000124.1 coordinate 7,916, forward strand.
CGGCCGGCGGCGATCCGGCCGATGACGGCCCGCGGGCGGCGCACCTGGCGGCCGAGCGCGCGCTGGAGCTGGTGCGGGCGTTTCTGGCCGAGGAGCACCTCACCGCCGCCCGGCTGGTCGTCGTCACCCGCCGGGCCGCACCCGGCGCCCCCACGAGCACCGTCCCGGATGGTGACGGCCTAAGCGTGGATCTGACGCATGCGCCGCTGTGGGGGCTGCTCCGGTCGGCGCAGGCGGAGCAGCCCGGCCGGTTCGTCCTGCTAGACCTGGATGGCTCGCCTGATCCCGCCGGGACCGAGCCCGCCAGGACCGAGCCCGCCGGGACCGACAGCGCCGTGCGGGCCGCGCTGGCGCTCGGGCTCGGGGCGGACGAGCCGCAGCTCGCGGTCCGCGGCGGTGCCGTGCTCGTACCCCGGCTGACCGCCGTCCCCAGCCCGCCCGACCCCGCGGGGACGGTGCCGGACCCGGCGGGGACGGTGCCGGACCCCGCGGGGACGGTGCTGGTCACCGGCGGCACCGGGACCCTCGGCGCGCTCACCGCCCGCCACCTCGTCACCCGCCACGACGTCCGCCACCTGCTCCTGGTCAGCCGCCGCGGCCCGGCCGCCCCCGGCGCCGACGACCTCGCCGCCGAGCTCACCGCGCTGGGCGCGCAGGTCCGGATCGTCGCCGCGGACCTCACCGAACCGGCGGCCGCACGCCGACTGGTCGCGGACGTCCCCGCCGCGCACCCGCTCACGGCTGTCGTCCACACCGCGGGCGTGCTGCACGACGCCACGCTGGGGGCCCTGACGCCCGCCCAGCTGCACACCGTCCTCCAGCCGAAGATCGACGCGGCCTGGAACCTGCACCAGGCCAGCCTCGACCAACCCCTCACCGCCTTCGTCCTCTACTCCTCCCTCGCCGGCACCCTCGGCACCCCCGGCCAGGCCAACTACGCCGCCGCCAACACCTACCTCGACGCCCTCGCCCACCACCGCCACACCGCCGGACTCCCCGCCACCAGCCTCGCCTGGGGACTCTGGGACACCGACGACGGCATGGACGCGGCACTGAGCGCCGCCGACCGGTCGAGGATCAGCCGCTACGGCGTGCTGCCGATCAGCGTCGAGGAGGGCCTGGCCCTCCTCGACGCCGCGCTCGCCAGCGGCCGGGCCACGCTCGTCCCGGCCGGGCTCGACCTGCCGGCGCTGGCCGCCCGGGCCCGCGGCGGCGAGGCCTCGGGCGAACCCTTCCCGGCGATCCTGCGCTCCCTCGTCCCGGCCGCCGCCGCACGCCGCGGCTCCCGCCGCCGGGACGGTGCGCTGGCCCGCCGCCTCGCGGCGGCGAACGACGCCGAGCGCGACCGCATCCTGCTCGATCTGGTCCGGTCCGCGGTCGCGGCGATCCTCAACCATCCGAGCGGGGGCGCCGTCCCGCCGGACCGGGCCTTCAGCAGCCTCGGGTTCGACTCGCTCGCCGGTGTCGAGCTGCGCAACCGGCTCGGCGCGCAGACCGCGCTGACCCTCCCGACGACCCTGGTGTTCGACTACCCGACTCCCGCCGCCCTCGCCGGTTTCCTGCGCTCCGAGCTGGACGGGCTGGTCAGCCCGGACGGGTCGGAGCCGGCGGCGGCCGCCGGGGGCCGCGGGACGTCCCGCGCGGCGGGCGACGCGGACGAGCCGATCGCCGTCGTGGCCATCGGCTGCCGGTTCCCGGGCGGGGTGGCCTCGCCCGAGGACCTGTGGGACCTGCTGGTGTCCGGCCGGGACGCGATCACCGGGTTCCCGACGAACCGCGGCTGGGACCTCGACGGCCTGTACGACCCGGAGCCCGGCGTGCCGCTGCGCAGTTACGCCCGCCACGGCGGGTTCCTGCACGACGCCGGTGACTTCGACGCCGAGTTCTTCGGCATCTCACCGCGCGAGGCCGCCGCCACCGACCCGCAGCAGCGGCTGCTGCTGGAGGTCGCCTGGGAGACCCTCGAACGGGCCGGGATCGACCCGACCTCCCTGCGCGGCAGCCGCACCGGCGTCTTCGCCGGGGTCATCTCGCAGGACTACGGCCCGCGGGCACTCGCGATGCCCGCCGGGTACGAGGGCTACTTCCTCGCCGGCAGCACGACGAGCGTCGCCTCCGGCCGGGTGGCCTACAGCTTCGGCCTCGAAGGCCCCGCGGTCACGATCGACACCGCCTGCTCCTCCTCCCTGGTCGCCGTGCACCTCGCCGCGCAGGCGCTGCGCAACGGCGAGTGCACGCTGGCGCTGGCCGGCGGGGTCACCGTCATCGGCAGTCCGGGGATCTTCACGGAGTTCAGCCGGCAGCGGGGCCTCGCCCCCGACGGCCGCTGCAAGGCCTTCGCCGACGCCGCCGACGGCACCGGCTGGGGCGAGGGCGCCGGCCTGCTCCTGCTCGAACGCCTCTCCGACGCCCGCGCCAACGGCCACCAGATCCTCGCCGTCATCCGCGGCTCAGCCATCAACCAGGACGGCGCCTCCAACGGCCTCACCGCACCGAACGGCCCGTCCCAACAACGTCTGATCCGCACCGCCCTCACCAACGCCGGGCTCACGCCCGCCGACGTCGACGCCGTCGAGGCCCACGGCACCGGCACCACCCTCGGCGACCCCATCGAGGCGCAGGCCCTGCTCACCGCCTACGGGCAGGAACGGCCGGCCGACCGGCCGCTCTACCTCGGCTCCATCAAATCCAACATCGGCCACACCCAGGCCGCCGCCGGCGCCGCCGGCCTCATCAAAATGATCAGCGCGCTGCACCACGGCGTCCTGCCCGCCACCCTGCACATCGACCAACCCAGCCACCACGTCGACTGGACCAGCGGNCACGTCGAACTGCTCACCGACCCCCGCCCCTGGCCCGAGGTCGACCGGCCCCGCCGCGCCGCGGTCTCCGCCTTCGGCATCAGCGGCACCAACGCCCACGTCATCCTCGAACAGGCCCCCGACCAGCCCGAACCCGCGGCCGTCGCCCCCGCCGCCGCGGTGACCCCGGCCGCTGTGACCCCGGCCGCCGCGAGCGGCCGTCCGCTCGCGTGGCTGCTGTCCGCGCGCTCGGCGGGGGCACTCGCGGAACAGGCGAGCCGCCTCCAGGCCTTCCTCGACGATCACCTCGACCCGGCGCGCGGCGGCGGACGGGACGGCCTCGACCCGCGGACCGTCGGGTACGCGCTGGCGACCGCGCGGGCCACGCTCGAGGAGCGAGCGGTGCTCGTCGGCGCGGACGAGGTCACGCTGCGGCGCGCGCTGAGCGCACTGGCCAGGGGAGAGACGGACGCGGCGCTGACCCGTGGGACCGTGCCCGCGGCCGGCGCCGGCCAGACGGCGTTCCTGTTCACCGGCCAGGGCAGCCAGCGGCCCGGGATGATCCGCGAGCTGTACGCGGCGTACCCCCGGTTCGCGGTGACGCTGGACGCCGTGACCGCGCGCCTCGACGCCGCGCTCACGGACATCCCCGCGCGCAGCGCCCCGCCAGGCACCCCGTCGTGGCCGACGTTGCGGGAGGTCCTGCACGCCGACCCGGCGACCGAGGCGGCGACGGCCGCGCTGATCCACCAGACGGTCTACGCGCAGACCGGCCTGTTCGCCTTCGAGGTGGCGCTGCACGAGCTGGTGCGCTCCGCCGGCGTCGCCGCGGACCACCTCATCGGCCACTCGATCGGCGAGCTCACCGCCGCCCACGTCGCCGGGGTGCTCACCCTCGACGACGCGGCCCGGCTGGTCGCCGCCCGCGCCCGCCTGATGCAGGACCTCCCGGCCGGCGGCGCGATGGTCGCGGTGGCCGCGCCGGAGGCCGAGGTGCTGGCGGTTCTCGCCGATCTCGCCCCCGGGGCCGAGGTGGGCATCGCCGCGGTCAACGGCCCGTCCGCCACGGTCATCTCCGGGGACGCCGAGCCGGCCCGGCTGATCGCCACCCGGCTCGGCGAAGCGGGGCGGCGCACCCGTGAACTGACCGTCAGCCACGCGTTCCACTCCCCGCACATGGACGGGATGCTCGACGACTTCGCCGCGTTCGCCGCCACCCTGAGCTACTCCGCGCCCACCATCCCGATCATCTCGAACCTGACCGGCGCTCCGGCCGACCCGGCCGAGATCACCACCCCCGGCTACTGGGTCCGGCATGTCCGCGACGCCGTCCGCTTCCACCAGGGCGTCCGCGCGCTGCACGCACTCGGCGTGACGACCTGGCTGGAGCTGGGACCGGACAGCACCCTCACCGGCCTCGCCCAGGCCAGCCTCACCGACGACACGGCCGGCGGCGAAAGCTCACAGCCCGCGCCCCTCACCGTCCCGGCGCTGCGCCGCGGCCGTGACGGTGCCGAAACCCTGCTGGCCGCACTCGCCGCGCTCCACGTCCACGGTCACCCGGTGGACTGGCGCGCCGTGCTGGCCGGCCCCGCGGCCGACAGCACCCTCCTCGCCGGGGCCCTGCCGACCTATGCCTTCCAGCGTCGGACCTACTGGCTGCCCGCTGGCGCGGGCGCCGCGGCGGAGGCATCCGAGCTCGGGCTCACGCCGGTGACGCACCCGCTGCTCGGCGCGGCGGTACCGCTCGCCGACGGCGACCGGCTGGTCCTCACCGGCCGGCTCTCCACCGCCACCCACCCGTGGCTCGCCGATCACGTCGTCGCCGGTCTGGTGCTGGTGCCGGGCACCGGCCTGCTCGACCTGGTCCTGCACGCCGCCGCGCACACGGACACCCCGCTGGTCGAGGAGCTGACGCTGCGGGAACCGCTGGCCCTGCCCACCGAGGGCACACTGGACGTCCAGATCGAGGTCGGCGGCCCGGATCCGTCCGGGTCGCGGGCGCTCACCGTGCACAGCCGGCCGGTTGCCGGCCCCGGAACCCCCGGCGGGGACGAGCCCGATCGGCCGGGGTGGCGCCTGCACGCCACCGCTGTCCTCACCGTGGCGGGCGGTCCGGGCACCCCCGACCCGGGTTTCGCGGAGCTGGCGGGCAGCTGGCCGCCGCCGGCCGCCGAGCCGGTGGACCTGGACGGGCTGTACGACGCGCTCGCCGCGACCGGACTCGACTACGGCCCGGCCTTCCAGGGCCTGCGGGCCGCCTGGCGCCGCGGAACCGAGACGTTCGCCGAGGTCGCACTGCCGGACGGCGAGCCCGCCGACGCCGAGTCGTTCGGTGTCCATCCCGCGCTGCTCGACGCGGCCCTGCATCCGCTCGCGTCCCGGCCGGACGCCGGCCACCAGCCGGGAGACGGACACGGCTCCCGGCCCGAGGAGGGAATCCGGCTGCCGTTCGCGTGGACCGGGGTGACCCTGCACCGGCCCGGTCCACGGGCGCTGCGCGCCCGGCTCTCGCCCGCTCCGGCGGACGCGGGCCGCGGCGCGGTGAGCCTGCTCGTCACGGACGACACCGGGCAGCCGGTCGTCTCCGTCCGGGCGCTGTCCGTGCGGACGGTCCACCCGGAGGCCCTCGCGGCCGGCGGATCGTCGACATCCCCCGCGGAGGCGCTGTTCACCCTGCGATGGGACGAGCTTGCGGCCTCCGGCGCGGCTGGCACCACTCCAGGGGCGGCGGGTGCCGCCGGAGGCACGGCTGGTCAGGAGCGCTGGCTGGTGATCGGCCGGCAGAGCGCGCGGCTCGCCGGCCTGCTGGCGGGCGCCGGCGTGGCGGCGGAGGCCTATCGGGAGACCGCCCCGGCGCCGACGCCCGGCGCGGACCCCGAACCGGGTGCCGTGCGCGCGGGCGTCGCGGCGACGTTGGCCGCGCTGCGGGACGTACTCGCCATCGAGGACGGCCCCGATGTGACCCGCGTACTGGTGGTCACCCAGGGCGCCGTCGCCGCGGCGACGGGGGACCGGATCGATCTGGCGCAGTCCCCGAGCTGGGGGCTGGTCCGCACCGCCCAGAGCGAGCACCCGGGCCGGTTCGTCCTGCTCGACCTGGGCGGCGCCGAACTCGGTGATGCCGAACTGGGCGACGCGGAACTGGGCGAGGGGCTGCGGCGGATCACCGACGCCGTCGCGGTGGGAGGCGAGAACCAGTTCGCGGTCCGCGACGGCGCCGTCCTGGTCCCCCGACTGGTGCGGCCCCCGGCCGGCGAGCGGCCCGGGCGCCCGCTGGATCCCGCGGGGACGGTGCTCGTCACCGGCGGCACCGGCACCCTCGGCGCCCTGGCCGCCCGCCACCTCGTCACCCACCACGGCATCCGCCACCTGCTCCTGGCCAGCCGCCGCGGCCCGGCCGCCCCCGGCGCCGACAACCTCGCCGCCGAACTCACCGCACTCGGCGCCGACGTCCAGATCNNCGCTGCCGACCNGACCGACCCCGCCGCCGCCCGGGCCCTCATCGAGACCATCCCGAGCNACCGACCNCTCACCGCCGTCNTNCACACCGCCGGCATCCTGCACGACGCCACCCTGGCCNNNCTCACNNCGGACCAGCTCGACACCGTCCTCAAAGCAAAGATCGACACCAGCTGGAACCTGCACCAGGCCACCCTCGACCAACCCCTCACCGCCTTCGTCCTCTACTC
>NZ_LRTK01000125.1 GCF_001636565.1 Frankia sp. EI5c
ACTGGCCGCTGCCGAACAACCGCCGCCGGCCCACCCCGCAGCTTCTCGCTCTGCTCGCCGAGGTCTACGACACCAGCATCCACAACCTCATCGACCTCGACGACCGCGAACACCTCACCCCCGCCGACCTGCTCCTCATCGACACCGCGCGCCGAGGCCGTCGATCGGCGGGGTCACCGCCTGTGGACTCGTCCTCCAGGCGGGCCGGCCCCGGTTTCGAGTCGGGACATAGCGGCGGTACCCCCAAGAGACGGCGTCTCGATGCGACTGCTGGAAGCATCGAGTGGGTGGATGCACTCGGCCGCCGCGGGTTTACCCTCCTTGCCGGATCGGCCGTCGTGGCGGGTCTTGTCGGCATCGGGCGCGCCCGCCACGTCGACCCGGCGCTCGTCTCCTATTTCGACAGCCAGCTGAAGGGCCACTACCACGCGGACATGCTGCTCGGCGCTGGCGCGTTGATCGGCACTGTCGCCTCCCAATGTGAGGTCATCGCGCAGTTGGTGGACTCAGCGGACGGATCGACCCGCCAGCGCATGGCGAAGGTCGGCTCGTCGTTCGCCGCGTTCGCCGCCTGGCTGTGGCTCGACGCCGGCGACCCGGCCGCGGCGATGCGCTGCCACGACGCCGCGCTGGAACTGGCCCACCGCTGCGGGGAGCGTGACGCCGTGGCCTGCGCACTGGTCGACCGGGCGATGGCCTACACGGACCTGGGAAACGCGCAGGCCGTGATCGACCTGTGCCAGGCCGCGCTGGTCGACGCGCGACGTCTCTCGCCCGAGGTCCAGGTGTTCGCCTTGCAGCAGCAGGCACACGGCGCCTCGCTGCGCGGCGACCGCCGTCAGGTCGATCTCTTGCTTGATCAGGCTGGCCGGCTCGTGGATCACGTCGACATCGAGGAGTGGGGCACAGCCTGCCGCCGCACCGACGGCTACGTCGAAGTACAGCGCGCCACCTGCTACGGCCGGCTCGGTCTCGCCGACGACGCCGACCGTCTCTGGCAGCAGATCATTCCCGCCGCACCCCCGTCAGCCCGCCGCGACGTCGGGGTGTGGTCGGCGCGCCACGCGGTCGCCGCCGCACGACGGGGAGAACCGGAACGGGCAGTGGAACTCGCGCGCCAGGCGAGCGCGCTCGCGGTGGAGACCGGCTCCGCGCGCGCCCGGCGGGAACTGGACACAGTCGCGGCGGCGATGGCCCCGTGGCGCGCTCACCCCGTCGGCCAGGATCTGGCGGACGTGCTTGCGCCCGTCAATATCGACGAGCCAGGGAGGGATCATGGCTGAGGCACTGTCCCGGGAACAGATCGAGGAACACCTCAAGACCCTGGACGGATGGACGACCGACGGCCGGCGCATCGAACGGCTCTACTCGATACCCCACATCCAGGGCGCGGCGTTGGTCATGCACATCGCCGCCGTGCAGAACGAGTTCGGCCACCACTCCGACGCCACGCTCGGCTACAAGACCGTGCACGTGTCCATCAGCTCCAGTGACATCGGCGGCTACGTCGCCGAGCACGACATCGAGCTCGCCAGGCGCATTCAGACAATCGCATCAGCGCATGGAGCAGGGTAGAGAACAGGCCATGCCGGGGCGGAGTTGTTGGCCTGACGTGCGACAGGTCGGCCGTGTGATCAGTCGGCCCGCGGGAAGCCGCACGGCTCTGGAAGGGCACGGCCGTCGGCCGCGACCTTGACGGGATCTTCGCTCTGGAGAAGGAGACCTGACGTGGCGGACACNCCCGTGCCTCTGGCCGACGACGAGATCGAGGCGCGGCTGCGCGAGCTACCCGGCTGGGCCCGCGTCAGCCAGGAGATCACCAAGACCTTCCGCATCCGCTACCACGGCGGGGTCGCCCTGATCGTGCACGTCGCCGATGTCGAGCGGCTGATCGGCCACCATGCGGACATTGACCTGCGCTGGGACAGCATCCGTTTCGGGATCACCACTCACGACGCCGGGCACCGGCTCACCGCGGCCGACTTCGATCTCGCACGGCGCATCGACGCCATCGCCCAGGCCCACGGCGCGGAGTCGGCCGTCTCGTCGGTGGGACGCGGCGGGATGGGAAGACGATGATGGTGTGGCAGCTGCGTGGAAGGATCGTTAGTGGGACACGTGGCGCGGTGCGACAGCTCGTGTAGCTGAGATGGCAATGGAGGTAAAAATCGTGCANTCGGATGACTCTGGCGATGAGCTGCGCGTGACCTTCTACTGCAAGGATCCGGGCTCCGTGGACATCGACGACTGCGCCGCCTTCTACCAGACGGATCGCCGTAGCTGGATCGTGCANGGCAAGCGGCGGGGNGACGCGGTGGCGGCGCAGTTGCATGCGCTTGCGGTTGACGAGACGTTCGTGGAGATCCCTGAGCCGTTGGTGGAGCTTCTTGTCCATCGGTATGTCAAGGAGCGGTATGGAACTGATCTCGGTAGCGCGGCGGGCTGAGCTGATCGGGAACGCCCGGAGTGTCCTGAAGTTGGAGCTGAGAGACCACTACGCGGTTGACCGAGAGCTGTTCGCGGCATGGCAGGTAGGGAGCACGGATGCGCTTGGCCGTGCGGCTGCGGCCTCGCGGGACAGGGTTGCCGCCCGCGTGGCGGGAGGGATGAGCCTGCGGCGGGTGAAGGTGGTGTCCGAGCCGCTGTCGGAGTACCAGCGGTTCGCGTTTGACTACAGCGCGCATGCGGTGGCTGCCGGAGAGGACATCCGATGGCTTCCGCGGCGGCTCACGTCGACCGTCCTACTGCCGGGCAATGACTTCTTCGTGCTGGACGACGAGCTTGTGATCTTCAACGTTCTCGATGGCGAGGACAACCGGGCCGAACAACAGCTCCACCGGGACGCCGGCACGGTGAAGCTGTGCCGCAGCGCATTCGACGTGGCCTGGGCGGTTGCGGTCCCGCATCAGGCGTATTCAGCGCCCTAGCAGGTGCGCGCATTGGGGGATCCGGCAGATGCCGCTCGGCGGGCGTTCGCCGTCCGGCTCCGCGACCTGCGCAAGGACGCGGGCCTGACGGGGCAGGACCTGGCCGCGCGCACCGGGCTGCACAACACGAAGATCTCCAGGATCGAGCACGCCCAGCAGAATCCCTCGGAAGACGACATCCGAGCATGGTGCACCGCTTGCGGAGTGGCTCGGCAGATCCCTGAGCTGATCGCCGTGCACCGCGAGGTCGAACAGATGTGGGCGGAGCACCGCCGCGAGCTTCGGGCGGGGATGGTGCATGTCCAGTCGCGCAGCACCCCACTGTATGGGAGCACGAGGCTGCTTCGCGTCTACGAGTCGAACGTCGTGCCTGGCATCCTGCAAACCCGCNGGTATGTGGTCGCGGCGCTGACGACCAGCGCCCGCGTCCACGGCCTCCCGCTTGAGGACGTGGAAGCGGCTGCGGACGCCCGGCTGGCCCGGCAGCATCTGGTCACCAAGCCGACCGGAGCCAACACATACAGCTTCGTGATCGAGGCCGGTGCGCTGGAGCACGGCTTCGGCGGGGACGCCGTGATGCACGAGCAGCTCGACCTCCTGCTGCGCGTGACCAGGCTGCCGAACGTCGCTTTCGGGATCATCCCTCCGCTCAGCAGCCGAGACATCCGACCGGGAGAGGGCTTCTACCTCTTCGACGACCAGCTCGTGCGCACCGAGATGTGGGCAGGCGGGTACCGGACACGGCGCCCAGACCAGATCGCCTTCTACGTAAGGATCTTCAACGCGCTGCGGGCCCTAGCCGTCCATGGTGCCGCCGCGCGGGAACTGATCGAGAGAGCGCGCGACAGCCTGCAAACTCGTGAAAACTCCTAGCCCTTCCGCAGTAGATCTTCTTACGGTGATGATGCCGCCGACGCATGACCACTGTGAGTAACCCTGCTGGCCCATCGGTGACGATGCCCTCGAAAGCCGCGTCAACGTGACGGATTGCGGGATCGCCTGCCAGGTGCCGTGTATCCGGTATTGCACTTCTCTGTCCCATCGACAGCAAGGAGCGTTGCGTGTCCCAGACGGGCAGCACCGCCGTTTCCGGTCAGGCCGATGAGCTTCGTCTGGCCATGGTGCGGGAACTCCGTGAGCAGGAAGCGATTCGGACCGAACTGGTCGCCGCCGCGTTCGCGTCGGTACCGCGGCATCTGTTCGCGCCCGGTGAACCGCTGGAGGCGGCCTACGCGCCGCATGGCACCGTGGTAGCGAAGCGGGACGCGGACGGCCTGGTGCTCAGCGTCATGTCCGCGGCTCATTTGCAGGCGGTCATGCTGGAGCAGGCGTCGGTCGAGCCGGGNATGCGCGTGCTGGAAGTTGGGTCGGGCGGCTACAATGCCGCGCTCCTTCAAGAGCTCGTCGGCCCCGATGGGCGGGTTACCACAGTCGATATCGACCCGGATATCATTACCCGCGCCAGGGCATGCCTCGATGCGGCGGGTTACGAGCGGGTCCGGACACTGACGGCCGACGCCGAGTTCGGCGTTCCGGAGGCGGCTCCTTTCGACCGGATCTTGGTTACCGCCGCGGCCTGGGATATCCCCTTGGCATGGATTTCTCAGCTCTCTCTTGACGGGAGACTGGTAGTCCCGCTGCGGATGCGCGGTCTTACTCGGTCGGTAGCCTTTGATCGGGATGGGGACGGGCTGGTGAGCCGGGACTACCGCCTGGCGCGGTTCGTTCCGATGCAGGGTACCGGCGCGTTCGCGGAGCGCAGGGTCCTGCTCCGTGACGGCGTCGCGGTCCAGACCGACGACCCGGCTGTCCGGCTCGACGTCCAGGCTCTGAATGATGCGCTGAGTGCGCCGGCCCTGGAGCTGTGGCCTGGGGCGGTGTGGGATTTTCCCGACGAGTTGGAGCTGTTTGCCGCGCTCAATCTCCCGCGGGTCGCCTCGATCCACGCAAGCCAGCGGCTCATCGACGAGGGTGTGCTCGGCCCGGCGGCCCTGCTGGGTGTGACGATTTTGATCAGCAAGGACAGTTTTGCCTACCGCGCCAAGCGGGCGAATGAGTCTACCGGAGAGTACGAGACCGGCGTCATCGGCCACGGGCCGCAGGCCGAGTCGCTCGCCCAGCAATACGCCGAGGTATTGCGGCGGTGGTCCGATGACCATCGCCGCCGAGGTGCGGCGACCATTCGGTACCGTCCCGCCGCCTCTAGCCCAGGACCGCTCCCCGCAGGTGCCGTGGTGAAGCGCCATGGGGCCATCACGGTCACCTGGTCATAGGACGCCGACTCCGCGACTTCAGGATCACCTGCGCGGTAGTCGGAGTTACCCGCAGTACCCTCACAATCCGAGAGGTGGAAGATCGCATGTCCGTGCTGATTCCAGAGCCGCCCACAGAGGACCTGGACGACTGGGAACTGGACATCACCATCGTCGAGTCCGGCCCGGCTGCCGACCAGCTCATCCGCATGACGGACGACGGCTGCAACTCGACCTGCGCCACAGCCTGCCTCAGCTGCCCCGCGTAACGGCCCGCCCGTTCCGTGTCCCAGTTGCCTCCGGTGCCCGGCGACCCTCCGCGGAGGAGGTCGTCGGGCACCGCAGCATCACGCGTCTACAGGTACCTGGACGCCGCGTTGGTCCGGGCACCGGCCTGGCAGCCAGATTCCGACAGCCTGCCGTGGCCGGACCTGGCCGGCGCTGGGGCCACGCCCGCTTCCTGGCGGGCGTGGCTGCACGAGGTATGGCACCTCCCCGAGTTCGCCCGCGCGGTCGAGGCTGCCAGCCCTGATCTCGGCCGCCAGGTGGCCCGGATTCTCAGCCAACGGGAGTGTCCTGAAGCGCTCACGCGGCGAGCGGTGCTGGCGACGATGCGGTACCTGCTGCGGGCGTCCAGCCGGGCCACTCCGTTCGGTCTGCTGGCAGGTGTTGCCCCGGTCCGCATTGGTACCGGCGCGAGGAGCCGGATGGGCAGCGAGCACCATGCGGTAGTCAGAGCGGACATGTCCTGGGTGACCGGCGTGATCGAACGGTTCGAGTCCGCGCCGGACCTCGGCCCGTACCTCACCGTGACCGCCAACAACCTCGCGGTCCGGCGCGCCGACCACCTGCTCCTTGAACACCGGTCACGCGGCGCCGCCGGCGGTGCACCGGACCGCGTGCGCGTACGCGCGACTGGGCCGGTCGTCGCCGCGGTCGAGGTCGCACGGCACCCGATCCAGGTCGCCGACCTGGCCGCCGCGCTCGCGGACCGGTTCCCTGCCGTTCCCGGCGCCGTGATCAGAAATCTCATCGCCGGGCTGGTCCACCAGCGTTTCCTGATCAGCGACCTGCGTGTCCCGACGACGTCTCTCGACCCTGTGGCTGCCCTGCTGGACACGTTCGACGCACTCCCGCTGTCCGACGACAGCGAGGCCGCCAGGCAGCGGGCCGCCCTGCACGCGATCCAAGCGGCATTCACCAGGCACAACAGGGCCATCGACCCCGCCGCCGCCAAGGACGAGCGGACGCAGGCGGAGGCCCTGATACCGGGCCTGCACCCCTCAGCCGGACTGGCCCCAGTGATTGACCTCCGGTTGGGCTGGGACCTGACCATCCCACGGGCGATCGCCGCGGATGCCGCCGACGCCGCTGCGCTCTTGTGCCGGCTGGCGAGACGCCCCGCCCTCAGCGCCGGCTGGGTTGCCTGGCACACCGCGTTTTTGGAGCGCTATGGACCGCGGGCCATGGTCCCTGTTCTCGATGTGGTCGACCCCGGCACCGGCCTCGGCTACCCCGCCGGCTACCTGGACTCCCCGCATCCCTCGCCACCGGCTTCGCTTACCGAGCGCGACCGGACGCTCCTCAAGATCGCCCAGACCTGCGCGATGCGGGGTGTCCGCGAAATCACGCTCGATGACCGCCTCATCCGCGAGCTCTCCGCGGTCGACCACGGGCACCCGATACAGCCAAGCACCGAAATAACGGTGCGCGTCCACGCGCGGCGCGTCCAGGACCTCGACGACGGGCAGTTCTCGCTACACGTCACCGGCGTNTCACNGGCCGCCGGGACTACCGCCGGACGCTTCCTCGGGGTCCTCGACGATGCGGACCGTGATCGGATGAGCCACGTGTACGCGGGACTACCAGCCGTGCACGGCGGCGCGATCCTCGCGCAGATCTCCGCGCCNCCGCTGCACGCGAAGACCGAGAACGTCGCTCGCGCACCACGGGTAGCCGACCTGGTCATCTCGCTCGGGGAGTACCACGCGGCAAGCGCGGACCAGATCCCGGTCACCGACCTGGCCGTGACCGCGGACGCCAGCCGCCTGCACCTGGTCTCCGTCTCCCGGCGGCGGCCGGTGCACACGATCCTGCCCACCGCGGTCGATCTGGCCTACCACTCCCAGCCGCTGGCCCGGTTTCTCCTCGAAGCCCCTGTCGCACTCGCAGCCCCGTGCGCGGGCTTCGACTGGGGCGCCGCGCACGCCCTGCCGTTCCTTCCCGCGGTTCGCTACGGCCGTGTCGTCCTCTCGCCGGCTCGCTGGGTACTCACCGCCTCCGATCTGCCCGACCAAGCCGACGGCCCGGTCTGGGACAAAGCGCTGGCCGCGTGGCGCGCTCACCTCGCCATTCCCCGATGGGTTTACCTGGGCGACGGTGACCAGTGCATCCGCCTGGATCTGAACGAGCCATCTCACCGAGTCCTGCTGCGCACGCACGTGGATCGTGGGGAGGAGGCGATGCTGCGCGCCGCGCCCAGCCCGGACGACCTGGGCTGGGCCGAAGGCCGAGTCCACGAGATCGCCATCCCGCTGGCCGCCGCCGGCCAAGCCGTAGCACCCGTCAGCGGGCCCGGCGAGGTCACCCCGCGCCGCCACGGCCACCCGCCGGCCTGCGGCGGACGGCTCTACCTCCAGTTGCACGGCCCTGCCGACGATCAGGACACCATCCTGATCCGCTACCTCCCGGACCTGATCGGCCGCCTCAGCAGCGTGGTGAACACCTGGTGGTTCCTCCGTTACGGCACTCCCGGCGATCATCTCCGACTACGTCTCAGCCTTGGCCGCCACCGACCGGGGCCGGCGGCGGAGCAGATCAGCGCCTGGACGCAGGCCCTCCATGACGCCGGGCTCATCACGCACGCGACCTGGGAAACCTCCTTCCCGGAGACGGCGCGCTTCGGCGGCAGCGCGGCACTCGACACAGCGGAAGCCTTCTTCGCCGCCGACTCGGTAGCGGCGCTGGCCCAGCTACGGGCATGCGCCGCGACGAGTGGCCCAGACCCTCGGGCACTGACAGCCGCCAGCCTCGTGAACATCGCCGCTGGTCTGATCGGCGACCAGGCCGAGGCCATGCGCTGGCTGGTGAATCACACGGCCACCGATCCGGCCCCGCCCCCGCGGACGCTCTACGACCAGGCCGTGGCACTCGTCAACCCGCNGCCCGCCGCCGCCACGCCAGCACTTGACACGGACACGCTCGCCGCCTGGGCAGAACGCGAGGCCGCGCTCGCCACCTATCGGCGCGCTCTCGACCAGTTCGGCACGACGCCGGCCCAGGATCTGCTTCCCGATCTCCTGCACCTGCACCATGCACGGATCGCCACACCGAATCGCGCCGCGGAACGCGTCTGTCTCCACCTGGCCAGGGCCGCCGCCCTCAGCTGGCTCGCCCGCGCGCGAACGGCCGCACACCGATGATCATTCCAGTCATGCCAGACGCGCTGGCCCTTGCCGACGCGCTGGCCGAGCGGCTGGCCGACCCACTCATTGTGTGGCCCGATGGGCGCCCAACCACCGCACGGTCCTGGCCGCAGTCCTTGGCCGGGGGCGCCGCGGGTGTCGCCCTGCTGCACCTCGAACGGGCCCGCTCTGGCCGCGGCTCCTGGAAAACAGCGCACTACTGGCTGTCGGAGGCCGTCAGCGACGAGATCACCGCGGCGCCGAACGCGAGCCTGTTCTTCGGGGCGCCCACGCTCGCCTTCGTGCTGAACATCGCTGCGGAGTATCCCGAACAGACCAGGTTCCACCGAGCTCTCGCAGCCCTCGACCGCGCCACCATCGCGCTCACCCGCACCCGCCTGGCCCAGGCACAGGCCCGACTCGACCGCGGCGACTACGCCGAGATGCGCGAGTTCGACCTGATCCGGGGACTCGCCGGGTTGAGCGTCTACCACCTCAACGCCCACCCCGACCATGTGATCACCCACGACTGTCTGGCCTACCTCGTCCGGCTGACCGAACCACTGCCCCGCGCGGACACCGCTCTTCCACCGTGGTGGACACGTGTCGCACCGAACGGAGAGCCGGACTCGCGCTATCCACACGGCCACGGGAACCTCGGTGTCTCGCACGGCATCGGCGCGGTGCTAGCGGTCCTGTCACTGGCGTTGCTGGCTGNGGTGGGCAGCCCACCGGGCCTCGCCGAAGCGATCGCCCGCCTCGCCGCCTGGACTGACCTGTGGCGACAGCACGACGGCGACGCTTACTGGTGGCCGGGGCTCGTCACCCCCGAGCAAGTCGGCCAGCAGCGGGTCCACCCCGACCTGCGCCCCGTCGCCTCTTGGTGCTACGGCGTCGCCGGGACGGCCCGCGCGCAGCAACTCGCAGGTATGGCGCTCCGCGACCCCGAGCGCAAACACACCGCCGAAGCCGCGATGCTCGCCGTACTCCGCAGCCCCGCCCAGCTCGGCCGACTATCGAGCACCGGACTGTGTCACGGGACGGCCGGGCTGCTGCACTGCGCGTGGCGGATGGCTGCCGACGCCACCACACCCGAGATCGGCGCCGAACTCCCGCGGCTGGCCACGCACGTGACCGCCCAGCTCACCAACAGCCCGGCGGCGCCGAATCCCGACCTACTCGACGGCACCACCGGCGTCGCGCTCGCCCTGCACACCCTCGGCACCGGCCGCGTCCCCGCCCCGTGCTGGGACTCCTTCCTCACCGTCGCCTGACCCGGAGGCACTCCTTGGAACCGTGGAACCAAGTGAACGTCGCGTTCCACGACTGGAACCTGTCCGAGCCCCTCGTCCTCACCCACCTCGCCCCACACATCACCGCAGCCGAGACCAGCGGCCAGATCCACGCCTGGTTCTTCATCCGCAAGCATCCCTGCTGGCGGATCCGCTACCTGCCCGCCGCAGCTGACGGCTCGACCCGAGCCGGCGTCGAAAGCCACCTTCAGCGGCTGACAACGGCGGGCCACATCGCTGGCTGGACGACAGCTGTCTACGAGCCGGAGATCCACGCATTCGGCGGCCCGGAAGCCATGGCCGTCGCCCACCGGCTCTTCCACCACGATAGCCGAGCCCTGCTCACCCACGCTCACTCAAGCCACAGCGACGCGGGAGCCCGCCAGCGACGCGAGACCTCGCTCCTGCTCTGCTCGCACCTGATGCGCAGCGCCCATCAGGACTGGTACGAGCAAGGAGACGTCTGGGCCCGCGTCGCCGCGCACCGCTCCCCATCGACAGTCATGACGCCCGATCACGCACGCCGCGTTTCTTCGGCTGTCCAACGCCTGATCAGCGTCGACACCGACGCCGTGACGAGCGCCGACGCCCCGCTGGCCTACCTGGCCGCCTCGGCCGCCGCCTACGCCTCCGCTGGCAAGGACCTCGCCAGCCTCTGGGACGCCGGTCGTCTTCACCGCGGCCTCCGCGACATCCTCGCTCACCACGTGATCTTCTCCTGGAACCGGCTGGGCCTCCCGTACGCGGAACAAGCCGCACTCGCAGCCACTGCGAAAGCCGTCGTCTTCGGCACAGACCCTGCGACCATGCACGCCGGATAGTGGAGATCATGCTCACCACCACCCGCTCAACGAGGTGACTACGATTAGAGACAGTTCTGCGGGTTCGGCTGATCAGCTGCGTGAGGAACTCACGGACCGCCTGGTCCAGCACGACGTGATCCGAACTGCGGCGATCGAGGAGGCGTTTCGCCAGGTCCCGCGGCATCTGTTCCTGCCCGATGTGCCGGTGGAGCGGGCCTACGCCAACGACGCGGTCTACACCAAGCACGACCCGGNAGGGGTGTCGATCAGCGCGGCGTCCCAGCCCGCGACCGTGGCCATGATGCTCCGCCAGCTCGACCCCAACCCCGGCGAGAAAATCTTGGAGATCGGGGCGGGCACCGGCTACAACGCGGCGCTCATCGGCGCGATCGTCGGCGAGACCGGCCAGGTCACCACCATCGACGTCGATCTCGACCTCGTCGAAGGCGCCCGCACGCACCTCGCCGCCGCCGGCATCACCAGCGTCGACGTCGTCCTCGGCGACGGCGCCCTCGGACATCCGGCCAGCAGCCCCTACGACCGGATCATCGCGACTGTCAGCGCCTTCGAGACACCCACCGCCTGGCTGGACCAGCTCGCCCCCGGCGGCCGGCTCATCCTGCCGCTGCGGCTACGCGGCACGAACTCCCGCAGCATCGTCTTCCACCGCGCCGCGGACGGCTGGCACAGCCTCGACAGCCAGCAGACCGTCTTCATGCCGCTGCGCGGTCTCGGCGATGACGCCCGCCGCATCGTCCCTCTCACCGCCGAGAAGGACGTGACCTTGCAGGTCCACAAGGACCAGAACGTCGACGGCCNCGCCCTGACCGGCGTGCTGGACAGCGGGCACCACGAGGAGTGGACCGGGGTGTTCTTCCCGCCCGAGGTGTCCCTGGAATGGATGGACCTGTGGCTGTGCCTCACCCTCGACAACGCCCTCATGCGGATGAACGTCGACGCCNGCGCCGTCGACCGGGGCCAGGTCACCCCGATGTACCCGTGGGGGTCGATGGCCACCACCCGCGACGCCGACCTGGCCTACCTCGTCATCCGCCCCGCCCCGCCAACCCCTGACGGCGGACGGCTGTTCGAGGTCGGCGTCCGCGGCCACGGACCCGGCGGCGCCCACCTCGCACGGCGGGTCGCCGAGGAGATCCGCACCTGGGACAAGATCTACCGCGCCCGCACGGTCCGCTTCGAGATCCCCGACACACCACCAGAAGCCGACCCCGCCGCCGGCAGGTTCGTCCTCGACCGCCCGACGCACCCCATCACCGTCATCTGGGAGTAGCCGTGGACCCCGCGGGCGCGACGGTGCGCCGTTTCCCTTTGATGCCACGCCCGCGGCCGGCATGCTCTGCGCTCGATACCCGTGTCGGCGAGCTGTGCGCCCTCGCCGACACGGCGCAGCAAACGGGGGACCGCGCCACCGCCTCCGCTGTGTTCAACCAGGCTGCCCTGTTCGCCTCCGACGTCGGCCTGTCCGACCTCGCACGCGCCTGGTGTCACCGCCACGCCGAGCTTCACCTGCACACACAGGCCCTGACCGCCCAGGCCGCACGCCACGCCCTCGAACCCCTCGTCAACCTCGCACGCCTGCACATCCGCGCTGGCGCCGGTGACGCCGCCGCACGCCTTCTCGACAGCCTCTACCAGGCCGTCAGCACGGGTACCGACGTCGTCCTGGACGACGTCGTGGTGCCCGCCGCGAGGCTCACCGCGACCGTGGACGACCACGCAAAGCTGCGTCAGTGGCTGTGGACGGTGCTGCTCGCCGACGGCGTCCGCGCCCGCACCACCGCCGGCCGCTGGCAGGATGCCCTGGCCTTTCTACGCCGGCACAAAGGGATCGGTCAGCGCATGTTCGACGGCCGCCAAGTCGCCATCATCGCGAGCGCCATCACCGGCAACTGGGCGGACGCGCAGGCACTTGTCAATGCCACAGCCTGCACCGAACCCTGGGAAACAGCCGTGAGTGACTGCCTCGGGGTGCTGTGCCGACATCCCGAAGATCCAGCCGCTCCGGCCTTCGCCACCGCGATGCTCGACCACTGCGGCCAGCTCGACCACAGGACCATGCCGATAACATTCCGCACCCGCGTCTGCCTCACGGCTCTCGACGCTGCCAGCAACGTCAACGACGTCGATCCGCGGCCGTTGGCCCACACAGTGATCCACCAAGTGCTGGATGCCGAAGACGGCTACGCCGCACGAGACCTGTTATGGGCACCCTCTGCCGGCCGATACCTCGATGCACGCCAAGCCCGCGACCTCACCGAGCTCGTGAGCATCTGCGGCCTGGAAGGCGGCGCCATCCCAGCACGCCTCCACGTGGATCTGTCGACCGCGCTGGACGCGAGCGCGGCAGTGCTTGCGGGCACGCTCACCATACCGTTGGATTCGTGACGTAACGATTACCGTAAGAATTGTCCGTGTCGTGGACGTCCGGAAGATCGGCCAGTCGGTTCCGGAGAGGAGGTAGCGCGTCGTCATGAGCAGGCCCAGCCAGCNGGTGGAGCAGGACGAGCTGCGGGCGCGGATGCGCGCGGTCGGCATGTCGCATGACGAGATCGCGATCGAGTTCGCCCGCCGCTACCAGCTGCGGCCCCGTGCGGCCCACCGGGTGGCGCANGGCTGGACCCAGATGCAGGCCGCGAACCACATCAACGCTTACGCCGCACGCGTTGGTCTCGATCCGCAGGGTGCTGCTCCGATGACCGCTCCGCGGTTGTCGGAGCTGGAGAACGTGCGCCACGAGGCGCCCACAACCCGAGTGGAGGTGAAAGACCACCACCTCTGCCCTGTCGCAGCAGGGCGGTGAAGCTGAGGGCAGCTCTTCCCGGGGAACGCTGGGAGGGGTGGGAAGCAGCCCTGACA
>NZ_LRTK01000126.1 GCF_001636565.1 Frankia sp. EI5c
CACCAGGGGCGTCCCGACCAGGCCGCCGATGACGCTGGGCAGGGCGCCNTCCATGCCGGCCACCACGACGAGGCAGTCGGCGCGCTCCAGCACCGGACGGGCGGCCAGCACCCGGTGCAGCCCGGCGACCCCGACATCGCGGACCATCTCCACGCCGGCCCCGGCGGCGCTGGCGGTCATCGCCGCCTCCTCGGCGACATGGGCGTCCGAGGTGCCGGCCGCGACCACCGCCACCAGGCCCCGCGGCTCGGGCAGCGGGCCGATCACCACCGTCGCCGGCCGCTCGGTTCCGGCACTGATCCGGGCGTCCGGCCAGCGGTGGAGCAGGGCCGCCACGGTGGCGTGGTCCGCCCGGGTGACCAGCGTCGGGCGGGTGGCGCCCGCGGCCNGGCGCAGCGCGTCCACGATTCCGACGGTCTCCGCGGCCGTCTTGCCGGCACCGAAGACCACTTCAGGATCACCGGTACGGATTCCCCGGTGCGTGTCGACACGCGCGTAGCCGAGATCGTGGAAACCGGAGCCGTCGGCGCCCAGCGGTCCCGCGGCCAGTTCGGCCGCCGCGGCCTCGGGGTCGACCTGACCGTTCGACACGGCCGTCAGCAGAGTCCGTAGGCGCTCGGGATCCATGACCCGATGCTGCCACCGCGTCCTCGGTCCGCTCAGCGGTAGGGAGCCCACACTGTCTCGTCCGAGCCCGCGCGCAGGCNCTCCAGCCTGACCGCGAACTGGGCCGCCGCGCNCGGGCTGCTGGCGAGGATGGGCACGACGCTCGTCACGAGTTTCAGTTCGCGCACCGCGCGCAGCGCCGGGAACCCGTCCCAGGCCGTGACGTCGAACCGGTAGGCGCGGGCCAGCTCGTCCTGCGCGGTGGACGGGCGGCCGAAGCGCAGCGTGCCCACCGCAACCGGGACGAGGTCCCACTCGGCCGGCCCCAGACAGGTCGCGTCGAAGTCGCAGATCACGACCTCACCGCTGGCCGTGTGAATCAGGTTGCCCAGGTGCGCGTCCCCGTGGACGACGGTCCGCGGCAGCGCGTAGCTGACGGCTCCGAGAGCGTCGGCGACCCGCAGCGTGAGGTCCTCCAGGAAACGGCGGTCCCGGTCACCGAGACCTTCCGCGTCAGCGAGCCGCCGCCGGACGTCGTCCAGCGGATCCCAGGTCGGCAGCGGAGGGTCGGGCGGTGCCAGGGCGTGCAGGCGGAGCAGGATCTCCGCCAGACTCCGGGCAGGGTGCGGGGCGCCGCCGCCGGCGCCTGCCGGCGGCCGCTGGGCTGGCCGGGTGTGCTGGGTGGGTGGGGTCGCGTCCCGCCAGACCGTGGCGAGATGGCCCTCGACCTCTACCGGCGCGGGCACGCCGGGGAGTAATCGCACCGCGGGCATCCCCTGATCGGCCAGCCACCGCGCGATCCGCACCACCTTCGCAACCCGGTGGTTCAGCCTGGTGGAGCTGGCGATGCGCACGATCGCGGCTTCGCGGGGCAGCCGGTACACCGCGTTGACGGTCAGTTTGATCGGCTCGGCGCCGCGGTCGTCGAGACCGAGGCGGGCGCAGAGCTGGCCGAGGACCTGCCGGGAGCGTGCCGCGGTGAATCGGCCGTCCGGCGTGTCCCGGCCGGGCATCAGAGGTCCAGCGCGGGGGTGGGGACGGCGGCCGGGTCAGGTCGCTGCCGGGACGCCGACCGCTGCCATTCCCGGATCAGCGCCGCCAGCTCCCGCACCCCGCGGACCTCACCATGCGGCGCGGTGACCGCCAGCAGCTGGTCCGCGCGGCTGGAGACGGAGGCGACGGTGCGCCCCCACGAGATGCGGATCGCCTCGGTCGCGAGCTCGCAGACGCCGTCGAGCTCGAGCCGGCCCTGGCGGGCCATCGCCAGCGCCAGGTCGAGCCGGATGACCGAGCGGAAACCGGGCGCATCCATGCTGTCCAGCCTGGGCAGCGCCAGGTCGGCGTGTTCCTGGGCGGCGCGGGGCCGGCCGAGCAGGCACAGCGCCGTCGTCGCGTTGTAGGACACCTCGACCGGGTGGAAGGTGTCGAAACTGGGCCCGGGCCGGCCCCACTGGTCGGCCGGGATGGCGTCGGCCAGGTCGTAGGCCCGTTCCAGGCTTCCCACGGCGCCGCGCAGGTCTCCGAGGGCGGCCAGCGCACGGGCCTCCTGGCACACCAGGCGCGCCCGTACCGGCCCGTTCCCGACGTGCCGCAGGCCGTCCCGGGCCAGCCGGAGCGCCTCGTCGGGGCGCCCGCCGTAGAACTCGTTGACGGCGCCGACCTCGCGCGCCGAACCGCACAGCGGCCCGTCCCCGGCCTCGATGCCGGCGAGATGACCCTCCGCGGCGAGCTCTCGGGCGGAGGCCACATCGCCCTGCTTGAAGGCCGCGTCGGCGCCCAGCACGGCTACGCGGCCGGCCAGCAGCACCAGCTGCCGGGAGTCGTCCGTCGCCATCGAACGGCGACCGAGGCGCTCCAGACCGCGGCGCAACCGGGCCGTGCGGGCCCGGACATGGGCGGGCGGCACGATCTCGTGCGTGTCGATGACCTCGCCCAACGCCTCGTTCGCGCGCTCGAGTGCTAGCTGTACCGGGCTGGCCGCGAGCACGTCAGCCACCTCCATGATCGGGCTCTGGGTGAGCAGCGCGCTCACGACGGCGGCACTGGCGCTCAGGTGGAACTGCCTGCGGTCGGGGAGCGCCGCCGGGCCTTCGGCGGCGGCCAGGTCCTCCGGGGCCTGCCGGCCGGGCGGCTGCGCCGGGTAGTCCTCCGGCCGGTCGTCCGGGGGGGTGCGGGCCGGCGGGATGAAGATCTCGTCGTAGGCCGGCGCGGCCAGCGGCGTGGGTCCGTCCGACTGCGGCATGCCTGATCCTTCCTGTGTGTCACGAGGAGCGTTCGTGACCATGCGCTGTCAAGCTAACGACAGCGAAGTCCTTCCGCCGGTGCGCCGACGGACGGCCACCGGGTGGACCACGGCGATCACGGTCGCGCGCCCGCCCTCATGCCGGCGCCGCTGCTCGTGCGGATGCGTCCAGCAGACGGCGGCGGCGATTGTCGCGTGCACGATCCGATGCTACGGGTCGCGTATGTCGGACAGTGATGGGCTTGTGTCACAGCAATGTGGCCTGTCGGGGGTTGTGTCACTGATGTCCGGGCAGTGCTTTTCCTACCCACCGCGGCGGTTGTAGAGATCGGGCCATATGTAACGTTTATTGTCGTTTGCGAGGGACAGCTGACCGGCCGGTCGACCGGCCCCGCCAGGTCGGGAGCGGTGAGACTCCCGATGTCGAATGTGGGTGGGATACATGGATGTCGGTTGTCCCGGGGCGCGCCGAAGGCCCGCCGCGGCCGCGCCGGCGCTGGCCACGGGCCGGGCCGCCGCCCGCACACGGACGAGGCGAGCTGCACATGTGGCGCCGCTACCCGCGTGCGGGGGGGCTGGATCGGTAGCCTCGGTGGCGTGGTCGAAGAGTCCGTTGTCCGGGGGCCCCGTGGTCGTTGATCCGGCGAGCCTCGCCGGTGGCGACGCGCTCGTCGCACCGCGGCGGGTGCTGCCGGAGAACGACGTCGAGCTGGCCCGGGAACTCGAGGAGCTCGCGCACCGCGCCTGGCCGCCGCTGCGGGAGCGGACCCACGCCGGGTGGGTGCTCCGTGAGTCCGCCGGCTCCTCGCGCCGCGGGAACTCGGTGTGGGCCCGCGGCGATGTTCCGGACCTCGCGGATGGTCTCCGTGTGGTCCGGGCCTTCTACGAGGCGGCGGGCCTGCCGCCGGCCTTCCAGGTCACCCCGGTCGCCCGTCCCGCCGGCCTGCTGGACGCCCTCGACGCCGCCGGGTATGACGACGCCGGGCCCACCGATGTCTGTGTCGCCCCGCTGGCGGGCCTGATCTCCGCCCGGACCACCCGCGGCGTCGAAGTCACTGAAAGTGACCATCCGGACGGGCGGTGGATCGCGGTCGCCGGAAAGGTGCTCGCCACCTTCGACACGCAGCTCGCCGGCACGCTCAACGTCCTGAAGTCGTTGGAACTGCCCCAGCGGTACGTAACCCTGTCCGTCGAGGGCGCCGCGGTGGGTGTCGGGCGCGNGGTGCTCGACGGCGGCTGGCTCGGGATCTACAGCATGGCGACCCTCCCCGCCGCGCGGGGTCTGGGCGTCGCCGGGCGGGTGCTCGCCGAGCTCGCGGACTGGGCGGGCGCCAGGGGGGCCGAGCGGGCCTACCTCCAGGTGGAGCGGGACAGCGCCGCCGCCCGGGTGCTCTACACTCGCCGCGGCTTCCGGCCCGTGTACGAGTACAGCTACCGGCGGCTGACGGCGCCGCCGGCCCGACCCGGCACCGGCGCATGAGCGCGGGTACGAACACCCCGACCGCCGGACTGTTCACGCCCGGAGCCCCGACCCGGGTGATGGGCATTGTGAACGTCACGCCGGACTCGTTCTCCGACGGCGGCGCCTACCCGAACCCCTCCGACGCGGTCCGGGCCGGCCACGCCATGATCGAACAGGGCGCCGATCTGGTGGACGTCGGCGGCGAGTCGACCCGCCCCGGTGCGTCCCGGGTGGTCGCCAGCGAGGAACTGCGCCGGGTGCTCCCGGTGGTGGCGAAGCTCGCCGCCGCCGGCGTGCCGGTGAGCATCGACACGAGCCGGGCCTCGGTGGCCTCCGCGGCGGTGGACTCCGGCGCGGTGCTGGTGAACGACGTCTCCTGCGGCATGAACGCCGATCTGCTGCGCGTCGTCGCCGACCGGGGCGTGCACTACGTCCTGATGCATTCGCGCGGATCCAGCGCCGACATGGGCACTCTGGCCGTCTACGACGACGTGGTGACCGACGTGGCGCGGGAGCTCGCCGTCCGGCTGCGGGCCGTGCTGGCGGCCGGCGTGGCGGAGGACAAGGTGATAATCGATCCGGGGATCGGGTTCGCGAAGACCGCGGCCCACAACTGGGCCCTCCTGGCGANCCTCGAGCCGCTGGCGGCGCTCGGCCGGCCGCTGCTGGTCGGCACCTCCCGCAAGTCGTTCCTCGGATCGGTGCTGAGCCGCCCGGGTTCGCCCGCCCGCCCGCCGGACGAGCGGGACGACGCCACCCAGGCCACGACGGTCCTGCTGGCCGAGGCAGGGGTGTGGGCGGTGCGGGTGCACGCGGTGCGGCCCGCGGTCGACGCGATCCGGGTGCAGCGGGCCTGGCGGGCGGCCGCCGCCGCGCGGCGGCCGGCGGCGGCGGAGGCCGCCCGGTGACGGCGGCTCCCTTCCCGTCCGGTGCGCACCGCGACCGGGTCACGCTGCGGGGTCTGCGGGTGCACGGGCGCCACGGTGTCCTGCCCGCGGAACGGGAGCTCGGCCAGTTCTTCGTCGTCGACGCGACCCTCTGGCTGGACACCGGGCCGGCGGCGGCGTCCGACGACCTGACGCTGACCGTGCACTACGGCGAGCTCGCGCAGGCCCTGACCGACATCGTCGCGGGGGAGCCGGTCGACCTGCTGGAGACCCTCGCCGACCGCCTGGTGCGGGCCTGCCTCGCCGATCCGCGGGTCGGCGCGGCCGAGGTGACGGTGCACAAGCCCGGGGCGCCGATTCCCCTTCCGTTCGCCGATGTGTCGGTCACCGTCACCCGGTCGCGGGCGGACGTGGCGGCGCCCGCCGTGGCGCATGCGGACCACGCGGTGGTCGCCATCGGCTCCAACATCGGCGACCGGCTGGCGTTCCTGCGCGGGGCGGTCCGTGAGCTCGACGCGCGGCTCGGGGTGCTCGCGACATCGCCCGTGTACGAGACGGAACCCGTCGGTGGCCCCGCCCAGGACGACTACCTCAACGCGGTGGTCCTGGTCGCCGCCGCGCCGCCCGGGGAGCTGCTGGCGGCGGCGCGGGCAGCCGAGGAGGCCGCCGCGCGGGTGCGGACCGTCCGCTGGGGACCACGGACGCTCGACGTGGACATCATCGCCTGCGGTGACCTCCGCAGCGACGACCCGGACATCCTGCTGCCACACCCGCGGGCCCATGAGCGGCTGTTCGTCTGCGTCCCCTGGCTGGATGTCGAACCGGAGGCCACCTTGGTCGGGCACGGCCGGGTGGCTGATCTCGTGGCGCGGATGAGCGCCGAGCCTGGTGTGGTGCCGCTCCGGCGCACCTCCTACGACCTGGCCGGGCCGGGCGACCTGGCCGGGCCGGGCGACCTGGNCGGGCCGGCGGGCGGCGGCCCCGCTCGGGGACCGGAGCGGTGAGACCGACCCACGTCCGGGACCTCGTCTCGGTCGCCGTAGTGGTCGGCGCGTCCGTCTATCTGCTGTTGTGGTGGCGCTACCGGTCGATGCCGCAGATTCCCGCGACGACCTCGCTGTCCGTACTGCTGGTCGGCCTGATCGAGCTGCAGACGGCGTCACTGACGAAACGCCGTCTGGCCGGCCGGCCGGGGACGCGGCCGATCCTGCCGCTGACCGTCGCCCGGCTGGCCGCGCTCGCGAAGGCGACCTCGGTGGTCGCGGCGGCGTTCGCCGGCGGATGGACCGCGGTGCTCGCCTACACCGCCCCTCGCACCGACGAGTTCGGGACGGCCGGTGCGGACGCGCTGGCCGCCGGCCTCGGGCTGGGCGCGACGGCCGTGCTGCTGGCCGGCGGGCTGGTGCTCGAACGCGTCTGCCGGATCCCCGACCGCTGATCGTGCGGGGGGCCGTCGGTTGCGAAGCCGACCAGGCTACTCTGGGTTCTGGTTGTGGGGGCGGCGAGCGGGGTTGCTGTGAGGTGCGGCTCCAGGAGAGGCAGGGCGTCTACGGGGGCGCCTCACGGAGGCGCCTGAAGGAAGGGGCCGGCTGTGGTCGCTCAGGGCCAGAACACGTTCTCCGGGCCCGGTGACGGACGGGGCGGCCCCGGCGGTGGTCAGCCGACCGGAGCGAGCCGCCCGCGCCAGGCTGGCTCACGCCTGGTGACGTTCGGAAACCTGCGGACGGGCCCGGCGCGGCAGCCGGACTCCCCGGCGCGACCCGGCCCCGCCCGTGGCGGTTTCGACCCGGCCGAGATGTCCACCGAGCCGGCGCCGGGCGCCCGCCGCGACTTTGCCGACCTCGACGAACCCACCGTGCGCCCAGCGCCCACGCCCAGGCCCGCTCCGGCGTGGTCGGAGGGGCTGGAAAGCGTCAGCACCACGGGCTACCAGGAGCGCGTCGCCGACCAACAGCCGGCCGGCTACCCGGACCAGTGGCCCTCCCGCCCGTTCGACGAGCAGGCGGTTCCGCGGCGCCGCGGGACCGTTCCACCGCCCGCTTCGCCTGCCCGCTTCGCCGCTCCCGGCCGTCCGCCGGCTCCCGGCCGTCCGCCGGCTCCGGCCCGTTCCCGGCGGCGGCGCAGCCCGGTGCTGACGGCCGTCAAGGCGGTGCTCGTCGGCGCGACGATCGTGGTGGGCGTCTCGGTGGGCCGTGCGCTGGCACTTCCCGGCGATCAGGATGTTCCGTCCCGCCTCGCGGACTGGGCTCGCGACAACCATCTCTCGGTCGTGGTGGACAAGGCACACGACCTTCGCTGACCTGGCCGGGCAGCGGGGAAGTCACGGCGGCTACCGTCATCAGGGTGTTCCCGTCGACAGGCCAGGCCGCCGGCCCGCCCGGATCGTTGGCGGCGTGGCTGCGCGCGATGCCGGACGATGCCCTGGTGCGGCTGTTCGGGCTGCGGCCGGATCTCGCAACCCCGCCGCCTCCGGACTTCGACGTGCTCGCGGCCCGGCTGGAGATCCGAGGGAGCGTCAGTCGCGCGCTGGAGCGGATGGACACGTTCACCCTGGAGGTCGTCCAGGCGCTGACGGTGTTGCCGGCGCCGGTGTCCTTCCGTGACCTGACCGAGTTCTGCGGCGGTCATGATCTTCGACGGCCGGTGGACATCCTGCGGGAACGCGCTCTGGTGTGGGGTCCGGACGAGGCCATCCGGCTGGTCGGGGTCGCCCTCGACCTGTTGGGCGGGCGGCCGCTCGGGCTGGGGCGTCCGGCGCGCCAGTGCCTCGGCGCCTACCGCCTCTCCCAGCTCGCCCGGGTAGCCGCCGCCGTCGGCCTGCCCGGAGCCGCCTGGGGTCAGGCGGTCGACCCCGGCGGCGCGAAGGCCACCGAACCAGGCCGGCGCGACGGTCTCATCGAAATGATCTCCACCGTCCTCGGTGATCCGGCCCGCGTCGCCGCCCTGCTCGACGAATGCTCGCCGCGGGCCCGTCAGCTCGCCGAGCGGCTGGCCGGCGGCCCCCCACTGGGTGCCACGCCCGACGCCGAGCGGGTCCTGGACGTCGCCGACGCGCACACACCGGTCGAGGAGCTGCTGGCCCGCGGCCTGCTCGTCGGCATCGAGCCCGGCACGGTCGAGCTGCCCCGGGAGGTCGGCCTGTTGCTGCGGGGCACCCGGCCGGCGGGGGAGCTGCACCCGGCGCCGCCCGAGGTGACCGGCCGCGACATCGGGGTGGACGCGGCCGACCCGGCCGCCGCGCTTGCCGCCGACACGCTGGTGCGTGCGGTCACGACGCTGCTCACCGCCTGGGGAACCGCACCGGTGACACCACTGCGCTCGGGTGGTCTCAGCGTCCGCGACCTGCGTAACAGCGCCCGGCTGATGGACCTCCCGGAGGCACAGGCGGCGGTCGTCATCGAGACGGCGGCCGCCGCCGGCCTGGTGGACGCCACGCCGGGTACCGAGGTCCAGTTCGTACCGACGAACACCTACGACCGGTGGTGCACCGAGTCGGTGGCCATGCGGTGGGCGATCCTCGCCGAAGGCTGGTTGCGCTCGCCGTCGGCGTCCTGGCTGGTGGGCGAACGGGATGAGCGCGGCCGCCAGCTCGCCGCGATGTCCTTCGACACCCGCCGCCCCGGCGTCCCCGAGCTGCGGGCCGAGGTGCTGCGGGCGATCCTCACCGCCCCGGACGGGATCGCGCCGACTCCCGAAGCGGTGCGTGCCCGGCTCGCCTGGCATTCGCCCCGCCGGACCGGCCCGCTGTTCGGGGGCATGATCGACGGCACGCTCGTCGAGGCGGAGCTGCTCGGGTTCACCGGTCGCGGCGCGCCGACCAGCCTCGGACGACNGGTGGCCGGGCGCGGAACAGCCGACGAGGGCCTGTGCGGCGACCTGGCCGACGCGATGGCCCCCCTGCTGCCCGAGCCGGTCGAGGAACTGCTCATCCAGGCCGACCTGACCGCGGTCGCGCCGGGGCCGCTGGTGCCGCGGGTCGCGGCCGAACTGTCCCGGATGGCCGACATCGAGTCGGCCGGCGCGGCCACCGTGTACCGCTTCACGGAGAACTCTCTGCGCCGCGCGATGGACGCGGGCAGCTCGGCGGACGACCTGCACGACCTGCTCGGCCAGCTTGCCCGGGGCGGCGTTCCCCAGACGCTCACCTACCTCATCGACGACACGGCGCGCCGGCACGGCCGCCTGCGTTCCGGGCCCGCGGCCTCCTACCTGCGATGCGAGGACACCGCGCTGCTCACCGAGGTGGTGGCGTCGCGGCACACCCAGGCGTTGGCGATGCGCCGGGTGGCCCCGACGATCGTCATCTCCGCCCTGCCGGTGGCCGAGCTGCTGGACGGTCTGCGCGCGGCCGGCTTCGCCCCGGTCGCGGAGGGCCCGGACGGGCGGATCGTGCTGCCGCGTCCCGAGGTGCACCGGACACCGGCCCGCATCCGGGTCGCCTCCGCCAGCCCCGCCGGAACCCGGGTGAACCAGCTCCACGACGTCGTCCGGCTGGTGCGGCGGGGAGACGAGAGCGCGCGGGCCGCGCAGGCCGCGCGGGCGTCCGCGGGCGACGAGCTCACGTCGGTCCGGTCGGCGCCGCTGATCCTGGTCACGTTGCAGGGAGCGGTGCGGGACGGCCGGCGTGTCCTGCTCGGGTATGTCAACCAGGAGGGAGCGTCCAGCGATCGGGTGGTCCGCCCGGCCACGCTGGACGGCGGCTGGTTGACGGCCTGGGACGAGCGCAGCGCGGCACATCGCCGCTTCGCCCTGCACCGGATCACCAGGGTGGCGGAGATCGGCGACGCGTTCGACGGGCAGCCGCCGCCACCGCCCGGTGGTGACTGGATCATTCCACCGGTGGCCGACGAACCGGCCTGACCACGGTACCGTCGACAGCGGTGGCACCGAACAACAGCGGAAGGCGGTGGCGGGCTTGCCGGATGGTCCTCTGATCGTCCAGTCGGACAAGACCCTGCTGCTGGAGGTCGATCATCCACTGGCCGGGCGGGCTCGCGCGGCGNTCGCACCGTTCGCCGAGCTGGAGCGTTCCCCGGAGCATGTGCACACCTACCGGGTGACACCGCTCGCGCTGNGGNACGCCCGCGCCGCCGGTCATGACGCGGAGCAGGTCGTGGACGCGCTCGTCCGCTACTCCCGTTACGCCGTGCCCAACGCGGTGCTGGTCGACATCGCCGACACCATGGACCGCTACGGCCGTCTGCGGCTGGAGAAGGATCCGGTGCACGGCCTGGTGCTGCGGGCCCTGGACCGGGTGGTCCTGACCGAGGTGACCAGGTCGAAGCGGGTCGCGCCGATGCTCGGCGCACGCATCGACGACGACACCGTCGTGGTCCACCCCTCCGAGCGCGGCCGGCTCAAGCAGGCGCTGCTCAAGGTCGGCTGGCCCGCCGAGGACCTCGCCGGCTATGTGGACGGCGAGAAGCACGCGATCGAGCTGCGCGAGGACGGCTGGTCGCTGCGTGACTACCAGAAGGGTGCGGTCGCCGGTTTCTGGGANGGCGGCTCGGGAGTCGTGGTGCTCCCGAGCGGCGCCGGTAAGACCGTGGTCGGCGCCGCCGCGATGGCCCGCGCCGGCGCGACGACGCTGATCCTGGTCACCAACACGGTCGCGGGCCGGCAGTGGCGCAGCGAACTGCTGCGGCGGACGTCGTTGACCGAGGACGAGATCGGCGAGTACTCCGGCGAGCGCAAGGAGATCCGCCCGGTCACCATCGCGACCTACCAGGTGATGACGGCCCGCCGGAAGGGCGAGTACCTGCACCTGGAGCTGTTCGGCGCCCGTGACTGGGGCCTCATCGTGTACGACGAGGTCCATCTGCTGCCCGCCCCGGTGTTCCGGATGACGGCCGACATCCAGTCGCGCCGCCGGCTTGGGCTCNCCGCCACCCTCATCCGTGAGGACGGCCGCGAGGGCGACGTGTTCTCCCTCATCGGTCCGAAGCGTTACGACGCGCCGNGGCGGGAGATCGAGGCGCAGGGCTGGATCGCGCCCGCCGAGTGCACGGAGGTCCGGGTCACCNTCACCGACGACGAGCGGATGACCTACGCCGTCGCCGAGCCGGAGGAGCGTTACCGGGTGTGCTCCACCGCGCACAGCAAGAGCCTGGTGGTGCGCCGGCTCGTGGAACGGCACACGGACGACCGGGTGCTGATCATCGGTGCCTACCTGGACCAGTTGGACGAGCTCGGCCGCCTGCTGGACGCCCCGGTCATCCAGGGCTCCACCCGCNACAAGGAGCGCGAGCGACTGTTCGACGCCTTCCGTACCGGTGAGATCACGACCCTGGTGGTCTCCAAGGTGGCGAACGTGTCGATCGACCTGCCCGAGGCGGGGGNGGCGATCCAGGTCAGNGGCACCTTCGGCTCCCGGCAGGAGGAGGCGCAGCGGCTCGGCCGGGTGCTGCGTCCCNAGGCGGACGGCCGCTCGGCGCACTTCTACACCGTCGTCTCCCGGGACACCCTCGACCAGGAGTACGCGGCGCACCGCCAGCGCTTCCTCGCCGAGCAGGGCTACGCCTACACCATCGTCGACGCGGACGACGTGGCCTGACCAGACGACGTGGCCTGACCGGTCGGGTCAGTCGTCCGGNGGGTCGATGAGCGCGGCGGGGGNCACGGTCACCGGGAACGGCCGTGAGGCGACGAGCTCCTCGTCACCGCGCACCATCCCGGCGGGGACGTAGTCCGAACCGACCAGCTCGAACGCCTCGATGGTCGCCGCGTCCGGGTCGACCAGCCAGCAGACGGGAATCCGGAACTCGCGGTAGAGGTCGAGCTTCAGCGTCCGGTCATAGCGGCNGGTGCTCGCGTCGGCGACCTCGACCACCGCGAACGGGGTCTCGGTGATCCGCCGCCGCTGCGCGTCGCCGACGGCGACGACCGCGACGTCCGGGACGAGCAGGCAGCGCGGAGACAGTTCTACCTGGATGCTGGTGAACACCTGCGCACCCGAGGTCGCCGCCT
The DNA here is from genome assembly GCF_001636565.1 of Frankia sp. EI5c. GTDB lineage: Bacteria > Actinomycetota > Actinomycetes > Frankiales > Frankiaceae > Parafrankia. The sequence continues at coordinate 12,164 of NZ_LRTK01000126.1, forward strand.
CGGTGAGCAGGACCCGCAGCCGATCCGTCACCCGCGCGCGCAGCGGGGTCGGCCAGGGCCGGGCGACACACAGCCCGTCCAGGACCTCGACGCGGGCGGCGTCCTGGACGGTCGTGTCGAGATCAGCGACGGTGACCGGCGGGGACGGCAGTGTCAGGGTGGGGCGGTGTGCTCGCGGTGGAGCGGCGGCTTGTACCACGTTGCCCATCGTGCCTGTTGCTCCGTCCACTGTCGAAGTCTGCGGTGTCGACCCGCCGGTGCGTCCGGGCTGTCTCCCGGCTGGGAGAGCAGTCTCTTGTAGATCTTATTACTGCCTGGTAACTTGGCGGGCATCGCCCTCCTGCCGCGGGCCTGACCGCGCCGGCTCCGTCCCCAGCCTGGCGCATCCCGCGGCCGGTCACCCGCCGCCGCGGAACCTCCCACCCGGCGGCGGGTGACCGAACAGCAGAAGGGCGGCCCCGGCCGAAGCCGGGACCGCCCTTCTGCTGTTCAGAGCGTGGGAGCTGGACTCAGAAGTCCATCTCGCCGCCGCCGCCCGGCATGGCCGGGGCCTTGTCCTTCTCCGGCTTGTCCGCGATGACGGCCTCGGTGGTGAGGAAGAGGCCGGCGATCGACGCGGCGTTCTGCAGCGCCGAGCGGGTGACCTTNNCNGGGTCGATGATGCCGGTGGCNACCATGTCGACGTACTCGCCGGTGGCCGCGTTCNGGCCGTGGCCGATCGGCAGGTTGCGCACCTTCTCGACCACGACGCCGCCCTCGAGACCGCTGTTGAACGCGATCTGCTTGATCGGCGCCTCCAGCGCGAGACGGACGATGTTCGCACCGGTCGCCTCGTCGCCGGAGAGGTCCAGCTTCTCGAAGGCGCTGGTCGACGCCTGCAGCAGCGCGACGCCACCACCGGCGACGATGCCCTCCTCGACCGCGGCC
>NZ_LRTK01000127.1 GCF_001636565.1 Frankia sp. EI5c
GTTCTCCAGCTCCGAGAGCCGGGGAGCGGTCATGGGCGCGGTGCCCTGGGGGTCGAGGCCGGCGCGTGCGGCGTAAGCGTTGATGTGGTTCGCGGCCTGCATCTGGGTCCAGCCGTGCGCGATGCGGTGAGCGGCGCGGGGGCGCAGCTGGTAGCGGCGGGCGAACTCGATCGCGATCTCGTCATGCGACATGCCCACCGCGCGCATCCGCGCCCGCAGCTCATCCTGTTCCACCCGCTGGCTGGACCTGCTCATGACGACGCGCTACCTCCTCTCCGGAACCGACTGTCGATCTTCCAGACGTCCACGACACGGACGATTCTTACGGTAATCGACACATCACGAATCAAGTAGGTGGCCGCAGTCGGCGACCTGCTGAACCCGGCGTTCCGTCGGGGCGGGTGAGCCATCGTTGGCAACCTCAGTCAGCTGGGCCTGGTCCAGGCGGTCGGACGGTGGAGGGGNGGGACGACGCCCGCGGTTGGCGCGAGATGTGCGGTGTGGTCGGTCACGGTGGGCTGGTTGTGGCTGAGCCAGCGGCGGACCCGGATGGTCAGATGCTCGCCGAGGTCGGGGGCGGTCGCGGCGACCATGCCGGTATTGCGTGCCCAGGCGGTGTGCTGGTCGGGAGTGTGCAGGGCGAGCTGGCCGGCGTCGAAGGGGAAGGTGTCGTCGTCCATCCACGCCCGGGTGATCCGGGTGTCGCCGGTGGCGAGGTGGAACCACAGGTCGTGGTAGGTCGGCGGGTCGAGGGGGCCGGTGAGGCTGGCCGAGAAGACCAGTGGCTGGCTGGGCACCGGGCGGGCGGGGTTGCGGCCGATCAGCTGGTCGGGGCGCAGCGGCCCGGCGGCGGGCATGAAGTCACCGCCGATACAGCCGGTGACTCGACCGTCGCGGCCGACGGTCATGATCGGGTGGATGCCGCCGTGGAGCANGGGGGCGAGGATGAGGCCGGTGTCGGTGAGCTGGTCGAGCCAGCCGGGTGGGATGCCGGCGATGCCGCAGGTGACGACGATCCGGTCGTAGGGGCCGTGGTCGGGAGCGCCGTGGTACCCGTCGGCTTCGAGGACTGTGACCTGCTCGTGCAGGCCGAGGCGACGCAGGGAGGCGGTGGCCTCGGCCGCGGTGGCCGGGTGTGCTTCGACGGTGACGACGCTGGCCTGGGTGAGGTGGGCGAGCAGGGCGGCGTTGTAGCCGGTGCCNGCGCCGATCTCCAGGACCCGCTGTCCGGGCTGAAGATCCAGCGCTTCAAGCATCTTCGCCATGATCGTCGACGCGGAGGACGAGGACGGGATGCCTGCGGTACGGGTGACCAGGGCTTGCCGGCTGTAGATGGCGTCGAGAACGGCCGGGGTCGGCGTGGTGTCGTGGGTGAGGGTGATCGTCTGTTCGGCGTGCTGGAAGTGGGTGAGGCACAGGTCCCGGCGGATGGTGGCGAACGCGGCGTGCACCGGGTCGGTACGGATAGCGCCGCCCGCTCTCAGCGCGTCGGCGTAGTCGGCGAGGCGAGTGGCCAGCGGCGAGGCGGTCGAGGTGGTGGGCACGCGCAGTTCCCTCCGGGCGCTGCCCCCTTGGTGCGGCGTGGCCCTGTGTGCTTTCTCGCCGGCGCCGTACACCGGCGCAATCGCCTGGATACTTTCCGTGAAGACAATATCGTGATCGGCCGAACAGTCGGCCAAGGTCGCCGGAACTCGCCGGCCCATAGCAGGCCAGCCATGATGATCACGTAGCTCGGGGTGCCTGTCATTCCCCCCGTCACGAACTTTTTCTTCGGTTGCCACGAGACGGTTGAGCTGCGGAAACGGCGTGAGGCGGTGCGATCTGTTCGGCACCGAGCGGCCGATCTGTTCGCGCGGCGGGCGGCCGACGGGTAGGCAGGCGTTCGCTGTTGCCACCAGCCGGGTGAGAGGCGTGGCGATGCTGTGCGCGGCGGGTCTATCGAACCGTTTGGTGCTCGTGGACGCCGCTGTGCCGTTGCGGGTCAATGCTGCTGAACCACAGGTGGAGGATCATGGCGGCGGTGTCGACCTGGTAGCGGGCCTCGTCCAGGTCCAGGCCGAGCTGCGCCGCCCGGTCATAGGCGTCCAGGGCGGAGCACAGGTCGGACCATTCCGGACCTGCCGGGTCAATGGATGGTGTGAAGGAGGCGAGCAGGTCCGCCAACTGCGCGGCCGGGAGCATGTCGCGCATCCTGGCGAGCAGGACAATCGGACGGAGCGCAGGTGGCACCGCGCCGTGGTGAGGAAGCATGTGAGCCGGTTTCGTCGTCGGTGGTCCGAGCGGGGATGCCGGGGCGCAGCGGGACAGAGCAGAGCTGTCGTCCCAGGCGGGAAAGACGGCAACGGCGCAGGCCGCGGGAGGCCATCGCCGTCAGCGTCTGAGCCGGATGATCCGCCGGCGAGGTTGGTGCGGGCGTGCGATGCGGGGCTGGGCGTGCCAGACGACGTGCAGTGTCGCGTTCAGGTAGGAGAAGATCCACAGGGCGCGGTCGAGAGAGGTGAAGGAGCCCGTCACCTGTCCGTCGGGTCTGACCACGACCACCTCGTTGGGGAACTGGAGTCCCCAGGCGGCGACATGGAGGTCGGCGGGGCCCGCGGGCTCGGCGACGATCGCGAACAGACGCGGTGCCAGGGCGAACACCAGGGCCTCCAGCAGGCCCGGGTCGGCCTGCCCTGGCGGGTCGGCCTCGTCGGGGGCGGGTCTGCCGGCATGGTGGTCGTCGATGTCCATGGTCGAGGTCCAGTCGGGNGGGCGGGATGGGCGGCTGATGCGTGGTGGCTGCCGGCAGGCAGTGTTGGCCAGTGGCGCTAACTGGGCTGGCCTGGGTTGCGGCCTGTTGTCGGACCGATTCGGGCGCGGGACAGTGCACGGACGGCCCTCAGGTGGGCGGCCGGCGCATGTGCTACGAGATGTTGTCGCTCGGTGGCAGCGGTGGTGCCTGGGAGGTGCGGACGGCAGCGACGGCTCGGGTGAGGGCTTCGGCGACGGCGGCGGCTTCGTCGAGGGTGAGAACGTGGTTGTCGGGATGGTCGACACCGTGACCGAGGGAGATCACGGGCTGGTAGGTGGTCGCGGCGGTCACGTACTGCTCGATCGCCACCTGCATGACGGTGATGTCTCGCAGCCCGGGGATCTCCGGCAGCTCGATGACGGTGCCCTCGGCGAGGTGGTAGTCGCCGGGACCCGCCGGCTGCACGTTCAGGTGGCCGGCGGGCTGCTCGCACCACGACGGGCAGTGTCGGTTCCCAGAGTCAGGCATGGGTTGCCTCCCGTTCGAGGTCAGTCGGGTGCAGTCGTGGGAATGGGCCGGGTCGGGTCAGGCGCCCATCCGTCCAGCAGGCGTAGGCCGTCGCGCACCCGTCGCAGGAGTTCGAGGTCGAAGACGTCCAGCGGATCTGCGGGCTCCTCCTCGACGCGGGATGGGGCGCGTCGTGGTAGGTCTCGGGCTGTGGTGTCCAGGACGAGTTCGACGGGTGGCCTGTCGTGGCGCAGGACTGCCNAGACGACCTTGCCTTTCGGGCGGCGGCCGGTGGGGGTGCGGACGTGGGCCTGGTAGTAGCCGGTGTTGTGGGTCAGGGCGGCGACCAGGTCGAGGCCGCGACCGGTCTCGGCGTCGTGGCTGGGGGTCTGGCGGACCGGGTGGCCTGCGCCCCCGTCCCACACCTCGATGAGTAGGTCCTGGTGGCCGTAGGTCAGGCAGAGTGCGATCCGGGAGGTGAGGTCGTCGTCTCCGTGCTGGCGGGCCGCCTGGCTGGAGGCGAGGGCGTTGGTGATCAGTTCGGAGGTCACGAGTGTGGCCATATCGGTCAGGGTGTCGAGGCCCCAGTGGGCCAGCCGGGTGGAGACGTCACGGCGGGCGGCGCCGACGGAACGCGGGACGGCCGCGTAGAACCAGATGCGACGCGGCAGGAGATCGGCAGCAGATTCGCGGGTCGTAGACGCAGGAGTGACGACGGCGGTGGTCATAGGTTCTCCGGGCTGAGGGATCTGAGAGGACTGCTATCGGCCTGTGGCGGCGCCGACCTCACGACCGCGGGCGGCGTCCGGGCGCACGTCTCGCTGGCTGCGGTGATGCACCGGCCGGGCGGGGCCAACGGAGGCAGGGATCGCTGTGGGCTAAAGGAGCCGCCGGGTTCAGCGAAGGGCCGGTCTTCGGCGTGAAAACGTGGTGGCCACGGTGCGTGCTCAGCGGGGCGCGGTCGTGCGCTCGGGGTGATCGGCGCGTCGGTGGATTGGTGTGCCGGCGAGCTCGGTGAGGGTGGCGGTCAGGGCCGCGTCGGCGCCGTGGCGGCGGAGTTGGCGGGTGAGTCCGTCGAGGACAGCCAGCGCCGGGAGCGGGCGCGCTTGCAGGCGGGCGGTGGCCGGTGCCAGCGGTACGGCGGCGGGCAGTGACAGGGCGGTCAGGACGGTGTCGTAGACGGTGGCGGCCCAGATCGTCAGCATGGCGGCGAGCCAGCCCCGCCACCCGTCGCGGCGGGCGGCCAGACGGTCGGCGAGCCACGCCTCGATCCCTTCGGTGAGGTACAGGCGGTCATGAGGTGGGCAGTCGCAGGCGAGCAGGTGCAGGTGGCCGAGCAGGGTTCCGATGTCGGCGGCGTCCCCGCCGGGCCCGAGTTCGGGTAAGACCAGCGTCGCCCGGCTGGCGGGGTCGGGGTAGCGCGCGTGGCTGGGGGTGAGGCCGACGGCGACCCCGGTCCGGGCCAGCAGTGTCGTGTCCAGCTCGGCGGCGAGCCGGTTGAGCCGGGTCGACTGGGTGCGTACAAGCGCCCGCAGGTCGCCTGTCTCGCCGAAGCGGGTGGGGTGCAGGTGGTCGGCTGAGTGGCTGACCGCCTCCATGACGATCCGCGGAAGAGGCGGGCCGACGGTGGGCGCGGCTAGCTGCCACAGCTGTTGGGCCGGATCGTGGTGCAGGTCGGCCAGGTCCTCCAGCAACGTCGTGAGCAGGTCAGGGAGCGCCGTTGGCCGTGCCCGCAGCTGGTCGGTCAGGCTCGTGCCCGCGACCCAGCTGGTGAACAGCACACCGTGGGCCATCGCGACCGGGGCGGCTGCCCGCAGGCGGCTGTAGGCGGCCAGAGCCGCGAGGTGGTCGGCCTCGTTGGCTGTCACCTCCTCTTCGCGTCCGTTCTGCGCGCCGGACAGCACGACCGCCAGAGCGCCGTGGTCGCCACGGACCAGGCTCGACAGCGCCACGCCCGCCGGACGCACAGTGGCGCACAGCACCGCGTCGTCGACGAGCACCTGGCGGCGCAGCACCCTGCGCCCGGCGATCATTGACCCGAGGGCCACCTCGGCGTCCGGCCACAGGAACGCCGCCGCGTCGGTGATCTGCCGATCGGCATGCTCCACAAGCCGGTGCACGTCACCGTCCGGCCAGCAGGTCGAGCAGATCGGTGTCGAACTCATCGGATGCGCCCCACGCCGGCGTAGACCGGCAGCCGCCCCTCGGCCGCCGTGCGGCGTCGCTGCCGGTCGCTGTCCCAGCCGGGCAGCAGGACCAGGCCGGGCTCGACCAGCGCACAGCCGTCGAAGAACGACAGCACCTGCTCGCGGCTGCGCAGCTGGAACGGCGCGGTCGTGCGCCGGTACACCTCGGCCGCCTCCGTCACGTCCTGCGACTGCCCGTCGCCGGTCGCGTGGGTCACCACCAGGTAGCTGCCCGCCGGCAGAGCGTCGCGCAACTGCGCGACCAGGCGCTGCGGGCCGGTGTCGTCGGGGAAGAAGTGCAGGACCGCGACCAGCAGGAGCGCGACCGGCTGCCCCAGGTCCAGCAGGCTGAACACCTCCGGGTGTTCCAGGATCTTCCCGGGCTGGGCCAGATCCGCCTCGATGGCCACGGCCGCTGGGTTGGGCGCGAGCAGGATCTGGCTGTGCGCCACCGCGATCGGGTCGTTGTCCACGTAGACGACCTGAGCGTCTGGAGCGACCTGTTGGGCGACCTCGTGGACGTTGCCCATGGTTGGCATGCCCGACCCGATGTCGAGGAAGTGGCGGATGCCGGCCTCGCCGGTGAGGTAGCGGACCGCCTCGCCCAGGAACAGCCGGTTGACCCGCGCGGTGTCGCGGATCTGCGGCCACGTCTGCTCGACCTGCGCCGCGGCCTCCCGGNCGGCCGGGAAGTTGTGCGCGCCGCCGAGGAAGAAGTCGTAGACCCGNGCCACGTTCGGGCTCTCCGGCCCGGCCGGGGCAGCGCTCTCCGCCNCCATCAGGAGCGTCCGTGCGACGCTCGGGCCTTCGCGACGAGGCGTGTTCGCCGCGGTGGATGCAGCTGGTCTGGCCGGCTGCCCAAGCTGGGTCTCGGGCTGCGGGGGTGGTCACGGTGCGTCGTGTGAACGATGCTCGTCACNGGAACAGTCCTCACTGACGGTAGACAATGCGGAACCGTTACACCATCGCCTTCGGGGGGATAGGGGGTCATTACCGCGACCGCGAAGAAGCTGTTCGCGCCCTCCGACCCCCGTTGACCTGGAGAAATGTCCTCGGGAGCGGCCATCGCTTCGCAGCAGCGCCGCCTCTCGCTCTCCAGGTTGTGATCGACTCGCTACGCCGAGGTCGCGAGAGCCCGGCGTCCAGCCGGAACGAGGTGGGCATTCGCGGCCGAGGGACACCAGGTGTGTCCACCGGTGCCGCCACCGTTTACGAGATCAGCGCGTAGGTTGGTCCTCTTCCGGCCGCGCGGCGGATGAAAGGCCGAGTCCGGTGGCGGTCTCGATGCAGGTGACGGTCTGGTCGAGCGTGAAGTGCTCCGGGACGATCCGTTCGCCGTCGACTCCGAGCAGGTCGTGGGGCAGGTACCAGCCGCGCATGTCCTCCCCGCTGAACTCGGCCGACTGCGGGCGTGTGGCGTGTCGACGTAGTGTCTCGTCCAACGACACGTCGAGATAGAACACGAAGCTGCGCCCTCGATGCGCCCGAAGCAGACCGCTGATCATGGTGGCGTGGCGGGACGCGGCGAGGATGCCTTCCAACACGACGTGATAGCCGTGATCAAGACAGAACCGTACCGTCTGATCAATCAGGGCNGGAGCGACGCCATCGGGCTGGTCCCGCTCCCGCAGGAGGACTCGGCGCAGATAGTCCTGCTCCACCAGAGCGACTCCGCGGCCGGCGCGTGTCCGCAGCGACCGGGCCACCGAGCTTTTGCCCGACCCGGAGTTGCCTCTGATCACCACAAGCGCAGTCGACTCCGGGGAATTGCGTCCGATGCATGATCGATCACGGTGCTGCACNGGAGACACGGGAGATCTTAACTCGTGGAGCCTGCGCTCGACGTGTGGTCTGACCTGGTTCTTTGCGGCGGCGCGTGCGTCTGATGCGTGATTCGAGTTTCTCTCGGGCTGACGCCGCTGGATCTTCCGCCGCCGCTTGACGACCTGATTCGCCAACTGCTCACACGCCGGCACGGTTTCACTGCCGTCGGTCGCACCACAGATCATCCCTGGCTCTTCGCCGGCGGATCACCAGGACGTCCGCTCAGCGCAGGACAGCTCGTCGCCCGACTCCTCCACGTGGGCCTCCCGGCATGCGTCGGCCGAAACACGGCGCTGATGAACCTGGCTCGCCAGCTGCCTGCCCCCGTGCTCTGCCAACTCTTGGGCTTGCACATCACCGCCGCCACCGCCTGGACCCAGGAGGCGGGCAACACCCGACCCACCTACGCCGCCAGCCTCGCTCGCCACCGACGCTGACATCCTCACCCGCGCGGGATCTCCTCCCCTATCCTCGACGAAACGAGCGAGGATCGCGCTCGGCGCAAGGAGGGCTCGCGGCGAGGTAGGAATCGCGTGGTCAGGGATGAAGATCGTCGGGGGCGTCGGTGTTGTCCAGCAGGTTCACCGGACATGCGCGTAGCCAAGTCGCCGCAGTGCGAAGGCGTTTGTGACACCGAGGTAGGTCAGCCGAGGCGCCCAGACACGGGCATGATCGCTCGGCGTCGGACAGGACCGTGACCAGTTGCCTTCAAGGCGGAAGGGCAAGTTCTGGCGCGGGCTGTGCGACCAGCTATGGAGCGAACGGTACTTGGAGAGCCCGACCCAGGGTCTGGCTCCTCGCAGCTCATTGCGAAGGCACCAGCGGCACACCCGACCGGTTCGAGTCCCTGCCCGCCGAGGTTGCCAGCGTAGCTGGCGGGTGGACGGACACATCCGCGACTTCGAGCGCGATCCTTTGGGGAAGCAGAGCGGGAGCGATGGCGTCAGTAGAAGAGCAAGTACGGAGCGCCGACAGCGTGATCTGCCAGAACATCGCCATCCCGGTCGATGACCGAGGCTTCCTCTCGCAGAACGTCCTTGGGCAGCTCCGGAATCTCGTCGAGGGGCTTATTGTATGGGCGCACCTCAGCGACCGCGCGACCGAGTTCCACTACAACCAGGTCGGGCCGGCGCTGGATGCCGTGAAGGCGACCGCCAAGTTTAGGCTCCTGAGTAGATTTCATGACCTGCTCCAGGCAAGTGTTTCGCACTACACACTGGATCGCGATCCGTCCGAGCGGTTGATGCTGAAGTACTACGAGTACCTACTCCGCACCCGCGATCTGGCGCAGGCGCAGTTCGGCATCACAATCCTGAAAAATATCGAACAGTTTCCGATCGACCTCGACCCTTCACTACGTGACTACTACGAGAAGATCGCGGCGTGCATCGAGCAGAAAAGAGCGACACCGCCCTCAACCGCCCGTCGCGAGCGATACTACATTCACAGCTCGCGACCATTCTTCACCGGCGGCCGCATCTACTACGAGGTGACATTTTATCTCGCCCACAACCGGACGAGCAAGTTCGATCGCATCATTGGGTTCACCCACATTGACCTCACCGACAAGTACGCGGCCTACCTGGGCCTGGCAAGCGACACGATCGAAGTTCTTGGCCAGACGATGCCGATCATGGTGATCCGCTCGTGGGACGTGTCGATCCGTCCGTGCGAATTTGACAACTTCGCGCGCTTCTTCGAGGTCTCGCACGATCGAGTTAGCACGTCGCACTCCGAGTACCGCAACCTGATGCAGTACCTCACCAGCATGCGCTCAAGCCTGCTCGATCTCGTGGATATGACCGACGCGAGTTACGGCCGGGTCCGCGCCCGGGCACTTGACGGCGCACAACGTAGTCCTTTGATCTTCCCTGTGCTCGACCGTGCGCGGACGCTCATCCGCGAGAACCGGCCGGGGGCCCGTCTGATGCGGTACCTCATGCTGCAAATGAACAATCGGGTTATCAAGGACCAGTTCGATTCCGGCGGGTGCACTGGACTTTCCCAGTTGCGTGTTTCATGGAGTTGCAAGCCCTTCGATACAATGCCGTTCTGCACATCACCACGTCGACACAACCCGCGCTTTTCGGATCTCGCCGAGAGCCTGGANGCCAGAAGCCGACCGCACGAGCTACTCGCACGGCGGGTCAGGAGCAACGTCGACCAGCACGGTGTGATCTACACACCTGTGTCCGACCTAGCGGACTTCGGTGATATCGACAAGCTGATCGCGCGCCACAACCAGCTGCTCCCAACTAATGCGCGACACGCACGGCGGAAGCTGGTGCATGCAAACGGGCACGTGTTTATCGTCGGATACGAGGACGACACTGTCGCGATCATCGAAAAGCTCCAGGCGATCGCCGCCGGCGGTGTCCCCAACCACAGCAGCGACGTGCAGGCATGGATAAATTCGAACCCAGGTGTCATCGATGACCCCCTGAAGGCTGACGCTCTGACCGAGCTGTTCGAGCACTCGAAGGTCGCGCTCGTTTACGGCGCGGCCGGTACGGGAAAGTCGACGATGCTGAATCATATCGCGAATTACTTCGAGGACGAACGGAAGCTTTTCCTCGCGCATACCAACCCGGCCGTCGACAACCTGAAGAGACGAGTGCAGGCACCGAACGCCGAGTTCAGTACAATCAGCAAACACGTGCGCAACAGTACGCCGTTCGACGGAACGTACGACGTCCTTGTGATCGACGAGTGCAGCACTGTGGGAAACGCGAGCCTGCTCGAAGTGCTTGAGAAAACATCCTTCGACCTGCTCGTGCTCGTTGGCGACGTCTACCAGATCGAGTCGATCGAGTTCGGTAACTGGTTTAGCACCATCCGTTCGTACATCCCGAGCGAGTCCGTATTCGAGCTCACAAAGCCCTTCAGAACGACCGACCAGGCGCTTCTCACCCTCTNGGACAGGGTACGGAACCTGGACGACCGCATCGAAGAGTCACTCTCCAAGAACGGCTACTCCACAGTGCTAGGGGACTCTCTGTTCCAGCGTCGGAGTGACGATGAGATCGTGCTCTGCCTGAATTATGACGGCCTTTACGGCATCAACAACGTCAACCGCTTCCTACAGGCGGGCAATCCGAATCCAGCTGTCGCCTGGAGCGAGTCTACGTACAAGATCGGCGATCCTGTACTCTTCAACGAATCCGATCGGTTCCGTCCAGTCATCTTCNACAACCTGAAGGGCAAGATTGTCAAGATCGACCGTGCGCGCGGTCGCATCACGTTCGACGTGAATCTCGAACGGGACGTCACTCCAGCCGACGTTTTCGGCATGGACCTGCGTTGGGTCGAAGGCACGACTGTTCAGTTCGACGTCTTCGAGCGCGGCAACAGCGACGATGATGACGATACGGTCACCACGATGGTGCCGTNTCAGATCGCGTACGCCGTGTCGATCCACAAGGCGCAGGGTCTTGAGTACAAATCTGTTAAGGTTGTCATCACGGATGCCAACGAGGAGAGCATTTCCCACAGCATCTTCTACACCGCGATCACACGTGCTCGGGAGCGTCTTGAAATCTTTTGGACTCCGGAGACACAGCAACGAATCCTCAGCCGCCTCGCTGTGCGCGAGAACATGAAGGACGAGAATCTGTTGAGGGCTCGCCGAGGCGTGATCCCTGTCGCAAAGCGACCGAAGCGCCAAAAGACGCGCCAGCAGCCGTAGACGCGGATCTACGAAAAGGCCGGATGCCACCCTGAAAGGTCACCGCACGGTGGAACGCGCGAAATCCTCGTCACAGCTCGATCGCGCGACTCGCTCTCCGTCTGCCACCTCCACGGAGGCAACGTCGCTGCCGCGACCTCCGACCGGCCGTCGAGACGGCCCAACCCATTCCGCAAGTTCTGATAGCCGAGTCTGCCAGTAGTGGCAGACCCTGTCGTCGAACCGTCCAGCACGTTCCCATGCTGGCAGTACCGGTGACTTGCTGGCCTGCGATCGGCAGGCTCCGACGGCTGCCAGCGCTGACGACGCCACGCCTCCTCGCTCTACACGAGTGGCCTGCGCCGGATTGTCCTGGTTGGCCTGTCGCGACAGCCGCCCGGCGCGGCGAGGACACGCGCTGGCCAAGCCGCTGCGCGGCTGGGCTGCGGATGTGGTGATCGTGCGGCTACGGTTAGGTGGTCTGGTTGGTTCCGCGGGCTTTCCGCCGGGAGGGCCGTGCGCCGGCGAGGGGAATGTCGGATGTCCAGGCCGAAGGCCAGCCTGCGCGCTGAACAGGACGATCTGCGCGGTCGGATGCGGGATCGCGGGATGACGCATCAGGAGATCGCCGCGGAGTTCGCCCGGCGTTACCGGTTGCGGCCTCGGGCAGCGCACCGGCATGCGTTCGGTTGGACGTTGACGCAAGCCGCGGACCGGATCAACGCCTACGCCGCCGAACACGGCCTCGACCCCGCGGGCAAGGCGCCGATGACCGGGCCGCGGCTGTGTGAGCTGGAGAACGTGCGCCACGAGGCGCCCACAACCCGAGTGGAGGTGAAAGACCACCACCTCTGCCCTGTCGCAGCAGGGCGGTGAAGCTGAGGGCAGCTCTTCCCGGGGAACGCTGGGAGNGGTGGGAAGCAGCCCTGACAAAGCCGGGTCGCGTCGGTACTACCGGACGGCGTGGGCCCGGCGAGCGAGTCAGGAAGGTGTACGTGAGGAACCAGTGTTCTAAAGCCTCTCAAGGC
>NZ_LRTK01000128.1 GCF_001636565.1 Frankia sp. EI5c
CCCTGCTCCCCCGCCGGCGCGGGCACCACCTGAACATCGGACACGTCACCGCCGCCGATACCGGAGAACAGCAGCTCCGCGCGCGGCTGGGTCTGCCGCCCGGTACTGGACGGGATGACCAGCCGAGAGAAGCGCGGCTGGGCCGGTTCAAACAGACCCAACTCCATACCCGTACCNGTGAGCTTCGACTGGTCATCAGTGAACGGAGTAGTCGCGATGAACACTGTTCCGTCAGCCGCAACCGCCGACATGTAGGCCGCCTGACCCGGCCCGAAACCCCAGCCCGGAACCTCAACCGTGCCGATGGGGGACGACCCATCGAGATCACCAAAGGTGCCCGGCGCACCGAAGATCGACAGCAGGCCCCGCGGGATCTTCCTGGACGACCCGGACGGCGCCGACGTGGCAGCGCCGCCATGGTCGGGAACGGTACCGCCGGGCCGGTCCGGCACCCGGGGCTCGTCGCCGGTGGTCAGCCGCCACGCCGCCGTGCCCCCCGCGGCGAGGGCACCGAGCCCGGCGGCCCCGGCGATCAGCCGTCGGCGGCTGACCTGGGGGGCCGGGTGGATGCCTCGATCGCGGTACAGGCTTCGATCTCCGGACGGCCCCAGGTCCCGCGTCGCGTCCGGATCCCGCGTCACGTCGGGGCCACGCGTACCGTCCGGGCCACGCGTCGCGTCCGGGCCGCCGTCGGCGGGGTCGCGCATCAGACCTGGCCGGCCGCGCGCGTACGCCGGGCCGGAGCGTGCTCGATGGAGGTACTGAAGAGCGCCACGTGTTCTCCGTTCGGAGGGCCCGAGGGGCAGCGGGCCGGGCCACGGCGCGACCCGGCGTCCCGGCGGTGCTCGTTCTTCGGCTGTCTACTTGATAGCCCAGAGACTTTTCATGGCGGTCACCGCGGTCGACTCAGCACGCGGATCCGTGCGTTGCGCCGGCCGCCCCCGGCGCGGAAGTGTCAGCCGGCGGAAGTGTGAGTAGGTTCTCGGCCCAGGAGTCCGGACCTGCCGGATTTTCCGCGCGATGGGAGTGATCTGGTGACAGCAGCCGCGCCGACGACCACCCAGACGCTGGCAGGCCGTCACCTGGTCTTCCTCAACTGGCGGGACAGCGCGCATCCGCAGGCCGGCGGGGCGGAGCTGTTCTGCCATTCGATCGCGGAGCGCTTCGCCGCGGCCGGCGTCCGGGTCACNCTGCTCACCTCCCGCCCGCCGGGGGCCGAGGCCCGCAGCCTCGTAGCGGGCGTTTCCGTGCGGCGCGGGGGTGGCACCTTCGGGGTATACCCGTCGGTTCTGGCTCGGCTCGCGCGGATGGTCCGCTCGGCCGACGGCGTCGACGCGGTGGTCGACTGCCAGAACGGCATCCCGTTCTTCAGCCCGCTGGTCCTCCCGCCGCGGATCCCCGTCGTCCAGGTGCTGCACCACGTGCACCAGAAGCAGTTCCCGCTGTACTTCCCCGGCCCGGTCGCCCGGGTCGGCCAACTGCTGGAGGCGCCCGGCAGCCGCTGGGTCTACCGGCGCCGACCGGTGGCCGTGGTCTCACCGTCCACCCGGGACGAGGCCCGCGGCGTCCTGGCGCTGCCCGGCCCGCGGTTCCTCGTCCCCAACGGCGTCACCGTGCCCGACGGCGTCACCATGCCCGACGGCGCGGCGGATCCGGCCGATGTCGCCGCACGGGCCGAGCGGCCCACCATCGTCTGCGTCGGCCGACTCGTCCCGCACAAGCGGCTGCACCTGCTGATCGAGGCCCTCCCCGCCCTGCTGGAGCGGCACCCCGACCTGTGCGTGCACCTCGTCGGCGACGGCCCGGACCGCGGCCGGCTCACCGAGCTCGCCACCCGGCTGGCGATCACCCAGGGCGACGGCTCCTCGGACGCGACGATCCGCTGGCACGGGTTCGCCAGCCCCGAGGTGCGTGACGCCGTGCTCGCCTCCGCGTGGCTGACGGTCAACCCGTCCCACGGCGAAGGGTGGGGGCTGTCCGTGCTGGAGGCCAACGGCCTGGGCGTNCCCGCGGTCGCGTTCCGGGTGCCGGGGCTGCGCGACTCCGTGCGCGACGGTGTCACCGGCTGGCTGGTCGACGACCCGGCGCTGTTCGGCGCGACCATCGACCGCGCACTCACCCGGCTCGCCGACCCGGCCCAGGCCCGCGCGCTGCGCACCGCTGCCCGCGAGTGGGCCGGCGGCTTCAGCTGGGACACCAGCGCCAACCTGCTCGCCGGCGTCATCGCCTCCGAACTCGACCGTCTCGGAGGTGCCGCGGCGCGCGGAGCGGGCGCCGGACCGGGTGAACCGCCCGCGAGCCACGGGCGCCGAATCGGCCTGCCAGCGCGGCCGGGCGGACGGGGCACGGCGGGCCCGGCCGAGCGCCTCCGGGACCGGCGGCGCTCCGACGACCAGATGACCCTGGTCGAGTTCGACCTCGCCGACGGCACGGAACCGCCCGTGCTGCGCCGCACCGACCTGCTCTTCGACACGCCCGCGGACCTCGCCTCATCCGCCGCCGAATCCGCCGCCGTGGCCGAGCGCGCGGGGACCCGGCGCCTGGTCGCGCTCCTCTACGGCGCCGACAACACCGGCGCCCGCACGGCGCTGGCCCGTCACGGGCTGCGCCCGGCCACCCGCCCCCGACCGGCGACCAGCGAGGACCTCCTGCTCGCGACGGCCCGCGCACACGCCCGGACCGCCGCATGCCCCGGACGGCGACCGCCGGTGCGCTCAGGGCGTTGACCGCGCCCCGTCGAGGGTCGACCGCGCCCCGTCGAGGAAGGTGCGGACGAGCGCCGCGGGCATTTCCTCCTCCAGCGGCAGGTGGCGGACGAGGAGGCGGAAGTAGACCGGGCCGAACAGCTGATCCAGCCCGGTCTGGACGTCGAGGTCGGACCGCAGTTCGCCGCGGGTGACGGCGGCCTGGATCAGCGTGGTGCTGGCGTCCCGGCNGGGCTGGATCCACCGTGCGCGCAGCTGGTCCGCGAGTGCCGGATCCGTCTGGGCCGCGCCGATCAGCTCAGCCATGATCGCGCCGGCCCGGCCGCGGAAGGCGTCCACCATCTGGGTGATCTGTGCTGTCAGGTCGCGGGCGAGGTCGCCGGAGTCGAAGAGGCCCATCTGGGGCCGGTAGCGGTGGAAGTACGCCTCCACCGCCACGGCGCCCCGGCTCGGCCACCATTTGTAGATCGTCACCTTGCTGACCTTGGCCCGCGCCGCGATCGCCTCCATGGTGGCGGCGGCGAGGCCACCTTCGATCAGCAGCTCGGCGGCGGCGTCGAGGATCGCGAGCCGGGCCTGCTCGCTGCGCGGCCGGCCGGGCCCGGGGCGGGCTGACGCAGGACGGGCCGGCCCGGGATGAGCTGACGCAGGACGGGCGGAAGCAGGACGGGGCGCGACTGGACGGGCGGGAGCGGCCGGGGCTGAGTCGGCGCCCGCCGGGCGGATCGCGGGTACGTCCTCCGTCACACTCCCAGCCTAGTTTATGAACGCGGCGTACAGATATATAGTTTCGTGAACGCTACGTTCACTATCAAAGGTTGATCATGGGTGAGACAACCGCGACATTCCGCCAGGTGCGCGACGATCCCCGACGACTGCGTGCCGTGACCCTCTTCCTGGCCGTGGCGTGTGGGCTGGCCGTCGCCAACCTCTACTACTCGCAGCCGATCCTGAGCCAGCTGGCGGCGGCCTTCGGCACCAGCCAGGGCGAGACGGCGCTGGTCGTGACCGTCACCCAGATCGGCTACGCGCTGGGCCTGCTGCTGATCGTCCCGCTCGGCGACCTGGTGGCGAACCGGCGCCTCGCCGTCTGCCTCGTGAGCGGCGCCGCCATCGCGCTGGTGGCCGCGGGCGTGGCCCCGTCACTGTCGGTCTTCATGGTCGCGGCGCTCGTGGTCGGGACGACGTCCACCGTCGCTCAGGTGCTGGTGCCGTTCGCGGCGCATCTGGCACCACCCGGGCGGGAGGGGGCCGTCGTCGGCCGGGTGATGAGCGGGCTGCTGCTCGGGATCCTGCTCGCCCGCACGACGTCCAGTCTCGTCGCGGCGGCGCTGTCCTGGCGCTGGGTGTACGGGCTGTCCGCGGCGCTGATGATCGTGGTGGTGCTCACCGCGATGAAGGTGCTGCCCGAACGACGGCCCGCGGCGGGCCCGAACTATCCGGCCCTGATCGCCTCCCTGCTCGACCTGCTCCGACACGAGCCGGTGCTGCGCCGGCGGGCCATCTACCAGACCCTGATGTTCGGAGCCTTCAGCGCCTTCTGGACGTCGATCGCCTACGAACTGCACGAGCGACACCATCTGAGTCAGGTCGCGATCGGCCTCTTCGCCCTGGTCGGAGCCGGAGGCGCCGCCGCGGCACCGCTCGCGGGGAGGCTCGGCGACCAGGGCCGCACCCGGGTCGCGACCGGCGCCGGCCTGCTGCTCGCCACGGGCTCGATGCTGCTGGCGCTGGTCGCCGACCGTTCGGTGATCGCGCTCGCCGTGGCCGGCCTCCTGCTGGACTTCGGGGTGCAGACGACGATGATCCTCGGCCAGCGCGAGATCTACACGACCCGGCCGGAGTCCCGCGCGCGGATGAACGCGGTGTACCTGGCCTCGATGTTCGCCGGCGGTGCGATCGGCTCCGCGCTGGCCGGAGCGATCTACCAGGCGCACGGCTGGTCCGGGGTCGCGATCTTCGCCGCGCTGCTGCCGCTGGTCGCCTTCGCGCACTGGCTGTGGCCGCGCGCCGCCCGCGAAGCCCCGGTCGGCCCGACCAGTCAGGTGGCCGAGTAGCCGGGTGGCCGGGTGGCTGCGCGGCCAGGCCGCTGCCGGCCGTCAACCGGCAGCCGGGCGCGGCCGGCGCATCGCCGGATGGAGGATCTCGGCCGTTCCCCGGCGGTAGAGCGCCGCCGGCCGGCCGCCGTCCCGCGTGGTCGAGCGACCTGTCGGCTCCAGGAATCCGGGCGTTCCGGTGACCTTGCGGTGGAAGTTGCGCGGGTCGAGCGGAGCGTCCCAGACGATCTCATACACCCGGCGCAGCTCGGCCACGGTGAACTCGGCCGGGCAGAACGCGGTGGCCAGCGCGGTGTACTCCAGCTTCGACCGGGCCCGTTCCAGCCCGTCGGCGAGGATCGCCGCATGGTCGAAGGCCAGGGACAAGCCGGAGCCAACGTTCCCGGCGGCAGCCGGTTCCGCCGCGCCGGCGAGCGCGGCCACCGAGACGAAATCGGCCGCCGCCGCGTCCGTGCCGGACCGCGGCTCGGGCAGGTCGGGCGCGAGTGCCAGGAAGGCGATCGTCACGATTCTCGCCCGCGGATCCCGGTCGACCGCGCCATAGGCAGCCAACTGCTCCAGATGAACGCCCGGCAAGATCACCGGGCTGGGGCTGGGGCTGGGGCTGGGGCTGGGGCTGGATGGATGGTCGGCCGCCCGCGGCTCGGCCAGTCGCAGGCCGGTCTCCTCCGCCAGCTCCCGGCGGGCGGCTGTCGCCAGCGTCTCGTCCGGGCGGACGAAGCCGCCGGGCAGCGCGAACGCCCCCGCGAACGGTTCCAGGCCGCGGCGGACGAGCAGCACGCAGAGCTGGTCCGCCCGGATGGTCAGGATTACCAGGTCGACCGTCACGCCGTAGGCGGCGTAGCCGCCCGCGGTCAGCGGCGCGGCCGCCCGCGGCCGGCGGTCCGTCCCGAGCTTGTGGTCCGTCACGTTGCCGACTGTACCGGCAATCTCGTCATATTGACGAGAACCGCATGTCCCAGTTATCGTCACTTCGACGGGATCAAGACATCCGGGCTGGATCGACCGCGCCACCAACCGGTCGGGCCGGCCACCCCGGCAAGGAGGCCACCGTGGCGGACATCAGCCGCGCCCCGTTCCTGCGTCATCTGCGGGGCACCCCGACCGCGTATGTCCGCCATCTCAGCGGCGGGAAGACCCGGCACGAGGGGGTCGGCCTCAGCTTCTGGTACCGGCCCCGCACCGCGGTGATCAGCGAGATCCCGGTGGAGGACCGGGAACTCCCGCTGCTCTTCCACGCCCGCACCTCGGACTTCCAGGATGTGGCGGTGCAGGCGACCGTAACCTACCGGGTGGCCGCGCCCGCGCTCGCCGCGAGCCGGCTCGACTTCGGCATCGACCCGGAGACCGGAGCCTGGCGCTCGAGTCCGCTGGAGCAGCTCGGCGGCCTGATCGTCGAGACCGCCCAGCAGCATGCCTTCGACCTGCTGGCCCACACGACGCTGACGGGCGCCCTGGTCGACGGCGTGCCGGCCATTCGGCAGCGCATCGCGGCCGGGCTGATGGCCGACGAACGACTGAGCGCGACCGGGGTGGCCGTGGTCGGCGTCCGGGTGGTCGCGATCCGGCCCGAACCCGAGCTGGAGAAGGCGCTGCGCACGCCCACCCGGGAGCAGGTGCAGGCCGAGGCCGACCGGGCCACCTACGGCCGCCGCGCGCTCGCCGTGGAGCAGGAGCGCCGCATCGCCGAGAACGAGATGCAGAACCAGATCGAGCTGGCCCGCCGCGAGGAGGAGCTGGTGACCCGGCGCGGCGCCAACGAGCGACGGGCCGCGACGGAGAAGGCGGCGGCGGGCCGGATCGCGGTCGAGGCGCAGGCCGAGCACGCGCAGCTCACCGCGGCGGGCGCGGCCGCGGCGACCCGGCTGGCCGCCGCCGCCCGAGCCGAGGAGATCGAGCGGATCGGGAGCGCCGAGGCCTCGGCCGAGCGGGCCCGGGTGGAGGCCCTGCACGGCCTGGACAACCGCGCGGCGATGACGCTGGCCGTCCGTGACCTGGCCGGCAGGCTTCCCGACATCCAGGCACTCACCATCACTCCGGACGTCCTGAGCGACCTGCTGAGCAGGCTGGCCGGCGCGGCGCGGACCGGCGACGCCTGATGGGCACGCTCACCCCGCGGGTCGTGCTGGTGCACCGGCGCACCGAATACGCCGAGCTCATCGAACGGCACGGCACCGCCGGCCAGGCCGCATTCTTCCTCGCCAGCCGCGGGCGGGATCTGGCCGAGGTGCGGGAGCGGGACGCGGCCGTGAGCGCTGCCCGCCAGGCGGTGCTCGCCACCGTGCCCGCCGACTGGCGACGCGGCGAGGTGGAGCGCTCCGATCTCGACCGCTTCCTGTTCGCGCCGGACGACCTGATCGTCTGTGTCGGCCAGGACGGGCTGGTGGCCAACGTGGCCAAGTACCTCGACGGCCAGCCGGTCATCGGCATCGACCCGGAACCGGGCCGCAACCCCGGCGTCCTGGTGCGCCACCCGGTCGGTGAGCTGGCCGGGCTGCTCCGCGCGGCGGGCTCGGGGAGCCCGGCCGCGGCCGGCGGCCCGGCCGGCGCCCGGACGGCCACGATGGTCGAAGCGGTTTCGGACGACGGCCAGCGGCTGCTGGCGCTCAACGAGATCTACGTCGGCCATCCCTCCCACCAGACCGCCCGCTACCAGCTCGCCGCCCCGGACAGCGCCGGCGCCGTCCGCGCGGAACGGCAGGCCTCGTCCGGCCTGCTGGTGGGGACGGGAACGGGTTGCAGCGGCTGGTGCCGCTCGGTGTGGCAGCAGCGGAGCAGCCGCCTGCCGCTGCCCGCTGCGGACACCGCCGGTCTGGTCTGGTTCGTGCGGGAGGCCTGGCCGTCACCGAGCACCGGAACCGGCCTGGTCGAAGGTCTGCTGCCCGCCCCGGCCCGCCTCGAGCTGCGGGTCGAGTCCGAGCACCTGATCGTCTTCGGCGACGGCATCGAGACCGACACGATCACCCTCGCCTGGGGGCAACGGCTGTCGGTCGGCGTCGCCGAACGTCGGCTGCGGCTGCTCTGACCATGGCGAAAGGCTCATCGCCCGGGCGGAAAACCAGGCTTCTCCGGCGCCGTCGGCCCGGCCCGCAGGGCAGGCTCGTCGGGCCGGGAGAGGTTCTCGGCTTCCTTCGCAGCCGCCCCCTTCTTCTCGGCGCGTTCGTCGCGCTGGTAGCCGTGTCAGTGGCAGCCGCACGTGCCGCCGGCTCCATCTTCGGCTTCCGCACGGACGGCCTGGTCCTGTGCGTTCTGCTGATTGACGGCGCCTGGCTCTCCGCCAGAATCATCCGCGCCAGAAGGAGCGTGCGCCGGGCCGGAGCCGTCCGCGGCGCGGAGCCGGGGACACAGCCGAGGAGCGACCTCGACCAGCGGCACACATCCTGACCCGCTCTCGGTCGGCGTCGCCGAACGCCGGCCGCGTGTGTTCCGCCCGCGCGCACCCGCCCGGAGCTCGCCCCGGTACCAGCGCCTATTCCCCACCCCCGCCGCTGTTCTCGGCAGCGGTCCCGAAAGCCGACTCTGCAGGGTGCGGCGTGGCGGTCGGTGCCGCCGGCACCGCGGCGGCCGAGGTCGGCTCCGCCGTCGGCGGGACGGCGGGTGTGGGCTCCTCCGTCCTGGCTGGCTGCGGGGGCGCTGGCGAGGTTGGCTGCGAGGCAGCCGAGGACCGTGGAGTCAGTGGGACGACGACGAGGTCCGTCCCGTCAACGGTGATCGTCGGCGCGGGTTGGTCGTCCCGGTCCGGATCGGGTGAGACGACCGGAACCGGGCCGCTGCCGGGAGCGGCGGGTGCCGCCGCGACGTCGGGCCCGCTCGTCGGGACCGCCACCGGCTCGGACTCGGGGTCGGCGTGGGCATCGGCGTCGGCGTGGGCATCGGGGTCGGCGACGGCCGACACGCTCGGCGGGTCAGTTGCCGTCTCCGTGCCCGCTGCCGGAACCGCCGCGTTCTGGTAACCGCGCATCCACGCGAGAATGGTGCGGACATAGGCGTCCGACGGGTTGTAGGCGTAGATCGCCGCGCGCAGCTGCGCCGGCTCGGCCAGGTCACGGTTGTGGGCACACAGATAGAAGCCAGCGGCAAGCGTCGCGTCATGGATGTTGTGGGGATCCCGCTTTCCGTCGCCGTTGCCATCCCGCCCCGCACCCGCCCAGGTGGTGGGAATGAACTGCATCGGGCCGACGGCACGGTCGTACGTCATGTCGTGATCCAGCTTGCCGCCGTCGGTGTCGCGAATGAGCGCGACCCCGGCGGAACCGTCGAGTGGGGGGCCGAGAATCGGCCGGCTGATGGTGCCGTCCGGGCCGATCGGCCGACCAGCGGCATGACCAGATTCGATCTTCCCTATCGCGGCGAGCAGTTCCCAGCTCAGGTGGCAGCCGGGCAGCTCCGCCGCGAGGATGTCGGCGGCCTCGCGGTAGGCGAGCAGCAACCGGGCGGGAATACCCGACTCGCCGGCTCGCAGAGTGACGGCCGCGGCCGTCTCGCTGGCGGGGCCGCCACCGGCGACGCTGGCGGCGTCCTGCGCCAGGACGGCCGTCGGGGGGATGGTCGGAGTCCTGGCACCCGACGTGGCAGGGCGCAGGACAGGCATCGCCCAGTCACCGGGGCGCAGTTGCGTGGGCGCCGGGCCGTCCGCCGTACTTCGGTCGTTGTTCCTGGCAGGTGTCCCGGCCGCGCAGAAGAGGAGCAGCGCTGACGCCAGCAGCGCCGGCAGCAGCGCGGTACGGATGAGACCACGGTGCCTTCGCCGCCTGCGATGGGCAGCCGGCCGGCGATGCACCCGGCGATGCCGCGCCGCCGGCCGTACGGCCGGCCGGCGATGCCGACCGCGCACCGCTGTCGACGGGGGACGCCTCTCACCCGCAGGCACTCGGTACAACGGTCGGGTGTAGGTGACCGTGGCAGCTGTCTGGAGCGGTAACGTGGTGCCTCCGGGCGCCGTTCGGCGCGGCGGACCCGAAGCATGGGAAGCCGCCGCCTCGCGGCCGCGGCCGCGGCCGTGATCGGGGCGGGCTGGGACTTTCGCGGGCTGTCGAGATCGACTCACCGAGCGCAATCCTCCGAACTGGTCAGCCGATGATCAGATCAGCCCTGCGCCGGATTCCGCGGGCGGGCCCGGCCGGACGAGAGGGCGACCCGGGTGGCCGCGAGGGCACGGAGATGCGGCGGGTATCGAGCTGGGCAACCCATGATCCGGTGGCTCCTGGAGAAATAACCGGGCCGCGGCAGGGCGCTGCGGCCGAGGAATGTAATCCAATTCTGGCGGCAGGCGACCAGAACTCCGTTCAATGACCTGCCCGACAGGAAGCACCTACCGGACGACGGTATCCACCGGCCTCGCGGTGTCCTTCCTTCCACACTCACGCGACGGCGAGCGAGCAATGTGAGCGCGCCCGACAGCCAGTCGGGCCCGCGCGGACGCGTGGCCCTTGCGGACTGCGGGCTCCGGAGTTGGACTATGACAGAAGTGATACCCCGTTGTCAGCAGAACAGTTCGACGCGAGCCTTCGGTCCCGCCGCACTCGAACCNCGCGCGAGGAAGACCGAGGCATAGGCGGCCGGCCACGTGTTTCTTCCACATTTCAGAACCTGGTGTGTCTCGGATCACAAATCTTACGGATAGTACACCGATACGCGCGATAGCAGTAGTCGATGAGCTTGACGGAGGCGGCGCTATGTCACGAGAAGCCCGCTTTGCCCCCCATCTGTAGCTCACCTTTCGTGACGACTGACCGACGCCGCCGGTCGTCGCTCTCGCGTTGGGTCNCCGCGCCTCGGCCGGGGGTTTCCTGAGAAAGTTGCGGCACCCTTTCACTGCTGCCATTTTGGTAATCGTCGTGGCTCCGCTCCCCTCGGAGACCACGACCACGACCACGCCGTGCCGCAACGGATCCGTAGCTCGAATATGACGTGTCGAGAGCGGGTCAGGAGCCCTCCCACCACAACGCCGTGGACCTCTCCTGCGTGTTCTCTGCGTACTGCTGATCGCCGCATCGGCGACCACCATCGCCGATTTCCTGTCGACTTCGCTTACCAGCACCTCGGCCGCATCGGCGGAGGTGCACGGAGGACTCCCCCACCAGACCGGGCGAGCGCCCCGATTTCATTTCGGCGCGGCTCGTCGCGCACGCCCCTCCCAGGGTGCTTCCCGTGAACCTCGACCCCTGCGGGTCTCCGGCATAGCGGGGGCAGGCGGATGCGTTCGGTGATCTGACAGCGACGGCCGGCATTTCGGGTGCCGGCGCGGGAGTCGCGATGCGGCGACTGAAGAGCTCTGCGTGCCTCCTCGGGAAAGGTGTTGACAACCCCGACGGCGGACGAGGCGCAACCCCGGCGGGAGCGGAGACACAACGAGCCCCTCAGTCGCCGTCGGCGAACACCCGTGGACGGGCGGCGCGGGGGTGGGTGGGGGCTGTTTCGGGGCCTGTGCGGGCTCTGAAAGCCCTGGTGGCGGCGTTGTGGCGGGTTCGGTCGGGTGCGGTGGTCCGGTGGCCGTGCCTCGACCGGGCCGCCGCGGGCCGAGGTGCCCGCGGGCGGAGAGCTGGACGTCGCAGGGGCGGGGCGGCGGTGTCCCGGTACCGGCCCGGAGCCGTCGCTCGCCGGGCCTCGCGACCCGGCTCGCCACCCCGGATGTCCCATCCGATCAGACAATCGTGTCACCACGGCCTCGCCACCACGGCCGCCCCGACCTCGGGCCAGCCACCCGACCTGCCGCGCCGAACCACCCCGTCTCACTCCTGAAGCAGGATGTCGAGGTTCACCCGCAGCAGCCACTGGTCGAGCT
>NZ_LRTK01000129.1 GCF_001636565.1 Frankia sp. EI5c
AGGGGTCGTGCTGGGGCCACCGAAGTCCCGTGCGGGCATGCGCGCGGTGGCACTACCCGCCGGCATCCTCCCCGACCTGCAAGCCCACCTCGCCGACTACGTGGCCGACGCCCNCACGGCCTACGTGTTCACCGGCCCGAAGGGCGCGCTTCTGCGGCGCGGCAACTTCCGCACGCTCGTGAAGTGGGCGGACGCGGTGGCCGCGATCGGCGCACCGGGTCTGCACTTCCACGACCTGCGCCACACGGGCAACACGTTGGCGTCGAAGACGCCGGGGCGAGCCTGCGCGACCTGATGACCCGCATGGGGCACGACTCGCCCCGCGCCGCGCTGATCTACCAGCACGCTTCGACCGAGGCGGACACGGCCTCGCGGACGCCGTCAACGCGCGGCTCACCGCCCGCCAGAAGGCCCCGGAGCAGGCCAGCTCACCGGACGAGGAGGACCCCGACGACGGCGCCGCGGGGGCACTCGTGCCGGCCTAGTGGCCCGTGGATGGCCCGTAGCCCGATTCTGACCGTCTAGAAAGATCTTCGCCNCTGGTCGGCATATAGCTCTGACCAGGGGCGGAAGGAGTGGAGCGGGCGACGGGAATCGAACCCGCGTTGCAAGCTTGGGAAGCTCGTGTTCTGCCTCTGAACTACGCCCGCGTGATGCAACCGCATCCTACCGGACGTCGCCGCCGGGTGGGGCACCCGCCACCCCGGGCGGCGCCGCCGTCAGTGGTCGGGTTTGTCGGATCCGCCGTCCCCGCGCCGGTCCGGGGCCGGTTCCGTGACCGTCCGGCTGGTTTCAGCGCGGTTCTCATTACGGTGCGTCTCGGCGCGCTTAACCTCGTCGTCGTTGACCTTGTGCAGGAAGCGCAGCGGTTCGCGGCCGGGTGGCTGCCNNGGTCGCGCCCGCTCGNGGATGGGGGGGACGTCCAGTCTGCAGGGCTGGCCGGGCTGCACCCTGACCTGTTCACCGTGGTGCAGGATCGTGATCCCTTCGCCTTCGACCACGGTGTAGGTGGCAGAGGAGTCCATGACCTCGACCCGCAGGTGGCGGGAGCGGACCCGCAGGCCGAACGCGAGTCTGGTGAGTCCTTCGGGCAGCCGGGGGGCGAAGGAGAGCAGCCGGCCGGTGTCCCGCAGGCCGCCGAAGCCCTCGACGAGCGCGATCCAGCTGCCGGCGAGGGAGGCCACGTGCAGTCCGTCCCCGGTGTTGTGCTCGATGTCCTTCAGATCCATGAACGCGGCTTCGCGCAGGTAGTCGTGTGCGAGCGACATGTGCCCGCATTCGGCGGCCAGGACGGCCTGACAACAGGCTGAGAGGGACGAGTCCCGGACGGTGAGCGCTTCGTAGTAGGCGAAGTTGCGCACCTTCTGTTCCGCGGTGAAGGCGTCGCTGCGCCGCTGCATGGCGAGCACGAGGTCGGCCTGTTTCACCACCTGCTTGCGGTAGAGGTCGAAGTACGGGAAGTGCAGTAGCAGCGGGTACTGCTCCGGCCTGGTGTTCTCGANGTCCCACACCTGGTGGTGGGTGAATCCTTCGGACTGTGGATGGACGCCGAGGTGCTCGTCGTAGGGAATGAACATGTCCTCGGCGGCGTCCCGCCAGTTGGCGGCGGTCTCGGCGTCCACCCCGAAGGCCTTGGCACGTTCCGGGTGGCGCTGCACGGCGTTGGCGGCGCCGATGAGGTTCCGCTGCGCCATCAGGTTGGTGTAGACGTTGTTGTCGGCCAGCGCGGAGTACTCGTCCGGGCCGGTCACGCCGTCGATCCGGAAGCGTCCGGAAAGGTCGTGGTGGCCCAGGGAGCGCCAGAGCCGCGCCGTCTCGATGAGGATCTCCAGGCCGACTTCGACCTCGAAGTCCTCGTCCTCGGTGACCCACACGTATCTGATGACCGCGTCGGCGATGTCCGCGTTCACGTGGTAGGCGGCGGTGCCGGCCGGCCAGTAGCCGGAACATTCCTCGCCGTGGATCGTCCGCCATGGGAACGCGGCGCCCTCGAGGTTGAGCAGCTGCGCGCGTTCGCGGGCCGGGGGCAGGATGGAGTGCCGCCAGCGCAGCGCGTCGGCGGCGGCGGCCGGCGCGGTGTAGGTCAGTACGGGCAGGACGTAGCNTTCGCTGTCCCAGAAGGCGTGGCCGTCGTAGCCCGGGCCGGTGAGTCCTTTCGCGGGAATCGCGCGGCGCTCGGCGCGCGCGCCGGCCTGCAGCACGTGGAAGAGCGCGAAGCGCACGGCCTGCTGCACCTCGGCGTCGCCGTCCACCTCGACATCGGCGCAGTGCCAGAACTGCCTGAGGTATTCGCGCTGTTCGTCGACCAGGCCCTGCCAGCCGGTCTGGCGGGCGGCGACCAGCGCGGCGGCGGCCTGGTCGCGCAGGGCGGGCAGCGAGCGCTGCTCGGACCAGCCGTAGGCGAGGAACTTGACCATTCGCAGCTTCTCACCGGGTGCCAGCACCGCTGTCGCGGTCACCCGTCCGGCGTCGGGTTCGCTTTCGGAGCTGACGCCGAGGGAGCGGGGGCCGTCGAAGATGTGGTCCATCGCCGCGGCGACCCGGATGTCGCTGTGCCGGGTGCTGTGGACGAGTTCGACCATGGTGTCGCGGGCGCGGTGCCGTTCCGAGACGAGTGGCGACTCCAGGACCGCGGCGGCGCGCGGGTCCCCCCTGCGGGTGGGTAGCTGCTCGTTGGCGACCAGCTCGGACTGGACGACGACCCGGGCCGGGTCGTCGACGGGCTCGATCTCGTAGAAGATCGCGGCGGCGGAGCGCTGGGTGAACGAGACCAGCCGACAGGAGCGGATCTTGATTCGCTGCCCGGCCGGTGACACCCAGTCGGCTTCCCGGCGCAGCACTCCGTCCCGGAAGTCGATGGTTCGGGTGTGCTTGCGGAGGTCCCCGTACCGCACGTCGAACGGCTCGTCGTCCACCAGCAGCCGAATAATCTTGCCATTGGTGACGTTGATGACGGTCTGCCCAGATTCGGGATAGCCGTACCCGGCCTCCGCATACGGCAGCGGGCGCAGCTCGTGGACGGAGTTCAGGTAGGTGCCGGGCAACCCGTGCGGATCTCCTTCGTCAAGGTTGCCCCGCAGCCCCACATGCCCGTTCGACAGCGCGAACAGGGANTCGGAGCGGGAGAGGTCGTCGATGTCGAGCCCGTGCTCGGTCAGTGACCAGGCCTCGATGGGATAGGTCGGCCTGCTGATCACACGGTTCTCCGGGCCGCGGTCGCGCCGGCCGCACCACCACCAGTCGCACCCACGCCCACACCCACACCGGCTACCCGGCGGTCGCCGAGCAGATCGGCCAGATCCTCGACGACGATGTCAGCGCCGTTGCTCCGCAGCGCCGCGGCGTGCCCGACCCGGTCGACCCNGACCACGTGGCCGAACCGCCCGGCCCGCCCGGCCTGCACGCCCGCCACCGCGTCCTCGAAGACCGCGGCGGCCTCCGGCGGCACGCCCAGCGCCTCCGCGCCGGCGAGGAACGTGTCCGGGGCGGGCTTCCCCGCCAGCCCGCGCTCCTCGGCGACGAGGCCGTCGACCCGCGCCAGCAGCAGGTGCTCGATCCCCGCGGCCCGCACCACCTCGGCACAGTTCGCGCTGGACGACACCACCGCCCGCGGGATCCCGGCGCGTTCCAGCTCCTCCAGGNACCGGACGGAGCCGTCGAAGACCTCCACCCCACCCGACTCGATCTTCGCCAGCAGCAGCAGGTTCTTCCTGGTCGCCAGCGCGTTGATCGTCAGACCTGAGGGCGGGTCCGCCGGCGTGCCCTCGGGCAGGTGGATGCCNCGCGAGTTCAGGAACGCCCGCACACCGTCCGCCCGCGGCCGCCCGTCGACGTGGTCGGCGTAGTCGGTGGCGATGTCGAACGGGACGAACGGGTCGCCGGAACGCCGGGCCCAGTTCTCCAGGAAGTCGTCGAACATCTCCTTCCAGGCGGCGGCGTGTACGGCGGCGGTGCGGGTCAGCACACCGTCGAGATCGAACAGACATGCCCTGATGTGATCCGGTAGCCCCAGCATCGGTCCCCATCCTGGATCAGCGTTTCCCGCACGAGACATCGTCACCGTCGGTGACGGCGACGTCCAGCGATAGCGACGACTCCGTACGGATTCGAGGATCTCCTACCCTGGAACCCCCGTCTTCCACACCGGGGCAACAAACCGCGCCTCTGCGGTAGCGTCCGACAGGTGCTGTTGTCAGACCGGGATATCCNTGCCGAGATCATGACCGGACGGGTCCGGCTCGACCCCTACGACGAGCGCCTCATCCAGCCCTCCAGCGTCGACCTGCGGCTGGACCGTGCCTTTCGCGTGTTCCANAACCACCGCTACAGCCACATCGACCCGGCCATCGAGCAGGAGGACCTCACCGAGCTGGTGGCACCGGAGGGCGACGAGCCGTTCGTGCTGCATCCCGGCGAGTTCGTGCTGGGGTCGACCCTGGAGGTCGTGACGCTGCCGGACGACCTCGCCGGCCGGCTGGAGGGAAAGTCCAGCCTGGGGCGGCTGGGGCTGCTCACCCACTCCACCGCCGGATTCATCGACCCGGGTTTCTCCGGGCATGTGACGCTGGAGCTGTCCAACGTCGCCACCCTGCCGATCAAGCTCTGGCCAGGCATGAAGATCGGTCAGCTGTGTCTTTTCCGGCTGTCGACACCGGCCGAGCACCCCTACGGCTCGGAGATCTACGGATCGCGCTACCAGGGGCAGCGCGGGCCGACACCGTCCCGGGCCTACCGCGACTTCACCCGGGCGACGGTCCCCGAGATCCAGGACGGGGCCGGCGGCGCCTGAGCCCGCCCGGGGTTCCGGCGAACGTCCGTCCAGCGCGAAGCGGGCGTCCGTCCACCAGAACGGAACGGAACGGGAACGGGGCGCGGCCGGTGTGGCCACGCCCCGTTCCCGTTCGTCCGCTCAGGTGAGCGCCGGTGTGCTCGCGCCCGCGCGCTGCTCTCCTATGCGCCGCTCTCCTGCGTGCCTACGCGCCTTCCGCCGAGGCGGCCGCGGCCGGCGTGGGCGGGGCGGGCGCGACCAGCGAGCGGGCCAGCAGCTGCGACACGTCCAGGACCTCGACGCTGTCCTTCGCCTCGCCCGCGAGCTTCTTCTCGGTGACCGCGTCGGAGAGCATCACGATGCAGAACGGGCAGGCGGNCGAGACCACATCGGGATCGAGGCCCAGGGCCTCCTCCATGCGGTCGACGTTCACCCGCTTGCCGATCTTCTCCTCCATCCACATGCGCGCGCCGCCGGCGCCGCAGCAGAAGCCACGCTCCTTGCAGCGGTGCATCTCCTGCCCCCGGATACCCGGAATGGCCTCGAGGATCTCGCGCGGCGGGGTGTAGACCTTGTTGTGCCGGCCCAGGAAGCACGGGTCGTGGTAGGTCACCGAGGAGTCGATCGGGGTGATCGGNACGAGCCTGCGCTCCTCGACGAGCTTGCCGAGCAGCTGCGTGTGGTGGACGACCTCGAAGCTGCCGCCGAGCGAGGAGTACTCCCGCGCGAGGCTGTTGAAGCAATGCGGGCAGGTCGCCACGATCTTCTTGACGCCCGTCTCGTTCAGCAGCTCGATGTTGGCCTTGGCCATCTCCTGGTACAGGTACTCGTTGCCGAGGCGGCGCGCCGGGTCACCGGTGCAGGACTCCTGGCTGCCGAGGATGGCGAACTCGACCCCGGCGGTGTGCAGCAGCTCGGCGAACGAGCGGGCGACCTTCTTGGCCCGGTCCTCGATCGCGCCGGCGCAGCCGACCCAGTAGAGGTACTCGACCTCGTCCGGGATCTGCTCGCC
>NZ_LRTK01000130.1 GCF_001636565.1 Frankia sp. EI5c
TCACGCCGGCCTCGGACGGGAACGCCGACTCGATCATGACCTGGTAGCGGCGCATGTCGACGATGTGGTCGACGTGCTCGATGTCCACCGGGCACTGCTCGACGCACGCCCCGCAGTTGGTGCACGACCACAGGACGTCGGGGTCGATGACCCCGCCTTCCTCCTCCGTGCCGACGAGCGGGCGGTCGACCTGCGGCTGGCCGGGCTCGGGCACCCGGCCGAAGCCGGACTCGGGCACATGGTGCACGGCGTGCTTCTTGGAGGCGTCCTCGGAGACACCGGTGACCGCCTTCGACGCCTCCTCACCCTCCTCGGCGCCCTTGGTGGAGAGGAGGTAGGGAGCCTTCGCGAAGAGGTGGTCCCGCAGGTCCATGATCAGGATCTTGGGCGACAGCGGCTTGCCGGTGTTCCAGGCGGGGCACTGGCTCTGGCACCGCCCGCACTCGGTGCAGGTGGCGAAGTCGAGCATGGCCTNCCAGGAGAAGTCCNCGACCTTGCCGACACCGACGATCGGCTCGTCCTCCTCCATCAGCTTCTCGATGTCNGGAGTCGTGCCCAGCGGGCCCAGCGCCACCGGCTCGCGCTTCAGGATGACGTTGATCGGCGCGAGCCCGATGTGCAGGTGCTTGGAGTAGACCACGAGCACCAGGAAGCCCATGATGATCGCGATGTTGAGCAGCAGGAACGCGGTCTCGATGTCCTCGTTCGTGTGCNCGGAGAAGGCGCTGAGCGGCTCGCTGACCAGCCAGGACGCGAACGCCNACTTGGTGTCGCCCTGCGGGTGGGTGCCGGCGTNGAACTGCGCGCCACGCATGATCAGCAGGGTCACGATGACCAGGGTGATCATGCCGAGGATGACCCAGGCCGGGCCGATGTGGGAGCCGTAGAAGCGCGACTTGCGGTCCAGCCNGGCGGGGGCGTTACGCAGCCGGATGATGGTGAAGGTGAGCAGGCCCGCGAGGACGGCGACCGCGAAGAAGTCCTCCAGGAACCCGATGATCGCCCAGTCGCCGAACAGCGNGATGTGGAAGTCGTGGTCGAACAGGGCTCCGTAGGCCTCGACGATCGTCAGCCCGAGGATGGTGAAGCCCCAGAAGGTGAAGAAGTGCGCCAGTCCGGGCACAGACCACTTGAGGAGCTTGCNCTGTCCGCCGACCTCGCTGATCTCCGTCCAGATCCTGGTCGGCAGATCGTCGAGCCGCCCTTCGGCGGGCTGGCCGGATCTGATCAGCCTGGTGAGCCAGAAGACGCGGCGGCCGGCCACCGCGAGAGCGATCAGCGTGATCGCTCCACCGATCGCGATTCTCACAGGTCCTCCATCAGTCTTTGCTATCCCCGTGCTGCTGAGGTCTCCGTGCTNCCTGACGNCGCGGCGAGCCTACTCGTACCGGCCGGTAACTTGCTGATCCCGGCTACGGATCTACGGGCGGCCACCATTCCGAAGCCNTCCGCGACCACGACACGATGCGCGACAGCCGCCGGCCCGGCTCCGAGAAGCAAGACTCGCCGCGACCGTGCGACCGGCGACCACCGGAGTGACCAGAGACACGTCCGGATCACCGGTGACACTCCACCACATCTCCGACTCCCCACGACGGTGCNGGCTGGCCGATGCATGGCGTCGGCCCGGCCGTGCTTTCTCCGCCGCCNCCCCGAACCCTGCCACGACGTGGTCCGAGCGTCGCGGGATCGGGTTCCCGTTGGGCTGATCCTGCCCAACCCAACGGGGAGCCTGCTACTTTGAGTGGCAGGCAACCGCCAGAACCACGACTCTCCGCACTGTCCGCTCCCGTCCAGCCACNCCACGAGCCCCGACCAGGACCACTGGCGCCCTTTCCGGTCAGCGGCCCGGCGGCACGTGCCGCGGCGACCCGCCGAGCAGCGGCTCCCCAACCCGTGGATCATCCCGAGTGTCAATGTCAACTCTTGTGATGACCGCGGGTACCCGTCCAACATGGGTGGGTGCCCTGGTCCGGGCGGGCACGGTTTCATGCTGCGCCAGTCCGGGTGCGTGGCCGGCCGGCCGGCGATGNCGTCGCCAGGGCCGCCGGCGCGTCCCCGGGACGGGCCCGACGACGTTGATGACCCTGCGATCCATGGTGGGCACGATGGCGACAAGCACCAGGCCGGCGGCGAGCCGGGCCGGTCGGCCCGGCTTCTCTCAGCATACGGAGTATCTCCGGGCGCGCGAGAACCAGGCAATGGTCAGGCGTGACCGCATCGCCCGCGACGTACCCCGCGCGGCCGTCCGGGCGGCGATCGTCGGGTTGGGGCTCGGCCTCGTCATCGGCTTCGGGCTGAGCCTGCCCGGGCTCGGCGTCGCCGTGTTCGTGGCCCTGCTTGTGATCTGGCCGGGCGGCATGGCCATCGCCGCGTTCGGGGTCTCGCCGGATGTCGAGACCCTGCGCGAGGCCGCCGAGGCAGAGCGGAAGACCGCGCGCGCCATCTCCCGGTTGCGCCGGCACGGCTACGTGATCATGCATGACCGGGCGGTCCCCTACTCGCAGGCCACCATCGGGCACCTGCTGGTCGGCCCCGGCNGGGNGATGGTCCTCAGCAGCGACACCAACAAGGGAGTCGTCCGCTACACCAAGGGCGGCGCCGTCGTCGACGGCGAGTCCCTCAAGCCCGCGATCGACAAGACCGCCTGGCTGGGCGGCGAGGTGCGCAACCAGGTGCGGGCGGCGCTTCCCATGCTGAAGATCCCGAACTTTCCCATCCTGGTGATGGTCGAGGCCAGCGTCCTGTGGAAGGACGGCGCGGTCGAAGGCGTCACCGTCATCAACGTGAAGGACGTCGTCGACTACATCCGGCACAAGNCCGGTGTCCTCAACCCGGGGCAGGTCCAGCAGGTGGTCGCCGCCGCACNGCGACTGTTCCCGCCCTACTCGTCCAACCGGCTCGCCGAGCACGTCGTGGTGGACCGCGACCAGTGGCTCACCNTGATGGACGCGTTGCGCACCATCCGGGAGAGCGGCGGCGACGCGACCGCGATGCTCGACCGACTCGCGCAGATCGAGACCGACCTCGGCCGGCAGGCCGATCTCATCGACCGCGCCGGTCTGCCTTCGGCTCGCCCCGGCGAGCCGGGAGACGACTCCACGCCGGGACTCGGGGCGGGCACCTCCGCGGGGTCCGCCGATCTGCTCGGCGTTCCCGGGCCCGGGAACGCGCCGCCGCCCAGGGGGGCCCTCGGCCGGCCACGCGCCGGCCGCCGCGGCCGCGCTCTGGCCTCGGTGCGACCGGAGCGCGGCGAGCCCTCGGGGCGTCCCTCCGGTGGGCCCCTGCTCTCCAAGGGCGGCGCCCAGGGCCCGGCGGGGGCTGGTGGCGATCAGCCGGCCACGCCCGGTGAGCCCAACAGCGACGGCCGCGCGGGCCCGCCAGCGGGGCCGACCGCGGGCGAGTAGATCCCCAGAGACGGCAGCCGCCGGCGGCGGTCCGGCGACCGGTGGTCCGGCGACCGGCGGTCCGGCGACCGGCGGTCCGGCGACCGGCCTGACACCTCGGGGCGAGCCGTCGCCGCACCCGGCCGCGGTGGCCACCCAGGAACCGCGGCGGCCACCAGGAGCCGCGGCGGCGGGCAGGGACACTGACGGGTCTGCCGTCCAGCCGGGCCCCGCTCGCGCTCGCCCGCAGCCACCTCCCCGCCGCCGACCTCCCAGCCGCCGACCTCCCACGGCCACGCTCCGCAACGGCCGTTCTCCCACGGCCCCGCCTCGGCCCGGCGGGCGCTCGGGCATGGCCCGTCTGTTCGGGCGGTCAGCGCACCGCCCCGTCAAGGCCGTCATACCCGCCTGGGCGCCGTCTGCCCTGAGCGTGCCCGGCGCCGCGCGTCGGCAGGCGCGCGCCCGACAGCGCACAGGACAGACCGCGCACAGGACAGGCAGTGCACAGGACAGGCAGTGCACAGGACACGTGTACCNGGCTGGGCCGGTCTGATCCAGCGCGCGGCGCGGCCGTGCCCGCGCCGCGGCGCCGGGCGACTCGGACACCGACCTGCCACGCAGCGATGTGAACCTCACGTAAGGTGACCAACTGGACCTACGACTCCAGTAGCGGTACCGGCGAAGAAAATCTGAGTGGACAGGACTCAGGTTCGACGGGTTATCCTAGGTTCGTTCATCCTGAGCGGACCATACTCAAGTCGACTCCGGGCGCTTCACTCCGGATGCGAGGGGCACGCGGCCGAGCCCGATGCACTCGGGCACCACGGGTCGCGCGCACCACGTGCTTCGGCGCNNGAACCAGATCCGGGGCTCACACCAACAGAAGCGTCCCGCCGGCCTCCACCAGGCGGGGCACATGATCGAGAGGCATACAGACATGGCACGAGCGGTCGGTATCGACCTCGGCACCACGAACTCCGTCGTGAGCGTGCTGGAGGGTGGAGAGCCCACGGTGATCGCCAACGCCGAGGGCTCCCGGACGACTCCGTCTGTCGTGGCCTTCGCGAAGAACGGCGAGGTTCTCGTCGGNGAGGTCGCAAAGCGGCAGGCCGTGACGAACGTCGAGCGGACCATCCGCTCCGTCAAGCGCCACATGGGCACCGACTGGAAGATGACGGTCGACTCCAANGGCTTCACCCCCCAGGAGATCAGCGCCCGCATCCTGCAGAAGCTCAAGCGGGACGCCGAGGCATACCTGGGCGAGTCGGTGTCCGATGCCGTGATCACGGTCCCGGCCTACTTCGACGACGCCCAGCGCCAGGCGACCACGGAGGCCGGCACCATCGCGGGCCTCAACGTCCTGCGCATCGTCAACGAGCCGACCGCCGCNGCCCTCGCCTACGGCCTGGACAAGGGCGAGAAGGAGCAGACGATCCTGGTCTTCGACCTCGGTGGTGGCACGTTCGACGTGTCCCTGCTGGAGATCGGCGACGGGGTCGTCGAGGTCAAGTCGACCTCCGGTGACACCAAGCTCGGTGGTGACGACTGGGACCAGCGCATCACCGACCACCTGATCAAGACCTTCAACGGCCAGCACGGCGTCGACCTCGGCAAGGACAAGATGGCGCTCCAGCGTCTG
>NZ_LRTK01000131.1 GCF_001636565.1 Frankia sp. EI5c
ATCCGTGTCCAGTTACTTTCGTTCTATTTAGTATACCAGAGACACCGGACGCGAGATGGACTAGCAACCCACCAGGCAAGATTCGACGAGCATCTGATCCGAGCATTTCTGGACGTCCCAGAATACCGGCACG
Organism: Frankia sp. EI5c; assembly: GCF_001636565.1. GTDB lineage: Bacteria > Actinomycetota > Actinomycetes > Frankiales > Frankiaceae > Parafrankia. The sequence goes on from NZ_LRTK01000131.1 coordinate 134, forward strand.
GAGCACGCTCCATGAGGAAGATTATGGAATCTGTCCGAACCTACGGTGGATTCCTCAACATCTCATCCCTACCGCCCGAGCCGCAACTCAATATGCACGTCAACGCGTCAGATTTCCTACAGATAGCCCGCGGCGGGCGGGTTGCATCTCCCGGGGCTCGGCGGAGACAGGCCCGTTCGAAAAATTCGAGTCGTGCCCGCTCCCAGGAAGAATCCCCACGAGCCGGCTGGTATAGAAGATAGACGTCTATTGACCGACCTCAACCGGTCGTCGCAACACCAGCCACTTGAAGTGAGGATAGCTGCTCGTTCATCGCCTCGACGGGTGTCTTCCAGTCGAGGGTCCTGCGGCACAGGTCGGTGCCCTTGGGAAGTACTGGCGGAGCAGGCCGCTGGTTTTCTTGTTCGTGCCGCGCTGCCAGGGGCTGTGCGGATCACCCAAGTAGACCCCACGCCCGTGCTGGCCGTCAGTGCGACGTGCCCGGCCATCTCCTTCCCGCGGGCCCAGGTCAGGGTCCGCCGCAACTGGGTCCTCCGAGCCGTTGATCTCGGCCAAGCAGCAGACGAGATCCTCGAAACCCTCGCCGCCTTCGGGCAGCGAATGAACGACTCGGGACATTCGTCGAGTTGGAGTCGCTCGGTTGCGTCGGGGTGGCGCGCGGCGGCCCGATCGTGGGGAGCGCCCTGATGTTCTGACGGCCTCTACGGCGTGACGTCGGATGGGCGGCGCGTTCTGCGGGCGGAGGCGGCGGGTTTTCCTCGGCGGCTGGCGCCGGGCCGTGTACCGGATTCCCGGCTCGGTCGTTCGACGCGCAGGTTGAGGGGCTGGCCGGCGATGCGGGTGCGGGTCAACGCCTGCTGGGTGGCCTTGGTCAGTTCGGTGGGAAGTTCGACGAGGCTGTAGTCGGCCCGGATGTCGATCCGGCCGAAGTCCGCCCGGGCCAGGCCGCCCTCGTTGGCGAGCGCCCCGACGATCTGGCCCGGGGTGACCCGCTGGCGATACCCGACCCCGATCCGGTAGGTGGCATAGACCGGCCGTGGTCCGCCCACGCCGCGGGCGGGCCTCTCCCGGACAGGCGGGGCGGAGTCCGGCGGGAGGAGGAACTCCCCCGGTTCCTGGCGGGTCATCACGGCAAGCGCCGCGGCGATGTCGACGAGCGGCACGTCGTGCTCGTGGGTGTAGCCAAGGACCAGGTCCCTGAATGCGGCGTGGGCTGGCGCGTCGAGCGCGGCGGTGATCGCGTCGTGGAACTTCGCGACCCGCCGGGCGTTCACATCCTCCGCGGTGGGCAGTTCCATCTCGGCGAGTGGCTGGCGAGTCGCCTTCTCGATCGCGGCGAGCAGGCCCTTTTCCCTGGNGGTGACGAGCAGCAGCGCCTCACCGCTACGCCCGGCGCGGCCGGTACGGCCGATGCGGTGGACGTACGACTCCGGGTCGGTGGGAATGTCGTAGTTGACGACGTGGGTGACCCGTTCGACGTCGAGGCCGCGGGCGGCGACGTCCGTGGCGACGAGAAGGTCGAGAGTGCCGTCGCGGAGCTGGGCGATGAGCTTCTCTCGCTGCGGCTGGCTGAGGTCGCCGTTGATCGCTTCGGTGGCGAACCCGCGGCTGCGCAGCCGCTCGGCGACATCTTCCGTCGCCGACTTCGTCCGCACAAAAATGATCATAGCTTCGAACGGCTCGACTTCGAGGACCCGGGTGAGCGCGTCCATCTTGCGCGGCCCGGCGACGGTCAGGAACCGCTGCCGGGTGTTCGCGGCCGTGACCGTCCGCGTCCTGACGGTGATCTCAACCGGGTCGCGCAGATACTGCCGGGAGATGCGGCGGATCGGCGCGGGCATCGTCGCGGAGAACAGCGCGACCTGTTTGGCGTCGGGGGTGTCGGCGAGGATCCGGTCGACCTCCTCCTGGAAGCCCATCCGGAGCATCTCGTCGGCCTCGTCGAGGACCAGCGTGCGCAGGCCGCCCAGCTTGAGCGTCCCGCGTTCCAGGTGGTCGATGACCCGGCCTGGAGTGCCGACGACGACCTGCGCGCCGCGGCGGATCCCGGCCAGCTGGGGGGCATATGCCTGCCCTCCGTAGACGGGCAGCACATGCAGGCCNGGCAGGTGGTGGGCATACCGGCCGAACGCCTCGGCGACCTGCAGGACCAGTTCCCGGGTCGGAGCGAGTACGAGCGCCTGGGTGGAGGTGCTGCGCACGTCGATCCCGGACAGGATCGGGAGAGCGAACGCGGCGGTCTTGCCGGTCCCGGTCTNGGCGAGGCCGACGACGTCGCGGCCCGCGAGCAGGGCGGGGATCGTGCCGACCTGGATCGGCGACGGCACCTCGTAGCCGAGTTCGGTGAGGGCTTGCAGGACTGGGGTACCAAGCCCGAGGTCGTGGAACGTCTGCTGGTCTTCGGACTCGGTCACACCTGAGAATACGGTTCCGGCCCGGCAGCCCGTGAAACCGGCACCCAGGCGACCGCACCATCATCGTCGGGCCCAGCAGCAGCGCCGCCAGTCGCGCCGGTGCTGGTGTCGGGTGGGAAGAGGTCACCGCGGGGTCCGTCCCGCCGGTTCGTCCACGGCCCGGCGACACTCGATGGAACTCGATTACAGTGCAACTGTAATTTGATGTCGAGTATCGGTGGGACGGGAGGCGAGTCATGGGTGGACGGGAGGAGAGCGGCGGAGGAGAGCACGCCGATCTGGTGGCCGCGGCGCTGCGGGCCGCCGAGGCGTTGGGCAGGGACGTCGCCGACGTCCCGTTGACCGAGATCGCGCGGCAGGCGGGCATCGCGCGCAGCACGCTGCTGCGCCGGCTGGGCGGGACCCGTGGCCCGCTGGACGAGGCGGTGCGCGCGGCCGGAGTCGATCCGGGGGGCCGCCGTCCCGTGCGGGAGCGTGCTGTGGCGGCCGCGGCCGCGCTGATCGACGAGCACGGCCTGGCGGCCGTGACCCTGGAGGCGGTCGCGATCGCCGCCGAATGCTCGGTGCCCAGCGTGTACGCCGCTTTCGGTGGCCGTACTGAGCTGCTGCGGGTCGTCTTCGAGCGCTACAGCCCCATCGTGGACTTGGAGAAGATCCTCGCCCGGTGCGACGGCGACCTGCGTGCGAAGGTCCTGGCCGTCTACCGGGAGCTGGCCCGCGCGCTGCTGGACCGGCCGCGTGTGATGCCCGCGATGATGGCGGAGCTCCTCGCCCACCCCCACACGCCTGACACCCAGGCCATGGTCGCCTACCATCTCCCCCGCGTCCTGGGTGGCGTGGGCGGCTGGCTGGGCGAGCAGATCGCCGCCGGTCGCCTGCGCGACCTGTCCATCCCCCTGCTCCTGCACCAGATGGTCGGGCCGCTGGTCTTCCACCTGATGGTCCGCGCCGCCCTGGGCCCGTCGCCCGAGCTGGACCTGCCCGACCTCGGCCAGACCTGCGAGATCCTCGCCGACGCGTTCCTGCGCGCCACCGCTCCGCCCAGCCCGTGACCGCGGCCGTGACCGCGGCCGCGACCGCTCCGCCGGGACGGGGATCGACCACCCGGGGCGATGAAGGAGCTCGCGGACGCAGGCAGGGGCTGCCGAGCGACCGAGAACCTCAGTACGGGAGCGCCCCGGCCCGCTGCTTTCGGGCCCAGCCGGGGCTCGCCCCCGCTTCAGGAAGCGGCCCTGGCCGCCCCTGTTCCCTCCATCGCCGGCTGAAAGCCGGCATCGGCAACCATCAAGGAGTTCCCCGATGCCCCCGACCGTAGTGATCATTGGTGGCGGTTACGGCGGCAGCGCCGCCGCCAAAGCCCTGGACCACGTCGCCGACGTGGTCCTGGTCGAGCCCAAGCAGGCGTTCTTCCACGCCGTCGGCGCGCTGCGCGCCACCGTCGAGCCCGCCTTCCTTCCCCGGGTGTTCTTCCCCTACGACAAGCTGCTGGCCAACGGGCGGGTGGTCCGCGACCGGGCCGTCGGGGTGGAACCCGGCCTGGTCACCCTGGCCTCGGGCGAGGAGATCACCGCGGACTACATCGTGCTGGCCACCGGCTCGGCCTACCCGTTCCCCGCCAAGCACGACACCGACGACACCGCCGCCGCCCAGGAGGAGTACCGGCGGGCGCACGCCAACCTGGCGACGGCCGGCCACGTCCTGCTGCTGGGCGCCGGGCCCGTCGGCCTGGAGTTCGCCGGCGAGATCAAAGCCGCCTGGCCGCACAAGCATGTCGTGATCGTGGACCCCGTCGCCGACATCCTCAGCGAGTACGAGCCGCAACTGCGCGCGGAGGTCCGCCGCCAGCTGTCCGACCTCGACGTCCAACTGGTCCTCGGCGCGCCGCTGAAGAGCGACCCGCCCACCGCCGCCGGCGAGCACGGCACCTTCCACGTCACCACCACCACCGACGTCGACATCACCGCCGACATCTGGTTCCGCTGCTTCGGAGTCGTCCCCAACACCGGGTTCCTCACCGGCGCCCTGGCCGACACCCGCAATCCCGGCGGCCACCTCGCCGTCACCGACACCCTGCAGGTCAAGGGCCACGACACGATCTTCGCCATCGGCGACATCACCGACATCGCCGAGGCCAAGCGCGGCAGCCGCGCCAAAGCCCACGCCGCCGTGACCGCAGCCAACATCGAAGCCCTCATCACCGGCGGCAAGGACCTGACCGCCTACCAGCCCACCCCGCCCGCCATCATGCTGCCCCTCGGCCCCACCGGCGGCGCCGCCCAGCTACCCGGCCACGGCGTCGTCGGACCGGACATCACCTCCCGCTACAAAGGCGCCGACATGATGACCGGCCCCTTCGCCGAACTGTTCGGCATCCCCACCACCTGACCACGCTCTCGCCCCCGGCCGACGCCCCGCGCTCAGCCTCAACCTCCAAAACACCATGCCCCGGGACCCCTCCAGCTGGGGCAGAGGGCAAAGCCGCTGAGCGCGGTCGGATGCCGGCGCGAGCCAGCTGGACTAAGGACGCCAGGCTTCCCTGAACAGCCGTCTCGACGACGCCGTCATACGCTTCGGGCCGGTGCCCCCGTTGCAGGTCAGGATGCGTCGGGCCGGTCCGGGCCCGCTCTGTCCACCCCGGGTGTGGCGTCGGTTCCTTCCGTTCCCGGTGTGCCGTCCGCGTTCTCGCTTCCGCCTTCCTCGTCGCTCGCCGTCGCCGCACCGGTCTCGTCGCCGAGATCCTGGGCGGGCCTGACCGGCAGACCGCGGCCGAGCGGAATGGAGGAGGGCAGTTGCAGATCCCGCCGGGCCGTCTTCAGGGCAAGGCCGTCCAGGGCAAGCGTCAGCAGCAGAACGCCCGGGCCGGGGTGCAGGCGGACGAGTCTGCTTCCCTGCAGTGTCAGGCTCGCGCGCTCCAACTCGAAGCGGAGAGTGAGCTGGAGCGGAAGGTCGGCGACGTTCTCCTCGCCGACGAAGATCTGAATCTGTTGGTCGTGCGTGTACCCGAGCGCGTGTGGTCCCACCAGGATCGTCTCGCTCGCCGTGCCGACAGCCTGGTCGGCGGCCGCGTCGACCCGGTCACCGGCCGGGGCGTCACCGGCCGGGGCGTCGAGTGCTGCCCGGGTGGTCCGGGCCGCCGCCTCCCGGACCGGCTGCCAGGCGCTCCAGGCGGACAGGATCGCTTCGACGACATTGATCCGCGCCGAGCTGAGGATCTCCGTGGCGAGATCCCGGCCGACGTCCGCGACTGTCTCCGGACCAACCCCGGCACCGGCGAGGTGACTCCACAGGTCGGGGAGCCTGCCGGTCAGCAGCCGGCCCAGGGCCGCGGCCGCGTCGCCGGCGTCGAAGAGCAGATCGGCTGCAGTGGAGACCAGCGGGGCATCGCCCTCGGCATCCGGGCCCGCAATCCCCGGGTCCGGCGCCTCCGGCCCGTCCGGCGGGGGATCATCGCGCAGCGATGAGGGTGGGGGCTGGGGCGGGAATGGCCGTGAGGGGGGTGGGACACGTGGTCTCGTCTGGTCGGGCGTGGTCATCGCCATTCTCCCTGGAGGCGCCGGACAGTTGTGGACGATCGCAGGTACACGGTCGGGCCGGCGGGCCCCGGCTCGGTCGCGCCTGCCGCACGGGCGGCCCTCCGCTCGCGGGGGCGGATGACCAGGCGGGTAACCGGTTCACCGACGGTGGCGTGGGCGTCGACCCTCTCGGCATCCGTGCCGGCGGCGCGCCCGACCTGCAGCCGGACGACGGGCTGCGCAGTCCCGTCGGCGCTCTGCGCCATCGTGCCGGCCGCAGCCGTCCTGGCCGTTGTCGCCGTGAGACGAACCGCCGGAGGAGCATTCCGGACGGTGCCACCAGGCGGAGGCCCCGGGGTGAACGGATGCCTCCTGGGCGCGTGTGCGACCAGTCGGACGGGCTGCCGTCCGCGGCGGCGGCGATCACGGTAGGCCGGCGGTATGAGGGTCGGTCCGGGCGCCGGCTCATCCAGCGGGTGGAGCGGGTTGAACCGCCGCCGTCGCAGGAGCAGGAACACCGCACCGAGCCCAGTGCAACCGGCGACCGTTCCGGCGCCCACCAGCAGAACCGGCACGGGCTCGTCCCGTCGCTTCCGGTGCTCTGCGGACGGCGACACCGACGACATCGACGGGAGTAACGCGCAGACCCCGACCGAGGTCAGCACCAGGCCGGCCGGGCATTCCCGCCGGGGCGTCACACACACCCCGGCGGATGCCCGCACGGTCGGCGGTTCACATCGTCCGCTGGGCGGATGACACAGGCCCACCGCGTCGCGGACGGTGCCCGCCGGACAGGTCACCACCGGCTGGATGCACTCGGCTGCCGCATAGACCATGCCTTCCGGGCACGCAGGCGCGACGCAGCGCAGCCCGTCGTCACTGCTGCCGTCCGGGCAGGAGACGGCGATGCTGACGGCGCACATCCGTGAAGCCGGGGCCGGCGAGTCGTCCGAGCAGATCCACCGGGCGGCGAGGGCGCACTGCCCGCCCTCCTGCGCACCCGGCGCGCAGTCGGCGTGTGCGGCGGACCTGCACCACCCGTCGGGCGACTCGTCGGCCGCGCAGTAGCTTCTGGCCGGCACCGAGCAGGTTCCGCCATGGGCCGGCACTACGTCGAGGTAGGGGGCCGGGCACAGCGAAGCGAAGTCCGTCCGGCAGGTGCCAGGTTCGGCCGGCTCGCGGTTGTCCGGGCAGATCTGGTCCGCGCCGGTCTCACAGCCTGCCGAGGTCACTGTTCCCGGGCAGTCCGGGTCCGCAGGTGACGTGCAGCCGTCGGGTCCGCTGCTGGTGCCGGGCTGACAACGTGGCGCGCAGTCATCCGTGCCGACACCGCCCCAGGCACAGAACTCGCCTTCCGGTGAACAGACCCGAAGTGCCGCGTCGTAGGTGCGGCCGTCCGGGCAGAGCGTCGGCGGATCAACACAGACGGATCCGGTGGGATCACGCCCGCTGGGGCAGGTGTAACGCAGCGGCGAGACACAGCTGACGCCGTGTTGTTCCCCGACGTGGCATATCNGGTGCGGGCTGGTGGCGCAGTCGTCGCCGTCCTGCTGCCAGCCCTGCGGGCATCGCGGGTCGGTATCGGCGAGGCAGCCCGCGGCGTCGAGCTGCCACGGCGGTGGGCATCTGCGCGTGGCGGTCGTGACACACACATCGTTCTGCCTGGTACCCGCGTCGGGGCAACTGTAGATGACCGTCCGGACACATTGCTGGTCACGCAACAGCCAGCCGCTCGGGCACTGCGGCGTCGCGGGCTGCGTACAACCTCTGTCGCCGGAGGAACTCTCACAGGTGACACGCCGGTCACCGATGCAGCGGTCGCCCGCGGGGGTGAGCCTGGTGGCGGGCGGGCATCGGGCTGCCTCCGGCGAGGCTGCTTCGGGGGCGGCAACCGCTGCCAGGACCAGCGCGTCGCCCTGCCCGGTGGCCGGCACTACGGCCGAAACGGGCCCGGCCATCGTCGCGAGGAGCACCGCCACCAGCGCCACGACGTGCAGGAACGCGGGACGGGCCGACCCAGGCAGGGCCGACCCAGGCCGGGCCGACCCAGGCCGGGCCGACCGCCTGACCACGCACTGCTCACCGCGGGCTGGCGCCGCTGGTTTCCAGGGCTCCCGGCCCGCCTCAGATCTGCTGCGGAGCATTTCCTGTCAAGTTCCTCGCCGGTCCATGTCCGGTCCCTCGAGGCGAGATTGCTTCAGGTTCTGGCGGACCCGCATCCACAGGCGCGGGGAACCCGAGCCCGGCCGCTGTCGAGGCCGCAGGCGAGCAGAACCCGGCAGGCAGACGACTGCCCTCCGCAACCGTCGCACGTCCCGCCGGCCGGAAGCCACACCCGGCGCATTCGACTGCATACCGGGAATGCTCCCACAGGCCGGCGCACCGTCTTGCCGACATGCCGGACCTGAAACGCCGCCGCGCCGAGCAACCCGCGGTTCCCGTGCCGCACCTGTTCCCCGCCAAGTGGCTGACCTGCCTCGTTCATGCATCCGACGGAGACAATGTCGATCGTCGAACCTATTCATGCAGGTCAGAAGATGTACCACGGAGCGCAGTGGACCCTGTGTACCAGCATCCGAACCGATCGATCTTGGTTGCTGGCCCTGAAATCACCGTCCGCCCGGTCGCCACACGGGCACTGGCCAGGGACGATGTCCGGTGACCGCGTCAACCGGGACATCATCTATCGAATCGAACGAGTGTTCCGCGAGTCTGGCGGTTTCGGATGCTTCGGCCCTCCTNCCTCCGGTACCGCTCCGCCACCGCCATGAAGGCGGCCTTGGGTTCCCACTCCAGGTCGGGGTAGGTCTGCCCCCGCCGTCCTTCGAGGATCTTGACGATGCCCAGGCTGGCCCGGTCCAGGTCGTCCCGGGGGTCGCCGTCGAGGCGGTGCGGGAAGCCGGTCAGAGCGAACAGGTAGACGAAGGCGCTGTCCGCACCCTCGGTCTCGAAGACTTCCAGCAGTTCGCTCAGGTACGCGGCCTGGCCGGCCTCGTCGCGCTCGTATACCCCGTTCAGCCGCATCGGGACGCCGGTCTGTGGGTGGTATTCGACCACCTCCAGCACCCGTCCGCCCCTGTCGCCCGCGCCGCGGTAGGCCGCGGTGCCGAATCCGGTGAGGGCGAGTGGCTTTGGGCCCCGGGCCAGGGTGCGTACCGCTTCCCGGAACCGGTCGGCGACCTCGGCGGAGCGGATCAGCTCGTAGGCCACGAAGTCGAACGGGGTCCAGTCGACCTGCTCGAACTGGATGGAGGCGTACGTGAGCTTTCCCTGGANGCGCTCGCGGATCGCGGCCGCGGCGTCGCGGAGAAACGTGTTGATGCGCACGCCGACCTCGCGGACCGCCTCAGCCCGCCGCTCAGGCTGACCCATCAGCCGCGCGACGCGCTCCTCGGGGCTATGGCCGGACAGGAACCCGCGGTTCATCACGCTCAGCTCCACACCGGCGACGAACACGACCTCGGCGCCCTGTTGCCGGAGCCGTTCGGCCCGCTCGGCGCAGTCGCGAAAGAGTCCGAGGATCTGCTCCGGGTCCAGCTCCAGCGGATAGGGCGAGAACCAGACCTCCAGGCCGAGCTCGGCGGCGGCGTTGGCGGCCAGTTCCAGTCGGCCCGGGTCGCCGCCGATGATCTGGACCGCGTTGCAGTGCAGGTCGTCGCGGATGATGGAGAGCTCCCGCCGGACCACCGCGGGGTCGAACTGTTCATGGGATATCCGGCCGAGCCTTCCAGGAAATCATGAATTCATAGTTGGAAAGCCACGTTGCCAGGATCCTGACCCGAGTCGGGTCGGTTCACGGACGGGCGCGGGTAGGTTCGGCGGCGTCGAAGGCCGGCGCGAGCGGTGCCAGCGCCGCGCGGAGCAGGTCGGACAGCGAGCCGGAGATCACCATCAGCCCCCCGGCACCGCAGGTCCCAGCGGTCTCTGGAGCTCCGCCCGGTCGGAGCCAGCCTTCCAACGCGATACGCACCGCCGCGGCCACGCTCGCCGCGAGGACGCGGGCGGTGTGCGCTCCGGCGTCAGCACCGAGGCGCTCGGCGATCACAGCCGTGAGCGGGGGCTCGATTCCGGTGGTGGTGTCGAGGAACGCGTCGCGAAGCGCGGCCCGGGTGGTGATCAGCAGTAGCGCCTCGCGTTCGCGTTCGCCGGTGTTCGTGTACTGCTCGATCACCGCCTCGGTAACGGCGTCGGCCAGGCGCACTCCGGCGGGCCGGGCCGCCACCGCCGCGGCGATCCGCGCCTCCCGGTCCGCGGTGATGGCGGCCACGATCGCCTGGTCACGGCTGGCGAAGTAGTTGTTGTACGTGCGCGGAGAGACCCCGGCCGCCTCGGCGATGTCCTCGACACGCACCTGGTCCGGCCCGCGCTCCACGGCCAGACGCAGGGCCGCCTCGCGCAGCGCCTCGCGGGTGGCCTGCTTCTTCCGCTCCCGCAGCCCCGGCGGCGGTGTCGTCACGCAGCTAGCCTCCCACGCCGGCGTGCGCGCACGCAAACTTACGCTTCCGAAAACTTGCGTGCACGCACTTTCCCTGGCAGGCTCGACCCGACCACGACGACCGGAAGGGCGACGCCATGCGAGCAAGAGGAAGTGCGCCACGAGGCGCCCACAACCCGAGTGGAGGTGAAAGACCACCACCTCTGCCCTGTCGCAGCAGGGCGGTGAAGCTGAGGGCAGCTCTTCCCNNGGAACGCTGGGAGNGGNGGGAAGCAGCCCTGACAAAGCCGGGTCGCGTCGGTACTACCGGACGGCGTGGGCCCGGCGAGCGAGTCAGGAAGGTGTACGTGAGGAACCAGTGTTCTAAAGCCTCTCAAGGCTCGCACCAGCTCGAACCCGGTGGATACGGGCTGGATTGCGGCGCGCACCCGCCCGGAGGTTTCGACGGGCGGGGAACTTCCGGGATGGTCTA
>NZ_LRTK01000132.1 GCF_001636565.1 Frankia sp. EI5c
CCGGCCGCCTCGTACTCGGTCAGGATCCGCAGCTTGTACGCCGCCGTGAACGACCGCCGCCGCGCCTTCGGCTCGACCTCCGGATCCGGCCGCGGCCGACCACCCTCCCGATCTCCCACCCGACCATCATCAGCCAGATCCCGCCCGGCCGTCACCGACACCNCCACGATCGTCGTCCTCCCTACCCGCCCCGTCACAAGATAACGGCTGGAACCTGCCTCACCTCATGCTGACAGGTAGGGCCGCGGGGGGTGTTGGTCGCGAACGCGGTGCAGCGGTTCCCGTCCGGGTCGACGATCCGCAGCTGGGCGCCCGGATGCGGGCGTTCCTTGCGCACGAGGACCCGCATGCCCACCGGCCAGCCGGACAGGTCCATCAACCCGGTCAGTTCGGCGACCCACGCGCCGTCGCGGGGCTGCCCGCCGGCGTTGTAGGCAGGTGTCCACGCCTCGGGCGGAACCGTGGCGATCAGGTCGACCGCGCTCTCGGGCAGGGTGAATCCGACCGAGTAGCCCAGCCGGCGGCGGTGCAGCCAGTCCAGGAACGCGTGGGTGCCGCCGCCGCTGTCGGTCCGGATCAGTACCGACCGGCTCCGGCGCAGCCGCCGAGGTAGCTGGGCGAGTGCGGCGGTGGCCACGGTGATGTGGTCGGCGGCGGTGTTCGCCCCGGCGTTGCCGGGGCGTAGCAGCACTGCCAGCGGCTCACCGGACCCGTCCGGGCCGTGGTCGGCGAACGCCCACAGCGGGTGGAACCCGAACCCCTTCTTCCAGGTCCGGTCGGCGTTCTCCTTCTCCGAGTGGGCGGTGACCAGGGTGGCGTCCAGATCGACGACCAGGGGATCGTCGGCGCAGACTCCGGCGTGCGGGGCGTGCGCGCCGGCCAGCTCCCACACCCGGGCCCGGGCCACCGCCCGGGCGGCGTCGATCGCTTTCAGCACCTTCTCGACATCGCCGGCAAGCCGGTCGATGGTGCGGGACACGGTCGGGTCCGACGCCACCGGTCCGAACACGGCTGGTTCCGCGCGCAGCAGCGAGATGTCCGCGAGACAGTCCCCACCCAACGCCGCCGACAGCGCCAGATCGCACAGCACCTTGCNTGGATCGTGCACCGCCCGACCCGGCCGCCNCGGCGTCAACGCCACCGACAGGGCCTGCCCGAGCCCGCTGGCCCGGACCGTCTCGGTCAACATCAGCCCGCCCGCATGCGACACGATTCCACGCCCGGCGGCGTCCACGCGGACAGACGGATACAGAGCGGTAGTCTTCACCGCGAAGGTGCTCCTTGGTTCGGTTGATTCAGGCCCTCAGCAAGCCCAATCCTCCCAGCTCAGGAGCACTTTCCTATTCCCAGCACCCCAACAGACGATCACCCCGGTGAAAGCCCGAGGGTAGAGCCGCAGGTCGCTGTCGGCGGCTGTTCTCCCCATGGCGACCCGGGGCAGGCCCACCTGCGTTCGGCTGTCCGCCGCAACGTCCAGCGGCGGTGTGAACGACGCCGGCGTCAACATCGCGAACCCGCCTCGGGGGCGAGAGCCCGGTGTGACCGCAGGCATGCAGCCGTTCGTGGTGCCGCGTCCCTCCGTCCCCAGCCGGTCCGCGTCCAGCGGGCACCGCATCTGGGCGTGACGCGGTAGACGTGGCACCGGGGTGCCCGTCCTGGTCTTCNCCGCCCGGCGAGCTGGACGCCTTCGCCCAGGGACGTCGCGAGGAGTGCAACCAGTAACCGTCGGCCCGGCCAGCACGCGGTCGCCGGTTGCCCGCTGAGTCCGTCTCGGACAGGCCAGGTCGACGCTTCCNCGTTCGGGATCGGCTACCTTCTGTAACTGGCACGCTTTACGTGTCCTGTATCGGCTGTTATGTCAGGGTTTGCCGTGGCGTGTGTGCGCATTGTGTGCGCGGATGTCCCGGCACGGCGCGGCATTTGCCGGCACATTCCGGCACGGAAATCGCCCTGACCTCGGATTTTGCGGCACGGCGCGGCACGTTCCGGTATGTTCGGATACGCGGTGATCCGTCTTGTAATCGGGTGGTCGACTCCCAGGATGCTGCCGCGCCGCTTCCGTTCCTCGGTGCTGGCGCACCTGCGGTACGGGTCGGCTTGCCAACGAACACCTTGGTCAACATCGCCGTCAATCCAAGATCACGATTGCTGGCGAGGCCACGGAACCGTTCCGCGTCTGTTCCGTGGACGCTCGTCAGCAGTTGGTACGGGTGGGGCTCAGTGAGACCACAGTCAACGATCATCACTGGACGACAGGCCAGGTCGTGACCCGTTCATCGAGGTCAGGAGGACCACGCGACGGGTGGGCGGGTTGGCGCCGAGATGGTTTTCAAGACCGCCGCCATCGGCCACTAGGCGAGCCCTCCTGACCTGGGGTCACTTCGTCAGGCTACGTCCGGCTCGCCGGAGTCTGCCCGCCATGTGCCCGCCGGGTACCGATCCAGGATCTCACAGCCCGCCGGAGCGCTGTCCGTGACGTCACTCCTCGGCGCCGGATCGGCTCCGTGATACTCCTGACGCCTGGCGCCGTCACCCGCTACGGCCCGCCGGCCGCGGGGAAGGACACCATCACGCCGCCCTGAGCAGCCTGGACGAGATCACCAACACCGGGCGGACACCCGGCGTCCACATCGGCCAGGTCGTCGGCATCGCCGACCGGCCCCCGCCATGGGACGAGCCCCGCACCGATCTTCGGCATGAACCCTGCCGGGTTCGGCATGGTGCACCCCTCTTCGTTCCACCGTAACCATCAGCCACGGTGTGGCCGGCACGTTTGTCCACGCGGCTGAGAGGTGGTCTGCCACAGCGGACTTCTCGGTGCCCTCCACCNCATTCCGACACGAAATGGAGCCATGCAGCCACTCTGGGTTGTGTCGCGGGTTGCCGNGGCNGGCCGACCNTGTGACCAGCACACAGACACCTGAGACCGCGAACCAGCCGGGTCGCGTCACCCGGCCGGCGGCACGGGGAACCACGGCGAAGACCACAGACAGCGCCGCGGCCCACCCCGCGGAGGACCGGACCGCCCCGCAGCTCGACGAGGCGACCACCGACGCCACCGGCAGGCTCAGCGAGGCGCNGGAGTGGGTGGAACGTGCCCGCGGCGCGCTCTACGCCTTCCATCAGCTCTCCGGAAGGGCCGACATCATCCTGGGTGAGGCGCTGGAGGCNCTGCGGGAGGCCGGGCACGAGCGGCTGGCGGACGACGTCCGCCGGGAGCTGCACGGCCGCAACGTCCTGGACGGCCGCTGGACCTTCCAGATCGTCGAAGAGTACGACGGTCTTTACTACCGCCCGTTCGTCGCGACGGAGCGGCAGGTCCGTGAGCAGCTCGCCGACGGGCGCAGACACGTCTACGAGGCGCGGATGAAGGCGCGCGAGCGGGCCGGGGCCGGTCGCGACCCGTGGGGACCCGGAGCCTGATCGGACGCCGGACCCCGCGCCACGCCCCCATCACCACCGACCCCGGCGCCGCTTCCACTGCTGCCACCGCCGGTTCCGTCGCTGTCGCCCCCACCTCCGCCGCCGGGCCATAGGTGATCAATGCCGCGGCCCGCACCGGACGTCCGCTCCAAGGCGACGGCAGCGGCGGTCAACATGGGCTCGATGCCCCGCAGGATGTCGATATAGGTCGATCGGGCCGCGAGCGCGATGCCGGCGAGCATCTCGGCGCGACCGAACACCTGAGCGCGGTCGGCCACCGGAGCGCGGTCGGCCATCCCAACGTGGCGGTCCTGATCGCCTTCGACCCGGCGCAGCACGGCGAGACCGGCCGCTCCGCCTCGGCCCGGCACCGGATCGGGAGCGGGCGGTGGGCCCGCGGCCCCGAGCGCCGTGGCGTACTGCCGGTACCAGCGGCAGAGCTCGTCCAGATCCTCGGCGAGGGCGTCCTGTGCCTCGACGAGGGCCGCGCCGAGCCCCGTGGTCTCATCGACAGCGGGCAGATCAGCCGGCCAGTTGACGTCCCCCCGCCGCAGCACCAGGGCTGTCCGCCTGATCCGCTGGGCCGCCGCGACGATCATCATCAGCGCGTCGATGTCGAAACGCTCCGGGGGGTCCTCCGCCAGGAAGTGCCGCACGGNGTCATCGAGGAGGCGGCCGGCCCGGATCGCCTCCCGTCCCCGCGCCGCCGCGTCCACCGCCGACCCGGTCGCGTCCACCGCCGACCCGGTCGCGTCCACCGCCCGCACCGGCTGCTCCTGGCGGGCGGCCTGGGGCTGGGGCTCGGGAGCGGGCTCCCGCCCGGCCGGGNGACTGCCGGGGAGCAGGGACACCACGGTCTCCAGAAAGGCCACGGCGGTCAGGTAGGCGGCTTCGGCGCGGTTCCGCAGCACCGCCACGGCGCCGCGCGGCCACAGCAGCGCCCCGGCGACCATGCTGACCGCGAACCCGATCAGGACGTCCTCGACCCGGACGATCCCGATCTTCCATCCCGCCGGTTCGACGATGTTGAACAGCAGGATCACCGCGATCGTGAAACCGGCCTGCCCGAGGGCGAAACCCGCCCGGCGGCGGGCGTAGCTGCCGAGGAAGACCGCGGGCGGAAGAACAGCCCACAGCCCGGCGGTGTGGCCACCGGCGGCGGCGACGGCCAGGCCGCCGACGACGATACCCAGCACGGTGCCGGCCAGCGCCCGCGCGGCCGCGGTGTTGGTCGCCACCGCGTTGGTACGCAGGACCGACAGGGTTCCCAGCACAACCCAGAACGCATGGTCGACGCCGACCGCCTGGGAGACGACCACGGCCAGCGCGAGCCCGAGTGCCCTGCGCACGCTGTTGCGGAACCACACCGACCGCGAGCTGGCATAGCCGGCGGCAAGATCGGCAGCGGCCGCTCCCCGGTCGCGTACCCGGTTGCGCAGCCGCGCCGCTCCGGGCCGGGGTCGCGGCCGTTTCGCCGGGCGACCCCGGCCGCGGGCGGGCGCGGTGGCCTTCAGGACGTCCAGTGCCAGGTCTCGGGTCCCCCGCGCGAGCCGGCGCAGCCGGAACGCCTCGGCGGCCGCGAGCTCAGCGCGCGGGAAGCCGTCGGCGCTCGCCGGGTCCTCGCTGCGCAGTCGTCGCAGCAGCGCGGTGCGCATGGCGCGTTCGGCGCGTTCGAGGCGCGCCATCCCGAGGCGGTCATCTCCCACGGCGGCGTGGTCCCCCTGGCGGCCACCAGCACAGCGGCAGTAAGCGGGCTGCGTCCCGCCCTGGTCGGACGGGTCGAAGCGGGCCGCGACCGCGCGCAGTGTGGCCGCCACGGCGGAGTGCAGCTCGGCGGCCTCGGCGGGGAAGCCGGCTCGCGCCGCGCGGTCCCGCTCCGGCCACGGCAGCGCGAACGGCAACAGCCAGTTGAGATCGATGAAGACGTAGCCGAGCGCCGCGGCCCGGCCGCCGAGGCCGGTGGGCCGGTGGACCGTCGCGGCGAACTCACGCCGCAGTCGCCGCAGTTGGGCCCAGGCGTTGGCCGTCTCCTTCTCCGCCGCGGCCTCCGCCTCCGCCGCCGCGGCCTCCGCCTTCGCGGCCGCCACGCCCGCGGCCGCCACCCCCGCCGTCTCGACCCCCGCCCCTACCGCGGGCGGCGGGGCCTGACAGGCCGCTGACGAATGCCAGGTCACGCCGTCAGCGAGGGCCCGGGAGGCCGCCGCCATGTTCGCGCGCAGCCGGTCGGGTGGACGGCGAGGCCACAGAAACATCGCGGCCGTGATCGAACCCGCGGCGCCCAGGCACCATCCCGCCAGCCGTTCCGGTATGGCGCTGACCGGGCCGGGTGTCATCACCGACAGGGCGAATGCGAGCAATGCGGAACGTCCCGCCACCGCCACATAGGGGTGGAGGACGCCGGCGAACATGATGACGAACGCGACAACAGCCGTCATGAACACCGCGAGGGGCAGCGAGCCCGAGCACAGCGTTCCCACCACGATCAGCGCGGCGCCGGCTACCGCCAACGTGAGATAGGCGTTGAGCCGGGAGCGCCGTGGGCCTTCGAAGTCGACGAACTCCAGCAGCGCGATGACGCTGAACCAGGTGAACAGGCTCATCCGCACATTGCCGACGAACATGACGACGATCGCGAGCAGGGCGGGCGCGACTATTGCGACCCGTGCCGCCGAGGTGACGGAGAAGTACCCCGGATCAGGGTTCCAGGCCCGCGGCCATCGCTGTCGCATCGGAATGTTCGCTACCCGTGCGGGCGGGTGGCGACGCATCCGCTACATCCTTGAAACCGCTCGTCACCGGCCAGAACCAGGCTGGTGACGAGCGGTCGGGGGTGCGGGTGGTGCGGAGGGCGCCGCCGCTCAGGCGTCCCGGCGCTTGGCGGAGACGAGGCCGAGCGCCACCACGCCGGCACAGACCGCCGCGAAGTAGAGGAGCGATCCCCAGGGCCCGAAGGGCAGGCCCTCGATGACCGGTGGCCCGTCGCTCGTCTCGGTCTGCCCCGCGACGATGAAGTTGTTGCCGACGATGAACGGCAGCCAGTCCTGGAGGTGGTCCCCGATCCGGGGGATGACCGGCAGGAGGCTCTCGGCGAGAAGCAGGTACACGAGCATGACCACGATCGCCCCGGCGGTGTGCCGGATCAGGAGCGCGAGGCCGACGGCGAAGAGCGCGGCCAACAGGTAGATCAGCCCGACGCCGAAGACGTTGCGGTATTCCTGCGCGGTGTCGAGTGCCAGCGGGGCATCCGGCTGGATCACCTTGGCGACGCCCCAGGAAGCCACCGCCGTGATCTCTCCGACGATCCCGGCGAGCCCGGCGACCACCGCCGCCTTCGCCAACAGCGCCGAGGTGCGGTCGGGGGCGGCGAGGAACGTCGACCTGATCGTCCCGAACCGGTACTCGTTGGTGACGGCCAGTGCTGCCATCACCATCATGACGACCAGCCCGAAGTTGTAGGCGAACTGGGTGGCGGCCGGAGTCAGGTCAGCCAGCTGGCTGGACTTGGTCGCGGCGCTGAAGATGGCGGTCAGGCCGACGGTCAGCGCGACAGCCACGATCATGCACCACCAGGGCGACCGGGTGGAGAACAGCTTGATCCGCTCAACTGTCAGAAGTGTCATGGCTTGCCGACCNTCCCGGCATCGGCCCCGGGCTGTGTGGCGGGCGGTGACGGTGGCTGCGGCGGTGCCAGTGGCTGTGGCGGTGCCAGTGGCTGCTGGAGTGGCGGAGGCGGCGGGAGTGGCGGAGGCTGCGGGAGTGGCGGAGGCTGCGGGAGTGGCGGAGGCTGCGGGAGTGGCGGAGGCTGCGGGAGTGGCGGAGGCGTGGCCGAACCGGCGTTTCCGCCGGGAACGACGGGGTTCTGCGCCGTCGGGCCGGATCCACCGCCGGGCGGCGGGACGGCCCCGGGCGGAGGGAAGCCGGCCGGCGCGACGCCGCCGGCGTGGTACTCGACCTCACCGCTGGTCATCTGGATGAAGGCCTGTTCCAGGGAGCCCTGGGAGGCCGTGAGCTCGTGCAGCACCAGCCCGACGGCTCCAGCCAGCTCGCCCACCTGCTCGGTGGAGCTGCCGCGCACGATCAGCGTGGCCGGGGCGTCCTGGGTCGCCGGGGNCTCCTGCACGGCCAGGCCCTGGCCGCTGAGCACGCTGTGCAGCCGCGCCAGCTCCGGCCCGCGCACCCGCACCGAGGAGTCGGAGGCCGAGTCGATGAAGTTCTTGGTGCTCGTCTGCGCGATGAGCCGACCACGGCCGATGACGACCAGGTCCTGGGCGGTGAGCGCCATCTCGGACAGCAGGTGGCTGGACACGAAGACCGTGCGGCCCTCGTCCGCCAGGCGGTGCATGAACTGGCGGATCCAGAGAATGCCCTCCGGGTCCAGGCCGTTCACCGGCTCGTCGAACAGGAGGACGCCCGGGTCACCCAACAGCGCGACGGCGATGCCCAGGCGCTGCGCCATGCCGAGCGAGTAGCTCCCGGCCCGGCGACCGGCGACGGCCGTGAGGCCNACGATCTCCAGGACCTCGTCGACGCGGCTGGCCGGAATCCGGTTGGCCGCCGCCATCCAGCGCAGATGGGCCCGCGCGGAGCGGTTGGGGTGCACCCATTTTGCGTCCAGGAGCGCGCCCACCTCGCGCAGTGGTTGTTTCAGGTCGGTGTACCGGCGACCGCCGATCCGGACATCGCCGGCCGACGGCCGGTCCAGCCCGAGAATCATGCGNATCGTCGTGGACTTTCCGGCGCCGTTGGGGCCGAGAAATCCTGTCACCCTGCCGGGCTGCACGGAGAAGGACAGGGCGTTCACCGCCAGGGTGCTCCCGTAGCGCTTCGTCAGCCCACGTGCCTCGATCATCACGCTCCCTTCATGGTCATATCGACGCTGCAGCGACCAGGCGTCCGCCGCCGCTGGACCGATGCTTTCATCGCCAGCCGACACTTTCCGAACGCGGGGGTGGCCGAAAGGCGCCTGGCCTGTCGGACTCCCGACAGGCCAGGCGGAACCGCGGCGTCGGGGGCAGGGCGGTACGGGTGTGCCGACCTGCCCGCAGCGTGATTTCCCGAGGAGCGCGCAAACTCCGCCGGAGAATCTGTCGGACGACAAATCCGGTCAGACGGCGGAATCCCGTTGCCGGAAGCGGATCAGGGCGAGCCGGCCGGGCTGGCGCCGACCACCGCGGATCGCCGCAGCTCGAGCCCCGTGGCCAGGGCACGCCACTGCTCCCGGGGCAGCTCGTGGCCGCCGGTGAGGATCTGCACGGCGACCTGGTCGGCGCCGGCCGCCCGGTGTTCGTCCAGACGTGACCGCACGGTGTCCAGGTCTCCCCAGGCGATGAGNGCGTCCACCNGGCGGTCGCTGCCGCCCCCGGCGAGATCCGCGTCGGTGAAACCGAGCCGGCGCAGGTTGTTCGTGTAGTTNGGGAGGTCGAGGTAGATCGACAGTGCGGCCCGGCCGATCGTCCGCGCGCGGTCGGCATCGACCTCCAGCACGACCTTCTGCTCGGGCACCAGCAGGGCGCCGGGACCGAGGATNTCCCGGGCCAGTCGGGTGTGCTCAGGGGTGACGAGGTAGGGATGCGCCCCGGCCGAACGCCGGGCCGCCAGGCCGAGCATGCGGGGCCCGAGCGCCGCCAGCACCCGGGCGGACTCCGGGATGNCCACCGCGTCCAGCGCGTCCAGGTAGGAGACGACCGCGGTCAGCGGGCGACGGTACCGGCGGCCCGTCATGGTCTCGACCATCCGCGCGTGGCCCGCGCCGACGCCCAGCAGCAGTCGGCCGGGGTGGGCCTTCTCCAGCATTCCGTAGGTGTCCGCCAACAGGTCGACCGGCTCGGTCCAGATGTTGAGGATCCCGGTGCCGACAAGGAGGTGCTCGGTGGACTCCNGCAGGGCCGCGGGAAGCTCCAGGTCAGCGGNGGCCCCGCCGAGCCAGACCATGTCGTAGCCCAGCTCCGCGAGTTCCTGGGCGGTGTCGCGACGTTCGGCCGTGCCGTGTGGCCACTGCCNGGCGGACATCCACAGCCCGGTCCTGGCTACATTCATGGTCACTCGTGATCCCTTCTCGCTGGTCACNTCGTCGTCATCGACGCCGCGATCCGATCGGGTCGTCCTACCCGAAGCCGCCGCCCTCCTCACGTCTCGACGGGGTCGGAACGGGTATGCCACCCCGACTGGCAGGTGGGACAACGACGACATCTACCCCGTNGGTGTGACAGGTCGCTCGGTGACGGGTCGCTGGGTGAGAGTCGTCTGGTGTGCCGGTTCGTCGAGCTGCCGGACCACCCCCGGCGAATTCGGGGGGCGGAGGACCGGGCCTGGNGAAGTTGGCGGTTCACCCGGTGGCCGGGGAGCCGGGAGCCGGGACTCCGCCACAGCGGCGGCTCAGGTGAGACGGGCCCTGTGACGACCATAGCCAGCGGAGGGGACGATCGTCACCCTCAGCACGGACCGGGTGACCCCCTCGCAAGGCGGCCCATGACCGGAACCACCGGGAAACAGTGCAGGTGGCGGGACCGGTCGCGAGCGCCGGGGCAGGTGTTCGGGTGTGGTCGGTCCACCGGCCCGATCGGGCCGGCGGGCACCCGGCCGGCTGTCCACAGCTCTCCACACACTTTCCACAAGTTATCCACAGCCTGTGGTGGACGGGGCCGGCAACCCGTCGCGGTGGGCCGCCCGCCCTCGGGGCGCGCCCCGCGGACTCTGATTCAGGCGGGGAGCCGCACGTCTTCAGGCGGGGAGCTGCACGTCCGCGACCCCGGTCGTCTGCGAGGCGGCCGCCTCGGGGCGGAGGTCGTCGAGGTTCAGCTGGCGCGCCGGAGGCCCCGCCAGGATCAGCCGAGAGGTCACAGCGAGGTCCGGGCCGACGTGCAGCAGTTCCCCGCTGTCCATCTGCCGCCACCGCGGGTCCTCGTCCATCCGCTCGCTTTCCACCNCCACCGCCGGCCTGGTCCGAAGGTCGAGCGACNGCACCNGGATCTCGCTGAACGGGCTGGCGTGGTCGAGATGGCGCTGGTTGCGCCCACCCGGTGCGCGCTGCAGCACATGTAGCCCGTTGGTGTCCGGATACCGAAGCGCCCACAGATCGTGCCGGGTCGCCAGCACCATGTTGATCGAGTACAGCGGCACGTGCTCGGCGATCCAGTTGGCGGCGGCGGTGATGCCCGCGCCGACATCGCCGTCGCGCGCGGCGAGCTCGCGGGTGATCAGGGCGAAGTACCGC
>NZ_LRTK01000133.1 GCF_001636565.1 Frankia sp. EI5c
CCGGCTGGTCGCGCGGGGGCTGGTGCATCCGACGTTGTCGAAGGTGTATCCGTTGGCGGAGACGGGGCAGGCGGCGTTCGATGTGCATCGGAACGCGCATCAGGGCAAGGTCGGGGTGCTGTGCCTGGCGCCGCGGGAAGGTCTCGGGATTCGTGACGAGCAGACCCGCGCCCGGCACCTCACCGCAATCAACCGCTTCCGCGGCGTGTAGGGCCCCGAGCCCCGGTCGCACGCCCGTCCGATGGCCGGGCGGCGGGCGGCCGGGGTTGTTCCACTGATCGTGGGCGGCGCCTGCCGGGCTGTAGGCGAGCTGGTAGCCTGCGGCCCGAGGAGGACTGTTCCGGTGTCAGCTGAAATCGCCCCGAACGCGCCGGGCGGAGACACCGGTGCGTCCCGTGGAGCGGGGTCCGGCCGGCCCGCCGCGGCCGGGCGGGCCAGGAGCGCCGGCGGCGTCGGCGGCGCCGGTCCCGAGGGGCCGGAACGCTCCCGTCCCCGGGCACGTTCCAGCCGCCGGGAGGAACTGCTGAGCGCGGCCGCCCACCTGTTCGCCGAGCGCGGGTTCCGTGGTGTGGGCATCGAGCAGATCGGCGCCGCGGTCGGCATCAGCGGCCCCGGGATCTACCGGCACTTCCCGAGCAAGGACGCGATGCTGGTGGAGCTGCTGGTCGGCATCAGCCAGCATCTGCTGGAAGGCGCCCGCGAGGCCCGGCGGACGGGCGTCGGGGCCGCCGAGACGCTGGACCGCCTCATCCGCGGCCATGTCGCGTTCGCGCTCGACCATCCCGAGCTGATCGTCATTCACGACCGTGACCTGTGGAGCCTGCCGGAGGAGGCCGCCCGCGAGGTCCGCAGACTGCAGCGGGCGTATGCCGAGCACTGGGTCGACGTCCTGCGGGAGGCGAGGCCCGAGCTGGACGCGCCGACCGCCCGGGCCCGTGCCCACGCACTGTTCGGTCTGATCAACTCCACTCCGCACAGCGCGAACGACCTGGTCAGGCCCCAGATGGGTGCGATGCTGCACGCGATGGCCCTCGGAGCCGCCCGAAGCTGACGACGTGGTCGGCCACCAGGAGGCCACCACGGACCGACCGGCGGACCGGCGGACCGGCCGGCAGCCTCCCGGGCCTGGCGGGGCACGGAAACGGGTCGCCTGAAAACAGGCTTTTCACCACAAACCCGGCTTCGGGTTTCGGAAATGAGTCGACCGGAAGTGCCGGGGCGTCAGATCGACCCGCGGTCACCGTGTCCGGCCGGCGCAGTTCTTGCGCCGCGAACCCGCCTTCTCTACGTTGCGTGGTGGGTGGCCGGTACGGCGCGGTAGCGACCTGCGGGGCGATGAGGCCTGGCTTACCGTGATTCCGCCACCCCGTGACGTCGCCGGTGGGTGTGACCGGGCGGCACCCGAACGCGCGGTGGACGGCCCCGGTCGGGCCGAAGGCGCTCGCGTGACGGGAAATCGGCTGGAGGAGTGGACTGAATGCCTCAGGGTAGTGGAACCGTGCCGTTGACCGTCGCGGTGGTTGGATCGGGTCCGTCGGGTTTCTACGCCGCGGCCTCGCTGCTGGAGCAGAACGACGTTCCGGTGCGGGTGGACATGTACGAGCGGCTGGCGACGCCCTGGGGTCTGGTGCGCTCCGGGGTCGCTCCGGACCACCCGAAGATCAAGGCCGTCTCCAGCGTCTACGCCGCGATCGCCGCGCACGAGAACTTCCGCTTCTTCGGCAACGTGGACATCGGCCGGCACGTCACCCGCGAGGAGCTGACCGAGCGCTACGACGCCGTCCTGTACGCCGTGGGCGCGCAGACCGACCGGCGCCTGGGCATCCCCGGTGAGGACCTGCCGGGCAGCGAGTCCGCGGTCGACTTCGTCGGCTGGTACAACGGCCACCCCGACTACGCGCACCTGAAGTTCGACCTCAGTGGCGACCGCGGTGTGGTCATCGGCGCCGGCAACGTGGCGCTCGACGTCGCCCGCATCCTGTGCTCCCCGCACGAGCGGCTGGCGCGCACCGACATCGCCGACCACGCGCTCGAGGCGCTGCGCCACTGCTCGCTCCGGGAGGTCATGGTCGTCGGCCGCCGGGGCGCGGCGCAGGCGGCGTTCACCACCGCCGAGCTCAAGGAGCTGCCCGAGTTCACCGAGTCGGGCGTCGACGTCGACCCGGCCGAGGTCGCCGAGCAGCCCGGCGAGGAGGCGCTGTCCCGACTGGTCAAGCGCAACCTGGGCATCCTGCGCGGCTACGCCGCCAACCCGCTGCCCGCGGGCGAGCGCCGGGTCGCGCTGCGCTTCCTGCGCAGCCCCCTGGAGATCCGCGGCGACGGCCGGGTCGAGGAGATCGTCTTCGCCCGCAACGCGCTGAAGGTCGGCGAGGACGGCTGGGTCACCGCCGTGGACACCGGCGAGCGGGAGACCGTCCCCACCAGCCTGGTGCTGCGCGCCGTCGGCTACAAGGGCCGCGAGATCCCCGGCCTGCCCTTCGACGAGCGCCGCGGCGTGATCCCGAACACCAACGGTCGGGTCGAGGGCGTCGAGCGCGAGTACGTGGCCGGCTGGATCAAGCGGGGCCCGACCGGCATCATCGGCACCAACAAGAAGTGCGCCGCGGAGACCGTCGGCCAGCTGCTCACCGACATCGCCGACGGCTCGGTGGCGCGCCACGTCCGCGCCGGCGACCCGTTCGATGAGATCGAGAGCTGGCTGCGCGGCCGCCAGCCGCACCTGGTCACCGAGGCGGGGTGGCGGCTCATCGACGCCGCCGAGCGCTCCTCCGGTGAGCCGGCCGGCCGCCCGCGGGTCAAGCTCGTCATCACCGAGGAGCTGCTGGACGTCGCGCTGGAGCGCCGCATCGCCTGAGCGGGCGGCAGTCGAGCCGGCGGGTGGAGCGGGCGGGTGAGGTGAGCGGGCGGGGCGCGGCCAGGGCGGTGTCCCCGCCCGCGCCGCCCGCACCCCGGCGCGGCCGCGGGGCGGCGGACGCGGTCGTCATCGGGGCCGGCGTGAACGGGCTGGTCGCGGCCAACCTCCTCACCGACGCCGGCTGGGACGTCGTGGTCTGCGAGGCGCAGGACGATCCGGGTGGCGCCTGCCGCTCCGCCGAGGTGACCGCGCCCGGCTTCGGCACCGACCTGTTCAGCGCCTTCTACCCGTTCGCCGCCCGCTCGCCGGCCCTGCGCAGCCTGGCCCTGGAGGACCACGGCCTGCGCTGGCGGCACGCTCCACGGGTACTGGCCCACCCCACCACCGACGGCCGGTGCGCGGTGCTGTCCACCGACCTCGCCGAGACCTGCGCCTCGCTGGCGGCCTATGCTCCCGCCGACGCGGCGGCCTGGCGGGCGCAGGCGGCCCGTTGGGAGCGGGTCCGGGAACCGCTGCTGGACGCGCTGCTCGCCGACCCGTTCCCGCCGGTGCGGGCGGGCGCGCGGCTCGCCCGCGTGCTCGGGGCCGCCGACCTGTTGCGTTTCGCCCGGTTCGCCACCCTGCCGGTGCGGCGGTTCGCCGCCGAGGAGTTCGCCGGCGAGGGCGCGGGGCTGCTGCTGGCCGGCTGCGCGCTGCACACCGACCTGGCCCCCGAGTCGGCCGGCTCGGCGCTGGTCGGCTGGCTGCTGGCCATGCTCGGCCAGGACGTCGGCTTCCCGGTGCCCGAAGGCGGCGCCGGCCGGCTGACCGACGCCCTGGTGCGCCGGCTGCGCGCGGGCGGCGGGCAGCTGCGGACGGGTACGCGGGTGGCCGGCGTGACCATCCGCGGCGGCCGGGCCCGGGGCGTGCGCCTCGCCGACGGCACGGTGCTGCCCGCCCGGCGGGCGGTGATCGCGGACGTCGACGCGGTCTCGCTGTACCGCGGCCTGGTCGCCGAGGCGCACCTGCCGCCCCGGCTGCTCGACGACCTGGGCCGCTTCCACTGGGACTCGGCGACTTTCAAGATTAACTGGGCGCTGGCCGGTCCGATCCCGTGGGCCGATCCGCGGGTCGCCCAGGCCGGCACCGTCCACCTCGGCGGCACGATGGACGATCTGACTGTGCTGGCCTCCCAGCTCGCCCGCGATCTCGTCCCCGCCGCCCCGTTCCTGGTGCTCGGCCAGATGACCACCGCCGATCCGGCCCGTTCGCCGGCGGGAACCGAGAGCGGCTGGGCGTACTTCCACCTCCCACAGCATCCGCGGGGCGACGCCGGCCGCGGCGCGCACGGCGGCGGTGATGGCGATGGTGACGCGGTCACCGGCCGTTGGGACGATGACGACGTCGCCCGCCTGGTGCACCGGGTGGAGCGCCGGCTGGAGGAGTACGCGCCCGGCTTCGGCGCGCTGGTGCTCGGCCGGGACGTCCAACCGCCCACCCGGCTGGAGGCGATGGACACCACCCTGCGCGGCGGCGCTCTCGGCGGGGGGACCGCCGGTCTGCACCAGCAGCTCATGTTCCGGCCGGTACCGGGCCTGGGCCGGCCGGAGACACCGGTGGCGGGGCTCTATCTGGCATCGATGTCGGCGCATCCCGGGGGCGGAGCGCATGGCGGCCCGGGAGCCATGGCGGCCCGGGTCGCGCTGCGCGACGCCGGCCCGGCCGGGCCGCTCCGCCGGCGTGCGGCGGCGGCGGCGCACCGGCGGATCTACTCCCCGACCCCGGGCGGAGACCCGGAAACCTCGGCGGCGAAGGACTCGCGCAGCGCGTCGGAAACCGCCCGCGCCACCCGGCCGAACGCGGCGTCATAGCGGAGTGTCTCCGCCCGCGGATACTCGAACGGGATCTCGATCTCGGTGACGAGGCTTCCCGACCGGGCCGAGAGAACCCCGACCCGCCGCGCCAGGGCCACGGCCTCGACCACGGAATGGGTGACGAACAGGCCGGCGAAACCCTCCCGCAGATGCAGCCGCTGGAGCTCGTCGCCGAGGCGCTGGCGGGTTATCTCGTCCAGCGCGCCGAACGGCTCGTCGAAGAGGAACAGCGACGGCCGCGCGGTCAGGGCGCGGGCGAGCGACACCCGCATCCGCATGCCGCCGGACAGTGCCCGCGGGCGCTGCCGCTCGTGACCGCGCAGGCCGGTGAGCGCGATCGCGTCGGCGACCAGCGCCTGGCGGTCCGCGCGCGGGATGCCGTCGAGCTCGGCGAACAGCGCGACGTTGCCGGCGACCGTCCGCCAGGGGAGCAGCGTCGGGTCCTGGAAGATGAACGCGGGGGAGTCCGGGCCGGTCAGCACCGTGCCGGCACTCGGCGCGGTCAGGCCGGCCGCGATGCGCAGCAGCGTCGACTTGCCCGAGCCGGACGCCCCGACGAGGGCCACGATCTCCCGGGCGTCGACCCGCAGCGTGATGTCGCGCAGCACCTCGGCGCCGTCCGGGAAGGTCTTGCCGACGTGTTCGAGGGCCAGCGCGGTACCGGGCGGGGCGAGGCCCACCGGGTGGCGGGAGGCGGGCCGGCTCCTGGACCTCATCGACCCATCATCCCGGGCGCCGCGCGCGGGTCCTTTCCGGGTTCCTGTCGCGGCACTACCGGGTCCTTTCCAGGTCTTTTCCGGGTTCTTTCCTGGTCTCTGCCGGGCGCGCGCGGCGCCGGAGCGGTCCCCGGTGCCGGTCCCGGTTCCTCGCCGGGCCTTGCGCCAATCCGCTCACCAGCGGATTTGACGGAAAGCAGGAAAGCTCGATAAAGCAGATGCGGCCGTCGCTTCGCGGGTCCGGCGGCGCACCACACGGCGTGCGGTCGTACGTCCTGTGGAAAAATAGCCCAGGTATTTGTATGTGGACGGTCATCCGGACCTCCGACAATCCGCCCGCGGGGCGGAACGCGGCACCGGGAGGACCGCGACGAGGAGGGTAGCGTGCTGGACGGCGAACCCATCGTGTATCGCATCATGCTGGGGGCACGCCTGCGCAGACTCCGTGAGGGCACGGGCATCACCCGCGAGCACGCCGGCTATCAGATCCGCGCGTCCGACTCGAAGATCAGCCGCATGGAGCTGGGCCGGGTCGGTTTCAAGGAGCGGGACGTCGCCGACCTGCTCACGCTCTACGGTGTCGTCGCCGAGGTCGACCGTGCCCCGATTCTGGCCCTGGCCCGGGAGTCGAACCGGCCGGGCTGGTGGCGTTCCTTCGCCGACGTCGTCCCGGGCTGGGTGGAGCCGTACCTGGGCCTGGAGACCGCCGCGGCGCTGATCCGGACCTACCAGCTGCACCTGGTGCCGGATCTGCTGCAGACCGAGGACTACGCCCGCGCGGCCATCCGGCAGGCCGTGAGCCGCGGCGCGCTCACCGAGGAGGCCGTCGACCGCACCGTGGCGATGCGGATGGCGCGGCAGGCGCTGCTCACCCGCCCCGACCCGCCGAAGCTGTGGGCGATCATCGACGAGGCGGCACTGCGGCCCCGGGTCGGCTCGGCCGCGGTCCTGCGGGCGCAGTTCAGGCACCTGGCCACCCTGGCCGCCGCGCCGAACATCATCATCCAGATCCTGCCGGCCCAGTACGGCGGGCACCTCTCGCCGTGCGGCACGTTCACGATCCTGCGGTTCATCGAGCCGGAGGTGCCCGACGTGGTGCACCTGGAGCACCTCACCGGCGCAGCCAACCTCGACCGGCCCGAGGATGTCGACCGCTACGAGGAGCTGATGAACCGGATAGGGGTCGACAGCATCACCCCGGAACGCACCCCGGAGTACCTGGACCGGCTGTGCGACCGCCTCGACACCTGACGACACCGGCCGTGGCCGGACCGATCTGACCTGGTCTGGCGAGGTCCTGTCCCGGACTTCCCGGCCTTTCCCGGCCTGTCGGACCGGCGACACGGGGCCGCGACGCAATGACACCGGTCCGGTTCGCTCCGTAGGCTTGGGGGCCGTCAACCGGACCCGCCGCCGTGTCCGGCCCCTCCGGTCGTGTCGAGCGGCGCCCGCCGGACTCCGCGCCGCCCTGGAGGCAGCCTTGCCACGTTCCCCGTCCCGTACCGCCCTCGCCGCCGCGGCGGTGGCCGCCGCCGGCCTGGTCCTGGCAAGCGGATGCGGCGCCGACGACGATCAGGCCGCCGCGGCCACCCCGCAGCCGTCGGGCACCTCCTCGACCACGCCCAAGGGCGGCGGCGCGGTCGACGTCGTCCTGCGGGACGGCGCCGGCGCCGAGGTCGGCACCGTGACCCTCACCCCCGCCGACGGGTCGGTGCAGGTCGAGGGCCGGTTCCACGGGCTGCCCGCGGGTGCCTATCACGGGTTCCACATCCACCAGAAGCCGGTCTGTGACCCGAAGGCCCCCGACGGGCCGTTCAGCACCGCCGGGCCACATTTCAACCCCACCAACGCTCACCACGGCGAGCACGCCGGCGACCTGCCGCCGCTGCTGGTCGACTCCGACGGCACGGCCGAGATCACGAGCCAGACCGACCGGTTCACCCTCGGCGACCTGCAGGAGGGCGGCGTGGCGCTGATCGTGCACGCGCAGCCGGACAACTTCGCCCACATCCCGGACCGGTACCGCTCGACGGATGCGCCGGCCCCGGGCCCGGACGAGAAGTCGAACGCGACCGGCGACGCCGGTGACCGCATCGCCTGCGGCGTGCTCGAGAAGGCCTGACTCCACGCCGGAGGTGAGTCGCCGGTGGTCCTTGGTCCCCCGCCGCGGCGGACCAAGGCAGGATGATTCCGCCCCGCTCTCGGTGACACCGTGAGGCACGACACCGAGGGTGGGGAGGATCTCAATGTGGAGCCGTCCGACTGTTTCCAATGTTGTGAGCATGGACGTGAACGCCACCTACCTGAGCGGCGCCGGGAACCGGGCGCCCGCGCTCGTCTCGCTGGCCTTCGATCCGCTGGACCCGGTCGCGATCACGATGCGCGCCCCGGTCGGCGACCCGCGGCTGGCGCGGCTGACCATCGCCCGGGAGCTGCTCACCGGCGCTGGGCCGCGCCCGCCGGAGCTGGGCGGGCTGCGGGTGGAGCCGGTCCTGCGCGGCGGCCGGCGCCTGCTGGCGGTGTCGCTGCCCGCCGCGGGCGGCCGGGCCGCCCTGGAGATGTCGGTCACCAGGGTGACCGACTTCGTCCGGCGCACCTACACGCTGGTCCCGGCGGAGGCGGAGGCCACCATGATCGACCTGGACCTGGATCTAGGCCTGGCGGCACTGGGCTACGGCGGCTGACCGCCGCGGCGGCTACCCGAAGGTGAGGATCTCGGCGATCGGGCGCCGCGGGGTCAGCGCCGAGGCCACCGCGTCCCGGCGCGGGTAGCCGACCCGCAGGATCATCTGGACGTGCCCGGTGATGCTCAGCATCCGCCCGATCACCGAGCGGTAGGCGTCGCTGTCGACCGGCTGGCCCAGCGGCGAGGCCGCCGCACCGGCGGCGGTCACGGTGAGCAGCACCCGGGCGAGGGCCTGGCCGGCGCGCAGCCGGTCCTCGGCCTGGTCGGCGTCCGTGCCGAGCACGATGATGGTGGGGCGTTCCGCCGCCCGCGGAACGCCCGCCGGTGCCGACCCGCCCGCCGCGGGATCGGTGGCGGTGCGGTCGGTGGCGGTGCGGTCGGTGGCGGTGCGGTCAGTGGTGGTGTCCGCCACGGGCCCGCCGCCCGGGTTCCCCGCGGTGAGCCCGCCCCCCGCGCCCGATGTGTCGAAGTCGCGCAGGGGGAAGTCACTGGCCCGGAAGGGGTGGCGGGTGCCCGCGACGTCGGTCGGCACGCCGTCCCCGGTCGGGCCCTGCCCGCGCCGCCAGCTGGCCAGCTCGGCCCGGTAGGCGGGGTCGGTCTGCTCCGCCCAGTCCGCCCGAGCGGCCACCACCGCGGCGTCGAGCCGCTGGTCGGAGTGCGCCAGCGGCATGAGCCAGGCGCCCTCCGCCTCGGCCGCGCGGCGCATGCGATCCACCAGGCCGCTGTCCAGGGAGCGGGCCTCGAACGGCCGGCGGTCGGTGTGCCGGGCGCCGGCGGCGGAGAACAGCAGCCGGTCGTTGTCCGCCGGGGGGAGACGCCCGCCCACCCCCAGCGACGCCAGCACCAGATCGTCGGAGAGCACCGGCTCCAGCCCACCGTGCGTGGACGCCCCCGGCAGCAGCTCCACCACCGGCTCCAGCCCGAGCACCCGGCAGGCCAGGCGGGCGTGCAGCAGCGCCGCCCCGCAGCTGACCAGCAGCTGGCGGCCGTCGGGGTCCAGGACGGCCAGCCGCCGACCGACCTCGGCGCGCAGGGTCAGCAGGCCGTCGGCGAGACGCCATCGCCACGGCTGGGTGTTGTGGATGGACGGGGCGAGCGAGGCCGTCGTCACGACCTCCACCGCCACCTCGCGACCGATTCCCGCCGTCACCGACTCCATGATCGCGTGCCTCCCCTCGCCGCCCGGTGGCACGTACCGAGCGCGCCGCCCGCGTCGCGGGCAACATCCACGGTAGTGGCCGGTGGTCCGGTCGAAGGGGGTGCGACGGGACCATCGTGCCGGCGTGCGGGGGGCGTCCGCCGACGGATCCGTCACGTTGACCGGGGCGGTCCGGCGGCGTCCCGGTGGGCCTTTCGGGTCTGTCGGGTGTGGTCGCGTGGCCAAAGCGCCGGTCGGCCACCTCCCGCCCGCGGCGCTCATTCCGGCGGGGGTCCGCCCGGCCGGCCCGGGGGCCGGAGGTCCCGGCCGGCGCGGTCGACACGACCTGCGCGAAGGGCCCGTCCCGCCCGTATGGTCGCGTTCATGGAGAAGATCCGGGTGTTCGTTCTCGATGACCACGAGATCGTGCGAAATGGTCTGCGTCAGACGCTCGCCCGGCATGACGATATCGAGGTCGTCGGTGAGGCCGGGTTGGCGGCGGAGGCGTTGCGGCGGATTCCGGCGCTGCATCCGCATGTGGCGGTGCNGGACGGGCGGTTGCCGGATGGCAGTGGCATTGATGTGTGCCGGGAGGTGCGCTCGGCGCTGCCGGATGTGGCGTGTCTGATCCTGACGTCGTATGACGACGACGAGGCGTTGTTCTCGGCGATCATGGCTGGTGCGGCGGGGTATGTGCTGAAG
>NZ_LRTK01000134.1 GCF_001636565.1 Frankia sp. EI5c
GTAGATCAGCACTGCCGACGCGAAGCCCAGCACGAGACGCTCGTCCTGGTAGGCCGGTGCCGGGTCGAGCTCGGTGACCTCCACTCCGGCCGCGGCGACGGTCTCGTCGACCCGGGCCGGGTCCCCGCCGAGCACGCTGATCTCGTTGTCGAGAACCTGCTGGCGCGCGAGCACCGTGAGCACCGCGTGCAGGTCGTCGCTCAGGTTCTCCCTGACCGCCACCCGCAGGCCGTTCGGCGCGGCGGTGACCAGCGCGTCGAGGTCGCTGTCCGCGACCTGGCGCAACCCGGTGGTCTCGTCGGGCACCTCCCGGGTCTTGAGGTCGACGTCGAGGCTCCCGGCGACCGTCTCGAGCGACCCGGCGACCGTGGACTCCGCCGCGAGCACACCGACCGACTGGGCGGCGTCCCGCCCACCGACCAGGTTGACGGCGACCGCGACGCCGACGAGCAGCACGAGGACCGCGGCGGTCGTGATCAGAAAGACCTTCGAACGCAGCCGCAGGGCGAGCTCACGCCCGGCGACCAGCCGCACCACCGTCCAGGAGCTCAGGGCCGGCGGCGTGCCACGGTCATCCCGGCCGGCGGGTGCGCGCGGGTCCGCAGCGGGTGCCGGCGCTGCGGGCCGAGGCGGCCCAGCTCCGTCCCGCGCCGGGCCGCCCTGGGCCGGGACACCCGCGAACCCGCCCGCACCGCCCGCGGGCTCCCCGGATCCCGTGCTCATGCCACCGTCTCCTCCGCCGTGCTCGGATCGCCGTGTATCGGGGTCGCACCGTGTGTCGGGGTCGCACCGTGCGTCGTTGCACCGTGTCGGTATCCACCACCGCCCGGGTATGCCGACTCGCCGTCCCCGTGGTCCGGGCCAGTGCCATCCGGCGGCCCGGCACCTCCTGGCGTGCCGGGTTCCCCCTCCGGGTGCACCGCGGATCGGAACAGCTCGGCCAGCGTCGGTCGGCGGCGGCGGAACTCCCGGACCGGCCCCGCGGCCAGGGCCCGGCGCAGCAGATCCTGGTCATCGGCGCCCGGCGCGAGGTCGACCACGGTTCGGTCACCCTCGGTGTGGCGGACCGTCATTCCAGGTAGGTCCAGCGCCCAGTCGGGCGGTGCGCCGGGCACCTCCACGATGATCTGCTCGGCACCGCTCCCCCGCAGGTCGTCCACCGTGCCGCAGGCGACCATGCGCCCGGACGCGACGATCCCGACCCGGTCGCAGAGCCGCTCGACGAGCTCCAGCTGGTGGCTGGAGAACAGCACGGGCACCCCGGCCGCCCGCCGCTCGCGCAGCACCTGGCTCATCACGTCGACCGCGACGGGGTCCAGCCCGGAGAACGGCTCGTCGAGCACCAGGACCTCCGGATCGNGGACCAGCGCAGCGACGAGCTGCACCCGTTGCTGGTTACCGAGGCTGAGCTTCTGGACCTCGTCGTCGCGGCGCGCGGCCACCCCGAGCCGCTCCAGCCACACCTCGGCGCCGCGGCGGGCGGCCGGTGCCGACATCCCGTGCAGGCGGGCCAGGTAGACGACCTGGTCGCCGACCTTCATCTTCGGATAGAGGCCCCGCTCCTCGGGCATGTAGCCGATCCGCCGGCGGGCGGCGAGGTCGACCGGACGGCCCGCCCACCGAACCTCGCCGCTGTCGGCCGCGAGCACCCCGAGCACGATCCGCATCGTCGTGGTCTTGCCCGCGCCGTTGCTGCCGACGAACCNGAAGAGCTCGCCCGCCCGCACATCGAAGGTCATCCCGTCGAGGGCGGTCACCTCGCCGTAGCGCTTGCGAACGTCGTCGATCTCCAGACGCCTGTCCGCCATCAGTCACCTCCGGTCGCCCCCGACTCGTGGACGACGACATAGTAGCGCGTTAATCTGATATCAGATTGATATCAAGATGAGCTTGGCGCGGCGAGCCCCGACGAACCAGGAGGCACCCATGGCCACCCACTCTGCAGAACCCGGAACCGATCACGTCGTCGACATGCCCGAGCCCGCCGTCCGTGAACATCCCGCCCGCGACGCTTCGGGGCTGCTCGCGCTGCTGCTGGCGGTGATCGGAATCGTGATCGGTGCCGGGATCGCCGGCGCGGGCGTCGCCCTCGCCGCCGGTGACCACCCCGCGCCGGGCGCCGTTCTGGTCGTTCTGGGCGTGCTCGGCCTCATCGCCGCACTGGTCGCGCTGGGCGGCCTCACCCCGGTCGCACCCGGGGAGGCCCGGGTCGTGGCCCTGTTCGGGCGGTACGCCGGCACCATCCGCACGACCGGCCTGCGCTGGGTGAACCCCTTCACCACCCGGCGGAAGGNCTCGACCCGGATCCGCAACCACGAAAGCGGCGTGGCCAAGGTCAACGACGCCGACGGCAACCCGATCGAGATCGCGGCCGTCGTGGTCTGGCAGGTCGAGGACACCGCGCAGGCTGTCTTCGAGGTGGACGACTTCGTCGCGTTCGTGGCCATCCAGTCCGAGACCGCCGTCCGGCACATCGCGACCAGCTATCCCTACGATGCCGCGCCCGAGATCATGTCATTGCGCGACAATGCGGAAGAGATCACCGCGAGACTCTCCCGCGAGATCACGGCCCGAGTCGCCTCGGCCGGGGTCCGCGTCATCGAATCNCGCATCACCCGGCTCGCCTACGCCCCCGAGATCGCCCAGGCGATGTTGCGGCGTCAGCAGGCAGGAGCGGTGGTCGCGGCCCGGTCCCGGATCGTCGAGGGCGCCGTCGGCATGGTCGAGGCGGCCCTGGCGCGGCTCGACCGCGAGAACGTCATCGAACTGGATGAGGAGCGTAAGGCGGCCATGGTCAGCAACCTGCTCGTGGTGCTGTGCAGCGACCAGTCCACACAACCCGTCGTGAACACCGGATCGCTCTNTACCTGAGCACCCGGGCTCGGTGAAGAAACGTGGCCGAACGGAAGAAGATCCTGCTTCGCCTCGATCCCGGCGTGCATGACGCACTGGCCCGCTGGGCCGCGGACGAGCTCCGCAGCACGAACGCCCAGATCGAGCACCTGTTGCGGGCGGCCCTCGCCGAACGTGGCCGGCTGCCGCGGGACGTCGGCGCCATCCCCAGACGCGGCCGCCCCAGCGCCGAGACCCCGCCCGACCCGCCCGAACCCGGAACCGGACCCGGCGGAACCGGACCCGGCGGAACCGGACCCGGCGGAACCGGAACGGGCACCGGAACCGGAACCGGAACGGGCCGGGGGACCGACGGGCCGCCACCCGCCGGCCGCGGCCCGCGGCCGGAATCAGGTCGGGGAGATGAGCCCCGTCCCCAGCAGGAAGAGAAGCACTGATCCGAGCGCGAGCCGATAGATGATGAACACGCTGTAGCTGTGCCGGGCGACGAACTTGAGCAGCCACGCGATGGCGACGTAGGCGGTCACGAAACTGACCACCGTCGCGGTGATGGTGACCGTCCAGCCGACACCGGCCGCGATGTTGGCCGACTCGGTCACGACCTGCAGCAGGGCTGCCGCGAAAAGTGCCGGGATGGAGAGGAAGAACGAAAGCCGGGTCACCGTCACCCGGTCGATCCCGCGCAGGAGACCGGCGGACATCGTCGACCCGGAGCGCGAGATTCCCGGGATCAGTGCCATGCACTGGACGACCCCGATCGCCANGGTGTCCTTCCAGGTGACGTCGTCCTCGTGCCGCTTCTGGGTGGCGACGTGGTCGGCGTACGCCATGACACCGCTCCNCCCGATCAGGGCGAGGCTGACGAACCACAGGCTACGGAGGGTCGTTTCGATCTGATCCTTGAACAGCAGGCCGACGATCCCGATCGGGATCGAGCCGACGATCAC
>NZ_LRTK01000135.1 GCF_001636565.1 Frankia sp. EI5c
CGATGATCGTGAGATGGCCCGTGCTGGAGATCGGAAGGAACTCTGTCAGCCCTTCGACCGCACCAAGGAAAACCGCTTCGACGATATTCATTCCAGTCNTTCCTCGGCACCACCTCCGACCGGCGGACCGGGAGAAGTGTATGCCGGGAAAGATCGGCTATTGACAGGGGGTCAACGCCCGCGGGGCGGCGCCTCGCAGTAGTCGGTGCGGTCCCGTGCGTCTCCCACGGGACGGTCGCGGCGCTCGCCGGCGCGGACAGTGGCGCCGGAGCTTCCGCGGGTGGACCGCCCGCGCCGGGTTCCCCGCCGGCCAGGCGGCCAGGCCAGGCAGGATGTTCGCACCCGCGATCGACGAAGAATATACTTCTGCCGAGCACAGAAGGAGATTCTGTCGCTACCNCATCCCCCCGCCCAAAGGACGTCAGGTGTGAACGACACTGCTGGAGTGGAGTGGGAGGACGCGCNGGCCTCGGTGCGCGCGGCGGTGGATCGGGCACTGAACCGGCACCAGCGGGATGCCCTCAGCGAGGTCGAACAGATCCTCAACGCGGCTCTCCGGGTCGCCGTGCGGGTCTCGCCCGCCGAGCCGAAGGTCGCCGACATCGTCGCCGAGGCNGGGACGTCCAACCAGACCTTCTACCGGTACTTCGCCGGCAAGAACGACCTCATGCACGCGGTGCTGGAACGCGGGATAGTGCTCGTCCGGTCGTACCTGCGCCACCAGATGGCCAAGCAGCCCGACCCCGCCGGGCAGATGACGGCCTGGGTGGAGGGCATGCTCGCCCAGATCACCCGGCCGACGGTGGCCCAGCAGGGCACCACCGTCAACCGGCTGCTCGCCCNCGCCGGCGAGTCGGAGCCGGGTCGGGCGACCCTCGACGAGCAGCTCGGCGAGCTTCTCATCGCGCCCCTGACAACCGCCGGCCGGCCGCGGCCGGACCTCGACGCCAGAGTGATCCAGGACGCGGTCCTCGGCACGATGCAGCGGCACGTGGCCCCCGGGACGGTCCCCAGCGAGGACGAGCAGCGCCACCTGGTCGACTTCTGTGTCTCGATCATCGACCAGCCTCCCCCGCGCCCGGCGCCCGAGGCGTGACGCCCGGCACCTGACTGCCGGGCCCTGGCTGGCCGAGAGGCCGGCGCCGCCGCTGCCGGCCGCCGCTGCCGGCCGCCGCTAGGACCCCGGCGCGATCTCCAGCACGGTCTTCCCCACCGCCTTGCCGCCGGCCACGTAGCGCAGCGCGGCGGCACTCTCCTCGAACGAGAAGGTGGCGCCGATATGCGGGACGATCTTGCCCGCGGCGAACAGCTCCATGAGCTCCCGCTCGTTGCGCCGCAGTTCCTCCGGAGCGTGGATGCCGAGGTCACGGAGCTGCATCCCGCCGATCTGGATGCCCTTGAGCAGCACCNGGTTCAACGGGATCCGCGGGATCGAGCCCGCGGCATAGCCCACGGTGACGAAGCGCCCACGCCAGCGCAGGGACCGCAGCGCCGGCTCGGCCAGGTCACCGCCGACCGGGTCGAGGACGACGTCCGACCCGCCCGGAAGGATCTCCTTCAGCGCCCGCCGCAGATCCGTCGAGCGGTGGTCGATGAGGTTCACCGCCCCGTTGGCCGCGGCCACCTCCAGCTTCTCCGCCGAGGAGGCGACCGCGGTCACCGTCGCGCCGAGCGCCACCNCGAGCTGCACCGCGGCCAGCCCGACCCCACCGCCGGCACCGAGCACCACGAGCTGCTCCCCCGGTTGCAGCCGGGCCACCGACCGGAGCATGTGGTACGAGGTGCGGTGTGCCACCCCGAAGGCGGCGGCCACGCTGTCGGGAACGCCCTGGGGCGTGCGGGTGACACCCTCGGCCCGCCCGATGGCCACCTCGCCGAACCCGCCGACGATGCCCGTGCCGAACACCCGGTCCCCCACCGCCAGCCCGGTCACGCCCGGGCCGAGGGTTTCGACGACGCCGGCGAACTCGCTGCCGGGCACGAACGGCGGCGGCACCTTCACCTGGTACTCCCCGGCGACCAGCAGTACGTCGGAGAAGTTGACCGCCGCCGCGTGCACCCGCACGGCGACCTGGCCCGCCTCGGGCGTGGGGGTCGGGAACTCCTCGACCCTCACCACCTCCGGCGGGCCGTACTCACGACAGACCGCGGCCCGCATCCGCGCACTCCCGTCCCGTCGCCTCGGTCTGAAGCATCAGCGGCCCTTCCACACCGGCGGGCGCTTCTCGATGAACGATGTCGCGCCCTCCTTGGCGTCCTCGCTGGCGAACACCCCCGGCGACAGCGCGGCCATCCGCTCCTGGCCGCGGGCCGGATCCGCGGCGGCGGCCCGGACGATCTCCTTCGTCGCGAGCACGGCCAGCGGGCCGTTGGCGGTGACGCGCTCGGCCAGTGCCAGTGCCTCGTCGAGCACCTTCCCCGGCTCGGCCACCGCGTTGACCAGACCGAGCCGCAGCGCGCGTTCCGCGTCGAAGGTGTCCCCGGTCAGCGTGATCTCCAGGGCGAGCGCCAGCGGGAGCCGGCTGCCGATCGCGACGGCTCCGCCGCCGGCGGCGAGCAGCCCGCGCTTCACCTCGGGCAGACCGAACTTCGCGGCGGATGAGGCCACGACCAGGTCACAGGAGAGCAGCAGCTCGAAGCCGCCGCCCACCGCGGTGCCGTTCGCGGCGCCGATGAGGGGGACCTTCACATCCCCCTTCGTCAGCCGCCCGAACGCCTCCAGACCGGCCTTGGCCTCCGGGGTGTCGGCGGCGAAGCTGGTCCCCTTGGCGAAGCCCTTGAGGTCCATACCGACGCAGAACGCCTTCTCGCCGGTCGCGGTCAGGACGGCCGCCCGGATCTCCGGGTCGGTCTCCGCCTCGATGATCGCCAGGCCGATCGCGCTGAGCAGCGAGGGGGTCAGCGCATTGCGTGCCTCCGGCCGGTTGAGGCGGATGACGAGCGTCGCCCCGACCCGCTCCAGCAGAATCTCGCTCGTGTCGGCGGCGGTGGTGGCAGTGGTGTCAGTCATGCTTTGTAGTCTGTCGTCTCAGCCAGGTCCGCCGCCTCTTTCATCGCGTTGAGCACGACAGGCCCGAAAGACTGCAGCTTGACGTCGTCACCGGCTCGCTGGAAGNCCTGCTCCAGCACGATCGCGATCTTGAACTTGGCGAGGATCAGGTAGTAGTCGTAGTCGTCGACCTGCCGGCCGGACACCTCGGCGTAGTGCGCGAGCAGCTGCGACTTCGTCGGCATGGCGTACAGATCCGCGTAGCCCTTGCCGGTCAGCTCAGGTGAGCTGGTGTCCTCCGGCCAGCTCTGCAGCATCCAGGCGAGGTCGAGCTTGNGGTCGCCGACCGTGCCCATCTCCCAGTCGACGATCGCGGCCAGCTTCGCGGGGGCACCATGCCGGAACATGACGTTCGCGAACTGGTAGTCGCCGTGCATCAGACCGGGGATGAAGTCGATCGGCCGGTGCGTGCGCAGCCAGTTGGCGGCGACGTCGAAACCGGGCAGCTCCCGCTTCTTGATCCGCTCCAGGAAGGCCGTCCAGCGATCGACCTGCCGCTCGTGGAAGCCGTCGGGCCGACCGAGGTCGAGCAGGCCCTTCGCCCGCCAGTCCACCTTCGACAGCAGCGCGATGCCCTCGGTGAGCTGGTACGACAGCCCCTTGCGGACCTCGAGGTCGGATTTGAACGGCTCCGGCCNGACTCCGCGCTGGTCCATCGGCGACCAGCCGTCGACGAAGCCCATCAGGTAGAAGGTGCGACCGAGGACGGCGGGGTCGTCGCACATGCCGATCGCCTCGGTGTGCGGAACGTCCGTCCCGTCGAGCGCCTCGATGATGCGCCACTCGCGCAGGATGCCGGCGTCCCGGCTGGCNGGCGCCGTCGCCGGCGGGATCCGCAGGGCCGCGTGCAGCTCGCCGCGCCGAATCTCGTAGATCTCGTTCTGGGTGCCACCGGAGACGTAGCGGTGCTCGATCGGCTCGCCCTTTCCGGGCNGGCCGGCGGAGTCCAGCCAGGTGCCGAGACGGTCGATGTCGATCACAGGTTCCCCACTTCGTGGTCCAGGTACTCGGCGTACTTCTCCCGCGCGGCGGCGAGCCGCTTCGGCAGATGCTGGGTCGGCCACAGGTCGTCGCTGGGCTTGTAGTCGCGCAGGACCTGCTTGGCGACCGTCACCTTGTGCACCTCGGTCGGGCCGTCGGCCAGGCCCATCACGAACGAGCCCATCACCATCTGGTGGAACGGCATCTCGTTGCTGGCGCCGAGCGCACCGTGGACCTGCAGCGAGCGCGCCGCTATGTCATGCAGGACGGTGGGCATCACGACCTTCACGGTGGCGATGTCCTTGCGGACCTTCCGGTAGTCGTNGTGCTTGTCGATCGACCACGCGGTGTAGATCNCCAGCAGGCGGAACTGCTTGAGCTGGGCGTACGAGTCGGCGATGAAACCCTGGACGAACTGCTTGTCGGCAAGCAGGCTGCCCTGGGTGCGCCGGCTCAACGCCCGNTCGCACATCATGTCCAGCGCCTTCTGGGCGAGGCCGATCGTGCGCATGGCGTGGTGGATCCGCCCGCCGCCGAGGCGGGTCNGCGCGATGGCGAACGCCTGGCCCTCACCACCCAGCAGGGCGTCTTCGGGAACCCGCACGTTGTCGTAGTGGATGAGGGCGTGGTGGCCCTCGCCCAGCGGCTCGCCCGGCAGCCCGACGTTGCGCACGATGTTGATGCCCGGCGTGTCGGTCGGCACCAGGAACATCGACATGCCGTGGTAGGCGCTCACGTCCGGGTTGGTGACCACCATGACGATCACGAAGCGCGCCGTGCTGGCGTTCGAGGAGAAGAACTTCCAGCCGTTGATGACCCAGCTGTCGCCGTCCTTCTCCGCGCGGCAGGTGAACTGGGTCGGGTCCGAGCCCGCCTGCGGCTCGGTCATCGAGTAGGACGAGAAGCACTCACCGTCCAGCAGGGGCTGCAGGTACTGCTTCTTCTGCGCCTCCGTGCCGTAGTGCGCGATGATCTCGGCGTTCCCGGTGTCCGGCGCCTGGCAGCCGAAGATCAGCGGTGCCCAGCTGGAACGACCCAGGATCTCGTTGAGCAGCGACAGTTTGAGCTGCCCGTGCCCCTGGCCACCCAGCGCGGGCCCCAGGTGCGTGGCCCNCAGGCCCCGCTCCTTCACCTGCTGCCGCAGGGGCTCGATGAGCCGCCTCATGTTGTCGTCCGGCGGCACGAACTGCTGGTTCGCGAAGGCGAGGTCCAGCGGCTCGACCTCCTCCNGCACGAACTGGTCGGCCCAGTCGAGCTGGGCCTGGTACTCGGGCTCCGTCTCGAAATCCCAGGACATCGTCGGCCCTCCTCTCGGAGGCCTCAGAATAACGTTCTCGGGACACAGAACACAACTTCCGAGAGGTCGGAACACCGATCCTGACCTGTCTGTCCGGACCGGACGACAGACACCTGACGTGGCCGTCCGGTGAACGACCCGGTTCCGGGCGGACCCGCGGAGAGGACCCGCGCCCCGGACAAGCGAAAGGGGGCCGCCGGCTGACCGGCGACCCCCGAGCGCAGTACCGCCCCGGGCTGCTGCCCGGGCGTTGCCGCCTACGCGTCCTGCGCCTGCTTCTCCGCGAACAGGCGTGCCCACTCCTTGCGGGAGCGGATCGCGGTGTCGACGTCGGTGGCGATCGCGCGCCTGGCACCCACGGTCGCCCGCTCCTTCGGGATCTCGGCGAACGGGTCCCAGCTGAAGAACCGGCAGGCGTTCTCCCAGGTGATCTTGT
>NZ_LRTK01000136.1 GCF_001636565.1 Frankia sp. EI5c
AAGATCGGCAAGCGGGTGAACGTCGACCGCATGGAGGAGGCCCTGGGCCTCGATCCCGATGTGGTCTCGACCGCCTGCCCGTTCTGCATCGTGNTGCTCTCCGACGCGGTCACCGAGAAGAAGCTCGCGGGCGAGGCGAAGGACAGCGTCGAGGTCCTGGACGTGTCGCAGCTGCTGGCCCGCTCGCTGGTCGCGCCCGCCCCGCCCACGCCGGCCGCGGCCGCCTCGGCGGAAGGCGCGTAGGCACGCAGGAGAGCGGCGCATAGGAGAGCAGCGCGCGGGCGCGAGCACACCGGCGCTCACCTGAGCGGACGAACGGGAACGGGGCGTGGCCACACCGGCCGCGCCCCGTTCCCGTTCCGTTCCGTTCTGGTGGACGGACGCCCGCTTCGCGCTGGACGGACGTTCGCCGGAACCCCGGGCGGGCTCAGGCGCCGCCGGCCCCGTCCTGGATCTCGGGGACCGTCGCCCGGGTGAAGTCGCGGTAGGCCCGGGACGGTGTCGGCCCGCGCNGCCCCTGGTAGCGCGATCCGTAGATCTCCGAGCCGTAGGGGTGCTCGGCCGGTGTCGACAGCCGGAAAAGACACAGCTGACCGATCTTCATGCCTGGCCAGAGCTTGATCGGCAGGGTGGCGACGTTGGACAGCTCCAGCGTCACATGCCCGGAGAAACCCGGGTCGATGAATCCGGCGGTGGAGTGGGTGAGCAGCCCCAGCCGCCCCAGGCTGGACTTTCCCTCCAGCCGGCCGGCGAGGTCGTCCGGCAGCGTCACGACCTCCAGGGTCGACCCCAGCACGAACTCGCCGGGATGCAGCACGNACGGCTCGTCGCCCTCCGGTGCCACCAGCTCGGTGAGGTCCTCCTGCTCGATGGCCGGGTCGATGTGGCTGTAGCGGTGGTTCTGGAACACGCGAAAGGCACGGTCCAGCCGCAGGTCGACGCTGGAGGGCTGGATGAGGCGCTCGTCGTAGGGGTCGAGCCGGACCCGTCCGGTCATGATCTCGGCACGGATATCCCGGTCTGACAACAGCACCTGTCGGACGCTACCGCAGAGGCGCGGTTTGTTGCCCCGGTGTGGAAGACGGGGGTTCCAGGGTAGGAGATCCTCGAATCCGTACGGAGTCGTCGCTATCGCTGGACGTCGCCGTCACCGACGGTGACGATGTCTCGTGCGGGAAACGCTGATCCAGGATGGGGACCGATGCTGGGGCTACCGGATCACATCAGGGCATGTCTGTTCGATCTCGACGGTGTGCTGACCCNCACCGCCGCCGTACACGCCGCCGCCTGGAAGGAGATGTTCGACGACTTCCTGGAGAACTGGGCCCGGCGTTCCGGCGACCCGTTCGTCCCGTTCGACATCGCCACCGACTACGCCGACCACGTCGACGGGCGGCCGCGGGCGGACGGTGTGCGGGCGTTCCTGAACTCGCGGGGCATCCACCTGCCCGAGGGCACGCCGGCGGACCCGCCCTCAGGTCTGACGATCAACGCGCTGGCGACCAGGAAGAACCTGCTGCTGCTGGCGAAGATCGAGTCGGGTGGGGTGGAGGTCTTCGACGGCTCCGTCCGGTNCCTGGAGGAGCTGGAACGCGCCGGGATCCCGCGGGCGGTGGTGTCGTCCAGCGCGAACTGTGCCGAGGTGGTGCGGGCCGCGGGGATCGAGCACCTGCTGCTGGCGCGGGTCGACGGCCTCGTCGCCGAGGAGCGCGGGCTGGCGGGGAAGCCCGCCCCGGACACGTTCCTCGCCGGCGCGGAGGCGCTGGGCGTGCCGCCGGAGGCCGCCGCGGTCTTCGAGGACGCGGTGGCGGGCGTGCAGGCCGGGCGGGCCGGGCGGTTCGGCCACGTGGTCGGGGTCGACCGGGTCGGGCACGCCGCGGCGCTGCGGAGCAACGGCGCTGACATCGTCGTCGAGGATCNGGCCGATCTGCTCGGCGACCGCCGGGTAGCCGGTGTGGGTGTGGGCGTGGGTGCGACTGGTGGTGGTGCGGCCGGCGCGACCGCGGCCCGGAGAACCGTGTGATCAGCAGGCCGACCTATCCCATCGAGGCCTGGTCACTGACCGAGCACGGGCTCGACATCGACGACCTCTCCCGCTCCGANTCCCTGTTCGCGCTGTCGAACGGGCATGTGGGGCTGCGGGGCAACCTTGACGAAGGAGATCCGCACGGGTTGCCCGGCACCTACCTGAACTCCGTCCACGAGCTGCGCCCGCTGCCGTATGCGGAGGCCGGGTACGGCTATCCCGAATCTGGGCAGACCGTCATCAACGTCACCAATGGCAAGATTATTCGGCTGCTGGTGGACGACGAGCCGTTCGACGTGCGGTACGGGGACCTCCGCAAGCACACCCGAACCATCGACTTCCGGGACGGAGTGCTGCGCCGGGAAGCCGACTGGGTGTCACCGGCCGGGCAGCGAATCAAGATCCGCTCCTGTCGGCTGGTCTCGTTCACCCAGCGCTCCGCCGCCGCGATCTTCTACGAGATCGAGCCCGTCGACGACCCGGCCCGGGTCGTCGTCCAGTCCGAGCTGGTCGCCAACGAGCAGCTACCCACCCGCAGGGGGGACCCGCGCGCCGCCGCGGTCCTGGAGTCGCCACTCGTCTCGGAACGGCACCGCGCCCGCGACACCATGGTCGAACTCGTCCACAGCACCCGGCACAGCGACATCCGGGTCGCCGCGGCGATGGACCACATCTTCGACGGCCCCNGCTCCCTCGGCGTCAGCTCCGAAAGCGAACCCGACGCCGGACGGGTGACCGCGACAGCGGTGCTGGCACCCGGTGAGAAGCTGCGAATGGTCAAGTTCCTCGCCTACGGCTGGTCCGAGCAGCGCTCGCTGCCCGCCCTGCGCGACCAGGCCGCCGCCGCGCTGGTCGCCGCCCGCCAGACCGGCTGGCAGGGCCTGGTCGACGAACAGCGCGAATACCTCAGGCAGTTCTGGCACTGCGCCGATGTCGAGGTGGACGGCGACGCCGAGGTGCAGCAGGCCGTGCGCTTCGCGCTCTTCCACGTGCTGCAGGCCGGCGCGCGCGCCGAGCGCCGCGCGATTCCCGCGAAAGGACTCACCGGCCCGGGCTACGACGGCCACGCCTTCTGGGACAGCGAAAGCTACGTCCTGCCCGTACTGACCTACACCGCGCCGGCCGCCGCCGCCGACGCGCTGCGCTGGCGGCACTCCATCCTGCCCCCGGCCCGCGAACGCGCGCAGCTGCTCAACCTCGAGGGCGCCGCGTTCCCATGGCGGACGATCCACGGCGAGGAATGTTCCGGCTACTGGCCGGCCGGCACCGCCGCCTACCACGTGAACGCGGACATCGCCGA
Organism: Frankia sp. EI5c; assembly: GCF_001636565.1. Classification (GTDB taxonomy): domain Bacteria; phylum Actinomycetota; class Actinomycetes; order Frankiales; family Frankiaceae; genus Parafrankia. Next base: position 3,327 of record NZ_LRTK01000136.1, read on the forward strand.
CGCGGTCATCAGATACGTGTGGGTCACCGAGGACGAGGACTTCGAGGTCGAAGTCGGCCTGGAGATCCTCATCGAGACGGCGCGGCTCTGGCGCTCCCTGGGCCACCACGACCTTTCCGGACGCTTCCGGATCGACGGCGTGACCGGCCCGGACGAGTACTCCGCGCTGGCCGACAACAACGTCTACACCAACCTGATGGCGCAGCGGAACCTCATCGGCGCCGCCAACGCCGTGCAGCGCCACCCGGAACGTGCCAAGGCCNTCGGGGTGGACGCCGAGACCGCCGCCAACTGGCGGGACGCCGCCGAGGACATGTTCATTCCCTACGACGAGCACCTCGGCGTCCATCCACAGTCCGAAGGATTCACCCACCACCAGGTGTGGGACNTCGAGAACACCAGGCCGGAGCAGTACCCGCTGCTACTGCACTTCCCGTACTTCGACCTCTACCGCAAGCAGGTGGTGAAACAGGCCGACCTCGTGCTCGCCATGCAGCGGCGCAGCGACGCCTTCACCGCGGAACAGAAGGTGCGCAACTTCGCCTACTACGAAGCGCTCACCGTCCGGGACTCGTCCCTCTCAGCCTGTTGTCAGGCCGTCCTGGCCGCCGAATGCGGGCACATGTCGCTCGCACACGACTACCNGCGCGAAGCCGCGTTCATGGATCTGAAGGACATCGAGCACAACACCGGGGACGGACTGCACGTGGCCTCCCTCGCCGGCAGCTGGATCGCGCTCGTCGAGGGCTTCGGCGGCCTGCGGGACACCGGCCGGCTNCTCTCCTTCGCCCCCCGGCTGCCCGAAGGACTCACCAGACTCGCGTTCGGCCTGCGGGTCCGCTCCCGCCACCTGCGGGTCGAGGTCATGGACTCCTCTGCCACCTACACCGTGGTCGAAGGCGAAGGGATCACGATCCTGCACCACGGTGAACAGGTCAGGGTGCAGCCCGGCCAGCCCTGCAGACTGGACGTCCCCCCCATCCNCGAGCGGGCGCGACCNNGGCAGCCACCCGGCCGCGAACCGCTGCGCTTCCTGCACAAGGTCAACGACGACGAGGTTAAGCGCGCCGAGACGCACCGTAATGAGAACCGCGCTGAAACCAGCCGGACGGTCACGGAACCGGCCCCGGACCGGCGCGGGGACGGCGGATCCGACAAACCCGACCACTGACGGCGGCGCCGCCCGGGGTGGCGGGTGCCCCACCCGGCGGCGACGTCCGGTAGGATGCGGTTGCATCACGCGGGCGTAGTTCAGAGGCAGAACACGAGCTTCCCAAGCTTGCAACGCGGGTTCGATTCCCGTCGCCCGCTCCACTCCTTCCGCCCCTGGTCAGAGCTATATGCCGACCAGGGGCGAAGATCTTTCTAGACGGTCAGAATCGGGCTACGGGCCATCCACGGGCCACTAGGCCGGCACGAGTGCCCCCGCGGCGCCGTCGTCGGGGTCCTCCTCGTCCGGTGAGCTGGCCTGCTCCGGGGCCTTCTGGCGGGCGGTGAGCCGCGCGTTGACGGCGTCCGCGAGGCCGTGTCCGCCTCGGTCGAAGCGTGCTGGTAGATCAGCGCGGCGCGGGGCGAGTCGTGCCCCATGCGGGTCATCAGGTCGCGCAGGCTCGCCCCGGCGTCTTCGACGCCAACGTGTTGCCCGTGTGGCGCAGGTCGTGGAAGTGCAGACCCGGTGCGCCGATCGCGGCCACCGCGTCCGCCCACTTCACGAGCGTGCGGAAGTTGCCGCGCCGCAGAAGCGCGCCCTTCGGGCCGGTGAACACGTAGGCCGTGGGGGCGTCGGCCACGTAGTCGGCGAGGTGGGCTTGCAGGTCGGGGAGGATGCCGGCGGGTAGTGCCACCGCGCGCATGCCCGCACGGGACTTCGGTGGCCCCAGCACGACCCCTTGCCCCCGTAGTTCGACCAGGGCGTGTCTGATCCGGATGGTGCCGTTGTCGGCGTCGACGTCGCGACGCTGAAGCGCGGTGACCTCTCCCCAGCGCAGCGACGCGAACGTGGTCACGAGGACGAGCGCGCGAAACCGGCGGTCGAACTTGTCCGCCNNGGCGAACACCTGAGGAATGGTCAGGATGGGCCGCTCCGGGGCGTGCTCCTGGTCGGCGCCCGGGACGCGGCACGGGTTCACCCGGATCAGCTCGTCTTCCTTCACCGCCGTCATCAGGATCGCGCGCAGCAGCCGGTACGCCTTCGCCGCGGTGCTCACGGACACGCCCTTGTCGAGCAGGACNGCGCGCCATTCCCGAACCATCGGGGTGGTGATCCGGTTGATCGGCATGTTCCCGAGATGAGGTGTGATGTGCCGNGTGAACAGGCCGGNGTACAGACCCACCGTCGACGGGCGGAGGGTGGGGCGCTGGGCAATCCACCGGGTGCCGTAGACGGTGAGGGTCACCTTTCCTCGCTCGGGGTCGATCCATTCCCCGCGGAACATCTGGCCTTCCACGAGGGTCAGGTACCGTTCGGCGTCGCTCTTGCGCACGAACGTCTCGGGTGCGGTGCGGATCAGGCCGTCCGGCCCGGGATAGCGCACCTGGTAACGGCCGGAATCCCGGCGGCGGATGCTGCCGAAGCGGCGACGGCCGGCCATCAGATCACGCTCCGCATGCCGCTCCAGACGTCGGACGCGGTCAGCGGCTCGACACGTCCGGCGGTGATGTGAGCATCGACGTCGACCGTTGTCAGCCGGACCGACCGGCCGATGCGGTGGAACGCGATGCGCCGCGTGGCAATCAGGCGCCGGACGTAACGGACGCTCATGTTCATCCGGTCGGCGGCCTGCTCCACGGTCAGGACGTCACCCAAGGGCCGCGGTGACGTGTCCGCCACCGGGTGCGGTGCGGGTCGACGGCGTACGGGGGACAGGCGAGCCGTGCCAGGGACCACATCGTCGGGGTGTCGTGGGGGGAATGATCGCGTCACGATGGGAGTGCCCCTTTCGCTTCTGGTGGAGGGGTGCGGTCCCGGCGGCTTGCTGGTAGGCGGTGCGCCGGGACCGCTTGTGGAGATATGGCGGATGGATCTTCAGGTAGGGCGGTTCAGGCGGTGCGTCGGCCGCCTGTGACCGGGTCCGGCGGGGTATCCGTCCCATCTGTCCCAAGCGTCCCGACGCTGGTCAGGCTGGGACGGGTTGTGTTCGTGGGACGGATCGATCCGTCCCAGGGCGGGTATCCGTCCCGCTCTGACCAGCGCGGGGACGCTTGGGACGGATGGGACGGGACCTCCGTCGGAAGGTCCTCGGGCGGGCAGTAGCGAGCCCAGGCGTCGGTGAACGCGGCGCGGTCGTAACCCTTGGCCTGGGTGCCGTCGGGGAAGCGGATGTTGGCGGAGCGGATGCCGTATTCGNGGAGCAGGACGGCCAGCCGGCGGCCGGTGAGACCGGCCGGCCCCTGCTCTACCCAGGGTGCTTCCGGGTCCCCGTTGAGGCGTTGCAGCAGCCGGGCGGTGGGGAGTTCCGCGTCCGTTTCGAACGCGCAGCGGCAGTCGAGCAGGAGCCGGACCCGTAGGGAGGTTTCCTGTCCCTCGTCGGCTTCGGCGGTCAGGACATCGACGGCGCGTCGTGCACGGTCGGGCCAGGGCCCGCCGGCGTGGTCGGCGACGGCGAACAGTGGTTCCCAGGTGTCGGCGGCGCGGTCTTCGACGGGCATAGTGGGTTCGGCGCATTCGAGAATGGCGAGGTCGGGGCGGAGCCAGGTGGCGAGGTTCTCGGCGATGGTGCGCAGGGCGGGCCGGTCGCGGCGGTGGCGGTAGGGGGAGACGGTTTCTCCGGGCATGCGGCGGCGCATGCGGATGACCACGGCGCGGTCTTCGATGGTGTCGGGCATGGCACCGNTTCCGGCGAGTGCGGCCATGGCGAAGGTCGGGCAGCGTTCCAGTTGGCGGCCGACGTTGTCCCACCGAAGCGCGGGCCGGTTGCGCTGGTGACCGGNATTGAGCAGTCCGCGCAGATCCTCGTTGGTGTCGGCGGACTTCCCACCGAAAATCGTGTCGGCNTCGTCTACAAGCAGGGTCGGCGGATCCGACTTGAGGCTCACACAGATAGATCGATCTGTTGATACAGAAAGACAACTCTGCATCAACAGATTGACGTTCCGCTTGCTGACGGAATGCGCGTATATCTATCTTTTCACTCAGAGGAATGATGCCGCAAAAACTTCGATCATCACCGCCGATGCAGTTATTACATTTTCTTTGGCAACCCTCAATAGACGCCGAGGGGGTCGAAAATTCGGCGAGCCGAATGCCTTCTCGCGCAAGAGATTCTTGTGCGGGTGCGCACTACTGAATGTCGATCTTCGTACGAGAGGGGAAGGCTGATGAAACGTCGCCGATTGCNCTCCATTTTCCTAGTAGTGATCTTCTCTCTAGTGGGCTTCNTTGTAAATACATCGGCAGCGCGAGCCGCGCTCTACGATTTCCCTGATTGGATCCTGGGCGCAGACGGGCTGCAACACGAATGCTATTTCTATAGTTGGGGGCAAGATGTTATCGCTTCTAACGGAAAGGGGCATATATGTAACCTCCAATACGCCGAAAATGTCGGCTCAGATACATACTTCCATTGGAAATGGGAGGATCCGGACCCGGACTATCGGGAACTTCATCGTTCTGGCACAAATCTCTGCGTGAGTGTCGCGGGCGGTTCTCAAGCCACCGGCGCCGCTATCGTCCAGGCAACGTGTTCCCAGAGCAATCATTCTCAGTGGTGGGCACAGGAAGGAAACTGGCTCGGCTTCGGCCTTCTGCTGAACTATCATTCGGGAAAATGTGCCTCGCTGAACAGCAGTAATGCTACTATCCTGCAGCCATGTAACGGCGGAAACAATAATCAGCTTTGGTCTAAGACGCAATACGGCTCCACGTGGGCATTCACCAACTTCAACACGGGAACAGTACTAACTGTGCCGGGCGGATACACCACGATAGGTCAGCAGCTCGATGTTTATCCGGATGTTGGTGTTAGCCACCAGCGGTGGGGCATCGATCAAATAACAGCCCTGCTCGCTAGGCAAGGAAATGAAGCCCCATCGATATTCTCGCCTGCGACCTCACCAATACCCAGGGCCTCCACCTCGGCGCTTCCCACACTGTCGGAAGCGCCGGCGACTTCCGCTACACCTTCCTCGGTTACATCCGGCCCGCCCCGTCCGGTTGAAACGTCTTCCAGCCCCGCGGCTAGTCCCACGGCGGTGGATGAACCAAGCACTGATCCTTCACCAGCCAGCCCNACAACGCCGGCCCACATTGAATCAGGGACTACCCTTGAGCCGGGAATCACCCCTGAGTCGGATACCACCCAAGGGCCTTCCTGACGCGGTACCTAAATACGCTAACCTCGTTCGATTTCTAGGCGGAGCGATCGCGCGCTCGAACTACATGAGCGCGCGATCGCTCGTGCAGTTCATACATCCTCAATTTGGCGTTGGTCTAGCCCTTTTCTCCACACATGAGCACATCGTCGCAGGTCAGCGACCTGCACTTGTTGATCAATCGATGCATCGCCGCAGGTCACTGCCTCATGTGCGGAAGACGGGTCTAGCTTGATGGTCAACGAGCCGTCTCGGTGTTATAATGATCAAGTGAAATATAATGCGTATTGGTCAGACATCCACATGGAGAGTCATGGCGAAAATACTTAGGCAGGCCCTTCAGGAAGCGGCGAGATACAGTATCGGAATTGCCGGAGTTCCNCAACTAGTCCTAGCGCTACTGTCTGAGCCGTCAGTAGCTTCTGAGGTGCTCATTGAGAACGGCATCACCTACGACCGAATAATTGCTCAGTTTTGTAGCGAACGTGTGACAGTTCTCCCCGATGGCAGCACGCGAGGTAGTGATGCGATCGGTGGAGGTGTAGGCATCAATCCCGATGGAAGACAAGTTCTGGGCCGCGCCGAGGGTATCGCACTAGCTGCCGGCTTCGCCGAGCCGCGAGCTGAGGACTGGCTGGTGGCATTGCTCTACTCGGCTGACGGAATGGGATTTCCCGCCATCCTGCAACTATTGCAAGTGTCCCGCCCGGCATTGGTTGAATCGATGCATGCTCATGGTATCCGAGTTCCAAATGTTACACTTCCTCCGCTTACCAAGCCTGCCGTGGTTAGGCGGGAACGGTAGTTGCAAGAATCAGATTTCTGTCTAAAAAATTTCTTCACCTATGCCCCCACGGGAATCAACAGGTAGAGTATCGCATACCGATTCCACGCGCCCGATATTGCCGATGCACGTTACCCGAGCTGAATGGTCTCAGTCTTCAGGGCCCCGGCAAAGTTGTCGCTTAGCAAGCAAGCTTCGTGATCGTCTGTAGGGGGCGTTCGGGGCGGCGGGCGTGATAGCGGATTCCCGCGGCGATGTTCGTAGTACCGGCCAGGCGCAGGATTGCGATCGCGAGGTTGCGGAGGCTGGCCATGACCTGGGGCGCGTTACCGGTCCGCACCTGACCGAGGTCC
>NZ_LRTK01000137.1 GCF_001636565.1 Frankia sp. EI5c
GGTCTGGGACCTGGCCCACATCGGCAACTACGCGGAGATCTGGCTGCTGCGGGCGCTGAGCGACGCCACGGAGCTGCGGCCCGGGCTTGATCACATCTACGACGCGTTCCGGCACAACCGGGCCAGTCGGACGGCGCTGCCCCTGCTCGGCCCGGTGGAGGCCCGCGGCTATCTGCGGGACGTCCGCGGCCGGGCGCTGGATGTCCTCACGGCCACGGACCCCGGCCTCCTGGCCGCGGCCGCGGCCGCGACGGCCCCACACCGGACCAGGCTGCTGTCCGGTTCCTTCGTGTACGGCATGGTCATCCAGCACGAGCACCAGCACGACGAGACGATGCTGGCGACGTTGCAGCTGCGCGAGGGACCACCCGTCCTGGCGGAGACGNCTGCCCCGCGGGCCGGTGGNGGGGTGCGGGACGACACCGCGGAGGTTCTCGTCCCGGCCGGCGAGTTCACGATGGGGACGTCCACCGAGCCGTGGGCCTACGACAACGAGCGGCCCGCGCACACGGTCACGCTGCCCGCCTTCCACATCGGCCGGTACCCGGTCACCAACCGGGCGCACATGGAGTTCATCGCCGACGGTGGCTATGACGACGAGCGGCTCTGGTCGGCCGCGGGCTGGGAGTGGCGCCAGCGGGAGAACCTCACCGCCCCGCTGTTCTGGTCCCGGGACGGGAACACCTGGACCCGGCGGCGGTTCGGGCAGGTCGAACCCGTCCCGCCGGACGAGCCGGTGCAGCACGTCTGCTGGTACGAGGCCGAGGCGCACGCCCGCTGGGCCGGGCGGCGGCTGCCGACCGAGGCCGAGTGGGAGAAGGCCTGCGCGCATGATCCCGTCACCGGGCGTTCACGCCGGTACCCATGGGGCGACACCGACCCGACGCCGGACCTTGCGAACCTTGGGCACGAGCAGGCCAGGCCGGCCGCGGTCGGCAGCCGGCCGGCCGGCGCGAGCCCCTGCGGAGCCGAACAGATGATCGGGGACGTGTGGGAGTGGACCGCGAGCGAATTCACTCCTTATCCCGGTTTCGCCTCCTTCCCGTACCGGGAGTACAGCGAGGTCTTCTATCCTCGAGACGGCGCCGAGGCCCGCTTCCGGGTGCTGCGCGGAGGGTCGTGGGCGACCCACCCCTGCGCCGTCCGATCGACCTTCCGCAACTGGGACTACCCGATCCGCCGGCAGATCTTCGCCGGGTTCCGGCTCGCCCGCGACGCCGGCACGCCCTGACCGGCCCGCGAACAGTTCCCGCGGCCCGCCCCGGCGGAGTACAGAAAGCGGAGTACAGAAAGGGGCCCACGCCCGTGTGCCGTCACCTGGCCTGGCTCGGGGCCCCGCGCACGCTGGCGGCGCTCACCCTCGACCCGCCCTTCGGCCTGCTGCGCCAGTCGTGGGCACCGCGGCGCATGCGGTACGGGACCGTCAACGCCGACGGTTTCGGAGTCGGCTGGTACGCCCCGGGCCTGCGCCCGCAGCCGGCGCGCTACCGGCGGGCGGTACCGATGTGGACGGACGCGTCCTATGCCTCGTTCGCCGGGGCGGTGAGCTCGGGGTGCGTCCTGGCCGCGGTGCGCAGCGCGACCGTCGGCATGCCGGTGGAGGAGACCGCGACCGCGCCGTTCACCCACGACACCCTGCTGATGAGCCACAACGGCCGGGTGCACGCCGCGGCGGCGCGGGATGAGCTGCGGGCCCGCCCCGGCGCCCCGGAACCGGAGTCGCGCTGCGACTCCGCCGCCGTCGCCGCGCTGCTCTGGGAGCGGGCGTCCCGGCTGCCACTGCCGACCGCCGTGGCGGACGTCGTCCGCACCCTGGGCGGGCTCACCGAGCCGGACGGCACACCCGCCCGGCTCAACCTGCTCGTCACGGACGGCACCCAGATCGTGGCGACGACCTGGCGGGACACCCTCAGTTACCGCGAGACCNCGGCCGGCGTCCTCGTCACAAGTGAGCCTGATGATGACGAGTCGGGCTGGGTCGACGTACCCGACCAACATCTCCNGGNGGCCGACACACGCAAAGTCACTCTTAGTAGTTTGATCNCTTAGAACGGCTACGGTGAGTCGCACGAGGTNGACGGAGGACCCCACGATGACATCCAGGACACCGGCCACCGCCCGGGAGACACTCGGGTCCACCTTCGCCGGCACACCAGACAGCAGCGGTGCCCACAGCGGCCTGCCGCACGACGATCCGCCCGGCGAGCCGCCNTCGCCGGCCGGAACGGGGAGAATGCTCACCGTCGACCGCCACCTCACCGCGGCCGAGCGGCACGCCTCGCTCGCCGCCGACGTGCGCGCCGGACTCACCGCACGACCGCGTGAGCTGCCGCCCAAGTGGTTCTACGACGCCACCGGCGGCCTGCTCTTCGACCGCATCACCCGACTGCCCGAGTACTACCCGACCCGGCGCGAGCACGCGGTGCTCACCGCACACGCCGCCGAGATCGCCGCCGCCTGCCCGGCGACGACCCTGATCGAGCTCGGCTCCGGCACGTCGGAGAAGACCCACCTGCTGCTGGACGCCTTGCGCGCCGGCGGGACATTGCTCCAGTTCGTTCCCTTCGACGTGGACGAGGAGACCCTCCTGCGGGCGGGCGAGGAGATCCTGCGCACCTATCCCGGCATCACCGTCCACGCCGTGGTCGGCGACTTCGAGCGCCACCTGAGCCTGCTCCCCGGGGCCACCGGCGGCGATCAGCGCCGGCTCGTGGCGTTCCTCGGTGGGACGATCGGCAACCTGCGGCCCGACGCCCGCGCCGCGTTCCTGCGCACACTGCGTGACCAGTTCCAGGACNGTGACGCCCTACTGCTCGGCGCCGACCTGGTCAAGGACACGGGGCGCCTGGTCGCGGCCTACGACGACAGTGCCGGCGTGACGGCCGCGTTCAACCGCAACGTGCTCTCCGTGATCAACCGCGAGCTGGGGGCCGATTTCGACCTCCGCGGCTTCGCGCACGTGGCGGCCTGGGACGCCGACAACTCCTGGATCGAGATGAGGCTGCGCAGCGTCCGCCCGCAGGAGGTCCGCGTGCCCGCCCTCGACCTCGTCGCCCGCTTCGACGAGGACGAGCAGATGCGCACCGAGATCAGCGCCAAGTTCACCCTCGACGGCCTCCGGGCCGAACTCGCGGCGGCCGGCCTCGCCGCGAGCCGCCAGTGGACGGACCCGGACGGCGACTTCTCACTGACGCTGGCCGTACCGGCCTGACCCCCGCCGCGGCCCCGGCGCCTGCCCCGGCCCCGGCCCCGGCACGGGCGTCACGGTCGCGCGGAGAAGACCCGCAGATAGTCGACGATCATCCGCTGTGGGTAGTCCGCCGCGGTGGCCTGCTCGCCCAGCCGGTTGACCGCGACGTTCAGGATCACGTAGTTCTCCCTGTCCCACAGCCAGACGGGCACCTGATCGCGGGTGACGGTCCGGATCAGCCTGCCGTCGAAGTAGAACCGCAGCATGGCGGATGTCCACTCCAGGCCGTAGGTGTGGAATCCGGCGGCGAGGTCAACCTGGGCGTCGTACATCCCGCCGTGGCCCCAGGTCGCCTGCCAGTGGGCGCCCGCCGCATCCACACCGTGGACATTCGTGTGCACGGTGGTGGGCGCGGTGGACACGGCCTCGACCACGTCCAGCTCGCCACTCGCCGGCCAGCCGACCGTCGGCATGTCGGCGCCGAGCATCCACACCGCCGGGAAGGCGCCCTTGCCCGTCGGCAGCACGGCCCGCACTTCCAGATAGCCGTAGCGCATGGTGCGCTTCCCGAGCGTCTCGATCCGCCCGGACGAGTAGCTCGCGCCCCCGCAGGACGGCTCACGCAGGGCGGAGATCACGAGGTTGCCGCGTCCGTCGGTCGACAGGTTCCGCGGATCGGTGGTGTAGCACTGCATCTCGCGGTCGCCNCNGCCGTAGCCGGTCTGGGCGCTCCAGACGCGCGGGTNGGGCGCGGCCCCGGCTGCCCCGTCGAACTCGTCGGACCACAGCAGAGACACCTCGTCGCCTCCCGTTCCGCTCTGGGTCCCCGTTCCGGCCTGGGTTCTTGTTCCGCTCTGGGTGGTCGCTGTGCCCTGGGTGGCTGTGCCCTGGGTCGTCGGGCCGGCGGATGGCGTGCGGACCGGTGTCGGGAGGGAACCCCCGGCGAGTCCCCCGGCCGCCCCCGGCGACACGCCGCTCCGGCCGGCGCTCGACCCCTGCGCGGCCCCCGCCCCCCGGCCGGTGCGTGTTCCCTGGCTGGGCGACGCCTGGCTGGGCGACGCCTGGTCGGCCGACGTCCCGGAGGAGGTGTCCCCGGCCGGCGGCGAGGCCGAACCCGGTTCCGCGGAACCGCTGCCGCGGCGGCTCGGCGAGCCGCCGGTGCGGGTGCCGTCCGCGCGGTCGCCGTCGCCGGTGCCGTCCACGGCGCCGGGCGAGGACGTGCTCCCGGGTTCGTTCGGCGGGCCGAGGTCGATCGGCGCCGCGCCCAGGCGGGCCGGGCCATCCCCGGAGCGGGGGCGCCCGGCCCCGTCGACGCCGACCAGAAAGCCAAGCGCGACCCCCGCGGCCATCAGGACGGCAGCCGCCGCGGCCAGCGGCCGCGCCGAGCGCTCCCGACCACGCTGGCGGCGTGACAGCACCTCCTGGCGCCCCGCCGACCGTTGCGAGCGCATCGGCAGGGCCGCGCGGGGACGCGATGGCGGCTGCTGGGTGGTGCTCCGGTGACGAGCCATGGTGCGGCGGGGTCTCCTGAGGTCGCGCGCCCGACCNCGACAACAACCACCACATCACATCCGGGTCAAACAGTGATCAGATGGTCACCCGAGGTTGTTTCGGACGATTTGCCCTCACCATGACATACATCCCGTGATCGATATACAGACGTCCTGTGATCAACCTGTGATGAGTCGGACGTCACGGGCCGCGCCGGTCGACGCCGAGGTCGCCATCGCCGCGTATGCGCGCAGCGCTGCGGACACGACACGCTCCCGGTTCGCCGGGCGGTAGCCGCCGCCGGCCTCGATCTCCGCCNGGCGCGCGGCGAGCTCGTCCTCCGGCACCAGCAGCTCAAGCCGCCGGGTCGGGATGTCGATCTCGATCATGTCGCCGTCGCGGACCAGCGCGATCGGGCCGCCGTGCGCCGCCTCGGGGGAGACATGGCCGATCGACAGGCCCGAGCGGCCGCCGGAGAACCGGCCATCGGTGATCAGGGCGCACTTCGGCCCGAGGCCCCGGCCCTTGAGGAACGCCGTCGGATAGAGCATCTCCTGCATGCCGGGACCGCCGCGCGGGCCCTCGTACCGGACGATGATCACATCCCCGGCCTTGACGACCTTGTTCAGGATCGCGTCGACGGCGGCCTCCTGGCTCTCGACGACCACGGCGGGGCCACGGAAGGTCCACTGGCTCTCGTCGACTCCGGCGGTCTTCACCACCGCGCCGTCCGGCGCCAGATTCCCGCGGAGCACAGCGAGACCACCATCGGCGGAGTAGGCGTGCTCGACCGAGCGGATGCAGCCGTTCTCCGCGTCGGTGTCCAGGCGGTCCCAGCGGTTCGTCGAGCTGAACGGCTCGATCGTGCGCACCCCGCCCGGGGCCGCGTGGAACAGCTCGATCGCGTCCGGGGACGGGTCCGCGCCGCGCACGTCCCAGCGGTCGAGGAACTCGCGCAGGCTCGCCGAGTGCACGCTGTGCACGCCACGGTCGAGCAGCCCGCCCCGGTCGAGCTCACCGAGGATCGCCGGGATCCCGCCGGCCCGGTGGACGTCCTCCATGTAGTAGCTGGTGGAGCTCGGCGCCACCTTGCACAGGCAGGCCACCGACCGGGAGATCTGGTCGATGTCGTCGAGGGTCACGTCCACACCGGCCTCGACGGCCGCGGCGAGCAGGTGCAGCACAGTGTTCGTGGAACCGCCCATGGCGACGTCCACCGCGAAGGCGTTGCGGAACGCCGCCGCGGTCGCGATCGAACGCGGCAGGACGGCCTCGTCGTCCTTCTCGTAGTACCGGCGGGCCAGGTCGACGACGACCCGGCCGGCCTCGACGAACAGGCCGCGGCGCGCGGCGGACGTCGCGAGCGCCGACCCGTTGCCCGGCAGCGCCAGGCCGAGCGCCTCCGTGAGGCAGTTCATCGAGTTGGCGGTGAACATTCCGGAGCAGGAGCCGCAGGTCGGGCAGGCGGAGCGCTCGATCGTGTCGAGCTGCTCGTCGCTGACGGCGGGGTTCACCGCGGCGGTCATCGCGTCGATCAGGTCCAGCCTGGAGTGGGCCACCCCGCCGTTGATCACCGCCTGCCCGGACTCCATCGCCCCGCCCGAGACGAAGACGGTGGGGATGTTCAGCCGCAGCGCGGCGATCAACATGCCCGGGGTGATCTTGTCGCAGTTGGAGATGCAGACGAGCGCGTCGGCGCAGTGCGCGTTGACCATGTACTCGACGCTGTCCGCGATGATCTCCCGGGACGGCAGCGAATACAGCATGCCGCCGTGGCCCATCGCTATCCCGTCGTCCACGGCGATCGTGTTGAACTCCTTGGCCACACCGCCCGACCCGGCCACCGCGTCCGCGACGATCGTCCCGAGGTCACGCAGGTGCACGTGGCCCGGGACGAACTGGGTGAAGCTGTTGGCGATCGCGACGATCGGCTTGCCGAAGTCGTCGTCGGTCATGCCGGTGGCCCGCCACAGGGCGCGGGCGCCGGCCATGTTGCGGCCGTGGGTGGTGGTGCGGGAACGCAGAGCGGGCATCTTGACCTCTGGGCTGGGCTTGCGGGGCACGGAACACTGGGCGGTGCGCTTGGAGACGCCGGGCCTGGCTCCGGGTGGGTGGGCACCGGGCCGACGGTCCGCACGACGGCCGCCGACGCCGAGGTTCGGCGAGCCGGCCGATGGCACGCGAGGCGCGCCCCGATCCGGAGGTCGCCACCGTTCAGGCTACCGGCTCGCCGGCGCCGGCACGTCCGGCGGGTCGGCGCCGCGGCCGGGTCGGCGGGAGCCGGCCCTTACCGTTCAGGGGTCCAGCCGCCGGCGGGACCCGCGGTCGGATCATCCGGTTCCGCGGGGTCGGCGGGATTCGGCGGAGCGGCGGGATTCGGCGGAGCGGCGGGATTCGGCGGAGCGGCGGGGTTCGACGGATCGGTGGCGAGGAACTCCAGCCAGGTCGGGTCGATGTCCGGTTGCTCCTCGCTGGCCCGGGCCACCGCGTCCGGGGCGGGATGTTCCCCGGCTGGGCCGCCACCGGCTACCGGGTTCCCGGCGGCGGGGTTCCCGGCGGCGGGGCCAGCCGATTCCCGGGTGGGCACGTCATCCCGGATGGGCCCGTCTCCGTCCGGTGCGCGGCTCGGCGGGGGGTTTCCGACCGGCGGGTCCGCCGGCCGCTCGGGCCAGCCGCGGCCGCTCTCGCCTGCGGTGGGCGGGATGAACCCGGGCACGCCAGGGGGTCCGTCCGGGGGTGGTGCGGCGAACGGGTAGCCGGCACGGCGGCCGGCACCGGGCGGCGTCGGGGTTGCGCCGGGCAGACCCGGTGTCCAGCCCGGTCCGCCGGGCTGGACACCGGGCGGGATGAAGGGCTGGCCACGGTGGTCCGGCCCGGGCTGCCCGGGCTGCCCCACGGACCGCGGTTGCGGCGACTGCGGCTGCTGGACCGGGTAGCCCGGCTGGACCGGGTAGCCCGGCTGCGCCGGATAGCCCGGCTGGACCGGATAGCCCGGCTGGCCGCCGTGTCCCGGGTATCCGGGATGGAGCCGCGAACCCGGCTGGGGACCCGTCCGGCGGTTGAAGCGCGCNACTGTCCTCCCCCCGCGCCGGCTCCGCCACCACCTGCGGAGCAGTACGACGAGCACCAGCGAGGCGGCGGTGCCGAGGAAGGGCGCGGCGTCCCGGTCCTCGTGCCGGGCCAACTGGTAGACGCTGAGCACGCCGATGAAGACGTAGCCGGTCACGAAGAAGACGATCGGCCGCAGCGTTCTGCGCTCGACCACCCTACGAAGCAGGACGGCGACGAAAAGCCACACCAGGAAGCCGAAGAAGACGGCGGTCAGCGGCGCGAAGACGAGGTACTCGGCGAAGGTGGCCATCGGGTGGCGGGCGGCCGCGAAGACGCTATGCCGACGGGCCCGGCGTGGCCGGCCCCGGGCGGTCCGCGATCGCCACGACGTGCTCGACCGACGGATCCGCGGCGAAGAACGGGGACAGCGCCGCCCGCCACCGGGTGAAGCGCTCCGAGCCGCGGAAGGTCTCGGTGTGCGCCTCGAGGCTGTCCCAGTCGACCAACAGCACGAACCGGGACGGCGACTCGATGCCCCGGGTCATCCGGACCGACCGGCATCCCGGCGTGGTCACCAGCTCATGGCGGACAAGCCGGTAGGCATCCGCGAACTCGTCCTCGCTACCAGGCCGGACCTCGAATCTCGCGACCTCGACCACCNCGGAGTCGCGCGGGGGAACACCGGAAACGCTCATGGCGTCCAGTCTGTCACCGCAGCCCCGGGACTTCAGTCCGGTGGCGCACTCCTGGCCCGTGCCCACGGGCGACACACCACCAGTCGGCCATGCTCCGCGGGGTGACGCGCCGCGGCCACTAGTTGGCCATGTCGACGAAGCGGGGACGAAGCGGGAGTTGTGCCCCCGCGAACTCGTCCTCGCTACCAGGCCGGACCTCGAATCTCGCGACCTCGACCACCCCGGAGTCGCGCGGGGGAACACCGGAAACGCTCATGGCGTCCAGTCTGTCACCGCAGCCCCGGGACTTCAGTCCGGTGGCGCACTCCTGGCCCGTGCCCACGGGCGACACACCACCAGTCGGCCATGCTCCGCGGGGTGACGCGCCGCGGCCACTAGTTGGCCATGTCGACGAAGCGGGAGTAGTGCCCCTGGAAGGCGACGGTGACGGTGCCGGTCGGGCCGTTACGGTGCTTCGCGATGATCAGGTCGGCCTCGCCGGCCCGCGCGGACTCCTTCTCCACCGTGTCCTCGCGGTACAGCAGGATGACCGCGTCGGCGTCNTGTTCGAGGCTGCCGGACTCGCGCAGGTCGGAGACCTGGGGCCGTTTGTCGGCCCGCTGCTCGGAGGCCCGGTTGAGCTGCGAGATCGCCACCACCGGAACCTCCAGCTCCTTCGCCAGCAGCTTCAGCGACCGGGAGATCTCGCTGACCTCCTGCTGGCGGCTCTCCACCTTCTTCGGCGACGACATCAGCTGCAGGTAGTCGAGGATGACCAGGCGCAGGTCGTTGCGCTGCTTGAGGCGCCGCGCCTTCGCCCGGATCTCCATCATGGTCAGATGCGGGCTGTCGTCGATGTACAGCGGCGCCTCGGCGACCTCACCCATGCGGCGGGCGAGCCGCCCCCAGTCGTCATCGGTCAGGCGGCCGGTGCGGATGTTCTGCAGCGAGACCCTGGCCTCCGCGGAGAGCAGCCGCATGGTGATCTCCATGCGGCTCATCTCCAGCGAGAAGATGACCGAGGTCATGCCGTTCTTGATGGACGCGGCGCGGGCGAAGTCCAGGCCCAGAGTGGACTTGCCGACGGCGGGCCGGGCCGCGACGATCCACAGCTGGCCGCCGTGCAGGCCGTTGGTCAGCTCGTCGAGATCGGTGAAGCCGGTCGGGACACCGGTGAGCGCCCCTTCATGGCCNTGGATGGCCTCGATCTCCTCCAGCGCGGGGTTGAGCAGCTCACCGAGCGGGGTGTAGTCGTCGTTGGAGTTCCGCTCGGTCACCTCGTAGACGGCGGCCTGGGCCCGG
>NZ_LRTK01000138.1 GCF_001636565.1 Frankia sp. EI5c
GTGTAGGTGTCGGCGAGCCGGCCCGCGGGTCCGGTGAGAGCGGTCTGCAGGCCGGGCTCCGCCGCCGCGGCGCGATGGGCGATGTCGCGGATCTCCTCGACGTCGCCGGTGAATCTCTCGACATCCTTGGTCTGTGGCATCGGAATGGTGATCAGTGCTGCCTGCTGATCAGTCGAGGGAAGTACGGCCGGAATGGGAGTGGCCGAGAACGGAGCCAGTTCCGTCCGCAGATCATCGGCAATCACGAGATCGTTCTGGGTAAGGCCGGTGTCGCGGGCCAGGACAACCACCGCGGGTACCGAGTCGCCGCCGGGAAGGGCTTCCTGAGCCTCCAGGACGCGCGTTGACTCGGCCTCCTCGGGGAGGAACGCCGCCGCATCGTTGGTCTGCGCGTCGGTGAGCCTGAACGCGAGCGGGCTGATCGCCACGCCAGCCGCCAGCCACACCAGGACGACCAGCCAGGGAAACAAGCGCCCCGAAGCGGCGTGACGCGGCCGGACCATGCGAATGCCCTCTCCTTCTTATCTCCCACCGCCGATGCTGCCAGCTCGGAGCGTTCGGCGCCCGCCACGATCGATGATCCCCCGACCCGACGCCGGAAATGCCGATCGCCGTGACGATGTGTACCGGGANGATGGCTGCGCGCTGCGGGGTGTCTCCCCCATGGGGAATTCTTCTGTTGTCAAGGGGGGTACCAAGTGCCCAGGTCGGCGGGCCGCTGTCCCGACAGTGACATCGATCGGGCGCGTTGTGGCGGGGTTTGCTGCGGCATTGTGGGAGGGGCGCCGACGCGCCTTTCCGCGTGAATGGTGAGAATCCTGCCGGCCCGGCGAGATCATTCGGGCCGCCATTGTCTTGGGGGTACCCGGTGAACGAACGGGACGAAAGTCGGCGGGCCGTGGTGGAATCCGGCCGCAGTGGGCCAGGAGGCGCCAGTGGCTCGGGAGGCACGCGTGGCGGCCGTGGGCGGCGGGTGAACCGCGGCCGGAGTGGGCGCCGAGGCCGGGCCGCCGCACTGCTGTCGCTCGCCGCCATGGCCCTGGCGACCGCGGCCTGCCAGAGCGGATCTGGCGGCATCGGGGAACTGCTCCAGCCCACCTCGGTGGCCGCGCCGCCCACCTCGCCGCCGCCCGCCTCGCCGCCGCCCACCGGGACCTCGCTGAACGCGGACAACTACCTGCTGACCGAAGGCCCGATCACCGCGGGATTCACCGCGTCCCCCGCCGAGGCGCAGGCCAACTCCGACCGGGTGTCCGTGGCCGGGGTCGCGGGTTGCCTCGGCGTTCCTGAAAACGATCGTCGCGACGAGTATCTGGACTCCGCTGACGGGCCCAAGTTCACCAGCGATGCCGACGCGATCGTCACGATCACGTCCTCGGCGACAGTCGTCTCCGCGGAGAAGGCTGCCGCCGACCTCGCGCTGCTGAGGAATCCGCGGTTCGCCGACTGCTTCAGCCAGGCATTGCAGGCGGAGTTCGACCGGGCGGTGGAAAGCGGGACAGCGATCGAGATCGTCGCGGTCGAGACCCCGGAACCCCCGGCCGGGGCACAGGCCCTGCTGCGGATCAGCATGGGCGTGACGGTGCGCGGCGAGACCATCGGGCTCGTGCNGGACAACCTGTTCTTCATCGAGGGTCAGGTCGAGGTGACGGTGAACTACACGAACGTCGACAACAACCCGTCACCCGAGCATCTTCAGCGGATAGCCGACCAGATCGCGGGCAAGCTGCAGATCCAGTGACCTGGCCGCCGGCCGGTCAGCGGGCTGCTCGGCGGGCCGCCCACGCGGCCGCGATGTCGGCCGCCACCGCGACGTTGTTGCGTACCACGGCGACGTTCACCTCCAGGCTCGCACCCGCGGTCTCGGTGTGGAAGGACTCCAACAGGAACGGGGTGACGGCCTTGCCCCNCAGTCCCAGCTCGTCCGCCCGCAGCAGCGCCGCCTGAAGGACCTGGTCGTGGACGGCCGGGTCGAGGGCCTGACCGGCCGGCAGCGGGTTCGCGACGACGATCGCCGAGGACAGGCCGAGACCGTCACGGGTGGCCATCGCCTCGGCGACCTGCTGGGCGTCGTCCACCTGCCAGTCCAGCTGATGGTCGGTGGACGGCAGGTAGAAGCCCGGGAAGTTCGAGGTCCGCCAGCCCAGCACGGTGATCCCGAGGGTCTCCAGGCGTTCCACCGTCGCGGCGACATCCAGGATGGACTTGACGCCGGCGCTGACGACGGTGATCGGCGTGGCGGCCAGTGCCGGCAGATCGGCGGATTCGTCGAAGGTCTCGCCGGCCGCGCGGTGCACACCGCCGAGGCCACCGGTGGCGAACACGCGGATTCCGGCGCGAGCCGCAAGCACCGAGGTGGAGGCCACGGTGGTGGCGCAGGTGCGGCCCAGGGCGCGCGCCGCCGGCAGATCACGTACGGATGCCTTGGCCACCTCGGGATCATCGGCGATGCGCCCGAGAGCGGCGTCGTCCAGACCGACGGTGGGCACGCCGTCGATGACGGCGATCGTGGCGGGGACGACACCGCGGCTGCGCAGGATCGCTTCCAGCTCCGCCGCGACCGCGCGGTTGCGCGGGCGCGGCAGGCCATGGGCGATCAACGTCGACTCGAGTGCCACCACCGGGGAGCCCGCGGCCAGCGCGGCCTCGACCTCGGCCGAGACCACCAGACCTGGAACGTTCCGCGCCACTGCTCGACCCTATGCGCAGCGGAGCGGGTGCCGAACCGGGACGGCCCGGCTCGGCACCCTGGCNCTCGGCACCCTGGCACTCGGCACCCCGGTGCGCCGGATCAGACCGCCTGTGCGCTGATCGCCGGGTGGACGGTCAGCGCCGACCGCTGCCGGTCGAGATCGACGACGACCTCGTTGCCGTCCCGCACCTCACCGGCGAGCAGCTCGCGGGCGAGCTGGTCACCGATCGCCGTCTGCACCAGCCGGCGCAGCGGCCGCGCTCCGTAGACCGGGTCGTAGCCGGCCTCGGCCAGCCAGTTCTTCGCGGCATCGGTGACCTGGAGAGCGATCCGGCGGTCAGCGAGGCGCTGCCGGAGCCGCTCGATCTGGATGTCGACGATCCGGGTGAGGTCGTCCCGCCCGAGAGGTTCGAAGACCAGGACGTCATCGAGCCGGTTGAGGAACTCGGGCTTGAATGCCTCGCGCACGGCCACCATCACCGAGTCCCGCCGGACCTGCGGCGCGAGCGTCGGGTCGGCGATGAACGACGAACCGAGGTTCGAGGTCAGGATCAGAANCGTGTTCCGGAAGTCGACGGTGCGGCCCTGGCCGTCCGTCAGCCGCCCGTCGTCGAGGACGGCGAGCAGCACATCGAAGACGTCCGGGTGCGCCTTCTCGACCTCGTCGAGCAGGATCACGCTGTAGGGGCGCCGCCGGATCGCCTCGGTGAGCTGGCCGCCGGACTCGAACCNGACATATCCCGGCGGCGCGCCGATCAGCCGGGCCACCGAGTGCTTCTCGGCGTATTCACTCATGTCGATGCGGACAACCGCGCGCTCGTCGTCGAAGAGGAAATCGGCCAGCGCCTTGGCCAGCTCGGTCTTGCCCACGCCCGTCGGCCCCAGGAAGAGGAACGAGCCCGTCGGCCGGTCCGGGTCGGCGATGCCGGCGCGGGCGCGGCGGACCGCGTCCGACACGGTGCGGACGGCCTCCTCCTGCCCGATCACCCGGCGGTGCAGCTCCTCCTCCATCCGCAGGAGCTTGGCGGTCTCGCCTTCCAGCATCCGGCCGGCCGGAATCCCCGTCCAGGAGGCGACGACCTCGGCGACGTCGTCGGGGCCGACCTCCTCGCTGAGCATCGCCCCGCCGGGGGAGTCGGAGCCCGCGAGCGCGTCCGTCGCCGCGGCCAGCCGCTTCTCGAGCGTCGGGATCGTGCCGTAGCGCAGCTCCCCGGCCCGGGCGAGGTCGAGATCCCGCTCGGCCATCTCGGCTGCGCGGCGGGCGTTCTCCAGCTCCTCCTTGATCTTCTGGACCTCGGAGATCGAGTTCTTCTCCCGCTGCCAGCGCACGGTCAGCGCGGAGAGCTCCTCGCGCTTCTCCGCCAGCTCCCGCTGAAGCCGCTCGCGCCGCTGGCGCGAGGCGTCGTCGTTCTCCTTGGACAACGCCATGTCCTCGATCTCGAGCCGCCGCACGGCGCGCTCCAGCTCGTCGACCGCGACGGGGCGACTGTCGATCTCCATCCGCAGCCGCGAGGCGGCCTCGTCCACCAGGTCGATCGCCTTGTCCGGCAGGAAACGGGCCGTCACGTACCGGTCGGAGAGGGTCGCCGCCGCCACCAGCGCCGAGTCGGTGATCCGCACGCCGTGGTGGACCTCGTAGCGCNCCTTGAGCCCGCGCAGGATGCCGATGGTGTCCTCCACCGAGGGCTCACCGACGATCACGGGCTGGAATCGGCGCTCCAGCGCCGGGTCCTTCTCGATCCGGGTGCGGTACTCGTCCAGCGTCGTCGCGCCGATCATGCGCAGCTCACCGCGGGCCAGCATCGGCTTGAGCATGTTGCCGGCATCCATCGCGCCCTCGGCCGCGCCCGCGCCCACGACGGTGTGCAGCTCGTCGATGAACGTGATGATCTGCCCCTCGGCCTCGCGGATCTCGGTGAGCACCGAGGTGAGCCGCTCCTCGNACTCGCCGCGCAGCTTCGAGCCGGCGACCATCGAACCGAGGTCGAGGGAGACGATCCGCCGGCCGCGCAGCGACTCCGGGACGTCGCCGGCGACCACGCGCAGCGCGAGGCCCTCGACGATGGCGGTCTTGCCGACACCGGGCTCGCCGATCAGGACGGGGTTGTTCTTCGTGCGCCGGGAGAGCACCTGCACCACCCGGCGGATCTCGGCGTCGCGCCCGATCACCGGGTCGAGCTTGCCCTCCCTGGCCCGGGCGGTGAGGTCGATGGAGTACTTCTCCAACGCCCGGTAGGCCCCCTCCGGGTCCCGGCTGGTCACCCGGCGGGCACCGCCGCGCACCCGGTCGAAGGCGCCGCGCAGCGCGTCCGGTGTCGCGCCCGCCTCGGCGAGGACGCGGGCCGCCTCCCCGCCCTCCTCCGCCAGGGCCACGACGAGATGCTCGACGGAGATGTACTCGTCGCCCAGCCGCGCGGCCTGCCGCTCGGCGTTGTTGAGAACGGCGACGAGCTGGCGCGAGAGCTGCGGTGGGGCGACGTTCGCTCCGGCCGCCCGGGGAAGCCGGCCGACCGCGGCCTCGGAACGTGATCGGACGCTGGCCGTCGCCGCGCCCACCGCGTCGAGCAGCGCGGCACCGACGCCGTCCTGGGCTTCCAGNAGCGCGGCCAGCAGGTGCAGGGGGTCGACCAGCGGCGATCCGTCGCCGGTGGCACGGCTGATCGCGGAGGAGAGGGCCTCCTGCGAGCGGGCGGTGAGACGGTCAGCGTTCATGGTGATCCCAGTGTCTCGGAGCGATCGGTGCCAAGGCGGTCCCGCGTAGTCGGTTCCGCGTGATGGAGTCCTGTGTCGTCGGGCGGTGTCCGTCGGCACCGCCCGTCTCCGCTAACAAAGCTCAGCATACCTGAGTCGTTCCCGCTCAATCTGCCGAGCAGACCGGTCCGCGTGTCGGGAATGCGCTGTCGGTTCGTGCGCCCTGGTGGGCGTGGGACGGTTCCTGGGTGCCGGCCGGCAGCTGTTCGCCCGGTCGACAGCTGTTCGCCCGGNCGACAGAGGGGCACGGAGGCCAGACGGTCGGGTGCCAGCGGTCTCGGGTGTGGGCGGTTGCCAGGCGGGCGCCGGGGCGGCGCACGGGCTCGGACGGCGCACGGGCTCGGACGGCGCGTGGTATGCGGCGGTGGGTCTGGCCAGCGGTGCGGCCTGCGGTCCGCGGGGCGTGCTCTCCGGAGTGGGCGCGGACGGGTGCGAGGCCCGCGCCCGGGGCTGACCGGGTCAGCGGCGGTGGCCCGGCCGCCACACGACGACCGCGCCACGCTCGATCGGGACGAGGTCACGCCGGTGGCTCGCATGCGCCTCGGCGACCCGGCGATCGGCCTCGGCGCGGGCGGCGGCCAGCTCCTCGGCGAGCTGGCGGACCTGGGCCTGCAACGCGACGACCTGGGCACCCAGGTGCAGGATCTGGCGGATGCCCTCCAGGTTGACGCCCTCCTCCTGGGAGAGGCGCTGGACCTCCCGGAGCAGCGCGACGTCCCGGGCGGAGTAGCGCCGGCCGCGGCCGGCGGTGCGCCCCGGTGTCACCAGACCGAGCCGGTCGTAGGACCGCAGGGTCTGGGGGTGCATGCCGGCGAGCTGCGCCGCGATGGAGATCACGTAGACCGGTGCGTCGTCGTCATGGGCCGGGCCGGCGACGGGCCCCGGAGGTTGGTAGTAACCGGGACCACGCTCGCTCGCGGACTGCCGCGCACCCGGTGTCCCGGTGGCGGGGGCCGGCCCGGCCGCCGGACCGGCGGCGCCGGTACTGGCACGCCCCCCGGGCCGTCGCGAGGCCTGCGGCGGATCGGAGGTGCGGTTCGGACGCGCGTTCATGCCCGTCCCTCCATCTGGGCTATCAGTGCTTCACGGGGGTCCTCGGGATGCGCCCGCGCGAACTCCTGGAGCGCGGTGCGCGCCTTCGGGGAGAGCTCCGACGGCTTCGGGACCGTCACCTCGAGGGTGACGATGAGGTCGCCGTTCTCCTCGCCGGGGCGGGGAACGCCGCGGCCGCGGGCGCGGAGCCGGCGGCCGCTCGAGGTACCGGGCGGCACCTTCACGGTCAACGGGGTGCCGTCGATCGTGGGCACCTTCACGGAGGCCCCGAGGGCCGCCTCCGTGATGGTCACCGGCAGGGTGATGGTCAGGTTGTGGCCCTCCCGTCTGAAGACGGGGTGGCTCTGGACGTGCACGGTCACCTCAAGGTCGCCGGCTGGCCCGCCGCGCTCGCCGGGTGAGCCGCGCCNACGTACCCGCAGGCGCTGCCCGTTGCTGACCCCGGCGGGGATGCGGATCCGCTGCTCGCGTTCGCGGCGGCCGGTCCCGTGGCAGTCCGGGCACGGATGATCGATGAGGCTGCCCTTGCCGAGGCAGTCCCGGCAGGGCTCCGACAGTGCGAATCCACCCTGGGACCGGGAGATCACGCCGAGGCCCCGGCAGACAGGGCAGGTCCGCGGCGAGGTCCCCGGCCGGGCGGCACTGCCGCCGCAGGTGGTGCAGGTGGCGGCACCCGGTAGCCGCACCGTCGCCTCGAGGCCGGTCAGCGACTTCTCGAACGGGATGGTCACCTCGGCCGCGATGTCGGTGCCCCGGCGTGGTGCCCGCCCGGGCGACGACCGCTGGAAGAGGTTGTCGAAGATCCCGCCGAGCCCGCCGCCGCCGTTGCCGTTCAGCAGATCGTCGAGGTTGATGCCCGAGGTCGCTCCGTACCCCCCCGGGCCACCGAACCCACCCATGCCTGAGCGCCCGTTGCCCGCGCCCGGGTAGGCCCCGGACGCGAACAGCGCGCGCGCCTCGTCGTACTCGCGCCGCCGGCTCTCGTCCGAAAGGACGTCGTAGGCCTCGGAGACCTCCTTGAACCGCGCCTCGGCCTTGAGATCACCGGGGTTCTTGTCCGGGTGCAGCTCCCGGGCGAGCTTGCGGTAGGCCTTCTTGATGTCGGCCGCGGACGCGTCCTTGGGGACACCGAGAGCGGCGTAGTAATCCTTTTCGACCATGTCGCGAACACTCACGGCGCCCCTCCTTCCGTCGTGAACGAACCCGGCGAGCGGGCATCGGAAGCATCCGGGTGCGTGACGCCACCNGGCCGCCGGTCAGGTCGGAGCGAACCGCCCGGGCCGGTGCGGAAAACCGGGCGGGAGGCACGCGAGCGGTCGATCGGCATGGTTCAGTAGGCCATCTCTTCAGTCGGCGCTGACGGTCGGGCCCCCGCGGTCCGGCCCAGGAACGCTGCCGGTGTCGTCCGGTATGGGGGTGTTCTCCCTTTCGGGAGACGCGCCACCTGCCGGCTGACCCTCGCCCACATGCGCCCCGGCGTCGGCCTGCCGGCCGGGTTCGCTCCCGTCGAGGCCGACGTCCGAGCCGCCGTCGCCCTCGTCGGACGGCTCGGCGACCGCGACCTGCGCGGCCCGCAGCACGACGTTCCCACGCCGGTAGCCCGCGCGGAAGATTTCCACGCAGGTTGTCTCGGACACGTCCGACCGGTAGGAGTGCAGCAAGGCGTGATGCAGGTGCGGGTCGAACACGTCGCCCGGGGCGCCGAAGCGCTCCAGACCGGTCGATTCCAGCGCCGTCTCCAGGGACTCGGCGATCGCCTTGAACGGCCCTTCGAGATCGCCGTGGTCCCGGGCGCGACCGATGTCGTCGAGGACCCCGAGCAACGCGGTGAGCAGCTTGGAGACGGCCTGGTCGCCGGCGGCCTCGCGTTCCCGCGAGGCCCGGCGCCGGTAGTTGTCGAACTCCGCCTTGAGTCGCTGCAGGTCGGCGGTCCGTTCGCCGAGCTGGCCGCGCAGGGTGCTGACGAGCTCGGAGTCGGTGCCACCGCCCGCCGGGGCGGGCCCGGCCGAGCCGTCCGGCTCGGTACCGGGCGCGCTCTGACCGGACCCGGGGCGCACCTTGCCGGTCTCGGGATCGATGCGCCGCCTGTCCTTGACGATGGGCTCCTCCGGGCCGCCGTCGCCGCCGGCCCGGCTGTCGTCCAGCCGGTGCTCGCGGTCGGAAGAGGTCACTTCTTGTCCTCCTCGTCGACGATCTCAGCGTCCACCACGTCGTCGTCCGCCTGGCCCGCCCCAGGAGCACCCGTGCCGCCNGGCGCGCTCGCGGCCTGCGCGTACATCGACTCGCCCATGGCCTGGCTGGCCTTGGTGAGCTCGTCCGAGGCCTCGCGGATGGCAGCGATGTCAGTGCCACCGACCGCGCCGCGCAGCGTGCCGAGCTTCTCCTCGACGTCGGACTTCACCGTCGCGTCGATCTTGTCGCCGTTCTCGGCCAGGAAGCGCTCCGTGGAGTACACGAGCGACTCGGCGCGGTTGCGGGTCTCGGCCTCCTCGCGGCGCTGGCGGTCCTCCTCCGCGTACTGCTCGGCGTCCTGCACCATGCGGTTGATGTCGTCCTTCGGCAGCGCCGAGCCGCCGGTGATCGTCATCGACTGCTCCTTGCCGGTGCCCAGGTC
>NZ_LRTK01000139.1 GCF_001636565.1 Frankia sp. EI5c
TCCGCCGTTCCCGGCATCGGGTCTTCGACGCCGACGTGCGTCCGGTGCTACGAACGACAACCGCAGCCGGATTGGAGTATCGCCATATCCCTCAGCTGATCGACGTGGCGGACTACGGGGAGCTGGTCGCCTCGTGCCTGCCAGGGGTCGCGGAGGTCGCCGGGCGGCGGCTGACCGCCGCCGCGTGCGGCCGTCTGCTCGGCGCCCGGTCCTGGGATCTGGCCGTGGGCAGGCTGGGTATGGCCGGCCATGCCGGGGTGGTGAGCAGGAACGCCGGCGTGATCCGCGGGCTGGCGGACCCGGAGGCGTTCTGGGCGGGGGTCTCGGAGGTGATGGACCGGTTGGCGGCCCGGGGGCCGGTCGACTACGCGGCGCGCCGCGATGCGCTTGCCGGCCTGACGGAAATACCCGCCGCGGTGCTGGACGGGATCGCTGTCCGTTCGGGCATGCCGGCCTGCCCGGGGCAGTATCGGCACGCTGCTGCCTGGGTCTGGGCGCAGGTGACCGGTGGGGACATCCGCGACGCCCCTGCCTATCCCGCCCGGCTTGCGGACGGGCGCCCGACGCGAGGCGCTGCTCGCAGGCTGGACGGCGCTCACCGCCGTCGCTTCGTCGCAGCCCTGCCGCCTGCGGCCTGCGAGGAGCTGCTTCGCTACGGCGTTCGCCTGCTGGCGGGTCGCGGGGTCTCGTCATGAGCCGGCACAGCACCCGAAGACTGAAGATCCGCTACGTGGAGGCGGGTGGGGTCGATCGGCTGGTCCTCGCGGAGGAAGCCGGCAGCGTTGCCTTCGAGTCCTGCCGGCCGGTGCGTGTGATCCCCGCCTACCATGGACAGCGCCACACGCCGGGCTGGTATTGGTCCGCCACCACAGGCGGGTTGCTGGCCTATGAGAGCTTCCTGGAACGCCAGTGGCTGACGCTGCTGGACTTCGACGCCCCGGTGACCGCGATCGCCACCCAGGCCCTGGAGCTGCATGGCACCGACGTCGCCGGTGACTGGCGGCACGTCCCGGATATCTTCACCCGCCGCGCGGACGGGTCGGTCCTGATCGTCGATGTGAAGAATCCTCGCCGCCGGCACGATCCGCGGGTGGTCCAGCAGACCGAACGGACTGCCACCGCCTGCGATCGGATCGGCTGGGCCTACGAGATGGTGACCGTTCCGCCCCCGCAGCGTTACGCCAACGTCGCCTGGCTGGCCGGCTACCGCCGGCCGCTGCGGGCCACCAGCAGGCTGACAGCGTCGATCACGACCCAGGCCGCGACGCAGACCACGGTGGCGGAGTTGGCCGCCGCGACGGGCGCCCCGGAACTGGCCCGTCCGGTGATCTTCCACTTGCTCTGGTGTCAGCAGCTGGTCTGCGATCTGGACACACCGCTGTCCGAACGCACCGTGGTGCGCGGCCGATGACCGCGCCGACCAGGCTGGCGTTGGGTGACTGGGTCGCGTTCGACAACGAAACCCAGCAGATCGTGGGATTCACCGATACCGGCGTGCGGCTGCGGTCGGAGACCGGCCGCATGCAGATCATCCTGCTGGCCGCGCTGCTCGCCGCCCCCGACTTCCGCACCATCCCCGACAGCGCGCCGGCGAACGCAGGGGAGGTGCGCACCGAGGCGGTGGACCGGGAAGCGATCCTGCTCGGCCTGCCCGCCGGTGAACGTGCCCGCGTGGAAGAACTGGAGGAACACCTGCACCAGGTCGAGACCGGCTTCCCGACCGGCACCGCGGCCGATCACAGCGAACCCGACCCCGCCTACGATCCGGCTCAGACCACGCTGACCGCGCGGATCGACACCAAAGCAGCCGAGCTGGGTCTGACGAGCCGACGGCTCTGGCAACTACGCCGGGCCTGGCAGCACGATGGCCTGGTCGGCCTCGCCGACCGGCGCAAGACCCGCCCCTGCGCCCCGCTGGCCCCCGTCGACCCGCGGATCATCACGGCGATCCGTGAACAGGCCGCCGCTGACCGGTTGGAGTCCTCCGCGACGATCGGGAACCGTTTCCACCGGCGCACCCAGAACCGGCTCGACGCCCAGCACGGTCTCGGCGAGGTCGTCCTGCCGGGCAAGGACCGCTTCCGCCGGATCGTCCACCAGGCGCTGGTCGGGCCCCGACCCGACGACCCGGCGACGCTGCGGATCCGCACCGCGAACCAGCCGGACCGGACCTTCGGGAAAGCGACCGCCACCCGCCCGGGTGAGGTCGTGATGATGGACACCACCGGACTCGACGTGATCGCCTACGACCCGGACACCGACGACACCGTGCCGGTCGAGCTCACGGTCGCCCTNGACCTGGCGACCCGGTCCCTGCTGGCCTGGCGACTCACCCCGCGCGGCACGAAAAGCGTCGACATCGGCCTGCTGCTCGCGGATGTGATGACCCCGGAGCCGATGCGTCCGCACTGGCCCGACGCGCTGCGCTTCGCGTCGCTACGGATCCCGCACGAGCGGATCCTCACCGTTGACCAGCGTCTCGCGCACGCCGCGGCCCGGCCGGTCATCTACCCGGAGACGCTGCTCTTCGATCACGGAAAACCCTACAAGTCCGAGGTCGTCACCCGCGCATGCCGGCGGCTGGGGATCAGCATCCAGGACGCCAGGATGTTCACCCCGACCGACAAACCCCACGTCGAACGCATCTTCGCGACGATCAACCGGCAGTTCTGTGAACACCTGGCCGGCTACAAGGGCTCTGACATCACCCACCGGGGCCTGCACGCCGAGGACACCGCCCGGTGGAGCATCGACGATATCGCCGAGCTGTTCGCCGAATACGCGGTTGGGATCTACCAGCGCCGCCACCATCAGGGCCTGATCCTCCACGGCTTCCCCGACCTGCGCGCCTCGCCGAACGAGGCATACGCCATGGCGATCGCCGCCGCGGGCTACGTCGACTGCCCCAACGATCCCGATCTCTACTATGAACTCCTGCCGATCGCCGACGGGAAAGGCCGCACCATCCAACCGGCCGGCGTCCGCATCGGCTATCTCACCTACAACGCCGACATCCTCTACCGCTACCGCAGGACCCGCTCGCCTTACCCGGACGGCCTCTGGCCGATCCGCCGTGACCCCCGTAACCTGCTCCACGCCTACTTCCACGACCCCGACGACGGGCGGTGGCACGTCCTGCGCTGGACTCACGCCCTCGACGTCCACCAGCCGTTCACCGACGTCACCATCCGCGAAGCCCGCCGACTCGTCTCCCAGCGCGGACGCAACCCCACCGACCAGGACGACGTCGCCACCGCTCTCCTGGATCTCCAGAACCGCGCCGACGACCCGGCGACCTGGACCCGAACCGCCCGCAGCCGGACCGCCCGCGACAGCCACCGCGGCCGAGCAGCACACCGCGACGCCCAGCGGGCAGGCCCGCCAGCCGACGACCCTCAACCCCCGACAGACCTGCCACCAGCTTCCGCCGACGAGTTCGATCTCGACGAGATCCCCGCGGCCGAGACCTGGAAACCCCGCCTTCCTCGGATCCCCTGATGCACTTCGCGCACCCCGGACTTGCCGAGCCACGCACCAAAGAAGAATGGCGCGCCTACCTCGACACCGCCCCGCCCACCCCACCACCCATGCCTTCCCACGCCGCCTACCTGCGCATGGACCCCGACCAGCGCGCCCTCCTCGACGAGGCCCGCGAGGACTACCACAGCGCCCTGATCATCGTCCGCACCGACCAGATGAAACGCATCCACCACCTGATTCNCCGGCGCATGCGCACCAACGCACGCCAAGCCCCCGGAGCCCGCCGCGGCATNGTCCTCGACGGGCCCGCCACCATCGNGNAATCAACCCTGGTGAAAATCTTCGCCGCGGACTTCGAGCAGGCCCTCCGCAGCCGCTATCCGGACCGCTTCGCCATCGACACCGAACCCCGCGTCATCAACGGCTACCTCGTCGACTACACCCNGGTCGTCTATCTCAACATCCCTTCCCAGGCCACCCCGAAAGATCTCTCCGTCATCCTCGCGGACTACCTCGGTCACCCCCACTCCAACCATGCGACCAAAAATGAGATCACGAAAGCCGTCCTCGATGCCATGCGGCTTTGCGGCGTCGAACTCGTCATCATCGACGACATCCACTTCCTCGACTTGTCGGCCCGCGAAGGAAAGATCGTCAACGATCATCTCAAATACCTCGCCAACCACACCGCCGCCACCTTCATCTACACCGGAGTCGACCTGAAAACCTCCGGCCTGTTCCTCGAAGGCCACGGCAGCACCCGCGCCACCCAGACCTCAGGACGCAACACCCTCCACAAAATGAGGCCCTTCACTCTCAACAGCGACCAGGAGAAAAAAGAATGGATTGGCGTCATTAAGGCCATGGAAGACGCCCTTCTGCTCCACCACCACAANCCCGGAAGCCTCGTCCGCCTCTGGAACTACCTCCACGATCGTAGCGCAGGAAGCATCTGCGGCCTGTCCGACCTCATCCGCGAATCCGCCGTCGAAGCCATCCACACCGGCCAGGAATCCATCACCCGCTCCCTCATGGACGGCATTGAGATCAGCGAGCTCGCACAGGAGCACTACCGGCGAACACGATCACTTTTACGGAGCGAGCAACGGAAACGTCGCTCGGGCGATCCCAATTCAACTTCATAATACCGAAGGAAATGAGTAGTCCCTCCGAGCCGTGGTCGCTGGATACAGGCATGCCAGCGAAGATCACTGGCAGGCCCGACAGCGGACGGATCGACGCCCACTCCACCGACGAGCGGGCCGCCCGATGCCGAACCGCCTCACCGCCAGTGCGGGAAATGCGCGCGGGACGCTCCGTCACAGTGCGGCGTTGGTCGTGATCCGGTCACCTCGGACCGGCCCGCTATGCTGCTGCGGACCAAGCGCTTCGCACCCGATGGACGGCGTGTGGTGCTGCTCGGGCAAACTGGCAACC
>NZ_LRTK01000140.1 GCF_001636565.1 Frankia sp. EI5c
CCTCAGGACGCAACACCCTCCACAAAATGAGGCCCTTCACTCTCAACAGCGACCAGGAGAAAAAAGAATGGATTGGCGTCATTAAGGCCATGGAAGACGCCCTTCTGCTCCACCACCACAAACCCGGAAGCCTCGTCCGCCTCTGGAACTACCTCCACGATCGTAGCGCAGGAAGCATCTGCGGCCTGTCCGACCTCATCCGCGAATCCGCCGTCGAAGCCATCCACACCGGCCAGGAATCCATCACCCGCTCCCTCATGGACGGCATTGAGATCAGCGAGCTCGCACAGGAGCACTACCGGCGAACACGATCACTTTTACGGAGCGAGCAACGGAAACGTCGCTCGGGCGATCCCAATTCAACTTCATAATACCGAAGGAAATGAGTAGTCCCTCCGAGCCGTGGTCGCTGGATACAGGCATGCCAGCGAAGATCACTGGCAGGCCCGACAGCGGACGGATCGACGCCCACTCCACCGACGAGCGGGCCGCCCGATGCCGNACCGCCTCACCGCCAGTGCGGGAAATGCGCGCGGGACGCTCCGTCACAGTGCGGCGTTGGTCGTGATCCGGTCACCTCGGACCGGCCCGCTATGCTGCTGCGGACCAAGCGCTTCGCACCCGATGGACGGCGTGTGGTGCTGCTCGGGCAAACTGGCAACCGGCGCAGTGGTCGAGGCCCGAAGCTAGCTACCNGCCGATCATCCAGACTGATCAATAAGAGACATTAGATGATCTTGAATGGCTGCACGGGATGAGGGGGCGTCGTTGGCCCGATCATGCCTGCAGCATCGCCGGCCGCGCTGGCTGGCTTCTCGCCGTTCAGTCCTGACCATAGGAGTCGGGCCGGAGAATTAGGGTGTATGAGTGGGTTCTGAGACAGTGAAGCTGCGCGTACGCGGTTTTAGATGGTGGCTGGTACGCAGTATGCTGCTCGTCGCTGCTGTGTCGCTTGTCGTAGTTCTAGTCGAGCAGTGGAGCGAAGTCCGGGACTCACTCAGTGCGTTGACGTGGGTCGGCATTATGGCGTCTTGCGCTGCTACGCTCTTCGCGGTCGGCATGGCCATGCTTTNTTGGAGAACGATCCTGGCGGGGCTGGGGACGAGGTTGCCGCTTCGCGTAGCCGTTCATATTTTCTTCGTTGGTCAGCTCGGGAAATACCTTCCGGGTAGCGTTTGGTCTGTAGTTGCACAGGTAGAGATGTCGCACGAATACGGAATCTCTCGACCGGAATCCGCCTCGGCCGGAATGATAGTTTTGGCTTTGGCGGTCNCGTGTGGCGGCCTTACAGCGGCGATCACCTTGCCGTTCGTTTCGAACGATGCTCTTATCCGTTATTGGTGGGCGCTGGGGGTGTTTCCAGTGTTCGTATTTGCGCTTTCACCCCCGGTGCTCAACCGGGCGCTTGCCCTAATCCTACGACGTATGCGCCGTCCCGCTCTAGACCAACGTCTAACACTACGACCGGTGCTCATCGGCGCAGGCTGGCTGCTTGCTGGATTCATCGGTTACGGCATAGCGGCGTGGCTACTCGTTCGCGATCTGAATCCGGCGATGACAGGAGGACCATTGCTGCTGCTGGCCGTAGGTNGCTATGCCTTGGCATGGACGGCTGGCTTTCTGGTCATCATCTTGCCGGCAGGTGCTTTGGTAAGAGAGGCGGTACTAGTGCTGGCGTTCACTCCGGCGCTGCCGGGCGGCAAAGCTGCACTAGTCGCCGTGATCTCGCGGCTACTCGCGACGGTGGCCGATCTGGCTTGGGCTACCCTTGGCCTATCCCTGAGACCTCGCTCGAACCCTCCAAATAAAATTGGCGGCACCGCTACGGGGGCTGTGGAGCTGAGTCCGGTCCCTCAGCTCCACAGCCCCCGGAAGAACGGTGAACATCAAAAATAGCGAGATCGAGACGGGGAGGCAGGCTGTCGATTTTTACTTCCTGCCCCTACAGCCAGGTCCGCCTCAGCAGGTAACAAGGCCTACCGCGTGTGAGCTGTTGTTCCAGAAGTAGTGGCCATACCAGAAGGTCTTGGTCTCACCGGGATTCATGTACTGGCATCCNGTGTCCGGGCCACCAGAGATGGTGACTTTCACGCCGCCAGCAAGACAGGGGAACTGCTTGTAAACCACAGCGTAGCCACCGGCAGTGGAAGACGAAGGATGATCTTCGGTGATGATCCCGCAGGCGGTATCCGCGAAGGCGGGGCTGGAGCCGAAGGCCATCAGGGGAATGCTGAGCAGCAGGGCGGAACCTGTCAACC
>NZ_LRTK01000141.1 GCF_001636565.1 Frankia sp. EI5c
AAATCCAACATCGGCCACACCCAAGCCGCCGCCGGCGCCGCCGGCATCATCAAAATCGTCCAAGCCCTCCACCACCACACACTCCCCCGCACCCTGCACGTCGACGAACCCACCCCCCACGTCGACTGGAACACCGGCAACATCCAACTCCTCNCCCACAACCAGCCCTGGCAACCACGGGAACAACCCCGCCGCGCCGCCGTCTCCTCCTTCGGCATCAGCGGAACCAACGCCCACGTCATCATCGAAGAACCCACCCCCGATCCGACCGCCACCCGTCCAGCGGAGCACCCGCGGACACCGGACGACGAACAGCGGCCACCGCGGGACCCCGGCGGCACCGGCGGCGACGCGGGTGCGGGCGGCAGCCAGGTCGCGGTGCCACCGCCGGTCTGGGTGCTGAGCGCGCACACCCCGTCGGCACTGCGAGCCCGGGCCGCGAGCCTGCGGGAGCACCTGGCGAACCATCCCGAGATCAGTCCGGCCGACGCGGCCCGGCAGCTCGCGCGCACCCGGGCTGCGCTGGAATGGCGGGCATCGTTCGTCACCGCGGCCGACACCGACGCGGCCGACACCGATCCGGCGCACGCCTTGGACCTGCTGTCCCGCGGCGAAGCCGGCCCCGGGCAGGTGACCGGCCGGGTGGTGGGCACCCTGCGCACCGCCTTCCTGTTCACCGGCCAGGGCAGCCAGCGGCCCGGCATGGGCCGCTGGCTGTACGAGGCGTTCCCCGCGTTCGCCGCGGCGTTCGACGAGGTGTCGGCCGC
Organism: Frankia sp. EI5c; assembly: GCF_001636565.1. Taxonomy (GTDB): domain Bacteria; phylum Actinomycetota; class Actinomycetes; order Frankiales; family Frankiaceae; genus Parafrankia. The sequence continues at coordinate 768 of NZ_LRTK01000141.1, forward strand.
TTTCGCGCCGCACCTGGACCGGCCGCTGCGGGACGTCGTGTTCGCCGAGCCGGGCACGCCCGAGGCGACGTTGCTCGACTCGACCGCCTGGACGCAGCCGGCGCTGTTCGCGCACGAGGTCGCCCTGTTCCGCCTGCTCGCGGGCTGGGGTGTGCGCCCGGACGCGGTGCTGGGCCATTCCATCGGGGCGATCGCCGCCGCGCACGTGGTCGGCGTCTTCTCACTGCCCGACGCGGCGGCGCTGGTCGGCGCCCGGGCGCGACTGATGGCCAGCCTCCCCGCCGGCGGGGCGATGGCCGCCCTGTCCGTCCCGGTGGACGAGGCGAACGCGCTGCTCGCGGACGTCGAGGGGGCCGTGTCGATCGCCGCGGTCAACGGCCCCCGCGCCACCGTGGTCTCCGGGTCGGAGCAGGCGGTGGCCGAGCTTGTGCGGCGGGCCGCCGCGAGCGGCGCACGCACCCGGCGACTGCCCGTCAGCCACGCCTTCCACTCACCGCTGGTCGAACCGATCCTCGCCGAGTTCCGCGAGGTGGTGGCCGGGATGACGGTCAGCGCGCCCACGGTCACGTTCGTCTCCGACCTGACCGGCGCGGTGGCCTCCGTCGACGAGCTCGCGAGCCCCGACTACTGGGTGCGGCACGCGCGGGAGGCGGTGCGTTTCGCCCCGGGCATCCGCGCGCTGCGGGAGGTGGGCATCCGCGGATTCCTGGAGGTCGGCCCGGACACGGTGCTGACCACGATGGCCGCCGACACCCTGGCCGACACACCCGGGACGGCCGTGGCAGGGGAGGCTCTGGCAGGGGAGGCCGTGACGCTGGCGGCCCAGCGACGCGACCGGCCCGAACCCGACACGCTCGCCGCCGCGCTGGGCGCCCTGTACACCGCGGGCGGCCGCGTCGACTGGTCGGCGTACTTCGGCCCCGGTCCTCGGGTGGAGCTGCCCACCTACCCGTTCCAGCGTTCCCGCTACTGGCTGGCCGCGGTCGCTGCCGGCACCGGCCGTGACCTGGGCGCCGCCGGTCTGGACCAGGGCGGCCACCCGCTGCTGGGCGCCACGCTGGAACTCGCCGACGGCTCCGGCTCGGTACTCACCGGACGGCTCTCACTGGCCGACCACCCCTGGCTGGGTGACCACCGGATCGCGGGGGTGACGGTGGCCCCGGCGACGGCGCTGCTCGGCCTTGCCCTGCACGCCGCCCGGACCGTCGGAGCCGCCCAGGTGGAGGAACTGACCCTGGCGGCACCGCTGGTGGTCCCCGCGCACGGCGCCCTGGCCCTGCAGGTCGTGGTCGGCCGGGCCGACGCCGCCGGCCGGCACCCGCTACACGTCCACACCCGGCCGGACGGTGGACGTCACCCCTGGACCCTCCACGCCAGCGGGCTGCTCGGGCCCGACTCTGCCCACTCCGCGCACACTGCCGACTCCGCGCACACTGCCCACTCCACGCACACTGCCCACTCCACGCACACTGCCCACTCCGCGCGTTCGGCCCAGTCGGCCCCTGCGCCCGAACCGGCGTCCTGGCCACCGGCGGACGCGGTGCGCTTCGGTGGCGGCGACAGCTACGACGAGCTGGCCCGCCTCGGCTACGACTACGGCCCGTTGTTCCGCGGCTTGCGCGCCGCGTGGCGCCGGGGGGACGAACTGTTCGCCGAACTGGTGCCGCCCGGCGTGCCCACCTACGGCGCGGCGCCGCATCCGGCGCTGCTCGACGCCGCCCTGCACCCGCTCGCACTCGCACTCGCACTCGCGGCGGACGCGGAGGCGGAGGCGGAGGTTGCCGACGGGCAGGGGCACGGGATCCGAGTGCCCTTCTCCTGGCACGAAGTACGCGCGGCAGGCGCCGGGTCGTGGGCCGGGCCGCTGCGGGTACGCGTCTCCCCGGCCGGACGGTCCACCGTGCGACTGCTGCTCAGCGATGCGGCGGACGTCCCGCTGCTGTCGGTCGAACGCCTCGCGGTGCGCGTGGCCGACCCGGCAAGTCTGCTCGCCGCGAGCGGACTGGACGGTGCCCTGTACCGACCGGTCTGGGTCCCGCCGGCCGGGGCCGCCCCCGCCCCCGCGGGGACGACCCGGGAACTGGTCGGATGGGAGGCGGCGGAGCGGCTGCTGGCGGAGCCCGCCGACGGCACCGTGCCGGCGGCGGTGCTGCTGGACGTCTCCGGCCACCCGGCGGAACACGACCCCGCGTCCCCGGAGTCGGCCCGCGGCCTCCTCCGGGCAGCGCTGCGGGTACTGCGCGGATGGCTGGCACACGAGCGGCTGGCGTCGTCCCGGCTGGTGCTGGTGACCCGCGGCGCGGTCGCCACCCGTACCCGTGAGCTCGTCGAAGGGCTTGCCCAGGCCGCGCTGTGGGGCCTGGTCCGCACGGCGCAGACCGAACATCCCGGCGTGTTCACGCTCGTCGACACCGACGGCACGGCGGAGTCCGCGCGGGCGCTGCCTTCGGCGGTGGCGACCGGCGAGGCGCAGATCGCGGTGCGGGCGGGACGTCTGCTGCTGCCCCGGCTCGAAGCTCTTCCCGCACCGGGCACGCCGCCGACGGCGGACACTTCGACCGCACCAGGCGCCGCGACCGGCGAGGCGGCTGGACCGACGCGGCTGTTCCGCCCGGCCGGCACCGTGCTGGTGACCGGTGCCACCGGCGCGCTCGGCGGCCTGATCGCCCGGCGGCTGGTCACCGGGCACGGCGTCCAGCGGCTGCTNCTGACCAGCCGGCGGGGGCCCGACGCCCCCGGCGCGGACACGCTCGTCGAGACGCTCACCGAGCTCGGCGCGCAGGTCCGGCTGGTGGCCTGCGACATTTCGGACGCGGGCGAGCTGCGCCGGCTGCTGGCGGCGATACCGGACGAGCACCCACTCTCGGCCGTCGTGCACGTCGCCGGGGTCACCCAGGACGCGACGCTGGGGGCGCTCGACGCGGGACGGCTCGACGCGGTGCTGCGGCCGAAGGCCGACGCGGCCTGGCTGCTGCACCAGTTGACCAGGGATACGACACTGGACGCCTTCGTGCTGTTCTCGTCGGTCGCGGGTGTGGTCGGCAACGCCGGCCAGGCCAACTACGCCGCCGCCAACGCCTACCTGGACGCGCTCGCCGCCCACCGCCGGGCGCGGCACCTGCCCGCCGTCTCCCTGGCGTGGGGGCTGTGGGAGCAGGAAGGCGGGATGGGCGGGGCGCTGTCCGGCGCCGACCGGGCCCGGATCGCGCGCGGCGGCGTCCGGCCGCTGAGCGAACGGGACGGGCTGGCGCTGTTCGACGCCGCTCTGACCGCCGACGCGCCGGTGCTGGTTCCGGCACGTTTCGACCTCGGCGCGCTGCGCACGGCCGCCCGGGAACGGCGGCTGGCCCCGCCGTTGCGCGGGCTGCTGCCCGCCGGTCTCGCGGCGGACGAGGCCGCCGGCCCGGCAGCGGGTGCCCGCGGAGCCGCTACCGGCGGTTCCGACAGCCTGCCCCCGAACGGCACCGCGGCAAACGGCACCGCGGTGAACGGGGGCGGCCACCACGGCAACGGTGCCGCGGGGGCCGACGGCCACCCCACTCCGCCGTGGCTGCGCCAACTGCGCGAGACACCCGCCCGGGAACGGCCCCGGGTGGCCCGGGAACTGGTGCGCGGCGTGGTCGCCGAGGTGCTCGGGCATCCGGCCGGTTACCCGATCCCGGTCGACCGGGGGCTGCTCGACGTGGGTTTCGACTCGCTCACCGCGGTGGAACTGCGCAACCGGCTGGGGGCCACCACCGGCCTGCGTCTCCCGACGATGCTGCTGTTCGACCACCCGACGGTCGAGGCACTCGCCACGCACCTGCTGGCCGAGCTCGCCGGGGCGCTGCCCGGCGGCGCGGCCGACGCGCTGGCACGCCTGGACGAGCTGGAGGCAGTCCTCGCCGACGCCGGGCCGGCCGGCTCCGTCGACGCGCTGCATGAACAGCTGGCCACCCGGCTGTCCGCACTGCTCGCCCGCTTCGGCCCGGGCCTGGCGGGCAGTGCCCCGACCCTCGCTCCCGCCGCTTCCGCCGCTTCCGCCGCTTCCGCCGCTCCCGCCCTCGACGCGGCCTCGGACGACGAACTGTTCGAGCTCATCGACGGGCACCTCGGAGCCGACTGACCACCACGCCGGCAACCCGCCGGTGAACCGGCCCACGACCCGCTGTCGAACGCCCGGGCGGCTCCTCGCCCGCCGGACGCAGAGAGGTGACGTCCCATGACGAACGAGGCGAATACCGCCACGGAGACCCGGCTGCGCGACTACCTGAAGCGGGTCACCAGCGACCTGCTCAGCACCCGGGCACGGCTGTCCGAGCTCGAGGCCGAGCGCACCGAACCGATCGCGATCGTCGGCATGGCCTGCCGCTACCCGGGCGGGGTCCGCTCACCCGAGGACCTGTGGCGGGTGGTCTCCTCCGGCACCGACGCGATCTCGCCCTTCCCCGACAACCGCGGGTGGGACGTCGCCAGCCTGTTCGACCCGGATCCGGAGCNGGTCGGGCACACCTATGCCCGCGAGGGCGGGTTCCTGCACGACGCCGATCTGTTCGACCCGGCGTTCTTCGGCATCTCCCCCCGCGAGGCGACCGCCATGGACCCCCAGCAGCGACTGCTGCTGGAAACCTCCTGGGAGGCGTTCGAACGCGCCGGCATCGCCCCCGACACCCTGCGCGGCTCCCGCACCGGCGTCTTCGCCGGCGTCATGTACAGCGACTACGGCGGACGGATCCGGAAGGCCCCGGACGGGCTCGAAGGGTACGTGGGCATCGGCAGCGCCGGGTCGGTCGCCTCGGGGCGCATCTCCTACACGTTCGGGCTGGAGGGCCCGGCGGTCACCGTCGACACCGCCTGCTCCTCCTCACTGGTCGCCCTGCACCTCGCCGCGCAGTCACTGCGCCGCGGCGAATGCGACCTCGCCCTCGCCGGCGGCGCCACCGTGATCGCGACTCCCGGGCTGTTCGTGGAGTTCAGCCGGCAGCGCGGGCTGTCACCGGACGGACGGTGCAAGGCGTTCTCGGCCGCCGCGGACGGCACCGGCTGGGGTGAGGGAGTCGGTCTGCTGCTGGTGGAGCGGCTTTCCGACGCCCGGCGCAACAACCACCCGGTGCTCGCCGTCGTCCGCGGCTCGGCCGTGAACCAGGACGGCACCAGCGGCCAGCTCTCGGCTCCCAACGGGCCCTCCCAGCAGCGGGTGATCCGCCGGGCCCTCGCCGACGCCGGCCTCACCCCCACCGACATCGACGCCGTCGAAGCCCACGGCACCGGCACCCGCCTCGGCGACCCCATCGAAGCCCAAGCCCTGCTCGCCACCTACGGCAAGGACCGCCCGGCAGACCGGCCGTTGTGGCTCGGCAGCCTCAAGTCCAACATCGGCCACACCCAGAGCAGGCGGAATCATCAAAATCGTCCAGGCCCTCCACCACCACACACTCCCCCGCACCCTGCACGTCGACGAACCCACCCCCCACGTCGACTGGAACACCGGCAACATCCAACTCCTCACCCA
>NZ_LRTK01000142.1 GCF_001636565.1 Frankia sp. EI5c
CAGCACCACGAGCAGGTTGCTGACCATGGCCGCCTTACGCTCCTCATCCAGTTCGATGACGTTCTCGCGGTCGAGCCGCGCCAGGGCCGCCTCGACCATGCCGACGGCGCCCTCGACGATCCGGGACCGGGCCGCGACCACCGCTCCTGCCTGCNGACGCCGCAACATCGCCTGGGCGATCTCGGGGGCGTAGGCGAGCCGGGTGATGCGNGATTCGATGACGCGGACCCCGGCCGAGGCGACTCGGGCCGTGATCTCGCGGGAGAGTCTCGCGGTGATCTCTTCCGCATTGTCGCGCAATGACATGATCTCGGGCGCGGCATCGTAGGGATAGCTGGTCGCGATGTGCCGGACGGCGGTCTCGGACNGGATGGCCACGAACGCGACGAAGTCGTCCACCTCGAAGACAGCCTGCGCGGTGTCCTCGACCTGCCAGACCACGACGGCCGCGATCTCGATCGGGTTGCCGTCGGCGTCGTTGACCTTGGCCACGCCGCTTTCGTGGTTGCGGATCCGGGTCGAGACCTTCCGCCGGGTGGTGAAGGGGTTCACNCAGCGCAGGCCGGTCGTGCGGATGGTGCCGGCGTACCGCCCGAACAGGGCCACGACCCGGGCCTCCCCGGGTGCGACCGGGGTGAGGCCGCCCAGCGCGACCAGTGCGGCGATGAGGCCGAGCACGCCCAGAACGACCAGAACGGCGCCCGGCGCGGGGTGGTCACCGGCGGCGAGGGCGACGCCCGCGCCGGCGATCCCGGCACCGATCACGATTCCGATCACCGCCAGCAGCAGCGCGAGCAGCCCCGAAGCGTCGCGGGCGGGATGTTCACGGACGGCGGGCTCGGGCATGTCGACGACGTGATCGGTTCCGGGTTCTGCAGAGTGGGTGGCCATGGGTGCCTCCTGGTTCGTCGGGGCTCGCCGCGCCAAGCTCATCTTGATATCAATCTGATATCAGATTAACGCGCTACTATGTCGTCGTCCACGAGTCGGGGGCGACCGGAGGTGACTGATGGCGGACAGGCGTCTGGAGATCGACGACGTTCGCAAGCGCTACGGCGAGGTGACCGCCCTCGACGGGATGACCTTCGATGTGCGGGCGGGCGAGCTCTTCGGGTTCGTCGGCAGCAACGGCGCGGGCAAGACCACGACGATGCGGATCGTGCTCGGGGTGCTCGCGGCCGACAGCGGCGAGGTTCGGTGGGCGGGCCGTCCGGTCGACCTCGCCGCCCGCCGGCGGATCGGCTACATGCCCGAGGAGCGGGGCCTCTATCCGAAGATGAAGGTCGGCGACCAGGTCGTCTACCTGGCCCGCCTGCACGGGATGTCGGCACCGGCCGCCCGCCGCGGCGCCGAGGTGTGGCTGGAGCGGCTCGGGGTGGCCGCGCGCCGCGACGACGAGGTCCAGAAGCTCAGCCTCGGTAACCAGCAACGGGTGCAGCTCGTCGCTGCGCTGGTCCACGATCCGGAGGTCCTGGTGCTCGACGAGCCGTTCTCCGGGCTGGACCCCGTCGCGGTCGACGTGATGAGCCAGGTGCTGCGCGAGCGGCGGGCGGCCGGGGNGCCCGTGCTGTTCTCCAGCCACCAGCTGGAGCTCGTCGAGCGGCTCTGCGACCGGGTCGGGATCGTCGCGTCCGGGCGCATGGTCGCCTGCGGCACGGTGGACGACCTGCGGGGGAGCGGTGCCGAGCAGATCATCGTGGAGGTGCCCGGCGCACCGCCCGACTGGGCGCTGGACCTACCTGGAATGACGGTCCGCCACACCGAGGGTGACCGAACCGTGGTCGACCTCGCGCCGGGCGCCGATGACCAGGATCTGCTGCGCCGGGCCCTGGCCGCGGGGCCGGTCCGGGAGTTCCGCCGCCGCCGACCGACGCTGGCCGAGCTGTTCCGATCCGCGGTGCACCCGGAGGGGGAACCCGGCACGCCAGGAGGTGCCGGGCCGCCGGATGGCACTGGCCCGGACCACGGGGACGGCGAGTCGGCATACCCGGGCGGTGGTGGATACCGACACGGTGCAACGACGCACGGTGCGACCCCGACACACGGTGCGACCCCGATACACGGCGATCCGAGCACGGCGGAGGAGACGGTGGCATGAGCACGGGATCCGGGGAGCCCGCGGGCGGTGCGGGCGGGTTCGCGGGTGTCCCGGCCCAGGGCGGCCCGGCGCGGGACGGAGCTGGGCCGCCTCGGCCCGCAGCGCCGGCACCCGCTGCGGACCCGCGCGCACCCGCCGGCCGGGATGACCGTGGCACGCCGCCGGCCCTGAGCTCCTGGACGGTGGTGCGGCTGGTCNCCGGGCGTGAGCTCGCCCTGCGGCTGCGTTCGAAGGTCTTTCTGATCACGACCGCCGCGGTCCTCGTGCTGCTCGTCGGCGTCGCGGTCGCCGTCAACCTGGTCGGTGGGCGGGACGCCGCCCAGTCGGTCGGTGTGCTCGCGGCGGAGTCCACGGTCGCCGGGTCGCTCGAGACGGTCGCCGGGAGCCTCGACGTCGACCTCAAGACCCGGGAGGTGCCCGACGAGACCACCGGGTTGCGCCAGGTCGCGGACAGCGACCTCGACGCGCTGGTCACCGCCGCGCCGAACGGCCTGCGGGTGGCGGTCAGGGAGAACCTGAGCGACGACCTGCACGCGGTGCTCACGGTGCTCGCGCGCCAGCAGGTTCTCGACAACGAGATCAGCGTGCTCGGCGGGGACCCGGCCCGGGTCGACGAGACCGTCGCCGCGGCCGGAGTGGAGGTCACCGAGCTCGACCCGGCACCGGCCTACCAGGACGAGCGTCTCGTGCTGGGCTTCGCGTCGGCATTGCTGATCTACATGGGCCTGATGCTTTTCGGGCCCGCGGTCTCGCAGGGGGTGGTCGAGGAGAAGTCGAGCCGGGTCGTCGAGCTGCTGTTGTCCACCGTCCGTCCGTGGACTTTGATGGCGGGCAAGGTCCTGGGCATCGGCCTGGTCGCGCTGATCCAGATGATCGTGCTCGCGGGAGGCGGCCTGGCCGCGTCGCTGGCCACCGGGGCGCTCACGCTTCCGTCCGGTGAGGCCGCCAGCACCGTGGTCTGGTCCGTGGCCTGGTATGTGATCGGCTTCTTCCTGTACGCGCTGCCGTTCGCCGCCGTCGGCGCGATGGTCTCCCGGCAGGAGGACCTCGGAGGAATCTCCAGCCCGTTGGTCCTGTTGCTCGTCGTGCCCTGGGTGCTCGGCGTGTCGATCGTGCCCGGCGATCCCGACAACCGTCTGATCGAGATCCNGTCGATGGTGCCGCTGTTCTCCCCCGTCCTGATGCCGATGCGCATCGCGCTCGGGGCGGCGCCGGCCTGGCAGCTCGGGTTGTCCGTCCTGCTGGCGCTGGCGTTGATCGGTGTGTTCGTCCGGGCCACCGGGCGGATCTACCAGAACGCGGTGCTCCGCACCGGCGCCCGGGTCTCGTTCGCGGACGCGCTCCGCCGCGCCTGAGAGCCTGGCCGCGCCCGAGAGCTCGGCCATGCCTGACAGCCCCGCGCTCCGCGTCCGCTGCCCGCGCCCGCTGCCGCGCCCACGCCAGCTCCCAGCGGCAGGCGGCGTGGCACGCGGCAGCTGGTCAGATCCGGTGGCTGGTCAGACCTGTCGGTTCATGCCCGTGAGCACATAACCGATCTTGCGCCAGGTGTCGGGGCCGCAGACGCCGTCGTCGCCGATGCGACCGAACCAGGGTGTGGCATACCGCTGCAGGGCGGCCACTCGGGCGGCGGTCTGCGGACCGTAGATTCCGTCGGGGACAAGTCGGTAGGGGTCACCGGACGTGGCCTCGTGCCCGAAGATGATGTTCAGTGCGTTCTGGAGGGTGATCACCGCGGATCCCCGGGCGCCCTCCCGCAGAGTCGGCATTCCCGCGTACCGCTGGCGGGGGTCGGCGAGGGTGGAAGGCCCCAGCGCCGCCGCCAGGATGTCCCCCCGGCGGTTCGCGCGGATGTCCCCGGGGCAGCTGTGGGCACCCCACGCCGCGCCGCCCATGCGGTNGGTTCCGAGGCCGTAGCCGTTGGGGCTGTCAGCGATCTCCGCCCGCCAGCCGAACTCGCTGATTCCCCACGCGAAGAACTCTCCGAGACGCTGGATCTGCACCGGTGTGTAGTCCTCGGTGTCGTATCCCTCGCATTCGACGCTGATCCAGAACGGGTTTCCCGCTGCCTGCGCCNAGGCGCGACGGTCGAACGGAACGTACTGCTCGAACTCCCCCGCCCTGGACAGCCACAGATGGGCGCTCACCTCGCTGGCCGGATTGTCGAACCAACCGAAGAGCGAGCCGTTGCCGACCTGGACATGGGGGATGAGCCCACGGGTCGGCTGCGTCATGGCGCCCGAGGTGTTCCGGACCGGGCGGTAACGCGCCGGCGGATAGAGGGTCGCTGCCATGATCAGCACCAGTCCGGTGTGATCGTCGGGTCTGGGGCGATCGCCCTGTCGGAGGTCGGTGTCCTGGCTGGGCGGGTGCGGCCCGGCTGCCGTGGTTGTGGGCGAGTCACGTCGTCCTCTTGTTCCCGTTGTCTTTTTCCGTCGCCTGGCGCCGGCNGCTCAGGGCTTCCGGCCCATCGGGGTGTGCCGGTTCGCGCTGGATCGCCCGGCGTGAGAGGCATCCGAGGGATTCCTACCCCTACGGGGAGCCTGGGGCACACCTGGGTCGTCCGTACCCCGTGATGGACGTTCCCGGAGAGGTGCCTCGTCATCCGTAATGCGGTATTTGCAATGAATTTGCCGGGCCGCCTGGCGGGCGGGAGTCACTGAGTGCAATCGCGTCCGGTAGAGCCTGTGATCGCGGGCGATCAGGCCTGAGTGTCGCCAAGACGACAGTCCGAGTGTTGCCCGGCAACGGGGCAACGACGTCATCCGACGTGTTTGTCTGACCCTGTGTGCAGGGGAGGGGTGGTGTCGATGACTATTACGCGATCATTGAGAACCGGACGGGTGGCGCTGGTGGCGGCTCTGACCGTCGCGGGTGCCTTCACCGTCGCCGGTCAGCCGGCGGCCCAGGCGGGCGGGACTCCGGCGGCGGAATGCCCCGGCGGCCGGGAGTTTGCCGTGGCCGACCCGGGTGACGAGCCGGATCCGGGTCCTCCGGTACATCTCGCGGCCGGGTTCTACGCGCAGACCGCGGCCTTCTGGCCGCCCCGCTCGGCGCTGCTGTGCAGGACGGAGTCGGGCCGCAGGCAGCCGGGCGCGCGGATCGCCGCGACCAACAACGTGGGATGCCCGCCGGGTGCCAGGGAGCTGCTCGTGCCCGACGAGATTCCCGCCAGCTACGACACTCCCGTGGTGGCGCGTTCCGGGGTGTACCTGCCCGCGGGCTGGTACACCCTCGCGTCGCAGGACGTCGGTGNGGAGGGCGTGGCCTCGACGAACACCGGCGTGGGCTCGACGACCACCGGGACCGCGGCCCGCTCGCCGCGAGGATCGGTCTCCGCGCGGGGCTCGATCACCTGGACAGCCGTGTGCTGGAGCAGGACAGCCCCACCGGCACCGGCACCGGCACCAACACCGACATTGGCAGCGGCATCCTGACCTGGCTTGGCCCGGCTCGGTCTGGTCCGGCCGGGATCGGAACCCGGCCCGACGGCGGCGGCTGGCCCGGGGCGCGACGAGGGCCGCCCCGGATGACCGGGACGGCCCTCGTGCGCGGCCTGCGGATCAGTAGCGGTAGTGGTCCGCCTTGTAGGGGCCCTCCACCGGAACACCGATGTAGTCGGCCTGCTGCTTGGTCAGCGTCGTGAGCTTGACGCCGAGCGCGTCCAGGTGCAGGCGCGCGACCTTCTCGTCCAGGTGCT
>NZ_LRTK01000143.1 GCF_001636565.1 Frankia sp. EI5c
CTCCCGCCCCACGACGGGGAACGGGGGCCGGGGTCGTCGCGGAAGCGGGGAGACGGCCCCTCGCGGTACTCCTCGCCCCCACGCCCCGGGCGCTCCGGATAGGCAGGCTCACGGCCACCGGGCGGCGGGGTGGGGGGACGCCGGGCCGCTGAGGGCGACGTCGGCTGATGCGGGTCGAACGGCGGAGGTGTCCGCTCCGCGGGCGGCTGGGCCGCCCGGCCGGGTGGCATCGACGGCCTCCCGACGGGCGGCGGGGTGCGCGGGCCCCGCGGGCCGGCGCCGCCGCGCTGCTCCTCCCGGCGGAACTCCACGACCGCGGTGCCCAGCTCGATGCGGTCGCCGTTCATCAGCTTCACCTGGGTGGCCGCCCGACCGTTCACCAGGCTGCCGTTGGTGGAACCGGCGTCCACGTAGAGGAACTGCCCGTCGGGCAGACGCCGGATCTCGCCGTGCCGGCGCGAGACACCGGTGTCGTTGAGCCGGATGTCGCACTCGACGCTGCGGCCGATCACCGTGGTCTCCGCGTCCAGCGGGTACTCCCGCTCGCCGCCGCCNGCCCCGCCCGCCCGGGTCGTGATCAGTAGGTGTGGCGTTCCGGGAGCGGCCGGCCGCGGCCTCGACCGGCGACCGCCGACCACCGCCGCCTCGGCCGACGCGACGCTGCTGCGGATGCGGAAGACGCCGATGTCCAGGTCGCCGGCCTCCGCCAGCCGCACGGTCACCGGGCCGACGAAGGTGTAGCGCTGCTCCGCGGCGTGCTCACGGACCATTTCGGCCAGCTCGTCGCAGAGCTCGCGGGTGTAGGGGGCCAGCCGGGCGAAGTCGCCCCCCGCCAGCTCGACGGCGAACTCGTTCGGGACAAGGACCCGGTTGGCGCTGTTCGCGCGCCGATCGTCGGTCTCCCGAGCGAGTGCGCTGGCGATCTCGACGGGTTCGACCCCGCCCTTGAAGACCTTCGCGAACGCGCCCTCGACGAGGCCGCCAAGGCGCCGCTCGAAGCGTTGGAGCACGCCCATGCCCGACCTCCCTTCTCCCGGTCTGTGAGATCGTATGCCCACCGACGGGTCCGTCCCACGGCTCGGCAGCTTGACNTAGCTGCCCGGCGAGCGGGGGGTGCCGTCCGAGGGCGTCTTCCACGTGATAGCGTGTGCCACGGCAAGTTGATAGTCCCACTCGGGCGAGTGGCGGAATGGCAGACGCGCACGGTTCAGGTCCGTGTGTCCTAACGGACGTGGGGGTTCAACTCCCCCCTCGCCCACGAGCCGGCCTGTCGTGGTTGCCGAACTTTGGTTCGGCTTCCCGGCGGGCCGCGACTTTTTCCGGGGGGGCGACCCCCCGATCCCCCCGAGTGTCGAGCTGGCGCTCGACTCGGGTCGGGTGGTTCTGGGGGTATGGGTCGGCCTGTCGTGGTCGCCGAACTTTGGTTCGGCTTCCCGGCGGGCCGCGACTTTTTCCGGGGGGGCGACCCCCCGATCCCCCCGAGTGTCGAGCTGGCGCTCGACTCGGGTCGGGTGGTTCTGGGGGTATGGGTCGGCCTGTCGTGGTCGCCGAACTTTGGTTCGGCTTCCCGGCGGGCCGCGACTTTTTCCGGGGTGGTTCCGGCCGGGCGTTGGCCAGACACTCCGGTGTGTCGTCGGACCACGCGGAACGTGGGCGGTGGGTGGCCCGGCGCGGTGGGGCGGCAGGCCGGCAGGCACCTGGCCGCCCCGCGGGCGGTGGCGTCAGCCGGCGGCCCCCGCGGCGGTGAAGCCCAGGGGCGGCTGGTCGGGGCAGGTCTGCAGGACCTCGCGCATCGCGGCGGCCTCGGCGGGTTCCACCCAGAGCCCGTACCGGGCCTTCAGCCCCACCTGGCGTGCCACATACGGGCAGCGGGCGCCGGGGCTCGGCGGCAGCCACTCGGACGCGTCGGCGTCGCTCTTCTCCTGATTGGTCGGACCGTCGACGGCCAGCAGGTTCTCGGGGTCGTTCGCGAATGCCAGTCGTTCCTTCGCCGTCCATTCCAGTGCCCCGGTGCGCCAGGCGTCGGCGAGTGCGATCACGTGATCGATCTGCACCGCCGAGGCGCTGCGTTCGCGGCTGAACCGTATTATCCGCGTCGTATATGGGTCCTGCAGTTCGCCGGTCATGACAATGCATTCGTCCGACTTGCGGGTGGTGATGCTCCGCAGATCACGGCGAAGAATGTCGTTGCGGGTGTCGCACCCGTTCTTGTCCACGTCGGCCCAGGCGGTGCCGAACTCGGTGCGCCGGTAGGCCGGCGAGTTGTCCTCGTCGCGAACGGCCAGCGTTCCGAGCAGCTCGAGGGCCGAGCCGGTGGCGGCGGGAACGCCGGCGTCGTCTGCTCCCGCCGCGCCGGGAACGGCGGTGGCGGCCGGAGTTCCCGTGGCGGCGTCGCGCACCTGATCAACCTGGTCACAGGCAGTGGCCAGCAGTGCCGTCAGGACAAGGGCGAGTAGTACGCCCGCCGCGCCGGCCACCCGCGGGAGCCGCCCACGCCCCGCGCCACCGCCCTCGGCAGCAACGGTCAGGTGCCAATCCACCAGCGTCCCCGATCTGTCGGCCGGCCCCTCGGATCGCGTGGTGTATCCGTATTCGATCCGTGATGGCCGATTCCCTCCGTGAAGGCCACCGTAAACCTGTGTTGACGGGGAATGCGGCCGGCCCCCGCCGGTTCGCTGCCGGGCCCCGGCGGGAGCATCGAACGTGTACCGGTGTGAAACGGGCCGGATGCGGTCCGTGACAGGAATGGGTCGGTGACCTGGCGACCTGGATGAGGGGGCAGCGCTTGCGGCCATGGCACCGCGGCCGCGGTCCGCGGATCCCCGCGGTTCTGGACCCGCGGCCTCAGAGCTGGATCGTCACGCCCTTGCTTTCGGGCCGCTCATGGAGTTCGAGTGCCCGGGGGGTGGCGTCAGCCGGGATGTCAAAGACGATGGTGCCGGTCACGGTGGAACCCTGGGTGATGGTTTCCCACAGGCCGTCATTCAGGTAGAACCGGGCCAGATAGTCCGCGGAACGGCGTTCACCGTCCGATGTGATCAGGAACTGGTTTGAGTTGCTCAGTACCCGATCGACCGTGCCTGAATTCGTGACGCTCNGGTCGAGCAGGCAGAACTGGCCGGAGGGTCGGCGGGGGAAGATTCCGTCGAGCTTGCTGACATTGCACTCGATCTTGCCGGCGAGGAACTCCAACTGGTCGTCGCGGGCGGGAGTGCCCGGGCGGGCGGTCCGGCTGGCGGCCGGTGTGAGGGCGGCCCCGCTCTGGGGGCCCGGCGTCACGGACTGGTCGGTGTCGCCGCCGGTGGCCGTGCTGATCAGCCAGGCGGCGAGGACCACCACGAAGGCCACGGCGCCGAACAGGATCAGGCGTTGCCGGATGGAGCGGGACGGGTTCGGCGCGGCGTCCGGGAACGCGCCCGGATCGGGCACCTGGTGCACATAGCCACGGCCGGGCGGCCGTGGCGGGGGCCATCCGCCGGCGGGGGCGCCGGAGAACGACGGGGCGCCCGCCGGTACCGGTACCGCGACCCCGCCGGGGTGCGCCGCACCGGGAGCAGGGGCACCTCCCGAGGCCGAACCAGCCGGCAGGCCAGCAGGGCCGGCCTGGTTGGGCAGTCCGGCCTGGTTGGGTGGTCGCACCGCGCCCGGGCGGTGCTGGCGTGCCGCCCGCCACCTGTCGCTCTGGCCGTGGGGCACCTGCGCTGCCGGGACCCGGTCGCCGGCCGGCAGTGGCGGCCGGACCGGGGCGGAGGACGTGGACGACGGCAGCACCACGCCCTGGGTGAGGTTGAGCAACTCCTCGGCCTGGTTGACGGCGGTGGAGCTTGGCCTCCAGGCCCGATCGCCGCCGCTGTCGCCGGGGCGGGCCGGCGGCAGGGAGATGAGATTCAGCAGCAGGTCTCGGGCGCTCGGCCGGGCGTCGGGGTTCTTCGCCAGAGCGGCGGCCACCAGGGCCTTCAGCCCGGGCGGGAGCCCGACGAGGTCCGGCTCCCAGCCGACGATGCGGGTGCTCAGCTCCAGGTCGGTTCCGGTGCCGAACGGATGATGACCCGNCCCCGCGAAGGCCACCAGGATGCCCCAGGTGAAGACGTCGGCCTCCGGCCCGATGGGCTGCCCGTTGACCTGCTCGGGCGCCATCCAGCCGGCGGAGCCGAAGCCCCACGCGGTCGGCTTGGCCTTGGCGCCCTCCAGCGCCTGCGCGAGGCCGAAGTCGATGACCCGGGGGCCGGACATCGACAGCAGGACGTTGCTCGGCTTGAGATCGCGGTGGACGAGGCCGGCGCTGTGGATCGCGGTGAGCGCCGTGGCCACACCGACGGCGAGCCCGGTCAGGGTCGAGCCGCCGATCGGTCCGTCCTCGACGGCGTGGTCGAGCCGGACGCCGTCGATGAACTCGGTCACCAGGTAGGGGGCGGGAGCGTCGGGGTCGGCGTCGAGTACCTCCGCGGTGCAGAACGGCGCGACCCTGCGTGCGGCGTCGACCTCCTGCCGGAACCGCCGCCGGAACTCCTCGTCGGCCGCGAGGTCGGGGCGCACGATCTTGACCGCCACTCGGCGGCCCGCGGATTCGGAGAGGTAGACCGTTCCCATGCCGCCCGCGCCGAGGCGACGCAGCAGCCGGTACTTGCCGATCACGCGGGGTNCGTGCGGGTGCAGGCTCTCTCCGGGAGGCGTGCGACCTCCCGGCTGCCCGCGCGCCGCCGGGGCTTGTTCCCCGTTGTGATCCACGATGACGTTCCACCTTCGGTGCCGGGGTAGCGGCGTCTATGGTCTGTTCGCAGTCTGCACCAACGCGGAGTCGGCTCCGCCTGGCCCGACGCTATGGCCGGATTTCCCGACCAGATCGNGGGTCGGCGCCCGGCCGGTGCGCGACTGGAACCGTCTCTGTCGTCAATACAGCAGTAGACAGGTGGTAACGACGCGATTTCCCAGTCATTGATCCGACAGCACGGGCGCCCCGCGGCGGTCCGGCTCCTGGGGGGCATGCGACCATAAGCCATCCGGCCTGCGGTGATCCGGCCGGTTTGCCGGGCGCCGGAGGCGGGAGATCTCGCGGATGACCGATATCGACGGGCCCTGGCTCGACTGCCCCTGGTGCGGTGGGCGGTTGCCGCTGGCCTACCTGGCGCCGTCGGACGAGGAAGCCGGGGCCGCGGTCGGCGTGTGCGTCGACTGTCGGCGGCGGGTGACCGTCACGACCCCGGACGACCCCTTCGCCCCCTCCTCCTAGGCCGGCGGCGGGGCGGACTGGGCCGGCGGCGGGGCGCAGCGCTGTTCGGCGGCCGGGCTCAGCGCTCGAGCTCGTTGGCCACGGCGTGCACGACCTTGGCGACCTTCTGGGCCGCCCGGCGGTCCGGGTAGCGACCACGGCGCAGGTCACGCTGGACGTCGTCGAGGACCTTGATCATGTCCTCGACCATGCTGTGCAGCTCGTCGGGGCTGCGCCGGGAGGCATTGGCCGCGGCCTTGGCGACGGACGGCGGCGCGGCCAGGATTCGCACCGAAAGGGCCTGGTCGCCTCTGCGGCCGGCGGCCACGCCGAACTCGACGCGATCGCCGGGTTTGAGTCGGTCGACGCCGGGCGGAAGAGCGGCCTTGTGGACGAAGACGTCGTCGCCGTCATCGCGACTGAGAAAACCGAAACCCCTGTCAACGTCGAACCACTTGACTCTGCCGGTGGGCACGGGCGACCTCGTTCTGCGTTGCGGATCGGCGGG
>NZ_LRTK01000144.1 GCF_001636565.1 Frankia sp. EI5c
CTACAACAACACCCACCGCCACTCCGGGATTGGCTACCTCACCCCGGCGACGGTCCACCACGGCCACGCCGGCGAGGTCCACCAGGCCCGCACCGCGGTCCTGGACGCCGCCTACGCGGCGCACCCCGAGCGGTTCCTCCGTCGACCCCCGACCNCGCCAGCGCTTCCGGAATCGGCGTGGATCAACCGGCCTGTCGCGGACGAACCGAGCGACCAGCAAGACCCAGCAGCAGGCTAGTTTCTGCAAGACCCTGCCTCAAACAGGTTGACAGGTTCCGCGGCCAGCTCGCGGACCTGGAACTGCGTCACCACCGCCGGGCCCGCTGCGAGGACCGGATCCGCACCGCGAAGGACACCGGCCTGGCGAACCTGCCTCTGCACGACTTCACCCAGAACAGGGTCTGGTGCGCCGTCGTCTCCCTCGCACTCGATCTGCTCGCCTGGACCCAGATGCTCGCCCTGGCTGGTCACGCCGCCCGGCGGTGGGAACCGAAACGCCTACGGCACAGGCTGTTCACCATCGCTGGACGGCTCGCCCGCCACGCACGACACACCGTGCTCCACCTGCCCGCCCACCATCCCTGGGCAGCACTGGCCGTTGGGGCCCTGACCACCCTGCGCGCGCTACCCGACCCCGGATAGCCACCCGGACCTGCCCCTGTCCCGACGACCTCGCACCATCCCCGGCCGTGGACCAGCGCCCCAGCCCGCGCGACAGCGGGCCACCCCGTCACACCCCGACGGCACAACTCAACATCAAAAACGGGGCGGGACGACCGACAAACCGACCCAGCCACCTGGCGAAAGATCGAGGCTAATGGTCAAATGGTCACGTCACGATCGACGGCCACGACATCNCATCGGTAGTTCGCTCTCCCGACCACCGGCAGGGGCACGGTCTGTTGCTAGGGCTCGCAGGCCCTGTGCCCAACAGTGCTCACCCACCGGCAGCTACCGGCACCGAGCCTGNCGTACCGCGACCCGGTACGTCCNATTAGTGCCGTCCCACCGGCCCGCCCCCACGAACCGGTCACGGCCAGCCCGACCCAGGCAGACCCGGCCAACCCCTACCCGACCTACCCGTCAAAGCGCGAGCGTGCTCTGCTCACACCCTCCACGCACCGCCGTCTACCTGCGCAAACAGGCTTCGTGGGTCACCCTGATAGGTGCGTGTGTCCGTGGAACACCTTCTAGGGACCAAAGTCCCTAGAGGCTTAACTTTGTCCGACCTGCTCTAGTATGCTATACCCCTAAGGAGATCACTTGTTTCTCGGGGGACCGCATGGCATGCTTTGTGTCACATGAAATCCACAGGTAGCAACGCTTTCCTTGGGTTGGGATCGAAACCCGCACAAACTGTCTCGCGAAGTCTGGTCCACGCTTCCCGCCCGCTGGAGGCANAGTTGCACCTTCGAACTCTGGCCGNTTGGGAAGCTCTGCTTCGATACGCCGGAGTTCAAGATTTGGCAGCTTGAGAATTCCGCCCAATACGCGCTCTCCGTCGAGGACAAAGCAAAAGGGCACGACTACTATATCGACCAAAGGCGGAACCGGACCATCATGNCAGTCTACCGCACCTGCCCGCCTTCTGTCGGTTCAGAGACCCGCGACTGGAATCGCACCTGGCATCTTGTGATGGATTCACGGCCGAGTGGCCCGCTCGGCATTCCAGGCAACTGCACCTATTTTAGAGGCCGTGGTTTCAGTGAGCAGCTTCGCAGAATACTCCGACGAAATGTTCGTCCCCGACCACGGTGTCGTACCGGGTCAACTGGTCGTTAACTCGATAATCTGTCAGTCTGAGGCGGCGGTAGTCGCGGTGGCCGGCGTGAGGGTCCAGNGGTCTGGCGTCGAACTGGACCTTCTGTGTCTAATCCCTGAGAGGGTGGCGATCCCCCGCCGCCTGACGGCCGAACCACACACGGCTCGGGTCCTGTNGGCTGCGGAGGATGTAACTCAGCGGCCAGGTGAGCGGGATAAAGGCGGACGAAGTTTGCCGCCAGAACGAGTCGCGTGCACGGTTTCGGCGTCGTNCAGCTACTCAGGCAGTGATCCTCTAGTGCTTCCTTTGGGCGGTGGGGGAAGCGTGGGACGGAGTATTCTTCGTTACTGGATCCGTCCGTTACCGGCCGAAGGGTCCCTGATCTGCGACGTCAGTTTTTCCGGCCCCGATCCCATTTCGGGAACGCTGGTGCTGGACGCGGAGAGTCTTCATGCGGCCGCTCGGACCGCCGTGTCATTACGCGACGTTCGAGCGGAGGACCGGGAATGAATTGAGCAGCGTTACAACGAGTGGTCGAACCCGAAACGGTTGCGACTTACTGGATTCCTGGTAGCCTCCGTGCCGATCAACCGTTCGGCGCTCATTGGTACGAGTCGAGTAAGGAGAAGATGTGTTCGGAAGAGTAGTAGATGCAGACCGGCCAGCTAGCCTGATGAAATGGGGCTTTCCGACCCTCGTTGCCGGAGTCGCCCTAGGAACCGCAGCTCCAGCAGTCGCAGTGGAACCTGGCTCGGTCAACCTGGAAGGCGAGTCGGCCGCCAGTGCCGGGGCTGCCGCAGAGGCATGGACATGTGCATCGGTCGCCGATCCGCCGGCACAGATCTTCAGCGGTCTGATCACCGCAGACGCGAATGCAACCTGCGTAGGCGACGTCGGGCAGATGCTGGCCGACGTGTGGATCGAGAAGTACGACTCGAGCCGTGGGATCTACGTGACCGTGGGCTTCAGCGGGAATGAATCGCGTTACGGCCCAGGAACCCTAACCCCAACCGCGACCTACGGCTGCTCCCCCTCGGGGTCGACCTATTACAAGTACAGGACCTACATCGAGCTTGACGCGGGCCCTCCTTACCAGACGGGAAGCGATGAGTCTAGCAGCGTCTCGATTAACTGCGCCTAGTGTCCTGAGCCGCCGGGTAGCCCGGGGGGATTTCACCCCAGGGCCCCACAGAACGGAGCATGACGGTCCTCCGCTGCTGCCGTATCAGGCCAGCTCGGAAAATCCGGAACATCTTTCCGCCCGAGGAGCCATGCTAGCAGAAGACGCCTTCGAGAATCTTGTCAGTCACCGAACGGCCATTCCGCGCGAGGTCCTAGCCGGTGGGTCTTTGCTAGGAGCACATCACGGATTGGACTCGTTTAAGCTGCTCGAGCTTGCTGTCTCCCTGGCAGAACTCGGGGTTGAGATAAATGAGCGGGATTGGCTAGCTTCACAGACGATAGGCGATTTATACGACCGGTATCGCGAAAAGATGCAGCAGCAACAAACTGTTCTCGCTGATCCGTCGCCACCAGCGGGAATCGGGGATACTGCCGCGACTGCCGTCGGCGAGATCGATCCGCCGGTGCTCTCCGGGCGATTCTTCCGACTAACACCCATTCCACCATCAGCCGTGTCGTTTCTCTACAGTCTAGCCACCAGTCCAGATGTTGGATTTCGCTGGCGCTACCGTGGCTCGATGCCATCCTATCAACAATTCGAGCAGGAGCTCTGGCAAGGGATGTTAATCCAGTTCCTGGCGGAGTCTATCCAGACGAATGAACCAGCCGGTCATCTAATCTGTTACAACCCGGATTTCAATCTAGGGCACGCCTATATAGGAGCTGCCATGGCTGGCCCATACCTGGGATCAGGTATCGCTGTCGAGCCGGTGCGGCTGTTTATCCAGTACATTTTTGATGTGTGGCCGTTCCGAAAACTGTATCTCGAGATGCCAGAATTTAACTACNAACAGTTCGCCAGCGCGGGTGGGCGGGCGCTCCAGGTCGAAGCACGTTTGCGGAATCACGACTATTACCGTGGCCGACGCTGGGATCGACTCATTCTAGCGGCATATCGTCCGGGTGAAGCGCTATCTCTGGAGGGCTCGGAGGAACTCGAGTCGTAGTACACGTACTGCAGCCCAGGCGCCACTACTGAAGGGAAACCCACTTACTGGAACTCTGCGGGCGCCTGACCTGCACCGATGCCGCCGTCGGAAACCAGTAGCCGAGTTTCCGATTAGTAGATACCTATCCGATTGGGGTGGAGGGCCCATCATTTTCATTTTTTGCCTAGCCAAGAGCCGACGCCGGCTGCCGGGTTCAACTGATAGCCGGCATTCCTAGTGCTGCTTGATTGGATAGAACGGGCAAGAGTTCACAACGGCCGAATCGTCTTTCTGAGCTCAGACTATGAGTCGGAAATTAGCTGGCCCGAGTTCTTCACTGAGGCCGAGACCGTCGCAGCCTGGCTGCAGAACGCACGTGGAGTTGGCCGCGGCAGACGGGTGGTGATTCTGGGCATGCCGTCACGGCCGACAGTCACTGCTGTGGCCGGCACGTGGCTTTCGGGCGCTAGCGTCACCTTCGCGCCGACGCCGGCGAGAGGCGTCAACCTCGGCACTTACATCGACGAGACCAGTGCTCGTGTGGCCATGCTTGGTGAATCGCTCGTATTACTCGACGCGCAATTCGAGGCACTGACCGGTCCGATGATGGCCAGCGGTGCCGAGGTCGTAAGGATGGCTGACGTGTCGAAAGCCGAAGATGCCGGGGCTTGGAAGCCGCCAGACCTTACGGCTGAAGACGAGGCTATCCTACAATTCACGAGCGGCACCACCGGTGACCCCAAGATTGTCCGGGTCAGCCACGGCAATCTCGCTGCAAATATTACCGCTTTGAAGGAGCGCAACCCGCATGAGGTGACTTGTGGCGGCCGAAAGATCCCCGGCTACCAGGTACTCTACGGTCATGAGGCGGTGCCTGACGGATACAAGGTGGATTCCGGGCGTGTACTAAGCTGGTTGCCACTCTCGCACGACATGGGCCTAGTCGGCGTTCTGGCAACCCAGTTTGCCTGCGGGCGCTGCGACCTTCTTCTTGGATCCCCGGCAGATTACCTTGCTTCCCCTCAATCATGGATGCGCAACGCGGCCCGTCATCGGGCGACGTTCATCGTTGGTCCGGCGTCGGCTTACGCCGTTGCCGGACGTCTACTAAAGGCCGGGCCTGTTCTCGATTTGTCGAACATTCGGACCGCGGTCAGCGGCGGTGAGCCGATCGATCCGGAGATCATAGAGAGTTTTCTTGANGGAGCGGCCCGGCATGGGATGCGATCTACGGCTTTCTCCGCTAGTTATGGATTGGCCGAAGCGACTTTGGTGGTCACGATGCCAGGTCATGGCGAGGGTTTGCGGGTCGATGAAATCGACGCCGACATCATCGCCCAGCATCAAGTCGCTATACCTGTAAAGTCTGGCGGACGGGTCCGGCGATTCACCCGGCTGGGCTTACCGGTTCAAAATACCCAGGTTCGCATAGTCGATACAACCACCGGCGAGAATCTTCCTCAGAGGACTGTCGGCGAGATCGAGGTCGCTGGTCCGTCCGTCACCCAGGGCCCCGGCAAGTTTGCTGATGCGTAGGCAGTGGGTCAGCCCTGGGGTTTCTGGTG
>NZ_LRTK01000145.1 GCF_001636565.1 Frankia sp. EI5c
ACCCGCCGACTCACCGTCTCCGGCGCCTTCCACTCCCCCCACACCGACCCACTCCTCGACGACTTCACCGCCATCGCCACCACCATCACCTACACGCCCCCCACCATCCCGATCATCTCCAACCTCACCGGCACCACCGCCAACCCCACCGACATCACCACCCCCCACTACTGGACCCGCCACCTCCGCGGCACCGTCCGCTTCCACCAGAGCATCCAGACCCTCCACACCCTCGGCACCACCACCTACCTCGAAATCGGGCCCGACGCCACGCTCGCGACCCTCACCGAGGAGATCCTCGACGGGGCCGAGCGCCGCTGCCGGGTGTCCGCGGCGCTGCGCCGGGGCCGCGGCGAGCGGCTCGCCCTGCTCACCGCACTCGCCGAGATCCACGTCGAGGGCCATCCGGTCGACTGGCGGGCGCTCACGCCGCCACCGGACGGGCTGGTCGGCCGGCCGGTCGACCTGCCGACCTACCCGTTCCAGCGGCGGCGCTTCTGGATCGGGCCGCCGGCCGCGGACACAGACGCCACCGGCCTCGGGCTCCTCCCCGGCGCGCACCCGCTGCTGGCGGCGGCGGTGGACGTCGCGGAGACCGGCACCAGCGTCTTCACCGGGCGCCTGTCCGTCGACGAGACGCCGTGGCTGGCCGATCACGCGATCGCCGGCACGATCCTGCTGCCCGGCGCCGCGCTCGTCGACCTCGCGTTGCATGCCGCGGCGCACGCGGGTGCCTCCGCCGTGGCGGAGCTGACCCTCGCGGCACCGGTGACCATCCCCCATCCGGGAACCCGGACGATCCAGCTGACCCTGGGCGGACCGGACGAGGCCGGGCGCCGCCCGCTGACCGTCCACACCGCGGCGGACGGGGCGGAGCCCGGCGAGGACCCGGGCTGGGTCCGGCACGCCACCGGCATCGTGGACACCGCCGCACCGGCGGACGGCGCTGGCGGCACTGGCAGCACTGGCGGCACTGGCAGCACGGACAGCACGGACGGCGAGAGCCTGGCGGGTACGCCGTGGCCGCCGGCCGGCGCCGAGGCGATCGACGTCAGCGGTCACTATGACCGGCTGGCCGGGGCCGGGTACGAGTACGGGCCGGCCTTCCAGGGCCTGCGGGCCGCCTGGCGGGACGGCGAGGACATCGTCGCCGAGGTGGCCGCCGACGCGGGCGCTTCGGCGGGGTACCCCGGGGACGCCACTGCCACGGGTACGAACGGACACGTCCTGCACCCGGCGCTGCTCGACGCGGCGCTGCACGCGATCAGCCTGCTGCCCGGCACCGGCACCGGTGGCGATGCCGACACCGCGAGCGTCTACCTGCCGTTCTCCTGGGAAGGCGTGCGACTCCTCACCGCGGACGCGGCGGCCGGTGCGGCCAGGGCGGCCGGGGCGGCGCCGGACGTCCTGCGCGTCCGGGTGACACCGCGGCCGGCCGCCGACGGGGCCGTGGCGGGCGCCGACGGGGGAACGATCACGGTCGGGCTCCGCCTGTACGACGGCGCCGGTGTGCCCGTCGCCGCGGTGGCGGGGCTGCGGCTGCGCCCACTGCGCCCCGAGCAGGCCGGCGGCGCCGCGCACCGCCATCACGAGGACCTCTACCAGGTGCGTTGGGAACCGGTCACGGCCGCGGCGACCAGTACCGCGCCGGGCACCGCCACCGCGCGCTGGGGCTGGGTCGGGTCGCCCGAGTCCCCGTTCGAGGACGGTCCGGGCGGCCTCGCCGCGGCGGTGAGCGCCGCCGGCGCCGAGGTCGTCCGGTATGCCGACCTGCCCGCGCTCGGCGCCGCCGGGCAGGCACCCGAGGTGGTGCTGACCGCGTTCACCGGCCAGCCGGCCGAGCCCGGCCCGGCGGACGCGCGGCAGGCAGCCGCCCGGGCGCTGGACCTGCTCACCGCCTGGCTGGGCGACGAGCGTCTCGCCTCCGCGCGGCTCGTCCTGCTCACCCGCGGCGCGGTCGCCACCGACGGCCCGGCGGACGCCTCGACCGGCACTCCGGCGGACGTACCGGCAGACCCACCGGCCGGCGCTGCGCCCGCCGGGGGCGTCGATCTCACCCACGCCGCACTGTGGGGGCTGGTCCGCTCGGCGCAGGCGGAGTACCCCGGCCGGTTCCTGCTGGTGGACGTCGACGGCGAGGACGCCTCACCGCCGGCCGTCGCCGCCGCCGTGCGCTGGGCGCTGGTCGCCGACGAGCCCGCGCTCGCGGTCCGTCGCGGCGCCGTGCTCGTGCCGAGGCTGGCCCGGGTACCCGTCAGCGCCGGGACGCTCCCGGCCGACCCGGCCGACCTGCCGGACCTGCCGGACCTGCCGGCGGATCCGCCGGGGACGGTGCTCGTCACCGGCGGCACCGGCACCCTCGGCGCCCTGGCCGCCCGCCACCTCGTCACCCACCACGGCATCCGCCACCTGCTCCTGGCCAGCCGCCGCGGCCCGGCCGCCCCCGGCGCCGACAACCTCGCCGCCGAACTCACCGCACTCGGCGCCGACGTCCAGATCACCGCTGCCGACCTGACCGACCCCGCCGCCGCCCGGGCCCTCATCGAGACCATCCCGAGCCACCGACCACTCACCGCCGTCATCCACACCGCCGGCATCCTGCACGACGCCACCCTGGCCGCCCTCACCCCGGACCAGCTCGACACCGTCCTCAAAGCAAAGATCGACACCAGCTGGAACCTGCACCAGGCCACCCTCGACCAACCCCTCACCGCCTTCGTCCTCTACTCCTCCCTCGCCGGCACCGTCGGCACCCCCGGCCAGGCCAACTACGCCGCCGCCAACACCTACCTCGACGCCCTCGCCCACCACCGCCGAGCCACCGGACTCCCCGCCACCAGCCTCGCCTGGGGACTCTGGGAGGACACCAGCACCATCACCGCCGAGCTCACGGCCACCGACCACACCCGCATCCGGCGCGCGGGGCTGCTCCCGCTGCCGGCGCCGCTGGGCCTGGCACTGCTCGACACCGCGCTCACCCGAGCGGACCCGCTGCTCGTACC
>NZ_LRTK01000146.1 GCF_001636565.1 Frankia sp. EI5c
CGACGAGATCGGCAATGCCGTCCTGCACGGGCTGTCCAACGCCACCGCGGAGGGCGTCAACAGGTTGATCAAACTCGTCTACCGGCTGGCCTTCGGCCTGACCA
Source organism: Frankia sp. EI5c (assembly GCF_001636565.1). Lineage (GTDB taxonomy): Bacteria > Actinomycetota > Actinomycetes > Frankiales > Frankiaceae > Parafrankia. Next base: position 105 of record NZ_LRTK01000146.1, read on the forward strand.
ACGTGACCAACCAGCAACGCCGAGCCCGCTACGCCGCCTCCCGCCGCACCCGCCCAACCTGGCTACGCACCGTGACACCAAGCCAGCCACATCCCGCAACCGCCTGATCACGGCCTCTAATCAAATGCGAAGAGCCCCCAAAGCTACTCGAAATGGCGCTGCTAGCGGGCAGTACGGAGTCGACTGGGGGCGCTGTTCTATGCCTTCAGGCCAGAACGGGCTGGCCGGAAACAGATTTCAGTCAGAATGGCAAAATCAGCGTATTGTTGAGTTCGACTACTTCCGCGTCCAGGTCGATGGACCGGACCACGGCCTTGGCGCACGCTGCTACCAATAGGTGTCGCCCAGTAACGGCGCCCGGAGCTTGACGTAGCAGAGGCGGGCGCGGTTGGGTCAGTCGAACACCATATTTCCTACCCAGCCGCGCCCGCAGAAAGGACTCATTATTATGGAGAATTCCTACGAAAAATATGACTGGGTCGTAGATTGTGGTGCAGACGACAACGGCTACTACCTCTTCGTGAAGTCCCATTCCATAGAAAGCGTCCTAGAAGCGTATCGAGTCGCACCCGAAGCGCTGACAGAACGGGTGATATCAGAGATTCTTCCAGTTGACCCGGACTCGGCGGTATGCCACGTAGCGGTGATGCCAACCATGTCCACCGACTGGGTCGCGATCAGCGAGCACGGCACTCGATTCCCAAGCTATGAGCTTCTAGAGCCCATATCCAGGAACGCCATGGCAATCCAATGTGGATTTCCATGGGGGACACCAAGAATCAAAGTGGCCTCCAACGGCCGATTGATACGTGACATTGACGCGGATCACTACAGTGCCGACGATGCCCTCCCTGAAGAAGTAGATCTTCCATTCAAAGATGCAGGGCCCCAAGCGTCCCTTATGTTCATAGAACGCATCACCGGCATCGAGATGACACCTCAATGGATGCTCGGGCCATTCCGCGCAGCAATCGCGCGACTCGAAATGCCGCTCCAGTAATCTCTTTCGCCCGCCGCCGCTGCTGTCCGCCACCCCTCGCAGGGCCGCGGCAAGTTTGCTGACGCGTAGGTGGTGGTCAGGCCTGGGGTTTGCGGTGAGGCTGTGTAGCGGGAGGCCGGTGCGCGGCCGGCGGTCTCATGGGCGTGGGCACCACACCTGAAGATCACGGAGGTTCCTACACCATCATGATCGACCCGAGGTGCCGTGCCCGCCGTACCAGTATCACCGCCTGTTCCTGTTCTCGATCAGCTGGCTGTCGCCGCCGTGGATGGTCATTACGGTCCGTCCTCGTTGTCGGGTCTGTTGGGTCTTCGGCTGGGTGCCTGGTCCGCAGAGGCCCGGAGGACGGCAGCACAGCCTGGCCGTGGTGTTGACTCTGGCAACGTGCGCGGTCGTCGCCAGCGCGCGGTCATTCACCGCGAGCGGTGAATGGGCCGCGGATGCCAGCCTGACGGTCACCGGTTCGCTCAGGATCGTCCGGGTGCCTACGGAGTCGACGTTCCGCCGGTCTTCGCAGCTCTCGACGCTGACGCGTTGGACACGGCGTTGGGAGCGTGGGCCGCCGCGGTGACCAGCCCGGACACCGGGATGGCGGGTCGCGGTCGACGACAAGACCCTGTGCGGCTCCCGCACCGCTGACAGCCTCTTTTTCCCCAATTGAATCTGTACGTCAATAGTTCGCGCAGACACAAACAGATAGTGAACCCTGAATCTTTATATTCGTCGGCGCGTCGCGCGCACCGCATAGACCGCATAGACGGACAGGAAGAAACGATCCACCGTGGAACCATCACCCAGCGCCATCAGAACCCATGGATCGCCGGAATCACAGTCTCGCCACAGACTGCCAGGCCATACTGGCACTGCGCCATCGTCAGCTCAGCACAGCGCATTTCGCCGGAGTTCGACGGCTAGCAAGAAGACCGCTTGCCAGATGACAGAAACCCATCCCGGCAGACAACTGATAACTATGCCTCCTACGCTCGCGCACCACCTGTGAACAGGCAGTTCAGCATTGCGCACTAGCCTCAATTGCTTCTAAGCACTGGGTCGCAGGTTCGATCCCTGCCGGGCGCACCAGCCAAATCGCCCCCGCCGATCTTGCCGGCAGGGGCGATTTGTAGCAACGGGTGCAGCAACGGCGCCTCAGGACCGGGAACAGATCCCGGAACGGCAGCATCTCCTTCTGCGGGTCCTGCCCAGGGCCCCGGCAAAGTTGTCGCTTAGCAAGCAAGCTTCGTGATCGTCTGTAGGGGGCGTTCGGGGCGGCGGGCGTGATAGCGGATTCCCGCGGCGATGTTCGTAGTACCGGCCAGGCGCAGGATTGCGATCGCGAGGTTGCGGAGGNTGGCCATGACCTNGGGCGCGTTACCGGTCCGCACCTGACCGAGGTCCTCACCGAAAGTGACGTCGCGGACCCAGTGCAGCCGGTTCTCCACGTGCCAGTGCTCCCGGGCGAACGCGGCGAGCTCGGCCGGCCTCGCCTGATGGGTCGGCAGACTCGTGACCAGGT
>NZ_LRTK01000147.1 GCF_001636565.1 Frankia sp. EI5c
AACCCCAGGGCTGACCCACTGCCTACGCATCAGCAAACTTGCCGGGGCCCTGCTTGCTGTCCCATCCGCTTCTGGTTCATTCTGGCGTTCAGGGCGTCGGCGACCGCCTGCCAGTCCTCACCCTCGACCTTGCCTCGCGCCGTGTACGGCGGAATCCCCCGTGCGTTTGTCACCAGACAAAGATATCGTTGCCGTGGGCGTGTATTCCAGACGGTCACTGGATAATTTCCATCCGCGCTCCGTATACATAGATATGAAAGCGCTTGGCGATCGGTTCGTGAGCGGTTCAGAGTAGGTGCTGCCCGACAGCAACCGGAGTACCGGCGGCGGGGCTGACCCTACGGAGGTAGACGAACCATGGCGGTACCGCGACGCATTCCGGTGCGTTTCGAGGACGTGTTCCCCTCGGGGCCGTTCGTTCTCGGGGTGGAGGCGGCGAACGACTACGACAAGGTGAAGGCGAACGCTCCCGACCCACAGGAGCGCGACCCGAACACCGGCGAGCGGGTCTGGGCGGTGCGGGTGCTGGACCCGGACCCGGCGGCCCGGCAGGCGGAGCTGAAGGTGAAGGTCGCCGCCGCGGTGCAGCCCGTCCTGCCGGAAGCGATGCCGGGCACGCCGTTCCGGCCGGTGCAGTTCGACGGGCTGACGATCACGCCGTGGGTGGACACCAACGGCAAGTTCCCCAAGCAGGGATACGCCCTGCGCGCGGTGAGCCTGCGGCAGGTCGGCCCGATGCGGCGGACGGGGGCGGCGGCGTGAACGGCGAGCCAAAGTAGTCGTACGCGACGCTCGGCCTGTCCGTCGGCACGGACTGGTCGGTGATCTGCCACACCTACCCCGACCGCGCGCCCATCCTGGTCGTGGACGCGGGGCGGGTGAGCCTGAGCGTCTCGGCGCTGGAGCGGGAACCGGATGCCCGGCACGCTGACTTCGCGTACAAGTTGCTCGCGGCGGTCAACGACTACCTGATCGCCTACGAGAAGTTCCAGTTCGAATCCCAGGAAGCCGCGGAATCCGCCGAAGCGGTGGCGGTGGCGGTGGCGACTCCGGCTGACGACATGGCCGGGCCGCGCGCCGCGTAGTTTTCCCGCCGGCCACCGGTCTCGCGAGGAAACGGCTTCCCGTTTCCCGCCACTCCCTCCTTTTTGCCAATCCCATCGGTCTGTGTTTCGTGCGCTCGAAAACAGGTGGTATTGCCATGTCCAGAATCAACGGTGACCAGCGTTTCCCGCGGGTCCCCTCGCGGGCCGACAAGGTGCGCGTGCCGGTGTGGATGCTGCTCCTGGCGGTGGTCGGCAAGGCGGCGTGGCTGGCGCTGCGGGGCTGCTGGCGTCACCGGGTCGCCGTGGCGTCCGTGGTCGGGCTGCTCCTGGTGGTGCACCGGGTCGGGCTCGTCGGCCTGGCTGTGCTCGTCGCGGCGCTGGTCCTGGTGGCGGTCGTGTGGTGGCGGGTGCATCCGCGGTCGTTCGGGCCGGTGGCCTGGTGGCTGTGGGGGCGTGCGCGGCTGACGTTCGTCTACCGGTGGCGGTGGAAGCCGGCGATGGTGCACACCGACCTGGCGATCCGGATGCCGACATCCACGGGTGATCAGGTGAACTTCGACGAGTACTTCCCGCGGCTTCGGAAGATCCGTTCGTCGCGGTCGGTGGACGTGCTGCGGGTGGAGCTGCTGCCGGGCCAGACCCCGGCGCAGTGGGCGGAGCAGGCCGAAGCGCTGCGGCACGTGTTCCGGGCTCGGCGTTGCCAGGTGCAGGCGGAGACGTCCCGGTTCATCCGCGTCTCCTTCCACCACCGTGACCCGCTGACCCGGCCGGTCACTGCGCCCAACCTCGACGACTCCGCGGACGGCGCCGGCTCTGACCCTGCTGGCGCCGTCCCGGCTGCCGTCGTCCGAAGTGGCGGCGGGGCGGCTCGCCTCGTCGCTGGGCTGTCGGCGGTGCCCGTCGGGCGGTACGAGGACGGCCGATCCTGGACGCTGCCGGTTCGGGGAACTCACGTGCTCGTCGCCGGTGCGACCGGTGCCGGTAAGGGCTCGGTGCTGTGGTCGGTCATCCGGGGCCTCGGCCCGGCGGTGCGGTCGGGGCTGGTGGAGCTGTGGGTGTGCGACCCGAAAGGCGGGATAGAACTCGCCTTCGGGCGGGAGATGTTCACCCGCTTCGCCACCACGCCCGACACGATTGCGGATCTCCTCGACGACGCGGTGACCGTGATGCAGGACCGGACGGCCAGGCTCGCGGGCAACACCCGGCTGCACGCGCCGACGGTCGGCGATACCCTGGTCGTCGTAGTTGTTGACGAAATCGCCTCGTTGACGGCGTACTTCACCGATCGGGACGTCAAGAAGCGGATCGGTGCGGCGCTGCCGCTGCTCCTCTCGCAGGGCCGTGCGCCCGGGGTCGTGGTCCTGGCGGCGGGGCAGGACCCCAGGGCCCCGGCAAGTTTGCTGATGCGTAGGCAGTGGGTCAGCCCTGGGGTTTCTGGTGGGGCTGAGTAGCGGGAGACCGGTGCGTGGCCGGGGGTCTC
>NZ_LRTK01000148.1 GCF_001636565.1 Frankia sp. EI5c
CCGGCACCCTCGCCGACACCACCATCACCACCCCTGACTACTGGACCCGCCACACCCGCAACACCGTCCGCTACCACCAAGCCACCCAAACCCTCACCACCCTCAACACCACCCTCCACCTCGAACTCGGCCCCCACCCCACCCTCACCCCCCACACCCCCCACACCACCCCCACCCTCCGCACCAACCACCCCGAACCCCACACCCTCACCACCGCCCTCGCCACCGCCCACACCCACGGCTTCGACCTCGACCTCGACGCCCTGCTCGGCCCGGAGCGGGAATGGCTGCCAGACCTGCCGACCTACCGCTTCCAGCGCAGGCGGTACTGGCTGGTGCCCCGCCGGCCCGACGCAAGCGCGCGTGACCTCGGCCTGAGCGCACCCGGCCACCCCCTGCTCGGGGCATCGGTGGAACGCGCCGACGACGGCGCGCTGCTGCTCACCGGCACCCTCGACACCACCCGCCACCCCTGGCTCGCCGACCACCAGATCCTCGGCTCCACACCGCTGCCGGGTGCCGCCGTCGTCGACCTGGCCCTGACCGCGGGTGACCAGGTGGGCCTCGCCCGGGTGGAGGAGCTGACCCTGCATGCCCCGCTGCTGATTCCCGCGGCGGGCGCCCGGGTGCTGCAGCTCTCCGTCGCGCCGCCCGCCCCGGACGGCAGCCGGGCGCTGGCCGTCCACTCCCGCGCGCCGGAGTCCGACGAGCCGTGGACGCACCATGCCAGTGGCGTGCTGGCTCCCCCGAACCCGGTGCCAGTGCCGGGGCCGGACGCGTTCGGCTCCGAGTGGCCCCCGGCCGGCGCCGAGGCCCTGGACGTCGACGCGCTCTACGCGGAGCTGGCCGATCTGGGCTACCAGTACGGCCCGTCGTTCCAGGGCGTCCAGGCGGCCTGGCAACGCGGCGAGGAACTGTTCGCCGAACTCGCTCAGCCGCCGACCGCCGATCCCGGAACCGACAGCGCCTCCGGCGCCGGGGAGGCCGACGGGACGCCGGGCGTCGACAGCTCGCCCGCCAGTGGCTTCGCGCTGCACCCGGTGCTGCTGGACGCGGCGCTGCATCCGCTGGTCGCCCGCGAGGCGCGCCGCGGCGACGGGGGGCTGCCGCTGCCGTTCTCCTGGTCCGGTGTCCAGCTCGACGCTACCGGCGCCGATCGGCTGCGAGTCCGCTGGTCGATCTCCGCCGACGGCCACGCGGCGCTGACCGCCGTCGACCCGGCCGGTAGCCCGGTGCTCTCCGTCGACTCCGTGGCCCTGCTGCCGGTGACAGCCGACCAACTCCGCGCGGGCACCGAAGCCGTCCGTGACCTCTACCGGATCCGCTGGGTGCCGTTCGCCACCACCACCACCACGACCACGACCACCACCACCACCGCGACCACCACCACCGCGACTGCCGCTACCACCGCCACCGCGGCGGATGGCCTCGCTGCCGCGGCAGCTCAGGCCGGGCTGGTCACCATCGAGGTGGCGCCCGGCAGCGACGCGGCACAGGAAGCCCTGCGCGCGGTGCAGGACTGGCTCGCCGACGAGGAGTCCGCGGCGGCGCGGCTGGCGTTCGTCACCCGGGGGGCGTTCGACGCTGAGCCCTGGTCAGCAGCCGTCTGGGGGCTGGTGCGCTCGGCGCAGTCCGAGCACCCCGACCGGTTCGTCCTGCTCGATCTTCCCCGCGGGGGCGGAGCGCCGAGCCCGGCCGAGCTGACCGCGGCCATCGCCGCCGGGGAGGACCAGCTGGCGCTGCGCGACGGTCAGCTGGTCGTCCCACGTCTTGCCCGCGTCACACCGGGCAGGGAACCATCCGCCGCCGCGACGTCGGACACCAGCGCGACCTCGCCCACCGGCGGGACGCCGAGCTCCGGCGCGACCCCGGACGCGAGCGTGCGGACAGGTGCCGCCACGTCGGCGGCGGGCAGCCGGTTCGACGGCACCGGGACGGTTCTGGTGACCGGCGGCACCGGCGGGCTCGGCCGCCTCGTCGTGCGGCATCTCGTCGCCCGCCACGGGGTGCGCCACCTGCTACTGCTCAGCCGCCGCGGCCCGGACGCCCCAGGCGCCCGGGAGCTCGCCGCCGACCTGGCGGAGCAGGGCGCCCAGGTACGCTTCGCCGCCTGCGACGCGGCCGACCGGGACGCGCTCGCGGCGGTGATCGCGGACATCCCGGCCGAGCATCCCCTCGTCGCGGTACTCCACCTCGCCGGGCTGCTGGCCGACGGCACCGTCGAGACCCTCACCCCCCGACACCTCACCACCACCCTCACCCCCAAAGCCACCGCCGCCACCAACCTCCACACCCTCACCCACCACCACCCCCTCCACACCTTCCTCCTCTTCTCCTCCATCACCGCCACCACCGGCACCCCCGGCCAAGCCAACTACGCCGCCGCCAACGCCTACCTCGACGCCCTCGCCCACCACCGCCACACCCACCACCTCCCCGCCACCAGCATCGCCTGGGGCCTCTGGAACCCCACACCCAGC
>NZ_LRTK01000149.1 GCF_001636565.1 Frankia sp. EI5c
CTACTGGACCCGCCACACCCGCAACACCGTCCGCTACCACCAAGCCACCCAAACCCTCACCACCCTCAACACCACCCTCCACCTCGAACTCGGCCCCCACCCCACCCTCACCCCCCACACCCCCCACACCACCCCCACCCTCCGCACCAACCACCCCGAACCCCACACCCTCACCACCGCCCTCGCCACCGCCCACACCCACGGCTTCCCGGTCGACTGGAAAGAGCTCCTGCCCGCCACCGCCGGCCGCGCGGACCTGCCGACCTACCGCTTCCAGCGCCGCCACTTCTGGTTCCGGGCGCCCAGGGCCTGGGCCCGGGAGGAGGACCTGGGCCTGCTCGGCACGGCGGTGGAACGCGCCGACGACGGCGCGCTGCTGTTCACCGGCGCCCTCGCCCCCGACCGCCACCCCTGGCTCGCCGACCATGTCATCGGCGGCCGGCCGCTGGTGCCGGGCAGCCTGTACGTCGACCTCGCGCTGCGGGCGGGCCTGCGGGCCGACACCCCCGTCCTCGACGAGCTCACCCTGCACGCCCCACTGCCGCTGCCGGAACGGGGAACCCTGCGCCTGCAGGTCTCGGTCGGCGCCGCTGACGAGGACGGCCGCCGCACGCTGACCGTCCACTCCCGGCCCGGCGACGACGGGCCGTGGGCCCTGCACGCCACCGGCGCCCTGCGGCCGGAGGAGATCGGCGGCGGGAACGCTGAGGCCGCGGCCACGGCCGGCGAGGGACCCTGGCCCCCGGCGGATGCCGAGCCGCTCGAGGTGGACGACGTCTACCGGCGGTTGCGTGAGCTGGGCTACGACTACGGGGCGGGCCTGCGCAATGTGCGGGCGGCCTGGCAGGACGGGGAGAGCCTCCTGGCCGAGGTCCACCTCGGCGCCGGCACCGACTCCGAGCGGGACCCGACCGCCGCCGGCCCGGCGGGGACACCGGCAGGGGCACCGGCGGGGACACCGGAGGCGGACGCTGCCGGTTCGGGCGGGGAGCCGTTCGCGCTGCACCCGGCCCTGCTCGACGCCGCCCTGCACCTGTTGCCCCTGCGGGACATCTCGCCCCTGCGGGACGCCGGGGCGGGCGGCGGAGAGCACGGCCCGCGGGTTCCGTTCGCGTGGGCCGGGGTCCGGCTCGCCGCCACGGGTGCGACCGCCGTCCGGGTCCGGCTGGTCCCGACCGGCGACGGCTCCGTCTCCGTCCTGCTCAGCGACCTGGACGGTGTGCCGGTCGCCTCGGCGCGGTCGCTCGCGCTGCGAGCCGTGCCGACGACCGTGGCCGCCGCGGCGGACGACGCGCTGTTCACCCTGGAATGGCGGCCGGTCACGGCGGCGCCGACCGACCCGGACCGTGCCTCCGCCAGTGGTTCTGCCGCGGACGGGGTCGAGGTGCGGCGGGTGGCGGGTGGCCGGCCGGCCGAGGCCGTGGCGAACGAGGCCCTGACACTGGTGCAGAACGTGCTGCGGGACGCCGCCGGCGCGGGGCAGGTGACCCGGCTGGCCGTCGTCACCTCCGCCGCGGTGTGGACCGGCACCGCCGATCCCGGCATCGAACCGGCGGTGGCCACCGCCTGGGGTCTGCTGCGCAGCGCCATGTCCGAGCACCCCGACCGGTTCCTACTGGTGGACACCGACGGCAGTCCGGCATCCGAGCGCGCCCTGACCGGCGCGCTGTCGTTCGCGCTGAGTTCCGGGGAGAGCCAGCTGGCGCTGCGCGGCGGGCAGTTGCTCGCGCCCAGGCTGCGGCGGCTCGCCACCCCCCCGGTTTCGGCCCCGGTTTCGGCCCCGGCCCCGGTTACGGCCACGGCCACGGCCACGCAGGAGGGGAGCGGGGACGAGGCCACCCGAGAGGACCAGGCCACCCGGCCCGAGCCGGGCACCGTCCTGATCACCGGGGCGACCGGTGCGCTCGGTGGCCTCATCGCCGAGCGGCTGGTAACCCGGCACGGGGTGCGCCACCTGCTGCTGCTCAGCCGCCGCGGCCCGGACGCCCCGGGCGCCGACACCCTGCTGGCGCGGCTGCGGGATCTGGGTGCCGAGCCCCGGCTGGTCGCCTGTGACACCGCCGACCGGGAGAGCCTGGCCGAGCTGCTGGCGAGCATCCCGGCGGAGCATCCGCTCACCGACGTGGTGCACGCCGCGGGAGTGCTGGCCGACGGCACCGTCGAGACCCTCACCCCCCGACACCTCACCACCACCCTCACCCCCAAAGCCACCGCCGCCACCAACCTCCACACCCTCACCCACCACCACCCCCTCCACACCTTCCTCCTCTTCTCCTCCATCACCGCCACCACCGGCACCCCCGGCCAAGCCAACTACGCCGCCGCCAACGCCTACCTCGACGCCCTCGCCCACCACCGCCACACCCACCACCTCCCCGCCACCAGCATCGCCTGGGGCCTCTGGAACCCCACACCCAGC
>NZ_LRTK01000150.1 GCF_001636565.1 Frankia sp. EI5c
GCCCGGCGGCGGGGACGCGGCGGCGGGTCGCGGTCGACGGCAAGACCCTGCGCGGCTCCCGCACCAGCGAGGCCACCGGTCGGCATCTGCTCGCCGCGTTCGACCATCACACCGGTGTCGTGCNCGGCCAGGTCGCGGTGGACGCGAAGACGAACGAGATCCCCGCGCNGCCGGTCCTGCTCACCGGCCTCGACCTGACCGGTGTGACGGCACGGATCGACTACTTCAATGACCCGAACGCCCCCAAGGCCAACAGCGTCGTCCCGTCCGTGACCGCCGTCGTCACCGACGAGGCCGGGCGCATCCTCCTGGTCCACAAGACCGACAACAACCTGTGGGCCCTGCCGGGCGGCGGCATGGATCTCGGCGAGTCCATCACTGACGCCGCCGTCCGCGAGACCAAGGAAGAGACCGGCATCGACATCGAGGTGACCGGACTCATCGGGGTCTACACCAACCCCAGGCACGTCCTGGCCTACGACGACGGCGAGGTCCGCCAGCAGTTCTCGCTCTGCTTCACCACCCGCAATCTCGGCGGCCAGCTACGCACCTCTAGCGAGACGAAAGAGGTCAAGTTCGTCGCGACAGAGGACCTGGACGGGCTGAACATCCACCCGTCGATGCGACTCCGCATCGATCACTACCTGGAGAACCGGGCCACGCCCTACCTTGGCTGAACCGCCACGAGCCGTGTGGCCGTTCGCTCCACAGTGGCTTGCAGCTCCGGTCGCGCCCGGGTGATCGACCGGTGGACGATCGAGCCGTCGCCGTAGCGGGACAGGATCTCCGCGATCCGTTCATCGAAGGTGAAGCGTTGGCCCTGTGGGCCGGTCGTCATGTCCGCGGCGCACAGCGCGTCCATCACCGGCGACACCTCCAGCTCCCACGCGGAGAGCTCCGCCGTCAGCCCCCGTTCCTCGGCTTCGTACCGAGCGCAGGAGTGGTGCGCGACCAGGGCGCACAGCCGCTTCGGGGCTTCCTGGGATTCGAGGAACCGGGCCCCGTCCACGGGGTGGAACCGTAGGTGACCGATCGGCGGGGCGTACCCGATGTCATGCAGCCAGGCCGCCGCGACGAGCAGGTCACGCTCTTCCGGATCGACGACCGCAGACACCTCACGAGCAGCCGCCGCCACGGCCTGCACATGCCGCCATCGATCCNCCAACGGGGTCAACAGCTCGCTCGCCAACCGCTCAGCAACCGCTACCTCCACCCGATCACGGTACGGCGAGCACCACCAAGCCGTCAGCGAGAGCCCGAGACTGCCGAATTGCCCCAGTTAGGATCAAGCATCCGCGACGGTGGCGCGCAACGGCTGCGCGTGGCGCTGGCGCGCCATGCTCGCCGACGCGCCACCGAACGGATCGATTTTTCGCCATCGAGTAGATCAGCCGAAAGATTGACATAGAAGGGAGCCGCTCGTCTAGTGGACNGCTTGTCGCCAAGCGCCTTGATGGAGGTCACATCCTCGATGCTCGGCCTGTCGTCGACATTCTCCGAAAAAGAGCGTCTCTGGCAATCTTCCATCCGAGACCGCGGGTTTGAAACACCTCAGGACACGGTCGAGGGCGTCGTCTCCGAACTGTCGTCGGCGGAGCGCGGCCCCGGAGTCTCCCTGCTATGGCCGCGAAAGTTAGAGATTCTAGTACAGGAAGAACGTTCGGCGAGATTTCGACATCCCGCCCTCATGCGGGGACGCACGATCGATTTAGCCGATACCACAGGCGGATATTCCTATCGCCTAGGTGAACCGAGTGACACATTCATGGCTTGGCGAATACAAGAACCCGGAAGAGAGCCGGAAGCAACATTTGACGAGCTTAAGCGCCTGGGGTTGAGATCCTACTTCCCCACCGACCTCGAAGGAACAATATTCGACGGCCTTAGATACTCACTTCGCTACCTCACCATTACCGTCACTAGTAAGAGCACGACTTCGGCGGAAAAGTTGGCACAGCTAGGAGACTCCGCCCTGTTTCAGCTTGCATATAACCTCAACATTGCGTGTGCGCCAGTAGCCGAATTCGAGGATCTGGCGAGCCGGAGGCCGCGAGCCACTGGTCGACGCAGAGTTACAACCAAAGACATCGAGGCACCACGCCTCACATACAATACTAAATAGAACGAAAGTAACTGGACACGGAT
>NZ_LRTK01000151.1:0-1837 GCF_001636565.1 Frankia sp. EI5c
CGTCACCGGCGGCACCGGCACCCTCGGCGCCCTGGCCGCCCGCCACCTCGTCACCCACCACGGCATCCGCCACCTGCTCCTGGCCAGCCGCCGCGGCCCGGCCGCCCCCGGCGCCGACAACCTCGCCGCCGAACTCACCGCACTCGGCGCCGACGTCCAGATCNNCGCTGCCGACCNGACCGACCCCGCCGCCGCCCGGGCCCTCATCGAGACCATCCCGAGCCACCGACCGCTCACCGCCGTCCTGCACACCGCCGGCATCCTGCACGACGCCACCCTGGCCNNNCTCACNNCGGACCAGCTCGACACCGTCCTCAAAGCAAAGATCGACACCAGCTGGAACCTGCACCAGGCCACCCTCGACCAACCCCTCACCGCCTTCGTCCTCTACTCGTCGGTGGCCGGCACCCTCGGCACCCCCGGCCAGGCCAACTACGCCGCCGCCAACACCTACCTCGACGCACTGGCGCATCACCGCCGGGCCACCGGACTCCCCGCCACCAGCCTCGCCTGGGGACTCTGGGACACCGGCTCGGGCATGGAGGCCACTCTCGGCGCAGCCGACCGGGCCCGATGGGCCCGGTCCGGAGTGACCCCGTTCGGCGTGGCCGACGGGCTCTCGCTGCTTGACGCCGCGCTCGCCACGACAACCTCCCCCGACCGACGCGACGCCGCATCCGACACCGCGGCCGACACCGCGGCCGACACCGGGGCCGACACCGGGTCGGATGCCCGTGATGCGGTGCTCGTGGCGGGGCGGATCGACCTGGGGGTCGTCAACGGCGAGCCGGCCGGGCGGACCGGCGTGGCGGCCCGGCGGCGGGTCTCCGCCACCAGCGGGCCGGCCGGTGCCCGGGCCGGCGGCGACGGCGGCCTCGCCGAGGTGCTGGCCGCGCTGTCAGTGGAGGAGCAGGACCGGCTCCTGATCGCCCTGGTCCGCGAGGAGGTCGCCGCGGTCGTCGGGTATGAGGCAGCGGAGTCGGTGGAGGTCACCCGGGCCTTCCGAGATCTCGGGTTCGACTCACTGGCGGCCGTCGAGCTGCGTAACCACCTCGGCCGGCGGACGGGGCTCGTCCTGCCGGCGACCCTGCTCTTCGACTACCCGAGCCCGGCCGAGGTCGCCGGGCACCTGCGGGCCGAGCTCGTCGGCCGGTCGGCCGCCGGCGCCGCCGCATCCGCCGTACCGGCCCTTCCCGCGGCGCCGGTGGGCACCGACGACGACCCGATCGTCATCGTCGCGGCGAGCTGCCGGTACCCGGGCGGGGTCGCGAGCCCCGAGCAGCTGTGGGACCTGGTCGCGGGCGGCGTCGACGCAGTCAGTGCGTTCCCGGCCGACCGCGGCTGGGACGTCGACCGGCTCTACGACCCGGACCCGGACGCCCCGGGCCGGTCGTACGCCCGCCACGGCGGGTTCCTGCACGACGCGGGCGATTTCGACGCGGAGTTCTTCGGGGTTCCGCCGCGGGAGGCAACCGCCACCGATCCGCAGCAGCGGCTGCTGCTGGAGCTGGCGTGGGAGGCCTTCGAGCGGGCCGGGATCGACCCGACGTCGCTGCGCGGCAGCCGCACCGGCGTGTTCGCCGGCGTCATGTACGACGACTACGGCACCCGGGTGGGCCAGGTGTCGACGGATGTCGAGGGCTACGTGCTGATCGGCAGCACGACGAGCGTCGCCTCCGGCCGGGTGGCGTACACCTTCGGCCTCGAAGGCCCCGCCGTCACGATCGACACCGCCTGCTCGTCCTCGCTGGTCGCCGTGCACCTCGCCGCGCAGGCGCTGCGCAGCGGCGAGTGCGCGCTGGCGCTGGCCGGCGGGGTCACGGTNATGGCAANNCCG
>NZ_LRTK01000151.1:1842-2024 GCF_001636565.1 Frankia sp. EI5c
GTTCGTGGAGTTCAGCCGGCAGCGGGGCCTCGCCCCCGACGGCCGCTGCAAGGCCTTCGCCGACGCCGCCGACGGCACCGGCTGGGGCGAGGGCGCCGGCCTGCTCCTGCTCGAACGCCTCTCCGACGCCCGCGCGAACGGACATCCGGTGCTCGCGGTGGTGCGCGGCACCGCGGTCAACC
>NZ_LRTK01000152.1 GCF_001636565.1 Frankia sp. EI5c
TGGAGGCGCCGTCCTGGTTGACCGCGGTGCCGCGCACCACCGCGAGCACCGGATGTCCGTTCGCGCGGGCGTCGGAGAGGCGTTCGAGCAGGAGCAGGCCGGCGCCCTCGCCCCAGCCGGTGCCGTCGGCGGCGTCGGCGAAGGCCTTGCAGCGGCCGTCGGGGGCGAGGCCCCGCTGCCGGCTGAACTCCACGAAGGTGCCCGGGGTCGCCATCACGGTCACGCCGCCGGCCAGCGCCAGCCCGCACTCGCCGCGGCGCAGCGCCTGCGCGGCGAGGTGCACGGCGACCAGCGAGGACGAGCAGGCGGTGTCGACGGTGACCGCGGGGCCCTCCAGCCCGAAGGTGTACGACACCCGGCCGGAGGCGACGCTGCCCGCGCTGCCGGCCCCCAGGTAGGGCTCGAACTCCGGCGGGATCCCGCCGAGCAGCCGTCCGGCGTAGTCGTCGTACATGACACCGGCGAACACGCCGGTGCGGCTGCCGCGCAGTGACGTCGGGTCGATCCCGGCGCGTTCGAAGGTCTCCCAGGCGACCTCCAGCAGCAGCCGCTGCTGCGGGTCGACGGCCAGCGCCTCCCGCGGGCTGATCCCGAAGAACGCCGGGTCGAACGCGGCGGCGTCGTAGAGGAAACCGCCGTCACGGGCGTAGGAGGTACCCGCGTGCTCCGGATCCGGATGGTAGAGCGTGTCGACGTCCCACCCGCGGTCGGTCGGGAACGGGCCGATGGCGTCCTTCCCTTCGGCCACCAGCCGCCACAGATCCGCCGGTGACTCGACCCCGCCCGGGTACCGGCAGGCCATCCCGACGACGGCGATCGGTTCGAGCGCGGCGGACTCCACCTCGCGCAGCCGCGCGCGTGTCTGCTGCAGCTCGGCGACCACGCGGGCCAGGTAGTCCCGCAGCTTGTCCTCGTCCGCCATGACAGCGTTGCTCCCTTGGAAAGCGATCGGGCCGGTCAGGAGATCCCGAGATCGTTGTCGATCAGGTTGAAGAGGTCGTCGTTGCTTGCCGCGCGCAGCTCCGCCACGCTCAGCGCGGCGTCCGCGCCGTCCCCGCCGCGAGTCCGCTCCGACCTGGTGAGGTCGGCCGCGGACACGGTGGCCAGCAGCGCGGTGAGGCGCGCGGTGATGTCCCGGCGCCACTGGTCGTCGGGCGCGCGGCCGGCCAGCGTCGCCTCCAGCCGGTCCAGGTCGGCGAGCGAGGCGAGCCCACCGCCGGACCCGCCCCCGGCCGGCGCGGTCTGGGCCCACAGGTGCTCGACGAGCGCCCGCGGGGTGGGGTAGTCGAAGATCAGCGTCGCCGGTAGCCGCAGCCCGGTGCCGGCGTCGAGCCGGTTGCGCAGCTCGACTGCGGTGAGCGAGTCGAACCCGAGCTCGGAGAAGCCCCGGTCGACCTCGACGGCGGCCTCGTCGGCGTGCCCGAGCACGTTCGCGACGGCCTGCCGGACCAGCGCCTCCACCCGGGCGCGGCGCTCGTCGTCACTCAGGCCGGCCAGTGGGGCACCGGCGGCGGAACCGGCCGGGCCGGCCGCCGCGCCTGTCCCCGCGCCCGCCGCCGGGGCCGCTCCCCGCCTGCGCGCCGGTACCCGGACGAGGCCGCGCAGCAGCGCGGGTGGCGCCGCCGCGCCCTCGGCGGCCTGCTGGTACAGCCCGCGCAGCGTGGCCAGGTCGAGCCGGGCCGGCACCACCGTCGGCGTGTCGAGGGTGAGGGCGACGTCCAGCAGGGCCAGCCCCTGCTCCGGGGTGAGCGCGGCCAGACCGGTGCGGGCGATCCGGGACCGTTCGGCCGCGGTGAGGGTCGTGTCCATACCGTCACCGGTGGCCCAGAGTCCCCAGGCGAGGCTGGTGGCGGGGAGTCCGGTGGCTCGGCGGTGGTGGGCGAGGGCGTCGAGGTAGGTGTTGGCGGCGGCGTAGTTG
>NZ_LRTK01000153.1 GCF_001636565.1 Frankia sp. EI5c
GCCCTCCGGCAGGGGAGACACAACGAGCCCTTCAGTCGCTGTCGGCGCACACCCGCGGACGGGCGGCGCGGGGGCGGGTGAGAGCTGTCGCGGGGCCTGTGTGGGCTCTGAAAGCCCTGGTGGCGGCGTTGTGGCGGGTTCCGCCGGGTGCGGTGGCCCGCTGGCCGTGCCTCGATCGGGTCGCCGCGGGCCGAGGTGCCCACGGGCGGGGTGCTGAACATCGGAACGGGTGGGGCCGTGGTGTCCCGATACCGGCCCGGGGCCGTCGCCCGTCGAGCCTCGCGGCCCAGCTCGGCACCCGGGGCGCCCCGTCCGATCAGACAGGTCTGTCACCCCGGGCGGCGGGCGGGGCCCCGGGCTAGCACGAGAATTCGCTTAGTGGTGGGGCAGACCCTCCTGGGCACAGGCGGATAGCAGAGCGGCGCCGTCGGCACGCAGCTCGGGGAGTGCCAAGGTGACGATGTCGCGCCGCACGGGTTCGACCCGGTCGGTCAGGGTCCGGTAGCGGCCGTCCTGCGCGCCTGCCGCGGCGAACTCCGCACCGGTGCGTGCCGCCGCAGCTGCGTCGTGTCGAGCGAACCCGGGCGACGAAACCAGGCGCTCCGATCAGACGGCACCCGAGGAGACGGCACCCGAGGAGACCAGGGCGGCCAGCTTGGCGTAGCCCTCGTTCACCCCGGACTCCATCCCACTGCGCAGCCATTCGTCACGGCCCTCGAAGCTCTCGACGAGTGACTGGGCATGCAGCCGGGTGCGGCCGTTGCCGAGGTCGGTGAACCACAGCGTCTCCAGCGCCACGCTGTCCGGNGCGCCTTCGAAGGAGAAGGTCTGCACGATCCGGTCCGCGCGGACCTCGTGGAAGCAGCCGCGGAACCGGAAGTCGACGCCGTCGCGGCGGGCGACGTAGCGCCAGCTTCCGCCGCTGGTGGCATCCCAGTGCTCGATCGTCGTGTCCATGCCGTCCGGCCCGACCCACCGCGCGAAGAGGTCTGGGTCGGTGTGCGCGCGGAACAACTGCTCCGCCGTGGCGGTGAAGTCCCGGGTGAACCGGATCAGCGGCACGTCCGGGTCGGCCTCGATGCGGGTCGTCTCGATGGTGGCGGTGCTGTCGTTGCCGGTCATCACGCTGTTCCTCTCATCGGTTGTTCGTCTGGGGCGGTCTTGTCCTTCGGGCCGGCCCGGTCCTGGTCTGCCGGGCTGGCGTTCATCGCGGCCAGGAGCGCGTCGAGGCGCCGGTAGCGCTCCTCCGCCCGCCGGCGGTAGCGCTCGATCCACCCCGTCATCAGGTCGAGCACCTCGGCTTCGAGATGCACGGGACTGCGGTGGGTCGAGCCGGCCCGGCTGACCAGGCCGGCCTGCTCCAGAACCTTCAGATGCTTCGACACCGCCTGGACGCTGATGTCATACGGCGCCGCGAGCTCGCCGACGGTGGCGTCACCCTCGGTCAACCGGGCGACCAGGTCCCGCCGCGTCGGGTCCGTGAGCGCCGAGAAGAGCTGCGAAAGCTGATCCACGCCGATCTCTCCTCAACCAGTCGGTTGACGATGACCCTAGGCGCCGGCCGCTCGGGATGTCAACCATCTGGTTGAGGACTTTGGGTGGTCGGGGGTTCGACTGGCCCCGCCCGCCCGCCCGCCGTGGCCCTGCCCGCCCCGCCCCGCCCCGGGCCGCGGCCGGGTCAGCTGTCCTCGACGCTTTTTGCGAGTACGAAAAGGTGCGCCACGAGGCGCCCACAACCCGAGTGGAGGTGAAAGACCACCACCTCTGCCCTGTCGCAGCAGGGCGGTGAAGCTGAGGGCAGCTCTTCCC
>NZ_LRTK01000154.1 GCF_001636565.1 Frankia sp. EI5c
CCCCCCGACACCTCACCACCACCCTCACCCCCAAAGCCACCGCCGCCACCAACCTCCACACCCTCACCCACCACCACCCCCTCCACACCTTCCTCCTCTTCTCCTCCATCACCGCCACCACCGGCACCCCCGGCCAAGCCAACTACGCCGCCGCCAACGCCTACCTCGACGCCCTCGCCCACCACCGCCACACCCACCACCTCCCCGCCACCAGCATCGCCTGGGGCCTCTGGAACCCCACACCCAGCGACACCAACACACCCGACGACACCCCCGCCCCCGGCGACACCCCCAGCACCGGCGGCATGGCCGCAGCGCTCGGCAAGGCGGATCTGAGCCGGCTCGCCCGGGCGGGCATCGCACCGCTGCCAGCAGAGCAGGCCCTGCGGATGTTCGACCAGGTCTTCGCCGGCAGGCACGCCGACCAGGCGTTGGTCGTGGCCTCCCGGTTCGACACCCGGGCGCTCGCCTCCCCGGGAGCGGCCGTGCCGCCCCCGCTGCGTTCCCTGGTGCGCAACGCGCCGCGTTCCCTCACGCGGGCCGGTACCCGCCCGGGGGTGACCGCTCCGGCCCGCCCGGAACTGGCCTCCCGACTCGCCCGGGCCAGCGCGGGCGAGGCCGACCGGCTGCTGGTCGAGCTGGTCCGGGAGACGGTCGCCCTCGTCCTCGGGCACACCGACACCGCCTCGGTTCCCGAGGACCGGCCCCTGACCGACCTCGGCCTCGACTCGCTCGCCGCCGTCGACCTGCGCAACCGGCTCGGCNCGGCCACCGGCCTGCGCCTGCCCGCCACCCTGGTCTTCGACCATCCCACCCCGAACGCGCTGGCCACGCTGCTGCGCGCGGAGCTGGTCGACGCGGCCGGCGACGACCCGTCGACGAGTGACGCCACCGCCACCACTACCACTGCCACCGGAGGCGGGCGCGGCGCGAAGGTGGAGAGGGGCCGTGACGCCACCGACGACCCGGTCGTCATCGTGGCGATGGCCTGCCGCTTCCCCGGTGGGGTGCGCTCACCCGAGGATCTGTGGCGACTTCTCGCCGACGGCCGGGACGCGATCTCCGGCTTCCCCGCCGACCGTGGCTGGGACCTCGACGCCCTCTACGACCCCGACCCCGACCGCCCCGGGACGTCCTACACCCGCGAGGGCGGGTTCCTGCACGACGCGGGCGACTTCGACCCGGAGTTGTTCGGCATCAGCCCCCGGGAGGCGATGACGACCGATCCGCAGCAGCGGCTGCTGCTGGAGACCGCCTGGGAGGCGTTCGAACGCGCCGGCCTCGCCCCCGACTCGCTGCGCGGCTCCCGCACCGGTGTGTTCGCCGGTGTCATGTACAACGACTACGGAGCCCGGCTGCACCAGGCCGGCACGCCCGCCGAGGGCTTCGAGGGCTACCTGGTAAGCGGGAGCGCGGGCAGTGTGGCGTCCGGCCGGGTGGCGTACACGTTCGGGCTGGAGGGCCCGGCGGTCACCGTCGACACCGCCTGCTCCTCCTCACTCGTCGCCCTGCACCTCGCNGCCCAGGCACTGCGCAGCGGCGAATGCGACCTCGCCCTCGCCGGCGGCGTCACAGTGATGGCCAGCCCCACCACGTTCATCGAGTTCAGCCGGCAGCGCGGGCTCGCCCCCGACGGCCGCTGCAAACCCTTCGCCAACGCCGCCGACGGCACCGGCTGGTCCGAAGGCGCCGCACTCCTCCTCCTCGAACGACTCTCCGACGCCCACCGCAACAACCACCCCGTCCTCGCGGTGGTACGC
>NZ_LRTK01000155.1 GCF_001636565.1 Frankia sp. EI5c
GTCCGATCTCCGATGTCGCACGGGAACTCGGGATCCTGGAGGGAACCCTCGGGGTCTGGGTCGCCGCCTACCGCCGCGCGCACGCCGACGAGACGGGCGTGTCATGCGAAGCGTGTAAGCCGAAGGTGACCAAGGATCGACCTATCGTAACCGGTCGGTCGGAAAGGGTCATCTTATGGCACCGAATGTAAAGCGTCGCGAGCGTGACAACGCGGCAGCCCAAGTGATCGCGGAAGCGTTCCCGTCGAAGGTGATCGACACTTTGCTGGCGGATGCGAAGGCGGGCGGCACGCCGATCGACGGCGTCGATGGTCTGCTGAACCAGATGACGAAGGCGGTTCTGGAGCGGGCACTCCAGGCCGAGATGACCGATCATCTCGGCTACGAGTCCGGTGATCCGTCCGGGCACGGCACGGGAAACTCCCGAAACGGCCTTTCAGTGAAGACGGTCTCGACCCGCAACGGACCGGTCGAGATCGAGGTACCACGAGACCGGAACAGCACGTTCGAGCCGGTAATCGTGCCGAAGCGGGCGCGGCGTATCGGGAATCTCGACGACACGATCCTGTCCCTGTACTCCCGTGGTATGACGACTCGGGACATCGAGGCGCATCTGGCTGAGGTTTACGGTGTCGAGGCGTCCCGAGAACTGATTTCGAATGTCACCGACGTCGTCGTCGACGAGATCAAGACCTGGCAGTCCCGGCCGCTGGACGAGGTTTACCCGATCATGTACGTGGACGGGATCCGCCTGCGCGTCAAGGACAACGGCGTAGTCTCTACCAAGGTCGCATATCTGGCGATCGGGGTCGATATCGACGGCCGCAAGCACGCTCTCGGCTGCTGGATCCAGGACAGCGAGGGGGCGAAGTTCTGGCAGAAGGTCCTCGCNGATCTGCGGAACCGGGGCGTCCGTGACGTCCTCATCGTCTGCTGCGACGGGCTGACGGGCCTCCCCGACGCCGTCACCGCAGTCTTCCCGGACAGCATCGTCCAGACCTGCGTGGTCCATGTCATCCGGAATGCCATGCGGTTTGTGTCCTACGGCGACAGGAAAGCCGTCGTCAAGGCCATGAAGGAGATCTACACCGCTCCGACCCTGGAAGCCGCCGAACTCGGCCTGGCCGCGTTCGACACCGCCTTCGGTGCCCGCTACCCCGGTGCCGTGGACGTATGGCGCCACGCCTGGGACGAGTTCATCCCGTTTCTCGACTTCCCCCCGGAACTCCGGAGAATCGTCTACACCACCAACGCCATCGAATCCATCAACTTCCAGCTCCGAAAAATAACCAAGAACCGCGGCCACTTCCCCGACAAGGATGCCGCGATGAAACTCCTCTACCTTGGACTCCGGAACATCTCCAGCCAGCGAGGCGGTGAATCAGGGACAGGAACCCACGGCTGGAAAATCGCACTCAACACGCTCGTCAATCTGTTCCCCGGACGACTATCCTTCTGATACTGTTACCGACAGTAAGTCATTCACCTTCGGCTTACACGAAAATCGTGACAGGCTCGACGAGACGCCTCCGCCTGCCGTCGACGACAGTGCCGCTCGACTACGTGAACTCGAACGGCAGAACCGTGAACTGCGGATGGAAAACGAGTTTC
>NZ_LRTK01000156.1 GCF_001636565.1 Frankia sp. EI5c
ACCGTGACCCCGCCGGCCAGCGCCAGCGCGCACTCGCCGCTGCGCAGCGCCTGCGCGGCGAGGTGCACGGCGACCAGCGAGGACGAGCAGGCGGTGTCGANNGTGACNGCGGGGCCTTCGAGGCCGAAGGTGTACGCCACCCGGCCGGAGGCGACGCTGCCCGCGCTGCCGTTGCCGAGATACGGCTCGAACTCGGCGGGCACCCGGTTGATCAGCCTGGCGGCGTAGTCGCTGTACATGACGCCGGCGAACACGCCGGTGCGGCTGCCGCGCAGCGACGTCGGGTCGATTCCGGCGCGTTCGAAGGTCTCCCAGGCGACTTCCAGCAGCAGCCGCTGCTGCGGGTCGGTGGCGGCCGCCTCGCGCGGTGAGATGCCGAAGAACTCGGCGTCGAAGTCGGGAGCGTGATGCAGGAACCCGCCGTGGCGGGCGTACGACTTCCCGGCGGCTTCCGGGTCCGGGTCGTAGAGCCGGTCGACGTTCCAGCCGCGGTCGGCCGGGAAGCCGCTGACGGCGTCGACGCCGTCCGCGACCAGCTGCCACAGCTCCTCCGGCGAGGTGACGTCACCGGGGTAGCGGCAGGCCATCGCCACGATCGCGATCGGCTCGTCGAGGTCGATGTCGCCGGCCGGGCGCGCGGTGGTCGGTGGTGCGTCGGCTCCCTGACCGGATGTCCCGGCCTGGCCGGCGGCCCGGAGCAGCTCGTCGCGCAGGAACGCGGCCAGCGTGGCCGGCGTCGGATAGTCGAAGACGAGGGTCGCCGGCAGCCGCNGGCCGGCGCGGGCTCCGAGCTGGTTGCGCAGCTCGACGGAGCTCAGCGAGTCGAACCCGCTGGCGGAGAAGGCCCGGTCCGCCTGCACCGCGCTCGGGTCCGGGTGGCCGAGCACGGTGGCGACCGTCGCCCGGACCAGGTCGAGGACGGGTGCCGTGCGCTCCTGCGCCGGCAGCGCGAGCAGTCGCTGGACGAGGTCGTTCGCCGGCCCGTCGCCCACCGCCGACCGCCGGCGCCGCGCCGGTGCCGACGCGGGCGTGAGGCCCCGCAGAACCGGCGTCGTCACGGGCTCGGCCGCCGCGCGGGCGCGCAGCACGGCCAGGTCGAAGCGCGCGGGTACGAGCAGCGGGTCCGCTCGGGTGAGCGCGGTGTCGAGCAGTGCCAGGCCCAGCGGCGCCGGCAGCGGGAGCAGCCCCGCGCGCCGGATGCGGGTGTGGTCGGTGGCCGTGAGCTCGGCGGTGATGGTGCTGGTGTCCTCCCAGAGTCCCCAGGCGAGGCTGGTGGCGGGGAGTCCGGTGGCTCGGCGGTGGTGGGCGAGGGCGTCGAGGTAGGTGTTGGCGGCGGCGTAGTTGGCCTGGCCGGGGGTGCCGACGGTGCCGGCNANNGAGGAGTAGAGGACGAAGGCGGTGAGGGGTTGGTCGAGGGTGGCCTGGTGCAGGTTCCAGCTGGTGTCGATCTTTGCTTTGAGGACGGTGTCGAGCTGGTCCGGGGTGAGGGCGGCCAGGGTGGCGTCGTGCAGGATGCCGGCGGTGTGGATGACGGCGGTGAGTGGTCGGT
>NZ_LRTK01000157.1 GCF_001636565.1 Frankia sp. EI5c
TCGAAGACATTCCCTCTCTCACTCAAGCCGCCGAAAAGGAACTTCTCGAAGGGAGAGTTCCACCCGGCTACATCTACAACCCTCCCGCATCAGCAGAAAATCGGCTCATGCAACCCTCGTGCACTACAGANGGCAGAGTGCAAACGTGCCTAACGCCGTCCCCGGGAGATGGGGCCCAGCGCCGAGATAGCAGTGCCGTTAGTACTCTTGGCGTCAATCTGATATGTGTCGACCTTGCCCTGAATGGCTCCGGAGGGGTCCGCGAATGGGCAAGCGATAGGGCAAACTCCTGCCGGATGGAACTCTGGCAATACTACGTATTGGTAGATGGCGTACAGGTCGCATATTTTCCGTTCGCCATATATTTGCAGTACGGGTCAATGCCTAGCAATTCGACCGCATTTCCGGCGGAAATTAACATTCAATATAATCCAACCGCCATAATCAACCCGGCAGGCCAACTGCTACCAAACCTCTATTTTGGCGTTAGTGCTCCTACTCGGCCAGGCTGTACATCCACAGGCGGCGTAGGTGGGGCATCCGTTATTGCCACCGCCGGTTCCGGTGGGACTCTGTCCGTCCCCTTCACAGTCAGCTGCCCGGCACCGTCGCTCCAGCCGACTGACCGATGGGTAGGCCCCGAGAACGTCGCAAGTGTCAACTACCGGATGTGGACGCTCAACTACGCCGTTCCAGAACTCCTGAAGACCATGAGTACCAGCACCCTGCTTGCAATCCGATGCGACCGTTTCCGGTTGAATATCGGCGCCGCCTGCGCACTCTCCAATATTGATGGCGTTGTGCACATGGATACAAACGATGCAGGCTACGGTCTCGCGGCGGAAGGATATCGATACTGGTCGGTAAATCTACAAGGATTCCTTGGGTACCTCGGACCGTACGGCTATGGTGACCCACTCGAATACACTTTGGATAGCGGTATCCAAAACGCAAATACCCAAGCTGCCTGCGGAGTCTTCACGCCACTTTACTCGGGCGACCAATGCGATGAATATCCACCCAAAGCGGCTCTTCGTATCTCGCTGGAGGCTGTGTCCGAACACTGGCGGATGGTGACGACTTGTTGTANCCCGGTGTAGTCGCGGGGGCTGGGAAGNGGGGCGCACCCGCCGCTTGGAAAGATCACGTCTTGTCGAAGGAACATGATCTCCAAGCGAACGGGTGCGTGTGTTCGAGGTTAGCGGTGCTGTGGTGGCGGGCTGGTTCGGGCTCGACGGTGTCGAGGTCGTCGCGCTTGAGCGTGAGGCGGATGGTTCGGGGTCGGTGCATGTCG
>NZ_LRTK01000158.1 GCF_001636565.1 Frankia sp. EI5c
GGCGGACGCCTCCAGCAGCTCGGCCAGCCGGCCGACCCGGGCGGCCACGTCGACTCCACCCCGGACCCGGGCGATGCGGGCGTAGCGGCGGGCCGNGTCCTCGATCCGCGGGCGGATCACGGTGGTGGCGAGGCCGGTGGTGATCAGCTTGTACGCTTCCCCCCACTCGTAGCCTCCGCCAGGACGGACCCGGTCGACGGCAGCGGCAAGGGCGCGGAGCGCGGTGAGGGCGCGGCCCCAGGCGTAGGCGGGGTCCATCGCGCTCTTGTGGATCTGGTAGGCGCGCGCCTTCGTGACACCCATNGTCCTGCCAATGGCCTCGTAGCTGTTGCCCTCCGCGTGGAGCNCGGCGACGGAGACCNGTCGGATCCAGCCGAGGCGGCCGGAGAGGCCGGCGGGGGTTCCGTCGAGGGCCGCGCAGGCCCGGAGCCTAGCGGCGGCGTCCGGCTCCTGCAGGAGCCGGGAGAGGACCTCGGCGACGAGGTCGCCATCGGGGTCGGCGAGTTCGGGGATGATCGGCATGTCGGTCACAGCGTCTCCTCTCCACCCCCGCGCAGAGCGGGGGGCGGCGGTGGGTGTGGGTCAGGCATGCATCGCGCGGTTGGCGGCGGCGGACTGCAACGCGGCCAGCTCGGCGGCGATGTGGGGGTGCGCGGCGTCGAACGCGGCCAGCTCGGCCCGCGCGACCCCGATCTCCGCCTCGTTGCGCGCGTCGTGCCGGTGGGGGTCGACCCAGCCCTCGTCCAGCCCGCGGGCTCGGTCTGCGGCCCACTGCTCNTCCGCGCCGGCGACCGTGTCCACCAGGTGCTGACGCTGGGCGTGGAGGTCGGGCGAGATCGCGGCCTGCGCCCGCTGGTAGGCGGCGGCGACGGTGTCGGCTTCCGCCNGGGTGAGGGGGAGGCGGCCGATCGCGGCGACGTAGCCGGCGGGCAGTCCAGTGGCCTGGTGGTGCGGGCCGATGTGGGCGCCGATCTGCCGGCCGTCGNGTCGGGCGACGGTCGCCAGGCCGCCGCCCGGCTGCGGCTCGATGTGCACGGTCGCGGTCCCTGTGCGGGTCGCCTTGGTGAGTGCGAGTGTCGCGGTCA
>NZ_LRTK01000159.1 GCF_001636565.1 Frankia sp. EI5c
GGTGAGTGCGAGTGTCGCGGTCATGGCCTCTCCTGTCCGTCGCATCTGCGTATAGCTGGACTATACGGATGGACGGGGGGAGGCGTCAAGCTCGGCTATACGAAAACGGGCTCGCCCAGATTACTGACTTGCCGTCCCGCCCTTGACGACCATGTCCGCGGCGCGGACCAGGTCTGCGGTCTCCGGGTAGCGGGCGTACCAGGCGTCGATCTCCCGGCCACCGCGCTCGCCC